>NZ_JAGGPB010000018.1 GCF_018614055.1 Streptomyces sp. ISL-98
GCGGGGTTTGGCTTGCGCCGCGTGCGTCCGTGCGGAGTTTGGCTTGCGCCGCGTGCGTCCGTGCGGGGTTTGGCTTGCGCCGCGTGGGTCTGTGCGGGGTTTGGCTTGCGCCGGTGGTCGTGGTGCGGGGTCGGGCCGCTCCGGGGGCGCCATTCGGGACTGCATGATTTAGCTGCGGGGCGGGGCTTTGTTTGCGAGGCCAGTAATTCGCGCACAAATCACGCTTTACGTCCCGAACAGCGCCCCCTGCGCGACCCGCCCCCTCGCCGCCGTTCGCATCCTGGTTCAGGCGGCCCGGTACCGGCGCCGGTCGGTGTTCAACGGTGTACGGGAGGGGGACGGGGCCGTAGGGAGTGGTGTTCGGGACGTAAAACGTGATGTGTGCGCGGGACGCCGGGAGGCTTTCGGTGACCCGGGAACGCAGCTAAATCATGCAGTCCCGGACGCCGCTCCCGTAGGCCCCGGCCCCCGGCACCACCACCGGCCCCGCACCGCCCTGGCCCCGGTACTCCGACAGGCCCCGTCCTAGCGCCGATGGGTGGCGTCGACCCGCTCGCGTCGGCGGGTTTCCGGCCGGAGGTCCGGGCGTTGCCCCCGGGAAGGCACAGCATGCAGTCCCGGACGCCGCTCCCGTAGGCCCCGGCCCCCGGCATCACCACCGGGCCTCGCAGCGCCCCCGCCCCCGGTGCTCCGACAGGCCCCGCAGCGCCCCCTACGTCTCCGCCAGCGCCTCCGCCAGGCCCCCGAAGAGCCCCGCCTGCGCCGCCCGGCTCGCCGGGAGTTCCGGGTTCCAGGGGAGGACGTGGACGTTGCCCAGGTGGGCGGGGTCCAGGGGGGAGGCGTTCATGCGGGTGTCGGCGAGGACCACGCGGGGGGCCAGCGCGGCCGCCTCCGGCCAGGTGACCGTCGACCAGTTCGCGCCGCCCTCCGCGGGCGGGTCCAGCAGGCGTACGCCCAGCTCGGCCAGGGCGCGCAGGTCCGGCCAGGCGTGGGGCCTGGCGAGGTGGACCTGGTCGTCGCCGGCCGGGGAGAGCGCCAGCACCGGGGCCTTCGCGGCGACCGTACGGAGGCGCTCGCGCGCGGCGTCGAGCGCAACCGCGGGCTCCGCGCCGCCGAGTGACGCGGCCAGCTCGGCGAAGCGCGCCCGGATCTCGTCCAGTGAGCGCCCTTGCCCCACATCGAGTACGGCGACCGGAACCTGCTCCTCCAGGTGCTTCGCCGCGTCCGGCGCGATGCCGTACACCTGGCCGCCGCCGTAGCTGACGGCGACGACGAGGTCGGTTCCGGCCGCCAGAAGCCGGTCGGGGTCGAACGCGCCGCCCGCGCCGAAGTACGTCACGTCGCCCACCGGGAGCGTGCCCGCCTTCGCCCGGTCGGGGGCCTCACCGTCGTGGTACGAGCCGAAGATGCCGAGGGGGCGCAGGCCGTGGTCCCAGAGGGTCGCGCCGGCCTGGATGTACGCGACGACCCGCGTCGGCCGCTGCCCGGCCGACGCCAACTGGCCGCGGTCATCGGTGAATTCCCATATCTCTGTCATGGCCGGAGTCCTGCCCCGTGGGGGGCTTCCGTACGCGACCACCCCGACATACCGTTGACTCAGTCAAGGAAATGCCGGAGTGGATCATGGCCGTTCAGGAAATTCGCGCGTTCAACCGCTTCTACACGAATCTCATCGGCGCGCTCGATTACAGCCGCCACCTCTACACCCCGTACACACTGACCGAATCCCGCGTCCTGTACGAGCTGACCCACTCCCCGCATACGGACGCGGCGGACCTGCGCACCCGCCTGTCGCTGGACGCCGGTTACTTGAGCCGGCTGCTGGCCAAGTTCGAGCGGGACGGGCTGATCGAGCGGAGCCCGTCCGAGGAGGACGCGCGGCGCCGGCGGGTCAGCCTGACAGCCAGGGGCCGGGAAGCGGCGGCCCTCCTCGACGAGCGCTCGCGCGAAGCCGTCGGCTCGCTGCTTTCCGGCGTACGGCCGGAGGAACGCCCACGCCTCACCGCGGCGATGCGCACGGTCCGGGAGATTCTCAGCAGCAGTACGCCGTACGCCCCCGAAGCGCCGGTGCTGCGCGACCCCGTGCCGGGCGACCTCGGCTGGATCGTGCAGCGGCACGGCGCGCTGTACGCCGCCGAGTTCGGCTGGAACGCCGACTTCGAGGGCCTCGTCGCCCGTATCGTCGCGGACTTCGCCCAGGACCACGACCCCCACCTGGAGCGCGTCTGGATCGCCGAGCTCGACGGCCGGCCGGTGGGTTCGGTGATGTGCGTACGGGACGACGCCCCCGGCACCGCCCGGCTACGCCTCCTGCTGGTCGACCCCTCGGCGCGCGGCCACGGCCTGGGTGAACGACTGGTCCGAACGGTCGTGGACTTCGCATACGAGGTGGGGTACCGGGAAGTCGTGCTGTGGACGAACGATGTGCTGACCGCCGCCCGGAAGATCTACCAGCGCGCCGGATTCACACTCGTCGCCGAGAAGCCGCACCGCTCGTACGGAGCGGACCTGGTAGGCCAGGACTGGCGGCTCCCCCTCCAAGAAGGAGCATCGAAGTGAAGTACGCGTTCTCCACCCTCGGGGTGCCCGGCATGCCGGTCAGCGACGTACTGCGCCTGGCGACCGGGACCGGCTACGCCGGCGTGGAGCTGCGCGCCCACCCCGAGGAGCCGGTCCACCCCGGCATCGGAGCGAGCGAACGCGCGGATGCGGTGGGCGAGTTCGAACGGGCGGGCGTCGAGATCCTGGCTCTGGCCGGGTACGCCCGCGTGGCGGCCCCCGGCGACGACGCCGCCGTGCACGAGGAACTCGACGCCCTGCTGACCCTCGCCCGCGACCTCGGCGCCCCGTACGTCCGCGTCTTCCCCGGCGGCGGCGACGAGCAGAGTCAGGAGGAGGCCGACGCGACGGCGGCGCGGCGCCTGGGCCGGGCCGCCGAAACCGCCGCCGACCTGGGCGTACGCATCCTGCTGGAAACCCACGACTCCCACCGCACGGGCGCGGCGGCCTCCCGCGTCCTGGGCCCGGTCGGCCACAAGAACGTGGGCGCGCTGTGGGACGTCATGCACACCTGGCTGGGCGGCGAGACCCCGGCGGCAACCCACGCCGTACTCGCCCCGCACCTCGGATACACCCAGGTCAAGGACATCGCATCGGCGGACGACACGACTCCGCTCGCGCTGGGGACCGGTGTGCTGCCACTCGGCGAGTGCGTAGCGCTGCTCGACGACGACGACTGGCTGTGCTGGGAGTACGAGAAGCGGTGGTATCCGGAGGCGGCAGAGCTGCCGGGGCTGCTGACGGCCGGGCGGGAGTATCTGGAGGGGCTCGCCGGGCACCGGTCAGGCTGACGACTTCTCGGGCACGACCGGCGCGGGTCAGGACGTTGGAGGCGCCCCAGCAGGCCGCCGCGCCGATGAGCACCGAGGCGGTACGGATGCTCCAGCGGCACTGGCCGCCAGAGGCAGCGGCGCCGGTGCACGGCCCGGCGTAGGCGCGGACCGCGTCACACGTGCGCGATCTCAGCCCTTCCGCACCATTTCCGCGAATTCCCGCATCTTCGGGAACCCTCCGCGCGCCCCCTCCGTCCAACCGGCGTACTGCCGGTGAGTCTCCGCAGAGCGGTGTCGGCTCTCGCTGCTGGCTGCGATCGCTGACCCCCCTCTCCAACCGCCTGCGGCCGGCAGCGCAGCCGCCACCGGTGCGCCCCCCTCCAAATGCGCCGGTGGCGGCTTCAACTTTGCGCGGCGCCTTGACCTGGCAGTTACTTTCCGGATATCCGTGACTCCTTGGCAGTTTCCTTCAACTCCCTTGTCGAGTACGGCCGGAAGGAGCTCACGTGCACCACCACCGCACATCCAGAGGCACCTCCAGACGCACCCTGCTCATCGCCACAGCCACGGCCGCAGTAGCTGCGGCTACCACAGCCACCGCCTCCCCCGTCGCTGCTGACAGTGCCTCGACTCGCGACCGTCTCAAGCGCCTCATCTCCCGGATGAGCCTGGAGGAGAAGGTCGGCCAGCTCTTCGTCATGCGCGTGTACGGCCACTCCGCGACCGAGCCCGACCAGGCCGACATCGACCTCAATCTCAAGGAGATCGGGGTCAGGACCGCCGCCGAGCTCGTCGCGAAGTACCACGTCGGCGGCATCATCTACTTCGCCTGGGCGCACAACACCCGCGACCCGCACCAGATCGCCGACCTCTCCAACGGCATCCAGCGGGCAGGGCTCGCCCAGAGCACGCCCCTCCCCCTCCTCATCTCCACCGACCAGGAGCACGGCATCGTCGCCCGCGTCGGCAAGCCCGCCACCCTCGTGCCCGGCGCGATGGCGCTCGGGGCGGGCGGGTCGACCCGTGACGCGCGCAAGGCGGCGCGGATCGCGGGGACCGAGCTGGCGGCGATGGGCATCGTGCAGAACTACGCGCCCGTCGCCGACGTCAACGTCAACCCCGCCAACCCCGTCATCGGCGTACGGTCCTTCGGGGCCGACCCGCAGGCCGTAGCGGGCATGGTCGCCGCGCAGGTCAAGGGCTATCAGGGGGCCGGGATCGCGGCCACGTCCAAGCACTTCCCCGGGCACGGCGACACCAAGGACGACAGTCACTACGCCCTCCCCACCATCCACCACACCGCCGAGCAGTGGGAGCAGTTGGACGCCCCGCCGTTCCGGGCCGCGATCGCCGCCGGCATCGACTCGATCATGACCGCGCACATCGTGGTGCCCGCGCTCGACCCCGCCAAGGACCCGGCCACGCTCTCCCGGCCGATCCTCACCGGCGTACTGCGCGAGCGGCTCGGCTACGACGGAGTCGTCGTCACCGACTCCCTCACCATGGCGGGCGTACGCCAGAAGTACGGCGACGACCGGGTGCCCGTCCTCGCCCTCCTCGCCGGGTGCGACCAGCTGCTGAACCCGCCGGACCTGCCCGTCGCCTGGAACGCCGTCCTCAAGGCCGTCAAGGACGGCGAGGTGAGCATGAGCCGGTTGGAAGAGTCCGTGCTGCGGATCCTGCGGCTCAAGGCCAAGCTCGGGCTGTTCCGCGATCCCTATGTGTCCCACGAGGGAGTCGACCGGACCGTGGGCATGCGTTCGCACCTCTCCGCGGCCGACCGGATCGCCGAGGGGACCACCACCCTGCTGGCCAACACCGGCGGGCTGCTGCCGCTCAGCCGTCGCACGCACAGAAATGTGCTGGTCGTCGGGGCCGATCCCGCATCCCCCTCCGGGAGCACCGGGCCGCCCACCACCGTCATCGCCGGAGCGTTCACCGAGCTGGGCTTCAACGCCACCGCCCTGTCCACCGGGATCACCCCCACCCAGGCGAAGATCGACGAGGCGGTCGCCGCCGCCAAGGGGAAGGACGCGGTGGTCGTGGGGACGTACAACGTGTCCGCGACCAGCCCGCAGCGCACCCTCGTCAGTGCGCTCGCGGCCACCGGGGTGCCCGTCGTCTGCCTCGCCATCCGCAATCCGTACGACATCGCCCGGCTCAGCGGGTTCGCCGCGAGTGTGGCGGCGTACTCCTGGACCGACGTGGAACTCCGTGCGGCGGTCCGGGTCATCGCCGGAAAGACCCGCCCCGAGGGGAGGCTGCCCGTACCGATACAGCGCGCGGACGATCCGGCGACGGTGCTGTATCCGGTCGGGTACGGGCTGACTTATTAGGCGTACGCCTCATACGCCGCACCACCGGCGCACCACCCCCGATAGGCGCAAAGCCCCCCGCGCGTCTGGCGTGTGCCCGCTCCGGCGGGTCACGCTGTGTGGACGTATCGGGGGGTTCGGCATGCGGATGGATCGGTTCACGGGGGTGGTGTGTCCCCTGTTGCTTGCGGTGGCGATGTCGCTGACCGCTTGTCAGAGGGCGCCCGAGGGGGGCGGCGGCGGTTCCGGCGGCGCGCTCGCCGGCACGGTCACGCCGTCGGGGTACGGCGCGACCTTCCTCGGCATCGACGAATGCAGCTCGCACGGGTCGCTGCGCGGACGCGACTTCCGCGAAGTGCCCTGCGTCAGTGAGAAGGCCGCCGCCCGGGTCCTGGCCCGGCACGAGGGGCGGCCCGCCGACGGGCCCGCGTGCCCGGCCCGTACGGACTTCGTGCTGCACATCTCGGAGAGCCGGCCCGCGTTCGACGAGGACGGCGACGGAGCTGTGGCGCGCGGTTTCGCCTGCATGCGCAATCTGGAGGAACCGCATCCGGGCGATCCGGGCAGGGGCGGCGGCCCGCGCACCGTCGTCGGGGACTGCGTCTACACCGCGAGCAAGGGGCAGGTGAAGGAGACGCCGTGCGACGGGTCGGGCGAGACGGCCCCGCAGTTCAGGGTGGCGGCCGCGGTGCAGCGGCGGGCGCAGTGCCCGCCCCCGACGCAGTTGTACGTACAGCTGGGCGGGGACAAGGCGGTGGGCTGCGCCCGCCGCGTGTGAGTCACCACAACGACGGCGGGCACAGCCCACGGTGCAAGGAGGAGCGTTACGGCCTCAGGGTCTGCTCGCGCTGCACGTCACGCTTGTCGAGCTTCGCGTCGAAACCGGTCAGCCTCTTGGCCTTCGCCGGGTCCGCCTGGACGGCGGCCGGGGCCACACCCGCCCATTCGAGGATCGCCGCGGTCGCCTTCGCCTTCTCGGCGGGGGCGAGGCCCGCCACATTGGCGCCGTGGTTGGCGCCGGGCGCGGTGTAGACGTACGCATCACGTGCGCCCTTGCCGAGGCGGAACGGCTCGGCGCTCCACGGGTCGTTCTGCCCGTTCACGAACATCATCCGCGTGGCGTTGTGCCGCACCCAGCTGTCCACGTCCCGCATCGCGCTCGGGCTGAACTTCATCGGGATGTCGCGCGGCACGTAGACGCGCGGCTGGAAGAAGTCCGGGCCGTACTTCATGAGGCCGTCGAGGTGCGGGTACTTGACCTGCGGTGCGCCCAGCTGGGTGCCCGCCTGGTAGTAGTACGGCGTGTACGTCGCCAGGCTCTGGTCGCTGTAGGCGGCGAAGCCGGAGATCGCGTCGACGTAGTCGTAGATCACCTGGTCGGAGGAGTCCGCGGCGGGTACGTCCGCGCAGTCCGCCGCCCGGCTGTACTGCCAGAAGGCCCACACGAAGTCGAGAACCGTGGACTCGTACGCCTTGTCCAGGCTGCCGACGGTGTCGAAGGTGGCGTTGTTGGCGTCCGCCCACTCCTTGACCTTGGCGCTCAGCGGGGCACGCCGCTCAAGTGCCTCCCGCTGTACGGCGTTCAGGGCGTCGCGGCACTCCTTGGTGCCGACGTTGCGGAAGAAGCGGTCGTACGCCGCGTCCTCCTTGTTCACCACGTCGTTGGGCGCGACGTACGCGACGACGCCGTCCATGTCGCGCGGGTAGAAGCGCTCGTAGTACGTCGCGGTCATGCCGCCCTTGGAGCCGCCGGTGGAGATCCACTTCTTGGAGTAGATCTTCTTCAGCGCCTTGAAGATGCGGTGCTGGTCGCTCGCGGCCTGCTTGATGTCGAGCTTCGACCAGTCGGCCGGCGACGGCCGGGACGGGGTGAAGAAGCGGTACTCCATCGACACCTGGTTGCCGTCGATGATCGCCGTCGGCTCACTGCGCCGAGGGGTCGTCGAGACGTTGTAGCCACTGGTGAAGAAGACCGTCGGGCGGCTGGTGTCCTTGTGCAGCAAGGTGATCCGCTGCTTGAAGGTGCCCTTGGACGGGTGCCGGTGGTCGACCGGCTGGGTGTAGTTCAGTACGAAATAGCGGTAGCCGGTGTACGGCTTCTCCTCGACCAGGCTCATGCCCGGTATCGCGAGTATTCGTTCCTTTATGTCCGGCTCTGCGGCGGTGGTGACCGCCCCGGCCGGTGCGGCGCTGCCGATTCCCACGGTGCCTATGAGCACCACCAGCGACAGCAGCCATCTGAGCGCCTTGCGCCCCATTCGCCCTCCCCTGTAGTCACAGACGACGGGGCGAACCTAGCCGGGCAACTCCCGTACCACCAGGGTCAGCAGAGAATCCAGCCAGTGGAGACCTTCCTGATGCCGATCGAACCCTCGGCCCGTACACACCTGTTGAGGGCGTAGACCTTCACCGGGCCGGCTCGGTGCGTGAAGTGGCCGCTGTCCTTGGCGGTGCGGCTGCCGCGCGCCTGGATGGTGACGGACATGTGCCGTCGCACACCGGGGCTCTTGGAGACGGTCATGGCGCAGACGTAACGGCGGCTCTTGTAGATGCGCAGTTCGCCGGTCGCGAAGGAGACCGTTTTCACCTTGCGGCCGGCGCAGGTCGAGTCTGCGGCCTCGGCGCTCTGGGCGCCGGGGCCCGCAAGGGTCAGGCCTGCGGCCGCGATCAGGATCGCAAGTCCGTATATGCCGTATTTCAAGTGTTTTCTCATCGCCCCACCGAACACTCGTACCCCTTTCCCCCACAGGAGCGTACGTGCGTACGGACGCACAAGAGGCACGGCGCGGTTGCAGCTGAATTCGTGGCGGAATTCGGCGCGAAACTTCGGGCGGAGCCTCGAAAGTCCTACTTCGCGGCGACGACCAGCAGCAGGAAGAGCCCCTCCATGGCGAGTTGGACCCACAGGGCCGCCCTGCGGATCCGCTCCGACTCCCTTACGCGGGACGGTACGAAGAGGACGACGCACCACGCCACGAAAGCGGCGGTCAGCGCCGCCGTGAACACCCAGCCGGGCGCGGAGGCACCGCAGTACTCACCCCCGTGCATGAGGCAGCGCCCACCCTGTTCGGTCGAGACGGACACCACCCAGGCGACCACCGTGCCGGGGATCAGCAGCACGGCCGCCACCACCGAGGCGATGCGCAGCCGGACGGCGGTCCTGGAAGCGGGCGGGGGCGTGCTGACGTCCTGCATCCAGCCCTCGTGGTCGACCTTGTTCATGCCCCTGATCCAACAGGAGCCGGTCCGGCCGCGGACCGGCTCCCGTACTCATGTGCGCCGCTGACGTACTCAGACGGCCGCGGGCTCGTCCTCCCCCACGAACGTGCGCCACAGCCGGGCGTACGTCCCGTCCAGGGCCAGCAGTTCGTCGTGCGTGCCGTCCTCGACCACCCGGCCGTGATCCATGACCACCACCCGGTCCGCGCGCGCCGCCGTCGTCAGGCGGTGGGCGACGACCAGGGTGGTGCGGCGGCCGGTGGATGGGGTCTCCCCTGCTCGAACGGAGTTGAGAGCTTGGGGAAGGTCGGTGGCCCGCCTGACCGCAGCCTCGGTCGCCAGGTCCAGGGCAGCGGTCGCCTCGTCGAGGAGCAGGACGTCGGGGTCGACGAGTTCGGCGCGGGCGAGGGCGATGAGCTGGCGCTGGCCCGCGGAGAGGTTGCGGCCGCGCTCGGCGACGTCGTGGAGGTAGCCGCCGTCCAGCGTCGCGATCATGTCGTGCGCGCCGACCGCCCGGGCCGCCGCCTCGACCTCGGCATCGGTCGCCTCGGGCCGCCCGTAGGCGATCGCGTCGCGGACCGTACCGGCGAAGAGGTACGCCTCCTGCGGTACGACGCCCAGGCGGTGCCGGTACGCCGTGATGTCGAGGTCGCGCAGGTCGGCGCCGTCGGCGGTGATGCGGCCCTTCGTCGGGTCGTAGAAGCGCGCGACGAGCTTGACCAGAGTCGACTTGCCCGCGCCGGTCTCGCCGACGAAGGCGACGGACTGGCCGGCGGGGATGCGCAGGTCGATGCCGATGAGGGCCTCTTCCTCGTCGCCGGCCCCTTCCTTCGCATACGTGAAATGCACGTCCTCGAAGGCGATTTCGCCGCGCAGTGACGGGACGGCCTTCGGCCTGTCGGCGTCGCCGGTCGACGCCGGCTCCTGGAGGAGCTCCTGGATGCGCCGCAGCGAGACGGTGGCCTGCTGGTAGCCGTCGAAGACCTGGGAGAGCTGCTGTACGGGCGCGAAGAACAGGTCGATGTAGAGGAGGTAGGCGACCAGCGCACCGGTGGTCAGCGTGCCCGCGTCCACCCGCCCCGCGCCCACGATCAGCACCGCGGCGGCGGCGACGGACGACAGGAGCTGCACGAACGGGAAGTACACCGAGATCAGCCACTGACCGCGCACCCGCGCCTGCCGGTAGCTCGCACTGCGCTCCGCGAACCGCACCGCGCCCCTGCGCTCGCGCCGGAACGCCTGGACGATGCGCAGCCCGGACACGGACTCCTGGAGGTCGGCGTTGACGAGACCGACCCGGTCACGCGCCAGCTCGTACGCCGCCACGCTCTTCTTCCGGAAGAAGTACGTGCCGATGACGAGGACCGGCAGCGTCGCGAAGACGACCAGCGCCAGCTGCACATCGATGACGACGAGCGCGACCATGATGCCGAAGAAGGTGACGAGGGAGACGAAGGCGGTGACGAGCCCGGTCTGCAGAAATGTCGACAAAGCGTCAACATCGGTCGTCATGCGGGTCATGATGCGGCCGGTCAGCTCGCGCTCGTAGTAGTCCAGACCGAGCCGCTGGAGCTGGGCGAAGATCTTGAGGCGGAGCGCATACAGAACACGCTCGCCGGTCCGCCCTGTCATCCGTATCTCGCCGGTCTGCGCCGCCCACTGCACGACTACGGACAGCAGCGCGAGCCCGGCGGCCGTCCAGACCGCGCCGAGCGCGAGCTGGGTGACGCCTTCGTCGATGCCGTGCCGGATCAGGATCGGCAGCAGCAGCCCCATCCCGGCGTCGAGAGCCACGAGGAGCAGGCTGAACAGCAACGGCAGCCCGAAGCCGCGCAGCAGGCGGCGCAGGCCGTACGACTCCTCCGGCTGGACGGCGCGGGCCTCGTCGACGGCGGGGATGTCGTCGGCCGGGGGCAGCGCGTCGACCTGGGCGAGGAGCTCGGGGGTGGCAGGCATGCCGGGCGCGTGGTCGGTGGCCTTGTCGGGGGCACTCTCGTCGCGCACCCACAGGTCGGGCGTGATGCCGCGCTCGGCGTCGAACTCGGCGTCCAGTTCGGCCTGAACGGTCCGGTCCTCGGCCGGTTCCGGAGCCTTGAGGAGCGTGTGCCCGGGCGATACACCGCCGAGCTCGTCGGGGTCGGTCAGCAGCCGCCGGTAGAGCGCCGAGCGCTGCTGGAGCTCGTCGTGCGTGCCGATGTCGGCGAGGCGCCCGCCGTCGAGCACGGCGATGCGGTCGGCGAGGTTGAGGGTGGAGCGGCGGTGGGCGATGAGCAGCGTCGTGCGCCCGGCCATGACGGACTTCAGCGCCTCGTGGATCTCGTGCTCGACCCGGGCGTCGACGGCGGACGTGGCGTCGTCGAGGAGGAGCAGCCGGGGGTCGGTGAGGATGGCGCGGGCGAGGGCGATGCGCTGGCGCTGGCCGCCGGAGAGGGTGAGGCCGTGCTCGCCGACGGTCGTGTCGTAGCCGGCCGGCAGCTCGGCGATGAAGCGGTCGGCCTGGGCGGCGCGGGCGGCGGTCTCGATCTGCTCGTCCGTCGCGTCGGGGTACCCGTAGGCGATGTTGGCCCGGACGGTGTCGGAGAACAGGAAGCTGTCCTCGGGTACGAGCCCGATGGCGGCCCGGAGCGAGTCCATGGTGAGCTCGCGGACGTCGTGCCCGCCGACGAGGACGGCGCCGTGCGACACGTCGTAGAAGCGCGGCAGGAGGAGCGAGATCGTGGACTTTCCGCTGCCGGAGGAGCCGACGACGGCGACGGTCTCGCCGGACCGGATCTCCAGCGAGAAGCCGTCGAGGACGGGCCGCTCGTCGTCGTAACCGAAGCTCACGTCGTCGAACTCGACGGTCGCCTCGGTATCGGCCGGAAGTTCCTTGGTGCCGTCCGCGATGGACGGCTCGGTGTCGATCAGCTCCAGTACGCGCTCGACACCGGCCCTGGCCTGCTGCGCGACGGTGAGCACCATGGCCAGCATCCGGACCGGCCCGACGAGCTGCGCAAGATAGGCGGAGAAGGCGACGAACGTGCCGAGAGTGATCTCGCCGCGCGTCGCCAGCCAGCCGCCGAGCGCCAGCATCGCGACCTGCCCCAGGGCGGGCACGGACTGGAGGGCCGGGGTGTACCGGGAATTCAGCCTGACGGTGCGCATCCGCCCGGCGAAGAGCCGTCGGCCGACCTCGCGCAGCTTGCCGGTCTCCTGGTCCTCCTGCCCGAAGCCCTTGACGACGCGTACGCCGGACACGGCGCCGTCGACGACGCCCGCGACGGCGGCGGCCTGCCCCTGGGCGTACCAGGTGGCGGGGAAGAGCCGGACGCGGCTCCGCTTGGCGATGAACCACAGGGCGGGGGCGACGGCGAGCGCGACCAGGGTGAGCAGCGGCGAGAGCCACGCCATGATCACGAGGGAAATCCCGAAGAGCAGGAAGTTGCCGATGGTCATGGGCAGCATGAAGAGCAGGCCCTGGATCAGCTGAAGGTCGCTGGTGGCACGCCCGACGACCTGCCCGGTGGACAACTCGTCCTGCCGCCTCCCGTCGAGCCGGGTGATCGTCCCGTACATCTCGGTACGTAGATCGTGCTGGACGTCGAGGGCGAGGCGGCCGCCGTAGTAGCGGCGGATGTACGTGAGGACGTACACGACAACGGCTGCGGCTATCAGGAGCCCGGTCCAGACGGCGAGCGAGCGCGAATGGTCACCGATGACGTCGTCGATGACGATTTTGGTGATCAGCGGCACGAGGGCCATGACCGCCATGCCGCCGAGCGACGACCCGAGCGCGAGGACGACATTGCGCCGGTACCGCCAGGCGTACCCGGCCAGCCGCCGTGCCCACCCTTGATCTGCCGCCGACGCCACTGATGCCTCCCGATCGTCCTGCTCTACCGGAAGGCACCAACGCGGCCGGGGGCCGTTTTCATCCCGCTGCAACAAAGACGGGTCTCTGGTCCTAGGACCGTACGAGTTCGTCAGCTCTGCGGCACGGCGGGGATCACCTCGCACGGTGTTTCCGTCGGGGCGTACAGCGTCGAGGCGCGGGCCGTCGGGTTGAGGGCCTTGTGGACCGCCCGGGACACGGCCTGGATGGTGTTCACGCCGTCGTCCATGGTCGCGTTGTCCTGCGTGAGGAGCGTGATCGCGTAGTTGTGGCCGCCGCCCGTGAACGCACCGATGGAGTGCACCCGCCAGCCGTGCGTGGCGCGGGGCAGCCAGCCGTTCTTGACCTGGATGGTGGTGGTGGCCGGGGCGCCGGCGGGAGTGCCCCAGCGCTGGGAGGGGACGACCCTGCTCATCAAGCCGAGGGTGTACGACCGCGAATTGTCGCTCAGGACGGTGTTCTTCGCAGTGAGCAGCGCGAGCAGCTTCTGCTCGTCACGCGCGGTGATCTGCGTCAGCCCCCAGTAGCCGCGGGTGCCCGGGACGGTCTGCGTCATCCCGGCGGCCTGCAAGAACGCCTTGATCTTGGTCATGCCGAGCTGGCGCCACAGCGTGCTCGTGGCGCTGTTGTCCGACTTGGTGATCATGGCGGTGGCGAGCCTGTGCTCCGTGGACGTGAGGTAGCGGTTGGTCTTCTTGGCGTCCCACAGCAGCGCGGCGAGGACGGTCACCTTGACCACGCTGGCGGAGTCGTACTTCTGGGTGGAACGCAGGGTGCAGGTGGTCTTGGTGGTGCGGTCGTACAGCGAGATCGCCGTCGTGGACTTCCGTCCCTTGAGCGCCGCGGTGATGTCCGTGGTCAGCTTGGCCGCCAGCCCCGCCTTGCCCGAGGTGCACACCACCGTCGGCGCGACGGCGGCTGCGGCGGGCGCCGCGGCGGCGACGGGCACCAGTACACCCACGGCTAGAACTGCGGCGATTGTGCCGCGAGTTATTCGGTTGTGCGTCATAGTGTGGCTTCCGTCCCCTCGTGCTTCTTGTACAGATGACACGTCGGAGACGGAAAGGTTGTACGGGACGCGGGAGCGGGACGCGCTATGGACGGCCATGTCTGGTACACGGCTTACGGCTCCAACATGCATACGGACCGCCTGTCGTTCTACATCGCGGGCGGTCGTCCGCCGGGAGCCTCCAGGACCTACCCAGGGTGCCGGGATCAACGCGCCCCGGAAAGATCTGTCCCGGTCGAGCTGGAAGGCGCACTGTACTTCGCCACGGAGTCTCCGGTGTGGACCGGTGGGCGGGCCTTCTACGATCCCGGGGCGAAGGGGCGGGTATTGGGCCGGGCGCACCTGGTGACGGTTGAGCAGTTCGCGGACATCGCAGCTCAGGAGATGTACCGGGAGCCGGGCGGCGGCCTCGACCTGACCGAGGCTCTGAGCCGCGGCAGGGCCACGCTGGGCAGCGGCCACTACGAAACGCTCATTCACCCGGGCGCGCTGGACGGCTTACCGATGCTCACCTTCACGGCTCCATGGGGCATCGACGACGTCGAGTGGAACAGGCCGTCCGTCGAATACGTGCGGTACCTGTCCGCAGGGCTGCTGGAGACGGGCGCGTGGGACGCGGCCACCATTGCGGCCTATGTCGCAGCTTGCCCGGGAGCCGCCGGGCACTGGAGCGCGCGCGAGATCGCGGACCTCATCTCGTACTGAATCACGTACTGACCGGACGTACGGGGACTGCTGATGGGCGATCAGGCTGCGAACGGTAGCCTGCACCGGTCAACATCGCGTTGACCTTCTGTCGTGCCGTCAACCATCGGGGTCACTCAGCCATGTCCGCACAGCCGCCGCCCTACCAGAATCACCCTCCGCAGCAGCCGTACGGCGGGTATCCGCAGCCGCAGCCCGGGCCTCAGGGACCACAGCGGCCGCAGCGGCCGCAGACGCACCCAGTTCAGGGGCTGCTCGCCGCCCTCGTTGTCCTGGCGCTCTTCGGCGGTGGGGCCTGGTACGTGTACGACTACAACACCAATCCCAACGGCGGCAAGGCCAAGGAACAAGCCGCCGTGGACGCGCAGAACGAGAAGGACAAGAAGCACGAGCCCGAGGTCGGCGACTGCGTCAAGATCCAGGACCCCGAAGGCGAGCCGCTGCCGACGATCGTCGACTGCGGTTCCGCCGAGGCGGAGTACAAGACGGGCGACATGCTGTACGGCCCGGACATGGAATGCGGGTCGAAGTTCGACTACGGCATTCAGTACCACAGCAGTCGAGGCGGCGACCACACGCTGTGCTTCAACAAGGTCTGACCTTCGGCCTGCTTTACCCCTTTCCTGCCTTTCCGGTTTCCGGCCGTCGCCCGCAGCAGCGGGCGGCGGCCGGAGCCGTTTTCCGCGCAGGTCAGAGGTGCGTCGGGGCGAACATCCGCAGCAGGGCCGGGAGTACGACCACCGACGGGCCCGGGGCCGACAGTGCCTTCGCCAGGTCCTCGCTCAGCGACTCCGGCGTCGTACGCATCGCCGGTACGCAGAAGGATTCGGCCAGGGCGACGAAGTCGGGGCGGGCGAGTTCCGTGCCCGTGGCCTCGTCGAAGGCGTCGGTCATGTACTCGCGGAGGATGCCGTAGCCGCCGTCGTCCACGATCAGCCAGGTGACCGGGAAGTTGTGCTGGCGGGCAGTGGCCAGTTCCGCGAGGGAGTACATCGCGCCGCCGTCGCCCGACACCGCGAGCACCGGCGTCGTCGGGTCGGCCGCCGCAGCGCCGATCGCCGCCGGGAAGCCGTAGCCGAGGCCGCCCGCGCCCTGGGCCGAGTGCATGGTGTTGGGGCGGCGGGCGTCGAAGGCCGACCACGCCCAGTACGCCAGAATCGTCATGTCCCAGAAGCTGGGGGCCGTGTCCGGCAGCGCCTCGCGGACGGACGCCAGCACCTGACGCTCCAGGGTCAGATCCTGGGCCTCGATACGGGCCCGGATCTTCTCCCGCACCTCGGCCACGCGTTCCGCCGCCGTCGCGTCCTCGCGGGGTTCCACCGTCTCCAGCAGCGCCGACAGCGCCAGTCGGGCGTCGGCGTGGATGCCGAGAGCGGGGTGGTTGGACTCCAGCTTGCCGAGGTCCGCGTCGATCTGGATCACGCGGCCGCGCGGCTTGAACGTGTAGTAGTTCGAGGAGAGTTCGCCCAGCCCCGAGCCGACGACCAGGAGCACGTCCGCGTCTTCGAGGAAGTCCGTCGTGTGGCGGTCCTCCAGCCACGACTGGAGCGAGAGCGGGTGCTCCCACGGGAACGCGCCCTTGCCGCCGAAGGTGGTGACGACCGGCGCGTTCAGCGTCTCGGCGAGTGCGAGCAGCTTTCCGGAGGCGTCGGAGCGTACGACACCGCCGCCCGCGACAACCGCGGGGCGGGCGGCCGTCGACAGCAAGTGGGCCGCCACAGCAGTCAGTTCGGGGCGCGGCGCCAGGTCGTGCGGCGTCGCGTCCATCGCCGTGACGCGGGGGAGAGTCGTCTCCGCGAGGAGTACGTCCTGGGGGATCTCGATCCACACCGGGCCGTGCGGGGCCGTGAGGGCCGATTCCCAGGCCTCGGCGATCGCCGACGGGATCTGCGAAGCCGTACGGACCGTGTGGACCGACTTCACGATGTCGCGGAACGACGCCTTCTGGTCGCGGAGTTCGTGCAGGTAGCCGTGCCGGCCGCCGCCGATCCCGGCCGACGGGACCTGGCTGCTGATCGCGAGGACGGGGGCCGAAGCCGCCGCCGCCTCCTGCAGCGCGGCCAGCGACATCAGGGCGCCCGGGCCCGTGGAGAGGAGCAGCGGGGCCGCCTCGCCGGTGATGCGGCCGTACGCGTCGGCGGCGAAGCCCGCGTTGTTCTCGACGCGCAGGCCGACGTACGACAGCGAGGAGCGGCGCAGCGCGTCGAACATGCCGAGCGCGTGCTGGCCGGGGAGGCCGAAGACCGTGGTCGCGCCGAGTCCGGTCAGGGTCTCGACGACCAGGTCGCCGCCGTTGCGGCCGGCGGGCGGGTTCAGCGCCGCCTCGGTCTGTGCGGCGGTGGGGCGCAGCACCAGGTCGTGGTCGTGGGTCACTGCGACGACCCCGCCGTCCTCGCCGCCGCGATCTGCCGGGACATGATCGTCGTCAGCTCGTACGCCGTGTGGGAGGCGGCGACGGAGGTGATCTCCGCGTGGTCGTACGCCGGGGCGACCTCGACGACGTCCGCCGAGACCAGGTTGCAGGAGGACAGGCCCCGCAGGATCTCCAGGAGCTCGCGGGAGGTCATGCCGCCCGCCTCGGGGGTGCCGGTGCCGGGGGCGTGGGCCGGGTCGAGGCAGTCGATGTCGATGGAGATGTACAGCGGGCGGTCGCCGATCCGCTGGCGGAGCTGGTCGGCGACCTCGTCGGCGCCGCGCCGGTAGACGTCGGAGGAGGTGACGATGCCGAAGCCCATCTTCTCGTCGTCGGTCAGGTCCTGCTTGCCGTACAGCGGGCCACGGATGCCCACGTGGGAGAGCGCCTCGGTGTCGAGGATGCCCTCCTCGACGGCCCGGCGGAACGGCGTGCCGTGGGTGTACTCGGCACCGAAGTACGTGTCCCAGGTGTCGAGGTGCGCGTCGAAGTGCAGCAGGGCGACCGGGCCGTGCTTCTTCGCGACGGAGCGCAGGAGGGGAAGCGCGATGGTGTGGTCGCCGCCGAGCGTCATCATGCGGGCGCCCGTGCCGAGGAGGTCGTCGGCCGCGGCCTCGATCGTCTCGACGGCCTCGTTGATGTTGAACGGGTTGGCGGAGATGTCACCGGCGTCCGCGACCTGGGCGAGCGCGAAGGGCGACGCGTCCTGCGCCGGGTTGTACGGGCGCAGGAGGCGCGACGCCTCACGGATCGCGTTGCCGCCGAAGCGTGCGCCGGGGCGGTAGGAGACCCCGGAGTCGAAGGGCACACCGACAATGGCGACGTCGGCGGTGCCGACCTCGTCGAGGCGGGGCAGCCGCGCGAACGTCGCGGGGCCCGCGTACCGCGGGATGCGGGAGGAGTCGACGGGGCCGCGCGGCTGGTTCTCGCTGCTGCTCATGTGAAATGCCTTCTTCCGGACGCTTCGTTGCGCTTACTTGCGCTTCATTGCGTTTCTTTGCTGTTCGTTGCGTTATACGACTTTAGCCGGGTGTGGGGACGTACTCGGACTCGGCCTCGGGCTCGGGTTCCGCCCCGCGGCCCGCCAGCCGCTCGCGCCAGGCGGCCAGCACCGCGGCGTCGGTCGGGCGGGTGGCCAGGCTGGCGACGACGTACGCCGCGAGGGCCAGCAACAGGCCGTAGTAGACGGGCTCGTTGGCAAGGATGCCGTACACCGCCATCAGACCGACGACCGCGACTCCGCCGACGGTCACGGACGCCAGCGCGCCGTACACCGTGCCGCGCTTCCAGAGCAGACCGCCGAGGATCGGCACCAGCAGGCCGCCGACCAGGAGGTTGTAGGCGACGGTGAGGGCCTCGACGACGTTGTTGAGCGCGATCGCTATGCAGATGACGCCGATGCCCATGATCAGGGTGAAGGCGCGGTTGCCGCGCACCTCGTCGTGCGCCTCGTCGCCGTCGTCCGCCCGCGATACGACGCCGCGCAGCCGGGACCAGATGTCGTTGTTGGCGACCGTGGCGCAGGCGATCAGCGCGCCGGACGAGGTCGACATCACGGCGGCCAGCGCCGCAGCGAGGACCAGGCCGCGGACGCCCATCGGCAGCTCGTCCCTGACGATGGTCGCGAAGGCGTCGTCCGCGTTGGCGAGGTTCGGGTAGAGGACCTTGGCGGCGGTGCCGATGACGGCGCCGGCGAGGGCGTACACCAGGCAGTACGTACCGGCGACCGTGCCGCCGTACCGCGCGACCTTGTCGCTGCGGGCCGTGAAGACGCGCTGCCAGATGTCCTGGCCGATCAGCATGCCGAAGGTATAGATCAGCACGTACGTGAAGATCGTCTCGCCGCCGATGCCCAGCGGGTCGAAGTACTCGGTGGGCAGCTTCGCCTTCATCTCGCTGAAGCCGCCCGCCTTGACGACCGCGATCGGCAGGAGCAGGAGCAGCACGCCGATCGTCTTGACGACGAACTGCACCATGTCGGTGAGAGTGATCGACCACATGCCACCGAGCGTCGAGTACGCGACGACGATGGCGCCGCCGAGGATGATCGACACTTCGCGGTCCATGCTGAAGATGACGTCGAAGATCGTGGCGTACGCGATGGTGGAAGTGACGGCGAGCATGAGCGTGTACGCCCACATGACGACGCCCGAGATGATGCCGGCGCGGCCGCCGCCGTACCGGAGATCGAGCATCTCGGAGACGGTGTAGACCTTCAGGCGGGCAATGCGCGCGGAGAAGAAGATGCTGAGCGCGAGGAGTCCGAGGCCGATGGCGAAGACCATCCAGGCGCCGGAGAGGCCGTACTGGTAGCCGAGGCCGACGCCGCCGATGGTGGAGGCGCCGCCGAGGACAATGGCGGCCATCGTGCCGGAGTACATGGACGGGCCGAGTCGGCGGCCCGCCACCAGGAATTCGCTCTTGGACTTGGCGCGGCGCATGCCCCACCAGCCCATGGCCAGCATTCCGGCCAAGTAGATGACGATCACTGTGTAGTCGATGGCCATGGGCCCTCCTTCGCGCAACCTCAGTGGCGTGTCGTGCAGGGATCTCAGGGAGTCCGGCGGCTCTTGTGCGGGGACATCCGCCCGTACCCGCGGCCGCCGGTCGGCACGACAGTAGGTGGCCGGAAGGCAACGCTGAAGTGTACGTTTCATCCATCCTCACGAGCCCATATGGATGGACCATCCATGCAGGAACCATCACCCGCCTCCCCACCGTCCCCGGCGATCCCGCTGGCCGCACTGCTGGCCCGGGAGGATCTCGGACTGCGCCGGATCGCGGGCCCCGAGGACGCCGACGTGCACTGGGTGCACACCTCGGAGATGGCCGACCCGTACCCGTACCTGCTGGGCGGCGAGCTGCTGCTCACGGCGGGCGTCCTGCTGACGGACGCGGACCACTACGTGTCCCGGGTCGCTCAGGCGGGTGCGGCGGCGCTCGGTTTCGGCGTCGCGCCGGTGTACGACACGGTCCCTCCGGCGCTGGTCGAGGCGTGCGACCGCTACGGCCTGCCCCTTCTGGAGGTCCCGCCGCCGACCACGTTCACGGCGATCGCCCGCGCGGTGTGGCGCCTGATGGCGGAGGCCCGCCACCGCGAGCTGCGCCGCGTGACCGAGGCCCAACAGGGCCTGGCGACGGCGGCGGCCCGCCCCGACCCGGTCCCGGCGGTCCTGAACCAGCTCACGGCGAGGCTGGGCGGCGCGTGGGCGGTACTCCTGTCGCCGGAGGGCGCCCCGCTGGCGGCAGCCGGCAGCCCGCCTCCCCCGGAGGCGCAGACCGCCCTGACCCACCTGGCCCGGGTGGTGAACCCCTCGGGAAGGGGTGGGGTGGGGGAGATCTCCGCCCCCAGGGCCGCGCCCTCCTCCGCCACCGACGCCGTCGGCGGCACCCATCTCGCCGCCTACGCCCTCACCGGCGGCCAGGACCTCGTCCTCGGGGTTGCCTCCGAGCGGCGTACGGCCGGGGACCACACCATCGCCGGGGTCGCCGTCGTACTGCTGTCGCTGCTGACCACGCCCCACCAGGGCACCGCCGAAGCCGGCCGCGCCGCCGCGCTGGTGCGGCTGCTGCTGGGGGCGGACCCCGCCGACGTGGCGCCGGAGCTGGGCGCGGGCGAGTGGACGGCGGTGCACGCCCGGCCGACCGGCCAGGGCAGGGGCGCGGCGGGGAGCACCGCAGCGGGCGCCCCCCGGGGCCCGCTCGCCGCCGCAGCGCTCGGGGCCGCGCTCGGCAGCGCGCTGGTGGACGCGGCGGAGGACGGCGGGGTGCGGGTCCTGGTGAGCGGAGCCCGCGACATCGCGCCGCAGCCCGGCTGGACGCTCGGCGTGAGCTCCCCCGTCCCCGCGCGCGACCTCCCGGCGGCCGACACCCGCGCCGCCCAGGCGGTACGCCGCGCCGAGGCCACCCGCAGCCCCCTGGTGCGGGACCGGGGGGAGCCCGGGGCGGGCGTCGCATCGCTGGTCGCGCCGGACGAAGCCCGGGCGCACGCTCGCGCGCAGCTGGCACCGATCGCGGCCTCCCCGGCGCTCACCGAGACGCTGCGCACCTGGCTGTCGCTGCACGGGAGCTGGGACCGTACGGCCGTCGCGCTGGACGTACACCGCAATACGGTCCGCCAGCGCATCGCCCGCTGCGCGACCCTCCTCGGGGCCGACCTCGACGACGCGGACGTACGGATGGACCTCTGGTTCGCGCTGCGCTGGCTGTGACGCGTACGACCGTCCCGCACCCTCGACAGCCCCGGTGACCACCCGGTAACTTAGGAATGAGCAAGCGCTTAGACAATGCAGCAGAGCCCAGAGGGAGGGCGTGACCCGTGCGCCGTAGCGTGTACAACGAGGACCACGAGGCGTTCCGGGAGACCATCCGGGCCTTCATCGAGGCCGAGGTAGTCCCGGTCTACGACGAGTGGTTTGCGGCGGGCCAAGCGCCTCGCGACTTCTACTACAAGCTCGGTGAGCTGGGCGTCTTCGGCATCGAGGTGCCGGAGGAGTTCGGCGGCGCGGGCCTGGAGACCTTCAAGTTCGAGGCCGTCATGGCCGAGGAGACCGCCCGCGCAGGCGTCAACTTCGGCGGCTCCGGCGTGCACGTCCTGCTCTGCCTGCCGTACCTCAAGGCGTACGCGACGGACGAGCAGAAGAAGCGCTGGCTGCCCGACTTCGTGTCCGGCGAGACGATGTACGCCATCGCCATGACCGAGCCCGGCACCGGCTCCGACCTCGCGGGCATGAAGACCACCGCCAAGCTCTCCGAGGACGGCACGCACTACGTCCTCAACGGCGCCAAGACCTTCATCACCGGTGGCGTCCACGCGGACCGTGTCATCGTCTGCGCCCGTACGGCCGCCCCCACCGCCGAGGACCGCCGTCACGGCATCTCGCTCTTCGTCGTCGACACCAAGGCCGAGGGCTACGCGGTCGGCCGCAAGCTCGACAAGCTGGGGCTGAAGACCTCCGACACCGCCGAGCTCTCCTTCACCGACGTCAAGGTCCCGGCCGAGGACCTCCTCGGTGAGGAGAACAAGGGCTTCTACTACCTCGGCCAGAACCTGCCGCAGGAGCGCCTCGGCATCGCGGTCGGCGCGTACGCCCAGGCCAAGGCCGCGATCCGGTTCGCGCAGCAGTACGTCGAGGAGCGCACCGTCTTCGGCAAGCCGGTGGCCGCGTTCCAGAACACCAAGTTCGAACTGGCCGCCTGCAAGGCCGAGGTGGACGCCGCCGAGGCGGTCGTCGACCGCGCCATCGAGGCCATCGACGCCGGTGAGCTGACCGCGGCCGAGGCCGCGTCCGCGAAGCTGTTCTGCACCGAGGTCGCGCACCGCGTCATCGACAAGTGCCTCCAGCTGCACGGCGGTTACGGCTTCATGAACGAGTACCCGATCGCCCGCCTGTACGCGGACAACCGCGTCAACCGCATCTACGGCGGCACCAGCGAGGTCATGAAGATGATCATCGCGAAGGACATGGGCCTGTAAGACCCGCCTCCTTCAACGGCCCTGTAGAACTGCCCTCATGAACAAGGCACTCGACGCCCTCCTCGATCTGCTCGACCTGGAGCAGATCGAGGAGGACATCTTCCGAGGCGTGAGCCGTCCGGCGATCGTCCCCCGCGTCTTCGGCGGTCAGGTCGCGGCCCAGGCCCTCGTCGCCGCGGGCCGCACCGTGCCGGCCGACCGCCTCGCCCACTCCCTCCACGCGTACTTCCTGCGCGCGGGGGACCCGGGGGCGCCGATCGTCTATACGGTCGACCGCATCCGCGACGGCCGTTCGTTCACCACGCGCCGCGTCGTGGCGGTCCAGCACGGCCAGCCGATCTTCCACCTCTCCGCGTCGTTCCAGACGTACGAAGAGGGCCTGGAACACCAGGCGCCGATGCCGCCGTCCCCCTCCCCGGAAACGCTCCCCACCGCCGCGCAGATGCTCCCGGCGTACGCGGACCACTTCCGCGACCCCGCCGTCGTCGACCGGCTGCTCGAAGCCCGCGCGGCAGTTGATCTGCGCTACGTCGACGCCCCGCCGTACGGCACCGTCGGCGAACCGCGCGACCCGAGCTCGCAGGTCTGGTTCCGTACGAACGGCAAACTCGCCGACGACCCGCTCCTCCACGTCTGCCTGGCGACCTACGTCTCCGACATGACGCTGCTCGACTCGGTGCTGCTCGCCCACGGGCGGGGTGGCTGGGCGGTGGGCGACGTGGTCGGGGCCTCCCTCGACCACGCGATGTGGTTCCACCGGCCCTTCCGGGCGGACGAATGGCTGCTGTACGACCAGGAGTCGCCGTCGGCGTCGGGCGGACGGGGGCTGGGCCAGGCCAGGATCTACACGCAGGACGGGCGGCTGGCGATCACCGTCATCCAGGAGGGCGTGGTCCGCGTCCCTAGGCGATGAGTCCTGCCGCATCGAGCAGATACTCCGTCAGCGGCTCGTAGTACCGCGGGTCGACGACATGGTCGTCGAGCGGAACGGCCACCTGAAGGGTGCCTTCAGCCTCGCCGATGAAAAGGGCGGGGTCGTTGCAGTCGGCGTACCCGACGGAGTCGATCCCGCGCTGCCCAGCGCGCCCGGCCCAGCCGTGGTCGGCGACGACGAGGTCGGGCAGCGCGCTTCCCTCGGCCTCCAGCGCGTCCAGAATGGCGTTCATCGGCTCCGGCGAATGGGTGTGCCACAGGCTGGCGCCACGCTCGAAGAGAGCGACGTCGGCGAACTGGACGACGTACCCCTCGTCCGCGACGAGCCCGCCCGGAATCCGCACGATGTCGCACCCGGCGGCCCGCAGCCCGGCCGCAGTCCTGCTGTGTACGTCGATCAGCGCACCGGGGTGCCCGGTCGCGAACAGCACCCGCTGCTTCCCGGCGGCGGCCTTGCGCAGCCGGGCGGCCATCCGGTCGAGGGCGTCGACGGTCAGCTCGGGGTCAATGGTGTCCTGCCCTGCGCGGTGCTCGGGATCGTCACTTACGCCGCAGCGCTCCGCCATGACGGCGAGGACGTCCTGCTCGTCGGCCCACCTGTCCCCCAGCTCCAGACCCAGCCAGTAGTGGCGGTCGCCGTTGGCGAGCTTGCGGTAGTGGGAGAGGTTGTTGTCGCGGGGGGTGGCGACGTCTCCGGCGATACGGGTGCGGACTAGGTGGTCGACGAGGGCGGCACGGCTGGGTATCGGCATGAACCCATTGTGCCGTCAGGCGAGCACGGCGCGCTGGACGCTGGGCCGAAGGCCCCACCTCCGGCCCGTCGGGGTTTCCCCCGGACGGAGTCCGGGAGGCGCTCCCTCAGCCGACCCCCGCCGGCGCCAACGCCCCGAACGCCCCGTGCGCAAGCCTCCGCAGCAGGCCCTCCATCGCCGCCCGCCCCGGCAGCCCACTGCCGTAAGAACCGAGGTGCGGGGTCGAGTTGAGCAGCCCGAACACCGCGTGCACCGCCGACCGCGCCTCCGCCTCCGGCACATCCGAATTCAGCTCCCGCACCACCGCCACCCACAACTCGACGTACTGGCGCTGAAGCTGCCGTACCCGCTTGCGGTCACTGTCCCTGAGGCGGTCCAGTTCACGGTCGTGCAGGGTGATGAGGGGGCGGTCGTCGAGGGCGAAGTCGATGTGGCCGTCGATGAGGGAGGCGAGGACGGCCTCCGGGCTGCCGTCGGCAGCCTCCGCAACGGCCCGCTGCCTGCCGCCGTCCAGCAGCCGCTCACTGATGCCGACGAGCAGCTCGGCGAGCATGGCGTCCTTGCCCGGGAAGTGGCGGTAGAGACCGGGGCCGCTGATCCCTACGGCGGCGCCTATCTCGTCGACGCCCACACCGTGGAAGCCGCGTTCGGCAAAGAGGCGCGCGGCCTCCTTGAGGATCTGCTCGCGGCGGGTCGGAGCCGCGACGCGTGCGGCGGCGTTGGTGCTCATGCGTCCATTCTAAACCGGTAGGTTAGCGGGCGTTAACCTCTGCGAAACAGGCCCTCCGACCAGCACCTTACGGGCGCCCGCCGACCGTCACCGCCCGCAGCACCCACTCCACAGGCCCCAGCCGGTACCGGCGCATCAGCCGACCGCTGAGGGCGAGCTGTGCGCCGTACAGGACGAGCGCCCCGCACACCACGACCGCGGCGCCCACCCGGCCGTACAGACCGAGCCCGTAGCCGGTGAAGACCAGCGCCATGACTAGCGACTGGCTCAAGTAGTTGGTGAGCGCCATCCGCCCGGCGGGAGCCAGCCGGGCGGCGACGCGCCCGCCGCGACGGGTGCGCAGCCAAAGGAGCAGGGCACTGGCGTACGCGGCGGAGAGGGCCGGTGCCGTGATCGTGCCGACGGCGATGGCGAGCAGTTCCCAGCGCCCCGGGAGGGGGCCCGTAGCACCCGCCGCCATGAAGAGCGCCCCGGGCAGGCCGGCGCACAGGCCGATCAGGCACAGGCGGCGCAGCCGGGCCGGAGTGGCACGGCTGATCCACTGCCGCTTGCCGGCGGCGAAGCCCGCCAGGAAGGCGGCGACGACGAAGCCGCCCATGAGCACCGCCGCGGCGAGGTACTCGGGCCAGGCCCCGACATTCGCACCGACGACGTCGGCGAAGCCGCCACGGTAGGCAGCGGTGAGCCGCGCCGCTTCGGCACCCATTTCGGCGTCCACCTCGGCCTCGTACGAGGCCCCGCCGAGCAGCCCGAGCAGGCCGACGAGCAGCAGCAGGCAGCCCGCGACGGCGAAGACCCAGATCGCGGCGGTGCGCGCGGCGGCGGGCGCGGCGCGGCGGGCGGCAAGCAGGAGGAGACCGAATACGGCGTACATCATCAGGATGTCGCCGGTGTAGAGGAATGCCGCGTGCAGCAGGCCGAGGACGAACAGGCCGAGCAGGCGACGCGCCATGCGGGGCACGAAGCGGGCACCGGCGCGCTCGGCCGAGCCGATCTGGAGCGTGAAGCTGTAGCCGAAGAGGAAGGAGAAGAGCAGATAGAACTTGGCCTGCGCGAAGGCCACCACCAGCCATCCGGCGACACCGTCGGCACCGGAACCCGCGGCACTGCCGAGCCCCGCGACGTCCAGCCCGGACATGGTCATGACGTTGACCAGGAGAATCCCGCCCAGCGCGAATCCGCGCAGCGCGTCGACCTCCAGGAGGCGCCGCCCGGAAGGCGTGGGCGTGGGCGTGGGCGGATGCACCGGCCCCGTTGTCGTTGTCTCGTGGGCCATACGCCCGTCCCCCGTGTGCTGTTCGGTCCGATGTCGCGACCGGAGCATGACAGCCCGCCCGCCGGGGCGCGTCGCTCCACAGCACGAAAACGCGTCGCTCCACAGCACGAAAAGGGGTCATCCCGGAGGACGAAATCCACCGGGAAGGTTCACCCTGGACAGGGAGGTTAGCGCTCGTTAACCTGAAGGCGCGAGCGTTAACGCTCATTAACATCACATCGACCGGGCAAGGGGGCTCAGGAGATGCGGCAGGCACCGGTGCTTTCCAGCACCGCCGATCCGGCAGCCGAGGCATGGCGGGCCAATGAAGCGGCCCATCAGGATCTCGTGGACGGACTGCGGGACAGGCTGGCCGCGGCGCGGCTCGGCGGCGGTGAGAAGGCCCGTGCCCGGCACACCGCACGCGGCAAGCTGCTGCCCCGCGACCGCGTGGACACGCTCCTCGACCCCGGGTCGCCGTTCCTCGAGCTGGCTCCGCTGGCGGCCGAGGACATGTACGGCGGGGCCGCCCCGGCGGCCGGGGTGATCGCGGGGATCGGCCGGGTCAGCGGCCGGGAGTGCGTGATCGTCGCCAACGACGCCACCGTCAAGGGCGGCACGTACTACCCGATGACCGTCAAGAAGCACCTGCGGGCGCAGGAGGTGGCGCTCGAAAACCGGCTGCCCTGCCTGTACTTGGTGGACTCCGGCGGCGCCTTCCTGCCCATGCAGGACGAGGTCTTCCCGGACCGGGAGCACTTCGGGCGCATCTTCTACAACCAGGCCCGGATGTCGGGCGCGGGCATTCCGCAGATCGCGGCGGTGCTCGGGTCCTGCACGGCGGGCGGGGCGTACGTCCCGGCGATGAGCGACGAAGCAGTCATCGTCCGCAACCAGGGCACGATCTTCCTGGGCGGGCCGCCGCTGGTGAAGGCGGCCACCGGCGAGGTCGTCACGGCCGAGGAGCTGGGCGGCGGCGAAGTCCACTCCCGTACCTCCGGAGTCACGGACCATCTCGCGGAGGACGACGCACACGCCCTGCGGATCGTCCGGAACATCGTCGCGACGCTGCCGGCGCGCGGCGCGCTGCCGTGGTCGGTCGAGCCGGTCGAGGAGCCGAAGGTCGACCCGGCGGGACTGTACGGGGCGGTCCCGGTGGACTCCCGTACGCCCTACGACGCACGCGAAGTGATCGCACGGGTCGTCGACGGTTCGCGATTCCAGGAGTTCAAGGCGGAGTTCGGGCAGACCCTGGTCACCGGCTTCGCCCGTATCCACGGGCACCCGGTCGGCATCGTCGCCAACAACGGCATCCTGTTCTCCGAATCCGCCCAGAAGGGCGCGCACTTCATCGAGCTGTGCGACCAGCGCGGCATCCCCCTGGTCTTCCTCCAGAACATCTCCGGCTTCATGGTCGGCAGGGACTACGAAGCGGGCGGCATCGCCAAGCACGGCGCGAAGATGGTGACGGCGGTGGCGTGCACCCGGGTGCCGAAGCTGACGGTCGTCGTCGGCGGGTCGTACGGCGCGGGGAACTACTCGATGTGCGGCCGGGCGTACTCCCCCCGCTTCCTGTGGATGTGGCCCAACGCCAAGATCTCGGTGATGGGTGGCGAGCAGGCGGCCTCGGTCCTTGCGACGGTCAAGCGCGACCAGTTGGAGGCGCGCGGGCAGTCCTGGGCCCCCGAGGACGAGGAGGCCTTCAAGGATCCGATCCGCGCGCAGTACGAGCAGCAGGGCAATGCCTATTACGCGACGGCGCGTTTGTGGGACGACGGCGTGATCGACCCGCTGGAAACGCGGCAGGTGCTCGGCCTGGCCCTCACGGCCTGCGCCAACGCCCCGCTGCCCGAGCCCGCCTTCGGCGTCTTCCGGATGTGAGTGACAGATGACGATGTTCGACACAGTGCTGGTCGCCAACCGCGGTGAGATCGCGGTCCGCGTCATCCGTACGCTCAGGGAGCTGGGCGTGCGCTCGGTCGCGGTCTTCAGCGACGCGGACGCGGACGCCCGGCATGTACGGGAGGCGGACACGGCGGTCCGCATCGGCCCGGCGGCGGCGTCCGAGAGCTACCTGCGTACGGACCGCCTGCTGGACGCGGCTGCCCGTACGGGCGCGCAGGCCGTCCACCCCGGCTACGGCTTCCTCGCCGAGAACGCGGCCTTCGCACAGGCCTGCGAGGACGCGGGTCTTGCCTTCATCGGCCCGCCCTCCTCCGCCATTGCCCTGATGGGCGACAAGATCCGGGCGAAGGAGACGGTACGGGCGGCGGGCGTCCCCGTCGTCCCCGGCTCGTCCGGCAGCGGCCTGACCGACGCCGAACTGGCCGCCGCCGCACGGGAGATCGGCATGCCGGTCCTCCTGAAGCCCTCGGCCGGGGGCGGCGGCAAGGGCATGCGGCTGACGCGGGTCGAGTCCGCGCTGGCGGACGAGATCGCGGCGGCGCGGCGCGAGGCGCGGGCGTCGTTCGGGGACGACACGCTGCTCGTGGAGCGGTGGATCGACCGGCCCCGGCACATCGAGATCCAGGTCCTGGCGGACGCCCACGGCAATGTGATCCACCTGGGCGAGCGCGAGTGCTCGCTCCAGCGCCGCCACCAGAAGATCATCGAAGAGGCCCCCTCGGTCCTCCTCGACGAAGCCACCCGCGCCGCGATGGGCGAGGCGGCGGTCCAGGCGGCGCGCTCCTGCGGCTACCGGGGGGCAGGCACGGTGGAGTTCATCGTCCCGGGCAACGACCCCTCGTCGTACTACTTCATGGAGATGAACACCCGCCTCCAGGTCGAGCACCCGGTGACAGAGCTGATCACCGGCCTGGACCTGGTGGAGTGGCAGCTGCGGGTCGCGTCCGGCGAGCAACTCCCCTTCAGCCAGAAGGACATCACCTTCACCGGCCACGCGGTCGAGGCCCGTATCTGCGCGGAGGATCCGTCACGGGGCTTCCTCCCGTCCGGCGGCACAGTCCTGTCCCTGTACGAGCCGCAGGGGTGGGGGTCCCCCCTGTTCGAGCGGAGCCGAGAATTCGGGGGAGGGGTGCGCACGGACTCGGGCCTCACGCAGGGCACGGAGGTCGGCAGCATCTACGACCCGATGCTGTCGAAGGTCATCGCGTACGCCCCCGACCGCCCCACGGCCCTGCGCCGCCTGCGCGCGGCCCTGGCGGACACGGTCACCCTGGGCGTCCCGACGAACGCGGGCTTCCTGCGCCGCCTGCTGGCCCACCCGGACGTCGTATCGGGCGACCTGGACACGGGCCTGGTGGAGCGCGACGTGGACGGCCTGATCCCGGACGGCGTCCCACCGGAGGTCTACGCGGCGGCGGCGCTGCTGCGGACCGGGGGAAGCGGCTCCGCCGCTCCGGGCTGGGCGGACCCCTTTTCCGCCCGCTCCGGCTGGCGCCTCGGCGGCACCCCGGCCTGGACAGTGCACCACGCCCGCGTACCGGGCCACGAGCCGGTGGCCGTCCAGCTGCGCAGCACCGCAGCGGGCACGGAGATCCTGATCCCCGTCGCGGAGGCGTCGGGCGGCGCGGAGCCACCGGCCGCCGCCGGGGCCAGGCTCGTCGACGTCACCCCGCACCGCCTCACCGTCGAACTCGCCGGCATCACCCACACCTTCAGCCACGCCACCGGCCCGGAGGGCATCTGGCTCGGCCGGGACGGCGACTCCTGGCACGTCCAGGACTACGACCCGGTCGCCGCCGCCCTCAGCGGCAGTGCGCGCTCCGGGGTCGACACCCTCGCCGCGCCCATGCCCGGGACCGTCACCGTCGTCAAGGTGGCCGTCGGGGACCACGTCGACGCGGGGCAGAGCCTCCTCGTCGTCGAGGCCATGAAGATGGAGCACGTCATCTCCGCCCCGCACGCAGGCACCGTCACCGAGCTCGACGTGACACCGGGCTCGACCGTCGCCATGGACCAGGTCCTGGCCGTCGTCGTCCCGGAGACCCCTGAGGAGGAGCTGTGACGCTTCCCATGGCGGTACCGGCAGAAGGTCTGCCGGCCCGCGTACGCATCCACGAAGTCGGCGCACGCGACGGCCTCCAGAACGAGAAGACGGTCGTACCGACCGAGGTGAAGGCCGAGTTCGTCCACCGCCTCGCCGGCGCCGGGCTCCGCACCATCGAGGCGACCAGCTTCGTGCACCCCAAGTGGGTGCCCCAACTGGCCGACGCGGAACAGCTGTTCCCGCTCGTCCAGGATCTGGCGGACACAGTCGCGCTCCCCGTTCTCGTACCGAACGAACGCGGGCTCGACCGCGCCCTCGCTCTCGGCGCCCGCCGCATCGCCGTATTCGGCAGCGCGACCGAGACCTTCGCGAGCCGCAACCTCAACCGGACCGTCGACGAGTCGCTCGCCATGTTCGAGCCCGTCGTCGCCAAGGCCCGCACCGACAGGATCCATGTCCGCGGCTACCTGTCGATGTGCTTCGGCGACCCCTGGGAGGGCCCGGTCCCGATCCGCCAAGTGGTCGGCGTGGCCAAACGGCTGATGGACCTGGGCTGCGACGAGCTGAGCCTCGGCGACACCATCGGCGTGGCCACCCCCGGCCACGTCCGGGCCCTGCTCGCCGCGCTCGGCGAGGCGGGCGTCCCGGCCTCCGCGATCGGTGTCCACTTCCACGACACCTACGGCCAGGCCCTCGCCAACACCTACGCCGCGCTCCAGCACGGCGTCACCACCGTGGACGCCTCCGCGGGCGGCCTCGGCGGCTGTCCGTACGCGAAGAGCGCCACCGGAAACCTCGCCACCGAAGACCTCGTGTGGATGCTCGACGGCCTCGGTATCGAAACCGGGGTCGACCTCGGCCGCCTCACCGCCACAAGCGCGTGGATGGCCGAACGGCTGGGCCGCCCCAGCCCCTCCCGCACCGTGCGTGCCCTGTCCCACAAGGAGTCGTAGCCATGCCCCTCGACCACCGCCTCTCCCCCGAGCACGAAGAACTCCGCCGTACGGTCGAGGAGTTCGCCCACGACGTCGTGGCGCCGAAGATCGGCGACCTGTACGAGCGCCACGAGTTCCCGTACGAAATCGTCCGCGAAATGGGCAGGATGGGCCTCTTCGGGCTCCCCTTCCCCGAGGAGTACGGCGGCATGGGCGGCGACTACCTCGCCCTCGGCATCGCCCTGGAAGAGCTCGCCCGCGTCGACTCGTCGGTGGCCATCACCCTCGAAGCCGGGGTCTCCCTCGGCGCGATGCCGGTCTACCGCTTCGGCACGGAGGAGCAGAAGCAGGAGTGGCTCCCCCGGCTCTGCTCGGGCGAGATGCTCGGTGCCTTCGGCCTGACCGAGCCCGACTGCGGCTCGGACGCGGGCGGCACGAAGACCACCGCACGCCGGGACGGCGACGAGTGGGTGATCAACGGTTCCAAGTGCTTCATCACCAACTCCGGCACCGACATCACCGGCCTGGTCACGGTCACCGCGGTCACCGGCCGCAAGCCCGACGGCAAGCCGGAGATCTCCGCGATCATCGTGCCCTCCGGCACCCCGGGCTTCACGGTCGCCGCCCCTTACTCCAAGGTCGGCTGGAACGCCTCGGACACCCGCGAGCTGTCCTTCTCCGACGTCCGGGTCCCCCTGGGCAACCTCCTCGGCGAAGAGGGCCGTGGTTACGCCCAGTTCCTGCGCATCCTCGACGAGGGCCGCGTGGCCATCTCGGCACTTGCGACGGGCCTGGCCCAGGGCTGCGTCGACGAGTCGGTGACGTACGCGAAGGAGCGCCACACCTTCGGCCGCCCCATCGGCTCCAACCAGGCCATCCAGTTCAAGATCGCCGACATGGAGATGCGGGCACACATGGCCCGTATCGGCTGGCGTGACGCGGCGTCACGCCTGGTCCACGGCGAGCCGTTCAAGAAGGAGGCGGCGCTGGCCAAGCTCTACTCCTCCACGGTCGCCGTCGACAACGCCCGCGAAGCCACCCAGATCCACGGCGGCTACGGCTTCATGAACGAGTACCCGGTGGCCAGAATGTGGCGGGACTCCAAGATCCTGGAGATCGGCGAGGGCACGAGCGAGGTCCAGCGCATGCTGATCGCCCGTGAGCTGGGCCTCTCCGGCTGACAACCCCGCCCCGGCGGGCGCTTCGTGCGGGCGGCTCTGGGAACCACCGGCTGGACAAGACGTGAGGTTAGGCTAACCTACCCTCGAACTCGTCCCCCGGTGGACCCAGCCGCACGTACGAAAGCAGACACCGTCATGCCTCACGCCCGAGCTTCCCACCTCTCCCGCCGCGGCCTGCTCGCCGTCGGCGGCGCCATCGGCGTCGGCGCCGCGCTCACCGCCTGCGGCAACACCGCCGCGAAAAGCGAGGAGAAGGCCGCCGGGAAGACCGGTCCCTGGTCCTTCAAGGACGACCGCGGCAAGACGGTGAAGGCCAAGACCACGCCCAAGAACATCGTCGCGTTCACCGGCACCGCGGCCGCGCTCCACGACTTCGGCGTCGAGGTCAAGGGTGTTTTCGGCCCGACCAAGACCGCTGACGGCAAGGCCGACGTCCAGGCCGGCGACCTCGATGTGAACAAGGTCAAGATCCTCGGCAACGCCTACGACAAGTTCAACGTCGAGGCGTACGTCGCCCTCCAGCCCGACGTGCTGGTCACGGCGATGTGGGAGAAGGACAAGCTCTGGTACGTCCCCGAGGCGTCCACCAAGAAGATCCTCGATGTCGGCGCTCCGACCGTCGCCCTGTGGGCCGCCGAGACCACCGTCCCCAAGGCGATCCAGCGCCACGCCGACCTCGCCGAGTCGCTCGGTGCCGACGTCAGGACCAAGAAGGTCACCGAGGCCAAGACCCGCTTCGAGAAGGCCGCCGAGCGCCTGCGTCAGGCCGCCAAGGCCAACCCGAAGGTCAAGGTCATGATCGGCTCCGCGAGCCCCGACCTCTTCTATGTCTCCCTCGCGAAGATGTCCGCCGACACGCTCTACTTCCAGGAGCTGGGCGTGAAGTTCGTCGAGCCGAAGGTGGACGCGGCCGGCTTCTTCGAGAGCCTCAGCTGGGAGAACGTCGACAAGTACCCGGCCGACATCATCATGATGGACAACCGGACCGCGGTCCTCCAGCCGGCCGACATCAAGGACAAGCCGACCTGGACCCGCCTGCCCGCCGTCAAGGCCGGTCAGGTCATCCCGCGCACCACGGAGCCGATCTACTCCTACGACAAGTGCGCGCCGATCCTCGAGGACCTCGCCGAGGCCATCGAGAAGGCCAAGAAGGTCGCCTGACCCGTCCCACCAACTCCAAAAGCAGCACGGCCAGGAGGTCACGCATGACTGCGACAGCCGCCGAACCCGTAACCGCCCCGTTCCGCTTCTTCGGCCTGACGGTCGTGCGGACCCAGCGGCTGAGCCCCTCCCTGGTCAGGGTGGTCTTCGGAGGCGAGGCCCTGCGGGGCTTCGCCTCCGGCGGCCGGGACCAGAGCTGCTCCCTCTTCCTGCCGCACCCCGGCCAGGCGGAGCCGGTGCTGCCGCCGGAGACGGCCCCGGACTGGTTCGCGGCGTACCGCGCGCTGCCCGACGACGTACGGGCCGTCATGCGCTCGTACACCGTGCGCGGCCAGCGCCGTGCCGACGACGGGACGACCGAGGTCGACATCGACTTCGCACTCCATGAGGACGGCGGCCCGGCCTGCCGCTGGGCGCAGCAGGCGAGTCCGGGTGACCGGGTCGTGGTGCTCGGTCCCGCGCTGGAGGACAACACCGCCGTACGTTTCCGCCCGCCCGAGGACACCGACTGGGTCCTGATGTGGGCCGACGAGACGGCGTTGCCCGCGGCTGCCGCCGCATTGGAGTGGCTTCCGGCCGGCACGAAGGCCAAGGTGTGGATCGAGGTCCAGCACCCCGGCGACCGCCTGGAGTTGACCACGGCGGCCGACGCGGAGATCACCTGGCTGGTACGGGACGAGGGCGCGCCCTCCGCCGTCGACGCGGTGCGCGCGGTGCCTGCCGCCGAGCTGCCCGAAGGCACGCCGTACGCCTGGATCGCGGGTGAGTCGTCGTGCGTACGGGCGCTGCGCCGCCATCTCGTCCAGGAGCGCCGGTTCGACCGCAGGCGCGTGACGTTCGTGGGCTACTGGCGCCGCGGGCTGAGCGAGGAGCAGCTGCGCGAGCGGGCCGGGACCGAGTCCCAGGACGAAGACGCCTGAGCAGTACCCGTGTTACCCGGGTAACCCGAGTTGGCCCCTGGGGGGCGAGGGTTCGTTGCGATGTGAACTTAGGTTAGGCTAACCTAACCTAAACACGTCGGGCCCTCGCCCCCCTCTCCTGTCCTGAGGGCGCGACGAATCCCGTACCCGGGAGGACAGTTCATGCGCTCACACCTGCTCAACGACAAGACCGCCGCGCGGTATCGCCGGACCGCCACCGCAGCGGTCGAGCGGGTGGCGGACCAAATCGCCGCGACCGACCGGCCGTTCACCGGCATCACCCCGGACGAGCTCGCCCCCAGGTTCGACTCGATCGACCTCGACCAGCCGCTGGGCGACTCCGCCGCCGCCCTGGACGAGCTCGAATCCGTCTACCTCCGCGACGCCGTCTACTTCCACCACCCGCGCTACCTGGCCCACCTCAACTGCCCGGTAGTCATCCCCGCCGTCACCGCCGAGGCCGTGCTCTCCGCCGTCAACTCCTCCCTCGACACCTGGGACCAGAGCGCGGGCGCCACCCTCATCGAGCGCCGCCTCGTCGACTGGACCGCGGGCCGCATCGGCTTCACCACCGCCGCGGACGGCGGAGCGGCCGACGGCGTGTTCACCAGCGGCGGCTCCCAGTCCAACCTCCAGGCGCTGCTCCTCGCCCGCGAGGAGGCCAAGTCCGCGGACCCGTCGGACACCTCGAAGCTGCGGATCTTCGCCTCCGAGTGCGGCCACTTCAGCGTCCAGAAGTCCGCGAAACTCCTCGGCCTGGGCCCCGACTCCGTCGTCACCGTCCCGTGCGACCGCGACAAGCGCATGCAGACCGTGGCGCTCGCCCGCGAGCTGGCGCGCTGCGTCGACGAGGGCCTGATCCCCATGGCCGTCGTCGCCACCGCCGGCACCACCGACTTCGGCTCCATCGACCCGCTGACCGAGATCGCCGCCCTCTGCGAGGGATACGGCGCCTGGCTGCACGTCGACGCCGCATACGGATGCGGCCTGCTGGCCTCCCGTACCCGCCGCCACCTCCTCGACGGCATCGAGCGCGCCGACTCGGTCACCGTGGACTACCACAAGTCCTTCTTCCAGCCGGTGAGTTCGAGCGCCCTGCTGGTGCGCGACGGAGCCACCCTGCGCCATGCGACGTACCACGCCGACTACCTGAACCCGCGCCGGATGGCCGAGGAGCGCATCCCCAACCAGGTCGACAAGTCCCTCCAGACGACCCGCCGCTTCGACGCGCTCAAGCTCTGGATGACGCTGCGCACCATGGGCGCGGACGGCGTCGGCGAGCTCTTCGACGAGGTCTGCGACCTGGCCGCCGACGGCTGGAAGCTGCTCGCCGGCGACCCGCGCTACGACGTCGTCACCCAGCCCAGCCTCTCCACCCTCGTCTTCCGCTACATACCGTCCGACGTCACCAGCCCCGCGGTGATCGACCGCGCCAATCTGTACGCCCGCAAGGCGCTGTTCGCGTCCGGCGACGCCGTGGTGGCCGGGACGACCGTCGGCGGCAAGCACTACCTCAAGTTCACCCTTCTCAATCCCGAGACGACGCTCAGCGACATCGCGGCCGTCCTCGACCTCATCGCCGGCCACGCCGAGCAGTACCTGGGAGAGTCCCTTGTCCACGCCTCTTGATTTCATCGGTATCGGTCTCGGTCCGTTCAACCTCGGGCTCGCCTGCCTGACCGAGCCGATCGACGAGCTCGAAGGCCTCTTCCTCGAAACCAAGCCGAACTTCGAGTGGCACTCGGGGATGTTCCTCGAAGGCGCCCACCTCCAGACGCCTTTCATGTCGGACCTGGTCACCATGGCCGACCCCACGTCGCCGTACTCCTTCCTCAACTACCTGAAGGAATCCGGGCGGCTGTACTCCTTCTACATCCGGGAGAACTTCTACCCGCTGCGGACCGAGTACAACGACTACTGCCGCTGGGCCGCCGCGAAGCTCAGCAGCATCCGCTTCAACCAGACGGTCGCCTCGGTCGCGTACGACGGCGAGGCCGAGCTGTACGTCGTCACCACCCAGGACACCACCTACCGCGCCCGCCGCATCGTCCTGGGCACCGGCACGCCGCCGTACATCCCGGACGCCTGCCAGGACCTCGGCGGTGACCTCATCCACAATTCCCGCTACGTGGACAGCAAAGAGGCGCTCCAGGCCAAGAAGTCCATCACCCTGGTCGGCAGCGGACAGAGCGCCGCGGAGATCTTCTACGACCTGCTCGCCGAGATCGACGTGCACGGCTACCGGCTCAACTGGGTCACCCGCTCGCCGCGCTTCTTCCCGCTGGAGTACACCAAGCTCACGCTGGAGATGACCTCCCCGGAGTACGTCGACTACTTCCACGCCCTCCCGGAGGCCACCCGCTACCGGCTGGAGTCGCAGCAGAAGAACCTCTTCAAGGGCATCGACTCGGAGCTGATCGACGCCATCTTCGACCTGCTCTACCAGAAGAACCTCAAGGGCCCGATCCCCGCCCGGCTCATCACCAACTCCTCGCTCGACACGGCGAGTTACGACGCCGACAGCGCGACGTACACCCTGGGCCTGCACCAGGACGAGCAGGAGAAGGACTTCGAGCTGAGCACCGAGGGCCTGATCCTGGCGACCGGCTACCGCTACCGCACCCCCGCCTTCCTGGAGGGCGTGAAGGACCGGATCCGCTGGGACGGCCAGGGCCGCTACGACGTCGCCCGCAACTACAGCATCGACACGTCGGGCAGCGAGATCTTCCTGCAGAACGCCGCCGTGCACACCCACAGCATCACCTCCCCCGACCTGGGCATGGGCGCGTACCGCAACGCGTACATCATCGGCGAGCTGCTGGGCTCCGAGTACTACCCGGTCGAAAAGGCCATCGCTTTCCAGGAGTTCGCCATATGAGCAACACGCCGTTCACGGTCCGTCCCCTCGACCCCTTCGCCGACGCCGAGCTGGTGCACGGCTGGGTCACCCACCCCAAGGCCGCCTTCTGGATGATGCAGGAGGCCTCGCTGCCCGACGTCGAGCGCGAGTACATGGCGATATCGGCGGCCGAGCACCACGACGCCTTCATCGGGCTGCACGACGGCACCCCCGCCTTCCTCATGGAGCGCTACGACCCGTCGAAGGTCGAGCTGGTCGGGCTGTACGACGCCGAGCCCGGCGACGTGGGCATGCACTTCCTGGTCGCGCCGACCGACACGCCCGTCCACGGCTTCACCCGCGCCGTGATCACCGCCGTCATGGAGACGCTGTTCGCCGACCCGGCGACCGAGCGGATCGTCGTCGAGCCGGACATACGCAACACCGCCGTGCACGCCCTCAACGAGGCCGTCGGCTTTGTCCCCGCCCGCGAGATCGCCAAGCCCGAGAAGGACGCGCTGCTGAGCTTCTGCACCCGCGCGCAGTTCGAGGCAGCGGCAGCCGTGGGGGTGGCCAAGTGAACCCCGTGTCGCACCTCACGCCCGAGCGCTGGGCGGCCGCCAACCGGCAGCTGATCCGCAAGGGCCTCTCCGAGTTCGCCCATGAGCGCCTGATCACCCCGCAGAACCTCGGCGACGACCGGTTCAGCGTCCGCAGCGACGACTCCGCGACCGAGTACCGCTTCACGGCCCGCCGGTTCGCCCTGGACCACTGGCAGGTGTTCCCGGAGTCGATCACCCGCCACCGGGGCAGCGAGCAGCTCCCGCTCGACGCCCTGGAGTTCATCATCGAACTGCGCGGCGCGCTGAGCCTGAGCGACGAGATCCTGCCGGTCTACCTGGAGGAGATCTCCTCCACCCTCGCCGGTACGGCCTACAAGGCGACCAAGCCCGCCGTCCGCGCCGCCGAGCTCGCCCGCAGCGACTTCCAGGCCGTCGAGACGGGGATGACCGAGGGCCATCCCTGTTTCGTCGCCAACAACGGCCGGCTCGGCTTCGGCGTGGACGAGTACCGTGCGTACGCCCCCGAGGCGGCGAGCGAGATCCGGCTGATCTGGCTGGCGGCCCGCCGCGACCGCACCACCTTCACAGCCGGCACCGGGATCGAGTACGAGACGTTCATCCGCGCCGAGCTCGGTGACGCGGCCGTCGACGGCTTCGCCCGCACCCTGGCCGAGCAGGGCCTGGACCTGGCCGACTACCTCCTCGTCCCCGCCCACCCCTGGCAGTGGTGGAACAAGCTGTCCGTCACCTTCGCCGCCGAGGTCGCCCAGCAGCGGCTGGTCTTCCTGGGCGAGGGCGACGACGCCTACCTGGCCCAGCAGTCGATCCGTACGTTCTTCAATACGAGCGACCCGGCCAAGCACTACGTCAAGACGGCGCTGTCCGTCATCAACATGGGCTTCATGCGCGGACTTTCGGCCGCCTACATGGAGGCCACGCCCGCCATCAACGACTGGCTGGCCAACCTGATCGACAGCGACGGCGTCCTGAAGGCGGCCCGCTTCTCGATCATCCGCGAGCGGGCTGCGGTCGGCTACCGCCACCTGGAGTACGAGGCCGCCACCGACCGGTACTCGCCGTACCGCAAGATGCTCGCCGCGCTGTGGCGGGAGAGCCCGGTGCAGTCCCTGACGGGCGGCGAGCGGCTCGCCACCATGGCCTCGCTGCTCCACGTCGACCACGAGGGCGCGTCGTTCGCGGGCGCGCTGGTCGAGGAGTCCGGCCTGGCACCCACCGAGTGGCTGCGCCGCTACCTGGACGCCTACCTGCTGCCGGTGCTGCACTGCTTCTACGCGTACGACCTGGTGTTCATGCCGCACGGCGAGAACGTGATCCTGGTCGTCGAGGACGGCATCGTCCAGCGCGCGATCTTCAAGGACATCGCCGAGGAGATCTGCGTAATGGACCCGGACGCGGTCCTTCCGCCGACGGTCGAGCGGGTCCGCGCCGAGGTGCCCGAGGACATGAAGCTGCTGTCGGTGTTCACCGATGTCTTCGACTGCTTCTTCCGCTTCCTGGGCGCGACGCTCGCCACGGAGGGCGTCCTGGACGAGGACGCGTTCTGGCGGACGGTCGCCGAGTGCGTCACCGCGTACCAGGACTCGGTGCCGGAGCTCGCGGACAAGTTCCAGCAGTACGACCTCTTCACGGACGCGTTCGCGCTGTCCTGCCTGAACCGGCTCCAGCTGCGCAACAACAAGCAGATGGTCGACCTTCAGGACCCGTCGGGAGCGCTCCAGCTCATCGGCACGCTCGACAACCCGATCGCGCGCCACGCACGCGCCTGACCGGGACGAACAGCGGGCGGGCGCCCGTGTCCAAGGCCCTCACGGACGCCCGCCGCACCATCTCTACTCCTCAGGCCAGGGCACCTTCGACGACCGGTGGTAGTCGATCCCCAGCGCGGAGAACCGCGGCCCCTGCGCCGCGAGCCGCACCTTGTACTTGCTCCAGTCGTGCGTCGACGCGGGCGACCAGCCGATCTCGGCGATCCCCGGCAGCCTCGGGAACGCCATGAATTCGATGTGGTCGTTGGTCGAGACGGTCTCCGACCACATCGGCGCCTCGACGCCCAGGACGGACTCGGCCGGCGCACCCGGCAGGTACGTCTGCGGGTTCCAGTCGTACGAGCGGTCCACCTCCACATACCCCGCCCAGGAGAGCCCGAGCGGCGTGCTCTTGTCGTACTTCATGTCGAGGTACGCCCGGTCGGCCGGCGACAGCACCAGCCTGGCCCCGTTTTTGGCGGCCTTGGCGACCTGCGCCTTCTCCGCCGCGGGCGTCTTGTCGAGGCCCCAGTACTGGGCGACGGCGCCCTTGACCGGCTTGGCGCCCGTCAGCTGGTGCCAGCCCATCACCGTCTTGCCGTACTTGCCGACGACGGACTGTGCCTTGTCCATGAAGGCGACGTAGTCGTCGTGCGAGGTGGAGTGCGCCTCGTCGCCGCCGATGTGGATGTACTTGCCGGGTGTCATCTCGGCGATCTCACGCACCACGTCGTCCACGAAGTCGTACGTGACGGCCTTGGGCACGCACAGCGAGCTGAAGCCGACGTTCGTCCCCGTGTAGAGGGGCGGCGCGACGCCGTTGCAGTTCAGCTGGGCGTACGAGGCGAGCGCCGCGTTGGTGTGTCCCGGCAGGTCGATCTCGGGGACGACCTCCAGGTGGCGGGAGGCGGCGTACTCCAGGATCTCCTGGTAGTCGGCCTTGGTGTAGTAGCCGCCGGGGCCGCCGCCGACCTGTGTCGAGCCGCCGTACGTCGCCAGCCGGGCCCAGGAGTCTATGGCGATACGCCAGCCCTGGTCGTCGGAGAGGTGCAGGTGCAGCTTGTTGACCTTGTACAGGGCCATTTGGTCGATATAGCGCTTGACCTGCGCGACGGTGAAGAAGTGCCGCGACACGTCGAGCATCGCGCCCCGGTAGCCGTAGCGCGGCGCGTCCGTGATGGTGCCGCCCGCGACCGTCCACGGCCCGTCCTGCACGGTGTCCTTCTCGACCGCCGCCGGCAGCAGCTGACGCAGCGTCTGCACGCCGTGGAAGAGGCCGGCGGGCTTGGGGGCGGTGATGGTGACGCCGTCCTGGCCGGACTCCAGCGTGTAGCCCTCGTCGCCGAGGGAGTCGGCCCCGGAACCGAGCCGCAGCCGGATGCCGCCCCGCCCATCCCATTCATCCCAATCGTTCCATTCGGAGACGGGTAGGGCGTACCCGGTGGAGGGGCGCAGGATGTCCGCCAGGTAGGTGCCGATCTGCCGCGCCTCGGGCGAGCCGGCTTCGACCTTGATCCGCGTCCGCCTCGTGAGGGTGTACGAAGGCCCGCCCTCGGAGACGGATGCGGGCGCCGGAATCACTTGGCCCAACGGTCTGGCCTCTGCAGCACGTTGAGTGGCGGCGGGGGCGGCCGCGAAACTCGTGGCACCGGCTGCGACGACGAGCAGCAGCGGTGCCAACAAGAGAGGAAGCGTTCTGCGTTGACTCACGGGCGGGTCCCTTCGGCGGGGCTTCGCAACTGTGGTGTTGTGCAGACGAACGGTCACCATGGGTATCGCGCGCCTCACTTCGGGGTCAAGGTGTAGACCACTTCTCCGCGGTCGGACATGAGGTTTCCCCCGCGAGCGGATGGGAGAATCCCCCGCATGGCCGAAGTCATCCAGAAAGACGGGACGTGGACCTTCGACGGGGACACGGTCCGGATCGTGCCCGGCAGCGACAAGGGGGTGAGCCTGCTGAGGAAGCACCTCGGCGAAATCGCCGTACCGCTGGGTGCATTGGCGGGAGTCTTCCACGAGCCCGGCAAGAAGTCGGGGAGGCTGCGGCTGCGGCTGCGCGACGGCGCCGACCCGCTGCTCCAGATCACCGGCGGAAAGCTGGAGGACGGTTCCGACCCGTACCGGCTGACCGTGGAGAACGACCGCACCGGGGTCGCCGAGTACTTCGTCGACGAGGTGCGCAACGCGCTGCTGATCGAGCAGGTGGGCACCGGGCCGGTCGACAGCTATCTGCTGCCGGGGCCCGCCGTGCCGATGACGGTGGGCGCGGGTGACGCCACCGTCACCTTCGACGGCGAGCGGATCCGGCTGGAGTGGAACTGGAAGACCGAGGAGTCGAAGTCGTCGGGCGGTGTCCGCACGATCGCGCTCGCCGATGTGACGGCGGTGCAGTGGCTGCCCGCGATCGGCCTGGAGAACGGCTACCTCCGCTTCGTCGTGGCGAACGCCTCGACCAAGGCCCCGCCCAAGTACGACCCGCACGCCGTCGACCTGTGGGGGTTCAAGAAGGACCCGCTGATGGCCCTGGTCGCGGCGGCTGTCGTGGCCCGGCTGCCGCACCCGCGGGCGCCGCGCGCGCCCGAGGCCCCGGCTCCCGCGGCGCCCGCGCCGGCCGCCGGGGACGATCACGACGTACTGCTGCGCAGGCTGCGCGAGCTCGGCGAGCTGCACCGGGCCGGAATCCTCACGGACGAGGAGTTCACCACCGCCAAGCAGGCCGTCCTGAAGCGCCTCTGATCGCGATCATGGCGATTTCTGCCCGATTCCGGGCAGGATTCTTGCGAAACCCTTGGCGACCCAGCACTATCAACGGGTGCTCGAACGCCGAACGTCCAGCTCGTCGCACGACGACCTCATTGACCACCTGGTCCGCAGCACCGCGCTACCGCGCGGTGAGGCCGCCCGGGTGGTGCTCGACGTACTGGCGTACTTCGACGAGACGACCGAGGAATTCGTCCGCCGCCGCCACCGCGAAATGCAGTCCGGCGGCCAGGTGAACGAGGCGATCTTCGAGCGGATCGCGGCCGAGCTGCCGCACCGCGCCGTGGCGCCGCCGGAGCTCTCGCTCCGCCAGCTGCGCCGCATCGTCTACGGCTGACGCGGCCGAGCACACACAACGACTGAGGGGTAGAGACTTTATGTGCGGGATTGTCGGTTATATCGGCAAGCGTGACGTTGCTCCGCTGCTGCTGGAAGGCCTCCAGCGGCTGGAGTACCGGGGGTACGACTCGGCGGGCGTCGTGATCAACAGCCCGAAGGCCAGCGGCCTGAAGATGGTCAAGGCAAAGGGCCGCGTCCGCGACCTGGAGGCCCGCGTCCCCAAGCGCTTCACCGGCACCACCGGCATCGCCCACACCCGCTGGGCCACCCACGGCGCCCCGAGCGACGAGAACGCCCACCCGCACCTGAACGCCGAGAACAACGTCGCCGTCGTGCACAACGGCATCATCGACAACGCCTCCGAGCTGCGCGCCAAGCTGGTCGCCGACGGCGTCGAGTTCCTCTCCGAGACCGACACCGAGGTGCTCGTCCACCTCGTGGCCCGCTCCCAGGCCGAGTCGCTGGAGGAGAAGGTCCGCGAGGCGCTGCGCCACGTCGAGGGCACGTACGGCATCGCCGTCATGCACGCCGACTTCTCCGACCGCATCGTCGTCGCCCGCAACGGCTCGCCGGTCGTCCTCGGCATCGGCGAGAAGGAGATGTTCGTCGCCTCCGACATCGCGGCGCTCGTCTCCCACACCCGCCAGGTCGTCACCCTCGAAGACGGCGAGATGGCCACCCTCAAGGCCGACGACTTCCGTACGTACACCACCGAGGGCTCGCGTACGACGGCCACGCCGACCACCGTGGAGTGGGAGGCCGAGTCGTACGACATGGGCGGCCACGACACGTACATGCACAAGGAGATCTCCGAGCAGGCCGACGCCGTGGACCGCGTGCTGCGCGGCCGCATCGACGACCGCTTCTCCACCGTGCACCTCGGTGGCCTGAACCTCGACGCCCGCGAGGCGCGCGGCATCCGCCGGGTGAAGATCCTCGGCTGCGGCACCTCGTACCACGCGGGCATGATCGGCGCCCAGCTGATCGAGGAGCTGGCCCGCATCCCCGCCGACGCGGAGCCCGCGTCCGAGTTCCGCTACCGCAACCCGGTCGTGGACCCCGACACCCTCTATGTCGCGGTCTCCCAGTCCGGTGAGACGTACGACGTCCTGGCGGCCGTGCAGGAGCTCAAGCGCAAGGGCGCGCGCGTCCTCGGCGTGGTCAATGTCGTCGGCTCGGCGATCGCCCGTGAGGCCGACGGCGGCATGTACGTGCACGCCGGGCCCGAGGTCTGTGTCGTCTCCACCAAGTGCTTCACCAACACGGTGGTCGCCTTCGCGCTGCTCGCGCTGCACCTGGGCCGTATCCGCGACCTGTCGGTCTCGGACGGCAAGCGGCTCATCGCGGGCCTGCGGAAGCTGCCCGGCCAGATCGCCGAGATCCTGGAGGGCGAGGACGAGATCAAGAAGCTGGCCGAGGAGTACGCCGGCGCCCAGTCGATGATGTTCATCGGCCGTGTGCGCGGCTACCCGGTGGCGCTTGAGGCCTCCCTCAAGCTGAAGGAGATCTCGTACATCCACGCCGAGGCGTACCCGGCCTCCGAGCTCAAGCACGGCCCGCTCGCGCTGATCGAGCCCGCGCTGCCGACGGTCGCGATCGTCCCCGACGACGATCTGCTGGAGAAGAACCGCGCGGCGCTGGAGGAGATCAAGGCGCGCAGCGGCCGGATCCTGGCGGTCGCGCACCGCGAGCAGGAAAAGGCCGACCACACCATTGTGGTGCCGAAGAACGAGACCGAGCTGGACCCGATTCTGATGGGCATTCCGCTCCAACTCCTCGCATACCACACGGCGTTGGCCATGGGTCGCGACATCGACAAGCCGCGCAACCTCGCCAAGTCGGTGACGGTCGAGTAATTCCCGTACGCCCGTAGCAAAAGGGGCGGTCCCGTCGTGCGCGCCACCTGCGCACGACGGGACCGCCCTCTTGCCTGTCGGCGTAGCCCTCCCCCATGGCCTCAAGGGCATGGGAGGGACCCCCACGCCGACATATGGCTGCTGTCAGCCGGTGGCCGTCACCCCCCGACCGGCAGCGCGGTGCGGCAGTGCGGTGGGCCACTTGGCCAGCGCGGCCGTGGCCCCGTACCAAGCGGCGAGGCCGCCGAGCGCGGCCACCCAGCCGCCGGCCTTCGTCAGTGCGTCGGCTTCGGCGAACTGCGCGACGCCGAGGAGCAGGAGGGAGAGGAACAGGAGCCCGTACATGCCCCGCTCCAGCATTCCGCTGCCAGACGCCCCCAGCGTGAGGCTGAGCGCCAGCAGCGCCCACAGCAGCAGGAAGAGGCCCGTGGCGTCGGTGGAGACGTTGGGCTCACCCGCGCCCATGCCCCAGGTGAACCAGAAGGCGCCGAGCCCGGCGAAGGCCGTACCGGCGAACGCGCTGCCCGCGCGGAATTCGAAGAGCCCGGCCACGAAGAGCGCCATGCCGCCGACGAAGAGTGCGAGCGAGACGGCGTCGGCCGCTGTCACGCCGTCGATGACACCGGTGTGTCCGATGCCGAATGCCAGCAGAGTCAGTCCGAGTGCGAGGTGTCCGAGGATCGAGGTGGTACTTCCCGCAGAGACGCCATTGTCCACGGCGGGCTCCCTTCATGCACGGTGTGCTGTCCCAGTGATCCTTGTCTACCCTTCACAAGCGCACAATCCACCTCTACGCACGGGTAGATTTGTCGACTGTCAAGCGCGGATTGCAGCCATCCCACCGGGGACCAGGGGGAGTTGGGGCTACGGAATCACAATGACGGGGCGCTGCGCGCGCCGTGCGAGCCGCCCGGCCACCGAGCCGAAGATGCGCCCCACGATGCCGTGCGTCGACCCGACCACGATCGCGTCGGCCGAGTACTCCTGGCCGACCTCCTCCAGCTCGTGGCAGATGTCGCCGCCGCGCTCGACGAGGATCCACGGCACTTCGGCGAGGTAGTCCGCGCAGGCGAGCTCCAGGCCGAGCACCTCGGTGCGATGATCCGGTACGTCGACGAACACCGGCGGTTCACATCCCGCCCACACGGTGGTCGGCAGTCTGTTGGCCACGTGGACGATGATCAGGCCTGAGCCCGACCGCACCGCCATGCCGATGGCGTACGAAAGCGCCCGCTCACTCGATGTCGAGCCGTCGAAGCCGACGACGACACCGTGCTGGAAAGCGGGATCGCACGAATGACGTGTTTGTTCCACCGCGCGGAGGTCGTCCATGGGATCGGCGACCTGCTTGCGGTCCGCGGGTTCGGGGGTTTCGTGACCGGCCATGGGTGTCTCGGCGAAGAAGTCCTCTGGGGAGGGGTCGCTTTTATTGGGAAACAGTGGCAACGAGCGATGGAGCCTGTGTCCGGGAATCATCTTCCCAAGCCCATACCCCCAAGGGTACGGCGACACTCCTCTCCTGCCCAGAGCCCGCCGTCCCTCACGCGGCGTTCCAGGGAGCATGCACGAGCCCGGCCCGTAAGGCAATGGCGGTTGCCCCTTACAGACGTCCCCTGACGCACCCCTGACACCCCGGGCACCCCACAGACCGGCACGGAGTGACTCCTGACACCTTCCGCCCGTTAGCTACGCGCCCACCCGCGTACGAAAGGGACCCGCCGTGCCCAGCACCCCGACCGACTCCACCGACGCGGCCGGCGACGTGATCCGCTGGGCGGCGTTCTGCTGTGCGCTGGTACCTGTCGTGCTCGTCATGTACGGGACATCATTCGGCGGGGCGGCCGCGGCCGCCGTGGGGCTGGCCACCGTGACCATGGCCTGCCGGGTCCTGCTGCGCCGGTCCGAGCGCGCCGCGGCCAGGGAAGCGGCGGCCGGGGCGGCAGCCCGGGCGACAGCGGGAGCGGGGGCGCACCGGGGCGGTCGGCACGCCGGGAGAAGTGCGCCGGGAGAATGACGGTCTCGCACGTACGAGCCCGTATCTTTTCAGCCAACTTCACGGCCTGACCCAACCCTTGGCGGAATGGGTCCCCAACCCTGGTGCCACCAGGCATGAAAGGACCGCATCCGGCGCACGCACCCTACGGGGACGGGCCATGTGCCAGAGGCGTACTTCCCTGCAAGGCCCTTGAGTGGAACGCTTCGTGATCGAATGCTTCACGCCAAGTTGCCATGTCGACATAGTGCCGGATGACGAACTTGTCACGCCGACACCACGGGACACAGTAGATTCGATCATGGGTATATACGGCGGGGGAATCATGCAGGACCGAGGGGAAACGTGCAGGACCGAGAGGACGCGAACACCGAGGGGGGCTTAGCGTCATGAGCCAGGACTCCACTGCCGTACCGGAGGCCGCACGGAAGCTCTCCGGACGCCGCCGCCGGGAGATCGTCGCAGTGCTGCTCTTCAGCGGCGGCCCCATTTTCGAGAGCTCCATCCCGCTCTCTGTGTTCGGCATTGACCGGCAGGACGCAGGAGTGCCCCGTTACCGGCTACTGGTGTGCGCCGGCGAGGACGGACCGCTTCGCACCACCGGAGGGCTGGAACTGACCGCCCCCTACGGCCTGGAGGCGATGAGCAGAGCGGGCACCGTCGTCGTACCGGCGTGGCGGTCCATCACCTCGCCGCCACCGCCGGAAGCGCTCGACGCACTGCGCCGGGCGCACGAGGAGGGCGCCCGCATCGTCGGGCTGTGCACCGGCGCGTTCGTGCTGGCTGCCGCGGGGCTGCTCGACGGGCGACCCGCGACGACGCACTGGATGTACGCACCGACGCTCGCCAAGCGCTATCCGTCGGTGCACGTCGATCCGCGCGAGCTCTTCGTCGACGACGGCGACGTACTGACGTCGGCAGGCACGGCGGCCGGAATCGATCTGTGCCTGCACATCGTGCGTACGGACCACGGCACCGAGGCCGCAGGCGCTCTGGCCCGCAGGCTCGTCGTGCCGCCGCGTCGCAGTGGCGGGCAGGAGCGCTATCTCGACAGGTCTTTACCGGAGGAGATCGGCGCCGACCCGCTGGCCGAGGTCGTCGCCTGGGCGCTGGAGCACCTCCACGAGCAGTTCGACGTGGAGACCCTCGCCGCGCGCGCCTATATGAGCCGCCGCACCTTCGACCGGCGTTTCCGGTCGCTCACCGGGAGCGCTCCCCTGCAGTGGCTGATCACTCAGCGGGTGCTCCAGGCGCAGCGGCTCCTGGAAACGTCCGACTATTCGGTCGACGAGGTCGCGGGCCGCTGCGGCTTCCGCTCGCCGGTCGCGCTGCGCGGGCATTTCCGGCGCCAGCTGGGCTCATCGCCCGCCGCGTACCGGGCCGCCTACCGGGCCCGGCGCCCGCAGAGCGAGATCCAGTCGGTCCCGTCCGGGGCCGGCCAGGCCCAAGACCCGGTGCCGCAGCAGGCCAGGCGCGCGGCGGCCGCCAGCATGCCCGCGGGACCCGCGGCGACCTCGTCGACGGCGCAGGATCCCGGCAAACCCAGCTCCGATGTCTACACCCCGGGCCGTCCGACCCTGCCCGGCCAGCGGGAACGCCCCGTAGGGTGAGACACATGAACGACCGCATGGTGTGGATCGACTGCGAGATGACCGGGCTCTCGCTGACGGACGACGCACTTATCGAGGTGGCCGCACTGGTCACCGACTCGGAGCTGAACGTGCTCGGCGAAGGGGTGGACATCGTGATCCGCCCGCCGGACGCGGCCCTGGTGACCATGCCCGAGGTGGTGCGGCAGATGCACACCGCCTCGGGCCTCCTCGACGAGCTGGCGGGCGGTACGACGCTCGCCGACGCCGAGGAGCAGGTCATGGAGTACGTGCGCCGACACGTCAAGGAGCCCGGCAAGGCGCCGCTGTGCGGCAACTCGGTCGGCACCGACCGTGGTTTCCTGCTGCGCGACATGTCGAAGCTGGAGGCCTATCTCCACTACCGGATCGTCGATGTGTCGTCCATCAAGGAGCTGGCCCGCCGCTGGTATCCGAGGGCGTACTTCAACAGCCCGCCGAAAAACGGCAACCACCGGGCGCTCGCCGACATCCGCGACTCCATCACCGAGCTGCGCTACTACCGGGAGGCGGTCTTCGTGCCGCAGCCCGGGCCCGACTCCGAAACGGCGAAGAAAATCGCCGCGAAGTACGCCCGGCCTGCGGAATAGGCACACGGTGAGGCCGGGCTAAACCCGGGAGCGAGCACCCGCCGGGACCCTGTACACTTTTCCTCAGCCGGTCGGAAACGACCGGCCACGGTGGGTGTAGCTCAGTTGGTAGAGCACCTGGTTGTGGTCCAGGTGGCCGCGGGTTCAAGTCCCGTCACTCACCCTGAACGAAAAAGGTCTGACCTGTGAAAACAGGTCAGACCTTTTTCGTGTTCCCAACTTTGGGAACACAGCGGGAACACAGAGGCGCCCCAAGCCAGTCGTTTCGTCTGCACGACGCTGCCCCGCCCGAGGGCGCGAAGCACGAAGGGTTCGCCGACGCAAGGGTCGCGACGACCACCGCGGCGTGACGGTGGCGTTCCGCGTCGGACGGGCTCAGACCCACGCTTGGAAGGCAGGACCAAGGATGCCTCCGCAGCAAGATCACGAAATTCCGGCGCGTCGCAGGTGTTTTGAGGGTATTTCATACTAACCTCCCGTAACTGTACGAAGTCGATCCATCACGGATCGCACCCACCTCGCTCCACCGGAGATGACATGCGCAAGTTTCGCAAGGCTGCCGTCCTGGTTGCTGCCCTCGCCAGCGTCGGACTCGTGAGTGCCGGCACTGCCCACGCCGGCGGCCATGGGCACGGCCACCACAAGGGCGGCGACCACTTCAACATCAAGCAGAGCTCCGAGTGCAAGTCGCACGACCTGAACGTCGACGTCCTCGGCCAGGTCGGCATCCTCAACGGCGCGCTGGGCAGCGCGCTCAACGGCGAGGGCCACCCGGGCGCACAGGACACCCACCTCGGTTCGAGCATGGGCTGCGACAACAGCGCCTTCTAAGACCTGTCCCGTGAATGATCTTTGAGTGGGTGGATGGGGGCGTGGCCGGTGGCTGTTCCGGCCACGCCCCCTATCCGACGAGGTTGAGGTCGTGCAGGCGGGTGATTCCGGGCATGGCGTGGTGCACGCTCTCTCCCCTGAGGCGGCAGTCGCGCAGGATCTTCGAGCACTTCATGCGTGCGAAGACGTGCTCGACGCGGGCCCGGAAACGCCTCGACCCGATCGATCCGAGCCCCTGACCTGGAAACAGGTCAGGGGCTCGCTTCGTGTTACGGCGCCTTACGACGACGTACGGGTCACCAGCTCCGTCGGGAACACGACCTGGCGCGGGGCCGCCCTGCGGGGGCTCTCCGGGCGGTGGTCGGCGATCTCCTCCAGCAGGACGCGGGTCATCTCGCGGCCCATCTCCTCGATCGGCACGCGGACACTGGTCAGCGGCGGGTCCATATGGCGGGCAATGGGCGAGTCGTCGAATCCGACCAGCGCCACATCCCCGGGAACATTGCGGCCGTGCTCGCGCAGGACCTGGCGGGCGCCCGCAGCCATCACGTCCGACGCGGCGAAAACGGCGTCCAGGTGCGGATGGCGTTCGAGCAGTTCTGTCATGGCGCGGCGGCCGCCCTCCTCGGTGAAGTCGGCGGGGGCGATCAGCCGCTCGTCGGCGTCGAGGCCCGCCTCGGCCAGGGCCTGGCGGTAGCCGTCGAGGCGGCACTGGGCGCCGTACACCTCCAGCCGCCCCGTGATGGTCGCTATCGTGCGGCGGCCGCGGGATATGAGGTGCGTCACAGCGCCGCGCGCGCCCGTCACATTGTCCGCGTCGACGCAGGCCAGCGGCTCGTGTTCGGAGCGGCGGCCGCTGATGACGGCCGGGATGCCGAGCTGGACCAGGAGTTCGGGCAGCGGATCGTCCGCGCGTACGGAGACGAGCAGGACACCGTCGACGCGGTGGCCGGCCAGGTAGTTGGCCAGGCGGCTGCGCTCGCGGTCGTTGCCGACGATGGTCAGCAGCAGCTGCATCTCGGTGCTGTCGAGCGCGGCGCTTACGCCCCTGACGATATCGGAGAAGTACGGCTCGGCGAAGAAGCGGGACTCGACCTCGGGGACGACGAGCGCGATGGCGTCGGTGCGGTTGGCTGCGAGGGCCCTGGCCGCGCGGTTCGGTACGTATCCCAGCTCGTCGACGGCCGCCTCGACGGCGGCGCGGGTCTCGTCGCTGACGCGGGGGGAGCCGTTGACGACCCGGGAGACGGTGCCCCGGCCGACACCGGCGCGTGCCGCCACTTCTTCAAGAGTCGGCCGCCCGCCGCTCCGGCCCCGGATTCCGCGAGTCACCATGTCCGACCTCCCCACACTGTGCGCCGTCCGGCGCTGCGCAATATCTCATAGCGGTCTCGGACCACAAATCTCGCCGTCCGGTGCCTTGACACCCCCGCAGGGAGCCGCGAACCTTCAACACATCACACATGGGAGCGCTCCCACAGTACCTGACCCATACACATCCCGCACGTTCCCCGCCCGGACAGCAGAGTCAACTCACGGGTGCACCAACGCAGTTGGCCGGGGGGTCGGCACGTCAGGGCTCAAGGAGGACGCAATGCGAAACAGCACCCGAACAGCTCGTCGGGCGGTGACCGTCGCCGCCGTCGTCGCGCTCGGTGCAGGCCTGCTGGGCGGCTGCGCCGAGGACAGCGACGAGGGTGGCAGCGGCTCCGGAGGCGGCAAAAAGGACGGCAAAGGCAGAACGGTCATCCAGATCGGGACCTTCGGCGTCTTCGGCTACAAGCAGGCGGGGCTCTACGACGCGTACATGAAGCTGCACCCGGACGTCCTCATCAAGGAGGACGTGACCGAGCGGGTCGACACGTACTACCCCGAGCTGCTGACGCACCTCGCCGCCAACAGCGGCCTCCAGGACATCCAGGCCATAGAGGTCGGGAACATCAACGAGATCGCCACCACCCAGGCCGACAAGTTCGAGGACCTGTCCAAGGCGCCCGGCGTCGACAAGTCGAAGTGGCTGGACTGGAAATGGGCACAGGCGTCCACCAAGGACGGGCGAACGGTCGCGCTCGGTACGGACATCGGGCCGATGGGCATGTGTTACCGGAAGGACCTCTTCCAGAAGGCCGGGCTGCCGACGGACCGTGAGGCCGTCGGCAAGCTGTGGGCAGGCGACTGGCAGAAGTACGTCGACACCGGCAAGGACTACAAGGCGAAGGCCCCCAAGGGAACCACCTTCACCGACTCGGCCGCCGGTCTCTTCGCCGCCGTCAACAACGGCTATGCGGAGCGTTTCTACGACAGCGACGGCAAGCTGATCCACAAGGACAGCCCGGCCGTGAAGACGGCCTGGGACCTGGCGATGCAGGCGGCCGAGGGCGGACTGACCGGCAGGCTCAAGCAGTTCGACAAGGCCTGGGACCAGGCGTACGCCAACGGAACCTTCGCCACCGTCTCCTGCCCGCCGTGGATGCTCGGTTACATCAAGGAGAAGGCGGGCAAGGACGGCGAGGACAAGTGGGACGTCGCGGCGGCCCCGAAGCCCGCAAACTGGGGCGGCTCGTTCATCGGCGTACCCAAGTCGGCCAAGAACAAGGCCGAGGCGATCAAGCTCGCGGCCTGGCTGACCGCACCCGAACAGCAGGCGAAGCTCTTCGACAAGCAGGCGAGCTTCCCCTCCACCCCGTCGGCGTACGACATGCCGGTCGTCTCGGGCGCCAAGAACCCCTACTTCGGTGACGCCCCGACCGGGCGGCTCTTCGCCGAGGCCGCCAAGGGCATCCCGACGCTGGTGATCGGACCGAAGGACCAGCAGATCGGCACCGCATTCGGTGATGTCGGCATCCTCCAGGTGGAACAGCAGGGCAAGAGCCCCGAGCAGGGCTGGAAGGCGGCCCTGAAGGAGATCGACAACGCGGTGGACGGCTGATGCGTCCGTACACCGATCAGGCTGCGTCCTCCGCCACGGGGGACGCGGCCGCGGCCGGGCCACACCCAGCAGCGGTCGAGCGGCCGGGGGGCGGCGACCGTCGCCGGGTGTGGCGGAGCAGGCGCTACCGCTGGGACATCAAGTACAGCCCGTACGCCTTCGTCGCGCCCTTCTTCGTCTTCTTCGCCGCCTTCGGGGTCTTCCCGCTCCTCTATACGGGCTGGTCGTCGCTGCACCGCGTGTCGCTGGCCGCGCCGAACGACATGCAGTGGGTGGGCCTGCGGAATTACACGCGTCTGCTGGAGGACGAGTTCTTCTGGAATGCGCTGCGCAACACCTTCACCATCGGGGTCATCTCGACGGTGCCGCAGTTGCTGATGGCGCTGGGGATCGCGCATCTGCTCAACTACCGGCTGCGCGCCTCGGGTTTCTTCCGGGTCGCGATCCTCACCCCGTACGCCACCTCGGTGGCGGCCGCGACCCTCGTCTTCGTCCTGCTCTTCGGACGCGACTACGGGATGATCAACTGGGCGCTGGATGCGGTGGGGTTGGGGAAGGTCGACTGGCAGAGCGGGACCTTGTCGTCACAGGTCGCGGTCTCGACCATCGTGATCTGGCGGTGGACCGGATACAACGCGCTGATCTATCTGGCCGCGATGCAGGCCGTACCGAACGATCTGTACGAGTCGGCGGCGCTGGACGGGGCGACGCGGTGGCAGCAGTTCATCCATGTGACTGTCCCGTCGCTGCGGCCGACGATCCTCTTCACGGTCGTCGTCTCCACGATCGGCGCGACGCAGTTGTTCGGTGAGCCGCTGCTGTTCGGCGGGGCGAGCGGGCAGAAGGGCGGGGCGTCGCACCAGTTCCAGACGCTGGGGCTCTATCTGTACGAGCAGGGGTGGTTCAACTTCCATCTCGGCCGGGCCTCCGCGATCGCGTGGGCGATGTTCCTGATTCTCCTTATCGTCGCGGGCATCAATCTGCTGGTCGCCCGCCGTCTGAGGAAGAGCCAATGACGAAACTCCTGCGTGCTCGCGCCGGGCGCCATCTGCACGGCGGTCCCCTCACCTACGCCGTGCTGACCGTCTTCACCCTCGGGTCACTGTTCCCCCTCGTCTGGACGGCGATCGCGGCCTCCCGCAACAACACCCGGCTGTCCCAGACGCCGCCACCGTTCTGGTTCGGCGGGAACCTCTTCAAGAATCTCCAGACCGCCTGGACCGACGCCAACATGGGCCTCGCGCTGCTCAATACGGCGGTGGTGGCCGGGACGATCGCGCTGGGGACCGTCCTCTTCTCGACGCTTGCCGGTTTCGCCTTCGCCAAGCTGCGCTTCCGCTTCAAGAATCTGCTGATGCTGCTCGTCGTCGCCACGATGATGGTGCCGCCTCAGCTGAGCGTCGTACCTCTGTTCATGACCGTTGCCGAGCTGGAGTGGACCGACCAGCTCCAGGCCGTCATCCTGCCCACCCTGGTCAGCGCCTTCGGGGTCTTCTTCATGCGCCAGTACCTGGTGCAGGCGCTGCCCAGCGAACTGGTCGAGGCGGCCAGGGTGGACGGCGCGAGCAGTCTGCGGATCATCTGGCACATCGTCTTCCCGGCCGCCAGGCCCGCGATGGCGGTACTCGGGATGCTGACCTTCGTGGCCGCCTGGAACGACTTCTTCTGGCCGATCATCGCGCTGACCCAGGACAACCCGACCGTGCAGGTGGCACTCGCCAACCTCGGTCAGGGCTTCGTCCCCGACCAGTCGGTCATCATGGCCGGCGCGCTGCTCGGCACGCTCCCGCTGCTGCTCGCCTTCGTGATCTTCGGCAGGCAGATCGTGGGCGGAATCATGCAGGGCGCGGTCAAGGGCTGACCTGCGTCCCCTCCTTCTTACACCGGGAGCACATCCATGCCTGAGAGCTTTCCGCCCGGCTTCCTGTGGGGCGCCGCCACTGCCGCGTACCAGATCGAGGGCGCGGCACAGGAGGACGGCCGTACGCCGTCGATCTGGGACACCTTCAGTCATACGCCGGGCAAGGTGCTCGGCGGTGACACCGGCGACGTGGCCGTCGACCACTACCACCGCATGCGTGACGACGTACGGATGATGGCCGACCTGGGCCTGACGGCGTACCGCTTCTCCGTCTCCTGGCCGCGCGTGCAGCCGACCGGCCGGGGCCCGGCCGTCCAGCGCGGCCTGGACTTCTACCGAGCGCTGACCGACGAGCTGCTCGCGGCGGGCATCCAGCCCAGCCTGACGCTCTACCACTGGGACCTGCCGCAGGAACTGGAAGACGCGGGCGGTTGGCCGGCGCGCGACACGGCGTACCACTTCGCCGAGTACGCGGGCCTGGTCGCCGACGCCCTGCGCGACCGCGTCGAACTGTGGACCACCCTCAACGAGCCCTGGTGCAGCGCCTTTCTGGGGTACGGGTCCGGGGTGCACGCCCCGGGACGCACCGACCCGGTGGCCGCCCTGCGCGCCGCTCACCACCTCAACCTGGGCCACGGCCTCGCCACCCGGGCGCTGCGCGCCGCGCTGCCGGGCCGTGCGCGGATCGGGGTCGCCCTCAACCCGAGCGCGGTACGGCCGCTGACGCAGTCGCCGGGCGATGTGGACGCGGCACGCCGTATCGACGCGCTGGCGAACCGCGTCTTCACCGGCCCGATGCTGACGGGCGAGTACCCGGCGGACCTTCTGACCGACACCGCGCACTTGACGGACTGGTCGTTCGTACGGGAGGGCGATACGGCGACGGCGGGTCAGCGGCTCGACGTCCTGGGCATCAACTACTACGCCCCGACGGTGGTTTCGGCGGCCGCAGCCGGTGAGGGCTCACGCCGGGACGGCCACGGCGCCAGCGACCACTCCCCCTGGCCGGGCTCGGAGTCCGTCACCTTCCACCAGCCGCCGGGCGAACTGACGGCAATGGACTGGTCCGTCGACCCGACAGGGCTGTACGACCTGCTGATGCGGTACGCCCATGAATCCCCCGGCACCACGCTGATGATCACCGAAAACGGCGCGGCGTACGACGACAAACCGACCCCCGACGGCTCGGTCCACGACCCGGACCGCATCCGCTACCTGCACGGCCACCTGGCAGCGGTGCACCGGGCGATCGCGGACGGGGCGGACGTACGCGGCTACTTCCTGTGGTCCCTGATGGACAACTTCGAGTGGGCATACGGCTACAGCAAGCGTTTCGGCGCGGTGTACGTGGATTACGAGACTCAGGCACGTACGCCGAAGTCGAGTGCGGGGTGGTACGGGAAGGTGGCTCGGACGGGCGAACTGCCGGAGGCGCCGGTGGGCTGACCACGAGGCAGTCGCCGGGCGGCGACGGTCACGACCCGCACGGCGTCACCGGCGCTACGGGGCGGCCGTTTCCGCCCGGTGGAGGAACGACTCGAGAACCTGGCGGAAGCGTTCCGGTTCCTCGGCCGAGGGCAGGTGTGCGCTCTGCTCGAAGACGACCCACTCGGCGCCACGGATACCGTCGGCCAGCGGCCGGACCACGGTTGGGGTCGTCACGTCGTAGCGACCTGAGGTCACAAGTACGGGCAGGTCCAGCTCGCCCAGGCGGGCGGTGATGTCCCAGTCCTTCAGGTTGCCCGTCACGTTCCACTCCGCGCCCCACATGGTCTCGTACACGTCCTCGCGCCAGTTCGTGACGGAGCGCATGAGGTGATCGGGCCAGGGATCGAGCCGGCAGAGCCACCGCTTGTGGAAGGCCATGGTGGCTTCCACGTATGCGTCGTCGCCGGTCGTACCGTCCGCTTCGTGCCGGTCGATGACCTCCTGGACCTCAGGGGGAAGGGATTCCTTCAGCCGGCGTGCCTCGGCTTCATAGGCGGGGGCGCCGGCAATGGGGCCGGCCAGGACCAGGCCGACCAGTCCGGCCGGCCGGCCGAGCACGTACTCGAGGGCCACCTGGCTGCCCCACGAATGACCGAGAATGTGCAGCCGGCCGAGCCCGAGCTCCTCGCGCACGGCGGCGACTTCGTCGACGAAGGTGTCCATGACCCACAGGCCCGGGTCGTCCGGGTGGTCGGAGCGGCCGCAGCCGAGCTGGTCGTAGAAGACAACCGGGCGCCCGTTCTCACCGGCCAGCGCCGCCAGGTCTTCCAGATAGTCGTGGGGGCAGCCCGGCCCACCGTTGATCACGAGCAGGGGCAGCTTCCCGTCGGGCGCGGGCAATTCGCCCACGATCTGGTACCAGGTGCGGTACTCACGGAACGGAACGGTTCCTTCGGTCACGGCCACGAGGTGGCCTCCCGGCCGTGCAGGAACCCCAGGAGTGCCGCCGTGAGTTCGGCCGGGGCGTCCTCCTGGACCAAGTGGCCCGCGCCCTCGATCGGTACGAAGGTCGCGCACGGGATCAGGGCGTCGAGCTCCCTGCCCCGGGCAATCGGGATCCACGTGTCGTCCGTGCCCCAGCAGATCAGCACGGGCGGGGCCAGTTCGCCGTAACGGCGCTGGATTTCGTCGGTGTAGCGCTCGTCGGCCTGGGCGATCTGGCGGTAGAAGGCCGGCTGGCCCAGGTCGCCCAGCCAGGGCTCCACGAGGCGGTCCAGGACCGCCGGGTGCAGGCCGGAGGAGCTTGCCGACGTGATGTATTCGCGTACGAGCGCACCGTGCAGGGCGGACGGCAGTTGCTCGAAGACAGCCGGATGTTCTCCGACGAGACGGAAGAAGGGCGAGCCCCACGGCGCGAGCGCCACCGGGTCCACCAGCGCCAGCGCCCGGTAGTGCGCGCCGTGCAGCAGATGCGCTCGCAGGGCCACCGCCCCGCCGAAGTCGTGGGCCACGATCTGGGGGTCCGGCAGGTTCCAGTGGACCAGGAGGTCGGCGAAGACACGGGCCTGCGCGGCCAGCGACACGTCCTGGCCCGCTGCCTTCTCCGAGACGCCGTAACCCGGCATGTCCCAGACGTACACGCAGAATCCACGGCCGACGAGCGCCCGGGCCACGGCTCGCCACACATAAGAGGAGAAGGGCGTGCCGTGGAGGAGTACGACGGGCGGGCCCGCCGCGTCGCCCGTTCGGTCCCAGCGGACCTCTCCCGATGTGCTGGGGAACGTCCTGGTCAGGTGCCATTCGGTCATGTGCCGTGCCCTCTCCCTCGGCCTCGACCGTACATCCGCGCCGAGGGGCGGTGATGAGCCATTCGTGTTGTCATCGATGGAGGAGTGAAAAGCGACGCCCCGAAGGCGGGAGAAATCATGGCCAGGAACAAGCAGCTCAAGGCCCGCGACATCATGACCGGCGGCGTGCAGTGCGTCGGCGCGCACCAGTCGCTGTTCGATGCGTCAAGGATGATGCGGGACCTGAATGTCGGCTGCCTGCCCATCTGCGGCGACGACAACAGGCTCAAGGGCTTGATCACCGACCGTGACATCGTCATCCAGTGTTGCGCCGAAGGCGTGGACCCGGCGACGGTGCAGGCGGGCACCCTGCAGGGAGAGGTGCACTGGATCGATGCCGACCAGACCGCCGACGAGGCGCTGGCGAGGATGGAACAGCACCAGATCAAGCGTCTGCCGGTGATCGACGTCAAGGAGGGCCACAGCCTGATCGGAATGATCACCGAGGCGAACCTCGCCAAGAACCTCAGCGACGAGCAGATCGCGGAGTTCGCGACCCGCGTCTACGCGAACGCCTGACAACCACAGTCGGTACACCAGCCCCCGGGCGGCCGTCGGCCGGCCGTCCCGGGGCGCCACCATTCACAGGGGCTGTACCCCTGCGGCTGCCAGGCCCTTCTGGAGGTCGTCGGCGTTCATCACCGGGTGGAGCTCGAACTTCGCGCCGAGCAGTTCGAAGAGCGGCTCCGCGATGGCGGGCATCTCGGAGCTGTCCTTCATGTCGAAGACGAATGTGCAGCATCGACAGCCGTTGCTGGGGCCGAAGTAGGCCGCCTCGGGCTTGAGCTTTTCCGTCATCGCCACCATGAGCTTTTGCAGTGAGCCGTTGTTGATCGCCTGATTCGAGGCCTCGGTGTCCAGCACCGCTCGCAGCATCATCCTCATCGCACTCTCTCCTTCCGCGCACCAAACCGCCGCGGTCCCGTCCGCGCGCACTGAAGCCCGGTGGCGTCCCGATCAGCCTCGCTTCGGCTGATCAGGGCGGCAACATCTCGGCGACCGTCCGTGCACCACCCGGCACAGCGGCGTGCCCCGACCGTGTGGGGATCCGGCCGGGGCACGCCTGGGGGGTGGCGGTTCTGGAAGTAGCTGACGGTCAGTCGGGCTACTTGTACGCCGCGAACGCCTTCGTGAAGGCCAGCGGCTCCTGCAGGATCGAGCTGCACGTCGCGTCCGCCGTGCCCTGCTCGCCGCCCGGGCACTGCTTGTCGCGGGTCGAGGACCACATCGACAGCCAGCCGAGGCCCTTCTCCTTGGCGAACTTCACCAGCTGCGTCGCGTCGTCGGGCCGGAAGATCTCCGTCGTCACGTCGTTGACGCCGATCATCGGGGTGACGGCGACCGCCTTCCACGCCGCCGCGTCCGAGAGCCCGAGCACGCCCTTGATCTGGGCCTGGGTCGCGGTCGCCGCCTGGGTGGCGTACGTACCCATGTCGCCGCTGTACGCCGGTCCGTAGTCCATCGCCATGATGTTGACCGCGTTGATCTTCACGCCGTTCTTCTTGGCGTCGGCGATCAGGTCCACGCCCGGCTGGGTCAGGCCCTCGGGCATCACCGGCAGGGTGAAGGACACATCCAGGCCGGGGTGCTTCTTCTGGAGCTGGGCTATCGCCTGCGCGCGGCGGGTGTTGGCGGCCGCGTCGGGGAGGGCCGCGCCCTCGATGTCGAAGTCGACCTTGGTGAGCTTGTACGCGTCCACGACCTTGCCGTACGCCGCCGCGAGGTCGGTGGCGGAGGAGCAGTTGAGCGCCAGCTCCTTGCCCGCCGCGCCGCCGAAGGAGACCCGTACGTCGCCGCCCTTCGCGCGCAGCGCGCCGATCTGGGAGGCCACCTTGTCGCTCGCCAGGTCGGTCACGCCGCCCCACAGGGGGGCGCAGCTGCCGCCCGAGGTGATGAAGGCCAGGTTGAACTCCTTCACCCCGGTCTTGGCCGCGGTGTCCACCAGGTCGTACGCCGGGTGGAGGGACGTGTCGACGTACGGAGCGAACTGGGCGCCGGCGGCCGTCGGGGGCGCGGTGGTGGGAGCCGGGGTGGTGGGAGGCTTGGTGGTCGGCGGCGCGGTCGTCGGGGGCTTCTGCGACGGCGTCGGCTTCTCGGACGGTGTCGGCTTGCCCGTCGGCGTGGGCTGCTCGGTGGGGCGTCCGCTGGGCTGCGGTGCCGGGCTGTCGCCGACCGAGCACTTGGCCCGGTTGATGAGGCAGTTGGCGGGGTCGCCCGCCTTGCCGTCCGCCGAGGTCACGAAGCCGACGGTGACCGACGCGCCCGGCGCGAGCTCCTTGTTCCAGCTCGCGGGCTTCACGGTGACGCGCTGCCCCTTGACGGTGTGTTCGCCGTTCCAGAGGGAGCCGATCTTCGTGCCGGCCGGCAGGTCGAATGCGAGCGTCCAGTCCGACTGGGCCTTGCCGGTGTCGTTGGTGACGACGTACTGGCCGGTGTAACCGCCGTTCCAGTCGCTGGTCCTGGTGTAGGCGGCGCCGACCGCGGCGGCCTGCGCCGTCCCTGTGAACGCGAACGCCGCGCCACCGATCACTGCCGCGGCGACCACCGCGCCGACGGCCTTGGTCCTGCCGCTCGCCGTGCGCCGGTGCGTACTGCTCATCGCGTGCCTGCCTCTGCGTTTACGGGGATACCCGTGCGTACGAAGTGGGGATGCGGCAGCACGCTAGCGAGCCCGAAACGGGCAAATGGAAGGTTTGAGGCAGGGGTTCAGGATCTTAGGGCGCAGTTAAGGAAGGCATGGGAGCCCTTTAAGGGCTCTAGATCTTCAGGGTGTTCTAGATCTTCAGGCCCGCAGGCCGCTTCCCCGCCCCGCGCCTGCTCCGCCCGAGCCGGTGGCCGTGCCCGAGCCGGCTGTCCGACGCGGTACGCCCGTCGAGGCCGATCCAGATGCGGACCTCCGTACCGCCGAGCACGGAATGCCCGATGCGTACGTCACCACCCGTCGACTCGGCGACACGGCGCACGATGTCCAGGCCGAGGCCGGTCGATCCGTCCTTGCCGCCGCTGTTGCCGCGCACCAGCGCCGCCTTCGGGTCGGAGATGCCGGGACCCGCGTCGGACACGAGGACGATCACGGCGTCGTCCCCGTTGTGCACGTCGACCGAGAAGGCCGTGCCCAGGGGCGTGTGCCGGAAGACGTTGCCGAGCAACGCGTCGAGTGCGGCGGCCAGTTCGGGCCGGGCGACCGGGATGCGTACCGGTCGGTCGACGCCCGCCAGGCGCACCTTTCTGCCCTCGTCCTCCGCGAGCGCCGACCAGAAGTCCATGCGTTCGCGTACGACTTCGGACACGTCGCAGCCCGCGCCCGGCCCGGCCGCGCCCTGCGTCTGCGAGCGCTGCTCGCGCGCGGTGCGGATGATCGTGTCGACCTCGCGTTCCAGCTGCTCGACGGCGGCCCTGGTCTGCTCGGCGGCCGGGCCCTCGCCCAGCGAGGCGGCGTTGAGGCGCAGCACGGTCAGCGGGGTGCGGAGGCGGTGCGACAGGTCCGCGGCGAGCTCCCGCTCGTTGGCGAGGAGCTGCACGACCTGGTCGGCCATGGAGTTGAACGCGGCCGCCGCGGAGCGCAGCTCGGTGGGCCCCTCCTCGGGCACGCGCACGCCGAGCCTGCCCTCCCCCAGGTCGTGCGCGGCGCCCGCGAGCCGCTGGGCGGGCTGGACCATGCGTACGCCGAGCCGGTCGGCGACCGCCACCGAGCCGACGATCAGCGCGAGGCCCACCCCGGAGAGGACGAGCCAGGCGGTGGCCACGCCATTGCTGACGTCGCCCTCGGGCACGTACACCTCGACGACGGCGATCCGGCCGCTGGCCACGGCGGTGGGCTGGAGCAGCGCGTAGCCGCCGGGCACCTCCGAGATGGAGGCGCGGCCGATCCGCCGGGTGGTCTCCAGGTCCTGCTGCGCGGCCCGGCGCCGCCCGATCTCCAGCGGTACGCTGCCGGGTTCGTCGGTGGCCGGGACGTGCACGGCCATCCGGCCGGCGATGCCGACCTCGGTGGTCTGGACGGCCCGGTCGAGCGAGTCGCGGTCGGTGGTGATGGAGAGGGTGGGGCCGATGGCGGCGGCCCAGCGTTCGGCGTTGGAGAAGGCCCTGTCCCTGGCCATCTCCTTGATGACGAGGCCGAGGGGTACGGCGAAGGCCACCACGACCATCACGGTCACGGCCAGGCACACCTTGACGAGCGCCCACCTCATCGCGGCGGCTCCAGCTTCACGCCGACACCGCGCAGGGTGTGCAGATAGCGCGGGCTGGCCGCCGTCTCACCGAGCTTTCGGCGCAGCCACGACAGGTGGACGTCGATGGTCTGGTCGTCGCCGTAGCTCTGCTGCCAGACCTCGGCGAGCAGTTCCTTGCGCGGTACGACGACTCCTGGCCGCCCGGCGAGGAAGGCCAGCAGGTCGAACTCGCGCCGGGTCAGGTCGAGCCGCGCACCGTCCAGCTCGGCCTGCCTGCGCAGCGGGTCGACGGAGAGCCCGCCGACCCGGATCACGCGGGACGGCGGCTCGGCGCCGGCGAGGGCGCGGGAGCGGCGCAGTACGGCGGCCATGCGGGCCGACAGGTGCTCGACCGAGAAGGGCTTGGTGAGGTAGTCGTCGGCGCCGTCGTTGAGGAGCCTGACGATCTCCGCCTCGTCGTCGCGCGCGGTGGCGATGATCACGGGTACGTCGGTGATGCCGCGCAGCATTTTCAGCGCTTCCGACCCGTCGAGATCGGGCAGACCGAGGTCGAGAATGACCACGTCGAAGCTGAAATGAGCTACCTCGCGCAGCGCCTCCAGAGCCGTACCGACGCTCCGCACCGTATGGGTGGCCTCGGTCAGGTGCCGGATGAGCGCGGAGCGCACGAACTGGTCGTCCTCGACCACGAGCACACTTGCCATGGGCGGCACCGTACGCCATACGGGTGAGCGGAGGCGGCCCTGATCCACGGTGCAGCCCCCAGGGTCCCCCTGGGACAGGGGCGGTACGGGTGGTGCAGTATGGCCCCGATGCAACGAGGACTCGTACATGCCATGGCGTGGTCGCTCGCCACGGGCGCGGCGGTCACGCTGTCCTGGTGGGGCGTGCACACGGTGATGGCGGGCACGGCGTACGACCCTCCGCAGGCCCTGCCGCTCCCGGCCGACCTGCCCTCGCAGGACAGCACCGCACAGGGCGCCGAGCCGCAGGCGTCCTCGACGCGGCGCCCCGACGACAACGCCTCGGACAAGAAGCCTTCCAGGACTCCGAGCGGCCCGGCTTCGCGGTCGAGCAGCCCCCAGGACGAGGCCCCGGGGACGCCGAGCCGTACACCCGCGGGATCCGGCAGCCCGTCCGGCCCCGGGTCTCCCGGCACGGGGGCGGAGTCCGAGTCCGGCCAGGTGAAGAGCTACAACACCGACGGCGGCCGGGTCACCTTCGACATCGGCAAGAGCTCGGCGACGCTGGTCTCGGCAACGCCTGCGACGGGCTGGTCGATGCAGGTCTGGAAGAACACGACGTGGATCCGGGTGGAGTTCGCGGCGGGAGGCGAGGCCATCACGGTCTTCTGCACCTGGCACGACCACGAGCCGACGGTCGAGATCATCAAGTCCTGACCGGAGCCGGGTCCTGAGCGGGACTGCTGGATGAGCTACTTGAAGACCGACGGCGGCGGTTCCGGCGAAGGCTTCGCACCCGCGTCCGTGACGACCGCCGCGCCGCCCGTGAAGTCCGCCAACTCCCGCCCGTGTTCCACCCGCCCGGGGTGCGGGTCGGTCGCGATGCGGCGGGTCAGTTCGGCGAGCGGCAGCGTACGGTCCGAGCCCAGCAGCACCGCGTTGCCGAAGCGGCGGCCGCGCAGCACGGCGGGGTCGGCGGCCAGCGCGAGGTCGGGGAAGACGGCGGCGGCGGTGGCGATCTGGCCGCGCAGGTACGCGAGTGGCGGGCCGTCCGCGATGTTGGCGGCGTAGAAACCACCGGGCTTGAGCACCCGCCGTACGTCGTCGAGAAATTCGGTGCTGGTGAGGTGGGCCGGGGTACGGGCGCCGCTGAACACGTCCGCGATCAGCAGGTCCGCCCAGCCGTCCGCGATCTTGGCGAGTCCGGCGCGGGCATCGACGGAGCGGACCTTGATCCGGGCGTTGGCATCCAACGGGAGCTCCCTGCGGACCAGTTGGACGAGCGCGGCGTCCACTTCCACGATCTGCTGGGTGGAGCGGGGGCGGGTGGCGGCGACGTAACGGGCCAGGGTGAAAGCCCCGCCGCCCAGGTGCAGCACCTGGACCGGCTGCCCCTGCGGGGCGGCGAGGTCGGCGATGTGGCCGAGCCTGCGCTGATACGCGAAGTCGAGGTAGGAGGGGTCGTCGAGGTCCACGTGGGACTGCGGGGCTCCGTCGATGAGGAGGGTGCGGCCGCGCGGACGGTCCCGGTCGGGTATCAGCTCGGCGAGTCCGCCGTCGACCTGCTCGACCACGGGCTCGGGGGCGGCGCGCTCGCGCCGTCTCTTGTTCTTTGCCACGCAGCCAGTATCGGCTCACCCGGCTCAGCGGACGCGGTCGGCCGCCTCGATCAGGCGGGCGGCCTCGCCGAGCGCGGCCCTGAGCACGGCCGGGTCGGTCACGGGGCCGGTGTCGGTCGGGGGCAGCAGCCAGCCGGTGCCGGTGACGGGCGGCTCGGGCACTGCGTCCGCCCGGCTGCCGTCGGGGCGGCGGAGGTCTTCCTGGATGCGCAGGCCGCGCCCCAGGGTCTGCGTACAGGCGCTGCCCGGCACGTCCCAGGCGTCGGCGGTTCCCGGGGGCACCAGGAAGCCGACGGTGTCGCAGGAGCCGTCGTGCAGGACGGGGCCGACGGCGGGCGCGGAGCCGCGGCGGATGATGTCGACAGCTTCGAGGCCCTGGCGGGCGGGGACCGTGACCAGGTCGCAGGGCTCGGCACCCGGGCTTCCCACGGCCGGCGGGGCTGCGCTGAACTCGTCGGTGGGCGTGTGCTGAGCCGTCGTCCGTGAGCCGCTGATCTCCGTGCCGGCTTCCATGGCTTCCAACAAGGGGAACCCTCCTCGTTCGAGTGGGAGCCGCGCTCCCTCTCCCCATGCTTCAACGCGCGGCGGTGTCAACAGCTACGGCGGCACGCCGCCGCAAAGGATGGCAGTTCATGGCAGATCGCGGGTGAGATATCCGGTTTGTAGCGAAACTCAGCGTGTGCGGGTTGTCACAGCCGGTACCTTCTTGCTCCGCCGAAGCACGCGAATGTTGCGGGAGGGCTTGGCCATGCAGAACAACGACTTCCGCCGCCTGCGAGGGTCACGTTCACCGGCCGAATTCGCCGCCGCGGTCCGCCGGGCGGCGCGGGAGATCGGTGAACAAGTCGCGTGCGACGCCCGCTACATCGGGCGCGTGGAGGCCGGCGAGATCCGCTGTCCCAACTACGCGTACGAGCGCGTCTTCCTGTCCATGTTCCCCGGCCTGACGCTGGCGGACCTGGGCTTCTCGGCCCGCGAAACGGTACGGGGCAGGGGGGCGCGCGGCAGGGGCGATGACGCCCCCGCCGACCCCACGATCCATAGCAACGAGGAGAGCGACGTGCTGCGTCGCGCGTTCATGACCAGCGGTACCGTCACCATGGCGGCCGCATCCCTGGGACTCGGCAGTGCGCCGAGCGCTCCAGCATCCGTATCCAGTACGCCGATTACGTCCGGGATTGTGTCCGGTACGCATCGCCGGGTCGGCGAGGCCGAGGTCGGCGCCGTGGAGGACGCCGTACGGCACATCCGGCTGCTCGACGACCGGCACGGCGCCGACGGCCTCTACAAGCGGGCCGCACAGCCGCTGCGTACCGCGTACGCCCTGCTCGACGCGAGTACGACGTCCCGCCAGTCGATGGCCGACCGGCTGCACACCGGCGCCGGTGAACTCGCCCTCTCCGTCGGCTGGCTGGCGCACGACTCGGGCCGCTTCGACGACGCACGCTCGCACTACGCGGAGGCGCTGGCCACGGCGCGGGTGGCCGGTGACCCGGCGCTGGAGGCGCACGCGTTCAGCAACTCGGCGTTCCTGGCGCGTGACACCGGCCGGCCGCGCGAGGCGGTGCGCGCGGCCCAGGCGGGGCAGCGCGCGGCGCAGCATGTCGCTTCGCCGCGGCTGCTCTCGCTGCTGACGCTGCGCGAGGCGGGCGGCTGGGCCGGGCTCGGCGACCGTACGGGCTGCGAACAGGCCCTGGCCCGCGCCAAGTCGCTCTTCGAGCGCGGCCGCGCGGAGGCGGATCCGGAGTGGATGAGCTTCTTCGGCGAGGCCGAACTGGAGGGCCTGGAGGCGCAGTGCTGGTCGGCGCTGGGCGACTGGTCCCGGGCGGCCCGTCACGCGCGGCGCGCGGCGGCTCTCCAGGACCCGCACTTCACCCGGAACCTCGCCCTGTACAGCGCGGAGCTCGCCGACGACCTGGCGCGCGCGGGGGCGCCGGACGAGGCGGCGGCGGTGGGGCAGGGGGTGCTGGATCTGCTGGAGGAGGTGCAGTCGTCCCGGGTCCAGACGATGCTCACGGCAACAAGCCGCGTGCTGCTCCCGCACGGCCGCTCACCGTCGGTGGCACCGTTCCTCAACCGCCACACGGAGGCGGTGCGGGGGGCGTAGGTCCGGCCCGGGCTCTTTACCTCGAAACGCGTGAGGGGCTGATTCAGCCTCTGGGGTCCCCCCTGGACGTAGTCCTTGGGGGGTTTGAGGAGCGGGGTCTGGGGCGGAGCCCCCACGCGGCGGCAGCCGCAAAATGCCACAGCGGGAAGGGGCACGCAGGGGAACAAGCACCGCAGGCACCCGCACCCGCACCCCAGCACCTACGTCAGCCGGCGAGATGCCCCGTATCGTTCCAGCGCTCGATCGCCGGCGCGTCGTACGCCCACCCCAGCACCGACAGCGACGTCGGATCCAGACGGATACGCGCGGCGAACGACACGTCCTCGCCGATCCACCGCGCACCCAGCGCCCGCAAAATGTGACCGTGCGCGAAGACCAGCACATCGCGCTCCGCCGACCGCGCCCACGCAATCACCTCGTCCGCACGGTCCGAAAGCTCCGCGAGGGTCTCGCCGTCCGGCACCCCGTCGCGCCAGATGAACCAGCCGGGCTGCCGCGCCTTGATCTCGGCCGGCGTCATGCCTTCGTACGCCCCGTAGTCCCACTCCATCAGCGCGTCCCAGGGCTGAGCCCTGTTTCCGAACCCGGCGATCTCGCAGGTCTCGCTCGCCCTCACGAGCGGGCTGGTGCGTACCTCCACGCCGGGCAGTCCGTCGAGCGGGGCGCGGTGCAGCCGCTCGCCGAGCAGCTTGGCGCCGCGGCGGCCCTCGTCGAGCAGAGGGATGTCGGTCCTGCCGGTGTGCTTGCCGGACAGCGACCACTCCGTCTGTCCGTGCCGGGCCAGCAGGATGCGCGGTGCCATGACGATGTCTCCCTGGACAGTGCTGGACGGTGATGGTGCCGGTGACGGTGCGGCAGGAGGTGCCGCCTGCACCATCATCGCTCACCCGGTCCGAGGGCGACCTCGTGGGCGCCTCCCGGGCAACCCCCCGGTCCATCTCCGCGTCCCTTCCTCCACGCACCCCGTGCGTGCACTGTTCACATACGCCGTACGGCTGGATATGGAGAGCTCCGGAATGCAGGAGACCGCGGCCCACGACAGACCCCGCTGGTGGACCGAGCTGCTGCTGATCGTGGTCGTCTACGCCGCGTACACCGGCGGCCGTCTGCTCGTACGCGGGGACGAGTCGACAGCGGTCGACCACGGCCTGGCGATACTCCGCGCCGAGAAGCTCCTGCACCTCAACGCCGAGCACCCCCTCAACCGGCTCTTCACCGAGCACGCCTGGCTCGGGATACCCGCCGACTTCGCATACGCCTCGCTGCACTATCTCGTCACGCCCGCCGTCCTCGTCTGGCTCTTCAGACGCCGCCCCGTCCGCTACCGGGCCGCCCGCACCTGGCTGATGCTGTCCACCCTCCTCGGCCTGGCCGGCTTCACGCTCATGCCGACCTGCCCGCCCCGGCTCCTCGACGCAGGCCACGGCTTCATCGACACGATGGGGCAGTACAGCGCGTACGGCTGGTGGGGCGAGGAGGCGAGTGCGCCGCGCGGGCTCGGCGGGATGACCAACCAGTTCGCGGCGATGCCGAGCCTTCATGTGGGCTGGGCGCTGTGGTGCGGTGTGATGCTGTGGCGGCACGGGCGTACGCCGCTGCTGAAGTCCCTCGGGGTCGCGTACCCCTTGATCACCACTTTCGTGGTGATGGGGACGGCGAACCACTACTTCCTGGATGCGGTCGCCGGTGCGGCCGTGATGACCGTGGGGGCGCTGCTGACCAGGCCGTTCATGGTGCTGGCCGGGCGGGTGCGGGGGCGGTTCGCGCCGGTTAACGGACGGACGAAGTCCGTTGTTGTCGGTGGCGTTGTCAGTGCCGGATGCGAGACTTCCGCGGGTGAGCGATTCCCTGGGCAGCGGACCCGAACCAACGCCTCCGCGAGCGACAGCACCGACGCCGGTAACGGCGCCGCGGCCGTCATCGACGCCGACGCCGACGCCGGTGACGGCTCTCCGGCAGCGGCTCGCTGAGCTGCGCGGTCCCGCCGTCGCGCCGCAGGCCCTCGATGCTCGCGCGCTGGCCGCGCTCGCCGCGAACCCCGGCTGCAAGCGCCGTGCGCTGCTCGACGGAGCGGGCGTGAACAAGACGGCGCTGGCCGCGGCGCTCGGCTCCCCCTCCGCGTTCGGCCAGTCGCAGTTCGCCTTCATGCGGGGCAACGCGTTCGAGGCCCGGGTCAAGGCCGACGGCGGCACGGAGCTGATGCGGCTGCTGTACGAGCGGATGGGCGGCGGTGCCGGGTGCGAGGCTCCTGCCCCCGGCGAGACACGCGTACCCGACCTGTCGGCGGCGGGCCCCGAGGGCAGGGCTGCCCGTACGGCGCTGGCGCTGCGCGAGGCGACGGCTGCCGGGGCCTGGACACTGCTGGACCACCCGATGCTGGCCCTGGAGGTGGCGGGCTCCCCGGCCTACCTGGAGCCGGACGCGGTGGTGGTGCGCCCCGACGGCCACTGGACGGTCGTCGAGATCAAGTCCTTCCCGATGATCGACGGCTCGGCGGACGCGGCGAAGGTCGGTGCGGCGGCACGCCAGTCCGCGGTGTACGTCCTGGCGCTGGAGCGGGTCGCGGCGAAGGTCGCGGGCGCGGAGGTATGCCACTCGGTGCTGCTGGTCTGCCCCAAGGATTTCTCCAACCTGCCGACGGCCTCGGTCGTCGACGTACGCAAGCAGCGGTCGGTGACACGCCGCCAGTTGGAGCGTCTGACGCGCATCGAGGACCTCGCGGCGGCGCTCCCCGCCGGGACGACGTTCGACGTGGAGCGCCCGGCGGAGGAGCTGGCGGCGGCGGTCGAGTCGGTCGACGCGGCGTACGCGCCGGAGTGCCTGGCCGCGTGCGAGCTGGCTTTCCACTGCCGCGAGAAGGCGCGCGCGGCGGGCGCGGTGGAGGCGCTCGGGCGCAGCGTGCGCGGCGAACTGGGCGGGCTGACGACGATCGGCGAGGTGCTGGCGGCGGCGGAGGGCGCGGCGGGAGATCCGGCGGACCCGACGGTTGCGGCGCTGCGACGGGCGGCGGCGCTCCGAGCCGAAGCGCTGGCCGGGGCGGACGTACGGTGCTGACGCCACGCCCGGCCCGGGCCGGAGGCCACCTTGCTCCCGGGTGCGGACTACCTGCGGCGCTTTCCCCCATCCTTCCCCAAACTCTCAACTTCGTTCGAGCGGGGGAGACCCCGTTCTTCCCGGCTGCGACATTTGCGGCTCCGCCGCGTGAGGGGCAAGCTCCCAGGCCCCCCGGATTTCCAGCCCCTCCGGCGCTTGAAGAGCGGGGTCCGGGGCGGAGCCCCCACGCGGCGGCAGCCGCAAAATGTCACAGCCGGGAAGGGGCGGGGTGGGGAAATGAAAAGCTCCGCCCCACACGAAAGGGCGCCGCATGTCTCTGATCAGTACCCTCGCCCGGCTCGACGCCGTACGAACCGGACGCGCACAAGCACTGGCCACCGTCCAGCACCGGCACCTGTCCGAGCGCCCTCTCGTGTTCGTCCCGCTCACCACCGCAGGTGAGGCAGGCGCACCCCTCGGCGCCCTCGTCGGCACCGACCGCGACGCACCGCGCCTGCTCGCGGTGACGCAGCCCCGCGACCGCGACCTCCGCTTCGCGTTCCTGGCGGAGCTGGCCGAGACAGTCCTGCCCTACATCGACGGTTACGCCGACGACATCGAGCCCGCCGAGCGCAACGAAACCGACCCGGAGACCGGGAAGCGGGTCAAGGTCGAGGTCGAACTGTGCGCGGACGCACCGCAGTTGATCGTCCCGAGCCGGGCGGGCATCGAGTACGTACGACTGCTCGGCCGCTCCATGCGCTTCCGGCGTACGGCCGAACAGGACCCCGACACCCCCTACCCCGCACCGCCGCACATCCCGCTGCTCGGACGCTGGCTCACGCACTACGGCGAGCGGGCCAGAGTGCCCGGGTCTTCGCTGCTCCTCGCGGCGACCGATCTGCTGGGCCGCCACTGGGCGACCGGGCAGTCGAACCTGGAGGACCAGCACCTGGGCGCGCTGCTCGCCTGGATCGACCCGGCCACCGGGGAATCGGGCGCGGAAGCCGCGCTGCGGGCGGAGCTGGAGAGGGACGGGCAGGGGCAGTTGACGTGCCCGCCTGCCGGACCCGCCACCGACCCGGCGTTCGACAACAAACTCCTCGCCCCCGCCATCGAACGCCACGACCGCGCCCGCACCGCGCTGGCCGCCGCCGAGGACGGTCTCGCGGCGGACGCCCACCTCGGCGAACTGGCCGCCGCCGAACGGCACATCCGAGAGCTGCTGGCCCGCCAGTTGCGGCCCACCTGGGACGCCGTGTGGCGCGGCCTCGATCTGCTGCGGGAGCTGCCGGAGGGGGCGCGGGCGGCGGACCGCTGGACGCGCGACCGCTGGTCGTTCACCGGCCACCGCGACCGCGTGCGCGCCGGGGAGCCGCCGCAGCCCCGGCGCGACGACGCCGTGACCGCCGCGCAGAAACTGGCCTCCCGCGAGACGGCGCAGGCGCAGCTGGAGGCGCAGGAGGCGCTCGACGACCCGCTGGTGATGGCCGGGCGCCGGCTCGCGGGCGAGGCGTTCACCAGCGAGGTCCTGGACGTGGTGATGACCATGAGCGAGGGCAGGCGGCCGAGCCCCCGCCCCCTGGTCACCTTCCGCACGGACGACGCCCCGCACCTCGGGGAGCGCACGGCGTCCACCAGGGTCTACCGCTCGCTGGACGGAAGGCCGCAGACGGCGGAGTTCGTACGGTACGAGGAGGAGGCGGGTGTCCTGGTGCTGCGCGTGACGGACAAAATGGGCCGTGGCAAGGAGCCCGCGCCCGGTTCCGTACCGGAGAAGGGCGAGCGCGTCTGCTGGACGCTGTTCGAGCACGACCAGCGCGGCGGCCCTCAGCTCCCCGATCCCGAATCGACGCCCTGGACGCACGGCGGCCCACCGGGCGCGACGGCGGAGACCCCCGACCCGATGACGCCGGAGGACGTGCTGTGAGTTTCCTGAGTCAACCTCTATGCCGCCAGAGGCTCCTCGGCGACCGTGTTGACCTTGCTGTTGGCTTGGTGGACGGCGGGGTCGTAGCAGGTGCCGTCGCGCCAGCAGGCCCACATCACCCGGAGCCAGGAGCGGGCCAGGATGCGGACGGCGTGGGGGTGTCGCTTCTTGCGGGCCCGGGCGTCGGTGTAGATCTTGGCCGCCCAGTCGCTGCCGTGCCGGCTGTTGTCGGCGAAGGTGGTCAGCGCGACGCGGGCTCTTCGGTTGGTCGCGAAGCGGAAGGCGACTGTGCGGGACTTGCCCGAGGCGCGGGTGACCGGGACGACCCCGGCCTCGGCGATGAGCTGCTCGCAGGTCTGGGCACGTTCCAGGATCGGGCCGATCTCGCCGATGACCTGCCCGAGGCTGACCTTGCCGATGCGCGGCATGGTCGCGAACAGCGGCGCGTAGGGGTGGGCCTCGACGGCCTCGGCGATGGCCTTGTCCA
>NZ_JAGGPB010000001.1:0-259142 GCF_018614055.1 Streptomyces sp. ISL-98
GCGGGCTTTCCTCCGGGCTTTCGTTCGGTATTTCGTGTTTCCGACTCTATCAGACTCTTTCGTGTCCGACTTCCTCGGTGCTTTCCAGTTCTTCGCTTTCGCGTTTCCCTTTCCGGCGATCACTACTTTAGCGGATTTCCCTTGCGGCTCATAATCGAGCCGGTGGGCTTGAATTCGGGCATGCCGAAATTCGTACCCGTCAGGGAAGTCGAAGGTAGTGGTTGGCCGCTTCGAGGTGCTTCGGTTCGGCCCGAGGGCCCGTATCGAAAGCACTGCCCGTGTCAAGCGGCTCGGGCTACGTTAGGCGTCCGCCGGGTCCGAGTCAAGTTGATCGGCGGCGAGGCTTGTGCGCCCTGAAAACGCTCACCGTGGGGTCGTCGGCGACCCAGAAGCGCCAGGGGTGGTGCGCGCCGTCGCCGCCCACTCCGGTGCGTGGGCCGTTCTGCACCAGCTCAGCGGGGGCGGGGGTGCCGTGCAGTACATATAGAGCGGAGCCTGGGCCGTCGCAGAGGTCGGTGCCGTCGAGGGTGCGGTCGATGGCCAGTGCGGTCGCGAGGCGGGCCGGGCCTTTGGCCAGTTCCTTGTCATTTCGGGCTGATAGTCGCCGTTTGCGGACGAGATCGTGGCCCCGTGTCACCTCTCCCGCGCGCAGGAGGACGCCGCTCGCCGTGTGTTCCTGGCCGCAGACCAGGTTGAGGCTGAACCACATGCCGTAGATGAAGTAGACGTACACATGTCCGGGCGGGCCGAACATCGAGGCGTTGCGTCGGGTCTTTCCACGGAAGGCGTGGGAGCCGGGGTCGCCCGGGCCGTCGTACGCCTCGACCTCGGTGAGGCGGAGCTCGATCGGGCCGTCTGCGGTCTCGCGTACCAGGGTGCGGCCCAGCAGATCGGGGGCGACCTCCAGTACAGGGCGGTCGAAGAACGCGCGAGGGAGCGGCGTACGGTCGGGGTCCGTGATCATGCCCTCCGAGCGTAGTGGATGTCGTCCGTTCGGGTGGGTGGCGGCCGGGCGGCCGCTTTGTCAGGGTGAGGGCGCGGAACCGGGCGTCCCCGTTCCGCGTTTGTAGTGGTCAGAACCAAGAGCTGGGGAGGAAGACATGGGCTTCAAGAAGTTGCTGGCGAGCCTGGGTGCCGGTGGCGCGTCGGTGGAGACGGTGCTGACCGAGGCGAACGTCGTGCCGGGTGGCGTGGTCCAGGGCGAGGTGCGTATTCAAGGCGGCTCGGTGGATCAGCAGATCGAGGCGCTCTCCGTGGGGCTGCAGGCCCGCGTCGAGGTCGAGGGTGGTGACCAGGAGGTCAAGCAGGACATCGAGTTCACGAAGCAGCGGCTCGGTGGCGCCTTCGAGGTGAAGGCCGGTGCGGTGCATGTGGTGCCGTTCGGGCTGGAGATTCCGTGGGAGACGCCGGTCACGAGCATTGCCGGTCAGCAGCTGCACGGGATGAACATCGGAGTGACGACCGAGCTGGAGATCGCGCGGGCCGTCGACTCGGGCGACCTGGACCCGATCAATGTTCACCCGCTGCCGGCGCAGCAGGCGCTGCTGGATGCCTTCGTACAGCTGGGCTTCCGCTTCAGGAGTGCGGACATGGAGCGCGGTCACATCCGCGGGACGCGCCAGCGGCTGCCGTTCTACCAGGAGATCGAGTTCGCTCCGCCGCAGCAGTACCGCGGGCTCAACCAGGTCGAGCTGACCTTCATCGCGGACGACCGGGAGATGGACGTCGTCCTGGAGATGGACAAGAAGCCGGGGCTCTTCAGTGAGGGCAGCGACTCCTACCGGTCCTTCAAGGTCGGGCTGAACGACTTCCAGGGGACCGACTGGGTCGCGTACCTCAACCAGTGGCTCGCGCAGGTCGGCGGCCAGCGCAACTGGCTCTAGTTCGGATTCCAGGCTCGCAAGCTGTCAGGCAGGACAGCCCAATCGGAGGTTCAGACGTGTCCGAGGCGAAGAGGCCGCCGCTTCCTCATGACTTCCATCCGCCGGTGCCCTCCTTCACCGTGGTGAGTGAGGACGTCACGCACGGGTCGGTGTTGAAGGACGCTCAGGTCAAGGCGGGCGGCGATACGTCGCCGCATCTTCGGTGGGAGGGTTTCCCCGCCGGGGCCAAGAGCTTTGCCGTGACGTGCTTCGATCCTGACGCGCCGACCGGCAGTGGGTTCTGGCACTGGACCGTGTTCGACATTCCGGCGTCGGTCACGGAGCTGCCTGCCGGGGCGGGCAGCGGGAAGTTCGAGGGTTTGCCCGAGGGCGCCGTTCAGGTCCGTAATGACTACGGAACGAAGGACTTCGGCGGGGCTGCGCCGCCGGCCGGTGAGAAGCACCGCTATGTGTTCACCGTGTACGCGGTGGACAGCGAGAAGCTCGGGCCGGATGCCGACGTCTCCCCCGCTGTCGTCGGGTTCAATCTGCGCTTCCACACGCTGGGGCGTGCGCAGTTGGTGGCCGAGTACGAGGCTCCCGCGCAGATTTGATCGTTCATCCTCTGTTTGCCCGCCCCCGGTCTTGGAAGAGATCAGGGGCGGGCATCTTTTTATTGCGTTGTCCATCTCGGTGTGCCCGGTCAGAGTTGATCCAAGCCCGCCATGGGGTGGGCGGGCGCAGGGAGGTGGGCGGGATGCGGGACACGCTGGTACTGAACGCGAGCTTCGAGCCGCTGTCGACGGTGACGTTGAACCGCGCGGTGGTGCTTGTCCTGACGGACAAGGCCGTCGTCGAGCAGGCGCATCCCGGACTGCTGATGCGTGCGGCCGCCGTGGAACTTCCGGTTCCGCAGGTGATCAGGCTCTGCCGGTATGTACGGGTGCCCTTCCGAAGACAGGCACCGTGGTCGAGGCGCGGCGTGCTGGTCCGCGACCAGCACCGGTGTGCGTACTGCGGGCGTCGGGCCACGACCGTCGACCACGTGGTGCCGCGGGCGCAGGGTGGCGGGGACAGCTGGCTGAATACGGTGGCGTCCTGCGCGGAGGACAACCACCGCAAGGCGGACCGTACGCCGGAGGAGGCGGGGATGCCGTTGCTGCGGCGGCCGTTCATACCGTCGCCCGCCGACGCGATGCTGCTGGCGTTGGGGGCTGATGAGCGGTCCGTGCTGCCGGAGTGGCTGGCGCAGCCGGCGTAGGAGTGGCGTAGGGAGTTGCTGTACGACGCGGAAGCCCGCCTCCTGTAGGAGGCGGGCTTTCGTGTGTCGGTGTCAGCGCAGCAGCAGTTGGACGATGGCCAGCGTCCCTACGGCCACGATCACTGTGCGCAGGATCGCCGGGGGAAGGCGGCGGCCGATCTTGGCTCCGATCTGGCCGCCGAGGGTGGAGCCGACCGCGATGAGTGCGACCGCCGTCCAGTCGAATTCCGCGGCGAAGACGAAGAAGAGCGCGGCGATGGAGTTGACGACCGCGGCAAGGACGTTCTTGGTGGCGTTGATGCGCTGCAAGGTGTCGTTGAGCAGCATGCCCATCAGTGCGACGTAGATGATTCCTTGGGCCGCGGTGAAGTAGCCGCCGTACACGCTGGCCAGCATGAGGGCGACGAAGAGGAGCGGGCCGCCGTTCTCGGAGGCGTGGGAGCCGTTGCGGTCGCGGCGGCGCTGGACGGCCTTGGTGATGCGGGGTTGCAGGACCACCAGGACGAGGGCGAGGCCGACGAGGACGGGGACGATCGTCTCGAAGGCTGTCGGTGGCAGTGCGAGGAGCAGTACGGCTCCGCAGAAGCCGCCGGTCGCGGCCGCCAGGCTCAGGCGCAGGATGCGGTCGCGCTGGCCGGTGAGTTCCTTGCGGTAGCCGATGGCGCCGCTGACGGCTCCCGGTATCAGGCCGAGGGCGTTGGAGACGGTTGCGGTGACCGGCGGCAGGCCGGTGGCGAGCAGGACGGGGAACGTGATCAACGTGCCTGATCCCACGATGGTGTTGATGGTTCCGGCGCCGACGCCTGCCGCGAAGATCGCGAGCATTTCCCAGATGGACAAGGCCATCTCCTTCGGTGTTCAGGGAAGCCTCCCCGCCATGAAGGTCGAGGGGCTCCCTGATCATGCACGAAGGCGGGGCCGGGTCAGTCGACCGGGGGCTCCTCGCGGCGCTCCTTGCCGGTGTTGAAACCGGGGACGCCTCCGCCGAGGTTGCCGAAGGCGCCGCTGAGGCCCTTGAGGGCGTCGCCGATTTCGCTGGGTACGATCCAGAGCTTGTTCGCGTCGCCCTCGGCGATCTTCGGAAGCATCTGGAGGTACTGGTACGAGAGGAGCTTCTGGTCCGGGTCGCCCGCGTGGATGGACTCGAAGACCGTACGGATGGCCTGTGCCTCGCCCTCGGCGCGCAGCGCGGATGCCTTGGCCTCACCTTCGGCGCGCAGGATCGCGGACTGCTTCTCGCCTTCGGCGGTGAGGATCGCGGACTGCCGGATGCCCTCGGCGGTGAGGATCGCGGCGCGCTTGTCGCGGTCGGCGCGCATCTGCTTCTCCATCGAGTCCTGGATGGAGGTCGGCGGCTCGATCGCCTTGAGCTCGACGCGGTTGACGCGGATGCCCCACTTGCCGGTGGCCTCGTCGAGGACGCCGCGCAGGGCCGCGTTGATCTCCTCGCGGGAGGTCAGGGTCCGCTCCAGGTCCATGCCACCGATGATGTTGCGGAGGGTCGTGACGGTGAGCTGCTCGATCGCCTGGATGTAGCTGGCGACTTCGTACGTCGCGGCGCGGGCGTCGGTCACCTGGTAGTAGATGACCGTGTCGATGTTGACGACCAGGTTGTCCTGGGTGATCACCGGCTGGGGCGGGAAGGGCACGACCTGTTCGCGGAGGTCGATCCGGTTGCGGATCGAGTCGATGAACGGGACGACGATATTCAGGCCCGCGTTGAGCGTCCGCGTGTAGCGGCCGAAGCGCTCGACGATGGCGGCGCTGGCCTGCGGGATGACCTGGATCGTCTTGATCAGGGCGATGAAGACCAGCACCACCAGAATGATCAGGACGATGATGACGGATGACATCGCGTACCCCGTGCCCTTCGTGTCGTGCTTCTCGGGAGACCGGTCAGGACTATCTGATAACTGAAGATCGATCTTTCCAGAACGCGGTGCGGTGTGTGGGGTGTTCGGCTCAGCTCATGGGCATTCGGCTCGGCTCACATGACGACGGCCGTGGCTCCGTCGATCTCGATGACGTCGACGTGCTCGCCCGGTTCGAAGATCTGGTCCGCGTCGAGGGACCGTGCGGACCAGATCTCGCCCGCGAGTTCGATCCGGCCACCGCTGCCGTCGACCCGTTCCACTACCACAGCCTGACGGCCCTTCAGCGCATCGACGCCGGTGGCCAGTTGGGGGCGCTCCGCCCGGTGTCTGGCCGCGATGGGACGTACGACTGCGATGAGCGCGACCGAGACAGCGGCGAAGACCAGTACTTGCGCGACCATGCCGCCGCCGAGGCCCGCGGTGACCGAGCCCGCGACCGCGCCGGCCGACAGCATTCCGAATTCGGGCATCGCGGTGACTACGAGCGGAATGCCCAGCCCCACCGCACCGATCAGCCACCACACCCACGCGTCGATGTCCACGTGGTCATGGTAGGTGCGGGGGGTCTCCGCGGACAGGGCGTCCCCCAGGTCAGCCGAGAGGCAGACCCTGGGCCGTCCAGCGGTCGGACCTGCGCTCGACGATGAGCGGGAGGCCGAAGCAGAGGGAGAGGTTGCGGGAGGTCAGTTCGGTCTCCATGGGGCCCGCGGCAAGCACCTTGCCCTGACGGATCATCAGGACGTGGGTGAAGCCGGGGGCGATCTCCTCGACATGGTGCGTGACCATGATCATGGAGGGGGCGTACGGGTCACGGGCGAGGCGGCCGAGACGGCGTACGAGGTCTTCGCGGCCACCGAGGTCGAGGCCGGCGGCGGGCTCGTCGAGGAGCAGCAGCTCGGGGTCGGTCATCATCGCGCGGGCGATCATCGTGCGCTTGCGCTCGCCCTCCGAGAGCGTGCCGAACTTCCGGTCGAGGAAATCCGTCATGCCGAGGCGGTCAAGGAAAGCGCGGGCGCGCTGCTCGTCGACCTCGTCGTAGTCCTCGTGCCAGGTGGCGGTCATGCCGTACGCGGCGGTGAGCACCGTCTGGAGCACGGTCTGGCGCTTGGGCAGCTTCTCGGCCATCGCGATGCCGGCCATGCCGATGCGGGGGCGGAGCTCGAAGACGTCCGTGCCGGGGCTGCCGAGCTGCTCGCCGAGGACGGTGGTGGTGCCGGTGGAGGGGAAGAGGTAGCTGGAGGCGATGTTCAGCAGGGTGGTCTTGCCGGCGCCGTTCGGGCCGAGGATGACCCAGCGCTCGCCCTCTTTGACCGACCAGGAGACGTCGTCCACCAGAGCGCGTCCGTCGCGGACCACGGATACGTCCACCAGCTCCAGTACATCGCTCATGAGCGCGTTGTCTCCCCATGCAGTCTCGAGATTGTCGGGCGTACCTGTAGGCACAGCTCCAGGGAAAACCTACGCCACCGGTCGAGCGGCCCGGCTTCTAGGTCCGCCCTACGGTCGGGCCCGGGGTCCGGCCCAGGCTCCGACCCGGGTCCGCCCCAGGTCTGCGCCGGGTCCGGCGCCTGGCTCGGGTCCGGGTCTGTGGCCGGTCCGGCGCCTGGCTGTCCCGGTCTGTCCATAGGGTGGGCCCATGCTCTTGGAACCACGCTCAGGACGGCTGGCCGCATGGGGAAATGCCCTTTTGGCCGGACTTGCTTCACCGGATGACGCCGCGCTCGGCATTGTCGGGGAGGACACGGTGCACCGGGTTGAAGGGGTGCCCGGGGAGGCGGGGCCGGTCGGGCTCACGCTGACCCTCGGGCGACTGCGCGGCCTGGGAGTGACCGGGTTCCGGGTTGCGCTCCCCGCGCCCGGGCATCCGCTGGGGCTCAGCGGGCCGCCGGAATTCAATGCGCGTGCGCTGGAGGCGGAGGAGGCGGTGGTCTGCTCCGGGGCGGCGTTCGGGCTCGTGCCGGAGGTGTACGAAGCGGGGCCGGCCGGTGATGTGCATACCGAGGTGACGTGGCACTGCCTGGCGGTACGGGAGGCTCCGCCGGCGGATGTGCCGTCGCTCGGGGAGGCCGAGCGGGAGCTCGCGGAGGCGCTGCGGGATGCGACGGCGGTGCTCTCGCGGCTGGACGTCGCCGGGTCCGGGCCGGTGGCGGAGGCGGCGATCGATGCGTACCGGGCGCGGGTCGAGGGCGGCGGCGGGGAGTTGCTGGCTCCCGGGTATCCGCCGCGTGCGGTACGGGTCCTGGAGCTGGCGCAGCGGGTTGGGCTGCTGATCTCGGTGGCGTACGAGAACGGACACGGCGGTGCGGTGAGCGCGTCGGAGATCGCGGCGCGGGGGGAGGCACTGCGGCCGGTGGAGCGGGTGGCGCGGAGGGCTCAAGTGGCGGCGTACAACGCGTGGGTGGAGGAGCGCGAGCGGGGGGTGTGAGCGGGGGCTCGGTGCGGGGGGCGTGCGGGAGCCTGTCGGCGGGGTGTGGGTGCGTGCCGGGAACTGCGTACCGTGCGGGTGCCTGCAGGCGCGATGTGGGGTGCGTACCGGGAACTGCCTACCGTGCGGGTGCCTGCGGGCAGGATGTGGGGGGCGTGCCAGGAACTGCGTACCGTGCGGGTGCCTGCGGCCGCGATGTGAGGCCGTGCCGTGTGGGTGCCTGCGGCGCTGGTCCCCTCCCCGCGCCCCTTCCCGAAACCGGGGGCAAGCCCCGGACCTCCAGGGGGTGGGGAGGAGTGCCCCGGTCCGGGGATCCGGACCGGGGCACTCCTCCCGGGTAGCGGACCGGCCCCCAGGCGCTGTGCGCCTGGGGGCCGGTGGTCACCGCTCGACCGGGGGTGGTCAGTGGTTGATGCCTTCGTTCCCGAAGGCCGGGTTCAGGACGCCGACCACGTTGATGGTGTTGCCGACGACGTTCACCGGGATGGCGACCGGGGCCTGGACCAGGTTGCCCGAGGCGACGCCCGGGGACTGGACGGCCTTGCCGTTCGCGTGCGCACCGTCGGTGGCGGAGGCGACGCCCGCACCGGCGGCGATGAGGCCTCCGGCAACCATCGTGACGGCAGCGGCCTTCTTCAGGGTCTTCACTTCAGGATCCTCCTAGCGGTCGCTGCGGCCAGCCGCCGCAGCACGCCATGGAGAACGGCCGCGGGCCGATCTGGTTGCGCCATGTGGGGGACGTACACCCGACAGTATGAATCTCGGATCGGATGTAGACGCTCCGGTTAGCCCGTTACCCCATGTCGTACGGCCCAGAGCGCCGCCTGCGTCCGGTCGGAGAGATCGAGCTTCATCAGGATGTTCGATACGTGCGTCTTGACGGTCTTTTCCGAGAGGACCAGCGCCCGGGCGATCTCGCGGTTGGAGCGGCCGTCGGCGATCAGAGTCAGTACTTCCCGCTCCCGCTCGGTGAGCGTGTTCCCCCGGCCTGTGCCGCCGTTCCCCTCGTCCTGGGACAGCAGGGCGCCCGCGACCTCCGGCTGGAGGAGCACGTGGCCGGCGTGGACGGAGCGGATGGCTCCGGCCAGGGCGTCCGGGTCCACGTCCTTGTATACGTAGCCGGAGGCGCCGGCGCGCAGGGCGGGGACCACGGTCCGCTGCTCGGTGAAGCTGGTGACGATCAACACCTTGGCCGGGTTGGCCAGTTCGCGGAGTTTGCGGAGTGCGTCGATGCCGTCCGTGCCCGGCATCTTGATGTCCATGAGTACGACGTCGGGGCGGAGCTCTTCGGCCCGGGCCACCCCCTCGGCGCCGTCCCCTGCCTCCCCGACCACCTCGATGTCGTCCTGGATCTCCAGGAACGTGCGGAGGCCTCGGCGTACCACCTGGTGATCGTCGACCAGCAGTACGCGGATACCGGCCTTTGCCTCAGCCACCGGGGACCTCCATCTTGATCGTGGTGCCCGTGCCGGGCGCCGATTCCACGGTGAGCTGTCCGCCGGCCCCGCTTGCGCGGTCGCGCATCGAGACCAGGCCCAGGTGGCGGCCCGCCTTGCGGACGGTTCTCGGGTCGAAGCCGGAGCCGTCGTCCGTGACCCTCAGCATGGCGCCCTGGCCGTGCTTTTCGAGTACGACGTCCACGCGGGAGCCGCCCGAGTGGCGCAGTGCGTTGTGCAATGCCTCCTGGGCGACCCGGAGGAGGGCTTCCTCCTGGGCGGCGGGAAGGGCGCGTACCCCTGAGCTTTCAAAGGTGACGCGGGCGCTGTGGGCGCGGTCCATGACCTGGATCTGGGTACGGAGGGTGGCGATCAGGCCGTCCTCGTCCAGGGCCGCGGGGCGGAGTTCGACGACGGCGTCGCGCAGTTCGTCGGCCGCTTCGGCGGCCAGCGCCGCCACCTGCTGGAGCTCTCCCTTGGCGCGGGCCGGGTCGCGGTCGACGAGAGCGGCCGCGGCCTGGGCGGTCAGGCGCAGGGAGAAGAGCTTCTGGCTCACGGCGTCGTGGAGCTCGTGGGCCAGGCGGGAGCGTTCCTCGACGATGGTGAGTTCGCGGCTGCGCTCGTACAGACGGGCGTTGGTGAGGGCGATCGCGGCGTGCTGGGCGAGCATGCCGAGCAGCTCCTCGTCCTCTTCCGTGAAGCCGCAGCCGCCGTCGGGCTTGGGGCAGCGCTTGTTGGCGAGGAAGAGCGCGCCCATGACCTCGTCGCCGTCGCGGATGGGCAGGCCCAGGAAGTCGGACATGTCAGGGTGCGCGGACGGCCAGCCCTCGAAGCGGGGGTCCTTGCGTACGTCCCCGAGGCGCTCGGGCTGCGCGCCGTGCAGCATCGCGGCGAGGATGCCGTGCTGGCGGGGCAGGGGGCCGATGGCCTTCCACTGCTCGTCGCTGACGCCGTCGACCACGAACTGGGCGAACCCGCCGTGGTCGTCGGGGACGCCCAGGGCGGCGTACTCCGCGTCCAGGAGCTCACGGGCGGAGGCGACGATCGTCTTGAGGACGTCGCGCACTTCCAGGTGCCGGCTCATCGCGAGCAGCGCGGTGCTCACGGCGGACAGGCCGGAGCGTGGGGATGGGGTCTCCGCCCCTGCTCGCACGGGGTTGAGACCTCGGGGAACGGTCATGGGATCACCGTACCGGCGGGGGTGCGGTGGCCGTATCGGACCTGCGGCGGCCTCTGCTTAGGGCGCAAGGCGTAGGCCGAAGTGCCCTGGTGCGGTGGGGCTCTCGCATGAGGCGCGGGGCGGGGGCGCGTTCCTACGTTGGGGGCATCGACGCGATGCCTAGGGATACAAGGGGACGGTTGCCATGCCGGTTGCGATCATCACGGGGGCTTCGAAGGGGCTGGGGCGTGCGCTGGCCCTGGGGCTCGCGGAGCGGGGCTGGGATCTGGTGCTGGATGCCAGGACCGGGAGCGTGCTGGAGGACGCGGCGCGGGAGGTGCGTAAGTACGGGACGCGGGTGGTGGCCGTGGCGGGGGATGTCACGGACGCCGCGCACCGGGCGGAGCTGGCCCGGGCGGCGCGCGGGCTCGGCGGCCCGGATCTGCTGGTGAACAACGCCAGCGCGCTGGGCGCGGAGCCGCTCGTACGACTGGAGGAGCTGCCGCTGGAGGGGCTGCGGGCGGCGCTGGAGACGAACGTGGTGGCGGCGCTCGGGCTCGTACGGGAAGTGCTGCCGATGCTGCGGGAGGCGGGGGGCGCGGTGCTTTCGGTGAGCTCGGACGCGGCGGTGGAGGCGTACGAGACGTGGGGCGGGTACGGGGCTTCGAAGGCGGCGCTCGACCATCTGTCGGCGGTGCTGGCGGTGGAGGAACCGGGGCTGCGGGTGTGGGCGGTGGACCCCGGCGACATGCGGACCGATCTGTACGCGGCTGCTGTGCCGGGGGACGAGGACGCGCGGCCCGAGCCCGGGAGCGTGGTGCCTGCGCTGCTGCGGCTGCTGGACGAGCGGCCGGCCAGCGGGCGGTTCACGGCGGCCGCGCTGCTGGGGGTACGGCGATGACCGTGCTCGACACACTGCGCGTACCGGAGGAGCTGTCGGCCCGGGTGCCCGCCGAGGCACGTGGCAGCGGCCGCGACGATGTGCGGCTGCTGGTCTCGCACGGGACGGAGGTGGCGCACCACGCGTTCCGGGAGCTGGCCGGTCGGCTGAGGGCCGGGGACGTCCTGGTGGTCAATACGTCGCGGACGCTGCCGGCCGCGGTGGACGGGTGGCTTGTGGGGCCAGGGTCCGGGGCGGTTTTTGTTGGCGAGGCTGTGGTTGTGCACTTCTCCACCCGGGGGGACGACCTGCGGTGGAGCGTGGAGCTGCGGAGTCCTGTGGGGGACGGGACCACCCGGCCGCGTGCCGGTGTGGGCCCGGGGAGCGTGGTGCTGGTGGGTGAGGGCGTGCGTCTGGTGCTGGAGGAGGCTGTCAGCGCTGGTGGGGAGCGGTTGTGGTGGGCCCGGGTTTCCGGTGGGGACGTGCCGGGACTGTTGCGCGGGCATGGGCGGGCCATTCGGTACGGATATACGGAGCGGGACCAGCCGCTGTCCGCTTACCAGACGGTGTTCGCGCTGGACTCCCCCGACGGGTCCGGTTCCGCGGAGATGCCCAGCGCCGGGCGGCCCTTCACCGCGGCGATGGTGGCGGGGCTGGTGAGCCGGGGTGTGCAGTTCGCACCGCTCACCCTGCATACAGGGGTGTCGTCGGCCGAGGCGCATGAGCCGCCGTACCCGGAGCGCTTCGAGGTTCCGGAGGCGACGGCGCGGCTGGTCAATGCCGCCCGTGCGGGAGGAGGCCGGATCGTTGCCGTCGGGACGACGGCCGTGCGCGCGCTGGAGTCGGCGGCGGGTCCCGACGGGGTGGTGCGCGCGGCGGCGGGCTGGACCGATCTGGTGGTCACCCCCGAGCGCGGGGTGCGTGTGGTGGACGGGCTGCTGACCGGGCTGCACGAGCCGGAGGCGTCGCATCTGCTGATGCTGGAGGCGATCGCGGGGCGGACCGCGTTGCGCCGCAGTTACGCCGAAGCGCTGACCCATCTCTACCGCTGGCACGAGTTCGGCGACGTACACCTCATCCTGCCGGACGAGGCCACTCACTCTGAGCATCGCTCGTGCAACGAGCGGTGAGGTTGTTACGTGCCCGATGTGAGCCCGCGCATAGGACACACATCACTTACGAAGGAGCGTAGTGGTCGCATAAGGGCCAGTTCGGTGGGGTAGGCGCGGGCGCCGGGCCTAGATCCGGGGGCCCCTTCCCACTACCTCCCGTAGTACGTCACACCTTTGCCACAGGATTTTGCGGACGCTAACAATGGCTGCCGTCGCGGACTCCGCGGCTTCCGCTACTCGAAGAGGTACGTCTGTATGTCCGCGTCCAGCACCCCCGGCCATAGTCGCCTGAAGAAGACCCACAAGGTTTCCATCGCCGGTGTCGCCGCCCTCGGCGCCGCTGCCCTCGCGTTCTCTCTCGTCCCCGGTAACGCATCTGCTCAGGCCGAGCCCGCGACCCTCGCCGCCGCACCGGTGGCATGGTCCGCAGCGGCCGCCGACGGTGCACAGGCCAAGACTGTGCACACCAGCATCACCCAGCAGCACACCGACGCCGACAGGCTGGCGAAGGCTGTGGCCGACGCGCGGGCGAAGGCCGACGCCAAGGCCGCCGCGGCCGCCAAGGCCAAGGCCAAGGCCGAGGCCCAGGCGAAGGCCAAGGCCGCCGCGAAGAAGCGCGCCGCCGACCAGAAGGCCGCTGCCAGCCGCGCTGCTGCCCGTAAGCCCGTCTACGCGAACAACCTGGACGGCTGGATCCGCGAGGCCCTGTCCATCATGAAGGCCAAGGGCATCCCGGGTACGTACGACGGTCTGCACCGCAACATCATCCGCGAGTCCGCCGGCGACCCCCGCGCCATCAACAACTGGGACATCAACGCCCAGAACGGCGTCCCGTCGATCGGCCTGCTGCAGGTCATCAAGCCGACGTTCGACGCCTACCACGTGGCCGGTACGGCCCACAGCCAGTACGACCCGGTTGCCAACATCACCGCCGCTGCCAACTACGCGGCCGACCGGTACGGCTCCATCGACAACGTGAACAGCGCCTACTAAGAGGCACCGGACTTCACGAGCATGAAGGAAGGGCGGCACCCCGTGCGGGGTGCCGCCCTTCTTCGTGTGCGCGGGCGCGTGTTTCGTGTGCGCAGGCGCGTGCGCGCAGGTGCTGTTACGCGCAGGTGCTGTTACTTGCGCATGACCTCGGGCTCGTGGCGGCGCAGCAGTCGCGCGACCGCGAAGCCGCAGGCGACGCCGATCGCCAGCAGGACCGTGATGTTCATGCCCCACACGCCCGCGCTGTGCTCCCACAGCGGGTCCAGGTCCGTGGGGTTCTGCGGGTCCCACGGCGGCATCAGGTGCGACAGGTCGAGCGTCGCACCCGCGCCGGCGATGGCCCAGCGGGACGGCATCAGCCAGGCGAACTGCTCCAGGCCGGGCGAACCGTAGACCTGGAAGAGGATGCCGGTGAAGACGACCTGGACGATCGCGAACATGACGAGCAGCGGCATGGTCTTCTCGGCGGTCTTCACCAGCGAGGAGATGACCAGGCCGAACATCATCGAGGTGAAGCCGAGCGCGATGATGATCACGCACAGCTCGACGGCCGGGGGCATCAGCAGGCCCTCTTCCGGCAGGTCGCGGGAGGCGAAGCCGATGGCGCAGATGATGACGCCCTGGATGGCCGTGATCACTCCGAGGACGATGACCTTGGACATGAGGTACGCCGAGCGGGACAGGCCGGTGGCCCGTTCCCGTTCGTAGATGACCCGTTCCTTGATCAGCTCACGTACGGAGTTGGCCGCGCCGGAGAAGCACATGCCGACCGCGAGGATCAGCATGATCGTTCCGGCGTCGCCGTTGAACCTGGACGGCGGCTCGGGCGGCGCGAGGCCGAAGTCGGCCGGGATGACGACGCTGACCACGCCGAGGACGGCGGGCAGGACCACCATCAGGCCGATAAAGCCCTTGTCGGACGCGATGACCGAGGTGTATCGCCTGATCAGTGTCCAGAGCTGAACCATCCAGCCTTGCGGCTTGGGCGGCCGCATCTGCTGGGCGGGCGGCATGTGTACGGACTGTGCGGCAACGGCGTCGATGTCCGCGGCGTACATCTGGTAGTGCTGAGAGCCGCGCCAGCGGCCCGCCCAGTCGTAGTCGCGGTAGTTCTCGAAGGCGGAGAAGACGTCGGCCCAGGTGCTGTAGCCGAAGAAGTTCAGTGCCTCCTCCGGCGGACCGAAGTAGGCGACGCTGCCGCCGGGCGCCATGACGAGGAGCTTGTCGCAGATCGCGAGCTCGGCCACGGAGTGCGTGACGACGAGGACCGTACGGCCGTCGTCGGCGAGGCCGCGGAGCAGCTGCATGACGTCGCGGTCCATGCCCGGGTCGAGGCCGGAGGTCGGCTCGTCCAGGAAGATCAGCGACGGCTTGGTCAGCAGCTCCAGGGCTACGGAGACGCGCTTGCGCTGGCCACCGGAGAGGGAGGTGACCTTCTTCTCCTTGTGAATGTCCAGCTTGAGCTCGCCCAGCACCTCGTCGATGCGGGTCTGGCGCTCGGCCTCGGTGGTGTCTGCCGGGAAGCGGAGCTTGGCGGCGTACTTGAGGGCCTTCTTGACGGTCAGTTCCTTGTGCAGGATGTCGTCCTGCGGGACCAGACCGATGCGCTGGCGGAGCTCGGCGAACTGCTTGTACAGGTTCCGGTTGTCGTAGAGGACGTCGCCCTGGTTGGCGGGCCGGTAACCGGTGAGCGCCTTGAGCAGGGTGGACTTGCCGGATCCGGACGGGCCGATGACCGCGATGAGCGACTTCTCCGGTACGCCGAAGGAGACGTCCTTGAGGATCTGCTTGCCGCCGTCGACCGTCACCGTGAGGTGGCGGGCCGAGAAGGAGACCTCACCGGTGTCGACGAACTCCTCGAGCCGGTCCCCGACCAGGCGGAACGTCGAGTGACCGACGCCGACGATGTCGCTCGGACCGAGCAGCGCGGTGCCGGACTTGGGAATCGGCTGACCGTTGACGTACGTGCCGTTGTGGCTGCCGAGGTCGCGGATCTGGAAGCGGCCGTCGGGCGTCGACGTGAACTCCGCGTGCAGGCGGGAGACCTGGAGGTCGGAGACGACCAGCTCGTTCTCCAGCGCACGGCCGATCCGCATCACGCGGCCGAGGGCCACCTGGTGGAACGTGGTCGGGCTACGGTCTCCGTACACCGGCGGAGCCCCCGCGACACCGCCGGACTGGGCGCCGCCCTGGCCCGCGTGGCCGCCCTGCTGGTGTGGCACCTGCGGCTGCTGCCAGGCTTGCTGGGGCTGCTGCTGTTGCTGTTGCTGTTGCTGCTGGGGCTGTTGTTGCGGGTGCTGCTGTTGCTGAGGGGCCTGTGCTGCCCAGCCGGGAGCGCCCTGCTGGTGCGGTGCCTGCTGCTGCGGCGCCTGGTGCTGCTGCGGCGCCTGAGCCGGTGCCTGCTGGGCCATCGCGCCCGCCCCGCTCAGGCTCAGTCGCGGACCGTCGGTCGCGTTGCCGAGGTGCACGGCGGAGCCGGGGCCGATCTCCATCTGGTGGATCCGCTGGCCCTGCACGTACGTGCCGTTGGTGCTGCCGTGGTCCTCAATGACCCAACTCCGGCCGCCCCAGCTGATGGTGGCGTGTCGCCACGAGACTCTGGCGTCGTCGATCGCCAGGTCGCCCTGCGGATCGCGTCCGAGGGTGTACGACCTGGACGGATCGAGCGTCCAGGTCCTTCCATTCAATTCCAGTACGAGTTCCGGCACTCCGCGCCCCACTAGTTGTCCCCCGAGTTACCCCCGTCGCAGGGAGTCTAGGGATGCTGAACATCGGGAGGAACTATTTCAGGCCCGGTCCCGAATTAGAAAGTCGGGCTCCGTACAGACCGTGCACGGGCTGCCCGTTGACGCGGGAGAAATACCTCCGGAGAGTGGTAAGCACCCATGAGTACGTACGGATCATGCGCGAATAGAACAACCTAGGACAGTTCTGCACGGATCGGGGGGTCCTGATGGACGCTGGCGGCAGGGTGGGCATGCGGTGGGGCGATGTGCTGTTCGCCGCGATCGCCTCGGTGAGCTGGGCGTTGGTCGGCATGGCGGGCGTCGCGGCCCTCGGTCTCCATCTGCTGGGCGCGGATTCGGCGGCGTCGCTCGGGCCGATGACGGCGGCGGTGGTGGTGCTCGGGGCAGGGGGGTCGGTCAGCCCGTCCGGCAATGTCTCGGCCTTCGGTCTGGAGGGCGCAGAGGCGACGACCGCCGTCGACATCGCGCCACTTGGGGTGGGTCTGATCGGGGCTCTCCTGCTGGCATTCTTCTTCCTGCGGTCGCTGCGGGGCGCGGGGAAGGTGATCTCCGGGGGTGAACTGGCCGCGCGGGCGGGCTCGGTGGCCGTGCTGTTCGTCGCCACGATGGGCGGGCTCGCCTGGGCCGGCCACGACGTCATCACCATCGACGGCGATGCGCTCGGCGGCGCGCTCGGGCTCGACGACACCGGCAACGTGCCCGGCGGTATCGCCGACCGCCTTCCCGACGGACTCGGGGACATCGGCGGCCTGCTCCCCGGCGGCCTCCCCGACCGGCTCGCCGACCTCGCGGACGCGAAGGCGTCGGTCGGCTTCACCGTCAATACCGGCGATTCGCTGGTGGGCGGTGCGTGCTGGGTGGTCGGAGTACTGGTCATCGCGTTACTCGCGTCCCGTCGTACGCCGCTGCCTCGTGGGTGGGACGCGGTGCACCGGGTCGTACGGCCGGCCGCTTCCGCCCTGGTCACGGTGCTGGTCGTCGCGGTCGTGGCCGGGCTCGCCGCGGCGGCGTACGCGGCGATCGGCGACGACCACCCTGGGGGTCCCCCCGCCGGAGGCAGGGGGAGGGTCGCGGGCGCCGCGCTGCTCGGGGCGCCGAACGGGGTGTGGCTCGGGATCCCCCTCGGGCTGCTCGTCCCGTGGGACGGCGAGGCGACGGGCGAGCTGGCGAAGGTACTGCCGGATCCACTGGACGAGCTGCTTCGGGCGGGTGCGGAGGAACCGGTAACGCTGGGCAGGCTCGCCGAACTCGACGGGCGCGTATGGCTGTTGGGCGTCGCGGCCGCGGTGATGATGCTGTACGCCGGGGTGCTTGCGGCAGCTCGTACGCCTCGGGGGGAGCTGTCGGTCGCGGGGTTCGCGGGGCGGTGCGGGGTGCGGCTGGGGGCGGTGACCTCGCTTGCGCTGCCGCTGCTGGTGTGGCTGACGGATGTTTCCGCCGACGCTTCGCTGTCGGTGCTGGGGTTCGACGCGTTCGGTGCCGGTATCGAGCTGCACGGGAGTGTGCCGATGGCGGTACTGATGGGCCTGGCGTGGGGTGCGGGGGCGGGGAGCGTGGGGGCGCTGCTGGCGTGTGTGGCGGGGGTGGCGGGGGCGCGGGCTGCGGCCCTGGCGTCGACGTCGGCTTTGGGGAGCGCCGGGGGGCGGACCTACCCGGATCTTGCTTACGTGCCGGGGCCCTACCGGCCGTCGCCGGCGTATCGGCCCTCGCACGACGATACGAACCCGTATCTGCGGCCGCCGGAGGATGTGCATGGGGCGCCTACGGTGGCGGGACCGCTGGTGCCGCCGCCCCCGGTGGGGCCGGGGCCGTCGTGGCCTCCGGAGGAGGAGGGACCGCCGCCCCCCGGGTGGCCGGGGCGGCGGGGCTGAGTGCGCCTGGGCGGGGTGTGCTGGTGGGCGGGGGCTGCGGCGCCGGGTCTTTGTTTCCCCGTACCCGCCCGTTCCCGGCTGTGACATGTGCGGCTGCCACCGTGTGGGGGCTTGCCCCCAGTTCCGGAAGGGGCTGGGTGGGGAAAAGTGCCGCTGACCACGTCCTCCCTGGGCCCACAGGACCGCCGACACCCGCACCAGTGTCCGGCCCTCGGGACAGGAGGTGAGCGTGGGAGGCCGGGCCGATACGGTGGGAGCATCATGAGCGCATCGCAGCCCAGCCAGACCTCCGACGCCCCCACCCTTCTCGTCAAGATCTTCGGGAAGGACCGCCCCGGAATCACCGCCGGGCTCTTCGACACCCTCGCCGCCTACTCCGTCGACGTGGTCGACATCGAGCAGGTCGTCACCCGTGGCCGCATCGTCCTGTGCGCCCTCGTGACCGAGCCCACCGTGAGCACCGCCGGTGAGCTGCGCGCCACCGTGCACAGCTGGGCCGGGTCCCTCAAGCTGCAGGCAGAGATCATCTCGGGTACGGGCGACAACCGGCCGCGCGGCAGCGGTCGTTCGCACGTCACCGTGCTCGGGCACCCGCTCACCGCGGAGTCGACCGCCGCCATAGCGGCCAGCATCACGGCGACCGGCGGGAACATCGACCGTATCTTCCGGCTCGCCAAGTACCCCGTCACCGCCGTCGAGTTCGCGGTGTCCGGTACGGAGACCGAACCCCTCCGCACCGCGCTCGCGCTGGAGGCCGCCGAGCTCGGCATCGATGTGGCCGTGGTGTCCGCCGGGCTGCATCGGCGGGCGCAGCGGCTGGTCGTGATGGATGTGGATTCCACGCTCATCCAGGACGAGGTCATCGAGCTGTTCGCGGCGCACGCGGGGTGCGAGGACGAGGTCGCCGAGGTGACCGCGCAGGCGATGCGCGGTGAGCTCGACTTCGAGCAGTCGCTGCACGCGCGCGTGGCGCTGCTCGCCGGGCTCGACGCCGCCGTCGTGGACAAGGTGCGGCAAGAGGTGCGGCTCACGCCCGGCGCCCGGACCCTGATCCGTACGCTCAAGCGGCTCGGTTACCAAGTGGGCGTCGTATCGGGCGGCTTCACGCAGGTCACCGATGATCTCAAGGAGCGGCTGGGGCTGGACTTCGCCTCGGCGAATACGCTGGAGATCGTCGACGGGAAGCTCACGGGGCGCGTCGTCGGCGAGATCGTGGACCGCGCCGGCAAGGCCCGGCTGCTGCGCCGCTTCGCCACGGAGGCGGGCGTACCGCTCTCGCAGACCGTCGCGATCGGCGACGGTGCGAATGACCTCGACATGCTGAACGCGGCGGGCCTCGGCGTTGCCTTCAATGCGAAGCCTGTCGTCCGCGAGGCCGCCCACACAGCCGTGAATGTGCCCTTCCTGGACACGGTGCTGTATCTGCTGGGCATCACGCGGGAAGAGGTCGAGGCGGCCGACGGCCTCGCCGAGTGAACGTGAGGGAGGCCCCGGGACGGATGGATGTCCGTTACGGGGCCTCTTTTCGTACGCGGAAGATTCGTACGCGGAAGAGAAAGGGCGCCGTCAGTCGTGCGGTGCCCAGTAGTCCAGGAGCCTGCCCGCGCCGTGCTCCACGGACTTCCAGGAGCCGGTGAAGCCGATGACCGCGAAGGACGCGGTCGGGAAGCCGCTGCGGGTCATCCGGGCCAGTGCGTCGCCCTCGGCGCCGCCCGCGAGGGCGTCGGCGGCCGCGTGCATACCGGGGTTGTGGCCGATGACGAGAAGGTCGTTCACCTCGTCCGGGGTCTCGTTCAGCAGCGCGAGAAGGTCGCCGAGGGAGGCTTCGTACAGCCGCTCCTCGTAGACGGTCTTGGGCCGCCGCGGCAGCTCCTGCACGGCCAGCTTCCAGGTCTCACGGGTCCTGGCGGCGGTCGAGCAGAGAGCCAGATCGAAGGTGATGCCGGTGTCCGCCAGCCGGTGGCCGGCGACCGGGGCATCCATGCGGCCTCGGTCGGCGAGCGGGCGCTCATGATCGGACACCTGTGGCCAGTCGGCCTTCGCATGCCGGAGTAGGACGATCCTTCGGGGTGTATCGACGCTCATGCATCCCAGCTTCGCACGAATCGTGCCACGGGGCGCTGGGTGTTGGCGGGCTCCCCCACCACGGGTGAACGGGCCGTGGGGGACTAGCGGGACAGGGTCTGCTGGATGCGTTCCACGAGGTGCGCGACCGTCGGATCGCCGCTTACGGCGTGCGCCTCGCCGGGACCGGCGATGAGGAGGAGCAGTACGGCGAAGGCGAGCGTGGGGAGAGCGACGCCCCACCACGGCAGGCGGATGTCGACGCCGGAGGCCTGTGGGTTGGACCGGGTGTGTGCACGGGCCGCCATGGCCGCCTCCGTTGACGTTTCGACTGGTGTACGTCGAACCTACGGAGGGCCGGCGGCGTAACCCATCCGGTGACCCACCCACTTCACCCTGACCCTGTCCCCCTAGGGGAGGGTGGGGAAAACCCCACCACCCTCAGGTCAGGGGGAGGCGAGCGACGCGACGATCGCGATGAGCACCGTGATGCCGAGCATCGCGCCGAGCACGATGAGCAGCTTCTTCTGACCGTTCTGGGGGTTGGGGTCGAGTACAGGCATACGGCCAGTCTCGCACCCTTTGTACGCCCGGACGCGGCCGGGTCAGCGGAGCTCTTCCTCGATGGTGCGGTTGCGTCCGGCCAGCGTGCCGACCACGATCTGCGGCACCATCAGCCCCGCCATCAGGGCGATCGGCAGGCCCCAGCTGCCGCTGTGCTGGTAGAGCACGCCGACGAGCAGCGGCCCGGGGATCGAGAGGAGATAGCCGGTGCTCTGCGCGAAGGCGGACAGGCGGACGACGCCCGCGCCGGTCTTCGCGCGCATGCCGATCATGGTGAGGGCGAGCGGGAACGCGCAGTTGGAGATGCCGAGCAGCAGGGCCCACGCCCAGGCGCCGGAGGCCGGTGCGAGGTAGAGGCCGGTGTAGCCCATGAGCCCGCACAGGCCGAGGGCGACGGCGATGGGGCCCTGGGTGCGCATGCGGGACGCGAGGCGCGGGATGACGAAGGCGAGCGGGACCCCCATCGCCATGGTGACGGCGAGCAGCACACCGGCGGTGCCCGCGGAGACTCCGGCGTCGCGGAAGATCTGCGGCATCCAGCCCATCGTGATGTACGCCGCCGTGGCCTGAAGGCCGAAGAAGCAGGCGAGCGCCCATGCCGTACGGCTGCGGGTGATCCTCAGCGCGGGGGTGTTCCGCTGCTCCTGGGCTGCGGCGGCGCGCGTCTCGGCGGCCCTGGCGCCGGCCTGGCGGGTCAGGACGAGCCAGGGCAGTACGGCGACTGCGGCCAGCGCGCCCCACAGGGCGAGGCCGGTCTGCCAACTGCCGCCCAGGGCCTGGGTCATGGGGACGGTGGCGGCCGCGGCGAGGGCGGTGCCGAGGGAGAGGGCCATCGAGTAGAGCCCGGTCATCTGGCCCACACGGTCGGGGAACCAGCGCTTGACGATGACCGGCATGAGGATGTTGCTCAGCGCGATGCCCATGAGGGCGAGCGCGCTGGCCGCGAGGAATCCGGCGGTGGCCCCGACGAAGGGGCGTATCAGCAGGCCTGCCGCGACGGCCGCCATACCGGCGCACACGATCGCGCCGGGGCCGAAGCGGCGGGCGAGGCGCGGGGCGGTGAGGCCGAAGAGCGCGAAGCAGAGCGGAGGGACGGAGGTCAGGAGGCCGGCGACGCTGCCGCTCATGCCGAGCCCGGTGCGGACCTCTTCGAGGAGCGGGCCGAGGCTGGTGATGGCGGGGCGGAGGTTCAGGGCGGCGAGGACGAGTCCGACGATCAGGAGCCGGGTGATCCAGACCGTGCGCCGGTCTGCGGAGGCCGGTGCCTGTGCGGGGGTGGTCGGCGCCTTGTGGGCGGGGCTCAGGGTCCTGGTCTCGTCGTCGGGCATGGGGCCATCATAGAATCATGGGATGATTGGTTGTCCAATCGTGGCACTGCTGACCAGAGGAGCACCATGGCGCTGACCTCCCCCCGGCGTTCGGCACTCGCCGACCAGGTGATCAACGAGCTGCGCAACCAGATCACCTCGGGCGAGTGGCCCGTCGGCTCGCGGATCCCGACCGAGCCGGAGCTCGTCGAACAGCTGGGAGTGGCCCGCAACACCGTGCGCGAGGCGGTGCGCGCGCTCGCGCACAACGGGCTGCTCGACATCCGGCAGGGCTCGGGGACGTACGTCATCGCCACCAGCGAACTGGCCGGCGTGATGCACCGCCGCTTCGCGGACGCCGACCCCCGCCACATCGCCGAGCTGCGCTCCACCCTGGAGTCCTCCGCGGCCCGGCTGGCGGCGGAGCGGCGTACCGAGCGTGATGTGAGGCAGCTCGACGCGGTGCTCGCGCGCCGGGAGGCGGCCTGGGAGTCGGGCGACGCGGAGCTCTTCGTCCGCGCGGACGCGACGCTGCACCTGGCCGTGGTCGCCGCCTCGCACAACGACGTACTCATCGGGCTCTACGCCGACCTGGGCGACCTGCTGCGCGACTGGCTGCGCGACGACGTGGGTCACGAGCTGCGCCCCGAGGACCACATGGACCATGCGCGGATGGTGGAGGCGATCCGGGCGGGCGACGCTGATACGGCGGCCACCGAGGCGGCGAGCTACGCCTTCAAGTGCCTCGGGGACCGCGTGCAGTCATCTCCCGGGATGTGACTGCATCCGCTCGTGGCTGACCCACGCCGCGCGGACTTCCTTCCAGCAGCGGTCGGTGAGCCGCACGGTCCGGGCGGGGCCGACCTCGACCGGTGGGCCGTCCGCGTCTATGTCCCACCAGCGGTCGCACTCGGTGTGCAGCTGCACCCGGTCGGACTCGGGGAAGGGGTTGTGGCAGTACGCGACGACTCGGGACCCTTCGATCGAGGTCCGGCAGGTGGAGCCGAAGGGTGGTGTGCCGGATGCGGCCGCCTGGACGGCGGTGGCGGGGGCCACCAGTCCGGCCACGGCGACCGATGTCAGTACGAAAGCTGCCGCTCGGTGGTTGGACGGACGCAAGCGCCGTCACCTCCTCCCCACAGCACACCGGGTGAATCCCGGCCTTCACAGTGTGAGGGGAGTGGCCCGCATTTTCGACTCGGGGAGCCGTACGCACACCGGCCGCACACCGGACACGCAGGAAGCCGCGCACCGTCTCGTCGACGGTCGCGCGGCTTCCTGGCAGCCGTGAGACGCTGAGTGGTCGAGCGCTGCGTGCTACGCGCCGATGGCGTGCAGCCCGCCGTCGACGTGGATGATCTCGCCCGTTGTCATCGGGAACCAGTCGGAGAGCAGCGCGACGACGCCGCGGCCGGCCGGCTCCGGGTCGGACATGTTCCACTCCAGCGGGGAGCGGTGGTTCCAGACGTCCGCGAGCTCCGTGAAGCCCGGGATGGACTTGGCGGCCATGGAGCCGATCGGTCCGGCCGAGATCAGATTGCAGCGGATGTTGTCCTTGCCCAGGTCACGGGCGAGGTAGCGGGAGGTGGCCTCCAGCGCGGCCTTGGCCGGGCCCATCCAGTCGTACTGCGGCCAGGCGTACTGGGCGTCGAAGGTGAGGCCGACGACCGAGCTGCCGCTGCCCATCAGCGGGCGGCACGCCATGGTGAGCGACTTCAGCGAGAACGCCGAGACGTGCATCGCCGTGGCGACGGACTCGAAGGGCGTGTTGAGGAAGTTGCCGCCGAGCGCGTCCTGCGGGGCGAAGCCGATGGAGTGGACGACGCCGTCGAGGCCGCCGAGCTCCTCGCGGACCAGGCCTTCGAGCCGGTCCAGGTGCTCGGTGTTGGTCACGTCCAGCTCGATGACCTTCGCGGGCTTCGGCAGCTTCTTCGCGATGCGCTCGGTGAGCGTGGGCCGGGGGAAGGCGGTCAGGATGACTTCGGCACCCTGCTCCTGGGCCACCTTGGCGGTGTGGAAGGCGATGGAGGACTCCATCAGCACACCCGTGACGAGGATGCGCTTGCCGTCAAGAATTCCACTCATGTGATCAGTGACCCATGCCCAATCCGCCGTCAACCGGGATGACGGCTCCAGTGATGTACGACGCGTCGTCGGAGGCGAGGAACCGCACCGTCGCGGCGATCTCGTCCGGCTGCGCGTAACGGCCGAGCGGCACCTGGGCGACGATGCCCTTGCGCTGCTCGTCCGAGAGCGCCTGAGTCATGTCGGTGTCGACAAACCCGGGCGCGACGACGTTGAAGGTGATGTTGCGCGAGCCCAGCTCACGGGCGAGCGAACGCGCGAAGCCGACCAGACCGGCCTTGGAGGCGGCGTAGTTCGCCTGCCCCGCCGAGCCGAGGAGCCCGACGACCGAGGAGATCAGCACGACCCGGCCCTTCTTGGCGCGCAGCATGCCGCGGTTGGCACGCTTGACGACCCGGAAGGTGCCGGTGAGGTTGGTGTCGAGTACGGACGTGAAGTCCTCCTCGGACATGCGCATGAGGAGCTGGTCCTTGGTGACGCCGGCGTTGGCCACCAGCACCTCCACGTTCCCGTGCTTCTCCTCGATCTCCTTGTAGGCCTGCTCCACCTGCTCGGCGTCGGTGATGTCGCACTTGACGGCCAGGCAGCCCAAGTCGGTGAGAGCTGCCGGCGGCTCGCCGGAACGGTAAGTGATCGCGACCTTGTCGCCTGCCTCGGCGAAAGCGCGGGCGATGGCGAGGCCGATGCCCCGGTTTCCTCCGGTGACGAGAACCGAGCGGCTCAACGGATCACCCTTTCGATAGCGGTCTGGTACCGATCGAAGCTATCGGTACCGGGCCGCGTACGGAGAATCGGGGCCTGACAGCGCCGTACGAAAGTCACTGTCGGGTCCCTACAGAAAGTAGTGGGCACGGGGCCCCCGGGCGCGACATGATCGGGGTGACCGGTCTCGACGACAGGAGTCATCCGTGCCTCATTCCATCGACGAAGCGTTCACGGCGCTGCCGTTGCGCGCGCTCGCCGACGCGGCGCTCGCGCGTGCTCGCGCGCTCGGCGCCGATCATGCCGATTTCCGCTTCGAGCGGGTGCGCAGCGCGACCTGGCGGCTGCGCGACGCCAAGCCATCGGGTACCTCCGACACCACGGACCTGGGGTATGCGGTACGGGTGGTGCACGGGGGCAGTTGGGGGTTCGCTTCCGGCGTCGACCTGACCATGGACGCGGCCGCCCGGGTCGCGGGCCAGGCCATTGCGATGGCGAAGCTGTCGGCGAAGGTGATCAAGGCGGCGGGGTCGGACGAGCGGGTTGAGCTGGCCGACGAGCCGGTGCACGCCGACCGGACGTGGGTCTCGGCGTACGACATCAATCCGTTCGATGTACCGGACGACGAGAAGTCGGGGCTGCTCACCGACTGGAGCGCGCGGCTGCTGGCGGCCGAGGGGGTCGCCCATGTGGACGCGTCGCTGATGACCGTGCAGGAGAACAAGTTCTACGCGGACACGGCCGGCACCGTCACCACCCAGCAGCGGGTGCGGCTGCATCCGCAGCTCACCGCGGTCGCCGTGGACGACAAGAGCGGCGAGTTCGACTCGATGCGGACCATCGCGCCGCCGGTCGGGCGCGGCTGGGAGTACCTGACGGGGACCGGCTGGGACTGGGAGTCCGAGCTGGAGCAGATTCCCTCGCTGCTCGCCGAGAAGATGCGCGCGCCGAGCGTGGAGGCCGGGACGTACGACCTGGTGGTCGACCCGTCGAATCTGTGGCTGACCATCCACGAGTCGATCGGCCACGCGACCGAGCTGGACCGGGCGCTGGGCTACGAGGCGGCGTACGCGGGGACTTCTTTCGCCACCTTCGATCAGCTCGGGAAGCTGGCGTACGGCTCCCCGATCATGAATGTGACGGGTGACAGGACCGCCGAGCACGGGCTCGCGACGGTCGGGTACGACGACGAGGGTGTCGAGGCGCAGTCCTGGGATCTGATCAAGGACGGGACGCTCACCGGCTACCAGCTGGACCGGCGCATCGCGAAGCTGACGGGCCTGGGGCGGTCGAACGGCTGCGCCTACGCCGACTCCCCCGGCCATGTGCCCGTACAGCGCATGGCGAATGTCTCGCTCCAGCCGGATCCGGGCGGGCTTTCGACCGAGGATCTGATCGGGGGCGTCGAGCGCGGGATCTACGTCGTCGGTGACCGGTCCTGGTCGATCGACATGCAGCGGTACAACTTCCAGTTCACCGGGCAGCGCTTCTTCCGAATCGAGAACGGGCGGCTCGCCGGGCAACTGCGCGATGTCGCCTACCAGGCGACGACGACGGACTTCTGGGGCTCGATGGAGAAGGTCGGCGGCCCGCAGACGTACGTGCTGGGCGGCGCCTTCAACTGTGGCAAGGCCCAGCCGGGCCAGGTGGCGGCGGTCTCCCACGGCTGCCCGTCGGCCCTGTTCCGGGGCGTGAACATCCTCAATACGACGCAGGAGGCCGGTCGATGAGCCGCACAGCCAAGCCGTACGAGATCGTCGAGCGGGCGCTGGAGCTGTCAACGGCGGACGGCTGCATGGTCATCGCCGACGAGCACTCCTCCGCCAATCTGCGCTGGGCGGGCAACGCCCTCACCACCAACGGCGTCACGCGCGGGCGCACTCTCACCGTCATCGCCACCGTCGACGGCGCGGAGGGCACAGCGTCCGGTGTGGTGTCGCGGTCGGCCGTCACCGCCGACGAGCTGGAGCCGCTGGTACGGGCCGCCGAGGCCGCCGCGCGCGGCGCCGGGCCGGCCGAGGACGCCCAGCCGCTGGTCACCGGAGTGCCCACGTCCCCCGACTTCACGGACGCACCCGCCGAGACCTCCTCCAGCGTCTTCGCCGACTTCGCGCCCGCGCTCGGCGAGGCCTTCGCCCGCGCCAAAGCCGGTGGGCGTGAGCTGTACGGGTTCGCGAACCACGAGACGACCTCCAGCTACCTCGGTACGTCGACGGGCCTGCGCCTGCGTCACGACCAGCCCAACGGCACGCTGGAGCTCAACGCCAAGTCCCCGGACCGTACGCGCTCGGCCTGGGCCGGTCATGCCACCCGCGACTTCAAGGACGTGGACCCGGCCGCGATGGACGCGGAACTGGCGAAGCGCCTGGGGTGGGCGGAGCGCAAGGTCGACCTCCCGGCCGGGCGGTACGAGACGCTGCTGCCGCCGACCGCCGTGGCCGACCTGCTGATCTACCAGCTGTGGTCGTCGACGGCCAGGGACGCCGCGGAGGGCCGCACCGTCTTCAGCAAGCCGGGCGGCGGCACCCGGATCGGCGAGACGCTGTCCGAGCTGCCGCTGACGCTGCGCAGCGACCCGAACGAGCCGGGCCTGGAGTCCGCGCCGTTCGTCATCGCGCACTCCTCCGGCGACGACTCGTCGGTCTTCGACAACGGACTGCCGCTCAACGCCACCGACTGGCTGCGCGACGGCAGGCTCGAACACCTGCTCACGACCCGGCACAGCGCGGGCCTGACCGGGCTGCCGGTGGCTCCCGGGATCGGCAATCTGATCCTGGACGGCGGGGGCGGGCGTTCGCTGGACGAGATGGTGGCTTCCACGGAGCGCGGGCTGCTGCTGACCTGCCTCTGGTACATCCGCGAGGTCGACCCTGCGACGCTGCTGCTGACCGGGCTGACCCGGGACGGTGTCTATCTCGTAGAGAACGGCGAGGTCGTCGGCGAGGTGAACAACTTCCGGTTCAACGAGTCGCCGGTCGACCTGCTGTCGCGGGCCGCCGAGGCCGGACGCAGCGAGAAGACGCTGCCGCGTGAGTGGGGCGACTGGTTCACCCGGGCCGCGATGCCCGCGCTGCGTATCCCGGACTTCAATATGAGCTCGGTCAGCCAGGGCGTATGACGCCCATAGACTGGCCGGGAGACTTCCCATCATTTCGAGGAGAGACAAGACCGTGACGGACATCGTCGACGAGCTGAAGTGGCGCGGGCTGTTCGCCCAGTCCACTGACGAGGACGCACTGCGCAAGGCGCTCGCGGACGGTCCGGTCACGTTCTATTGCGGCTTCGACCCGACGGCGGCCAGCCTGCACGTGGGGCACCTGGTGCAGGTCCTCACCGTGCGCCGGCTCCAGCAGGCCGGTCACCGGCCGCTCGCCCTGGTGGGCGGGGCCACCGGCCAGATCGGTGACCCGCGGCCCACCGCGGAGCGCACGCTGAACGACCCGGAGACGGTCGCGAACTGGGTGGCGCGGCTGCGCGCCCAGATCGAGCCGTTCCTCTCCTTCGAGGGGCCGAACGCGGCCACCATGGTCAACAACCTGGACTGGACCGCGGAGATGTCCGCGATCGAGTTCCTGCGGGACATCGGCAAGCACTTCCGGGTCAGCAAGATGCTCGCCAAGGACTCGGTCGCCCGGCGGCTGGAGTCCGACCAGGGCATCAGCTACACGGAGTTCAGCTACCAGCTGCTTCAGGGCATGGACTTCCTGGAGCTGTACCGGCGCTACGGCTGCACCCTCCAGCAGGGCGGCAGCGACCAGTGGGGCAACCTCACGGCGGGTCTCGACCTGATCCACCGCCTGGAGCCGCACGCGAACGTGCACGCGCTCGCCACCCCGCTGATGGTCAAGGCGGACGGCACCAAGTTCGGCAAGTCCGAGAGCGGTGCGGTCTGGCTGGACCCGGAGATGACCACGCCGTACGCGTTCTACCAGTTCTGGCTGAACGTGGACGACCGGGACATTTCGCCGTACATGCGCATCCTCAGCTTCAAGAGCCGTACGGAGCTGGAGGAGCTGGAGAGGCTCACCGAGGAGCGCCCGCAGGCCCGCACGGCCCAGCGCGCGCTGGCGGAGGAGCTGACGACGCTCGTGCACGGCGCCGAGCAGTGCGCGGCGGTCATGGCCGCGTCGAGGGCGCTCTTCGGCCAGGGCGAGCTCGCCGAGCTCGACGAGGCGACGCTGGGCGCGGCACTGTCCGAGCTGCCCCACGCGACGGTCGCCGAGCTCGGGTCCGTCGTGGACCTGTTCACGGAGGTCGGCCTGTCGCCGAGCAAGTCGGCCGCCCGACGTACGGTCCGGGAGGGCGGGGCCTACGTGAACAACGTCAAGGTCACCGACGAGGACGCCGTACCCGGGCGGGAAGAGCTGCTGCACGGCCGCTGGCTGGTGGTGCGCCGGGGCAAGAAGAACCTGGCGGCGATCGAGGTTGCCGCCGGCTGAGTCGCTTCCGCACGGCAGAGCGGCCGGGTGCGCGATTCCGCGCTCCCGGCCGCTTCTCGTTGTCCCGGCTCGTATGCGTCAGGCCCGCTCTCTGGTGCCCTTCCTCGATGTCCAGAGCATGTCGCCCACTCCGACGATCACGACGGCGCCGATGAGCTGGAACAGGTGGCGGAACCAGTCGATGCCGCGGGTCTCGTCGACGCCGAGCCCCCGGGCGACGGAGTTGCCGACGATGCTGCCGAGAATGCCGAAAATGACGGTGAGCCACAGCGGAATCTGCTGCTTGCCCGGGATGATCGCCTTGGCGATCAGGCCGAGGACCAGGCCCACGATGATCGCCCACAACCAGCTCATGTCGCCTCCTCGTGCGGCGCCGTGTGCGCATGTGCGCCCAGTCTCGGACCGCCCCCGGTACGGCGCATGCCCGACGGCGCCATACGTGGCCGGGCGGTCGCCGTGCGCGCAGGGCTGGGGATCCCCCGGTCTCGAACGCGGCGCAGGCGCGGCGTAACGTGGAATGCGTCCGGTCCGGGGAGTGTCCGGCACACGAATCGGGTGGTGGAACATGATGCGGAAGCACAGCAGCGCCGAGGTCTTCCGGATCACAGGAGCCCGGCAGTCGCTGGCCGACGACGTGCGTGGCCGGCAGCGCCGCTACGTCATTTCGATGTCCGTACGGACGGTTTCATTCATCCTGGCCGCGGTCCTGTGGAACGTGGAGCGGCCCGTCGCGATCGTGGCCCTGGTACTGGGAGCGCTCCTTCCGTACATCGCCGTGGTCATCGCCAACGCGGGGCGGGAAAACGCACCTTCACTGCCCTCGACCTTCGTCCCCACACCCGTGCGCCCGGCGCTCACCGCCTCCCCCGAACCGGCCTCCCCGGAAGCCGAGCCGGAGGCAGCTGAACCCGGCCGGGGTCAACGGGCGCCTGACCAGAGCTGATCCCGTCCGGTCCGCAAAGCTCAAGAAAAGCTCAGATCAATCATGAAGTTCCGGTGCACCGCACCCCATGTCGCGTGACATACTTCGTAGGCGCTCCGCATCCCCCGTCGGAGCGACGGACCGACGCCGGGCAGCTCCCCCCGTGGCTGCTCGGCGTCGCCATTTGGGGCTGACCTAGGGTTGAGCGCGTGAACTCCCCTGATGCTTCCGATTCCAGCGCACCGGTCTGCTCCGCCAAGGGCTGCCGCACCCCCGCCGTCTGGGTCCTCGCCTGGAACAACCCGAAGCTGCACACTCCGGAGCGCCGCAAGACCTGGCTGGCCTGCGACGAGCACCGTGAGCACCTGTCCCAATTCCTCGGCGTACGCGGCTTCTTGAAGGATGTGGTGACGCTCAAGGAGTGGGAGGAGTCCACCGCCGGAGACGACCAGGACGGCTGAGACCAAGAGGGCTGAGACGACCGATCGGCGTCTCAGCCTCCGATGGCCGACATCGGACGGTCGGGCTGCAGGAAGGACGGGTCGTCGAGACCGGAGCCCGCCTTCTTGCCCCACATCGCCAGCTTCCAGAGCCTGGCTATCTCCTCGTCCGGGGCGCCGGAGCGAAGGGCACCACGCAGGTCCGACTCCTCACGGGCGAACAGGCACGTGCGCACCTGGCCGTCGGCGGTGAGCCTGGTCCGGTCGCAGGCCCGGCAGAACGGGCGGGTGACGGAGGCGATGACGCCGACGCGGTGCGGACCGCCGTCGACGACCCAGCGCTCGGCGGGGGCCGAGCCGCGCTCGTCGTCGCCCTCCGAGGTGAGCGTGAAGCGCGTACGCAGCGACTCCAGGATGTCACCGGCCGTAATCATGCCGTCGCGCTTCCAGCCGTGCTGGGCGTCGAGCGGCATCTGCTCGATGAAACGCATCTCGTAGTCGTTCTCGACGGCCCAGGCGAGCAGGTCGGGGGCCTCGTCGTCGTTGAGCCCCGGCATCAGCACGGCATTGACCTTGACGGGGGTGAGGCCCGCGTCACGGGCGGCCGCCATGCCGTCGATCACGTCGTGGTGCCGGTCCCGGCGCGTGAGGGTCTTGAAGACGTCGGGGCGCAGGGTGTCCAGCGAGACATTGACCCGGTCCAGGCCGGCCGCCTCGAGGGCGACGGCGGTGCGCTTGAGGCCGATGCCGTTGGTCGTCAGGGACATCTGGGGGCGCGGCTCCAGGGCGGCGCACCGCTCCACGATGCCGACGAGGCCGGGGCGCAGCAGCGGCTCTCCGCCGGTGAAGCGCACCTCGGTCACGCCCAGGTCCGTCACGGCGATCCGTATCAGCCGGACGATCTCGTCGTCGGTGAGCAGATCCGGCTTGGCCAGCCACTGCAGGCCCTCTTCCGGCATGCAGTACGTACAGCGGAGATTGCAACGATCGGTGAGCGAAACACGCAGGTCAGTGGCGACCCGGCCATAAGTGTCGATAAGCATCCTCGGCCCCCTCCCCGATCCGGAATTCGTCTTGGTCCAACGCTGTCGAGCCTACGCGACGCGTCTGACAACAACAGGGGCCCGATGCCACGAGGAGCACAGTGGCCGCGTCGTACGACTCTACGACGCGGCCAGGGCTCACGATTGTGGAATGTGCTGTGGATTGTGCGGTGGATCCTGCTGTGGCACCTGAGGTCAGTGCGCTCCGATGCCCGTGAGGGACTTGACCTCCAGCTCCGCGTACTTGCCGACGTCCGGCTCCTCCTTCGACAGTACGGACCCGAGCCAGCCGAGCAGGAAGCCCAGTGGGATCGAGATCAGCCCCGGGTTCTCCAGCGGGAACCAGGCGAAGTCCGCGTCGGGGAACATCGACGACGGCTTGCCCGAGACGACCGGCGAGAAGAGCACCAGGGTCACGGACGAGATCAGGCCGCCGTAGATCGACCACAGCGCGCCCTGCGTCGTGAACCTCTTCCAGAAGAGGCTGTAGAGGATCGTCGGCAGGTTGGCGGAGGCGGCGACCGCGAAGGCGAGGGCGACGAGCCCGGCCACGTTCAGGTCGCGGGCCAGTGCGCCCAGTGCGATGGAGACGATGCCGATGGCGACCGTCGCCCAGCGTGCGGCGCGTACCTCTTCCTTCTCGGTGGCCTTGCCGCGCCGGATGACGTTGGCGTAGATGTCGTGCGCGAACGACGACGAGGACGCCAGGGTGAGGCCGGCGACGACCGCGAGGATGGTCGCGAAGGCGACTGCGGAGATCACGGCGAGCAGGATCGCGCCGCCCGGGGAGTCCGCGCCGCCGCCGATTTCCAGGGCGGCCAGCGGGGCGGCCGTATTGCCCGCCTTGTTGGAGGCGACGATGTCGCCGGGCTTGAGCAGCGCGGCGGCGCCGAAGCCGAGCACGATGGTCATCAGGTAGAAGGCGCCGATGATGCCGATCGCCCAGTTCACCGACTTACGGGCGGCCTTCGCCGTCGGCACGGTGTAGAAGCGGATCAGGATGTGCGGCAGGCCGGCGGTGCCCAGGACCAGGGCGATGCCCAGCGAGATGAAGTCGAGCTTCGAGGTCCCCGTGGCGCCGTACTTCAGGCCGGGCTCCAGGAACGCCGAGCCCTTGCCGCTGTTGGATGCCGCCGTACCGAGCAGGTCGGAGAGGTTGAAGTTGAACTTCAGCAGAATCAGGAAGGTGATCAGCAAGGTGCCCGCGATGAGCAGGACGGCCTTGACCATCTGGACCCAGGTGGTGCCCTTCATGCCGCCGATGGTGACGTACACGATCATCAGGACGCCGACGAGGGCGACGATGAGGATCTTGCCCGCGTCGCTGGTGATGCCGAGGAGCAGCGAGACGAGTACGCCCGCGCCCGCCATCTGCGCGAGCAGGTAGAAGATCGAGACGACGATGGTGGAGGTGCCTGCGGCAGTACGGACCGGGCGCTGGCGCATGCGGTACGCGAGGACGTCGCCCATGGTGTAGCGGCCGGAGTTGCGCAGCGGCTCCGCGACGAGGAGCAGTGCGACCAGCCAGGCGACCAGGAAGCCGATGGAGTAGAGGAAGCCGTCGTATCCGAAGAGGGCGATGGCGCCCGCGATGCCGAGGAACGACGCGGCGGACATGTAGTCGCCGGAGATCGCGAGGCCGTTCTGGAAGCCCGTGAACTGGCGGCCGCCCGCATAGAAGTCGGCGGCATTCTTGGTCTGGCGGCCCGCCCAGACCGTGATGAACAGGGTGGCGACGACGAACAGCCCGAAAAGGGTGATGATGAGCGGCCGGTGCTCGCTCGCGTCGCCGGCGGCGGCGAGCTGGACCGTGGCCGCCGTGGTCAGCGCGGTGCTCATGCGTCGCCCTCCATACGGGACTTGATCGCCTCGGACTTCGGGTCGAGCTGCGCGGCGGCGTGGCGCGAGTAGAACCAGGCGATGAGGAACGTCGTGGCGAACTGGGCGAGGCCGAGGGCGAGCGCCACGTTGATGTTGCCGAAGAGCTTGGTGCCCATGAAGCCGCCCGCGTAGTTGGACAGCAGGACGTACAGCAGGTACCAGGCGATGAACGCGACGGTCAGGGGGAAGGCGAAGGAGCGGTGGGAGCGGCGCAGTTCGCCGAATTCCGCGCTCTCCTGCATCTCGACGAATTCTTCCGTCGTGTGCCCTGCGGTGTGTTCTGCCGTGTGCTCTGCCTGGCTCAGGCCCGTGCCGCCCTCGGGCGGTGGTGCATCGGTTGCCACGGAATCTCCTCGCGACGCGGGTGCGGTGGGTGGGGTGGGCAATGTGACCTCACTGGTGGGGGACGGTGGTGCGTGTCTCCCTGTCAACGGCACGGGTCGCGCGACGACTCGGTTCAACATCGGCCATTATCTTTTCCCAACTCGTTGATACGAATGCATGATCGGCGCTAGCTTCACTCGTCACGTACCCGCTCTCGCGCACCCCGCGCAAGGGCGGCTTTCAAAGATGATGTGGAGAACCCATGGCTCATCTGGGATCCAGACGGCAGCGCAACCTGGCACTGCCCCTCGGACTGGCTCTCACGGCGTCGCTCGGCTTCCTGCCTGGAGCGATCGCCACCGCGGCGCCTCTCGAAGACCCGGTTACGGCCACAGCCGCCGCGACAGGCCCGAAGCTGTCGTACGTGGTGAACACCAACGGTGGCCACGGCACGACCGCTTCGGTGAAGAGGGCGATCGTCAGGGCCGGCGGCACCGTGGTGAAGGCGTACGAGCAGATCGGCGTCATAGTCGTCCACTCGCAGAACCCCGACTTCGGCAAGCAGATACGCATGGCGAAGGGTGTGGCGTCGGCGGGTGCCACCCGCACCGCGCCGCTCACCCCGGTCGCCACCACCGAAGAAGGCACCACGCAGAAGCTGTCGGCGGCCGAGGCCGCGAAGGCGGCCGAGGCGGCTGAGCCCGGGCAGGAGCCGCTGGAGGCCAACCAGTGGGACATCCGCGCCATCGGTGCGGACAAGGCCGCCAAGATCAATGACGGCAGCAGCAAGGTCACGGTCGGTGTGATCGACACCGGTGTCGACGACACGCACCCGGACCTCGCGCCGAACTTCTCCAAGTCCCAGTCGGCCAACTGCGTCGGCGGTGTGGCGGATTCGTCCGAGGGCGCCTGGCGTCCGTACACCGACGGCAGTGACCACGGCACCCATGTCGCCGGTACGATCGCCGCCCCGCGCAACGGGCTCGGCGTCACCGGTGTCGCGCCGGGCGTCAAGCTCGCCGGCATCAAGGTCAGCGAGCCGGGCACCAGCCTCTTCTTCACCGAGGCCGTCGTGTGCGGTTTCGTGTGGGCCGCCGAGCACGACATCGACGTGACGAACAACAGCTATTACGTCGACCCGTGGATGTTCAACTGCAAGGACGACCCGGACCAGAAGGCCCTCCTCGACTCCCTGACGCGCGCCACGAAGTACGCGGAGCGCAAGGGCGCCCTGAATGTCGCCGCGGCGGGCAACTCGAACTTCGACCTCTCGGCCGACGAGATCCTCGACGACTCCAGCCCCAATGACACCACCCCGGCCGACCGGCTCATCGACCCGTCCGAGTGCTTCGACGTGCCGACCCAGCTGCCGGGTGTCGTGACGGTGACCGCGACGGGCGACAAGAACGTCAAGTCGTACTATTCCAGCTTTGGTTACGGTGTCGCCGATGTCGCGGCCCCGGGTGGCGACAAGTACCAGATCCCGGCCACGCCCGACGCCAACGGCCGGGTCCTGTCGACCGTCCTGGACGGCGGCTACGGCTACAAGCAGGGCACTTCGATGGCCACCCCGCACGTCGCGGGCGTAGCCGCGCTGCTGAAGAGCACGCACCCGAAGGCGACTCCGGCGCAGCTCCAGGCGCTGCTCAAGGCGCAGGCCGACAACACCGGCTGCCCGAGCCATGTCTACGACGCGGCCGGCAAGTGGGTCGAGGCGACCACTTGCGAGGGCGACAAGAACTACAACGGTTACTACGGCTTCGGCGTCGTCGACGCTCTCGACGCCGTCAAAAGGTGACCGGCCGGCGCTCCGTCCACTTCCGCTCCGCCCACTTCAGCGAACCGGAGATCTCATGACGCCGCACCGCACCCTGCGTTCCAGCCGTACCGTGGCCATATCCGCGGGCATGGCCATCACCGCCGCCCTTGCCTTCCTGCCGGGCACCGCATCGGCGACATCGGCCGACGCCACCGGCGCGACAGGCATGGCAGATGCCCGGGCCGCGGTCGCCGAGGCCGCGGGTACGCCGCTCAGTTACGTCGTCAATGTCCGCCCGGGACACGGCAATGCGTCGAAGGTGAAGCAGGCCATCGGCAAGGCCGGCGGCACGATCGTCCAGGCGTACGACCAGATCGGCGTGATCGTCGTCCACTCGTCGAACGACGCGTTCGCGAAGACGATGCGCAAGGTCAAGGGCGTCCAGTCGGCGGGTGCCACCCGTACCGCGCCGCTGCCCGCCCAGTCGACGAAGGATGTCGGCACGCCGAAGGCGCTCACCGGCGCGCAGTTGGAGGCGGCGTCCGCGGACGCCGTCGCCGGTGAGGACCCGTTGCAGCCGCTGCAGTGGGACCTGCCCGCCATCAAGGCGGACAAGGCCCACGAGAAGTCGCTCGGCAGCAGGGACGTCACGGTCGCAGTGATCGACACGGGTGTCGACGACACCCACCCGGACCTCGCGGCGAACTTCGACCGCGAGGCGTCGGTCAACTGCGTGACCGGCAAGCCGGACACGACGGACGGCGCCTGGCGCCCGTCGGCGGAGGAGAGCCCGCACGGCACACATGTGGCGGGCGAGATAGCCGCCGCGAAGAACGGTGTCGGGGTCACCGGTGTCGCGCCGGGCGTCAAGGTCTCCGGCATCAAGGTGTCCACGACGGCCGGTTTCTTCTACACCGAGTCGGTCGTCTGCGGCTTCGTGTGGGCGGCCGAGCACGGCGTCGATGTGACGAACAACAGCTATTACACCGACCCGTGGATGTTCAACTGCAAGGACGACCCGGACCAGAAGGCGCTGGTCGACGCCATCGTCCGGGCGTCGCAGTACGCCGAGAAGAAGGGCGCGGTGAACGTCGCCGCGGCCGGCAACTCGAACTACGATCTCGCGGCGGACTCGATCAAGGACACGACGAGCCCGAACGACACCACACCGGTGCCGCGCGACATCGACCCGAGCGAGTGCCTCGACGCTCCGACCCAGCTGCCGGGCGTCGTCACCGTCGCTTCGACGGGGGCGAAGGGCCTGAAGTCGTCGTTCTCCAACTACGGTCACGGTGTCGTCGACATCGCGGCTCCGGGCGGCGACAGCACGGCGTACCAGAAGCCCGCGCCGCCGGCGGTCAGCGGGTTGATCCTGGGCCCGATTCCGGGCGGCCAGTGGGGTTACATGGCCGGTACGTCGATGGCCTCCCCGCACGTCGCGGGCGTAGCGGCGCTCATCAAGAGCACGCACCCGCACGCCTCGGCGAAGCGGATCAAGTCTCTCCTGGCGAGCCAGGCGGACGAGACGGCGTGCACCGACCCGTACGACATCAACGGCGACGGCAAGATCGACGCGGTGTGCGAGGGCGGTAAGAACTACAACGGCTTCTACGGGGTCGGCATCGCCGACGCGCTGGACGCCGTGACCAAGAAGTAGGTCGCTTCACGACTTACGCGTTACGAGTGCGCGGGCCGCCCGGTCTCTCTCCGGGCGGCCCGTCTCGCGTCACGGCTCACGGCTGGGCATGCGCAGCACCCGCCATGAGGCAGGTCCTCGGTACTCAGGCGGCTGTACGGCCTTCGCGGTACGCCACCGGGTCCTGGGCCCCGTCGCCGGGAGCCGGGGACGCCCGCCGCGCCAGTACGCCCATGGCCAGCAGACACTGCGCGGCCACGTAGGTGAGCATGATCCAGAAGTCGGGTGCGGGCAGCTGTGGCCACTCGGCGACGCCGGTCGCGATGAGAGTGTCGGAGAGCAGGAAGAGCGCGCCGCCGAGCCCGGCGTACAGCCCGAGGCCGCTCGCTCGCCACGCCATGGCGGTGAGCAGCAGGCTGTATCCGGCCACCGGGATGCGCAGTTCGACGGGGAGGTCGGGCCACAGGAGCGCGACCGTCGCGACGAGGGCGACGGCGTATCCGGCGCCGAGGAGCGGGTACGTGCGGCTGACGCCGTTGCTTCGTTGACGGCTGCGCCCGAACAGCACGAGATAGCAGACATGACCGGCGGCGAAGGAGCCCATGCCGGCCATGAACGCCGGCTCGGCGTCGGAGAGCAGGAAGACGTCGCCGCCCCACCCGAACAGCAGGGCCGCGACCAGCAGCCGGGGTGCGCCGCGCAGCATCGCGTACGCCGCGAGGAGCGGCATCAGCAGCGGCTTGGCGATCAGGTGCCCGGCGTCGGCCCCGGCGACGAGCGAGCCGAGGTCGGCGAGGGCCGCGACGCCGAAGCCGAGGAGGAGCCCCCGGGCCCACACCTCGCGCCGGTCGCGGACGCGGGCGCCGTCGGGCCGGTCCCCGGGGGTGGCGGTGGCGCTCATGCGGTGCGTCCTGCGGCGGCTTCCTGTGCCTGACCGGGGCCTGCCGGCTCCGCCGGGCGCGGCTGCCAGCCGGGGCCGCGGAAGATCCGGCCCGCCCGCTCGCGCCAGGTGGCTGCCGCTCGTACGTCGCGGGCGATGGCGGCGTACTCGTGGGTGGCCACGCGCAGCGGGTTGTAGGTGTCGATGTTCTTCGTCAGGCCGAAGACGGGCCGCTCGGTCTCGGCCGCGAAGGAGCGGAAGAGCCGGTCCCAGAGGATCAGGATGCCGCCGAAGTTCCGGTCCAGGTAGCCGCCTTGGGAGGCGTGGTGGACGCGGTGGTGGGACGGCGTGTTCAGGACGTACTCGAAGGGGCGCGGCAGCTTGTCGACGCGCTCGGTGTGCACCCAGAACTGGTAGACGAGGTTCGCGGAGGAGCAGAACGCGAGCGCGGCGGGATGCACACCGCACGCGATCAGCGGCACGTAGAACGGCCAGACGGTGAGCGTCGTCCAGGGCTGGCGCAGGGCGGTGGTGAGGTTGAACTTGCGGCTGGAGTGGTGGACGACGTGGCAGGCCCAGAGGATGCGGATGACGTGGTGGCCGCGATGCGACCAGTAGTAGAAGAAGTCCTGCGCGAGGAGCATCAGCGGGATCGTCCACCACAGGACGGGGACGCGGGCGGGTGTGAGTTCGTACACGGCCATGTAGATCGCGACGATCGGGATCTTCCAGAGGAGATCGAACGCGATGCTGCCGAGCCCCATGCTGACGCTGGTGACGGCGTCCTTGGTCTCGTACCCGGCGGCATCTTCGTCGGGATGGAGGCGGTAGCTCACTATTTCGAGCGCGGTGAGCAGTACGAAGGCGGGTATCGACCACAGCACGACATCGGGCAGGTTCGGCATGCCCGCACGATAGAGGCGCAGGTGAGCGCTCGGCTAGGGGTTGTTACCGCCAAGTATGTAAGACGTGATGTCAGCGGCTCCCCGGCACCCCCTAGACTCCCGCCGCACCCAGCAGCGACCCCGCCCCGTACGTCACCGCCATCGCCAGCGCCCCGCCCGCCACGTTCCGTACCACCGCAGGGCTCGGCGGTGCCGCGCCCAGGCGGGCGCTGCCCCAGCCCGTCAGGGCCAGGGCGACCAGGACCGAGATCACCGTGACCGGCAGGCGCCAGGACTCGGGCGGGAGGACGATCGCGAGGAGAGGGAGGAGGGCTCCGACCGTGAAGGCGACGAAGCTGGCGGCCGCCGCATGCCAGGGGTTGGTGAGCTCGTCGGGGTCGATACCGAGCTCCACGCGCGCGTGCGCGCGCAACGCGTCGCGTTCGGTGAGCTGTTGCGCGGCCTCGCGGGCCACGTCCGGGGAGAGACCGCGCCCGGCCAGCAGCTCTGTCAGCTCGTCGAGTTCGGCCTCCGGCTGCTCCCGGAGCTCCCGCTTCTCCTCGGCCAGCGCCGCCTTCTCGGAGTCGCGTTGCGTCGACACCGATACGTACTCCCCCGCGGCCATCGACATCGACCCGGCCAGCAGTCCGGCGAGACCCGCCGTCAGCAGCGCGGCGCGCTCGTCGGTCGCGCCCGCGACGCCGACGACGATGCCCGCCGTGGAGACGATGCCGTCGTTGGCCCCGAGCACCCCGGCGCGCAGCCAGTTCAGGCGCGCGCCGAGGCCGCCGCCGTGGGCCGCTTCCTGGGGTTCCGGTTCAGTCACTCAGGGAGGGTCTCACCCGTACGCTCACCACACGCGGACCGACCCGCCCGGTGCGAAGGCGGGGCTGGTCGCGTCCGGCGGGATCTCCTTCAGGGGCTCGGCGATCTCCGCGACGGTGGGTCCGGTCTTCGCCGCGACACGGTCGAGTGCGACGAGGTCGAAGCCGTACACGCGGGCCGCGTTGCCGCCCGCCATGGCCGCGACCTCCTCGCGTGGCAGGCCCGCGTACGCGATCCGCAGGCCCTCGCGGGAGTACGGAGTCGTGCCCTCGTCGTGGGGGTAGTCGGAGCCCCACATGATCTTGTCGAGTCCGATCCGGTCGCGGAGCGGCACCTCGTGCGGGCGCATGAAGCTCGCGCCGACGAAGCAGTTGTCGCGCCAGACCTCGCTGGGGCCCCTGCCCATCGAAGCGGCAAGGCCCGCACCGAACTTGGACTCGGCCGTGGAGGCGCCACGCGTCGCTGCCGCCACCAGACGTGAGTGGTAGTAGTCCAGCATTTCGATCACCCCCGGGATCCAGCCCGAGCCCTGTTCGGTGAGGACGAGTTTCAGGCCGGGGTGGCGTCGGAAAGCGCCGCCGAAGATCAGGTGCCACAGCGCCCGGTGCGAGAACCACGTCGTCTCCACCATGAAGACGGCGCGGGCCGCAGGTTCGTCCCCCAGCGGCGGGGACGCCGATCCGCCGTGGTGGTTGACCGGTACGTCCAGCTCTTCGCATACCGCCCAGATCGGGTCGTACAACTGCGAGTACAGCTCGGGTACGCCGGAACCGGGCGGCGTGCCGGGCAGCAGGATGCCGCCCGTGAGGCCCGCAGCCTTGGTGCGGCGGATCTCGCGTACCGCTTCGTCGACGTCGTTGAGGAGGATCTGCGCGACACCGGCCCGGCGGCCCGGAGCTGCGTCGCAGAAGTCGGCCAGCCAGCGGTTGTGCGCGCGCAGGCCCGCCCAGCGCTGCTCGTACTCCGCCTGGGACGGCGCCGGGGCCATGAGTGAGGCGGAGGGGAAGAAGGGCGGGATGGTGTTGGGGAAGACGACTTCGGCGACGATGCCGTCGGCCTCCAGCTCGGCGAGGCGGCGTGCGGAGTTCCAGTTGCGGTCGGCGGTGTCGGCCAGGAGGTCCTCGTACGGATTGACGTACGCCGCAGCCCATGCGTCGAAGTCGTCGTGGTGCTTCTTCTCCAAGTACGGCTTGTAGTCGAGGAGATCGGCGCCCGCGTGGCAGTCGGCCGAGATCACCGTGTAGCGGTCCGAGGTCATGGCGAGACCCCCAGTACCGGGAAGTCGTGGTCGGTGAGCCAGTGGCGGCCCACCTCACGCGACCTGGCCCACGACGCTTCGACGGGCCCCTGATCGTCGGGCTGGCCCAGCTCCTCCGGCGTCGGGCCGATGCGCCGTGCGAGCGGGGCGAGTTTCGCCGTGTCGAAGCCGAAGACGTCGGCGGCGGCGAGGCCGAGGATGCGGCGGGTCTCGGTCACCGGGATGTCGTGGAAGGTCCTCTTCAGCCACGCACGCGTGTCGGGCCAGGTGCCCTCGGGGTGCGGGAAGTCGCTGCCCCAGAGGATGTTGTCGACGCCGATCTCGTAGCGCTGGGCAAGTTCCCGGCGCTTGGTGTTGGTGGCGCAGATGAAGACCTGCCGGTCCAGGTACTCGCTGGGCGGGCGCTTCAGCTCGGCGAATGGGGAGAGTTTCTTTCCGCCGTGTGCGCCGAGGTAGAGGCGGTCCATGAACCACAGCTGGTTCGGCAGCCACCAGCAGCCCGACTCGGCGATACCGAACTTCAGGCCCGGGTGCCGCTCGAAGACGCCCGACCAGAGCAGGAACCACAGCGGCCTGGCCGGCCACCACGTCACCTCGGATACGTAGATGCCCAGGTGATCGCCGTACTCGTGGCGGGGCGCCGCGCCCGAGTGGGTGACGACAGGCATGGCCGTCTCGGCCGCCGCCGCCCACACCGGGTCGTAACGCCGGTCGTGGTACGGCGCCTTGTCGACCCACATCGAGGGGATCATCAGGGCGCCGAGCCCGGACTCCTTGGCCCGGTGGATTTCGGCCACGACCCTGTCCACCTCTCCCGTGACGGGGAGGAGGGCCACGCCGCAGTGGCGTGATGCGTTTTCGGCGTGGCCGCCCACGAATTCGGCCAGCCAGCGGTTGTGCGCCTGCGCGCCCGCCATGCCCAGCTCGGGGTCCTGGTCGCCGGAGAGGCCGAGGCCTACGCCGAAGGGCGCGGCGGTCTGGCTGTCGACGGCATCGGCGTCGGGGAAGACGACCTCGGCGGCCACCCCGTCGCCGTCGAGCTCCTTGAGGCGCTGGGCGGCGTCCCAACCGCCGCGCAGCCCCTCCTCGTTGTCCTGGAACCACTTGGCGGCGAAGGCTTCGTTGCGTACGCCCAGGCGCGTCATCTCCGCGCGGCGGGCATCGCGCTGCCCGAGGAATTCGTCGAAGTCGCGGTGGAAGGCGCTGTCCAGATAGGGCCGGTACTGCTCGGTCGGCAGCCCGGCGTGGCAGTCGGAGGAGATGATCAGGTACGGGTCTGTCATCGCACGTCCCTCAGTCCAGGATGAAACTTTCCAAGTACGACGGGTCGGCGCGGTCGAGCATCGACTGCGACCTCGCCCGGATCTGCCGGTCGCTGTGCTCGCTCGCCGGAAGCATCCAGAAGCGGTCGGCCCCGATCCCGTCCACGACGTGCTCGGCGACCTGCTCGACCGGCGTGAACTCGATCTCGTGCCCCGCGTCCTTCATTGCCGCCTCCCACTGACCGAGGCTGCGGTAAGGGGTCTTGCGGGGCCGCTCCTTGGCGTACCGCTCGGGACGGTTCCTGTGCGACTCCCACAGTCCGGTGCGGAGCATGTGCGGGCCGGGGAAGAGCACCGACGCGCCCACCGGCACGCCCTCCGCCTTCAGGTGGGCGTACAGCGACTCGGTCATCGTCACGACGGCCGCCTTGGTGACGGCGTACACGGAGGCGGTCGGCAGCGGCGCGATACCGCCGTCGGCCGACGACGTATTGACCACATGGCCCGGCTCGCCGCCCGCGATCATGCGCGGCACGAAGGCCTGGATGCCGTGGAAGACCCCCCACACGTTGACCGCGAACGCCCACTTCCAGTCGTTCGGTTCGTGCTCCCACATGCGGCCCTCGGCGCCCGACCCGACGCCCGCGTTGTTGCACAGCACGTGCACCGCGCCGAAGGTGTCGTACGCCGCGTCAGCGAGCGCGACGACGGACGCGCGCTCGCTGACGTCGACGGCGTGGGCCAGCACCTGCGCGCCCTCCTCGCGAAGTCCGGCCGCCGCCTTCTCCAGCGCGCCCTCCTCCACGTCCGCGAGGACGACCTTGAGACCTTCGGCCGCGAACCGGCGGGCCATCGCGAGCCCGATGCCGCTCGCCGCGCCCGTGACGACGGCGACCTGCCCCTCCGCCAGCCGCATCAGACGCTCCCTTCCGGCGGGCCGTCGAGGATCTGCTGCGGGTCGTCGTAGCGCTGGTGGATGTACGGCAACAGGGCCTGCGCGCTGACCCGTTCGGCCACCCGGCCCTTCTGGTCGGTGGTCTTCTCACCGATGGTGATGCTGACGAGGCGGCGTACGGGCAGGTCGGCGACGGGGTCGTACATCGACTCGCGCAGCACCACATCGCCCACGATCCGCTCCAGCTTCCGGACCTTCTCGTTGCGGGTGCAGTGCACGAGGACGGGGTCGGCGTCGAAGCCCCGTCCGTCCACCGCCGGCAGGAACTTGAAGTAGAAGTCCACCTTCTCCACCGGCTCGGGCAGCGGAAGCGGCCCCTCCACCGCGCCCCGCACCTCGACGAACGCGATGCCGTGCCGTGCGAGGGCCGCCCGTACGACCAGACCGTCGCGCTCGACGCTCACCTCGCCCAGCTTCTTCGGCTCCCCGAAGACCTCGCGGCCGCCGATGAGCGCCCGCTCGTGGGTCATCGGCATGACGAGGGGGTACCAGCCGGTGATCCCGTCGTGGACGGCCGCGACCGCCACCGAACCGGCGCCCAGCGGATATCCGGGCAGGTCGACCTTGCTGATGTTCGCCCGTACGAGCGCACTCCCGTCGGGCTTGAGCGGCGGCGGCAGTACGGCCGCCACCGCGTCCGGGTCGCTCTCCCAGACCGCCACCACACCGGTCGACCAGATGTCGGGGAGCTTGGTGCCGGTCTCGCGCGCGGCCCTGATCTCGGCCTCGGTCCGCGCGCCGTACCGTACGCGTGCCATGTCGTACCCGCCCTTCGTCGGTAGCCTGTAACACAGTTACACCGAGGGCGATGAACGGTAAAGAGCCGTGCACGTACGAGAATTGGGGGCTCCATGGCACGCACCGCCCTGACCCGCGAAGAGGTCCTCGAAGCCGCCGCGGCTCTCGTGAAACAGCACGGCCCGGCGTCCCTCACCATGCGCAAGCTCGCGGCCGAGCTGGGCACCGCGGTCACCTCGATCTACTGGCACGTCGGGAACCGCGAGTCCCTCCTCGACGCGCTGGTGGAGCGCACCGTGCAGGAGATGGGCGCCATCCGCCCCACCGGCCGCACCCCGGCCGCCCGCATCGTCTCCGTCGCCCGCACACTCCGCCGAGAACTGCGCGAGCGCCCGCACCTGATCGCGATGGTCCACGAACGCGGCCTCACCGAGCGGATGTTCCTGCCCGCCCAGCAAGCCCTCGTCCACGAGGTGCACGCGGCGGGCCTGCGCGGCGCGGCCGCCGCCGAGGTCGTACGGGCGGTCCAGTTCCAGGCCGTCGGGCACGTCCTCGTCGAACGCAATCGCGAACGCGCCCCGATCCAGCACCCGGGCGAGGACGAACTGTGGGACGCCGAGACCGCGGAACACGACCCGGCGCTGGCCCGCGCGCTGGCCCGCCCCGCCGATTCCGAACGCCTCTTCGTCAACTCCGTGAGAGCTCTGGTCGATGGTCTGCTCACCCGGGATGACCGGGCTGTCAGTGGGGGCCCGTATCCTCAGTGACCATGCTCGAAGACCACTCGACAGCAGCGCCGTGGCCGACCGCCTACCCAAAGGGGTACGCGGTCGTCGACGTGGAGACCACCGGACTCGCGCGCGACGACCGGATAATCTCCGCTGCCGTCTACCGGCTGGACTACCGGGGGGACGTCGAGGACCACTGGTACACGCTGGTCAACCCGCAGCGCGACCCCGGCCCCGTCTGGATCCACGGACTGACCAGTGACGTCCTCGGCGGCGCTCCGCTCTTCCCGGAGATCGCGGCCGAGCTGTCCGAGCGGCTCGACGGGCGGGTGCTCGTCGCGCACAACGCGATGTTCGACTGGTCGATGATCGCCAGGGAGTACGCGCGCGCCGAGCGCACCGCACCCGTCCAGCAGCGGCTGTGCACCATCGCGCTCTCCAAGGAGCTCCGGCTCCCCCTGCCCAACCACAAGCTGGAGTCGCTGGCCGCGCACTTCGGCGTCGTACAGCAGCGGGCGCACCACGCTCTCGACGACGCGCGCGTGCTCGCGGAGGCGTTCCGGCCGAGCCTGCACGCGGCGGCGCAGGGCGGCGTACGACTGCCGCTACTGGAGTGCCGACCGCTCACCGAATGGTCGGATTCGCCTGCTACACCCCGAATTGGATACCAGGCGTCGTACGGAGGATCAGGCAGCCCGGCGAGCTGGCGCCCGTCGCGCAAGCGCCCCGCCTGCCCTTATCCGAACCCCGGACGGTACGAACCGGGGAAGCTGCTGAAGCAGGGGATGCGGGTGGCATTCTCCGGGGACACCTCCGTGGACCGCGAGCTGCTGGAGGACCGGGCGATCGAAGCCGGGCTGCACGTCGCGACGAGTGTGTCGCGGCTCACGAGTCTGCTCGTCACCAACGACCCCGACTCCGCCACGTCCAAGACGGTCAAGGCCAAGTCCTTCGGCACCCCCGTCGTCGACGAGGCCGCCTTCACCCAGCTGCTGCGGGACGTGACCCCGGCAGACGGGTGATTGCCGGACGACTCGCCCGGCGACCGCTCGCACCGCCGCCGCCCGCCGTCCCACCCTGTGGCGCATGGCACGTTGCGAAGTATGCGGAAACGACTACGGCATGTCCTTCGAGGTGCACGCGCAGGGCGCGGTGCACGTCTTCGACTGCTTCTCCTGCGCCATCCACCGGATGGCACCCATCTGCGAGCACTGCCGGTGCCAGATCATCGGCCACGGCGTGGAGGCGAACGGACACTGGTACTGCTGCGCGCACTGTTCGCGCGCGGAGGGCAAGGTGGGCATCGTCGACCACGTCTGAACCGGCTCCACCGCCCGCCTCGTCCGCCCCCTCCCTCCGGACACCCCATGGCCGAGTTGTACGGTCATGGGGTGTACCGCTTCCTGTTGTCCCGGCAGTGGGTGATCCTCACCCTCCTGATGCTCGCTCTCATCCCCACGATGACCGAGCTGGGGTTCTGGCAGCTGCACCGTCATGAGCACCGGGTCGCGCAGAACAAGCTGATCGCCGACAACCTGACGGCGAAGCCCCTCCCTGTGGGCGACCTCACCTCCCCCGGACACACCGTCCCGCGCGCCGACTACTGGCGCCGGGTGACCGCCACGGGGACGTACGACACCGCGCACGAAGTCGTCGTACGCCGCAGGACCTCCGCCGACGACAGGGTCGGCTACCACGTCCTCACCCCCCTGGTCCTCGGCGACGGCCGCGCGGTGCTCGTCAACCGCGGCTGGATCCCCTTCGGCGCCGACCAGCAGGCCTTCCCCAGGATCCCGGCCGCACCCAAGGGCGAAGTGACCGTCACCGGACGCCTCAAGGCCGACGAGACGACGGCCGGCAGCGGCATCAAGGACCTGAGCGGACTGCCGCCCCGGCAGATCATGCTGATCAACAGCGAGCAGCAGGCGAAGACCCTCTCCCGGCCCGTCCTCGGCGGCTACATCGAGCAGACCGAGCCCGTCCCGGCGGGCCCGAAGCCCGAGCTCATCCCCTCCCCCGACGCCGACTCCATCGGCCCGCACATGGCGTACGCCGTCCAGTGGTGGCTCTTCGCCGCGGCCGTGCCGGTCGGCTGGGTCGTTCTCGTACGCCGGGAACTGCGCGACCGGGCGGAGGCCGCGGTAGCAGGCGACGGCGGTACCGGCGACAGCGGCGGCGACGGTGGTGCGGGCGGCGGCGACGCACAGGCGGAGCCCGCCGCGGCGAACGCCTGACCGTAACCGCACCCGCTTAGCCCCCCGCCCACGCGGGAACACGGTTGGCGTGACCCAACTCATCGAGGACTACGCGCTCATCGGGGACCTGCAGACGGCAGCGCTGGTCGGCAGGGACGGCTCCATCGACTGGCTCTGCCTGCCCCGCTTCGACTCGGCGGCCTGTTTCGCCGCGCTGCTCGGTGACAAGGACAACGGCCACTGGCGCATCGCCCCCAACGGCGCGGGCAACTGCACCCGCCGGGCCTACCGGGGCAACACCCTCGTCCTGGAGTCTGTCTGGGAGACCCGCTCCGGCACGGTCAAGGTCACGGACTTCATGCCGCAGCGCGACAAGGCCCCCGACGTCGTACGGATCATCGAGGGCATCTCCGGCACGGTGTCGATGCGCTCCACGCTCCGGCTGCGCTTCGACTACGGCAACATCGTGCCGTGGATGCGCCGCTCGAAGGGCCACCGGGTGGCCGTCGCGGGGCCCGACGCCGTATGGCTCCGCAGCGGTCCCGAGGACCGGGTGAAGACGTGGGGCCAGCAGTTCAGCACCTGCTCGTCGTGCACCGTCACCGAGGGCGAGCGGATCGCGTTCGTCCTCACCTGGCACCCGTCGCACGAACCGCAGCCGGAGTTCATCGACCCCTTCGAGGCGCTCGAGCACAGCGTCGAGGACTGGGAGGAGTGGTCGTCGCGCTGCCGCTACGCCGGCCCGTACGCCGAATCCGTACAGCGCTCCCTCATCACCCTCAAGGCCCTGACGTACGCCCCGACCGGCGGCATCGTCGCCGCCCCCACCACCTCGCTCCCCGAGGAGATCGGCGGCGTCCGCAACTGGGACTACCGCTTCTGCTGGCTGCGCGACTCCACCCTCACCCTCAGTGCCCTCGTCTCCGCCGGCTACCTCGACGAGGCCGCCGCCTGGCGCGACTGGCTGCTGCGGGCGGTGGCGGGCGACCCCGCCGACCTGCAGATCATGTACGGGATCTCCGGCGAGCGCCGGCTTCCCGAGGTGGAGCTGCCGTGGCTGCGCGGGTACGAGGGGTCCGCCCCCGTCCGTATCGGCAATGAAGCCGTCAAGCAGCTCCAGCTCGACGTGTACGGAGAGGTCATCGACTCCCTCCACCTGGCCAGGTCTTCGGGCCTGGTCGCCAAGCCGCACGCCTGGAACCTGCAGCTCAGCCTGCTCGGCTTCCTGGAATCCACGTGGCGCGAGCCGGACGAGGGCCTGTGGGAAGTCAGAGGGCCGCGCCGCCATTACGTGTACTCCAAGGTGATGGCGTGGGTCGCGGCCGACCGGGCCGTACGCGCCCTGGAGGAGCATCCGACACTGCGCGGCGACGCCGACCGGTGGCGGGCGATGCGCGACGAGGTGCACCGGGAGGTCTGCGAGAAGGGGTTCGACCCGGAGCGCAACACCTTCACGCAGTCGTACGGCTCCACCGAACTGGACGCCGCCACGCTGCTCATCCCCCGGCTCGGCTTCCTGCCGCCCGACGATCCCCGGGTCCTCGGCACGATCGAGGCGGTACGGACCGGGCTCGCCCACAACGGCTTCATCCGCCGCTACACCACGGACCGCAGGGACCGGATCGCGGTCGACGGGCTGCCCGGCTCGGAAGGGGCCTTCCTGGCCTGCTCGTTCTGGCTGGTCGACGCGCTGCGGCTGACCGGGCGCGAGAAGGAGGCCTGCGAGCTTTTCGAACGGCTGCTGTCGCTGCGCAACGACGTGGGGCTGCTGGCCGAGGAGTACGACGCGGCCACCGGGCGCCAGCTCGGCAACTTCCCCCAGGCCTACAGCCATATCGGACTGGTCGTATCGGCCCTCGCCCTGACGGGGGAAGAGACGGCAGGATAGCCCCATGGATCTTGAACTGAAGGACCGCGTGTACGTCGTGACCGGAGCCAGCCGTGGGCTCGGCTTCGCCTCCGCGCGGCAGCTGACGGACGACGGCGCGAAGGTCGTCCTCACCGGCCGCGACGAGAAGGCGGTCGCGGACGCCGCCGCCGAACTCGGCCCGAACGCGGTCGGTATCGCCGCGGACAATGCCGACCCGGGGGCTGCTGAGCGCCTGATCGGCGCTGCCCGTGCGCACTTCGGGCGGTTCGACGGCATCCTCATCAGCGTCGGCGGGCCTGCGCCGGGCAGCGCCGCCGACAACACGGACGAGCAGTGGCAGGCAGCCTTCGACTCCGTCTTCCTGGGCGCGGTACGGCTGGCACGCGCCGCGGCTTCCTCGCTCACGGAGGGCGGAGTCATCGGCTTCGTCCTGTCCGGCTCAGTCCACGAACCCATCCCCGGCCTCACCATCTCCAACGGCCTGCGGCCGGGCCTGGCCGGCTTCGCGAAGTCGCTCTCCGTCGACCTGGGCCCGCGCGGCATCCGCGTCGTAGGCCTGCTGCCTGGCCGCATCGACACGGACCGGGTGCGCCAGCTCGACGCGCTCTCGGGAGACAGCGACGCGGCGCGGGCGAGGAGCGAGTCCCGCGTGCCGTTGGGCCGCTACGGGAGGCCGGAGGAGTTCGGCAGGGCGGCGGCGTTCCTGATGTCGCCCGCGGCGTCGTACGTGACGGGCGTGATGCTCCCGATCGACGGCGGCGCACGCCACGGCTTCTAGCCCCCTCCTTTTTACGTGCGGCGGACTCCGTCCGCCGGGCCGCGGGTGCCGGGCCGCACCCGCAGGCCGGTGGGCGGTGCTCCCGGCCTGCGGCCGGTCCTGCCCCACCCCGCCCACCCGTGCAGGGGCCGATGGGGCGGTGAGCGCCTCCGGTGGGCGGCTCAGCGCCGTTGGCGGAGGACCGGGCAGCGCCCCGGTTTCAGGAAGGGGCGGGGTGGGGGAAAGTTACCGGCGGCGCGCGGACGCGTTCCGCGTCAGGTCACGCGCTGGGCGCGGTGTTTGACCTCTCGCAGGCGGATCTCCGCCGGCAGCGTCTCCAGGCCCGCCGAATCCCGCGCCCGGGCCAGCGCCTCCCGCGTAACCCCCGACAGCGCCGCCGCCGGTTCCGCGTACGGCGCGAGGGTCAGGGTGATCCGGGCCCGTGGCATGGTCCGGCGGCCCGTCAGCCTTACGCGGGCCCGCTCCACCCCCTCCACCGCCTCCGCATCGCTCGCGAGCACGGCCTCCAGCGCCCGCCCCCGCAGCAGCGCCCCCTCGCCGTCGCCGCTGTCGACCAGCACCTCCGCCAGCCGCGACCGGCGCAGCTGGGCCAGCAGCCACCACAGTGCGAGCAGGACCACCGCGGTGAGAACCGCGAAGACCGTGGGCCACCACCACGTCTCGTCCCGCCACCGCTTACGGCCCGACTCGCTCAGCAGTACGTCGTCAGGCCCGTCGAACGGCCACCAGGACGGTACGGACAGCCCGGCTCCGGCGGCGAGCACCGCGCCGCCGACGACGATCAGGGCCAGGCCCGCGAGCCCGAGCAGGACACGGTTGGCCTTCATGGACATCGCCCCGTCACCCCTTCTTGTCCGGGCGGCCGACGTGCACGGACAGCCTCGGCGGGTCGGAGAGGCCGAGCTGCCGGATACCGACGCCGAGCGCGGTGTCCAAGTCGCTGCGTACATCGTCGAGTTGACGGAAGTGGGACACGGCGTTCACGGAAACCTTGGAGCGCCCCACCTGCACCCGCACCGACTGCACGCCGGAGACCTCCATGGCCCGGTCACGCAGCACGAGCGCCGCCGCCGACCGGTCGAGCCCCGCCCGGACGTCCTCCGAGGGCCGCCGCATCGGCAGAATGGCCCGCAGACCGGGCGTGACGGCCAGCACCAGCAGCCACAGGCCGAGCGCCACGGCGACGCCCGCCCCGGTGAATACCCACGTGTCGTCCAGGGGGCGGGTCGCGAGGTCGTCCGCCAGCTCGCGGCGCCAGCGCATCGCGGGGTGTTCGGCCCGTACAGCGGCGATGTCGTACAGCAGCAGGCCGGCCGCGCCGAGAACCACGAGGGCGAGCAGCCCGGCCGGCACCCGGCGTTTGGACCAGAAGCGTCCGGTCTTCCCGTCGTCGTCATCCCCGAGGGTCGGCACCGGGTTGAAGTCCGCGGCGGACGCGGACTGTTCGCGTTCGACGACGGGGATCCGCCGCGTCGTGCTGTCGGGTTCACTCATCGGATCCTCCCGCGGTCCGCGCGGCGTGCCTGGGACGCCGAGTGGAGGCGCTCGACCTGAACCGACACCTCGGGCACTTCCATCCCCGCCAAGGCCTTTACCCGCTGCGCGACTTGGCGACGCACCGTGCCGCACTGCCCGCCGATGTCGGAGGGATAGCCGAGTTCGAGACTGATCCGTACCCGCGCCGTGTCATGGCGCACGGTCACCGCGGCGTGCGGCTCCTTGCCCCGGTCCCTGCCCGGCTGGCCGTCGGGCACCTGGGCGAGCGCCTCGCGCGCCGCCTGTGCGGCGATCTTCGCGACGACCCGGTCGGCGATACGCGTCGCACCGCGCTCGGCCGCCGCGACCCGGCCTGCTGGGGCCTCCCCGGCCGGGACTTGACCATCAGCGACCCGACCGGCGGCGTCCATCCCGGGTCACCTCTGCCGTTCGCCGCGCTCGCGGACACGGAAGAAGTCGCCGAGTTCGAGGTCGCCGTCGGCGAACCGGCCGAGTACGTAACCGATCGCGCCCAGGGCTGCCACCAGCAGAAAGGCTCCGAAGCCACCGAAATACCCGGCGAAACCGAGCGCCATACCGGCCAACAGGCCGACCACAGCCATGCTCATCCTGCGCTCCTCCTCCTAGTGGGCTGTCCGACTGAAACAGGCGGCCTACTGGATACGTGGCTCGGCCTCTTCCTCTTCCTCGTCGGGCAGCTTCACATCGCTGACCGCGATATTGACCTCGACCACTTCGAGGCCCGTCATGCGTTCCACGGCCGAGATGACGTTCTCGCGTACGGCGCGGGCGACATCGGCGATCGAGACGCCGTACTCGACGACGATCTCCAGGTCGAGCGCTGTCTGCACCTCGCCGACCTCGGCCTTCACGCCCCGGGAGACGGCTCTGGCTCCGGCTCCGGCACCCGGCACGCGGTCGCGGACTGCCCCGAAGGTCCGGGAGAGGCCGCTGCCCATGGCGTGTACGCCGAGTACGTCGCGGGCCGCGAGGCCGGCGATCTTCTCCACCACGCCGTCGGCGATGGTGGTACGGCCACGGGAACCCGGATCGCCACCGCCCCGCTTGGTCACGGAGGTCTTCTTGGTCTCGTCGCTGGTGTCAGTCATCGCCGTTCGTCCCTTCCGAGCGGTACTGGACTCCATTGCCCAGATTAGGTTCGGTTGCCCGATCTCGCGCCATGAGTGCGGCAGGCTGGAGGAATGGCACCTGACGGATTGACTCGGGCAGTACGGCAGCGACTGGGCCTGGGCAGGCTGCTGCCGCTGGGTAGGGCGGCGGACGGCGCGTGGCTGGCGGAGCAGGCGGCGGACTCGGTATTGCGGCGCGCGGCGGGGGAACTCCCGGGGGTCGCCCTGGGGGCACTACGGATCGGGCTCGCCGATCCGGAAACGGTCGAGGCCCCCGCCGTACCGCCGCCGCCGGGGGCCCTGCCGCCCGGGCCGCTGCGTATCGATGCGGACTTCGCGGCCACGGCGGACGAGCCGCTTCCGCTGACGGCGGAGGGGCTGCGCGAGGTGTTGTGGGAAGTGGCGTCGGGCCGGCTGGGGCTCGTGATCACGGAGGTGGACCTGCGGGTGACGGACCTGCTCGATGCGGGGCCGGGGGGTGCGGCGCGGGACTCTGCTGCGGCCGCGGCTCCTCCGGAGGAGGGAGAGGCGGGGCCGCAGGCCGGTCCCCTGGCCGGCATCGCCTCGGCAGCGGCGGCCGCCCCCGGGGTGGGGCGGCTGACCAGCACGCTGGGGGCGCCGGTGCATGTCGCCGACGGCCATGTCCGGGTGGAGCTGGCGACGGCAGCGGGGCACAGGCCGCTGGAGGTGGCGCGGGCGGTGCGCGAGGCGGTGGCCCAGGCGCAGGGCGGGGGCGTGACGGTGACTGTGGTGGTGACGGGCGTCGACTGAACGGGGTGCGCCTGCGGCGGGCTTTTCCCCTACCCGCGCCTTCCCGGACTGGGGCTCCGCCCCAGACCCCGCTCCTCAAACTCCCCCAAGGACTACGTCCAGGGGGGACCCCCAGGGGCTGGGTATTTCAGCCCGTCCGGCGTTTGAGGACACACCCGAAGGGCGTCCCGGGGTCTGGGGGCTTGCCCCCAGACTCGGGAAAGGGGCGGGTAGGGGAAGGTGCCGCAGGCAACCCGGCGCCGCGCACCGCACCCAGCAGCACGCACCCGCCCGCTACCCGAACCTAATCCGCAAGCCCCGCCAAGTCACGCAGCCTGCGCGCCTGCGCCGCCCGCTCCGCCACCCGCTGCTCCTCGTACGTACGGTCGGACGCCCCCCGCAGCAGCGCCTTCGTCTCGATCACCGCATCCCGCGGCGCAGCCAGCAGCGCACCCGCCAAGTCACGTACCGCGCCGTCGAGTTCCTCGGCGGGCACGACGAGGTTGGCGAGGCCAATACGCTCCGCCTCCGCCGCGTGGACAAAGCGTCCCGTGGCGCAGATCTCCAGCGCGCGGGCGTACCCGACGAGGCCGGTCAGCGGGTGCGTACCGGTGAGGTCGGGGACGAGACCGAGGCTGGTCTCGCGCATGGCGAACTGCACGTCCTCGGCGACGACCCGCAGGTCGCACGCGAGGGCGAGCTGGAAGCCCGCGCCGATGGCGTGGCCCTGTACGGCGGCGACGGTGACGAGGTCATTGCGCCGCCACCAGGTGAACGCGTCCTGGTACTCGGCGATGACCTTGTCGAGGTCTTCGTCGGAACCACGTGCGAGATCGAGGAAGGACGGCTCACCGTCGAACCCCTCGGGGGTGAACGCCTGCCGGTCCAGGCCGGCGGAGAAGGACTTGCCCTCGCCGCGCAGCACCACGACCCGCACGTCGCCCGGAAGTGACCGTCCGGCTTCTGTCAACGCCCGCCACAGAGCGGGAGACTGAGCGTTGCGCTTGGCCGCATTGGTCAGGGTCACCGTGGCAACAGCGTCTTCGACGGTGAGTCGTACGCCGTCCTTGTCCAGCACAGGGTCGAGCGAAGCCATGTGGCGCCTCCGGTTCGGGTGGCAGTCGGGCAGTGCAGATAAGTGACTGCACAGTAACCACCCGGGCGATCGTGCGACCGACCGGGTGGCCACCGCCGAAACCGGTGAGCCGAGTCCGCCTGCGACCGTCAGGCCGAAGCGGCCTTCTTGCCTCGCGTCGCCCCGCCGCGTCCCCGCAACGTGACTCCGGACTCGCTGAGCATCCGGTGTACGAACCCGTAGGAGCGGCCGGTCTCTTCGGCCAGCGCCCGGATGCTCGCACCGGAGTCGTACTTCTTCTTCAGGTCTGCCGCGAGCTTGTCGCGCGCGGCGCCGGTTACCCGGCTGCCCTTCTTAAGAGTCTCGGCCACCCGTGCCTCCTCAAGGAAGTGCGCTCTGGACTCTCATGATCACCCCTCCAGGGCTTCCTGGCCACCCATTCGGCAAGGTCCGTACAACAACGTTCCCGGACAAGAACCGCCCGCCACAAGTGGAATCAAGGGTTCCGCACGTCTCGGTTCGTACGGCCGAACGGGGGCACGGAAAGAATCACCAGGTCAGCGCCCCCAAAAGATCAGGGGGACAGAAAGGGCCCGCCCCGCGAGGGACGGGCCGCAATCCGGTGGCTGACACGCCGGGGTACGAGAGCCACTACCTCAGATGAGGGATCACCCGTAGGCCGAATGATCCAGAGGAAGTGGATCAGGAGTGGATCAGAAGTGGATCAGGGGGCACTCAGGCCAGCGCGACGAGGTCCTTGTAGTCCGGACCCCACAGGTCCTCGACGCCGTCCGGCAGCAGAATGATCCGCTCCGGTTCCAGCGCGTCGACCGCGCCCTCGTCGTGGGTGACCAGGATGACCGCGCCCTTGTACGTGCGCAGGGCGCCGAGAATCTCTTCGCGGCTGGCGGGGTCGAGGTTGTTCGTCGGCTCGTCGAGCAGCAGGACGTTGGCCGAGGAGACAACCAGGGTGGCCAGCGCGAGACGGGTCTTCTCGCCGCCGGAGAGGACCCCCGCCGGCTTGTTGACGTCGTCGCCGGTGAAGAGGAACGAGCCGAGCGTCTTGCGTACCTCGACGAGGTCGAGGTCGGGCGCGGCCGAGCGCATGTTCTCCAGGACGCTGCGGTCCGGGTCGAGGGTCTCGTGCTCCTGGGCGTAGTAGCCCATTTTGAGACCGTGGCCCGGGGTCACCTCGCCCGTGTCGGGCTTCTCCGCGCCCGCGAGCAGGCGCAGCAGCGTGGTCTTGCCCGCGCCGTTGAGGCCGAGGATGACGACGCGCGAGCCCTTGTCGATGGCCAGGTCGACGTCGGTGAAGATCTCCAGGGATCCGTACGACTTCGATAGGCCCTCGGCGGTCAGCGGGGTCTTGCCGCAGGGGGCGGGCTCGGGGAAGCGCAGCTTGGCGACCTTGTCGGAGACGCGTACCGCTTCGAGTCCGGACAGCAGGCGCTCGGCGCGCTTGGCCATGTTCTGCGCGGCGACGGTCTTGGTGGCCTTGGCGCGCATCTTGTCGGCCTGCGAGTTGAGGGCGGCGGCCTTCTTCTCGGCGTTCTGACGCTCGCGCTTGCGGCGCTTCTCGTCGGCCTCGCGCTGCTGCTGGTAAAGCTTCCAGCCCATGTTGTAGATGTCGATCTGCGAGCGGTTGGCGTCCAGGTAGAAGACCTTGTTGACGACGGTCTCGACGAGGTCGACGTCGTGCGAGATCACGATGAAGCCGCCGCGGTACGTCTTGAGGTAGTCCCGGAGCCAGACGATCGAGTCGGCGTCGAGGTGGTTGGTGGGCTCGTCGAGGAGCAGGGTGTCGGCGTCCGAGAAGAGGATGCGGGCCAGCTCGACGCGGCGGCGCTGACCGCCGGAGAGCGTATGCAGGGGCTGGCCGAGCACGCGGTCGGGCAGGCCGAGCGCGGCGGCGATGGTGGCGGCCTCGGCCTCGGCGGCGTATCCGCCCTTGGTGAGGAACTCCGTCTCCAGGCGCTCGTACTTCTTCATCGCCTTTTCGCGGGTCGCGCCCTGGCCGGTCGACATGCGCTCCTCGTTCTCGCGCATCTTGCGCAGGACGGAGTCGAGGTCGCGGGCGGAGAGGATGCGGTCGCGGGCGAGGACGTCGAGGTCGCCGGTGCGGGGGTCCTGCGGGAGGTAGCCGACCTCACCGGAGTTGGTGATGGAGCCGCCGGCGGGGGTTCCTTCACCCGCGAGGCACTTGGTGAGGGTGGTCTTGCCCGCTCCGTTGCGGCCGACGAGGCCGATGCGGTCGCCCTTGGCGATACGGAAGGACGCGTTCTCGATGAGGATGCGGGCGCCGGCGCGCAGCTCGATGCCGGAAGCGGTGATCACGGAAAAACTCCAGGGCGGTATGGACGGCGGAAGAAGGGCAGGCGGAGGTGATTCTTCGACGCCGGCTAATGCACAAGGAGAGATGCCATACGGCCCAGTCTAACGGGCGCCCGCAACCACTTTTCTGGCGCGGCCCTCTCCGCCCGGCAGGGCATTGCCGAGCGGTCTGCGGTCGGGCACGATCCGGCCGAGATCGTCGACGGCCACCAGCTCGGTGGTCCAGGCGGCGGTTGGCCCGCAGGGCTGGGCGACCAGGAGCGCGCCGCCGATACGGGCTGTGCGGCGCGGCTCGAAGGCGCATCCGCGGGCGGCGGGCAGCACCCAGCGCAGGTCACCGTCCATGGTGCGGTACGCGGCGATGCGCTGCGGGGTGATGACGGCGAGCATGCCGGAGGCGGGGTCGAGCGACTGCAGGACGTCGGCGGCCCGGCCGGTGCCTCCGGCCGCCAGCCAGCCGGAGAGCCCCGGGACGGCACGGTGCCAGTTGACCGTACGGCCGTGGGTGCGGGCGGTGTCGGTGACCAGACCGTCGCTCCACAGCGCAAAGGCGTGGCCGGGTGCGGGGCGCAGGGCGAGGGGGCGGCGGCCGTCACGGGTGTACGTCCAGTGGCGCCGGCCGGAGGCGGGGTCGTACGCCTCTACTGCCTGCCCCTTCATGCGCAGGGCCGGGTCGGCGCGGACCGCAGGGGTGTGGGCGGTGAGGTGATCGCCGTACGGGGTGGGCCGGATCTGGTGGGCAGCGGTGACCAGGGGCATGGCCAGGGTGGCCGCGGCGAGGGTGAGGGTGATGCGGATGCCTCGGCGGAGGGTCCCGTTCCTGGCTGCCGGTGCCGTCGGCGTACTGGCAGTCACGGTTTCCCCCTTGTGGCGCCGCCCATGGATCAGGGACAGAACGTAGCGGCGGGGATGTGGGGGGCGGGGCCGGGAGCCCGGCCGACACGGTGGTGGGCGTGCGCCGGTCCCCCATTCGGCCCTGTCCCGGTCCCCACCGAACACCCCTGGAACAGGGCGGAAGTGGATGAACTGGCCGATACTCGGCGGAGGGCGGCGGGGCTCCCGTCCCCCGTGGAACAGAGGGTTGGTGGGCCCGTGCGGTTCGACGACGACGCCGGTCCGGACGCCTCCGATGTGCGCCAGGTGCGCGGCAGCCGGGTCCCTGGCGGCAGGGCCACGATCGGCGGTGGCATCGTCGGCCTCGTCGCGCTGGTGCTCGGAGTGCTCTTCGGCGTCGGGCCCGAGCAGGTCGGGCTCTCCGAAGACGATCCGGAAGCGGGCGGTACGTCGTCGTCCCGGGCGCAGGTGCGGCTGAACTGCCGGAAGGGGCGGGACGCGAATACCGACGAGCACTGCCGGATCCTGGCGGTGGTCAACAGCGTGCAGGACCACTGGCGCCGGGAGTTCGTGCGGCGCGGTACCCGGTACGCGGGTGCGAGGCCGGTGTTCTTCGACGGCCGGGCCGGCACGGCGTGCGGTGCGGCCACGTCGGCGGCCGGGCCCTTCTACTGCCCGGGTGACCGGCAGGTCTATCTGGACCTCGGGTTCTTCGACGAACTGCGGACGACGTTCGGGGCCGGCGGCGGCCCCTTCGCGCAGGCGTACGTCGTGGCGCACGCGTACGGCCACCACGTGCAGAACCTGATGGGCACGCTGGGCCGGGCGCGGGACGGCGGGCAGGGCGCGGGCAGCAACGCGGCGAGGGTGGAGCTCCAGGCGGATTGCTACGCGGGGGTCTGGGCACGGCAGGCGGCGCGTACGCCCGAGGAGTCGACGGGGCTGCCGCTGGTCACCTCGCTGACGGACCGGGACATCGAGGACGGGCTCGACGCGGCGGCCGAGGTCGGTGACGACCGGATCCGGGAGCGGTCGCGGGGGCGGGTGACGCCGGAGTCCTGGACGCACGGCTCGGCGGCGCAGCGCCGGCAGTGGTTCCGGCAGGGATTCCGTACGGGGGACATGGCGCGGTGCGACACCTTCGCCCGGTGAGACGTCTCGCGGGGCGTTGTCAGTGGGCGGTGCAAAACTGGGATCCACGTCACATTCGGCGAGACGAGCGAGGAAAGAAGGTGGACCGCGTGACCGGAGCACCGAGCATCTATCCGACGGTTCTGTACAAGGACGCGAAGGCCGCGATCAGGACGCTGAAGGACGCTTTCGGCTTCCGCGAGGTGAGTCTCTACGAGAGTGAGGACGGCTACGTCGAGCATTGCGAGCTGGCGTGCGGCAACGGCGCGGTGATGGTGGGCTCGCACGGCCGGGAGGGGGTTTTTGCCAAGGTCATGGCGAACGCGGGACCGGTCGGTGTGTACGTCGTGGTGGACGACGTGGACGCACTCCATGCGCGGGCCGTGGAGCACGGGGTGGAGATCCTGATGCCGCCGACCGACCAGGATTACGGCTCGCGGGACTTCATGGCGCGGGATGCCGAGGGCAACGTCTGGAGCTTCGGGACGTATACCCCCGACATCGGCGGCTGACTTCCTTCTACGACCCGCCGGTGTGCACCTGGAACGCCGCCCTGCGCACGGCCTTGGCGAGCGCCGGGTCCGGGTGGGCCGCGGCCAGGGCCACCAGGACCTGGACGGTACGGGGGTGGCCTATGGCGCGTACCTCGTCGAGCAGGGCCGGGACGGTCGACTGCACGGCCGCGTCGAGGTGGCGTACCAGCAGCTGTGTCTCACCGTGGTCGGCGACGGCCGCGGCGGTGTCCACCCAGAGCCAGGTGGACTCCTGGCGGGTGAGGACCTCGTGGGCGTCCTCGGGGTCGGCGCCCTCGTGCTCCGCCAGCCACAGGAGGGCGTAGGGGCGCAGGGAGCTGTCCTTGGCGGCGGCGCGCACGTCGGCCTCCGCCGGGGCGCCGACCACGCGCAGCGCCTCGAAGGCGAGCCCGCGCAGCAGGGCGTCCTCGCCCCGGGCCGCTTCGAGGAGTTCGGTGACGGCGCTGGACACGGGGCGGGCGGCCAGCCAGGCGCGGTACTCGGCGCGGGCCGGGCCGGGGGTCAGGCGGGCGCAGCCGCGCAGCATGTCCTCGGCGGACTGCTCGATGTTGCCGGCGGGGCTCTGGGCGGCGACGCAGATCTGCTCCAGCTTGACCCACACCGCCCAGTTGCCGAGAGCGGTCAGGGTGGCGAGTCCGGGCCGGAGGGTCAGGGCGCCGACGGCGGCCATGCCTTCCAGGGCCCAGTCGAGGAGAGGGAGGAGCGGCAGGTCGGGTGCGGGGGGCTCCGCGGGCGTGAGGTGCTCTGCGGGTGCGGCCGGCCCGGGGAACGGCTGGGGGCCGTACGGGACCTCGCAGCGCTCTTCGCGGAGCTCGGCGACGCGCTGCTCCAGCAGGTCCAGGAGGGCCGGTACGTGTACGGGCCCCGCCGACAGCTGAAGGAGGGAGAGAACTTGGGGGACAGCTTCGACGACCTCGGCCACGGAGGTGGTTGCGATGCCGTCGGGTGCGGGGTGGACGATCGACCAGGCGTCGAAGAGCGCGACCCAGCCGCGCAGCACGGCCGCCTCGTCGCGGTCCCAGGCTCTCAGCCGCCAGCCGGGGCGGGTGCGGTCGCCGTGCAGTTCGACGAGTCCGGCGAGCCTGGCCCTGTCCCAGGCCGCGCGTACCTGAGCCGGGGTCAGTGCGAGGTCGGCCGCGGCCTGTTCGACGGCTGCGGCCGAGAGGGCGCCGGCCTGGCCGGGCTCGGCGTGGGACTTTCCGCCACGGAGTGACGGAGATGCCCACCGGGCGACCCGTACGGCGTCGGCGAGCACGATCCTGGCCTGGCGGGCCAGTTCCGCGGGGGGCGGAGTGCCCTCGGGGGGCCTCGGGGCCGGCCGGATACGCCGGTTCGTCACGGCCTGGGGTCCGCCCTGAGAAGTCAGGGGGAGGGAGGCGGTGAGGGGTCGCGGGCGGACAAGTCGGAGCCTGGAGTCGCGCGGGGTACGGGACGTCACGGGGAGCAGTCTCGCCGCTGACGCCCCGAAAGCCCAAACGGAACCGGACTTGCCGTTCAGGGCCGGCGCTGCGGGACTGCGGGGCGGGGTCCGACACCGGGACATTCCGCCCGGGGTGAGGTGCGGCCGTCGTGGCTTTCCCCTTACCCGCGGGGCTGGATCAAGGCTAGATCAAGGGGGTGAGGAAGCGGCGGAGGGTTTCTTCGTAGGCCGTTGGGTTCGCGTTCCACATCGATGCGTGCGGGGCGCCGCGGACCGTGTGGAGGGTGATCAGTTCGGGACGCAGGCGAGCCAGTTCGCGGGAGGGCTGCCACGGGGCCAGGGCGTCGTCCGGGCCGTGGAAGATCAGCGTGGGGACGCTCACCGCCTCGGGGTCGGCCGCTTCGCGCAGGCGGTCGCCGTGCACCCCCGTGCTGCCCTGTACGGACCGGACCGCGAGCGGGAGCAGCGCTCCCGGGATGCGGCGGGCGGTGGCCAGCGCTCGCACCGTGGCTTCCCAGTCCAGCACCGGGGAGTCGAGCACGAGGCCGCAGATGTGGTGGCGCAGCGCGGAGTTCGCCGCGGCGTGCACGGCCATGGCGGCGCCGGTGGACCAGCCGTGCAGGATGACGCGCTGCGCGCCGTACCGCACCGCGTAGCGGATGGCCGCGTCCAGGTCCCGCCACTCCGAGTCGCCGAGGTGGCCGAGTCCCCCGGGCGGCCGTGGGGCTCCGAGGTCGCCGCGGTAGGCGAGGTCCAGGACCGGCAGGCGCTGGTCGTGGAGGAAGCCCATGATGTTCATGGGGTGTTCCCGTGTGGTGCCGAGGCCGTGCACGGTGATCATCCAGGTGTCGCGGATGCCGGGCACGAACCAGGCGGGCAGCGCGCCGAGTTCGCCCAGCACGTCCACGTCGGCGTGGTCGAGGCCGAGCGCGGTGCGCGGGTCGCCGACGTACAGCTGCGGGGTGATCCGCACCTTCGTGCCGGTGCCGAGTCTGCCGTGGCTGACTCGTTCCAGGCGGCGTACGACGGTGTCCGCGGTGTGCGGCACGTCGTTGAGGACGGGGCCGACGACCGCGTGGACTCCGGAGCCTTCGATGCCGTACGTGCCGGGGCGCAGGGACGCCAGGCAGCGGGTCAGCGTGATCTGTCCCGCGGTCGTGGCGTGCACGGTGAGTCCGGGGTCGGAGGGCAGCGGGCGGCCGGGCGATGCGTTGAGCGCGGCGTGGCCGGCATATCGGCCGACCGCGACGGCCGCCGCACCGACGCCGATGAGTGTGGTGACGGCCACTGCCGCCGCTGTCGCCGGACGCATCGCTCCAGTGTCCGCACAGGCGGTGCGCAGGGCCAGTGGGCGGCGCCGTCCGGTCGTCAGCGGGGCTGGCCGTAGCCGCGGAGTTTCTCCTTGACCTCGTCCAGCTGCCCGCTGGAGAGCAGCGAAGGTTCGCGGCCGGGGACGGAACTGGCGGTCAGCCAGAGCCTGCACATCCACTCCAGCTGGGCGGTGCGGTCGTAGGCCTGGTCGAGGGTGTCTCCGTAGGTCACGGTGCCGTGGTTCTGCAGGAGCGCGCCGGTGCGGTCCTCCAGGGCGCGGAGCATGTTCGTGGCGAGCTCCTCCGTTCCGTACGTCGCGTACGGGGCTGTGCGGACGGGGCCGCCGAGGGCCGCGGCCATGTAGTGCACGAGGGGGAGCTCGGAGACGAGGGTGGAGACGGCGGTGGCGTGGACGGCGTGGGTGTGCACGACGGCCCGGGCGGAGGTGTTGCGGTAGACCGCGAGGTGCATGGGGAGCTCGCTGGTCGGTGCGAGTTCACCGAAGACCTGTTTCCCGTCGAGGTCGACGGCGACGGTGTCCCCATGACCGAGGCGGTCGTACGGGACTCCGCTCGGGGTGACCAGGACGAGTTCACCGAGGCGTACGGAGACGTTGCCGGACGTGCCGACGACGAGTCCGTCCGTCACTGTCCTGCGGGCCGCGTCCACGAGGTCGGCCCACGCCCGCTCGATCTCGCGCTCTCGCTCGCCCTGTCGCTCGTCCCGCCGCTGCTCAGCCATGCGGCAGATCCTGCCAGCCGGTGGCGGCGAACTGTAGTACGGAGCCCGGGACTCCGTAAGTCCGCATAAGAGAACTTTTCACCCGCTGGGGCGGATTGGCCGGAGATCGACCGGCATCTGTGGATCTTCCAGTAGCGTCTGCGGCATTTGTCATGCACGTCGCCATCGGGGGGAAATATGGCTCGTGATCACAAACCGTTCCGTCGCGCCCGGATGATCGGGGCAGCCGCCGCCGTCCTCGCCCTGGGGGGCACCGCTCTCGCCGAGATCCCGGCCTCGGCGGCCACCAAGCCGAAGGGGCACGACGTCTCCTCTCACCAGCGGAACGTCGACTGGCGGAAGGCGAAGAGCAAGGGCGCGAAGTTCGTGTACGTCAAGGCGACCGAGTCGCACAGCTACCGCAATCCCTACTACAACCAGCAGTACAAGGGGTCGCGCAATGCCGGGATCATCCGCGGCGCGTACCACTTCGCCGTCCCGGACAAGTCGTCCGGGAAGACACAGGCCTCGCACTTCGTGCGCAACGGAGGCCACTGGCGGGCCGACGGCCGGACGCTGCCGCCGGCCGTCGACCTGGAGCACAACCCGTACGGCAGGAACAAGTGCTACGGGCTGAGCAGGTCGAAGATGGTCTCCTGGATCAGATCCTTCAGTAACGAGGTCAAGCGCCGGACGGGCCGCAGGCCGGTCATCTACACCACCACGCTGTGGTGGAACGAGTGTACCGGCAAGAGCCGGGCGTTCGGTTCGAATCATGCGCTGTGGCTCGCCCGCTACAACGCGTCACCGGGCCCACTGCCCGCGGGCTGGTCGTACTGGACGATGTGGCAGTTCGATAACGGCAGCGGAAGCCTGCCGGGTGATCAGAATCTCTTCAATGGGTCGATGGCCCAGCTCAAGAGGTTCGCAGGGGGCTGACGGCCCAGGAAATCGCCGCCGTTCCGGCCACAACCGGAACGGCGGCGCCACTTTGGGACACCACACCGCCCGCCCCAGTTCACCTTCCGTTCATCCAGGTTGCCTACGTTCCACAAGCCACTGACGTCAAACGATTGCCTGGGTAAATGGAACACATCACCTTGCTGCTCGCGATTGTGATCGTGACAGCTCTAGTGTTCGATTTCACGAACGGTTTCCACGACACCGCCAACGCGATGGCCACGACCATCTCGACCGGCGCTCTGAAGCCCAAGACGGCGGTGGCCATGTCCGCCGTGCTCAACCTTGTCGGCGCGTTCTTGTCCGTTGAGGTCGCCAAGACGATCTCCAGCGGGATCGTGACCGAAGCAGGCATCACTCCCGAGGTCATATTCGCGGCGCTCGTCGGCGCCATCCTCTGGAACCTCATGACCTGGCTGATCGGCCTGCCGTCCAGCTCCTCGCACGCCCTCATGGGCGGCCTGATCGGCGCCACCATCGCCTCGGTCGGCATCAGCGGCGTCAACGGCGGCACCGTCGTCACCAAGGTGCTCATCCCCGCGATCGCCGCACCGCTGGTCGCCGGCCTCGCCGCGTACCTCGCCTCCCGGCTGACGTACAGGATCGGCAGGAACGCCGACCCGAAGGCCACCGCGAAGGGCTACCGCGCCGGCCAGATCACCTCGGCGGGCCTGGTCTCCCTGGCCCACGGCACCAACGACGCGCAGAAGACCATGGGCATCATCACGCTGGCGCTCGTCGCCGGCGGTGTGCTCTCCCCCGGCTCCAACCCCCCGATGTGGGTCATCCTCTCCGCCGGTCTCGCGATCGCGCTCGGGACCTACCTCGGCGGCTGGCGCATCATCCGCACCATGGGCAAGGGCCTCACCGACCTCCAGCCGCAGCAGGGCTTCGCCGCCCAGACCAGCGCGGCCAGCGTCATCCTCGCCTCGTCCAACCTCGGCTTCTCGCTGTCGACCACGCACTCCTGCTCCGGCGCCGTGATGGGCGCAGGCCTCGGTCGCAAGGGCGGCGTGGTCCGCTGGTCCACCGCCACCCGGATGTTCGTCGCCTGGGGTCTGACGCTGCCGGCCGCCGGTCTGGTCGCCGCGGGTTCGGAGTTCGTCACCAAGCAGGGCGACTGGGGCGTCGCGGCCATCGCGGTCTTCCTCGTCTCCGCCTGCACCGCGATCTGGTTCATCTCCCGCCGCCAGGTGGTCGACCACACCAACGTCAATGACGTGGACGCCGACAGCGAGCCGGCCGGCGTCGTCACCACCGCGATGGCAGCCGTCAGCGTGCCGCCCACCGCCGGTGCCGCTGCTGCCGCCGAGGACCTCAAGACCACCATCCCGGCCCCGGCCGGCAGCTCCGCCGAGCCGGCCAGCCCGGCCGCGGTGTAAGGACAGATCGCATGAACATCGACTGGGCAGCTCTCGGCTCCGTATTCGGCGTCAGCCTCCTGGCCACCGTCTCGCTGGTGGGCCTGTTCACCCTCGGCATCGTGGGCCTCTCCAAGCAGGAGAGCACATCGGGCCAGGGTGGCGGCTCCGCCGTCATGGCGCGCACCGGCGCGTACGCCTGCTTCGCGCTGTGCGCGGCGGCAGTGTCGTACGGCATCTTCCTGATCGTCTTCTGACGACAGTCACGCACCGCCCAGGGACCGCTTCCGCACCGCGCAACAGTCCCGGAAACCGTCCCGTACCCCGCCTTTCACGGCCGGGCGCGGGACGGTTTCTGTGTGCCCCAACACACTCTCCCTTCGCAGGTCAACAGCAAGTTGACGGGGTTCGCGGAGCGTGGTGGACTGCCCGAGCCAATACGGCGGCAGGAGAGGAAGTCCGGTGCGAATCCGGCGCGGTCCCGCCACTGTCACCGGGGGAACACGGTAAATACAGCCCCCCGGGAGCCAGGAACTCTCACCGCCGGTCACGTCGAACCAGGGCGCGGACCCTGAGTGAGGACATACGCCATGCCCGGCTGCCGTTCAGTCATCCCTGTGAGTACGAGTACGACAGTCCTTCGAGGCGCATCGGCCTGCTGAGCCATGCGTGCCGATCGCATCTTCGCGTACGGCGCCACCGCCGGCCTGATCGGCGACCTCGTGCTCGGCGACCCTCGCCGGGCACACCCGGTCGCCGCTTTCGGGCGGGCCGCGGGCGCCGTCGAGTCCCTGCTGTGGCGTGACCACCGCGGGTGGGGCGCGGTGCACACCTTGCTGTGCGCCGGGGGCGCCGCGGGTGCCGCCGCGCTGGCTTCCCGTGCCGTACGCCGGTCCCCCGCCGCCGCTGTCGCGCTGACCGCCGCCGCCACCTGGGCCGCCGTCGGCGGGACGTCGCTGGGCCGCGAGGCGCGGGCCGTCGGGGGCGCCCTGGAGGCCGGGGACATCGACGTGGCCCGCGAACGCCTTCCCCATCTGTGCGGGCGCGACCCGCAGTCCCTGGACGCACAGCAGATCGCCCGCGCCGTCGTCGAGTCGGTCGCCGAGAACACCTCGGACGCGGTCGTCGGCGCGCTGGTGTGGGGCGCCGTGGGCGGCGTACCCGGGCTCGTGGCCTTCCGCGCCATCAACACTCTCGACGCCATGGTGGGGCACAAATCAGCCAAATACCTGCGCTACGGCTGGGCTTCGGCCCGCCTCGACGACGTCGCCGGATGGCCCGGCGCCCGGCTCACAGCCGCCCTCGCCGTGGCCGCGGGCGGCAACCCGCGCGGTGCGGTGCGGGCCTGGCGTACGGACGCGGCGAAACACCCGAGCCCCAACGCCGGCCCGGTGGAGGCCTCGTTCGCGGGCGCGCTCGGCGTACGGCTCGGGGGGACGCTCTCGTACGCGGGGCGCGTCGAGCACCGGCCCGTACTCAACGCCACGGGACGCCCCGTCGGTGTACCGGACATCGAGCGGGCCGTGCGGCTGTCGCGCCGTGTCGGGGCGCTGGCTCTAGGGACGGCTGTCGCCGGGCGACTGGCTTTCGGCGCGCTGCGTCGCGCCGCCACTGGGGGGAGAAACGCATGAGCAGCTCATGGGGCGGTGGGGCACTGGGCGACGGCGCACTGGGCGGTGGCCTGCTTGTCGCGGGGACCACGTCCGACGCCGGGAAGAGCGTGGTGACCGCGGGGATCTGCCGGTGGCTGGTGCGGCAGGGGGTCAAGGTCGCACCGTTCAAGGCGCAGAACATGTCGCTGAATTCGTTCGTGACGCGCGAGGGCGCGGAGATCGGGCGCGCGCAGGCCATGCAGGCGCAGGCGGCCCGCGTGGAGCCGACCGCGCTCATGAACCCCGTCCTCCTCAAGCCGGGCAGTGACCGCAGCAGCCAGGTGGTGCTGATGGGCAAGCCGGTGGGTGAGATGAGCGCTCGCGGCTACCACGGAGGCAGGCAAGAAGCGCTGTTGGGGACGGTGACGGACTGTCTGCGGGAATTGCGGGGCACGTATGACGCCGTGATCTGCGAGGGGGCCGGCAGTCCGGCCGAGATCAATCTGCGGCGTACGGACATCGTCAACATGGGCATCGCGCGGGCGGCCCGCTTCCCGGTGGTCGTCGTCGGCGACATCGACCGGGGCGGTGTCTTCGCTTCCTTCTTCGGTACGACGGCCCTGTTGAGTGCCGAGGACCAGTCGCTCGTCGCGGGCTATCTGGTGAACAAGTTCCGGGGTGACGTGTCCCTCCTCGAACCCGGGCTCGACATGCTGGAGGGCCTGACGGGGCGGCGTACGTACGGCGTACTGCCCTTCGCGCACGGCCTCGGCATCGACGAGGAGGACGGCCTTCGGGTGTCCTTGCGCGGCGCCATTCGGGAGTCCGTCGTCGCCCCGCCGGTCGGGGAGGACGTGCTGCGCGTCGCCGTGTGCGCCGTGCCGCTCATGTCGAACTTCACGGATGTGGACGCGCTCGCCGCCGAACCGGGCGTCGTCGTGCGGTTCGTGGACCGGGCCGAAGAGCTCGCCGACGCGGACCTCGTGATCGTGCCGGGGACGCGGGGCACGGTGAAGGCCCTGGAGTGGCTCCGCGAGCGCGGGCTCGCCGGCGCGCTGGCCCGGCGGGCGGCGGAAGGCCGTCCGGTACTCGGCATCTGCGGCGGCTACCAGGTGCTGGGCGAGCGCATCGAGGACGACGTCGAGTCGAAGGCCGGGGCTGTGGACGGGCTCGGACTGCTGCCGGTGCGCGTGCGGTTCGCCGTCGAGAAGACGCTGGCGCGGCCGGTCGGCAGCGCCCTGGGCGAGCCCGTCGAGGGATACGAGATCCATCACGGGGTCGCCGAAGTGCTGGGGGGCACACCGTTCATCTCTGATGACAATGGACACAGCCTGGACGGGTGCCGCGCCGGCTCCGTCTGGGGCACCCACTGGCACGGCTCGCTGGAGAGCGACTCCTTCCGGCGCGCGTTCCTGCGCGAGGTCGCGGCCGCCGCAGGGCGCCGTTTCGTACCTGCACCGGACACCTCGTTCGAGGCGCTGCGCGAGGAGCAGCTCGACCGCCTCGGCGACCTCATCGAAGAACACGCGGATACAGATGCGCTGCTGCGGCTGATCGAGTCGGGCGCGCCGTCAGGACTTCCCTTCATCGCACCTGGAGCGCCCGCATGAACACTGTGCTTTTGCTGTCCACCGCCGATACGGATCTGCTGGCGGCACGCGCCTCCGGCGCCCCGTACCGCATCGGCAACCCCACCCGTATCGACGCGGCAGGGGAACTGCCCGCACTGATCGAGGGCGCCTCCGTCGCCGTCGTACGGCTGCTCGGCGGCAAGCGCGCCTGGGAGGACGGGCTCGCCGTCCTCAAGGCCTCCGGGATTCCGACCGTCCTGCTGGGCGGTGAGACGGTGCCGGACGCCGAGCTGATGGCCGAGTCGTCCGTACCGGCGGGCGTCGTCGCCGAGGCGCTGCGCTACCTCGTCGAGGGCGGGCCGGGGAACCTGGTCGAGCTGGCCCGGTTCCTGTCCGACACCGTGCTGCTGACCGGTGTCGGCTTCGCCGAGCCGCAGAAGATGCCCGAGTGGGGCGTGCACGGTGAGCGCGCCTACACCGAAGGGCGCCCGACGGTCGGCGTGCTCTTCTACCGGGCTCACGAGCTGTCCGGGAACACGTCCTTCGTCGACGTACTGTGCGACCAGATCGAGGCGAAGGGCGCCAACGCCCTCCCCGTCTACTGCGGCTCACTGCGCAGCGCCGACCCGGAGCTGTACGAGGAGCTGGGCAAGGCCGACGCGCTGATCGCCACGGTCCTGGCGGCGGGCGGCACGCGGGCCAGCGACGCCTCGGCCGGGGGTGACGACGAGGCGTGGGACATCGGCGCGCTCGCCGACCTCAACGTGCCCGTACTGCAAGGCCTCTGCCTTACGTCGTCACGCGCGACGTGGGACGAGTCCGATGCGGCGCTCTCGCCGATGGACGCGGCGATGCAGGTCGCCATCCCCGAGTTCGACGGCCGGCTCATCACCGTGCCCTTCTCCTTCAAGGAGCAGGGCGAGGGCGATGTCCCGGTGTACGTCGCCGATCCCGAGCGGGCCGCGCGCGTGGCCGGTATCGCCGTACGGCACGCCAGGCTGGCGCACAAGCCGAACGGTGAGAAGCGCCTCGCGCTGGTCTTCACGGCGTACCCGACGAAGCACTCACGGGTGGGCAACGCAGTGGGTCTCGACACGCCCGCTTCCGCGATCCGGGTCCTCGATGCCCTGCGCGACGCCGGATACGGCGTCGAAGGGCACCCCGACAACGGCGACGAGCTGATCCACCGGCTCATCAACGCCGGTGGGCACGACGTCGAGTGGCTGACCGAGGAGCAGCTGGCCGCCGCCCCCGCGCGGGTGCCGCTCGCCGACTACCAGGGGTGGTTCGACAAGCTGGAGCCCGAGCTGCGCGACGGGATGCTGGAGCACTGGGGCGAGGCACCGGGGCAGCTGTACGTCGACGGTGACGAGATCGTGCTGGCGTCCCTGCAGTTCGGCAATGTCGTCGTGATGATCCAGCCGCCGCGCGGCTTCGGCGAGAACCCGATCGCGATCTACCACGACCCGGACATGCCGCCCTCGCACCACTACATGGCGGCGTACCAGTGGCTCGAAAACAGCTTCGGTGCGGACGCGATCATCCACATGGGCAAGCACGGCACGATGGAGTGGCTGCCGGGGAAGGGCCTCGGGCTGTCGGCCGGTTGCGGTCCTGACGCCGTCATGGGTGAGCTGCCGCTGATCTACCCGTTCATCGTCAACGACCCGGGCGAGGGCACGCAGGCCAAGCGGCGCGGGCACGCGACGGTCGTGGACCACCTGGTGCCGCCGATGGCGCGTGCGGACACGTACGGGGACCTGGCGAAGCTCGAACAGCTGCTGGACGAGTACGCGCTGGTCAGCGACCTCGACCCGGCCAAGGCGCCCGCGGTGCGGGCACAGATCTGGACGCTGGTGACGGCGGCCCAGCTCCACCACGACCTGCACCTCGACGAGCAGCCGGACGACGACGACTTCGACGAGTTCGTCATGCACATCGACGGCTACCTGTGCGAGATCAAGGACGTCCAGATCCGCGACGGCCTGCATGTGCTGGGCGGTGGCCCCGAGGCCGAGCCCCGGGTCAACCTGGTGCTGGCCGTACTCCGTGCCTCCCAGGTGTGGGGCGGCAAGGCCAACGCGCTGCCCGGCCTGCGGGCGTGTCTCGCCGAGCACTTCGGCCTGGTCGAGAAGGAGCTGCTGGGCGAGCCCGGTGCGGCCGTGAAGGTGGCGGACGGTCTGACCGCGCTGGTCGACGGCCCGGCGCGGACCGGCGCCGACGCGATCGACCTGCTGGAGCAGCTGTGCCGACGGCTCGCCGAGGGCATGGAGGAGCGCCGCTGGGACGCCACGGAGGCCGCCGGCCTGGTGGACGAGGTGCTGGGCGTCGAACTGCCGGACGCGGTGGCCGTGCTGCGGTTCGCGTGCGACGAGGTCGTGCCGAGGCTTGCCCGTACGACTGACGAGATCGGCAACATCCTGCACGCGCTGGACGGCGGCTATGTTCCGGCCGGGCCCTCGGGTTCGCCGACGCGCGGTCTCGTGAATGTCCTGCCGACCGGGCGCAACTTCTACTCCGTCGACCCGAAGGCGATCCCGTCGCGGCTGTCGTGGGAGGTCGGGCAGGCACTGGCCGACTCGCTGGTGGCCCGGTACCTGACGGACACCGGCGAGTACCCGAAGTCGGTCGGCCTGACGGTGTGGGGTACGTCCGCGATGCGCACCCAGGGCGACGACATCGCGGAGATCCTGGCGCTGCTCGGGTGCCGGCCGGTGTGGGACGACGCTTCGCGGCGGGTGACGGGGTTCGACGTCGTGCCGCTGGAGGAGCTGGGGCGGCCGCGTATCGACGTCACGGTGCGCATTTCCGGGTTCTTCCGGGATGCGTTCCCGCATGTGGTGGGGCTCATTGACGATGCGGTACGGACCGTGGCCGAGCTCGATGAGCCCGGCGACCGCAACTTCGTGCGTGCGCACGCGGACGAGGACACCGCCGAGCACGGTGACCGTCGGCGCGCTACGGCTCGTATCTTCGGCTCGAAGCCCGGGGCTTATGGGGCGGGGCTGCTGCCGCTGATCGATGCGCGGAACTGGCGCTCGGACGCGGACCTGGCCGAGGTGTACGCGGTGTGGGGCGGTTATGCGTACGGGCGCGGGCTCGAGGGACGAGCAGCCCGCGGGGACATGGAGACGGCGTTCCGGCGGATCGCTGTGGCCGCGAAGAATGTCGATACGCGCGAACACGATCTGGTCGATGCCGACGACTACTTCCAGTACCACGGCGGCATGGTCGCCATGGTGCGTCACCTGACGGGTGAGTCGCCCGAGGCGTATGTGGGTGACAGCGCGACGCCCGACCAGGTGAAGACGCGGACGCTGGGCGAGGAGACGCACCGGGTGTTCCGGGCGCGGGTGGTCAATCCGCGGTGGATGGCGGCCATGCGCAGGCATGGGTACAAGGGCGCTTTCGAGATGGCCGCGACGGTGGATTACCTGTTCGGGTACGACGCTACGGCGGGTGTGGTCGACGACTGGATGTACGAGAAGCTCAGCTCCGAGTACGTCTTCGATCCGGAGAACCAGGACTTCATGAAGAAGTCCAACCCCTGGGCGCTGCGCGGGATCACGGAGCGGCTTCTCGAGGCGGCCGAGCGTGGGCTGTGGGCGGAGCCGGACGCGGAGACGCTGGAGCGGCTGCGGGCGACGTATCTGGAGCTCGAGGGCGACCTGGAAGGTGACGCGTGAGGGCGCCTGCGGGCTTGTTCCCCCGCCCCGCGCCTTCCCGCAATCCGCTTGATCTGGAGGCTTCCTCGTGAGTACGCCTTATCCCTTTACTGCCATCGTCGGACAGGACGATCTGCGGCTCGGTCTCCTGCTGAACGCTGTCTCGCCCGCCGTCGGTGGCGTGCTCGTACGTGGTGAGAAGGGCACCGCCAAGTCGACTGCGGTACGTGCCCTTTCGGCGCTTATACCGGAAGTTGCCGTTGTCGCCGGGTGTCGGTTCTCTTGTGCGCCCGGGGCGCCCGACCCGGCGTGTCCCGACGGACCGCACGAGGTTGCGAGCGGCACGTCGCGGGCCGCTCGGATGGTTGAGCTGCCCGTCGGCGCGTCCGAGGACCGGCTCGTCGGTGCGCTCGACATCGAGCGGGCGCTGGCCGAAGGCGTCAAGGCCTTCGAGCCGGGGCTGCTCGCCGACGCGCACCGCGGGATTCTGTACGTCGACGAGGTCAACCTGCTGCACGACCACCTGGTCGACCTGCTGCTGGACGCCGCTGCCATGGGCGCGTCGTACGTCGAGCGTGAAGGTGTTTCCGTACGGCACGCCTCCCGCTTTCTGCTCGTCGGGACCATGAACCCCGAAGAGGGCGAGCTGCGGCCGCAGTTGCTCGACCGGTTCGGGCTGACCGTGGAGGTGGCCGCGTCCCGGGAGACCGATCAGCGGGTGGAGGTCGTACGGCGAAGGCTTGCGTACGACGACGATCCGGCCGCGTTTGCCGCGAAGTGGGCCGGTGAAGAGGCCGCGCTGCGGGCCCGGATCGTGGGTGCGCGGGCGTTGCTGCCCGACGTGCGGCTGGGGGACGGTGCGTTGCGGCAGATCGCCGCCACCTGCGCGGCCTTCGAGGTCGACGGTATGCGGGCCGACATTGTGATGGCCCGGACTGCTACCGCTCTGGCCGCTTGGGCGGGGCGCACCGACGTAATAGCTGAGGATGTGCGGCAGGCCGCGTTGCTGGCGCTTCCGCACCGGCGTCGGCGCAACCCGTTCGACGCGCCGGGGCTCGACGAGGACAAGCTCGACGACACGCTGGAGCAGAACAGCGGATCCGAGGACGACGATCCTGATCCCGACGGGCCCGGTGGGGGTGGGCAGCCGCCGCAGGGTGATGGCGGCGGGGCGTCCGACGCGCCGGATCAGCCCGGTGAGGCCGAGCCCGAGGCCGGGGAGGGGCAGCAGGCTCCCGCCGGGTCCGGTGGCGAGCAGGCTGCCGCCAGGGCGGGTGAGCCGTTCCGCACGAAGGTGCTGAGCGTGCCCGGTCTGGGCGAGGGTGCTGCGGGGCGCCGGTCCCGTGCGCGTACCGAGCACGGGCGTACGACGGGTGCCCGGCGGCCTCAAGGGGCGCTCACCAAGCTGCACTTGGCGGCCACCGTGCAGGCCGCCGCGCCGCATCAGCGGGCGCGGGGGCGCAGTGGGCGCGGTCTGGTGGTGCGCCGCGACGATCTGCGGCAGGCGACGCGGGAGGGGCGCGAGGGGAACCTCGTGCTGTTCGTCGTGGACGCGTCCGGGTCGATGGCTGCCCGGCAGCGGATGAGCGCGGTCAAGGGGGCTGTTCTTTCGCTGCTGCTCGACGCCTATCAGCGGCGGGACAAGGTGGGGCTGGTGACGTTCCGGGGGAAGGACGCGGAGCTTGTGCTTCCGCCTACGTCGTCCGTGGATGCGGCCGCCGCCCGGCTGGAGATCCTGCCCACGGGCGGGCGTACGCCGCTGTCGGCGGGGCTGTTGAAAGCACATGACGTGCTGCGTGTGGAGCGGTTGCGGGATCCGTCGCGGCGTCCGCTGCTGGTCGTCGTGACCGACGGGCGGGCGACCGGCGGGCCGGAGCCGGTGGCTCTGGCCGCGCGGGCGGCCCGGCTGCACGAGGTGGAGGGTGTCGCCTCGGTGGTCGTGGACTGCGAGTCCGGGCCCGTACGGCTCGGTCTGGCCGGTGATCTGGCGCGTGAACTGGGCGGCAGCGCCGTCACGCTCGACGAGCTGCGGGCCGACAGCATTGCCGGGCTCGTCAAGGACGTACAGGGAACGAACAGCAGGAGGGCAGCCTGATGCCGCAGGGACAGCCGAGCGTCGTACCGGAAGACGGGCTCACCACGCGCCAGCGGCGCAACCGGCCGCTCGTCGTCGTGCACACGGGGATCGGGAAGGGCAAGTCGACCGCAGCCTTCGGGCTTGCGCTGCGGGCCTGGAATCAGGGGTGGCCGATCGGGGTGTTCCAGTTCGTCAAGTCGGCGAAGTGGAAGGTCGGCGAGGAGAACGCGCTGAAGGTGCTGGGCGCGAGCGGCGAGGGCGGGTCCGTCGCCTGGCACAAGATGGGCGAGGGCTGGTCGTGGGTGCAGCGCGACTCGCAGCTCGACAACGAGGCGGCGGCGCGTGAGGGGTGGGAGCAGGTCAAGCGGGACCTGGCCGCCGAGACGTACAAGCTCTATGTGCTGGACGAGTTTGCTTACCCGATGCACTGGGGGTGGGTGGACGTCGATGAGGTGGTCGAGGTGCTGCGGGACCGGCCGGGGACGCAGCATGTCGTGATTACCGGGCGCAACGCTCCCGAGAAACTGGTCGAGGCCGCTGACCTGGTGACCGACATGTCGAAGGTCAAGCACCCGATGGACGCGGGCCAGAAGGGGCAGCGGGGCATCGAGTGGTAGCACGTCTTGTTGTCGCGGCGCCGTCGTCGGGGAGTGGGAAGACCACTGTCGCGACGGGGCTGATGGCTGCCTTCGCGGCCCGGGGACTGCGCGTTTCGCCGCACAAGGTGGGGCCCGACTACATCGACCCCGGGTATCACGCGCTGGCCACCGGGCGGCCCGGGCGCAATCTTGATGCGTATCTGTGCGGGACCGATTTGGTCGCGCCGTTGTTCGCTCATGGGGCTTCCGGGTGCGACGTGGCAGTCGTCGAGGGCGTGATGGGGATGTACGACGGGGCGTCGGGGCAAGGTGAACTCGCGTCCACGGCGCAGATTTCCAAGCTGCTGCGGGCCCCGGTGGTGCTGGTCGTCGATGCGTCTTCGCAGTCGCGGTCGGTGGCGGCGCTGGTGCACGGCTTCGCGTCGTGGGATCCGGAGGTGCGGATCGGCGGGGTGATCCTGAACAAGGTGGGCTCGGAGCGGCACGAGGAGTTGCTGCGGGAGGCGCTGGACGCGTCCGGGGTGCCGGTGCTGGGGGCTTTGCGGCGGGCGAAGCAGGTGCGGACGCCTTCGCGGCACCTTGGGCTGGTGCCGGTCGCCGAGCGGCGGGCGGATGCGCTGGAGGCGGTTGCTGCGCTGGCGGAGCAGGTGCGGGTGGGGTGTGACCTGGATGCGGTGCTCGCCCTGGCCCGGAGTGCGCCGGAGCTCGGCGTGGCTGCGTGGGAGCCCGGGGGTGGGCCTGCCGCGGAGGGGCCGAGTTCGTCTGCGCGGCCTGTTGTGGCCGTCGCCTCCGGGGCCGCGTTCACGTTCTCGTACGCCGAGCACGCGGAGTTGCTCGCCGCCGCCGGGGCCGAGGTCGTGCCGTTCGATCCCCTCCGGGACGAGCGGCTGCCCGACGGGACCCGGGGGCTCGTCATCGGCGGCGGCTTTCCCGAGGTGTACGCCCCGGAGCTGTCCGGCAATGAGCCGTTGCGCAAGGCCGTTGCCGAGCTGGCGTTGTCCGGGGCGCCCGTTGCAGCCGAGTGTGCCGGGTTGCTCTATTTGTCGCGGTCTCTCGACGGGCAGCCCATGTGCGGGGTGCTCGATGCGGAGGCGCGGATGTCGGAGCGGCTGACGCTGGGGTATCGGGAAGCGGTTGCGGTTTCCGACAGTTCGCTCGCCGCCGTCGGGACTCGGATGCGGGGGCACGAGTTTCACCGGACGGTGATCGAGCCCGGGGCCGGTGCGGCTCCCGCCTGGGGGATGCATCTTCCCGAGCGGCGGGTCGAGGGGTTCGTACAACAGGGTGTGCATGCCAGCTATCTGCATACCCACTGGGCTGCCGATCCCGGCATGGCCAAGAGATTTGTCGAGAGGTGCGCGGGATGAGCGGGATGATCACAAAGCTGACCGGTGTCGGCGTCGGGCCCGGCGACCCTGAGCTGGTGACCGTAAAGGGCGTCAATGCCCTTCGGGACGCGGCCGTCGTGGTCGTACCGGTCATGGCTGCGGCCGATGGAACAGATGTCGGCGAACCCGGCCGGGCCGAGGCGACCGTGCTGCATTACGTCGATGCGGCAAAGGTCGTCCGGGTCGTCTTCGCGCTCAATGAGCGTGAGGACCGGGCGCGGCGCGAAGCCGCCTGGGACGCGGCGGGGTCGCGCGTCGCCGAACTGCTGCGTGCGCACGGCACGGTGGCGTTCGCGACGATCGGTGATCCCAACGTCTACTCGACGTTCACCTATCTCGCGCAGACGATCCTCGGTCTGGTCCCCGGTACCGAGGTGGTGACTGTGCCCGGCATCACCGCCATGCAGGATCTGGCGGCCCGCAGTGGTGCCGTCCTGACCGAGGGTACGGAGCCGCTGACCCTCGTTCCCGTGACAGCCGGTTCGGCTGTGCTGAAGGAGGCCCTTGAGGGGCCCGGGACGGTCGTGGCGTACAAGTTCGGGCGGCTGGCCGGCGAGGTGGCGACCGCGCTGCGCGAGACCGGGCGTGCCGAGGACGCGGTGTGGGGGTCCGCGCTCGGGCTGGCCGAGGAATCGATTCGGCCTGCGTCGGAGCTCGCCGACGGCGATTCGCTTCCGTATCTCTCGACTCTCATCGCGCCCGCGCGGCGCGACGGTCGGCGCGGAGGCAAGTTGTGAGATCAGGCCGCGACGCCCACCACCAGCCAGATGAAGGCCACTCCCGCGACCGTGCACAGCAGCGTGGAGCGGGCCGGGTGTTCGTGGTGGGCCTCGGGGAGGATTTCGGCGGCCGCGAGGTAGAGCAGGGCGCCGCCGAAGAAGCCCAGATAGCTTCCGAGGAGTTCCTCCGGAAGGGTGAACAGCGAGGTGGACGCCGCGCCGATCACGGGCGCCAGGGCGTCCGCGATCAGCATCGCCACGGCCTTGCTGCGCTTGTTTCCGTACAGGCTCGTGAGCGTGTACGTGTTGAATCCGTCGGCGAAATCGTGGGTGACGACGGCGAGCGCGACGGTCGTGCCCATGCCTTCGCCGACCTGGAATGCCGCGCCGATCGCGATGCCGTCCATCAGGCTGTGGCCGACCATGGCCGCCGCTGCCGTCAGCCCGACCTGAGGGGTGCGCCCTCCCGCCGCCCGACCACCACCCCTGGCCGAGGCGCTTCGCGCCGCTGTGACATGCGCGCCGTGTGCCGCCCGGCGTACGGCGAGCAGGCGTTCCACCAGGTGGGCCGCCAGAAAGCCGCCGACGAACAGCAGCAGGGCCTGTGGCACCCCGTACAGATCGTCGCCCGCGGCCTCCATCGCCTCCGGCAGCAGGTCCAGGCCGACGACGCCGAGCATCAGCCCGCCCGCCAGGCCCAGCACCAAGTGGCGGCGGTCGGTGACGCGCTGGGCGACCCACCCGCCGAACAGCGTCATGAAGAACGCGCCGAGCGCGACGAAAACCGCCATGTGCTCTTGCTAGCCGATTGCCCCTCTGCTTCGCACATCCAACTTCCGCCCCGTTTCATCCGATTCGCCTGATTCACCCCGTTTCGAGAGGACCCCACTCATGGCCGATGCCCCCACCGGCAAGGTGACCTTCGTCGGCGCCGGCCCTGGCGCCGCCGACCTGCTGACCTTCCGCGCCGCGCGCGCCATCGCCGAAGCCGATGTCGTGATCTGGGCGGCGAGCCTGGTGCAGGCAGAGATCCTGGAGCACGCGCGCGAGGGCGCCGAGATCCTGGACTCGGCGGCGATGTCCCTGGAGGACGTGGTCGCGGTGTACGAGCGGGCTCTGCGGGACGGTCTGAAGGTCGCCCGCGTGCACTCCGGCGACCCCGCCCTGTGGGGTGGCACGCAGGAGCAGGTCGACCGGTGCGACGAGCTCGGCCTGGCCGTCGAGATCGTGCCGGGCGTCTCGTCCTTCTCGGCGGTCGCCGCGATCGCACAGCGCGAGCTGACGATTCCCGAGGTCGCGCAGTCCGTGATCCTGACCCGCCTCGGCGGCGGCAAGACGCCGATGCCGCCCGGTGAGGAAGTGCGGGAGTTCGCGCGGCACGGCACGACGATGGCCGTGTTCCTGTCGGCGGCCCGGTCGGGGCAGCTGACGACGGAGCTGCTGGAGGGCGGCTACCCGACGGACACCCCGGTCGTCATCGCGTACCAGGTCACCTGGCCGGAGGAGTTGGTGCTGCGGTGCACCATCGCGACGCTGGAGGAGACGGTGAAGGAGCACAAGCTCTGGAAGCACACGCTCTTCCTGGTGGGGCCCGCGCTGGCCGCGTCCGGCACGCGCTCGCACCTCTACCACCCCGGGCACTTCCACGGCTTCCGGCGGGCCGACCTGACGGCGCGGGCCGCGCTGCGGGCGGCGCAGAAGTCCGCAGAGGTGAGTGCGGAGAAGTCCGGGTCATGATCACTGTTGTGGGTACGGGGACGGGCGCCCCGCTCTCCCCCGACGCCCGTGCGGCGCTCGACGCCGCCGGGCTTGTCGTCGGCGGGCGGCGCCACCTGGACGCCGCCGGGCTGCCCGACGGCACGGCCCGGGTGGTGCTCGGGCCGCTCGCGCCCGCGCTGGACGCGGTCGCGGAGCATCTGGCCAAGCACGCGGAGGCGGGGGTCGTGGTGCTGGCCTCCGGCGATCCCGGGTTCTTCGGGATCGTACGGGCGCTGGCCGAGCGCTTCGGCGCGGACGCTCTGGATGTACGGCCCGGGGCCCCCTCCGTCGCGGTCGCCTTCGCGCGGCTCGGGCTGCCGTGGGACGACGCGGTCGTCGTCAGCGCGCACGGGCGGGCGCTGCGGACCGCCGTGAACGTGTGCCGGGCGCACCCGAAGACGGCCGTCCTGACCGGGCCCGGCGCCGGGCCCGCCGAACTGGGCGCCGCGCTCGCCCGTACCGGCATTCCGCGCACCCTCATCGTCGCTTCCGCGCTCGGCGACCCGGCGGGCGAGAGCGTCGAGCGCCTCTCCCCCGCCGAGGCCGCGGCGCGCGACTGGCCGGGGGCGGTCAGCGTCGTCGTATGCCTGGACGAGGCGCGGGCGCTGGCGCCGGTCCAGCGGACGGTCGCCGGGCACGGTGTGGTGCCCGGCGGATGGGCCCTGCCCGAGGACGCGTTCGAGCACCGCGACTCGATGATCACCAAGTACGAGGTACGGGCCCTGGCACTGGCCAGGCTCGGCCCCCGCCTCGGCGACCTGGTGTGGGACATCGGCGCCGGGTCGGGATCCGTGGCCGTGGAGTGCGCGCGGCTCGGTGCGGCCGCGGTCGCCGTGGAGCAGACCCACGACGGAGTCGAGCGCGTCCGGGCGAACGCCGCCGCGCACGGCGTGGACGTACAGACGATGCACGGCGCGGCGCCCACGGTGCTGTCCCAGCTGCCCGAGCCCGACGCGGTGTTCATCGGCGGCGGCGGGCGCGAACTGCCCGCCATCGTCGCGGCGTGCGCCCGGCGTGCGCGGCGCACGGTCGTCGTCGCCCTGGCGGCGCTCGACAGGGTGCCCGCGGTACGCGCCGCCCTGTCGGCCGCCGGCTTCGAACCCGAGGGCGTACTGCTGCAGTCGTCCCGCCTCGCGCCGCTGCCCGGGGACGTGACCCGGCTCGCGGCGGCCAATCCCGTCTTCCTGCTGTGGGGTCATCGCCCCGCAGAACCCGTAGCAGAACCCGTAATTGAAGGAGCAGTTCAGTGATCGGCCTCATCTCAGCCACGGCGGCAGGCGCCGTGGCCCGCGACCGGCTGGCCGCGGCCTGGCCCGGGCGTACCCGCGTGTACGAGGGCCCGGTGCGGGAGGCTGTCGGGCGTGCCTTCGCGGAGTGCGAGCAGTTGGTGTGCTTCCTCGCGACGGGCGCGGTCGTACGGCTGATCGCCCCGCTCCTCGCCGACAAGGCGTCGGACCCGGGCGTGGTGTGCGTCGACGAGGCACAGCGCCACGCGGTGTCCTTGCTGGGCGGCCACGGCGGCGGCGCCAACGAGCTGGCGCTCGCGGTGTCCGAGGTGCTGGGCTGCGCCCCCGTGATCACGACGGCGACGGACGCCACGGACGTCCCGGGCCTGGACACCCTGGGCTGGCCCGTCGAGGGCGCGACAGCGACGGTGACCCGCGCGATCCTGGACGGCACCCCGGTGACGCTGGAGGCGGACGCGGTGTGGCCGCTGCCGCCGCTGCCGGGGAATGTGACGCCGGCGGGGACGGGACCGGCGGCGGACGCCGTCCTGCGTGTCACCGACCGCGTGGTCGAGACAGGCGAGCGGGAGGTCGTACTGCGGCCGCCGTCGCTGGTCGTCGGCGTGGGGGCCAGCAAGGGGGCTTCCGTCGACGAGGTGCTCGGGCTCGTCGAGGAGACGCTGGCCTCCGCCGGGCTCTCGGCGCGTTCCGTCGCCGCGCTCGCCACCGTCGACGCCAAGGCCGACGAGGCCGGGATCGTGGGGGCCGCCGCCCGGCTCGGGGTGCCCCTGACGACGTACGCCGCCGAAGAGCTCGCCCGTATCGACGTACCCAACCCCTCGGGGGCTCCGCTCGCCGCTGTCGGGACGCCGTCCGTCGCGGAGGCAGCCGCACTCGCCGGCGGGGGTGAACTCCTCGTGCCGAAGCGGAAGTCGGCCCCCGAGGGGCGTGCCGCGATGGCCACCTGCGCCGTCGTACGCAAGGAGCCGCGCGGGCGGCTCGCGGTCGTCGGGCTCGGACCCGGCGCACGCGATCTGCTGACGCCGCGGGCCCGGGAGGAGATCCGGCGTGCGTCGGTGCTCGTCGGGCTCGATCAGTACGTCGACCAGATCAGGGATCTGCTGCGGCCTGGCACGCGCGTCCTGGAGTCGGGACTCGGCGCCGAGGAGGAGCGGGCCCGTACCGCTGTCGCCGAGGCCCGCGCCGGGCACGCCGTCGCGCTCATCGGGTCCGGTGACGCGGGCGTGTACGCCATGGCGTCGCCCGCCCTCGCCGAGGCGAGCGACGACATCGACGTCGTCGGCGTACCGGGCGTGACGGCGGCGCTCGCCGCCGCCGCGATCCTGGGGGCGCCGCTCGGCCACGACCACGTCTCGATCAGCCTCTCCGACCTGCACACACCCTGGGAGGTCATCGAGCGGCGCGTACGGGCCGCGGCGGAGGCCGACATCGTCGTCACGTTCTACAACCCCCGCAGCCGGGGCCGCGACTGGCAGCTCCCCAAGGCGCTGTCGATCCTCGCGGAGCACCGCGAGCCCACGACGCCCGTGGGTGTCGTACGGAACGCCTCGCGACCGGACGGAACAAGCCGCCTCACCACGATCGCCGCACTCGACCCGACGACCGTCGACATGATGACCGTCGTGGTCGTCGGCAACACCGCCGCCCGCGAGATCGCCGGCCGCATGGTGACACCGCGCGGCTACCGCTGGCAGACGGAGGGTTCGTAATGCAGAGGGTTGTGCATCCCATCGAGCAGGAGTCCTTCCGGCGCCTGCGCTCCCGCCTCGACACCTCGCATTTCGCACCGCTGACGCGGGCCGTCGTCGAGCGCGTCATCCACTCCGCGGCCGATCTGGAGTACGCCACCGACCTGGTCTGCGACGAGCGCTCCCTCGAAGCCGCGCACGCCGCCCTGCACGCCGGTGCGCCGGTCGTCGTGGATGTGGAGATGGTCGCCGCGGGCATCACGCGGCGCGAGACGGTATGCCGGCTGAAGGACGCGAAGGCGGGGCCGGAACTGACCCGCAGCGCCCATGCGATCAGGCTGGCGTACGAGCAGGTGGGGCCCGGCGCCCTGTGGGTGATCGGCTGCGCTCCGACCGCCCTGGAGGAGCTGCTGCTCCTCGACGCCGCGCCCGCGCTCGTCATCGGCCTGCCCGTCGGCTTCGTCGGGGCGGCCGAGTCCAAGGCGGCGCTGCGCGAGAGCGGTCTGCCCGCCGTCAGCAATGTTTCGGAGAAGGGCGGTTCGGCGGTCGCAGCGGCGGCACTGAACGCCCTGCTCTACACCCCCCTCACCCCCCTCACCAAGGAGAACGCGTGACCACCGCGCCCGCACTGCTCATCGCCGGCCACGGCACCCGTGACGAAGCGGGTGCCGGAGCCTTCCGCAGCTTCGTGGAGGAGCTGGGCAGGCGGCACCCCGAACTGCCGGTCGCCGGCGGCTTCATCGAGCTGTCCCCGCCGCCGCTCGGCGACGCCGTCACGGACCTCGTGGAGCGCGGTGTCAAACGCTTCGCGGCCGTCCCGCTGATGCTGGTCTCGGCCGGTCACGCCAAGGGCGACATTCCGGCGGCGCTGACCCGCGAGAAGGAGCGCCACCCGGGCATCTCGTACACGTACGGCCGTCCGCTCGGCCCGCACCCGGGTCTGCTGGCCGTCCTGGAGCGGCGGGTCGACGAGGTCCTCGGCGACACGGACCGCTCCGAGGTGACCGTGCTGCTCGTGGGCCGCGGCTCGACCGACCCGGACGCCAACGCCGAGGTGTACAAGGCGGCACGGCTGTTCTGGGAGGGTCGTGGGTACGCGGGTGTGGAAACCGCCTTCGTCTCGCTCGCCGCTCCCGACGTGCCGAGCGGACTCGACCGCTGCACGAAGCTCGGGGCCAAGCAGATAGTGGTCCTGCCGTACTTCCTCTTCACCGGGATCCTGCCGGACCGGGTGCGGCAGCAGACGCAGGACTGGGCCGAGGCGCACCCGGAGACGGGGGTGCGTTCGGCCGATGTCATCGGTCCCGCCGAGGAGTTGATGGACCTCGTGATGGAGCGCTACCGGGAGGCCGTCAAGGGCGACCTGCGCATGAACTGCGACTCCTGTGTCTACCGGATCGCGCTGCCCGGCTTCGAGGACAAGGTGGGTGCGCCGCAGCAGCCGCACTTCCACCCCGACGACGACGGGCACAGTCACGGACACGGCCACCACCACCATGCGCACGCGCACTGACACCACGCACGATCTGCGTCACCACGGGGACGCAGAGGTGCGGGAGGGTGATCTCACCGATCTGGCGGTGAACGTACGGGCCGGCACTCCCCCGGCCTGGCTCAAGGCCCGTATAGCAGCATCCCTCGACACGCTCGCGGCCTACCCGGACGGGCGGGCCGCGCGCGCGGCGGTCGCGGCGCGGCACGGGCTGCCGGTCGAGCGGGTGCTGCTGACGGCGGGTGCAGCGGAGGCGTTCGTACTGCTGGCCCGCGCTCTCGCGGTACGTCGCCCCGTCGTCGTACACCCGCAGTTCACGGAGCCGGAGGCGGCGCTGCGGGACGCGGGCCACGAGGTCGGCCGTGTCCTGCTGCGTGAGGAGGACGGCTTCCGGCTCGCTCCGGCGGCCGTCCCCGAGGACGCCGACCTGGTGGTGATCGGCAACCCGACGAACCCCACGTCCGTCCTCCACCCGGCGTCCGCCATCGCCGGGCTGGCCCGCCCTGGGCGGACGCTGGTGGTCGACGAGGCGTTCATGGACGCGGTGCCGGACGAGCCGGAGGCCCTGGCGGGGCGTACGGACGTACCCGGCCTGGTCGTGCTGCGCAGCCTGACGAAGACTTGGGGTCTGGCCGGGCTGCGCATCGGGTACGTCCTGGCGGAGCCGGAGACGATCGCGGCGCTGGAGCGGGCGCAGCCACTGTGGCCGGTGTCCACGCCCGCGCTGACGGCCGCGGAGGCGTGCGTATCACCGGCGGCGCTCGCGGAGGCGACGCGGGCCGCGCACCGGGTGGCCTCCGACCGGGCGCATCTGCTGGCCGGGCTGGCGGAGTTCGACGAGGTACGGGCGGTGGAGGCGGCAGAGGGTCCGTTCGTACTGGTACGGATGAAGCGTGCGGAGGAGGTACGGGAACGCCTGCGCGGCCTCGGCTTCGCGGTGCGGCGGGGGGACACGTTCCCGGGGCTCGGCACGGAGTGGCTGCGCCTGGCCGTACGGGACCGGTCCACGACGGGCCGCTTCCTCCAGGCGCTGGACCAGGCACTGACGTTGGTGGCCGACTAGTTGTTGCCCACCCCTCCCCGGGAGGGGTGGGGAGGGGTGGGGAAACTGCGCCGCAGGCAGCCCCGCACCGCACCCCTGGCCCACCCCCACCTCAAGCCCGGCTACGAGCCCGAGCACGCACCAGCACCAGCGCCCCGCTCCCCACCGCAAGCAGCGCAACCGCACCACCCACCAGGTACGGCGTCGTCGAACTGCCCCCGGTCTCCGCGAGGTTCGCCTCGGGCCGCCGGGGTTCAGTCGCCGTCTGCACCTCCACATCACGCGCCCGCGGCGACTCGCACGTCGCCGCCCCGAGCGTGACTGTGCCCTCGACCTCCGCGACGTTCAGCTTGAGCGGGTTCACGGACACCTTGAGTTCAAGTGCCGTCGCCGCCGCCGTACGCGAAGTCGTATGCGTCTTCGACAGGTCGAGCGTCACCTCACCAACCGCTGGCACCTCCACCCGCGTCGGCCCGCTCGCCGACAGCGTGACCTTCTTGCCGAGCACCGTCACCGCACCCAGCACATTCGACTCCGCGACGGGCTGCTTGCCCGCCTCGCAGAGCGCCTTCGAGGTGACCTTCTCGACCTCGATGAGCGAGAGCAGCGGCAGCCCCGGCACATGCACCTTCGCGTGCGCGAGGTTGGTGTAGCCCTCGGCCTTGTGCGCGTCGGCCGTCGCCTTCGCCGTGGCGACGTCCGCGCGCAGCACGCTGACCGGGTTGCCCTGTTCGACGCCGTCCAACTCGACCGTCAGGGCGGTCTTTTCGGCGCTGGCCGGGGCCTTGACCTCGTTGAGCGTGGTCGTGAGCGGCACGTCGACGGTCTTGTTGAGCAGCGAGACGTCGAGCCCGGTGCGGAGCACGACGGCGCCTGCTTTTCCATCGCGGCCACCGCCACCGCCGTCGCCACCAGTGGCGTGCGCGGACGCCGCAGCAGGACCTGAGGCGAGTGCCAGAGCCGCCGCGGCGGCCGCCGAACGGCGTGCGGGCATGCTGAAGAGAGAGCTGTTCACGGTGGTGGAACCCCCACGGGTGACTTGGCGTCGCCCGGCGCACACCACGGGGACATCGTGGGCGCCGACGACCGGGACACCGGAATCTTTACGCACTGAGAGTGAACGGTCAGCAACCTGACGTGAGTTCACCCCAAAGTGGGGTTTCCGCCCTCGCATTCGAATCTCGCGGCACAGGCTTCCCCCTGCACCCCTCCCGCAACAGACAAAGGCCGTTCCTAGCCGACGACCCGCCCGTCGAGCACGATCACGCGCGGCGCCGCCAGCACCCGTACGTCCGCCCGCGGATCCTCGTCGTACACCACAAAGTCCGCGGGGGCGCCCTCCTCCAGCCCGGGCCGCCCGAGCCATTCCCGCGCGCCCCACGCGGTCGCCGAGAGCGCGTCCAGGGCCGGGATGCCGGCCTTCACCAGTTCGGCGACCTCGGCCGCCACCAGGCCGTGGGCCAGTGAGCCGCCCGCGTCGGTGCCGACGAAGACCGGGATGCCCGCGTCGTACGCCGAACGCACCGTGTCGTACCGGCGCTTGTGGAGGTCCCGCATATGGGCCGACCAGCGCGGGAACTTCGCCTCGCCGCCGTCCGCGAGATGCGGGAAGGTCGCGATGTTGACCAGCGTCGGGACAATCGCGACGCCGCGCTCCGCGAAGAGCGGGATGGTGTCCTCGGTGAGCCCGGTGGCGTGCTCGATGCAGTCGATCCCGGCCTCGACGAGGTCGCGCAGGGAGTCCTCGGCGAAGCAGTGCGCGGTGACCCTGGCGCCCAGCCGGTGCGCCTCGGCGATGGCCGCCTCGACCTCGCCGCGCGGCCAGCACGCGCCCAGGTCCCCGGTCTCGCGGTCGAGCCAGTCGCCGACGAGCTTGACCCAGCCGTCGCTGCGCCGCGCCTCCCGCGCGACGTAGGCGACCAGGTCGCCGGGCTCGATCTCGTGCGCGTAATTGCGGATGTAGCGGCGGGTACGGGCGATGTGGCGGCCCGCCCTGATGATCTTCGGCAGGTCGGCGCGGTCGTCGATCCAGCGGGTGTCGGACGGCGATCCCGCGTCGCGGATCAGCAGCGTGCCCGCCTCCCGGTCGGTGAGGGCCTGCTTCTCGCTGGTGGTTTCGTCGACCGGGCCGTGCCGGTCGAGTCCGACATGGCAGTGCGCGTCGACGAGCCCGGGCAGCACCCAGCCTTCGACGGTCGGCACGTCCCGTACGGCATCCCGTACACCGGCGGGCCGTTCGTAGGTGATCCGCCCGTCGACGGCCCACAGCTCGTCCCGTACGTCGTCGGGGCCTGCGAGCACCCGTCCCCTCACGCGCAGCACCATCTGATCGCTCATGCACAGCACTCTACGAGGGGGCGGATACGCTCGCCGCGGAGAGACGAACAAGAGACCGAACACTGATCCGAAGAGAGCTCCGCCGTGACACATCCGCTTCTGGACCTGGCCCCGCTGACCGCCGCGCACTTCGCGGCCATCGAGCGCCGGGTCGCCTCGCTGCTCTCCACCGAGCAGGACGTGGTCATCATGCAGGGCGAGGCGCTGCTCCCTCTCGAAGGCTGCATCCGCGGCGGCGCCCGCCCCGGCTCGGCCGCGCTGAACGTGGTGACCGGTCCGTACGGGCAGACCTTCGGCAACTGGCTGCGCGACTGCGGCGCGGCCGTCTTCGACCTGACCGTCCCGTTCCACACGGCGGTCACCGCCGAGCAGGTCGGCCGGGCACTCGACGAGCACCCGGAGATCGACTTCGTCTCGGTGGTGCACGCGGAGGCGGCGACCGGCAACACCAACCCGGTGGCCGAGATCGGTGAGGTCGTACGCGCCCACGGCGCCCTCTTCATGCTCGACGCGGTCGCCTCGGTGGGCGCCGAGCCGCTGCTGCCGGACGAGTGGGGTGTCGACCTGTGCGTGATCGGCGCGCAGAAGGCGATGGGCGGCCCGGCCGGTGTGTCGGCGGTGTCGGTCAGTGCGCGCGCCTGGGAGCGGCTCGCCGCCAACCCTTCGGCTCCGCGCCGCTCGTACCTCTCCCTCCTGGACTGGAAGGAGCGGTGGATCGACGGTGGCCGCAGGGCGCTGCTGCACGCGCCCGCGCAGCTGGAGATGCTGGCGCTGGAGGCGTGCGTGGAGCGTATCGAGGCGGAGGGACTGGACGCGCTGATGGCCCGCCACAGCGCCGCCTCCTCCGCGACCCGCGCGGGTGCGGTCGCCCTGGGCGGCGGTCTCGAGCCGTACGTCCTCGGGGCGCGGGAGGCGGCGCCGGTCGCCACGACGCTGCGCGCGCCTTCGGGCGTGGACGCGTCGGAGCTGGTCGCGAAGGCGCTCGCCGACGACCCTTCGCTGCCGCTGATCGCGGGTGGTGGGGCGCTGTCCAAGGAGATGATCCGGGTCAATCACTACGGGGTCGATGCCACGCGGGGTGCGGTCCTTTCGTCACTCGGCGCACTGGGGGCGGCACTGAGCGAGTTCGGCTGCCACGTCGACCTCGAAGCTGCCCGGACGGCAGTTTCGGAAACCTGGCCCAGCGAATAGATTCTTTGAATTCAATGAATTTATGATGACGGGAAGCCGCTTTATTCGGAGCAGCTTCCCGTTTTCTTCTGCCCGCTTTCTCCGACCCTAAACGCTAAGATTTCGGCAGGAGATCGAGGCAGTTACGAGCATGTGACCGACCCCACATGCAAGACGATTTGCCCGGTAATTTCCGGGCAAATCACCCGGATTTGCAGTCTGCTCGCGCGAAGTGCGCGCCCGCGCGATAACACAAAGAGGGCTCTCACCCAACCCCATCCGACGATGCACTTTTTGAATTTGCTCGGTAAATTCCCTCTGCATGACTGCCGCACAAGCAGACCTTGCACGTGCCCGAAGCGAATTCCTGCAGATCGAAGCGCCACGAGTGGAGGACGGAGCCGCGATCTGGCGCATTGCCCGCGACTCCAAGGTCCTGGACCTGAACTCCTCGTACAGCTATCTGCTGTGGTGCCGCGACTTCGCGGCGACCTCCGTCGTGGCCCGGGACAGCCCCGGAGGCGAACCGATCGCCTTCATCACGGGCTACGTACGCCCCGAGCGCCCCGAGACGCTGGTCGTCTGGCAGGTGGCCGTCGACCACGCCCACCGCGGCCGCGGGCTGGCCGGCACTCTCCTGGACGCGCTGACCGAACAGGTCGCCGCGCATCAGGGGGTCAGATCGATCGAGACGACCATCACCCCGGACAACACCGCCTCCGACCGGCTGTTCACGTCGTACGCCGAGCGCCGCGGGGCGTCCCTGGAACGCGAGGTGCTCTTCGACGGCGGGCTGTTCCCCGAGGGAACACACCTGCCGGAAGTGCTGTACCGCATCAGCCCGATCGCGTCCTGACCTGAGCCCCGGCTCCCCCCTCGACTTCCCACCCCCCTCTCTCCCCAGGAGACAGCTGTGACCATCACTCCTCCCGCCCTGAGCGTCTTCGAGACCCTGGAATCGGAAGTACGCAGCTACTGCCGCGGCTGGCCCGCCGTGTTCGACCGCGCGCAGGGCAGCTACCTCCACGACGAGGACGGCCACACCTATCTGGACTTCTTCGCCGGAGCCGGATCGCTCAACTACGGCCACAACAACCCGGTGCTGAAACGCGCGCTGATCGACTACATCGAGCGCGACGGCATCACCCACGGCCTCGACATGGCGACCACCGCCAAGCGCGCCTTCCTCGAAGCCTTCGAGAACGTGGTCCTGCGGCCGCGCGACCTGCCGTACAAGGTGATGTTCCCGGGCCCGACCGGCACCAATGCCGTCGAGTCCGCGCTCAAGCTGGCCCGCAAGGTCAAGGGCCGCGAGTCGGTCGTGTCCTTCACCAACGCCTTCCACGGCATGTCGCTGGGCTCGCTCGCCGTCACCGGCAACGCCTTCAAGCGGGCCGGCGCAGGTATCCCGCTGGTGCACGGCACGCCGATGCCGTTCGACAACTACTTCGACGGGCAGGTCCCGGACTTCCTGTGGTTCGAGCGTCTGCTGGACGACCAGGGCTCGGGCCTCAACAAGCCCGCCGCCGTGATCGTCGAGACGGTGCAGGGCGAGGGCGGCATCAATGTGGCCCGCGCCGAGTGGCTGCGCGCGCTCCAGGCGCTGTGCCACCGCCAGGACATGCTGCTGATCGTCGACGACATCCAGATGGGCTGCGGCCGTACCGGCGGCTTCTTCTCCTTCGAGGAGGCCGGCATCACGCCGGACATCGTCACCCTGTCGAAGTCCATCAGCGGCTACGGCATGCCCATGTCGCTGTGCCTGTTCAAGGCGGAGCTGGACATCTGGGAGCCGGGCGAGCACAACGGCACCTTCCGCGGCAACAACCCGGCGTTCGTCACCGCCACCGCCGCGCTCAACACCTACTGGGCCGACGGCCAGATGGAGAAGCAGACCCTGGCCCGCGGCGAGCAGGTCGAGCGGGCGCTGCTGGCCATCGCCGACGAGAACTCCGAAGCCGGCGTGAGCTTCCGGGGCCGCGGCCTGGTCTGGGGCATGGAGTTCACCGACAGGGCGCGCGCCACGGCGGTCTGCCGCCGCGCCTTCGAACTCGGGATGCTGCTGGAGACCTCGGGTCCTGAGAGCGAGGTCGTGAAGCTGCTGCCCGCGCTGACGATCTCCCCCGAGGAACTGGACGAGGGCCTGCGCATTCTGGCCCGGTCCGTACGAGAGACCGCCTGACCACCGTATTAGAGAAGGGCTCAACTCACCGTGATTGTCCGATCGTTCAAGGACATTGAAGGCACAGATCGCCATGTGAAGGCCGCATCGGGCACCTGGGAGAGCAAGCGCATCGTGCTCGCCAAGGAGAAGGTCGGCTTCTCGCTCCACGAGACCGTGCTGTACGCGGGCACGGAGACGTCGATGTGGTACGCGAACCACATCGAGGCCGTGCTGTGCACGGAGGGCGAGGCCGAGCTCACCAACGACGAGACCGGCGAGACCCACTGGATCTCGCCCGGCACGATGTACCTCCTGGACGGCCACGAGCGGCACACCATGCGGCCCAAGACCGATTTCCGCTGTGTCTGTGTCTTCAATCCTCCCGTGACCGGACGGGAGGACCACGACGAGAACGGCGTCTACCCGCTGCTGACCGAGGAGGTCTGAACCATGGGTCCGCACCCCGACCTGTACCCCACGCGCGGCGCCGCCGAGGTGACCGTCCCCCGCCAGGACCCGGTCGTCTGGTCCGCGCCCGGCGCGGAGGGCCCCATCGACGCCGCCACGCTCCAGGGCTTCGAGCGGGACGGTTTCCTCACCGTCGACCAGCTGATCACCCCGGACGAGGTGCCCCTCTACCGGGCCGAGCTGGACCGGCTGGTCACCGACCCGGCGGTTCGGGCCGACGAGCGCTCGATCGTCGAGCCGAAGTCCCAGGACGTGCGCTCGGTCTTCGAGGTGCACCGGCTCAGCGAGGTCTTCGCCGAGCTGGTGCGCGACCCGCGGGTGGTGGACCGGGCCCGGCAGATCCTCGGTTCCGATGTGTACGTCCACCAGTCCCGGATCAACGTCAAGCCGGGCTTCGGGGCTTCGGGCTTCTACTGGCACTCGGACTTCGAGACCTGGCACGCCGAGGACGGTCTGGCGAACATGCGGACCGTGTCCGTCTCGATCGCGCTGACCGAGAACTTCGACACCAACGGCGGCTTGATGATCATGCCCGGGTCGCACAAGGAGTTCCTGGGCTGCGCGGGCAGGACGCCCAAGGACAACTACAAGCGGTCCCTCCAGATGCAGGACGCCGGCACGCCCTCGGACGCCGCCCTGACGCGGATGGCGGACCGGCACGGGATCAGGCTGTTCACGGGCAAGGCCGGTTCGGCGACCTGGTTCGACTGCAATGCGATGCACGGCTCGGGGGACAACATCACGCCGTACGCGCGCAGCAACGTCTTCATCGTCTTCAACAGCGTGGAGAACGCGGCGGTCGACCCGTTCGCGGCGCCGGTGCCGAGGCCCTCGTTCATCGGGGCGCGGGACTTCACGCCGGTGAAGTGAGGCGGACGAGACACGTGGGCGGGGCCGGTTCGTATCGAACCGGCCCCGCCCGCTGCTGCCATCAGCTCACGGCCAGCGCCGGGTAGTCGGTGTAGCCCTTGTGGTCGCCGCCGAAGAAGGACGCCTGGTCCGGGGTGTTGTACGGGCCTTCGGTCCGCAGGCGGGCCGGCAGGTCCGGGTTGGCGAGGAAGAGGGCGCCGTACGCGATCACATCGGCGACGCCCTCCTCGACCAGCGGGAGCGAGCCGTGGTCGGTCGGGCCCTCGGTCGCCGGGTTGAGGATGAAGGTGCCGGAGAACTTCGCGCGCAGCGCCAGCAGCAGCTCCCGCTGCTCCGGGGAGACCTCGACGGCGTGCAGGTAGGCGAGGCCGAGCGGTTCGAGGGCCTCGACCAGCGCCGGGTACACGGCCTCGGTGTCCGTCTCGGCCATGTCGTTGTACGGGTTGGCGGGCGAGATGCGCAGCCCGGTCCTGTCGGCGCCGATCGCCTCCGCGACCGCCTTGGTGACCTCGACGGCGAAGCGGATGCGGTTCTCGACGGAGCCGCCCCACTCGTCGGTGCGCAGGTTGGTGCTGGTGGAGAGGAACTGCTGGATCAGGTAGCCGTTGGCACCGTGCAGCTCGATGCCGTCGAAGCCGGCGTCGATGGCGTTGCGGGCGGCGGCCGCGAAGTCGGCAATGGTCTCCCGTATCCCGGCGGCGGTCAGCTCGCGCGGGGCGACGAAGTCCTTCATGCCGTCGCCGGTGTAGAGCTGCCCGGCGGGGGTGACGGCGGAGGGGGCGACCGAGGTCAGCCCGTCGGGGAGCAGGGACGGGTGGCCGATGCGGCCGGCGTGCATGAGCTGGGCGTAGATCCGGCCGCCCGCTGCGTGCACGGCGTCGGTGACCTTGCGCCAGCCGGCGGTCTGCTCCTGGCTGTGCAGTCCGGGGGTGAAGGGATAGCCCTGGCCCACGACGGAAGGCTGGATGCCCTCTGTGACTATCAGTCCCGCCGAGGCGCGCTGGACGTAGTACTCGACGGTGAGCTCCGTGGGTACGCCGCCCTCGGCGGCCCGGCTGCGGGTCATCGGGGCCATCGCGATGCGGTTGGCGAGCGGGGTGCCGGAGAGGTCGATGGGGTCGAACGCTGTGGTCATGGCAAAGCTCCCGAGGAGATAGGTGGTCGGCCAAGTAATCCGACGAGAGCCACTGTAACGCATTAATTGGCCGACCAAGGTAAAGTTGTCCATGAGATCGTGAGAGCCGAAGAAGGAGTTCCGATGAAGGCCGACCCGGCTGCCCCCGCCTGTCCCGAGCCGCCGAGCGCGGCGGTCGGCGCCCCCGTCAGTCTCGCGATCTCGCAGACCGCACGGCTCCACCGCATCGCCGCGGGCAGGCTGCTGCGCGACCTCGGCCTTTATCCGGGGCAGGAATTCGTGATGATGCACCTCTGGGACGCGGGTGCGGTGCGGCAGTCCGAGCTCATCAAGGCGGTCGGCCTCGACCCGTCGACGGTGACGAAGATGCTCCAGCGTCTGGAGCAGTCGGGCCATGTACGCCGCTCCCCCGACCCCGCGGACCGCCGCGCCTCACTGGTCGAGGCGACCGATGCGAGCTGCGCGCTGAAGACACAGGTCGAGCAGGCGTGGGAGCGGCTGGAGGAGACGACGCTGGCCGGGCTCGACGAGCCGGAGCGCGAAGAACTCCACCGCCTGCTCGGCCGGGTCGAGGCGAACCTGTGCCCGCAGGCCAGGGAGGCGGTGGAGGAGTTGTGCAAGGAGGAAGGGGCGTGCGAGGGGTAGGCGGAACCGTTCCCCCCACCCACCCCTCGCCACCTGTTGGCGGACCTCAGCCGCCGAGTACGTCCAGCACCCGGTCCACGTCGGCGGTCGAGTTGTAGAGGTGGAAGGACGCTCGCAGGTTGCCCGCACGGACGGAGACGACGATGTCCTCCGCCGTCAGCGCGTCGAGCTTGTCGGTGAGTCCCGCGGTGGCGACGATCGGGGATTCGCCGGGCACCGGGCTGTGGCCGAGGCGCACGAGCCCTTCACGGAAGCGGGCGGCGAGCGCGGTGTTGTGGGCGCGCACGTTTTCGATGCCGACCTCCTCCAGGAGTGCGAGGGAGTGCTCGGCTCCGGCGTACGACAGGAAGGGCGGCGGCTCGTCGAAGCGGCGGGCGGTGCGCGCGAGTTGCTCCACGGGACCGTAGGTGCTGTTCCAGATGTCCTCGCCGGAGAGCCACCCCGCGTGAATCGGCGTGAGGGACTCCTGCGCCTCTTCCGTGACGGTGAGGAAGGACGTGCCGCGCGGCGCCATCAGGTACTTGTAGCCGCCGGTCACGGTGTAGTCGAAGAGCCCGGCGTCGAACGGCAACCAGCCGGCAGCCTGCGTGGCGTCGACGAGCGTACGGGCACCGTGGGCGGCGGCAGCGGCTCGTACGGCGGCCAGGTCGGCCGTACGCCCGTCGGCGGACTGCACCGCCGAGCAGGCCACCAGGGCGGTCCCCGGACGCACCGACTCGGCCAGCTCCTCCAGCGGCACGTACCGCATCTTGAGGTCGCCGCGCACCGCGAACGGGTTGATCACCGAGGCGAAGTCGCCCTCGGGACACAGGACTTCGGCTCCGGCGGGCAGCGAGGCCGCGATCAGCCCGACATGCACGGACACGGCGGTACCGACGGCAACCCGCTCCTCGGCGACGCCGACGATCCGTGCGAAGGAGGAACGGGCGGCGAACACGCAGTCGAAGGCGTCCGCGCCGCCCTGGCCCGTGGCGCTCTGCTCCGCCGTGGCCTTGACGGTCTCGACGGTGCGGCGGGGCAGCAGCCCGATGGAGGAGGTGTTGAGGTACGTCGTCTCCGGCGCGAACTCCGCGGCCACCACGTCAGTGAGAGTAAGAGGCTTCATGCCCCCACTCTGCTACGTCCCCAACTCCCCGTCCATTGCGTATTTTTGCCGACTCTCTCCAATCAACGCTTATACGCCGCACACCCCATCGGCGTCACATCCCACGCCCGCGCCCGCACCCGCGCCGCCAATCGTGGCAAGCGGGGCGACCGTGCGACTCTGCCAGGCCTGCTCCAGTGCCCGGGTGAAGACCTCGGCGGGCTGGCCGCCGGAGATCCCGTACCGCCGGTCGAGCACGAAGAACGGCACACCGGTCGCCCCCAGCTCGGCGGCCTCGCGCTCGTCGCCCCGCACGTCGTCGGTGTACGCGCTCTCGTCCGCCAGGACAGCTCGCGCCTCACCGGGGTCGAGCCCGGCCTCGACGGCGAGGCCGGCGAGGACCTCGGGGTCGAAGACCGACCGCTCCTCGGCGAAGTTGGCGCGGTAGACGAGGTCGAGCAGCTCGTTCTGGCGGCCACGGGCCTTGGCCAGGTGCAGCAGCCGGTGGATGTCGAAGGTATTGCCGTTGTCCCGGCCCTCGGCGAGGAACTCGAGACCCTCGGCATGCGCGTTGGAGGCGACATGCTGCTCCATGGCCCGCGCTTCCTCGTGCGTACGCCCGTACTTCTTGGCCAGCATGTCGGTCACCGAGCCGGTGACGCCCTTGGGCCCGGTGGGATCGAGCTCGAAGGAGCGGTGCACCACCTCGACCTGCTCACGGTGCGGGAAGGCGGCCAGCCCCTTCTCGAAGCGGGCCTTCCCTATGTAGCACCAGGGGCAGGCGATGTCGCTCCAGATCTCGACGCGCATGTGCTTCTTCACTCCAGGTCAGAGGCGTTCCCGTACGGCACGGAGGCAGCCTCCGCTCCCGGTCACAACACTGCGCGCGGCCGGGTCATTCCCGCCTCACTCCCTGTGCTTGCTCACTGATCGCGGCGGTGCACGCTGGTCACGGTGAGCATCATTGCCGCACGGGCGATACGGGCGGCAGGTCGAGGAGCAGCACCAGGTGGGCGCCCACGCGCGGCGTCTCCGGGTCGGGGTGCCAGCCGTGGCGGACGTAGAAGGTCTGGGCGCGCACGTTGTGTTCGTAGACCTCCAGGCGTGCCTGGCGGGTGCCGGTGCGCTGCCAGGTCTCGACGCAAGCGGTGTGCAACGCGGTGCCCAGGCCGCGGCTCCAGTGGGACGGGGCGACGTGGAGCTGGGTGAGGGTCATGATGCCGTCGCGGGTACGGAAGGCTGCGGCGCCCGCGACCGTGCCCTCGTGTTCTGCGCACAGGACGCTGCCGTCGTCCCGTGCGATGGCAGCGGCCCATCCCTCGCGTGTTCTGGCGAGTTCGGCGGGGCCGGAGAAGTCCTCTTCGGGGATGTGGCCGCGGTAGTACGTGGCACGGGCTGCCGTGTGCAGTGCGGCGATCGCTTCGAGGTCGGCGGGGGTTGCGTTTCTGATCATGAGAGACGAGACGCGGAAGCTCGTTGGGCGGTTGCAGCGGGGGCCCCTGCCCTACCCCAGCCGGTCGTTCACCCTCCTCGGCAGGCCCTCCGGGTTCGCGTCGCGGAGCTCCGGGGGGAGCAGGGGGTCCGGGGTCGACTGGTACGTGATCGGGCGCAGCCAGCGTTCGATGGCCGTGGCGCCCACCGACGTGGACGTGGAGGTGGACGCCGGGTACGGGCCGCCGTGGTGCTGCGCGGGGGCCACCGCAACCCCCGTCGGCCAGCCGTTGACCAGGACTCGCCCCGCTACCCGCGTCAGCTCGGCCAGCAGACGGGCGCCGGTGCCGGCACCGGAGTCCGTCAGCTCCTCCTCGGCCAAGTGGAGCGTGGCGGTGAGGTTGCCGGGGAGGCGTGACAGTACCGCGGCGATCTCCGTCGGGTCCTCGTAGCGCGCGACCACCGTGACCGGGCCGAAGCACTCCTCCAGGAGCAGGTCGTGCGGGCCCGGTGACGCCAGAGCCTGCGCCGGTACGGTCAGGAACCCCGCGCTCACCGTGTGCTCGCCCCCCGCGCCCGGGGTCACCGGCACTTCGGAGTCCGGGAGGGCGGCCCGTTCCCGTACACCCGCGACGAACGCGTCCCGCATCCGGTGGTCGAGCATCACGCCGGGCTCGGTGTCGCTGACGGCCGCCGCCAGGGACTTCAGCAGCCGGTCCCCGGCCGCCCCCGCCGGGGCCAGGACGAAGCCGGGCTTGGTGCAGAACTGGCCCTCCCCCAGCGTCATCGAGCCCGCGAGGCCCGCCCCGATCTGCTCGGCGCGCTCCTCCGCCGCGGCCTCGGTGATCACGACGGGGTTGAGCGAGCCGAGTTCGCCGTGGAAGGGGATGGGGGCGGGCCGGGCGGCCGCGGCGTCGAAGAGCGCCCGTCCGCCGCGCACCGATCCGGTGAAGCCGGCCGCCGCGACGAGGGGGTGCCTGACCAGTTTGATGCCCGCGTCGAAGCCGTGGACGAGGACCACCACGTCCTCCGGGAGGCCCACCTGCGCGGCGGCCCTGCGCAGCACCGAGGCGCAGAGCTCGGAGGTGGCGGGGTGGTCGGGGTGGGCCTTGACGACGACCGGGCAGCCCGCGGCGAGCGCGCTCGCGGTGTCGCCGCCGGGGACGGAGAAGGCGAGCGGGAAGTTGCTCGCGGCGTAGACGGCCACGACGCCCAGGGGGATCTTGTAGCGGCGCAGGTCGGGCCAGGGCGGTGTCCTGGTGGCGTCCTCGTGGTCGATCCTGATGTCGAGGAAGGAGCCCTCTTCGACGGCGTCCGCGAAAGCACTCAACTGGGCGGTGGTACGGGCCAGTTCGCCGGTGAGCCGGGTCGGCCCGAGTGCCGTCTCGGCATCGGCTGCCTCGACGACGTACCGGCCCGCCTCGTCGAGGAGTCCGGCGGCGGTACGGAGCAGGGCGGCCCGCACCGTACGGTCGGCGAGGGCGGGGCGGGCTGCGTGCGCGGCCCGGACCGCGCGGTCGACCTCCTCGGAAGTGGCCTCCACCGCAACCTGCTCACGCGGCTTCCCGGTTCGGGGGTCGACACTCCAGACTGGTGCTGCTGCCACCGTGGCGTCCTTCCGGCTGTTCGATATTCTGAACAGAGTTCCTGATGCTGAATATGCTGGGACTCTATTAACGGGCAATCGAAGGGGTCAAGGGCAATGTCGACTGCCGATTCGGGTGGGGCACAGGTCAAATCCGCGGTGCGGACCGTGGAGTTGCTCGAATACTTCGCGGGAAGTCCCGGTATGCACTCTCTCGCCTCCGTCCAGGAGGCTGTCGGCTACCCCAAGTCCAGCCTCTACATGCTGCTGCGCACGCTCGTGGAGCTCGGCTGGGTGGAGACGGACGCGACGGGCACGCGGTACGGCATCGGCGTACGGGCGCTGCTCGTCGGTACGTCGTACATCGACGGCGACGAGGTCGTCGCCTCCGCCCGCCCGACGCTCGACCGGCTCTCCGACGACACGACGGAGACCATCCACCTGGCCAGGCTCGACGGTACGAACGTCGTGTACCTCGCGACCCGCCAGTCCCAGCACTATCTGCGGCCCTTCACCCGCGTCGGCCGTCGGCTGCCCGCGCACTCGACCTCCCTCGGCAAGGCGCTGCTCGCGACGCACACCGACGAGCAGGTCCGCAAGCTGCTGCCGGAGACGCTGCCCGCGCTGACCGAGCACACCATCACCGACCGCGAGAAGCTCATCGAGGAGCTGCACGTCGTACGCGAGCAGGGGTACGCCGTGGACCGCGAGGAGAACACCCTCGGCCTGCGCTGCTTCGGTGTCGCCATCCCGTACCGCACCCCGGCCCGCGACGCGATCAGCTGCTCGGTGCCGGTCGCCCGGCTCACGCCGGCGCACGAACAGATGGTCAAGGACGCGCTGTTCGACGCGCGGGACCGTCTCACGCTCGCCACCCGGAGGCTCTGAATGACCTCTTCCGAGAGGGACGTGACGATGGATGTATCGCTGCGCGAGGTCGTCGACAGTGATGTGCCCGTCTTTTTCTCCCACATGAGCGACCCCGAGGCGATCCAGGTCGCCGCGTTCGTCGCGAAGAACCCCCCGGACCGTGCGGCCTTCGACGCGCACTGGGCCAGGATGCGTTCCTCGGACGAGATCTTCCTGCGCACCGTGGTCGTCGACGGCGCGGTGGCCGGCCATGCCGCGGTGTACGGACCTGCCGAGAAGCGCGAGGTGACGTACTGGATCGACCGCGCGTACTGGGGGCGCGGCGTGGCCACCGCCGCTCTGCGCGGGCTTCTCGCACTCGTACCCGAGCGGCCGCTGTACGCCCGAGCCGCGGCCGACAACACCGGCTCGGCGCGCGTGCTGCAGAAGTGCGGATTCGTCGTCACCGGTCACGACCGCGGCTTCGCGAACGGCCGCGGGACGGAGGTCGACGAGCTGGTTCTCGCCCTCGCCGAGTGAGATCCCGGGTGAGGCTCGGGTGAGGTCCCGGGTGAGGGGGTTCTCCGCCGCGCGGCGGAGACGGATCGTCGGCGCGCAGGACGCGCGGCGGCGGTCCGCCCGGGAGCGTGGAGGCATGACAGAAACCGCGCTCGTCCCCACTCCTCAAAGCCTCCGCACGGCCCCCGTCGGCCCGCTGCGCCAGACACTGCGCGCCGCCGCCATCGCCTCCTGCGTCCCGTACCTCGGCCTCAAGATCGCCTGGATCGCGGGCAGCCGCACCGGCATCCCCGAGGGCAGCGTCCTCCTCGACCACCCGGGCACCATGGCCGTGGTCAACGCCGTCACCGTCGTCATGGACTCCGCCGTGATCGTGCTGGCGCTGCTGCTCACCCAGGGCTGGGGGCGGCGCGTCCCGGCCTGGCTGCTCGTCCTGCCCATGTGGGCGGCGACCGGGCTGCTGACGCCGATCGTGACCGGCTATCCGCTCCAGTTGCTGGCCAAGGTGTTCACCGGCGCCGAGAGCGCACCGGCCGAGAGCGAAGCCTTCCTCGACGAATGGGTCTTCGGTGTCGTCTACACCGGCTTCATCGTCCAGGGCATCGCGCTGGGCACCCTCTTCGCGCTGTACGCCCGCGAGCGCTGGGGCCACCTGTGGCGGGGCACTGTGTGGGATCTGCCGAACTCGGCGGTCGGGCCCCGCCTGAGGGCGACCGCGGTGATCGCGTCCGTCCTCGCGGCGCTGTGCGCCGTACCGCATGCGATGTGGGCCGCCGGTTCGACGACCGGGCTCAACGAGGCGCGGATCGACGAACGTACGGCGGCCTTCCACCTCCTCGAAGGCGTCTACGTCCTCTTCGCGGCCGTCACCGTGGCCGGCGTGCTGATGCTCGGCCTGCGCCTCGGCCGCGGCCTCCCCCTCAAGACACCGCTGGTGCTCGCCTGGCTGGGCTCGGGCGCGCTCGGCTGCTGGGGCGGCTGGCTGCTCAGCACCGCCGTGATGCCCGCCGCAGAAGCGGCCGATCGGCCCACCACGCTGATGCTGCTGACCTACGCTGTGCAGATGATCACCGGTCTCGTCGTCCTCGCCGCGGGCGCCTCCTTCCTGCGGAAGCGCACCACGTGAGGCTTCTGTTCGGGGCGCGGGCCCGGCTGCGCTGGGTCCATCTGGTCCTCGGCGGCGCCCTGTTGATGCCGTACTTCCTCCTCGGCAGCGTCATGGTCGGCCCGTTCACCGACGACAAGAACGTCTTCACCTCGCTCCCCATGCAGTTCGGGGCCTTCGCCGTGGCTCTGCCGATCGCCTCGATCAGCGCGCTCTTCCCGCTCGCCCGGCCCCTGTCCGTGGGGGCCGTGCGGGCGTTGTGCGCGGTGCCCGACGGGCAGTTGGCGGACGGTCCGGCCCGGTCGAGGGCGGCGCGGATGCGGACGGCCGGGTGGTTCACGCTGCATCTCGGTATCGGCGGAATCATCAGCGGCATGACGCTCGCGGTGCCGCCGATGGCGGTCCTGCTGATCATCCTGCCGGTGTTCTCCTCGCTGCGCGAGTCCCGGTTCGGGCTGCCCGAAGTCCTCGACCACACCTGGGGATTGGCGCTCTCCCCCGTCGCCGGGATCGCGATGCTGGTGGCGCTGGCGGCGTGCGCGGCGGCGGCCGGGGCGCTGCTGGCCCGCTGGGCGCCTGTACTCCTCGGGCCGACACCCGCCGACCGGCTGGCGGCGGCGGAGCGGCGGGCCGCGGATCTGGCCGTACGCAACCGGCTGGCCCGCGAGCTGCACGACTCTGTGGGGCACGCGCTGAGCGCGGTCACGCTCCAGGCGGGTGCGGCACGCCGGGTGCTGGACAGCGATGCGGCGAGCGATGTGGAGTTCGTACGGGAGGCGCTGACCGCGATCGAGGAGACGACCCGGCGCACGGTGGGCGAACTCGACGCGGTGCTGGGGCTGTTGCGGCAGGGGGAGGACGGCGAGGGCTTCGACGACGCGTCCGGGCCGACGCTGGACGCCCTGGACGATCTGCTGGCCCGCAGCGGCGTGAAGGTGGCTTACGCGGAGCAGGGCGATCCGGTCGTACGGACCCCGGACAGGGTGTCCCGTGAGGCGTACCGCATCGTCCAGGAAGGGCTGAGCAACGCCCTGCGGCACTGCGGCGCCTCACCGGTGTCGCTACGGATCGCCCTGCGCGGCGAGGAGTTGGAGATCGTGATGGAGAACCCGCTGCCCGACAAAGCCCCGGTGGTACGCCCCGGGGGCGGCCGGGGCCTGCGCGGCGCGGCCGAACGGGCCACCCTGCTCGGCGGCCACGCCGAAGCGGGCCCGCACGGCGACATCTGGCGCCTCACGGCCCGCCTCCCGCTGAACGGCGGCGGGCGATGAGCACCCCTGTGAGTGCCCCGGTCAGGATCGTCCTCGCCGACGACGAGCGCATGGTCCGCACCGCTCTGCGCGTCATCCTCGACGCCGAGGACGGCCTGGAGGTCGTCGGCGAGGCGTCGACCGGCGCCGAGGCCGTGTCGGTGGTGCGTGAGCTGCGGCCCGACGTGGTGCTGATGGACGTACGGATGCCCGAGGTCGACGGCATCCGCGCCACCGAGCAGATACTGCGCGCGATGGAGGAGCCGCCGCGCATCGTCGTCGTCACCACCTTCGAGAACGACTCGTACGTGTACGACGCCCTGCGCGCCGGCGCCGCGGGTTTCCTCCTCAAGCGCGCCGCCGCCGAGGACCTCGTCCAGGCGGTCCGGCTGGTGGCACGCAGCGACTCGCTTCTCTTCCCCTCGGCGGTGCGCGGCCTGGCCGCGGAACACGCCAGGCGCCAACCTGCCGCCGCGCCGCCGTGGGCGGCGCGGCTCACCGACCGCGAGGCGGAGGTGCTGCGGCTGATGGCGACGGGCCTGACGAACGCGGAGATCGCGGACCGGCTGCGGGTCGGCCCTGCGACGGCGAAGAGCCATGTGGCGGCCGTGCTGGCCAAGACGGGGGCCAGAGACCGCACACAGGCGGTGATCAGGGCGTACGAGTCGGGTTTCATCGAGCCTCGCTGAGGCGGGCCGAGGGGCGCGCCGAGATGAAGATTCCCTGAGAAGCGCGACATTCCGGAACTGTCCCGGCCGCGCCGCTCGTCTCCCGTACGGGATGAACAAAACGATCAGGCGTGCTTCGGTCTTCTGCCTGCTGATGGTGCTCGCGCTGCTGGTGCGGATCACCTGGGTGCAGGCGTACCAAGGCCGGGCCCTCGCAGAAGACAAGCACAACCGGCGGAACACCATCGCGCAGTACGCGCAGCCGCTCGGGAACATCATCGTGGCCGGGTCGCCGGTCACCGGATCGAAGAAGACGGAGGGCAGTGATCTCGAGTACAAGCGCACGTACAAGAACGGCGAGCTCTACTCGGCCGTCACCGGCTACAGCTCACAGGCTTACGGCGCCACCCAGATCGAGGGCATCTACAGCAATGTCCTGGACGGGACCGACAACCGTCTGAAGAACCCGGCCGATCTCATCACCGGCAAGCAGACCGAGCCGGGCGACGTCGTGACGACCATCGACCCCGCCGTGCAGAAGGCGGCGTACAAGGCCCTGGGCGACAAGAAGGGCGCGGCCGTCGCCATCGACCCGAAGACCGGGCAGATCCTGGGGATGGTCTCCACGCCTTCGTACGACCCGTCGAAGATCAGCGGGACGACGGACGGCGACGCCTGGCAGCAGCTGAACGGTGACAAGGACAAGCCGATGGTCAACCGGGCGCTGCGGCAGCCGCTGCCGCCCGGGTCGACGTTCAAGCTGGTCGTCGCGGCGGCGGCGCTGGAGGACGGGCTCTACGGGTCGGTCGACGAGAAGACGGACAGCCCACTTCCGTACACCCTGCCCGGCACGCGGACGGTCCTCAAGAACGAGAACGCCTCAGCGCCCTGCGAGAACGCGACGCTGCGCACCGCGCTCAAGTACTCCTGCAACAACGTCTTCGGGAAGGTTGCCGCGGACCTCGGCCAGGACAAGGTGAAGGCGATGGCGGAGAAGTTCGGCTTCAACACCGAGAAGCAGGATGTGCCGGTCCGGGCGTCGGAAAGCGTGTACCCGTCCGGCATGGACAAGGCACAGACCGCGCTGACGGGCATCGGCCAGTTCGACGTGACGGCCACCCCGCTCCAGATCGCCATGGTCTCGGCGGCCCTCGCCAACGGCGGAGAGCTCGTCTCGCCCCACATGGTGTCCAAGGTGACGGACGCGGACGGCAACACACTGGAGGACCTCGCGGACGCCGACAGCAAGCAGGTCGTGTCCTCCTCCACGGCCGAGCAACTGCGGAGTGCGATGGTCACGGTCGTCGAGGACGGCACGGGCACGAACGCGCGGATCTCCGGAGCGGAGGTGGGTGGCAAGACCGGCACGGCGCAGCACGGGGTTGCCAACAGCAAGACGCCGTTCGCCTGGTTCACGTCGTACGCGAAGGACGAGTCGAGCGGCAAAGAGGTGGCGGTCGCGGTGCTCGTCGAGGACTCGGGGGCGGCGCGGTCGGAGGTGAGCGGCAATGGGCTGGCGGCGCCGATCGCCCAGAAGATGATGAAGGCGGCGCTCGGGCGCTAACTGGTGACCAGTGACAACGCCGGACGGGCTGGAGGACCGGCCCGTCCGGCGTTCCGGGAACCCCGTTCCTACTGCCCTGCCCACCGCTTGACCGTGGCCTCGGCCTTCGCCCGGTCCTCGGGCGTCAGCTTGGAGATCAGCGCACTGTGGTTGGTGTTCGGCGCGACGTAAAGCTGCGAGTCGTGCTTGCTCGGCTTGAACTGCTCCGCGCTCCACGGATCGTTCTGCCCGTACACGAACATCATCTGCTCGCCCCGGGTGGACACCCAGCGGTCGACGTCCTTTATGGTGCGGCCGTTGTACAAGGTGCGCATGTCGGCGGGCAGCACCGAGTTGGGCTGGTAGATGTCCGGGTAGCTGCGGACATCGCGCAGGTGCTTGAACTTCAGGTCCGCCCAGCCCAGTTGGGCCGCGGCCTGCCGGTAGTACGGGCCGCTGCCCTCGGCCCCGTTGCCCTGGTCCGAGTAGATGATCAGACCGTGGTCCAGCGACCACTTGTAGAGCTCGTCGTCGGTGGCCGCCTCGGCGTCGGGGACGGTGGGGCAGTCGGTGTAGGTGCCGCTCTGCCAGAAGTTCCACACCTGGTCGAGCACCGAGAACTCGAAGGCACGGTCGGCCGAGCCGAGGTACTTGAAAGTGAGGCCCTGCTCCTTGGACGTCGCCTCGAAGCGCGGCAGCATCGCTGCGCGGCGTACCAGCATTTCGCGCTGTACGGCGTCCAGGGCGGCACGGCATTCGGGCGTGCCCACGGTCTTGAAGAAGCTCTCGTAGACGCTGTCGTCGCGGTTGTTGGCGTCGTTCGGGGCGACGTACGCGACGACGGCGTCCAGGTCGTCCGGGTAGAAACGCTCGTGGTAGACCTGCGTCATTCCGCCCTTGCTGGCGCCGGTCCCGAGCCACTTGGCCCGGTAGATGCTCTTGAGCGCCTCGACGATCGCGTGTTCGTCGCTCGCCTGCTGCCAGACGTTCAGGTCGTCCCAGTCGACGCCGTCGCCGGGGCGGGAGGTGTTGAAGTAGCGGTGCTCCACGCTGACCTGGTTGGCGCCGAGCAGCGTGGTGATCTCGCGGGTGCTCGAGGACAGCCCGTATCCGCCGGTGTAGTGGACCACCGGCGCGGTCTCGCTCTTGTGCCAGAGCGTGAATCTCTGCTCGAAGGTGCCGCGGCCGGGGTCGCCGTGGTCGACGGGCTGAGTCAGGGTCAGGTTGTAGAGGGGAAATCCGCCCTTGTCGGTCACCGAGACCACAGTCAGTCCGGGGATCCGCTCCAGCTTTTCGCGGATGTCGGCCGCGGCGTCGCTCTGTGCTGCGGACGGCGCGGGTTGCGCGGCGAAGGCAGCGGTTCCGGTCAGCACGCTGGTGGCGGCTATGAGCCCAACACAGAGCAGGGAAGGCAGGACCTTGGTGCGCACGCTGAGTCCCCTCGGTCGGAGGTGATGACATGAATACGACGGCCGCATGGTATGCGCTTTCGGTTTCTCTGTGATCACTCTGAACGAGGTTGTCCGAGTGCGTGTCTGACGCATCGTCCACTGTGACGGCCCTCACTCTGCTTCTTTGCGTCCGGTGTCAACCGGAAGCGTGGCCCCGGGCGTATGCCTGATGAGACCGAAGAGATATCCAGGAGTGGTTGTTGACCGTCGAGGAGTTCGAAGAGTTCTACGCGCATACGGCCGCCCGCCTCACCGGGCAGCTGTATGTGATGCTCGGCGATCTGCACGAGGCCCAGGATGTTGTGCAGGAGGCCTTCGTCAGGGGCTGGGGGCGGCTTCGCCAGCTCGACGCGGCCGGTGAACCGGAGGCGTGGATCCGTACGGTGGCCTGGCGCCTGGCGGTGAGCAGATGGCGTGTACGCCGCCGCGCTGCGGACGCCTGGCAGCGGCGCGGCAGCCCGCCCGACGTCGCGGGCCCCGGCCCCGAACAGGTCGCGCTGGTGTCGGCGCTGCGCGAACTGCCCCCCAAACAGCGGCGGACCGTGACGCTGCACTACGTCTGCGACCTCACCGTCGCCCAGATCGCCGCCGAGACCGGCCTGTCCACCGGCACCGTCAAGACGCACCTGGTGCGGGGCCGGGCCGCGCTCTCCTACCTTCTGCAGGACCCGCGCGCTGAGGAGGCCTACGGTGCCTGAGCCCCATGACCTGCCCCATGACTCTGCCTATGACCCCGCCCATGACCTTCGCCATGACCCGTTGAGGAACGCGTTCAAGGAAGCGGCCGCCGCCGGGCAGGCGCACACGAAGCCCCTCCCGGTAGCGGTGATCTCGGCCCGCGGCACGCGTCTGCGGCGGCGCCGCCTGGCCATGGTGGCCGCCACCGCGTGCGTGGCCTTCGCCGGTACGGGTGCGGCGGCTGTGGCGGCGCTGGTGTCCGGCGGAAGTACGGGCCCCCTTGTGCCGGCCACCACGCCGTCCGACATGCATTCGGAGGCCCCTTCCTCCCTTCTCCCCTCTTCGATCCCCCCGTGGACCACGCCGCCTGCGGATCCTCCGGTGTCCAGTACGCCGTCGGACACATCGCTCGGTACGCCGACCAGCACACCCACGAGCACCCCCGACGGCAACCCCAGCAGCACCCCCACCAACACACCGTCAGGCACGCCGACCCAGCTGCCCACGTCCTCGTCGCCACCCGTGGACTGACCCGCCCCGTCCCCCGCTGACGCCTGCCGCTCTCCCCCCTGCCCGCCGCTTCCGCCGTGGGGCGATCCCGTATGCCCCGATGCCCGCACCAGGAGCTCGACCATGACCATCGCGACGCCTCTGCGGCCGCCCGGACAGCGCACCCGTACAAGCCCGTCAGGCACCGGACCGCCCGCGCGACGGCGGCTCGCGGACCGCCTGCGCCCGCTCTCGCCCGGCCCCACCGACCGGAACGTTCTGTGGTTGTACGTGCTCACCCGCACCGGCGTCTGGACCACCGCCTACTGCACGCGGTGGCTGTTCCCTTCCGACCGCAAAGACCCATGACGTACAGCCGGCGCTGGCGTCGTGGGGCCAGTGGGACTGGTGGCACTACCTGCACATAGCCCAGAGCGGTTACTTCCCCGACGGGGCCGGGCCCTGGACGGACGGCTGGGACAACAGGGAGGCCTTCTTCCCCGGCTTCCCGCTCCTCCTGCGCGCCGTCCACACCGTGATCCCCGACTGGACGGTGGCGGGGCTGCTCATCTCCTTCGTGTCGGGGGCCGTCGCCGTCCTGGCCCTCGCCCGGATCGCGCAACTCCACGGCGTCACGGGGCAGCGCACTGTGCTCTTCTTCCTGCTGTCGCCGTGTGCGGTATTCCTGGCCGCCGGCTACACCGAGGCGCTCTTCCTGGCCCTCGCCCTGCCCGCCTGGCTCGCCGCCCAGCGCCGCAACTGGCCGCTCGCGGGCGTCCTGGCGTGCCTGGCCACCGGTGTCCGGGTCAGCGGGCTCTTCCTGGCGGCGGCCCTGGCCGTGCACTTCGTCGTCACTGCCGAAGCCCCCAGACACTGGCGATCTCTCCCGTGGGTGGCGCTGCCCGCCCTCCCCGCCGCCCTCTACACCTGGTTCCTGCACACGCACACCGGTGACTGGATGGCCTGGAACCACGCCCAGGAACGCGGCTGGTACCGGAACTTCCACGCGCCCTGGGAGACGTGGCAGAACACCTGGAAAGCGGCCTTCGCGCACACCCAGTCCACCGGTTACGCCGTCATGTTCCAGGCCGAGCTGCTGACGATGGTGGTCGGCGTCGTACTGCTCGGTGTGCTGCTGAGGCGCCGGAGGTGGCCGGAGGTCGTGTACATCGGGCTCAGCCTGTGGGCCCTCGGGACGTCGTACTGGTACACGTCCATCCCGCGCGCCACCCTCCTGTGGTGGCCGATGTGGGTGCTCCTGGCGGGCTGGAGCGTGCGACGCCGCGGGCTGAAAGGGGCGTACATCTGCGTGGTCGCCCCGCTCTCGACGGTCCTCACCATCACGTTCCTGTCGGGCCGTTGGGCGGGGTGACGCGACTATCGTTCGGGGGACCAGGACGGGTTGCGGCCCGCGAGTCCGACGACGCGGTCGAGGAGCGGGGCATCGTCCGGTACGTCGACGACCGGTCCGAAAATGCGGTCCCGGCCCGGATCGCCGACCGCCGACGCCAGGAACTCGTACGACGCCCGAAGACTGGGTTCGTCACCCGGGTACGGCTGTCCGGTGGCGCGGGCCAGGTCCCAGCCGTGCAGCACGATCTCGTTGAGCGCGACCTGCCCGGCGATCTCCCCCGGCAGGTCGACCCCGCCCGCCTGGGTCATGCCCTCCCAGGCGTCGGGGCTGCGCCAGGCGTCGACGAGCTCGTCGAGCCGGCTCGGGAGCCGGGTGCGCCAGTCGTCGTCGAGTACGGGCAGGGCGGTGCCGGGGTCGGTACCGGTGGTCGGCCCGAACTCCTTCTTCGCCGCGTCACGGAAGGCGGCGGTCAGCCCGAGGAGGTGGCCCAGGAGATGACGTACCTCGTACTTCTCGCAGGGCGTGGGGGCGGAGAGCGCGTCGTCGCTGACCCCGTCGAGCAGCTGGGCGACCTGGCGGGCGGGGGGTGCGAGGTCGAACAGTGGCTTCTGGGCAGTCATGGCGATTCCTCCGGGGTGCGATGAGGATGGCGGCGTCTGTCGTGAGTGGTGACTGCGGCGCGGGCCGGAACTCATCGGTGCGGGTGCGGTGCGGCCAGTTGTCTTTCCCCACCCCGCCCCTTCCCGTAACTGGGGCTCCGCACCCAGCCCCGCTCCTCAGACGCCGGAGGGCTGAAGATTCAGCCCTCCGGGGGTCTGGGGGCTTTCCCCCCCCACGCGGCGGGGGCCGCAAATGTCACAGCCGGGAAGGGGCGGGGGGTGGATAGCGCCGCAGACAGCCCGCACCCGCACACGCACCCAATCGCCCACCCCTAGCCCACCCAATCCCCCCGCCCCAAGAACGCCAGCCGCGCCCGCTTCTCCGGCAGGAAGACGTCCGGCAGGTCGATCTCCGGCATCACGACCTCCGCCCCCAGCGCAAACCCCACCCTCTCCAGACGCGCTATCGCCTTGCCATTGAGCGCATCGGGCTCCGCCACCAACCGCTGCCGGTCCGGGTCCGCGAACAGGTAAGCGACCAGCACGGACAGCAGGTGCGCCGTGAAGCCCCGCTCCGCGCCGCCGCCGCCCGAGGGGCCGATCAGCAGGTGGACGCCGTAATCGCCCGGCTGGACGTCGTAGCACTCGCTCACCCGGTCCGCCTCCGGGTCGTACGTCTGGAAGAGCGCCACCGGCTCGCCGTCCCGCACAGCGAGGTACGCGTGGTGCGTGGTCAGCGAGTCGAGGTGCTCGTAGATCTCCTGGACCTGCTCGCGGGTCGCGCCGCCCATGCCCCAGAACCGGGCCCGCTCCTCGGTGACCCAGCCGTGGAGCAGCTCCGCGTCGCGTGCGGGGTTCACGGGGACCAGGCGGACCGTTCCGAAGCCTTCGATCTTCTGCTCGTACACCGGCTCAGCGGTCACGGGGGTCGCGGGGGTCATGGTTCTCCTTGGTCAGGTGGTTCCACTCGGTGGTCACGGGGACGAGTCCGCCCCGCAGCCACAACGGCATTTGGTCGTGGTGGTGAGCGTCGCCGGGAACGCCGGACGCACCGAGCGGCACCACCCAGAGGCTGTCCTCGCGCCGCGCGAGGTCCCATACGTAGCGGGCGGCGGGCCCGCGCGCACAGCGGTCGGTGACGCCGGGGACGCTCGACGTCGACAGCACGCAGTCGTGGTCGCCGGGCAGCCCGGGCCATCCCCCGGGCGGCGCCGACTCGACCGCCTGCCACGGCGTCAGGCGGTGTACGTCGCCCCAGGGCATCGTCGGCGTGTCAGAGGCTGCGGCCACCGCCTCGACGGCCGCCCTGACCGCCGCGGGCCTGTCGATGCCCGGCAGCAGGTCGGTCGTCAGCAGGGTTGCCAGCGCGAACCCGACCCGGGGAGTGAGCGCGAGCCAGGGCAGGAAGACCCCCGGGTACGAGGGGTCCGCCACCGGCTCGGTCAGCGCGGCCAGGTCGGGATGGGCCGCGAGCCGCCGCACCACCTCAGTCCGTACGGCGGCGTACACCGTGGCGTCGGTGCTGTCCGCCTCCATCCGCCGGTCCCAGCGCAGGAGTTGGTCCCGCAGGCGCTCGCCCTGCGGGCTGAGTCCGTCGAGTCCGGACAGCATGCCGAGCAGGGGGCGGGCCGAGGCGAGATGCGTGTCCGTGTGGACGGCGGCCATGTCCGGGGCCGACCAGGACTTCGACCCGTCGAGCAGCTGCTTGATGCGGTCGGCGCGGTACGGCGGTGCGAATTCGACGCCGAGCGGCGCGGCGAGTCCGCGCTGGTTCGCCATGACGGCGACGCCGCTCACGTCCGCGCGCGGCATCGGCTCGTGTACGCCGCGCCATGCGTGGCCCGGCTCCCAGGCAGGTACGACGCGCAGGCCGTTGTCCCGGTGGCGCAGCGGGACGCGGCCGGCGACGCGGTGCAGCAGGCCGCCCGCGGTGTCGGCGGCCTGTACGACGTTGACGGGCTCGACCCACTGGTCGACCGCCCGGTCCACGTCGTCGACGGTCCGCGCGCGGAGCAATGCGGGCAGCGCGCCGAAGCCGAGCTCCTCGTACACGCGGGTCGGGCAGCGCAGGCTGACAACCATCTCGTCGCCGGGGCCGCCGATGATGACGGGGCCGCGCTCGGTCTCGATCACCTCGACCTCGACGGGATCGCCGCCCGCGACCTCGATGGTCTCGGTGTGGGCGGTGGCGGGCCGCCAGCCGTCAGGGCCGAGGGCCTCGACCACCTTGACGTCCCCGGCCCCGTCCGTACTGCGACGCAGCCGCTCGCGGTAGAGGTCCTGGTAGTCGGCCATGGCGTTGGTGATGGCCCATGCCACGCTGTTCGTGTGCCCGAAGTGGGCGATTCCGGGGATGCCGGGGACGGCAAGGCCGATCACGTCGAACTCGGGACAGGCCAGCCGGATCTGCTGATACACCCCCGGGTCCTCGATGAACCTGTGCGGGTCGCCCGCGATCAGCGGAGCCCCGGTGGCGGTGCGCTCGCCGGTGACGAGCCAGCCGTTGCTTCCGGAGGTGCCGGGGCCGTCGGTGGCGAACAGGGTGATGGCGTCGTCGCCGAGCCTGCGGGCGACCTCCTCGCGCCACAGCTTGGTCGGGAAGCCCGCGAAGAGGATGTGCGTCGCCAGCCAGATGCCGAGCGGCGTCCACGGCTGCCACTCGCCCGGGGCCAGCCCGGTGCTGGCGAACTCCGGCGCCCGGAGCGCACCTTCGGCGAGACCGGCGTTGACCCCGTCGACGTAACTCTCGACCCACGCGGCCGTCTCCGCGTCGAGGCTGCGGAAGCAGCGCCGGGCGGTGTCGTCCAGCCGCGACTGGCGGGCGAAGCGGTCCCAGCCGACGGCGTCGGCGCCGAGGAAGGCGGCCGTGGTGCCCTGCGACCTGTGCCGCTCGACCTCGATCTGCCAGGCGCGGTCGGTGGCGGCGTTGCGGCCCTGGGCGAATGCGAGTTCATGTGCGCTGCTCGCGCGGAGATGGGGAATTCCCCAGGCGTCCCGGAAGACCTCGGTGCTCACTCTGTTCCTGTTCCCCATCTAGGTTTAGGTTAGGCTGACCTAACTTAAAGGACAGTTGTCCGGGAAACAATTCCCGGATCTGTGGGGGAGGAATCTGCGGTGGGTCATGGCTGGGAAGGCGCGGTACTCAAATTGCTGCGCGGCAAGGACTTCACCTTCACCGTGACCGGGGCGGAGCAGGTCACGGAGGACTACAGGCGCCTGCACTTCACGGACGGCGGCCTGCTCGGCGCGGCCGGCGTGCACCCGACCATGTGGGTGCGGATGTGGTTCGAGAACGCCGGCAAGCCGCACCAGCGCGCCTACACCCTGGTCGACCCCGACGTCGCCGCCGGGACGTTCAGCCTGGAGTTCGCCCTGCACGACGGGTGCGCGAGCGACTGGGCGCGCAAGGCGCAGCCCGGCGACACGATCGAGGCGACGCTCCAGGGCACGGGCTTCGACGCGCCGGAGCCGCGGCCGTCGCGGCTGCTGGTGATCGGCGACCCGGCGTCGCTTCCGGCGATCAACTCGCTGCTGGCGGCGATGCCCGAGGTGCCGGCGACGATCTGGTTCGAGACGTCGCACGCGTCGGACGCCGACCTGCCGATACGGGTCGACCCGGTACGCCATGAGCTGCGGAGGGTCCCTCGGCGGGATGCGGGTGGGCACCTGGTGGAGGAGGTGAAGGCGGCACTGCCGTCGCTGGTGTCGGCCGCGGAGGACGCGGAGGACGCGGCCGGTGTGTACGTCTGGATCGCGTGCGACACGGCGACGACGAGGACGCTGACGTCGTATGTACGGAAGGAAGTGGGCCTGCCGAAGGGGCGGGTGCACGGGCTGGGGTACTGGCGCGCGGCGTAGCTGAACCCCTGGGGGTCCTCCCTGGACGTAGTCCTTGCGGGAGTTCGAGGAGCGGGGTCTGGGTCGGCCCCCCGGGCGGCGGCAGCCGAAATGCCACAGGGGAGGAATCCCCCCACCTACGGCAACCGCCCGATCCCGCGCCCCCGCCTCAGATGCCACGCTGCCGCCCATGGCCCGGACAACACCGCACGTCCTGCGCGACCGCAGCGCAAGCCTCTGCCTGAGCGCCACCCTCGTCTCCGGCTTCGGCACATCCGCGATGTGGCTCGCAGCCGGGATCTGGGTCAAATCCCTCACCGGGTCGGACAGCCTCGCCGCCCTGACCACGTTCTGCATGTGGGCACCCACCCTCCTCGGCCCCCTCCTCGGCACCGTCGCCGACCGCGTACGCCGCAGAACGCTCCTGATCCGGACCAGCGCCGCCATGGCCGTCCTCCTCACCACCCTCCTCCTGGTCGACTCGGCAGCACACCTCTGGATCCTCTTCGCCGTACTGACCCTGTACGGCATCAACTCCGTCGTCCACGATGCCGCCGAGGCAGCCCTCATAGCCCGTGCCGTCGACAAACGACTGCTCGGCGACTTCAACGGGCTCCGCCTGACCGCGGGCGAAGGCATGAAACTGGTCGCGCCACTGGCCGGGGCCGGCCTGTTCGCCCAGTTCGGCGGCGCGACAGTGGCGCTGCTCGACGCCGCGACGTTCACGCTCGCCGCCGGGATCTTCGCCCTGCTCGGCATCGAGGAGGAGACGCCCGCCAGGCCCAAGGGGAAAGTGAACTGGTGGGCTCAAACCACCCACGGCGCACGCCACCTCTGGCACTCAGCCGCCCTCAGACCACTCGTACTCGCAGGCTCCGCCACGATGCTCCTCGCCGGCCTCAACGGCGCCGCGATCTTCGCCGTCGTCGACCGGGGCCTCGGCCACTCCCCCGCCTACGTCGGCCTTCTGTACGCGGTGCAGGGCGTCGGCTCCGTACTCGCCGGGCTGCTGGCGGGTCCGCTGATGCGGCGGATGTCCGAGCGCCGCTTCGCCGCCGCAGGGATCGCACTGTTCGCGACAGCCGTGGCCGCGCGTGCCCTGCCGTACGACGCGGTGGTGCTGGCGAGCGCAGCCGCGGTCGGCCTCGGCCTGCCCTGCGTCCTCGTCGCGGCACTGACGGCGGTCCAGCGCGAGACCCCGGACGCACTGCTCGGCCGCGTGGCAGCCACCGCCAACACCCTCGTCTACGCCCCGAACGCGCTCGCCCTCGCCCTCGGCGCCGGCCTGATCGCGGTCGTGGACCATGCCGCACTGCTGGCCACCACGGGCGCGGCCGGGCTGCTGACCGCCCTGGCACTCACGGCCGCAGGGCGTCGCGTACGAGCCTGAGATCGGCGTCGGAGGCCAAACCGGCGTGGTAGAGGCGCAGTTCGGTCGCGCCCAGCGACGCGGCCCGTTCGGCGTCCCGGGCGAGCGTGGCGGGGCTGCCGCCCATGCCGGACACGACGGTGAGGTTGGCGGCGACGACCTCACCACCGGTGCCGCGCCCCACGAAGCGCGCCAGCAGCTCCGGTCCGCCGGTGCACGGCACGACCACGCCGTCCGCGACACCGAGGATGTGCCGGGGCTCGACACCGGCGTTCGCACCGCAGTGGTACGCCGCCGGGTCGGCGTGCAGCAGCACTTGGAAGCCGGGGGGCGCGGCGGCCCGTACCGCTTCGACGGCCGCTTCCTGGAGCGTACGGGCGGACCGCGCACGCCACGCGAGGCTCACGGCCGCGAGATCCGCACCGAGGAGCTTCTCGACGCCCGGCCACCCGGCGCCGCAGGAGGACGCCCCGCCGGACCACACCGGCCCCAGCGCCCGCCGCACCGCTCCGCTCAACTCCCCTGCACCGAACCCAAGTTCCACATAGCCCGCCTCGCATACCGCGCAGAAGCAGAGCGACATCAGGTACTGCGCCGCGTCCCCGAGCCCCACCCCCGCGATCTTGTCGTGGCCGTGCAGATGGGCCAGCCCGTACCAGCCGCAGGACTCCAGCTCGGTGCCATGCGCCCCGGGGCGTACGGCCGCTTCCGCCGCGAGGCCGGTCAGGTACGTGCGTACGGCGGGCTGGGCGATGCAGGGGGCCCACGGGTAGCGGTCGCCGTACGCGTTGACGACGGAGGTGTCCGGGCGGTCGGCGCCGAGGCGGGAGTTGTGGGCGAGCACCACCCAGGAGTGGACGTCGAGCCCGGCGGCCGCGAGCGCTTCGGCCGCCTCGCCGTACGGGTCGGCGGTGGGGGCCCAGGCCCCGGCGGCGTACGGCCGCAGGCGCTGCCCGGCCCAGCGGCCCTCGTCGACGGGGTAGAGCACGGCGGCGTGTTCGGCGGTGACGATGCGGTGGCGCGGGTGGCGCGGAGTCAGGGCCCTGGTCGAGTGGTAAGCGGAGGCGAGGGTGACCTGTTGTACGCCTAGGTCCGCGATGCGGGCTGCGGCGTCCGGGTCGCCGACGACGTCCCAGGGGTAGAGGAAGGCGGCGGCCTTCACGCGCGCTCCCCGATCAGCACGCGGCCGCGCTCGATCAGCTCCGCCAGCAACTTGACGTGGGCCGGGTCGGGTTCGCTGAGCGGTGGCCGCACTTCGCCGACGTCGAGGCCGCCGAGCCGTACGCCCGCCTTGACGAGCGACACGGCGTATCCGCGGCCCAGGTTGCGCAGTTCGACGAGCGGGGCGAAGAAGCCGTCGAGGAGGCGGTTCGCGGTGTCGTCGTCGCCGGTGTTGAGGGCCCGGTGGAAGGCGAGGGCGATGTCGGGGGCGAAGCAGAAGACGGCGGAGGAGTAGAGGGTGACGCCGATGCCGCGGTAGGCGAGGCCGGTGAGCTCCGCCGTGGGCAGGCCGTTGAAGTACAGGAAGGGGTGGCCCGGAAGTGCGCGGCGTACGGCGCCGACGATGCGCTGCATCAGATCGAGGTCGCCATGACCGTCCTTGAGCCCGATGATGCCGGGCACCTGGGCGAGCCCGACGACGGTCTCCGGGGTGAAGACCGCGTTGTCGCGCTGGTAGACGATGACGTCGAGGGAGGTGGCCCCGGCCAGCGCGGCGTAGTGGCGCAGGAGCCCCTGCTGGTCGGCGACGACGAGGTACGGGGGCATGGCGAGCAGCCCGTCGGCGCCCGCCGCCTCGGCGGCCTTCGCGTACTGGATCGCGAGGGCCGTGCCGTATCCGGCGCCCGCTACGACAGGAACGCGGCCCGCCGCCTCGTCCACGGCGGCGGCGACGCACAACCGGAACTCCTCCGGCGTCAGGGCGTGGAACTCCCCGGTGCCGCAGCAGGCGAAGACCGCGGCGGCGCCGTTCTCGATGCCGTCACGTACATGAGCGCGGAACACGTGGAGGTCGAGTTCGCCGTCCGGTCCGTACGCGGTGACGGGAAAGAAGAGCAGGCCGTCGAGTCGGTCGGCGAGCGGGGCTGAGGTCACGGGCACTCCCTGTGCGTACACAATTCTGATCCGCGTCTATATCCCTGAACATCGTTACGCTAAGGCAGCCAGGCGGGACCGGTCAAGACGAGAAACCGCAACCAAGGGGCGAATTGGGCGCCCCCGCGCGACACTTGACGAGCCGCGTGGCACTCCCTAGCGTGTCCACGCATGTGAATGCTGTCCACGTACGCGCCCAAGCCCCATCGAGGAGACGCTCCGATGCCCGCACCCCGCACCGTCCTGCTCACCGGCGCCGCCGGCGGCATCGGCACCCTGATGCGCGGGATCCTTCCGGCGTACGGCTATGAACTCCGCCTGCTCGACGCGACCCCCATCGAGGGCGAACCGGACGCGATCACCGCCGACCTGGCCGACAAGGAAGCGCTGCGCGAGGCCGTGCGGGGCGTGGACGCGGTGATCCATCTCGCGGGCATCTCGCTGGAAGCCCCGTTCGAGAAGATCCTTCGCGCCAACATCGAGGGGACGTACAACCTCTACGAGGCCGCCCGCGAAGAGGGCGTCGAGCGGATCGTCTTCGCCTCGTCCAACCACACCGTCGGCTTCACCCCGCGCCCCGCCGACGGCGCACCGCTGATCCCCGTCTCGACCCCGCACCGGCCCGACACGTTCTACGGCCTCTCCAAGGCCTTCGGCGAAGACCTCGCGCAGCTCCACTGGGACCTGCACGGCATCGAGACCGTGTCGGTCCGGATCGGCTCCTGCTTCATGGAGCCCAGCTCGGTGCGGATGCTCTCGATCTGGATGAGCCCGGGCGACTGCGCCCGCCTCTTCCACGCCGCGCTCACCGCCGACGGGGTCGGCCACACCGTCGTCTACGGGTCCTCGGCCAACACCCGGCTGTGGTGGGATCTTTCATCCGCACGGGCCATCGGTTACGAGCCGAAGGACGACTCGGAGCAGTACGCGGAGAAGCTCATCGCGGAACACGGCGAACTGGACCCCGACAACCCCGGCCACGCCAACCTGGGCGGGGAGTTCTGCACCGACCCGCCCCAGTGGAAGCACTGACCACCTCAGCGGTACGGGCGGGTCCGGCCCGGCTACGGGGGCACCGGTCCGGACCCTTCACGAGGGGAACTTGGCCGGGGCGGCCGGGACCGCCGGTGAATATCACCGACGTGTTCACTGGCGGCGCCGGAGCCCACGGACACGTACTCGCGCCCGGCACAAGGTAGTTGCGCACGCCTGGAACCACGATCCATTACGCGCGCCCACTGTCCGGATTGCGCGGCGCGGCGGACCACCGGTCGGCTCGGGCCCGCTCAGCCCGACCGCAGCGTCTCCGACGGGGCCTCGCCGAAGCGCGCACGGTACGCACCGGAGAACCGCCCCAGATGGGCGAAGCCCCACCGGAAGGCCGCCTCACTCACCGTCAGTTCACCGGGCCCGCACCGCTTCAGCTCGTCGCGCACCCGGTCCAGCCGGACTCCCCGCAGATACGCCATCGGCGACATCCCGACGTACCGGCGGAACGCCTCCTGGAGCCACCGCACACTCACCCGCGCGAGGGCGGCCAGCTCCGCCGCGCTGTACGGGTGCTCGGGACTGTCGTGGATGGCGTCCACGACGCGCTTGACCGGCGCGGGCCGCAGTGTCGCCGCCGTCGGCCTGGTCAGTTCCTCCCTGTACGGATGGTCGACGGCCAGCAGCAGGCCGTTCAGCAGCGCCTCTTCGAGCGGCTTGGCCACCAGCGGCTCCCGTACGAGCGATCCGGCCTCGCTCGCCTCCCGCGCCGCCCACCGGACGAGCCGGCCCCAGCTGCGGCCCGCGCCCTGCGAGACGTCGAGCCGGTGCGCGAAGGCGACAGGCCCGCGCGGCGCCCTGCCCAGCGCGTGCGCCAGTTGCCCTTCCAGCGCCGAAGCGTCGATCTTCACCGCCAGCAGCCGGCAGTCGCCGCTCCACCGGTCCAGGAAGGTGTCGCCGGACGGCTGGAACACGGCGCCCTCCTCGGGTGTCGCCGTCGCCCCGGCCCGCGTGCCCTGATGCCAGGACAGCCGGCCCTCCAGCGGAATGTCGACGTGGTAGGCGCCCAGCTCCCCGAAGCGCATCCGCACGTCCGCGCCGCACTGGAGCTCACCCACCGTCAGCGCACCCAGCTGGATGATGCGGAACTTCGCCGCGAAAGCTCCCTCCCGGTCGAGCCGCTCGATGGAATTGGCGTAGAACTTCTCGCCGATCACCACGCGCGCCTCGTCCAGGTCCGCCGTACAGAACGTCTCCACAGAACTCCCCACACCCGAGTACGGTCCTCACCCCGCAGGATCCAACACATTCGGGCGACCCGGAGACCAGGAAGCGGGCACCATGCGGTCATGCCAAGACCTCATGGATTCAGTAACGAGCGGGCCGCCAGAAATCACCCGCGCAACAGGTGACGCAAGGGAACGGCGAAGCGGTGTCGGTCGTTAACTCTGGCATGACCGCAATGACCCCCGGCTCGAACATTCCGCTTCCCACCGCCCGCGTGGCCGTGGACGTTGCCGCCCCGGTGCGGCTCGACGTATCGGGCCTGCTCCTCACGGCCGACGGCAAGGTGCGCTCCGACGACGACTTCATCTTCTACAACCAGCCGTCGGGCCCCGGTGTCACCTACCGGTCCGGCGGCGGCACTGCCCCCGACGCGATCGTCGTGGACACGTCGGCCGTCCCGCCCGGCATCGAGAAGATCGTGGTCACGGCGAGCCCCGACGCCGCAGGCCAGACCTTCCAGGGCATCGAGCCCACCGCCACCGTGCGAGGAGCCGACGACGGCGCCGTGATCGCGACGTTCACCCCGCCGCAGCTGGGCACCGAGACGGCACTGGTGATCGTGGAGATCTATCTCCGCAACGGCGCGTGGAAGGTGCGCGCGGTCGGTCAGGGTTACGCGAACGGGCTGGCCGGCATCGCCACGGACTTCGGCGTCTCGGTCGAGGAACCCGCCGCCGCGGCCGCTCCTGCCCCCGCTGCGGCCCCTGTGGCACCCCCTGCGCCCCCGGTGGCCGCCCCCGGGATCACGGCCCCTCCGGCGGCTCCTGCGGCTCCCCCGGCCCCGCCGTCGGCGCCCGCCGCGAGCGGCAAGATCAACCTCGACAAGGGCCGGGTCAGCCTCCAGAAGAACCAGACGGTCTCGCTGGTGAAGGGCGGCCGCCCGCTGCTGTCCCAGGTCAAGATGGGTCTCGGCTGGGAGCCCGCATTCCGGGGCAAGGACATCGACCTCGACGCGTCCGTCATCGCCTACGACGGGAACCGCAAGCACCTGGACAGCTGCTACTTCGGCAAGCTGTCGATCCTGAACGGTGCGGTCAAGCACTCCGGGGACAACCTCACCGGCGAGGGTGCGGGCGACGACGAGGTGATCGTCGTCGACCTCGGCCGCATCCCCGCGGAGGCGACGGGCCTGGTCTTCACGGTGAACTCCTTCACAGGACAGAAGTTCACCGAGGTGGCCAAGGCCTACTGCCGTCTGCTGGACGCGGCGACCGGTGAGGAACTGGTCCGCTTCGACCTGACGGGCGCCGAGCCGCAGACGGGGGTCATGATGGCGAAACTGATCAAGCAGTTCTCGGGGGAATGGGAAATGACCGCGATGGGTGACTTCGTGAAGAGTCGCACCGTTCGCGGCATGGTCAAGCCGGCAGCCCAGGCCCTCTAGCGCTCCCGCGCCAGGGGGACTACAGCTTGGTCAGCTTGACGAAGGGGCTCAGGATGCGGCCTTGTCGCCCTGCGAAGTCGATGAGAACCGCTGCATCGCCTTCGACTGCGATGACCCTCCCGAGTCCGAACTGATCATGCGAAACCCGGTCGCCCACATCGAAAACCTCGATCGGTGGGGCGGCCGCGGCCGGGACGTTGAAGGGACTGGACGGCAGGTAGCGCCGGGCTCCGGCTGACTTTGTCATTAGTTGAGAGTATGCGCCCCGCGAGGCCGCCACGCCATGCCCGTCCATGATCACTTCACCCGGGGCCGGTCCGTGACCCTCCCCAGCACCGGTTGTTCGCCGGAATTCGGCCCGTCGGACCACATCGCACATTGGTACGGCCTCGGTGGTGTTGGTACCGCCGGGGCCGCCGAAGCGACCCCGGGCCTTCAGCGAGCTTCACCCGTTTCGTAAATGGTCTTCCGCGAAAACGAAATTGGCCCCGTCCATCAAATTCCTGTGCGGAGGAAGTGCATGCAGTTCCATTTGTAGCTGTATGCAGCAACGTTGTTTTGTGTCCGGAGATCGGACTCGACGGAACCGCCCCGCAGCCGCAACCAAGCGGGGGCCGCAGGCGTCGCACATGGCGTCCGGGAGACTGGATCACGATCACTGGACGGGCCGGACGACCGGTGACCGTACAACCGGGAGGACCACGGCATGGCCGAACGTGCTGAGTACCGCATCGTCTCGCTGATCGGCGAGGGCGGCACGGGCCGTGTCCATCTGGCGCGGACCGCCGCCGGGCGGCTCGTCGCGCTCAAGACCGTGCACGAGCACCTCGCCTCCACCCCGCGCTTCCGCGAGCGGTTCCGCCGCGAGGCCGCCGCCGCCCTGCGCATCGGCGGCCCCTTCACGGCCACGGTGACCGACGCCGGCACCGAGGACCAACACCCGTGGCTGGCCGCCGAGTTCTGCGTGGGACCGACGATCGTGGAGACGATCTCCACGGCGGGCCCGCTCGGGCCCGACGACCTCGGCACGTTCGGCTCGGCGCTCGCCGTGGCCATGTCGGCCATCCACGGCGCCGGGCCGGCCTGTCTCGACCTCAAGCCGGCCCACGTCCTCATCACCCGCAGAGGACCGAAGATCATCGACTTCGGTACGGCCGGGCGCTCCGCCGGACGCGCCTCCGAATTCCTCGGCTTCCTCGCCCCCGAACAGCTGACGCCCGGCGCCCCGACCGGCCCGCTCGCCGATGTCTTCGCGCTCGGCGCGCTCCTCGTCCTCTCCAGTACGGGACGCAACCCGTTCGGGTCGGGCAGCGCCCAGCAGGTGGCCCACAGGACCCTGCACGACGCCCCCGACCTCATCGGCGTACCGGGCCCGCAATGGACCGGCTTCCTCGCCGCCTGCCTCGCCACCGACCCCATGGCCCGGCCCAGCATCCCCGAGGCCCTGGCCTGGTGCGCGGAGCGCGCCGCCCCCGTGCCGTGGTGGGAACAGGAACCGGTGTCCGACCTGATCTGTGAGCACGAGGACGACGTGGCCGAGCTCCTGAACGTGGTCAGTGGCGACGCCGCCGCCACGGACCTGTGATCGCGAGCATGATGCCCGGGTCCTGAATGCTGGCGTAGAGAGTCTTTCCGTCGGGTGAGAAAACGACGCCGGCGAACTCGCTGAATTCCGGTTCGGCGTCGGTCCCGATATTGCATTCATTGCGGGCGATCGGGTACGTACGGCCGCTGTCGGTGGCACCGAAAAGGTGCTGGCCGCCCTCGCCGTCCTCCGCGATGACCAGGCCGCCGTACGGCGAGACGGTGATGTTGTCCGGGCCGTCGTACTCACCGCCCGTGCTCAGCAGGACCTTCAGCGTGAGCGTGCGGCGCCTCGGATCGTAGAACCAGACCTGGCCGTCGTGCGGCTCGCCCGGGCTCTCGTCACGGGCGTACGAGGACACGATGTACGTGCCGCCGTCCGCCCACCACATGCCCTCCAGCTTGCGGGCCCGGGTGATGTCCCCGTCGTCGAACTGCTCGCGCACCGAAACGGTCCTGCCGTCCCGGTCGGGCACCTCGGCCCAGTCGACGCCGTAGACCGTGCCGATCTTGGTCGCGCGCGACAGGTCGTCGACGAAGCGGCCGCCGGAGTCGAAGCACTTCGCCGCCTGGAGGGTGCCCGCGTCGTCCGCGAGCTTGCGGAGCCGGCCCCTGCCGTGCTTGAAGCCGTGCGGCGGTACCCAGCGGAAGAGGAGCCCGTTCGGGTTGGAGTCGTCCTCGGTGAGGTACGCGTGGCCGCGCTTGGGGTCGATGACCACGGCTTCGTGGTCGAAGCGGCCGAAGGCCTTGATCGGCTTGGGGTCGAGGTTGGCGCGTCGGTCGTAGGGGTCGACCTCGAAGACGTAGCCGTGATCCTTGGTCATGCCGTTCTCGCCGGCCCGGTCGGTGTTCTCCTCGCAGGTCAGCCACGTGCCCCAGGTCGTACGGCCGCCCGCGCAATTCGTGGAGGTGCCCGCGATGCCGACCCACTCGGCGACCTCGCCGCTGCGGTGCACCTCGACGACCGTGCAGCCGCCGGAAGCGGCCGGGTCGTACACCAGTCCCTCGGTGAGCGGCACCGGGTGCTTCCACTTGCTGCGCGGGCCCTTGAGCTCGTGATTGTTGACGAGGAGCGTCACACCGCGCGGGCCTTCGAAGGTGGCCGTGCCGTCGTGCTTGGACGGGGTGTATTCGCCGCTCTCCAGCTTGGTGACGCCGGAGTGGGTGATGATCCGGTACGTGAAGCCTGCGGGGAGGGCGACGACGCCCTCGGGGTCGGGCACGAGGGGGCCGTAGCCGGGGCCGTGCGGGGCTCCTGCGGCGTCCTCAGCGGTGTCCTCGGCCGTGTCGTCGGCCGTGGCGAGGGCGCCGGGGGCGGTGGCGAGGGCGCCGACACTGCCGATGAGTGCGACTCCGGCGCCGGTGAGCGCGGACCGTCTGGCGAAGTCCCTGCGGGTGAGCGTCATTCGGACCTCCTGAGGCGGCCCCCTGCGGGGCACGTGTTTTTCGGCCTCAGGCTTCCGGGCGCGTACAAACGTCGGCTGAACAACGCCCGACGTCCGGGAGGCGAGCGCCCGCCGTGACAGCACCCGCCGTAACCGGGTACAAGCCCGCCAGACCCCCGCATACCCACAGTTTCAGGAAGGGGCGGGGCGGGGAATCTTCGTATGAACAGACAGTGCCCTGCCAACCGGGGGCCCGGGGGAAGTCGCCGGGTGGATCCAGTACCCATTGGAGGGAGGCGAGCCATGTGGATGCCAAGCAGGCCCGCGCACTCCATGAGAGCCGACTGCTTCAGTTGCCCAATGTGACCGGCGTCGGCACCGGGAAGGACGAGGGCTCGGGCGCGGACGTGATCGTCGTCTTCGTCACCCGCAAGGTGCCCAGCGACCAGCTCCGGGCCGAGGACGTCGTACCGGAGGAGCTCGAAGGCGTGCCCGTGCGCGTGCTCCCCATCGGCGAGAGCTGACCGGCCAGGCGCTGATCGGCGCACGCACCCCCGAGGCGCGGCGGGCGGCGCAAGCCCTACTGGCTCACGCCGCCCGCCGTACCCCTCAATTCACGCTGCGCGAACGCGCCTTGAAGGCCGCCTTCCGGGCTTCCTTCGCCGCCTTCTTGTCGGGGTGCAGGCGCCCCATGGCCTCAAGGACGTCCGCCGTCGCCGGGTGATCCACCCGCCAGGCGGCGTCGAAGAAGCCACTGTGCCGGCCGGTCAGCCCGGCCACCAGGTCCTGGAGCTCCGCCGGTTCGCCGTCCGCGTCCAGCTGCGCGGCGATGGTGTCGATCGCCAGCCAGAAGATCATCGACTCGGGCGGCGGCGGCACGTCCGACGCGCCGCTCTCGGCGAGCCAGACCCGGGCCAGGCCGCCCAGCTCCGGGTCGTCGAGCACCTCGCGCACCGCGTCCTCCGCCTCCGGGCCGACCAGCGAGAGCGCCTGCTGGCTGCGGAGCCTGCGCAACGGAGCGCCCCGGTCGGCGCCGCGGGCGGCGGCGAGCAACTCCCGGGCGGCTGCGGCCGGTTCGCGGCGGGCGAGCCACTGCTCGGTCTCGGCGCCGGCCGACGCTTCGGGGAAGTACGCAATGCCGTCGAGCAGCGCCTCCGCTCCCTTGTCGGCGAGATCGCCGACCGCGGGCGCGTCGATGCCCGCTTCGAGCATCCGGACCCTGATGCCGTACAGGCCGAGCGGGGTGAGCCCGACCATGCCGTACCGGGACACGTCCTCGTCGTCGACCGGCGGTTCGGGCTCCGCGCCCTCCTCCGCCATCAGCGCCTCGTCGACCGGCTGGTAGGTGACGAGCCCGACCGGTTCGAGCACCCGGAACTGGTCGTCGAGCCGCATCATCGCGTCCGAGACCTGTTCCAGTACATCGTCGGTGGGCTCGCCCATGTCCTCGGGCACGATCATCGAAGCCGCGAGTGCGGGCAGCGGCACCGGGCCTTCCGCCGCGCCCTCGGTGACGGTCAGCAGATACAGGTTGCCGAGTACGCCTTCCAGGAACTCGGCCTCCGCGTCCGGGTCCCAGTCCAGCGAGTCGAAGTCGACCCGGCCGTCCTCGCCGACGAGCCCGGAGAGGTCGTCGAGGACAGGTGCGGTCGCGTCGGCGAAGACAGCCTCGAACGCGTCGAGCCAGATGGCGAGGACGTCCTGGGGGCTGCCGGAGGTGAGCAGCGCGAGGTTCTCACCGGTGGTGACGGTCCCGTCCGCTTCGCCCTCGCCTTCGCCCTCCTCCTCGGCGTCGGTGATGTCGACGAGCCCCGTGTCGACGGCGATGCGCCACGCTTCGCTCGCCTCCGCCGCGCCGTCCTCGTCGGCGGCGAGACCGAGGTGCTCGGCAGCCTCGGGCAGCTGCTCGTCGACGAGTTCGCCGCCCGCACCGACCCGGGTCGCGGGCCCTGCCCAGCGGGCGAGTCCGGCAGCGCGCGCGAGGAGCGGTGAGACGAGCGCCTCCCGAGCCAGCTCGGCGTCGGAGTGCAGGCGCACCGGCGGCAGGGTGGGGCGGTCTCCGGACATCTGAGGGGTCTCCTTGGGCATGCGGGTCGGGCTGCCCCCAGCGTAGACGTATTTGCCCCTATGCCACCGGGTTCATGTACCCGTCAGGATTCGTACACCTGGCGACCCTTGACAACCCCCTTGTCCACACAAGAGATTGACGCGCGTAGACCGTGCTCTACCCCTCATCCATCGGAGCTCGTACATGACTGCCCGTTCCTCTCTCCCCAGATCCGCCGCCGTCGCAGCCGTCGTAGCCACCGCACTGGCAGGCGGCCTGCTGGCCGCCACGACCGCCGCCTCCGCCTCGGACTCCCCCGCCTCCGTTGCGGAAACCCGGATTCACGACATCCAGGGCACCACCCGAATATCCCCGCTCGTGGGGCAGCAGGTCGCCGACGTCACCGGCATCGTCACGGGCGTGCGCACGTACGGCTCGAAGGGCTTCTGGTTCCAGGACCCGCAGGCCGACGCCGACGCCGCCACCAGCGAAGGCATCTTCGTCTTCACGAGCTCGGCGCCGACGGTGGCCGTGGGCGACGCGGTGAAGGTGTCCGGCACGGTCGGCGAGTACATCCCCGGCGGTACGTCGTCCGGCAACCAGTCGGTGACCCAGATCTCCAAGCCGACAGTGACCGTGGTGTCCTCGGGCAACCCGGTGCCCGCGCCGGTCACCCTCTCGGCGAAGTCCGTTCCTTCGTCGTACGCCCCGGAGGGCGACCCGGCGGCGGGCGGCAGCATCAACGCGCTGCCGCTGAACCCGCGCAAGTACGCCCTGGACCACTACGAGTCGCTGGAGGGCAGCAACGTCCGGATCGGCACGTCGCGCGTGGTCGGCGCGACCGACCCGTACTCGGAGCTGTGGGTCACGGTGAAGCCGCACGAGCACGACAACCGCCGCGGCGGCACGGTCTACGGCTCGTACACCTCCCAGAACACCGGCCGCCTCCAGATCCAGCAGCTCGCCCCGATCTCGCAGCAGCCGTTCCCGAAGGCGAATGTGGGTGACGTCCTGGCGGGTACGACCGAAGGCCCCCTGGACTTCAACCAGTTCGGCGGCTACACGCTGGCCGCCCGCACGCTCGGCACGGTCACCGACCGCGGCCTCAAGGCGGAGTCGACGCGGCCGCAGCGCAGCGGCGAGCTCGCGGTGGCGACGTACAACGTCGAGAACCTCGACCCGACCGACCCGCAGGCCAAGTTCGACGCACTCGCCGCGCCGGTCGTGAACAACCTGGCCTCCCCGGACGTCATCGCCCTGGAGGAGATCCAGGACAACAACGGCGCCAAGAACGACGGTACGGTCGCGGCCGACGAGTCGCTGAAGAAGTTCACGGCCGCCATCGCGGCGGCCGGCGGTCCGGCGTACGACTGGCGCACGATCGACCCGGCGAACAACAAGGACGGCGGCGAGCCCGGCGGCAACATCCGCCAGGTCTTCCTCTTCAACCCCGAGCGGGTCTCCTTCACCGACCGCGCGGGCGGCGACGCGGCCACCGCGACGGCCGTCGTACGGGACGGGCGCGACGCGGCCCTGACCCTCTCCCCCGGCCGGATCGACCCGGCCAACGCGGCGTGGGAGAACAGCCGCAAGCCGCTGGCCGGCGAGTTCACGTTCCGCGGCCGTACGGTCTTCGTGATCGCGAACCACTTCGGTTCGAAGGGCGGCGACGAGAGCCTGGTGTCGCACCACCAGCCGCCCGTACGCAAGTCGGAGATCAAGCGACTTGAGCAGGCGCAGGCGGTCAACACCTTCGTCAAGGACATCCTCAAGGTCCAGCGGAACGCGGACGTCCTGGTCCTGGGCGACATCAACGACTTCGAGTTCTCGGCGACGACGAAGGCGCTGACGGCGGACGGCGCGCTCTACCCGGCGGTCAAGTCCCTTCCCCGCTCGGAGCGTTACTCGTACGTCTTCCAGGGCAACAGCCAGGTCCTGGACCAGATCCTGACGAGCCCGTCGATCGACGACTTCTCGTACGACAGCGTGCACATCAACGCGGAGTTCTCCGCCCAGAACAGCGACCACGACCCGCAGGTGCTGCGCTTCCGCCCGTAGCCACCGCCATAGGGGGTGTCCGCCCTAGCCGCCTACACGCCCGCGCTGAAGCTGAGCGCGGGCGTGTACCGCTTCACGCCGCCGCCGGTCACGCCCGGATAGGTCCTCACCTTCGTCCACTGGGGCGTCGGCGAACCGACCCCGTCACCGGGCCCGGCGAGCGCCTCGATGTGCGCGTCGGCGCTCTCCCACTCCGCGTAGTTCAGCACCCGGGTGCCGTCCGTACTCACGTGGAAGTGCCCGGAGATTCCGCCCGGGTGGGGGTGCGGGTCCTCCCCCATAGCCTTAAGGGCATGGGAGGTGCCCCCGTCGAGGGCCTCGAAGACGGTGTCGACCCAGTCGCGCTGCCTGGCCGGGTCGGGCTCTTCGAACTCGACGTCGACGATCACGACGCAGCCCGGCACGCGGCCGGCCACCTGCCCCAGCGGGGTGCTGCGGTAGAGCTCGTACGTGTACAGCCCGAGCCGCTCGATGCCCGGCACAGCGGCGTCGACCTCGTCGAACCGCGCCGCGCGGCCCGCGCGCAGGAAGGCTGCGTGTGTCGCCTCGTCTGCCCACTGCGTGTAGTGGAGCAGGCTTTTGCCGTCCTCCCCGATGTAGACGCTGTACGAGAGGAGCCCCTCGTCCGGCCACTCCCGGCTGCCCCATACCTTGCTGATGGCCTCTATGGTCTCCCGCTGCCGCTCGGGCGTACCGACGTCCCAGACGGAGACCTTGGCGACGCCGACGCCCGAACGGGCTATCTGCGGAAGGGAGTTGAGATTCTGCACGGACGACAGCGACATGGCGGTACTACCTCCTGGCTCGACGCGCCGCTGTGACGCGTCCTCATGACCACCATCGTGAAACCTGAAGCGCGGTTGAGGTCAAGGCCGGTCCGTAATGCGATGGCGGTGATCGGCGATCCGGTGTTTGGATGCACCGCGTGACTTCTGGAGATCTTGAACTGCTGCTGGACCGGCTTGAGTCGTACTACGACGCGGTACCGCGCAATGGCGCCAGGACCGAGGACTTCGGCCCACTGACGTTGTTCGTACGGGAAGGCGCGGGCTGGCCTTTCTACGCGCGGCCGACCCGGGGCAGCTCCGGCGCCGTGACGGCCGCCGATGTGACCCGAGTCCGCTCCCGCCAGCGCGAACTCGGCATCCCGGAGAGCTTCGAGTGGGTCGCCGAGACGACTCCGACGCTGCGGGCCGCGGCCGAGGAGGCGGGTCTGGTGGTGCACGAGCACCCGTTGATGGTGCTCGACGCGACGGTCTCGGTGCCCACAGCGGACAAGCTGTCCGACGGGCCGTCGATACGCACCATCGCCCCGGACGATCCGGCACTGGCCAGCGCTTTGGTCGTACCGCACCTCGCCTTCACGGAGCCCGGTACGGGTGTCGGCCCGGCGGGACTTCCCGAACTTGCCGAAGCCGTCCGTACCCGGGCAGGCGACGGGTCGGTGGAAAGCGCGGTGGCGCGGATCGAGGCCGGTCTCACCACGGTCGCGGCAGCGGTCGAGGACGGGGCGGCGCTGTGCGCCGGCCAGCACCAGCCGGTGGGAACGGTCAGCGAAATCGTCGGCGTCGGTACCCTGCCCGCCGCACGCCGCCGCGGCCTCGGCCTCGCGGTCACAGCGGCGCTGGTGGCCGATGCGCGATCGCGGGGCGTGGAGACGGTCTTCCTGTCGGCGGGCGACGAGGACGTGGCCAGGATCTACGGCCGCCTCGGCTTCCGCCGGGTCGCCACCGCGCTGATCGCAGAACCGGAGTAGCGCGCGGCGCGGAACGGGAGTAGCCCGCCAACAGCCTTGCGCAGGGCCCGTGTCAGACTCCCGGCCATGATCTTCCGCACCGCCACCCGCCAGGACCTGCCCGCCGTCCTCGCGCTTCTCGCCGACGAGGAGAAGGTCGTCGATCCCGCATCCGTCGTGATCGACGAGGCGTATGAGCGCGCCTTCGAGGCAATCACCGGTGACAGCCGCAACGAGATGCTGGTGCTGGCCGACGACGACGGCGCTGTCCTGGGCTGCCTCCAGGCGACGTACATCCCGGGCCTCGGCAAGCACGGCGCCGAGCGCGCCCTGATCGAGGCGGTACGGGTCAGGGCGGACCGGCGCGGGGCCGGGCTCGGGCGGGAACTGTTCGAGCGGGCCGTCGAGCGTGCGCGGCAGCGTGGCTGCGCGCTGGTCCAGCTGACCAGCAACAAGCGGCGTACAGAGGCACACCGCTTCTACGCGTCGCTCGGCTTCGCGCGCAGCCACGACGGGTTCAAGCTCGCACTATGAGTGGGGCGTGCGGGCTGTGGGGCGGGGTCAGGGCGGCGGGCGGTCGCCCCAGGCTCTGACGTCGAGTACGCACAGCCCCATCGGCATGCCCCCGCTCCCCCGCCCCGACGTCACAGCAAGTGTCCGCCACCGTCGACGAGCAGCACCTCGCCGGTGATGTACGCGGCGCGGGTGAGGTCGTGGACCGCCTCCGCGATGTCCTCCGGCCTGCCCACCCGGCCCAGCGGGACCGACCCGGCCACTGCCTCCATCGCCTTGTCGGCGCCGTCGAGCCCGTCGAACCACGGGGTGTCGATCATGCCGGGGGCGACGGCGTTGACGCGTACCTCGGGTCCCAGGGTCTTGGCCAGCAGCTTCGTCATGTGGTTGACGGCCGCCTTGCTCACGGCGTACGGGATGGAGCTGCCGCCGGGGCGTACGCCCGCCTGCGAGGACACATTGACCACACAGCCCGCGCCGCTGGCCCGCAGGTGCGGGGCGGCTGCCGTGATGGTCTGCCAGACGCCGACGACGTTGACGTCGAAGATGTCCCGCCAGACGTCGGGGCTCGCCGCGTCGAGGTCGTCGTGCGGGATGAATCGCGTGATGCCCGCGCTGTTCACGAGGATGTCGAGGCGTCCGTACGCCGCTGCGGCCTCCGCCACCAGGCGCTTCGCGTCCTCCTCGACCGCCACGTTCGCCTGGATGTAGCGGGCGCCGGGCAGTTCTGCGGCCAATGCCTGACCCGCCTCGACCGAGTGGGCGGAGTTGACGACGACCCGGACTCCGGCCTCTGTCAGCCGTCGGGCCACGGCCGCGCCGATCCCGGACGACGAGCCCGTCACGAGGGCCACACGCTGTTCTGTCATGAAATTGTTCGCTTCCTTGTACGGCGTACCGCTTTCGCGGCCTGCCGCGCCCCTCAGGGATCATGCCAGGCGGCCGGAAACAGGCAATACTTCAGCGCTGCTTGCCATTCGTCCGGAGAAAATCTAAGTGGACCTTCACCGTCTGCCGCCCCGAGACTTCCGGCATGACGCCATCGCACCCTTCCCGTCCCTTCGGCCGCGCCCTCTGCGCGATGATCACGCCCTTCACCTCCGAGGGCACACTGGACCTGGACGGCGCGCAGGCGCTCGCCGAGCGCCTGGTGGCCGAAGGAGGCTGCGACGGCCTCGTGCTCAACGGCACCACCGGCGAGTCCCCGACCACCACCGACGCCGAGAAGAGCGCGCTCGTACGGGCCGTGTCCGAGGCGGTCGGCGGCCGGGCGTCGGTCCTCGCGGGGGTGGGCAGCGCCGACACCCGGCACACCGTCGAGCTCGCCAAGGCCTCCGCACGGGCGGGCGCGGATGGCCTGTTGGTCGTCACGCCGTACTACAGCCGCCCGCCCCAGGCCGCCGTCGAGGCGCACTTCCGCCGGGTCGCGGACGCGGTCGGCGTCCCGCTGATGCTGTACGACATCCCGGGCCGCACCGGCACCCGTATCGAGGTCGAGACGATGCTGCGCCTCGCGGAACACCCGCGTATCGCCGCCGTCAAGGACTGTGCGAACGACCTGCTCGGCAGCGCCACCGTGATCGCCGGCACCTCTCTCGCGTACTACTCGGGCAGCGAGGAGCACAACCTCCCCCTGTATGCACTCGGCGGCGCCGGCTTCGTCAGTACGGTCGCCAATGCCGCGCCCCGCGCGATGCGGGCGGTCCTCGACGCGTACGACGCGGCAGACACCGCGGCGGCGGCCCGGGCCCACCACCGCGCACTCCCGCTGATCACTCTCACGATGGCTTCGGGCCTGCCGGGCACGGTCACCACGAAGGGCCTGCTCGGCGCGCTCGGACTGCCCGCGGGACCGGTCAGGGAACCGCTGCAGCCCGCCGACCGGGACACGGTCGACGGGCTGCTGGCGGCGTACGAGAAGCTGGCCCAGCGCTACATGTAGGTGCTGCCGAGAACCGTCGCGTGTTCCAGCACGTCCTCCAGCGGGTCGTCGATCTGACCGGTCGAGATCAAGCTGAAGCGTGGTGCGTTGTGCGAATTCGTATGCGTCTCGTCGGCGTGCGCCGCCCCTGCGGGCAGCCCCACCGCCAGAAGAACCGCACCGCATCCGATGAACCACCGGGTCAGTGCCCGCGCCTGCTGTGCCCTCATGCCGTGTCCTCGCCCTGTTGCTCGTCCGATGTGCCGACCTGCTTATCTGCCAGAACCGCCGAAGGCGCCCGGAGGTCACGCACGTCGCGCAAGGCCATCCGTCCGAGCGGGACCGGCTTGACGGGGTTCACCATCCGGCGTAGTCCGGAATGAGAGACCAATCGGGCTTTTCCGGCAGCATTTCGAGAGGAGACCGATCATGCTCGGCGATGTGCTCGGCGAGGAACAGGGAGAGATCACCGGAATGCGGGTCCTGCCCAGCGAGGACGGCCTCCCCGCGATGGAGGCCTCCTTCCAGGGAGAGGGAACGCTCCTGGACACACCGGCCAAGGACATGGGGACCTACGAGTCGTACGTCCGCCTTGACGGCACCCTCTTCGGCGACGGGCAAGGAATCATCATGACCCCGGACGGGGAGACGGTCACCTGGCACGGCCAGGGCATCGGGCACTTCACCGACTCCGGCGGGGTGAACTGGCGCGGCGCCATCTACTACCAGACCGCCGCCGCCAAGTTCGCCCGGCTCGCGGGAACGGTCGGCGTGTTCGAGTTCGACACCGACGAGAAGGGCAAGGTCACGGCCAAGGTCTACGAGTGGAAGTAGCCCCCGGCCGAGCCACTGACAGAGCCAATGGCTGAGCGCCCTTCCAAGGCCGTCCGGGGCCGTGGAAGGGCGCTCCAGCGCGCAGGCTGATCAGGCGCGCGCAGGCTGATCAGTTGTGGCTGTGCAGTACGTCGTTGAGCCCGCCCCACACCGCGTTGTTCGGGCGGGCCTCCACGGCGCCGGTGACCGAGTTGCGGCGGAAGAGGATGTTGCTCGCGCCGGACAGCTCCAGCGCCTTGACGATCTGGCCGTCGGGCATCGTGACGCGGGTGCCCGCGGTCACGTACAGGCCCGCCTCGACGATGCACTCGTCGCCGAGCGCGATGCCGACGCCCGCCTCGGCGCCGACCAGGCAGCGCTCGCCGATCGAGATGATCTGCTTCCCGCCGCCGGAGAGCGTGCCCATGGTGGAGGCGCCGCCGCCGATGTCGGAGCCGTCACCGATGACGACACCGGCGGAGATACGGCCCTCGATCATGGAGGTGCCGAGGGTGCCTGCGTTGAAGTTGACGAAGCCCTCGTGCATGACGGTGGTGCCGGACGCGAGGTGCGCGCCGAGGCGGACCCGGTCCGCGTCGGCGATACGGACGCCCTCCGGGGCCACGTAGTCCGTCATCCGCGGGAACTTGTCGATCGAGGTGACCTGGAGGTTCAGGCCCTCGGCGCGGGCGTTCAGGCGCACCGTCTCGACCTGGTCCACGGCGACCGGGCCGAGCGAGGTCCAGGCAACGTTGGAGAGGAGACCGAAGACGCCGTCCAGGTTCTGGCCGTGCGGCCGGACCAGGCGGTGGCTCAGCAGGTGGAGGCGCAGGTACGCGTCGTGGGCGTCCAGCGGCTTGTCGTCGAGCGAGGCGATGACCGTACGGACGGCTACGACCTCGACACCGCGGCGGGCGTCGGGGCCGAGGGCCTTCGGCGCGGTCGCGCCGAGCAGCTCGGCGGCGCGCTCGGCGGTGAGGCGCTCGGTGCCGGCGGGGCCGGGCTCTGCGACGAGCTCGGGGGCGGGGAACCAGGTGTCGAGGACGGTGCCGTCGGCGGCGAGAGTGGCGAGTCCGGCGGCGACGGCGCCGGTGGTGCGAGTAGCAGTCGTATCGGTCATGACACGAACCTAACCGGCACTGGCCCGCGTGGGCGAACCGGTCTCGGCTGGCGGGCGCCCGTCCCGGCACTCGCCCGCCGACTGCCCCGCAGACTCTCCCGGCGTACGCATCCGGCCCGCCGCCAGTACGGCCAGTCCGGCGGCCACCGCGAGCGCCGCGCTCAGCGGCCACAGCAGCGCGGGCGCGGCGGCGTACAGCGCGCCGCCGAGCGGCGGGGCCAGGATGACGCCGCTGACGGAGACACCGGCGTACAGGCTCTGGAAGCGGCCCTGGGCGTGCTCGGGCGCCTGGTCGGCGACGTAGGCGGTGGCCGGGGTCTTGTAGAGGATCTCGCCCGCGGTGAGCAGCAGCATCATCGCGGTGGCGAGCGCGATGGTGGCGCCGAACCGCAGCAGGCCGTAGCCGAGGCCGACCAGGATCAGGCCGGTGCCGACGATGGCGAGCGGGGCGCGCTTGCGCAGGGCGACGGCGGCGGGGAGCTCCAGACAGAGGATGACGCCGCCACTGAGGGCGAGCAGCCAGCCGTAGACACGGGTGTCGATGCCGTGGTCGCCGAGGTAGACGGGGACCGTGGAGAAAAGCTGCCGGTAGACGATGTCGGCGAAGAAGATCGAAACGAGGAGTACGAGGACGGCGGGCCGGGCGCGCAGCTCCCGCCAGATGCTCTTCTGCGCGGGCGCGTGCCGGCCCCTGGCGGCCCGGGCGGCGCCCCGGGCGGGCAGGACCCGGGCGGCGTACAGGGCGAAGAGCAGGGTTCCGATGCCGTCCGCGACGAAGACGACGGTGTACGAGAAGTGGGCTGCGACCAGCGCCCCGAGCGGTGCGCCCACGGTGAAGCCCGCGTTGCCGGCGACGCGCATCACGGCGAAGCCCTGGCGGCGGGAGCCGTCGGTGACGGAGACGGCGATGAGGGCGGAGTTCGAGGCGCGGACGGCGCCCTGGGCGTAGTCGCAGAGCGGCAGGACGACGTACAGGGCGGCGATCGGGAGGAGAGGGAGGACGACGAGTCCGGCCCCGGCGAGGACGGCGGCGCACAGCAGGGTGCGGCGGTGGCCGTAGCGGTCGCCGAACCAGCCGCCGGTGAAGTTGCCCGCGACAATGCCTACGCCGCCGATGCCGCTGAGGAGACCGGCCTGCGGGACGGACAGGCCCCGCTCGCTCGTCAGGTAGACGAAGAGATAGATGAAGGTGCAGGCGACGACGCTGTTGAAGAAGATGCCGAAGGCAAGCATCCAGACGGCTTTCGGTACGTCTTTCAATGTCCCCAATATCCCCACCCCGCGAGTCAGTTCCTTTTGGGAACGGACTATGGCAGCATCATCATCACAGGTCAACGGGGTTCAAGGAAGGAGCAGCGGCCCATGCCACAGCGCACCCGCCTCACCGACGCGGACGCCGACTGCGCCATCGCGCAGGCGCTCGATGTCGTCGGCGACTGGTGGACCCTGCTGATCGTGCGCGACGCGGCGCGCGGAGTGCACCGCTTCGACGCGCTCCAGGCGGAGTCGGGCATGTCCCGCAAGGTCCTCGCCGAGCGGCTGCGGCTGCTCGTGGACGCGGATGTGCTGTCCCGGGAGCCGTACCAGGACCGCCCGGTCCGGTACGAGTACCGGCTCACGCGGCGCGGTCGCGCACTGCTGCCCGTACTGATCGCGCTCCAGGACTGGGGCGACACCTGGCTGCTGGGAGAAGGCGAGACGATGGCGACGACCGCGGAGGCTTCGCAGGAGGCGGAGCGCGTGCACGCCCTGCGCGGCACGCACCTGCCGGAGCTTCAGCTGCCGGATTTCGACGGGGAGTCCAGGGACCCGGTCGCGGCGGATACTCCGTACACCGTCCTCTACTGCTTCCCCGGCGCGTACGCCCGCCCGGACGCCTATCCGCCCGGCTGGGCCGGAATCCCGGGCGCCCCCGGCTGCACCCTCGAATCGTGCACGTACCGCGACCAGCTGGCCGAGTTCACGGCGGCGGGCGCGACCGTGCACGGCGTATCGGCCCAACGCCCGGACGAGCAGCGGGCGTTCGCCGACAAGGAGCGGCTGCGTTTCCCGCTGCTGTCGGACGCGGACCTGACGCTGACGGCGGCGCTGCGGCTGCCGACGTTCCGGGTGGCGGGGATCAGCAGGCTGAAGCGGCTGACGCTGGTGGTGGGCCAGGACCGTACGATCCGCGAAGTCCTCTACCCGATCACGGACATCGGGGCGAGCGTCGAGGCGGCGCTGGCCAGTGTCAGAGCCGGCGTCAAAGCTGACGTCGAATCCGGTGTCAAGAACGGCCGGCGAGGATCCGGTTGAGCATCTCCCGGGCGTACGCCGCGTCGTACTCGGCGCCGGTCAGCAGCACCTGGAGGCAGATCCCGTCCATCAGAGCGACCAGCGCCCGCGCGGTGACCGGATCGGTGCGCCGGGCCAGGTGGTCGGCCACTCCCGCGCACCACTCGGCGGCGACGGGGCGCAGCGCGGGCCGGCGCAGTGCGGCGAGGTAGAGCTCGTACTCCAGCTCGACGCCGGTACGGTCCCCGGAGATCCACTCCCCCATCAGTGCGGCGAGCTCCTCCGCGACGTCGGCCTCGGGATCCTGGAGGGCGCCGCGCTCGCTGACGAGCTTCGCGAAGCCTTCGCTCGCCTGGCGCAGGGCGGCGACCAACAGCTCGTCGAGGGTCTTGAAGTGATACGTCGTCGAACCGAGCGGCACATCGGCCTCGGCCGCGGCGGACCGGTGGCTGAGGCCCGCTATGCCCTTGCTGCCCACCACGCGGATCGCGGCGTCGATGATGCGCCGGCGCCGTTCGGGGTCGTAACGGCGGGCCATCAGTGCGCGCCCCCGAGATTGAGCAGCACGACCCCGACGATGACGAGCGCGATGCCCGTCAGCTTGACGGCGTTCGTCGACTCGCCGAGGAAGAACATGCCGATGGCGGCGACCGCTGCTGTGCCGACGCCCGCCCAGATCGCGTAGGCGGTGCCGACCGACATGGACTTGAGGGTCTGCGCGAGGAGGCTGAAGGCCAGCAGATAGCCGACGACTGTGCCGATCGAGGGCCAGAGCTTGCTGAATCCGTAGCTGTACTTCATGGCCGTGGTCCCGGCCACCTCCGCCGCGATGGCCGCGGCCAGCAGTACGTATGGCATGCGCACGAAGGTACACGCCGTTGTGTACGCCCGTACACATAAGCGGGGAACGCACCGCACCGCCATTCCGCCCCAGGCGCCCACCCGTTACGGTGTAGCGCCTGGTCAGGGCATGAAACGTAACGGAGTGACAGTGGCGCACGATTCGGGATGGAACGGCCCCCACAGCGGCGGACCGTACGCAGGACCCCCGCCGCCCGGCTGGGGCGGCGGATGGATGCCGCCTCCGCCCCCGCCGCCCAAGCCGGGAGTGATACCCCTCGGTCCGCTCGGCCTGGGCGACATCCTGGGCGGCACGTTCACCACCATGGGCCGCTACTGGAAGCAGCTGTTCGGCATAGCCGTGCTGATGTACGGCGGAGCGCTGCTCGTGGTGGTCGGCGCCGTCGCCGTCGCCCTCTCCGCCACCCACGACACCCTGCAGACGGTCTTCGACAGCACCAACGACGAGGACCCGCCGTGGGACGAGTTGTGGACTCTGCTGATCTCCTTCGGCGCGGTGTGGATCGTCGCCATGCTGTCGATGGTGGTCGCCACCGCCACCATCATGGCCGCCTGCCCCGCGGTGCTCCAGGACGCGGTGCTCGGCCGCCGTACGACCATCGGCGCGGTGTGGCGCCGTGCCTGGCCGCGGGTGCCCGCCGTCATCGGCGCGATGCTGCTGCCCTGGCTGGTCGCCATGGTCACCATGGGCCTGTTCATGGTGAGTTACGTCGTGCTGATCGTGTCGTTCCTGTCGCAGGACACCAGTGGCGCCTGGGCGGCCCTGGGCTTCGTGGCGTTCCTCGCGTTCGTCCCGCTGGCCGTCTGGCTCTGGGTGCGGTTCAGCCTGGCGCCGGCCGCCGTGGTCTTCGAGTCGCAGGGGCCGGTCGCGGCGCTGCGCCGCTCGTCGCAGCTGGTACAGGGCGCCTGGTGGCGGATCTTCGGCATCACCGTGCTGGCCTCGATCATGGCCATGGTCGCGGGCTACATCATCCAGCTCCCGCTCACCATGATCGGCGCGCTGACGAGCATGCCGGGCATGGCCGAGGCGGGCCCCGAGCCCGGCGTGGGCGAGGCGCTCGTCGCGATGGGCTCGTACCTGGTGTTCATCCTGCTGGGCAGCATCATCAGCCAGATCGTGGCCACCACTTTCCCCCAGCTGGTGACCGGCCTGCTGTACGTCGACCAGCGCATCCGCAAGGAGAACCTGGCCCCGGTGCTCGCCGAGGCGGCGGCGGACCGGTACTGAGCGGACCGTACTCGGACCGTACCGATACGCCGAGAGGCCCCCGGCAGTGCCGGGGGCCTCTCGGAAGTCTGGCTGGTCGGTCGGCTCGTCTCAGACGTTGAAGCCGAGCGCGCGGAGCTGCTCGCGGCCGTCATCCGTGATCTTGTCCGGGCCCCACGGCGGCATCCAGACCCAGTTGATCTTCAGCTCGCTGACGATCCCCTCGGTCGCCGACTTCGCCTGGTCCTCGATGACATCGGTCAGCGGGCAGGCCGCGGACGTCAGCGTCATGTCGAGCGTGGCGACGTTCGAGTCGTCGATGTGGACGCCGTAGATCAGGCCGAGGTTCACGACGTCGATGCCCAGCTCGGGGTCGACCACGTCGTAGAGGGCCTCGCGGACCTCTTCCTCGGAGGCCGGCTTGGTCTTGAGACTCTCGGTGGGTGTCGCAGCGTTGTCAGTCATGCGGTCTTCCTCTCGGCGCTCTCGCCCAGTGCCTGGGCCGTCGCGTCCTTCCATGCCATCCAGCTCAGCAGAGCACACTTCACACGCGCCGGATACTTCGAGACACCGGCGAACGCGACCGCGTCCTCCAGCACCTCTTCCATCGCGTCGTCCGGCTCGATCTTGCCCTTGGACTGCATCAGCTCCAGGAACGTGGCCTGGATCTTCTGCGCCTCGGCCAGCTCTTTGCCGACCAGCAGATCATTCAGCACGGAGGCACTGGCCTGGCTGATGGAACAGCCCTGGCCCTCGTACGAGACATCGGCGATCGTGTCGCCGTCGTACTTCACGCGAAGCGTGATCTCGTCGCCACATGTCGGGTTGACGTGGTGCACCTCGGCATCGCCGTCCCGGAGCCCGCGCCCGTGGGGGTGCTTGTAGTGGTCCAGGATGACTTCCTGGTACATCGAATCCAGCTTCACGATCCCAGTCCTCAGCCGAAGAAGTTCCGGACGTGCTCCAGGCCGTCGACCAGGGCATCGACCTCGGCCGGCGTGGAGTACAGATAGAACGACGCTCGCGTGGTCGCAGGAATTCCGTACCGCAGGCAGACAGGCCGCGCGCAGTGGTGTCCGACGCGGACCGCGATGCCCAGCTCGTCGAGGACCTGGCCCACGTCGTGGGGGTGGATGTCACCCAGTGTGAACGAGATCGTCGCCCCGCGCTCCTCGGCCGTCGTCGGGCCGATGATCCGCAGACCGGGTACCTCCAGCAGGCGCTTCACCGCGTACTCGGTGATCGCGTGCTCGTGCGCGGCGATGTTCTCCATGCCGATCGAGGTGAGGTAGTCCACGGCCGCGCCGAGGCCGACGGCCTGGGCGATCGGGGGCGTACCGGCCTCGAACTTGTGCGGAGCGGGCGCGTACGTCGACGAGCTCATCGAAACGGTCTCGATCATCTCGCCGCCGCCGAGGAACGGCGGGAGGTCCTCAAGGAGCTCCTGGCGTCCCCACAGCACACCGATGCCGGTCGGGCCGACCATCTTGTGGCCGGTGAAGGCCACGAAGTCGGCCTGCAGCGCCTGTACGTCGAGGGGCATGTGCGGCGCGGCCTGCGAGGCGTCGATGCAGACCAGCGCGCCGACCTCCTGCGCACGGCGGATGATCGCCTCGACCGGGTTGACCGTGCCCATGATGTTGGAGACCAGCGTGAAGGAGACGATCTTCGTCTTCTCGGTGATGATCTCGTCAATGTTGGACAGGTCGAGGCGGCCGTCGTCGGTGATGCCGAACCACTTCAGCTTCGCGCCCGTGCGCTGCGAGAGCAGCTGCCACGGCACGATGTTGGAGTGGTGCTCCATCTCCGTGATGACGATCTCGGTGTCGCTGTCCACGCGGTAGGGCTCGTCGGCCCAGCCCAGCATGTTGGCGACGAGGTTGAGCGACTCGGAGGCGTTCTTCGTGAAGATGACCTCGTCGCGGCTCGGCGCGTTGATGAAGGCGGCGACCTTGTCGCGGGCGCCCTCGTACAGCGCCGTGGCCTCCTCGGCGAGCACATGGACGCCACGGTGGACGTTGGCGTTGCTCTGCTCGTAGTACGCGTTCAGCGCGTCGAGGACCTGGCGCGGCTTCTGTGAAGTCGCCGCGTTGTCCAGGTAAACGATCTTCTTCCCGTCGTGGACCACACGATCCAGGATGGGGAAGTCCTTGCGGATCGCCTCGGTGTCGAGAAGGCCCGGCAGCTGTGTCACGCGGTTACGCCACCCTTCGTGTACTTCTCGTAGCCCTCGGCCTCGAGCTCGTCGGCCAGCTCAGGGCCACCGGACGCCACGATCCTGCCGTTGGCGAAGACGTGGACGAAGTCCGGCTTGATGTAGCGCAGGATGCGCGTGTAGTGCGTGATCAGCAGCGTGCCGACCTCGCCGCTCGCGTGGACGCGGTTGACGCCCTCGGAGACCTGGCGAAGCGCGTCGACGTCGAGGCCGGAGTCGGTCTCGTCGAGGATCGCGATCTTCGGCTTGAGGAGCTCCAGCTGGAGGATCTCGTGGCGCTTCTTCTCACCGCCGGAGAAGCCCTCGTTGACGTTGCGCTCGGCGAAGGCCGGGTCCATCTGGAGGGTCTCCATGGCCGTCTTGACCTCCTTCACCCAGGTACGCAGCTTGGGGGCCTCGCCGCGCATCGCCGTCGCCGACGTACGCAGGAAGTTGGAGACCGAGACGCCGGGGACCTCGACCGGGTACTGCATGGCCAGGAACATGCCGGCGCGGGCGCGCTCGTCGACGGTCATCTCCAGGACGTCCTCACCATCGAGGGTGACGGTGCCGCTGGTGATCGTGTACTTGGGGTGACCCGCGATCGAGTACGCGAGGGTGGACTTGCCGGAGCCGTTGGGGCCCATGATGGCGTGGGTCTCGCCCTGCTTCACGGTCAGGTCGACGCCCTTGAGGATCTCCTTCGTGGCGTTGTCGGCCTCGACGGAAACGTGCAGGTCGCGGATTTCAAGCGTAGCCATGGGTGTCTCAGGACTCCTGTGTGACGGAGACGAGCACATCGTCCCCTTCGATCTTGACGGGGTATACGGGGACGGGGCGCGTCGCGGGAAGGCCGGACGGCTTGCCGGTGCGGAGGTCGAAGCTCGAGCCGTGCAGCCAGCACTCGATCATGCAGTCCTCGACTTCGCCCTCCGAGAGGGAGACGTTCGCGTGCGAGCAGATGTCGTTGATCGCGAACACCTCGCCCTCGGTGAGGACGACGGATACCGGCGTGCCGTCGAGTTCCACCCTCTTCGGGGTGTCCTCCTCCAGCTCGCTCAGCGCACAGGCTCGGGCGAAGGCCATCAGACGGATGCCTCCAGCTCCGCGTCGATCTTGTCGAGGAGGCGCTCCTCCACGTCCGGCAGACCGATCTTCTGCACCAGCTCGGCGAAGAAGCCGCGGACGACGAGGCGGCGGGCCTCTCCGGCCGGGATGCCGCGGGCCATGAGGTAGAAGAGCTGCTCGTCGTCGAAGCGGCCGGTCGCCGAGGCGTGGCCGGCGCCGACGATCTCGCCGGTCTCGATCTCCAGGTTCGGCACGGAGTCGACGCGCGCACCGTCCGTGAGGACGAGGTTGCGGTTCAGCTCGTACGTGTCGGTGCCCTCGGCGGTGGCCTCGATGAGGACGTCACCGATCCACACAGCGTGGGCGCCCTCGCCCTGGAGCGCGCCCTTGTAGGCGACATTGGACTTGCAGTGCGGGGTGTTGTGGTCGACCAGCAGGCGGTGCTCCTGGTGCTGGCCGGCATCGGTGAAGTACAGGCCGAAGAGCTCGACCTCGCCACCGGTGCCCGCGTACTGCACGCGCGGGTGGAGGCGTACGACATCGCCGCCGAAGGTCACCACGACCGACTTGAACGAGGCGTCGCGGCCGATCAGCGCGTTGTGCTGCGCGACGTGGACGGCCTTTTCGTCCCAGTCCTGGACGGACACGACGGTCAGCTTCGCGCCGTCGCCGACGATGAAGTCGACATTGGCGGCAAGCACGGCGTCACCGGTGTGATCGATGACGACGACAGCCTCGGCGAAGGCGCCCAGCTCGACGACCTGGTGGCCGTAGGCGGTGCCACCCTCGCCGTGCACGGCGATCCGGATCGGCTCGCTCAGCACAGCCTCCTTGGGCACCGAGACGACCGAGGCCTTCTCGAAGGAGCTGTACGCCTGAGCGGCGACCCGGTCCGCCGGGGTGCCGGCCTTGCCGAGCCGCGCGTCGCCGCGGTCCACCGTCTCGACGGTGACGCCCTCGGGGGCGGACACCTCGACGGTGAGTACGCCGCCGGCCTCGGCGGTGCCGTCGTGCAGCCCGCGCAGGCGCTCGAGCGGCGTGAAGCGCCACTCCTCCTCGCGGCCGTGCGGCACCGGGAAGTCCGCCACGTCGAAGGACGGCGGGGCGCTCATGCGCGTGGCGACGGTGGACTCGGCGGCCACCGCGATGGACCCGGCAGTCGTGGAGCCCACCGGAATGTTCTGAGCCTCAGCCATGGCTGTCGTAGTGCTCTCTCTCTGGGTCAGGAATCAGTCGCTGCGGGGGGACGGTGGCGTCAGCCGACCGAACCCTCCATCTGCAGCTCGATCAGCCGGTTGAGCTCAAGCGCGTACTCCATGGGCAGCTCCTTGGCGATCGGCTCGACGAAGCCGCGGACGATCATCGCCATCGCCTCGAACTCCGTCATGCCCCGGCTCATCAGGTAGAAGAGCTGGTCGTCGGAAACCTTGGAGACCGTCGCCTCGTGGCCCATGGACACGTCGTCCTCGCGGACGTCGACGTACGGGTACGTGTCGGAGCGGGAGATCGTGTCGACCAGCAGCGCGTCACAGAGCACGTTGGACTTCGAGCCCGCGGCACCCTCGCCGATCTCGACGAGACCGCGGTAGGACGTACGGCCGCCACCTCGCGCCACCGACTTGGAGACGATGTTGGAGGAGGTGTTCGGCGCCATGTGCACCATCTTGGAGCCGGCGTCCTGGTGCTGGCCCTCGCCCGCGAAGGCGATCGACAGGGTCTCGCCCTTGGCGTGCTCGCCCATCAGGTAGACGGCCGGGTACTTCATCGTCACCTTGGAGCCGATGTTGCCGTCGACCCACTCCATGGTCGCGCCCTCGTACGCCACGGCGCGCTTGGTGACCAGGTTGTAGACGTTGTTCGACCAGTTCTGGATGGTCGTGTAGCGGCAGCGGCCGCCCTTCTTGACGATGATCTCGACGACGGCGCTGTGCAGCGAGTCCGACGAGTAGATCGGGGCGGTGCAGCCCTCGACGTAGTGGACGTACGCGTCCTCGTCGACGATGATCAGCGTCCGCTCGAACTGGCCCATGTTCTCCGTGTTGATACGGAAGTAGGCCTGGAGCGGGATGTCGACGTGGACGCCCTTGGGCACGTAGATGAACGAGCCACCGGACCACACGGCCGAGTTCAGCGAGGCGAACTTGTTGTCGCCGACCGGGATGACCGTGCCGAAGTACTCCTGGAAGAGCTCCGGGTGCTGCTTCAGCGCGGTGTCGGTGTCGAGGAAGATGACGCCCTGCTCCTCCAGGTCCTCACGGATCTGGTGGTAGACGACCTCGGACTCGTACTGGGCCGCGACACCGGCGACGAGGCGCTGCTTCTCCGCCTCGGGGATGCCGAGCTTGTCGTACGTGTTCTTGATGTCCTCGGGCAGGTCCTCCCAGGACTCCGCCTGCTTCTCCGTGGAGCGCACGAAGTACTTGATGTTGTCGAAGTCGATGCCCGACAGGTCGGCGCCCCAGTTCGGCATGGGCTTCTTGCCGAACAGCTTGAGGCCCTTGAGCCGCAGCTTCAGCATCCACTCCGGCTCGCTCTTCTTCGCCGAGATGTCGCGGACGACAGCCTCGGAGAGGCCGCGCTTGGCCTCAGCGCCTGCCGCGTCGGAGTCGGCCCAGCCGAATTCGTACGTACCCAGACCCTCGAGTTCGGGGTGGGCAGTCTCCGTGGGGAGAGTCATGCGGGGTTCCTCCCGGGCGTACTTGCAGATGCTGATGGAGTGGTCTGTGCGGTGCTGCGCGGAATGAACGTCGTACACACACCGTCGCCGTGGGCGATGGTGGCCAGACGCTGCACATGCGTTCCGAGCAGGCTGGAGAAGACCTCGGTCTCCGCCTCGCACAGTTGCGGGAATTGCTCGGCCGCGTGGGCGACCGGGCAGTGGTGCTGGCAGAGCTGCTCGCCGACCGGTGCGTTTCGCGCCGTAGCAGCGTACCCGTCGACCGACAAGGCCTTCGCAAGAGCCTCGGTCCGCTCTTCGGGAGCGACTGCATCGACCGCCTTGCGGTATGCCTCTGCCTGGACGGTCATACGCGCCCGGGCGAAGGCGGCGACTGCCGCTTCGCCCTTCTCGCCGCCGCCGGCCGCCTGGGAGATCCAGTGCAGCGCGTCGACCGCGAGCTTGTCGTACGACTGGTCGAAGGCGTCCCGGCCGCAGTCGGTGAGTGCGAACACCTTGGCGGGCCTGCCGCGCGTGCGCTGGCCGTAGACCCGCTGTTCACGGGGCTCCACGACGTTCTCCGCGACCAGTGAGTCGAGGTGGCGGCGGACCGCGGCCTGGGTGAGGCCGAGGCGCTTCGCGAGATCGGCGGCGGTGGACGGGCCGTGGTCCAGGACGGAGCGCGCGATCCGGTTGCGCGTGGATCGCTCACCGGTCGCGAGTTCCTCCTGCGGGGCCCAGCCGACGTATTTCACAACGCCATTGTTGCGTAATTCCTCAGAGCGTGACAACCCGCGTCCTGATCAAGCGCCGGTGGGCTGCATCACTTAGGTGCACCTAAGTTGACCTGCGGAAATGATCAATCCGGCCATGGTGGCCGACTATGGCCGGGACCCTCGCCGCGGCGCCCTCACCCGCCTGCCTAGACTTCCCATCATGCGCAGTGCCTTCCAGGGGGACACCCCCCGGACCCCCCGTGACCCCGTCGTCCAGGTCATAGGACTGGTCAAGCGGTACGGAACAAAGACCGCGGTCGACGGCCTCGACCTGGAGGTCCGCGCGGGCACTGTCACCGCCGTCCTCGGTCCCAACGGAGCCGGCAAGACCACCACGATCGAGACCTGCGAGGGCTACCGCAAACCGGACGCCGGCACCGCGCGCGTCCTCGGCCTCGACCCGGTCGCCGACGCGGCTGAGCTGCGCCCCCGGATCGGGGTGATGCTCCAGTCCGGCGGCGTGTACTCGGGGGCCAGGGCCGACGAGATGCTGCGCCACAAGGCCAAACTGCACGCAGATCCGCTGGACGTCGATGCGCTGATCGAGCGGCTGGGTCTCGGCAGCTGCGGCCGTACGACGTACCGGCGGCTGTCCGGCGGCCAGCAGCAGCGGCTCGCGCTGGCGATGGCCGTCGTCGGCCGCCCCGAACTGGTCTTCCTCGACGAGCCGACCGCGGGCCTCGACCCGCAGGCCCGCCGGTCCACCTGGGATCTCGTACGCGAGCTCCGTACGGACGGCGTCACCGTCGTCCTCACCACCCACTTCATGGACGAGGCCGAGCAGCTCGCCGACGACGTCGCGATCATCGACGCGGGCCGGGTCATCGCCCAGGGCAGCCCCGCCGAACTGTGCCGGGGCGGCGCCGAGAACACCCTGCGCTTCACCGGACGCCCAGGGCTCGACGTCGCGTCCCTCCTCAAGGCACTGCCCGCGGACAGCCTGGCCGCCGAGCTGACGCCGGGGACGTACCGGATCACCGGCAAGATCGACCCGCAGCTGCTGGCCACCGTCACCTCCTGGTGCGCGCAGCACGGCGTGATGCCGGACGGCATCGCGGTCGAGCGGCACACTCTGGAGGACGTGTTCCTGGAAATGACCGGTAAGGATCTCCGTTCATGAGCGTCGGTACTTACACCCCTCGGCCCGGTGCGGCGCCGCTGCCGCGGATGATCGCGGCGCAGACGGCCTTCGAAACGAAGATGCTGCTGCGCAACGGCGAGCAGCTGCTCCTGACGGTGATCATCCCGGCGCTGCTGCTGGTGCTGTTCTCGGCCGTCGACATCGTCGACACAGGCGCGGGCAAGGCCGTCGACTTCCTGGCCCCCGGCATCCTCGCCCTGGCCGTCATGTCCACCGCCTTCACCGGACAGGCCATCGCGACCGGCTTCGAGCGCCGCTACGGCGTACTCAAGCTGCTCGGCTCGTCTCCGCTGCCCCGCTGGGCCCTGATGACCGCGAAGACCCTGTCGGTGCTGGTCACCGAGGTCCTCCAGGTCGCGCTGCTGACGGCGATCGCCTTCGGCCTCGGCTGGTCCCCGCACGGCAGCCCGTTCTCCGTACTCCTGCTGCTCGTCCTCGGTACGGCCGCTTTCTCCGGCCTCGGCCTGCTGATGGCCGGCACGCTCAAGGCGGAGGCGACGCTGGCCGCGGCCAACCTTGTGTTCCTGCTGCTGCTGGTGGGCGGCGGCGTGATCGTCCCGCTCGACAAGTTCCCTGACGCCGTGCAGGCGGTGCTCGGTCTGCTGCCGATCTCGGTCCTGTCGGACGGTCTGCGCGACGTACTCCAGCACGGCGCGGGAATCCCGTGGGGCAACCTCGGGATCCTTGCGGCGTGGGCGGTACTGGGGCTCGGCACGGCCGCCCGTTTCTTCCGCTGGGAATAGGAAAACGCCCACTCCGCCCCCCCCTCGTGAATTCCTGCACAAGCCCCGCCCTACGATGGTTGCCGTGTTGACCCCCCTCGCTTTCATCGCGCAGCGCTGGACGCCCACCCCCCGTACGCTCCAGCGCGCCGCCCTCGCCGCCGTCGTGATGACCGTCGTCATCATCGTCACCGGCGGTGCGGTCCGGCTGACCAGCTCCGGCCTCGGCTGCGACACCTGGCCCAAGTGCACCGACGACAGCCTCTTCGCGACGCCCGAACAGGGCATCAACGGGGCCATCGAGTTCGGCAACCGGATGCTGACGTACGTCCTGTCGGCCGCGGTCGGCTGGGCGATCGTCGCGGCCAGGTCCACCAAGCCGTGGCGGCGCAGCCTCACCCGCCTCGGGTGGATTCAGTTCTGGGTCGTCATGGGCAACGCCGTCATCGGCGGCATCACGGTCTGGGCGGGCCTCAACCCCTGGACGGTGGCGGGGCACTTCCTCCTCGCCAATGCCCTGCTGACGGTCGCCGTGATCACCTGGCAACGCACGCGTGAGGGCGACACCGCGCCCCGGCCGCGCGTTCCGCGTCCCGTCCGCAAGCTGTCCTGGGTGCTCGTCGTGACCGCGGGAGTGCTCATCGCGCTCGGTACGACGGTGACCGGTTCGGGCAAGCACGCCGGTGACAGCAGCGACGTACCGCGCATGCCGTGGGACTGGGTCGACGCCGCCCACCTGCACGCCGTCGCCGCCTGGGTCGTCTGCGCGCTGGCCATCGCCATGTGGCTGGTTCTGCGCGTGGTGGACGCCCCCGACGACACCCGGGCCCGCGCCCGCGACCTGCTGATCGTCCTGCTCGCGCAGGGCGGCATCGGTTACGTCCAGTTCTTCACCGAGGTGCCCGAGATCCTGGTCGGCGTCCACATGCTCGGCTCCTCCCTCATGTGGATCGCGATCCTGCGGCTGGCGCTCAGCCTGCGCGAGCGCCCGCTCGAAGCGGCGGGCACGCTGCCCGCCCAGTCCGGTTCATCGGTTTCCGCCACCGTCTGACGACCGGTCCGGCAGGCCGTAGACGCGGCGGGCATTGCCCGCCGCGATCATCCCCGCCACCCGTTCCGCGTCGACCCGCGACCACGCGCCGTCGCCGACCCAGCCGCCGAGGACGCTGCTCAGCGCCTCACGGAACAGCCGCGCGCCCACCACGTGCAGCTCGGGCAGCCCGCGCGCGCCGCTGGAGAAGAGCAGCTTGCCGAAGGGCGCGAGCTCCAGGATCTCCGCGAGCACGGCGGCGGCCCGCGCGCCGGTGTGGGCGAGTGCGGGGCCCAGGTCGGCGTACACATGCGGGAAGACGCTCGCCAGGTGCGCGGCGTGGCGGTGGTACGGATAGCCGTGCAGCAGCACCAGATCGGTGCCGAGGCCCGCCGTGGCCGCGGCGAAGTCGGTGAGCAGCATCGGATCCGTACGGTCGATGCGCAGGCCGGGTCCCGCGGTGCCCGCGTGCAGTTGCAGCGGGAGCCCGGAGGCGACGGCGATCCACAGCAGGTGCCTCAGCAGTACGGGATCGGTGAGACGGCCGCCGACTCCGCGTCCCGCCAGCCAACGCCCCGCCGCCCCGCGCACCTCGCCGGGTCCGGGCGGGTCCGGCGCCAGTGCGAGTCCGTGGCGTACGCCCGCGACCGAGGTGAAGGCGACGGCGGAAGCGGCTGCGCCGTGCACGGCTTCGGCGAGGTTGGCGAGGAGGCCCTCGACGGTGCCGGAGGTGTCGGCGACCTGCTCGGCCAGCAGCTCCAGGCGCACGATCTCCCTGGCCTGCGCGTCGCCCGCGGCGGCGATCTCTCCGGGCCCTGTGAGGTCGCCCGGCAGTCCGGTGTCCACCAGATAGGTGGAAATACCAGTGCCCCTCAGCAGTCGCCTGCCCGACTCCAGCACGCCAAGTTCCCTGCGGCGCGCGAGGTAGCGCGCGGGCGGGCAGTGCGGTTCGAGGCCAAGGAGCGGCGGGCACCAGCGGCGTACGGCGAAGCCGGTCTGGGTGTCGAAGAAGGTGGTGCCCGGGGCGGGGGGCGCGGGGGTCCTGCCCAGGTAGGTCTCGAAGGTGCCGAGGCCGAGCTCCGTACGGAGAACTCCATGGCAGTACTGGTCCACCAGAGAGGGCGTATCGATCATCCGGGGCTCCTGTGGTGGATGTGCTTCCACAGGCTCTAACGGGTGACCCCCGCGTCAGGTGTTGCTCAACGGTGGCCCGACGGCCTTACGGCCGATTGTTGGAGGGGCCACCGATCTGGATGCCGGCCATGCGGCTCCACTCGTACGGGCCGGTGCGCACCTTGGCCGCGAAGTCGCCGTCGAAGGACTCGTGGAGCGTGATTCCGGCCTTCTCGGCCGCGCTCTGCGCGACGGCGTGGCTGGGGGCCACCAGGTCGCCCCACTCGCCGTCGTCACCGACGAGCACGATGCGGGTGCCCATCTGCCCTATGTACGCGAGCTGGCCTTCCGCACCGCCGTGCCGCTTGGCGAAGGCGCCGATCTCCTTGGCGAGCTTCGCCACCTTGCGCTCTGCCTGCTTCGTGTCTGCCATGAACAGGATGCTACCGACGGGTAGGCCAGTGGTCCAGCGCCTGATTCAGGGCCATGATCCAGCGCCGTCTAGGGCGTGTCCGGCGGATCAGGCCGACTTCAGGGTGCGGCTCGTTCTCGGTGCTGGTGAGCGGGGCCTGGTGCGTGCAGCTGCAAGGCGGAGGAGGGAGGCGACGCGATGGGGGTCCCCCTGTTCGAGCGCAGTCGAGAACTTGGGGGAGTCGCCGACCGACGACAACGCCGCAGATGTGCGTGCCAGGCCCCGCGGCCCAGACCTGATCCGCCGGACACGCCCTAGCGCAGGAAGGGGTCCACCGCGACCGCTACGAAGAGCAGCGAGACGTAGGTGATGGACCAGTGGAACAGCCGCATCTCCTTGAGCTTGGCGCCGGTGACTCCGGCCTTGGCGCGGGACTGCAGCCCGTGCGCCTCCTTGAGCCACCATCCGCCGGAGACGACCGCGACCACCGTGTAGAACCAGCCGGTGTAGCCGAGCGGAGTCAGCAGCAGGGAGACGGCGACCATCACCCAGCTGTAGGCGACGATCTGGCGGGCCACCACCAGGTTGGAGGCGATGACGGGAAGCATCGGCACGCCGACGCGCGCGTAGTCCTCCTTCACCTTCATCGACAGCGGCCAGTAGTGCGGCGGCGTCCAGAAGAAGATGACGAGGAAGAGAATGACGGCGGCCCAGGACATCGAGTTGGTGACCGCGGACCAGCCGATGAGGACCGGCAGGCAGCCGGCGATGCCGCCCCAGACGATGTTCTGCGCGGTGCGCCGCTTGAGGATCATCGTGTAGACGACGACGTAGAAGAGCAGCGCGCCCAGCGACAGTGCGGCGGACAGCCAGTTGATGAGCAGTCCGAACCAGAGTGTGGAGATCACCGCGAGGCTGATGCCGAAGACCAGGCACTCGCGCGGGCTCACCATGCCGGTGACCAGCGGGCGCTGCGACGTGCGGTCCATCAGGGCGTCGATGTCGCGGTCGATGTACATGTTGAGCGCGTTCGCGCCGCCCGCGGAGAGGTAACCGCCGAGGCAGGTCGCCAGGACCAGCCACAGATCGGGCACACCCTGCTCCGCCAGGAACATCACCGGAACGGTGGTGATCAGCAGCAGTTCGATGATCCGAGGCTTGGTCAGTGCCACGAACGCCTTGACCCGGGCTCCGAATGGCCGATGGCCCGCCGGGCTGGGAGTCAAGGCGACCCCTGCGGGTCGGGACTCGACGGCCGTCACGCACACCCCTGACAGAGAAATTCCAGCAAGCTACCGGACGTGAAGGCCCGGTAAAGACTTGCGCGTACCACGCCACTGTAGACGTTGCCCATAGGCCGATCTCCGCCGGGGTGGGTCGTGTTGAGCAGGGCCCGGACCGGGTCCGTAATGAGGAAGGTGAACGTCAGGAGGCGAACCCCCGCAGCCGCCCGCACCCTGGCCTGTGTCCGTTTTTGTCCACGACGTGAACTCGAAATGATGCGTGTTCTCGCGGGGGTAGGCTCGACAACGCCCGGTGCGGCTACCAGTCACCGGGATTCGACATGTGGAGAGGAGCCCTGACTCAGGGTGAGCACCAAGCCGACGAGCACAGATCTCGAGTGGACCGATCTGGACCAGCGGGCTGTCGATACCGTCCGCGTCCTGGCCATGGATTCCGTACAGAAGGTCGGCAACGGCCACCCTGGTACGGCCATGAGCCTCGCACCGGCCGCATATGTTCTTTTCCAGAAGTTGATGCGGCACGACCCGAGTGATGCGAACTGGACGGGCCGCGATCGATTCGTGCTCTCCCCCGGTCACTCCAGCCTCACGCTCTACATCCAGCTCTACATGGCCGGGTACGGCCTGGAGCTCGACGACCTCAAGGCGTTCCGCACCTGGGGCAGCCTGACGCCCGGCCACCCCGAGTACGGGCACACGGTCGGCGTGGAGACCACGACCGGTCCGCTGGGCCAGGGCATCGCCAACGCCGTGGGCATGGCGATGGCCGCACGCTACGAGCGCGGTCTGTTCGACCCGGAGGCCGCCGAGGGCGCGTCCCCGTTCGACCACACCATCTGGGCCATCGTCTCCGACGGCGACCTGGAGGAGGGCATCTCGGCCGAGGCGTCCTCGCTCGCGGGCCACCAGAAGCTCGGCAGCATCGTCGCTCTGTACGACGACAACCACATCTCGATCGAGGGCGACACCGAGACCGCCTTCTCCGAGGACGTGCTGAAGCGGTACGAGGCGTACGGCTGGCACGTCCAGCGCATCGAGCAGGACGCCAACGGCGACTTCGACGTCAAGGCGCTGTACGCGGCGCTGAAGGCGGCGCAGGAGGAGACCGAGCGCCCGTCGATCATCGCGGCGCGCACGATCATCGCCTGGCCCGCCCCCAACGCGCAGGGCACCGAGGCCTCGCACGGCTCGGCGCTGGGCGAGGACGAGATCGCGGCCACCAAGCGTGTGCTCGGCTTCGACCCCGAGCAGCACTTCCAGGTCGACGACGACGTCTTCGCCCACGTGCGCGAAGCGGCCGACCGCGGCCGTGAGGCGCACGCCGCCTGGGACAAGCAGTTCCAGGAGTGGTGCAACAACAACGCCGAGCGCGCCGCCACCTTCGACCGCATCGCCGCGGGCGAGCTGCCCGAGGGCTGGGAGAAGGCCGTTCCGGTCTTCGAGCCCGGCCACGCCGTGGCGACCCGTGCAGCGTCCGGCAAGGTGCTGCAGGCGCTCGGCGCGGTCGTCCCCGAGCTGTGGGGCGGCTCCGCCGACCTCGCCGGCTCGAACAACACGACGATCGACAAGACGTCGTCGTTCCTGCCCGTCGGCAACCCGCTGCCCGAGGCGAACCCGTACGGCCGTACGGTCCACTTCGGCATCCGCGAGCACGCCATGGGCTCGACGATGAACGGCATCGCGCTGCACGGCAACACCCGCATCTACGGCGGCACCTTCCTGGTGTTCTCCGACTACATGCGCCCCGCCGTCCGCCTCGCCGCGCTGATGAAGCTGCCGGTGACGTACGTGTGGACGCACGACTCCGTCGGCCTCGGCGAGGACGGCCCGACGCACCAGCCGGTCGAGCACATGGCCGCGCTGCGCGCCATCCCCGGCCTGAACATGGTCCGCCCGGCCGACGCCAACGAGACGGCGATCGCCTGGCGCGAGATCCTCCGGCGCAACGACGCGCCGCACGGTCTCGCGCTGACCCGCCAGGGCGTTCCGACGTACGACGTCAACGAGGACGCCGCGCGCGGCGGTTACGTCATGCTCGAGGCCGAGGGCGGCCAGCCGCAGGTCGTGCTGATCGGCACCGGCTCGGAGGTGCAGCTCGCCGTCGAGGCGCGCGAGCAGCTCCAGGCCGCCGGCGTTCCGGCGCGTGTGGTGTCGATGCCCTCGATCGAGTGGTTCGAGGAGCAGGACCAGGCGTACCGCGACAGCGTGCTGCCGCCGTCCGTCAAGGCCCGCGTCGCCGTTGAGGCGGGCATTGCCCTGACCTGGCACCGGTACGTCGGCGAGGCCGGCCGGATTGTCTCGCTGGAGCACTTCGGCGCTTCCGCGGACGCCAAGGTCCTCTTCCGTGAGTTCGGATTCACCGCGGACGCGGTTGCGGCCGCCGCGCGGGAATCTCTTGCCGCCGCAGCGCGCTGACGCCGGTATACGACAAGTAGGAGATGTAACTCTCATGACAGACGCACTCAAGCGCCTCTCCGACGAAGGCGTCGCGATCTGGCTTGACGACCTTTCGCGCCAGCGGATCACGTCCGGCAACCTCGCCGAGCTGATCGACCAGCAGCACGTCGTGGGCGTCACCACCAACCCGTCCATCTTCCAGAAGGCGATCTCGACGGGGCACGGTTACGACCAGCAGCTCACCGACCTCGCCGCCCGCAAGGTCACGGTCGAAGAAGCCATCCGCATGATCACGACGGCCGACGTGAGGGACGCCGCCGACATCCTGCGCCCGGTCTTCGACGCGACCGGCGGCCAGGACGGCCGGGTGTCCATCGAGGTCGACCCGCGCCTGGCGCACAACACCAGGGCGACGACGGCCGAGGCCAGGCAGCTCGCCTGGCTGGTGGACCGCCCGAACACCCTGATCAAGATCCCGGCCACCAAGGCGGGTCTCCCGGCGATCACCGAGACCATCGGTCTCGGCATCAGCGTCAATGTGACGCTGATCTTCTCGCTGGAGCGCTACCGCGAGGTCATGGACGCCTACCTGGCCGGTCTGGAGAAGGCGCGGGCCGCGGGCCTGGACCTCTCCAAGATCCACTCGGTGGCTTCGTTCTTCGTGTCCCGCGTGGACTCCGAGATCGACAAGCGCCTGGACGCCCTGGGCACCGACGACGCCAAGGCACTCAAGGGCAAGGCCGCACTGGCCAACGCCCGTCTGGCGTACGAGGCGTACGAAGAGGTCTTCTCCTCGGACCGCTGGAATGCCCTGGACAAGGCGCAGGCCAACAAGCAGCGTCCGCTGTGGGCCTCGACCGGCGTCAAGGACCCCTCGTACAAGGACACGCTGTACGTAGACGACCTCGTCGCGCCCGGCACGGTGAACACCATGCCCGAGGCGACCCTCGAAGCGACCGCCGACCACGGCCAGATCACGGGCAACACGGTCTCCGGCACCTACGAGCAGGCCCGGGCCGAGCTCGACGCCATCGAGAAGCTCGGGATCTCGTACGACGACGTGGTGCAGCTGCTCGAGGACGAGGGCGTCGACAAGTTCGAGGCGTCCTGGAACGACCTGCTCAAGTCCACCGAGGCGGAGCTCAAGCGCCTCGCCCCTTCGGAGGCCTAGAAATTGTCCAGCAGCAATCCGCTGCGTGACGCTCAGGACCGACGGCTCCCGCGTATCGCGGGGCCGTCGGGCCTGGTCATCTTTGGCGTCACGGGCGATTTGTCACGTAAAAAGTTGATGCCTGCGGTCTACGATCTTGCCAATCGTGGCCTGCTGCCGCCGGGCTTCTCGCTCATCGGCTTCGCCCGTCGCGACTGGGAGACCGAGGACTTCGCACAGGTCGTCCACGACGCCGTCAAGGAGCACGCCCGCACGCCGTTCCGCGAGGAAGTCTGGCAGCAGCTGATCCAGGGAATGCGTTTCGTCCAGGGCACCTTCGACGACGACGACGCCTTCGAGCAGCTGAAGGCCACGATCGAGGACCTCGACAAGAAGCAGGGCACCGGCGGCAACTTCGCCTTCTACCTGTCCGTACCGCCGAAGTTCTTCCCCAAGGTCGTCCAGCAGCTCAAGAAGCACGGGCTCGCCGACCAGCAGGAAGGCTCGTGGCGGCGTGCCGTCATCGAGAAGCCCTTCGGGCACGACCTGGCCTCCGCGCAGGAGCTCAACAAGGTCGTCCACGAGGTCTTCCCGCCCAACGAGGTCTTCCGGATCGACCACTACCTGGGCAAGGAAACGGTCCAGAACATCATGGCGCTGCGCTTCGCCAACACGATGTTCGAGCCGCTCTGGAACCGGTCGTACGTCGACCACATCCAGATCACGATGGCCGAGGACATCGGCATCGGCGGCCGCGCCGGCTACTACGACGGCATCGGCGCCGCCCGCGACGTCATCCAGAACCACCTCCTCCAGCTGCTCGCGCTGACCGCCATGGAGGAGCCCGCCTCCTTCGAGGCGGACGCGCTGGTCGCCGAGAAGACCAAGGTGCTCGGCGCCGTCAGGCTCCCCAAGGACCTCGGCCGCGACACCGTACGCGGGCAGTACGCGGCGGCCTGGCAGGGCGGCGAGAAGGCCGTCGGCTACCTCCAGGAAGACGGCATCGACCCCCAGTCGAAGACCGACACCTACGCGGCGATCAAGCTGGAGATCGACAACCGCCGCTGGGCGGGCGTCCCCTTCTATCTGCGTACGGGCAAGCGCCTGGGCCGCCGCGTCACCGAGATCGCGGTCGTCTTCCAGCGTGCCCCGCACTCGCCCTTCGACCACACGGCCACCGAGGAGCTGGGGCAGAACGCCCTGGTCATCCGCGTCCAGCCGGACGAGGGTGTCACGGTCCGCTTCGGTTCGAAGGTGCCGGGCACCTCGATGGAGGTCCGGGACGTGTCGATGGACTTCGCCTACGGCGAGTCCTTCACCGAGTCCAGCCCCGAGGCGTACGAGCGCCTGATCCTGGACGTCCTGCTCGGCGACGCCAACCTCTTCCCGCGGCTGGAAGAGGTCGAGCAGTCCTGGCGCATCCTCGACCCGATCGAGGACTACTGGGACGCGAACGGCAAGCCCGCGCAGTACCTGGCCGGTTCCTGGGGCCCGGTCGAGGCGGACGAAATGCTCGCACGAGACGGACGGAGCTGGCGTCGGCCATGAAGATCGACCTCACGGACACCACGTCCAGCAAGATCAACAAGGCGCTGGTCCAGGGCCGCCGCGCGATCGGCACTCCTGCCGTGGGCATGGTGCTGACCCTGGTCATCGTCACCGACGAGGAGAACGCGTACGACGCGCTCAGGGCGGCCAACGAGGCCTCCCGCGAGCACCCTTCGCGCACCCTCGTCGTCATCAAGCGGGTCTCGCGCTCGCCGCGCGACCGCTCGAAGGCACGCCTCGACGCCGAGGTACGGGTGGGCGCGGACGCGGGCACCGGTGAGACGGTCGTCCTGCGGCTGTACGGCGAGGTCATCAACCACGCCCAGTCGGTGGTGCTGCCGCTGCTGCTGCCCGACGCCCCCGTCGTCGTGTGGTGGGCGGTGAACGCGCCGCTCGACCCGGCGAAGGACCCGCTCGGCGCGCTGGCCCAGCGCCGCGTGACCGACACGTACGCCGCCGAGCACCCGATCGACGAGCTGTCGGCGCGCGCGGACGCCTACACCCCGGGCGACACCGACCTCTCCTGGACGCGCATCACGCCGTGGCGCTCGATGCTCGCGGCCGCGCTGGACCAGGTGGAGTGCGAGGTCACCTCGGTGGAGGTGGAGGGCGAGGAGTTCAACCCGAGCGTCGAGCTGCTCGGCATGTGGCTCGCCGACCGGCTGCACGTACCGGTGAAGCGGTCGATGTCGTCCGGGCCCGGCCTGACGGGCGTACAGATGGAGACCAACTGCGGGCCGATCAGGCTCCACCGGCCGGACGGTTCGCTGGCGTCCCTCTCCATCCAAGGACAGCCGGACCGCGCGGTGGCGCTCAAGCGGCGGGAGACCGCCGAGCTGATCGCCGAGGAGCTGCGCAGGCTCGACCCTGACGACACGTACGCGTCGGCGCTGAAGTTCGGTGTCGAGCGACTCGGTGAGCGGGCGACGGCAGCGCCGGCCGCGAACGAGAAGGCACCGGACGAGGCGGGCGCGGCGGACGAGCCGACGGCCAAGTCCTCCGCCGCCGCCGCGAAGAAGTCCGCACCGGCCAAGAAGGCGGCGTCGAAGTGAGCGCACCACAGCTTGTCGTTCACCACGACAAGGAGCTGATGGCGCAGGCCGCGGCGGCCAGGCTGATCACGAAGGTGGTCGACGCCCAGTCCGCGCGCGGTTCGGCGTCGGTGGTGCTGACGGGCGGCCGGAACGGCAACGGCGTGCTGGCCGCGCTCGCCTCGTCCCCCGCCAGGGACGCGATCGACTGGGCGCGGCTCGACCTGTGGTGGGGCGACGAGCGCTTCCTCCCCGCGGGGGACCCGGAGCGCAACTACACCCAGGCGTGCGACGCCCTGCTCGATTCGGTACCGGTGGACCCCGCCCGGGTCCACGCGATGCCGGCTTCGGGCGGTGCGTACAGCAATGACGTGGATGCGGCGGCCGCTGCGTACGCCACTGAACTGGCCGCGGCTGCGGGGCCAGAAGACCATGGCCCTGTCCCGACGTTCGACGTCCTGATGCTGGGCGTCGGCCCGGACACGCACGTGGCGTCGCTCTTCCCTGAGCTGCCGGCCGTCCGGGAGGCGGAGCGCACGGTGGTGGGCGTTCACGGCGCCCCGAAGCCCCCGCCCACCCGTATCTCCCTGACGCTGCCCGCGATTCGCGCGGCGCGTGAGGTGTGGCTGCTGGCGGCGGGCGAGGACAAGGCGAAGGCCGTGGCGATAGGGCTGTCGGGTGCCGGGGAGATCCAGGCCCCGGCGGCGGGCGCGTACGGGCGCAGCCGCACGCTGTGGCTGCTGGACGACGCGGCGGCCTCGCAGCTGCCGCGTGCGCTCTACCCTCCGGCAACTTTCTGACAGGAAGCGCCTGTTGCATGACTACGGCCCGGTCCGCCTTTCGGTGGACCGGGCCGTAGTCATAGGGGGTGCGGCTATTTGACGGAGCCCGCCATGACGCCCTGGACGAAGTGGCGCTGGAAGGCGAAGAAGACGGCCACCGGCACGACCAGGGAGAGGAACGCGCCGGGCGCCAGCACATCGATGTTGCTGCCGAACTGCCGTATCTGGGACTGGAGCGCCACCGTGAGCGGCTGCGACGCGCTGTCCGCGAAGAGCAGCGCCACCAGCATGTCGTTCCAGACCCACAGGAACTGGAAGATGGCCAGGCTGGCAAGGGCGGGGCGCCCCACGGGCAGGATCAGCTGGGCGAAGATCCGCCACTCGCTGCCGCCGTCCATCCGCGCCGCCTCCAGCATCTCGCGCGGGATCTCGGCGAAGTAATTGCGCAGCAGGAAGATGGCGAACGGCAGCCCGTACGCGACGTGGAAGAGCACGACGCCCGGGATGGTGCCGAAGAGCCCGAGCTGTCCGAACAGTTTCGCCACCGGCAGCAGCCCGACCTGCACCGGCACCACGAGCAGCGCCACCACCACCAGGAAGAGCGAGTCCCGCCCCGGGAACTCCAGCCAGGCGAAGGCGTACGCGGCCAGCGCGGCCAGTACGACGACCAGTGTGGTGGCCGGCACCGAAATCAGAACGGTGTTCCAGAACGCCTGGGTGATGCCCGTATCGGCGAGCAGCGCCGTGTAGTTGTCGAGCGAGAGCTGTCCGGGGCGGGTCAGCGAGGTCCACCAGCCGCTGCCCGCGTTGTCCCGCTCGGTGCGCAGTGAGGACAGGAAGAGCCCGGCCAGTGGCGTGATCCAGATCAGCCCCACGATGATCAGGACGGCCTGTACGACTCCGCTGCTGAGCCCGCGGGTCAGCCTGGCCGCCCAGGAGGGGCGTTTGGGCGCGGGGGCGGGCGGCGTCCCCGGTCCGTCCGCCGGTCGGCGCTCGCCGGTCTTGGCGACGGCGGTGACGGTCATGACTGACTCCTGCGGAAGCGGCGGACGTTGAAGAGCATGGCGGGTACGACCAGCACCAGCAGGAGCACACCGAGGGCGCTGCCAAGACCCTGGTCCTGGCCGCCGCCGAAGGACACCAGCCACATCTGGGTGGCCAGTACGGTGGCCTCTTCCTGCACCGGGCCGGGCGCGATGATGTAGACGAGGTCGAAGACCTTCATCACGTTGATCACCAGGGTCACGAAGACCACGGTCAGCACCGGGGCGAGCAGCGGCACCGTGATCCTGCGGAAGATCTGCCACTCGTTCGCGCCGTCCATCCGGGCCGCCTCCAGTGCCTCCCGGGGCAGGGCGGAGAGCCCGGCGCCGATGAGCACCATCGCGAAGCCCGTCCAGATCCACAGGTACGCGCCGATGACGGCCGGTGTGACCAGGGCGGGGCCCAGCCAGGAGATGCCCTCGTAGGGCGGCGCGAAGTTCTGTGCGGGGAGGCGGAGTTCGTACGAGCCGGGGGGCAGGTCCGCGAAGCGGAAGGAGCCGTCGGACGCGGTGGTGGCCCGCCCCGCCACCTTGCCGCCCTGTACCGCCTCGACCGCCATCTGCGGCAGTCCGCTCTCCTTGGCGTCGACCTTGCCCTGTTCGCCGCCCCCGCCGGGGGTGAAGTCCAGGTAGACGACACCGCGCAGTTCGTCCGCGGCGGCCTCGGCGGTGGCTGCCTGCCGGGCGGGCACGGCCCCGGCGGGCAGTTCGTTCGGCCGGACGCCGACGAGTCCGAGGGCGACGGTACGTCCCGGTCCCGTCTCGTCGGTCGTACGGAACGAGCCGTCGTCGGCCTTCGCCAGTCCCTGCCCGTCGCGTGCCCGGGCAGTGGGGTAGGAGGAGGCGTCCTTGAAGGTGTCGTGGACGCCGACCGCCACCGCGTTGAGCACACCCCGGTCGGGGTCCTCCTCGTACGCGAGCCGGAAGATGATGCCGGCGGCGAGGAAGGAGACCGCCATCGGCAGGAACAGCAACAGCTTGAAGGCGGTCGCCCAGCGGACCTTCTCGGTGAGTACGGCGAGGATCAGCCCGAGGCCGGTCAGCAGCGTGGGGGCGATGACGACCCAGAGGGTGCTGTTCCGGATGGCCTTGAGCGTCGCCGGGTCGCGGAACATCTCGGTGTAGTTGTCGCCGCCGACGAACCGGGTGCCCGTGGCGTCGAAGAAGCTGCGTCCTACGGAGAACAGCATCGGGTAGACGACCAGCACGCCGAGCAGCAGCAGGGCGGGGAGGGCGAACACCACGGCGACGATCCATCTGCGCCGGGTGGCGCTGCGCCGGGCACCGGCGGCGGACGAGGGGGTGGTGATGGCGGTCATGGCTGTCGCCCTCAGTTCTTGAAGGCCTTGGCCGCCGCGGCTTCGAGCGCGGCCGCGGTGCCCTTCGGGTCGGCGGGGTCGCGCAGGAAGTCCTGGAGGATCTTCCACTCGCCCATGCCCTTGGTGCCGCCGAAGGCAGCCGGGGCCTGGTCGGACATGTCGAAGCGGACGGTGTCACCGGCGTCGATGAGGGACTTGGCGGTCTTGCGTGCCGTGTCGTCGCCGTAGGCGGCCGGGTCGACCTTCTTGTTGGGCGAGAGGAAGCCGCCCGCGCCGGCCCAGACCTCGGCAGCTTCCGGGGTGGCGAGGTAGTCCATGAGCGCCATGGCGGCCTTGCGGTTGCGGCCGTCCTTGAGCACCACCGCGGCGTCGCCGCCGCTGACCACCGGTGCCTTGCCTCCGTCGACGGCGGGGAAGGGGAAGAAGGTGGCGTCCTCGCCGATCTTCCTGCCGTGCTCCTCCTTGGCTATCGAGCCGACGAAGTCGCCCTCGTAGACCATCGCGGCCTCGGGGTCGGCGCCGAAGACCTGTCCGACGGAGCTGGGGAAGTCGGTGCTCAGCGCGCCCGAACGGCCGCCCGCGACGAGGTCCTTGCCGGAGAACAGCTCGCCCAGGGTGGTGAGTGCCTTGACGACACTGGCGTCGGTCCACGGCAGCTTGTGGGCGGCGAGCCGGTCGTACTTCTCGGGGCCTGCCTGGGAGAGGTAGATGTTCTCGAACCAGTCGGTGAGCGTCCAGCCGTCCTCTCCGGCGACCGCGAAGGCGGGCAGTCCGGAGTCGGCGACCGTGGCGGAGCTCTTGAGCATCTCCGCGTAGGTCTTCGGCGGCTTGACCCCGGCCTGGTCGAGGGCGTCCGGGCTGTACCAGACCGTCGACTTGTGGGCGGCCTTGAAGTAGAGGCCGTAGAAGTCGCCGTCGACGGTGCCGTAGTTCTTCCAGACCGGCGCGAAGTTGTCCGTGACCGTCTGCTCGGTCTTCTTGTCGAGCGGCTGGAGCCAGCCCTTCTCGGCGAACTGCTTCAGCACGCCCACCTGAGGCACCATCACCACGTCGGGCGCGTTGCCACCCTCGATCTTGCTGCCGATGACGGTGGAGACGTTGTCGCCGGTGGAGATGAACTCGACCTTGGCGCCGGTCTTTTCCGAGAAGGCGTCGAGCACCTTGCGGAAGTTCTTCTGTTCCGTGCCGGACCAGACACCGGCGACAGAAACCTTCTTGCCGCTGAGGCTCTCGCCGCCACCGCCCGCGGGGGTGACGTCGCCGCCGCACGCGGTCGCGCCGAATGCGAGGGCGAGCGCCGAGGAGCAGGCTGCCATTGTCCGTCGTTGCAGTCTCATCATGGCTGTTCCTTCCGGAGAGATTGAGCAGGAGGGATCACAGGGGGGTTAAAGGGGGGCGTTGTCGCTGATCCACCAGGCGGCGGTGGACCCGGGCAGCACCCCGTTGGTACACGGGCCGCTGGCCAGCAGCGGGGTGCCCGCGACCGGAGCCGGCACAGGTGCGGTGCCGAAGTTGACCGCGCACACCAGGCCGTCGCCCCGGACGAAGGCGAGCACCTCGGGCGGGCTCTCCAGCCAGCGCAGGCCGCCGTCGGCGAACTGGGGCAGCCCGCGCCGCAGTTGCAGGCCGTCCCGGTAGAGGTGCCAGAACGAGCGGGTGTCGGCCAGCGCCCGGTCGGTTGCGTGTTCGGCGAACCACTCGGGCTGCGGCAGCCACGGCCGGGCCCCTTCGGCTCCCGAGGTGAAGCCGAACGGGGAGGCGTGGCCCGACCACGGGAGCGGGACCCGGCAGCCGTCACGTATGCGCTTGCGGCTGCCTGTACGGCGGAATATGGGGTCGGTGAGCACATCGTCGGGCAGGTCCACGACTTCCGGCAGGCCCAGCTCTTCGCCCTGGTAGATGTACGCCGATCCGGGCAGCGCCATCATCAGCAGGGCGGCGGCCCTGGCGCGCGCCGAGCCGAGGCCGCTGCCCTCGGTGCCGGATTCGCCGTAGCGGGTGACGGTGCGGACCTGGTCGTGGTTGTTGAGGACCCAGGTGACGGTGGAGCCGGTGCCCGCGATGTCCTGCATCGCGTCGGAGATGATCTTCTGGAACGCGTCGGCGTCCCAGGGGGCTCCGAGCAGGTCGAAGAAGAAGGCCTGGTGCAGCTCGTCGGGGCGTACGTACAGGGCATGTTCGCGGGCGGTGGGTACGGAGACCTCACCGACCAGCAGCCGGTCGCGGCCGTCGCGGGCGGCGTACTCCTCGCAGACCGAGCGCCAGTGGCGCCACACGTCGTGCACCTCGGGCTGGTTCCAGGCGAGCGGGTTGACCGAGTCGCGGGTCCGCTCGTCGGCCTCCGGGTCCGGGGAGTCGGGGAGTTCGGGGTGCTTGAAGAGCCCTGCCGCCACGTCGATACGGAAGCCGTCGACGCCACGGTCCAGCCAGAAGCGCAGGGCTCGGTCGAAGTGGTCGGCGACCTCGGGGTTGCGCCAGTTCAGGTCGGGCTGCTCGGGGGTGAACATGTGGAGGTACCACTGGCCGGGGGTGCCGTCCTCCTCCGTGATGCGGGACCAGGCGGGGCCGCCGAACATCGCGCGCCAGTTGTTGGGCGGCTCCTCGCCGTCCGGGCCCAGGCCGTCGGCGAAGTGGAAGCGGGCGCGGGCCGCACTGCCGGGCTCTGCGGCCAGCGCCTCGCGGAACCAGACGTGCTCGCTGGAGCAGTGGTTGGGGACAATGTCCAGCAGGATCTTGATGCCGAGCCGCCGGGCGGCGGTGACCAGCAGGTCGAATTCGGCGAGGTCCCCGAAGATCGGGTCGACGTCGCAGTAGTCGGCGACGTCGTAGCCGTGGTCGTGCTGCGGCGAGGGGTAGAACGGGCTCAGCCAGATGCCGTCGACGCCGAGCTTCTTGAGGTACGGCAACCCCGCCCGTACCCCGGCCAGGTCACCGATGCCGTCGCCGGTGCTGTCCAGGAAGCTGCGGACATACACCTGGTAAATCACCGCATCCCGCCACCAGTGGTGCGCGATGCGAAGGGGGAGGCCGTTGTCGGCCGGGGCAGTGAGCATCACCCGTTGACCTGTTCCTACTTGTGCGTGCGGGAGTGTCCAGAGCAGGCCCCCCGTTATGCATGCATGTTAAGTAGGCGTGTCGAGCAAGTGTCAACGACAAGACAGAAAGCTGCCCTTGGTTGTACCCATATGTCCAGGGATTCGTTAGGTCGCAGATACCTAACATGTAACTAGGCGGAGGTTTCTCAGCCTCTGCGTGCGACGGCCCGGAGCTCCCCGGCCAGCCTGAGGACCGCCTGCTCCGGAGACTGGCGCAGCGCCATCGCGTCGTACGCCACCGCCTGCACCGCCAGGCTCACCTGGTCGTAGCGCGGGCTCTTGGGCCGGGGCTCGGCCGCCAGCACACTCCTGCGCAGCGTCGGCAGGAACGGGTACGCGCGCACCAGCTCGGGATCGGTGTACAGGGCGGCCCGCACCGGTGGCAGTGAGCCCTCGGTGAGCACCTTGCGCTGCACGGGTTCGCTGGTCAGGTAGGCCATCAGGGCCTTGGCCGACTCCTGGTGACGGGAATGCGCGTTGACGGCGAGATTGGAGCCGCCCAGCACGCTCGCGCCGGGGCCGTCGGGGCCCGGCAGCGGTGTTACGCCGAACTTCCCGGCGACCTCGGAGTCCTTGCCTCCGGCGGCGGAGTAGACGTAAGGCCAGTTGCGCAGGAAGAGCAGTCGGCCGTTCTGGAACGCCTGCCGCGACTCCTCCTCCTTGAAGCGCAGCGCCTCCTGCGGAATCCAGCCGTCCCGTACTCCCCGGGCGAGGAAGCCCAGTCCGGCGCGGGCGGCGGCGGAGTCCACGGTGACCCGCTCGCCCTCGTCGCCGAGGAACGATCCGCCCGCCGAATGCACCGCCTCGGTGACGTTGACGGCGAGCCCCTCGTACGGCAGGAACTGCCCGGCATATCCGCCTATTCCGTACTTGGGGGCGATCGTCGACGCCTGTCGCTCCAGGTCCGCCCAGGTGCGGGGCGGCTGTTCGCCCTCGCGTTCCAGGAGGTCCTTGCGGTAGTAGAGCAACCCGGCATTCGTGACATACGGGACGGCGTACAGCTGTCCGTCGAAGGTGGCGGTGTCCACCACCGGCGGCAGGAAGGTGTCGAGCGGGAAGCGGCTCCGGTCGACCGGCGCGATCCAGCCCGCACCCGCGAACTCCGAGGTCCACGCCACATCGATATTGAGCACGTCGAACCGGCCGCTGCCGGCCCGCAGTTCGGTGATCATCTGCGCCCGGGTCTCGTCGGCCGAGTCCGGCAGCTCGACGAGGGTGACCTTTTCGTCCGGGTGTGTACGGTTCCAGCCGTCCAGCAGCGGACCGAGATAACCGGTGAGATCGCCGGCCGTGGCCAGCGTCATGGGCCCGCGCCCGTCCCCGCCGCCCGGCGGCCCTCCGGCCCGCACACCGGCCCCGGCATAGCCGGTCATGATCACGGCGGCGACCAGGAGACCCCTACCCGCGGCTCGTATCCACCGCATAGGTTCCTCCCTGTGCACCGGCGCCATTCTTCCTCGAGTGACGTCAGGGGCCATGTATACCCGTTAGGCATGGGCGATACTAGGGCCCGACGCATAACGCCAGGGCGATACGGGCCACACTCCGACCACGATCCGGTCCCGCCCCCAACGAGCAGGTACGGAACGGGGAGGAGGAAGCACGCGTGCGCCTGCCCCTTCTCGCTCTCCTCGCCCGTGGTCCCGCCCACGGATACGAGCTCAAACAGGGGCTTGAGCAACTGCTGGGCGCCGCGTACCCTCAGCCGAACGTCGGCCAGATCTATGTCACTCTCGGTCGGCTGGAGAAGTCGGGCCTGATCGAGGGCGAGGAAATCGCCCAGTCGAACCGGCCCAACAAGAAGATCTACCGGCTGACCGACGCCGGGCGGGAAGCGCTGAATGTCTGGTTCGAGGAGCCGACCGACGAGCCGCGCGTACGGGACGAGTTCTTCATGAAGCTCGCCCTCGCACCGGCGTCCGGCATGGCCGACCCGATAACTCTCATCAACAAACAGCGGCGTCAGTACCTCAACACCCTGCGGGACCTGTCGAAGCTCGCCGCCGCCGAAGACCGGGACAACCGGATCTCCCAGCTGCTGATCGAGGGCGCGATGCTGCACCTGCAGGCCGACCTCGACTGGCTGGAACGCTGTCAGGAGGAGCTGGAATGAGCGACGTAGCACCTCCTCCTGTCCTGCGCGCCGAAGGCCTCGTCAAGACCTACCACGGCGAAGGCGCCCCGGCCCACGCCGTGCGCGGTGTGGATCTGACCATCCGGCCGGGCGAGTTCATCGCGGTCACCGGACCGTCGGGCGCGGGGAAATCCACCCTGCTGCATCTGCTCGGCGGGCTCCAGCGGCCGGACAGCGGAAGCATCCGGCTGGACGGCGAGTGCGTCGACTCGTACAGCGAGGCCCGCTGGGCAGTGCTGCGGCGCCGCCGTATCGGCGTCGTCTTCCAGTTCTTCAACCTCGTGTCGAATCTGACGGTCGCCGACAACATCGAACTGCCCGCTCTGCTCGCCGGAAGCAACGCGCGTCAGGCCCGCGCCGAGCGCGAGAAGCTCCTCGCCGAGCTGGGCCTGGAAGGCACGGAGCGCAGGATGCCGGGCGAGCTGTCCGGCGGCGAACAGCAGCGCGTCGCCCTGGCACGGGCCCTGGTCAACCACCCCGGCCTGCTGCTGGCCGACGAACCCGCGGGCAGCCTGGACAGCAAGGGCACCCGCGAGGTGATGCGGCTGCTGTCCCGCTTCCACCAGCGCGGCCAGGCCATTCTGCTCGTCACCCATGACCACCGGCTGGCCAGCGCGGCGGACCGGGTCATCAGCTTCTTCGACGGCCGGATCGCCGACGACGCGACGCTCGGCACGGGGGCAGGCCGCTCCGGCGTCTCAAGCGTCCTGGAACTGAAGGACTGACAGCGGTGCGGGCCACTCTGCGCTGGGCGCACGCCGATCTGCGCACGCATCGCGGCGAGGCGCTGTTCATCGTGCTCACGACCGCCGGGATCATCGTCTCCCTGCTCCTGGCCGGTGCACTGCTCAGTTACGCCGCCAACCCCTGGCAGCGCGTCTTCACCCAGTCCCGCGGCGCCCATGTGTGGATCCACACCAGCCCAACCGCCGACGCTGCCGGACTGGCCCGGCTGGACGGGGTCGACGAGCTCGCCGGGCCGTACCGGACAGCCCGTACGACCGTACGGTCGCAGGGCGCCAAGGCCACCGTCGAACTGCGCGGTGCCACCCCGGAGCCCTCCGACGTCGGCCGTCCGCTGATCACTTCGGGGCGCTGGCTCGACCGGTCCGCACCCGGCGGCGTCGTCCTGGAGAGCAGCCTGGCCGACGCCCTGTGGGCCGGGCCCGGGGACACCCTCTCGGTGCCGGGCGCCCACGGCTCCGTACGTACGCTGACGGTCGTCGGCGTCGCGGACAGCGCCGAGTCCCCGTACCGTCCCGGCGACCGGCCGGGCACCGGCTGGGTACTGTCCGGCGAACCCGCCCTCGCCCACGCGCCGGGCGACCGCCTCGGACAGGTCGTCGGATTGCGGCTCGACCAGCCCGACGACACCGACTTCGCCGTACAGCGCGCGGTCACCGCGCTCCGCGCCGACGACGTCACCGAGGTCTCCAGCTGGCACCAGGCGCGCGCCGAGGCACAGAGCGACAACCGGCTGCTCGGCCTGCTCCTCGGCCTCTTCGGGCTCGGCGCCCTGCTGGCGGCCGCGCTGGCGGTGACCGGCGCGATCAGCACCCGAGTCCGCGGCCATCTCCGGGACATCGCCGTCCTCAAGGCCATCGGCTTCACCCCGGGGCAGGTCGTACGTATCTTCCTGGCCCAGCACCTCGCCTTCGCCCTGTCCGGAGTCGTCCTGGGGACCGCGCTCGTCGAGACCCTGGGCGCCCGGACGCCGGGCCGGATCGGCGAAGCGGTCGGCGTGTGGCAGGACCTTCCCGGGCACACCGCCGTCCTGCTGTCCCTCCCCGCCGCCACCGTGCTGTTCATCGGTGCGGCGACCGGCCTCGCCGCGTGGCGTGCGGGGCGCGTCCCGCCCGTTCCCGCGCTGCGGGCCGCCGCCCCGGCCGGCGGCCGGATGTCGGCCGTGGCCCGAAGCGCGCTCGGGCGGAACGTCCCGCCCGCGCTGGTGCTCGGCTGGCGCAACGCGTTCCGGCGCCGGGCCCGCTCCCTGTCGTCGATCGCCCGGCTGGCCCTGCCGCTGCTCCTGATCACGGTCGCGCTGAGCGCGTGGTCCACGCTGGACAGCTTCCAGGGCGGTGAACTCACGGCGCGGGCGTCCGACGGCCTCAAGGACCAGGAGGTACGGGCCGTGCTGGACGCGAGCCCGCACGTCGCCGCAGCCCACCCGGGCGTGGAGGTCGCGGCGCTGGTCCCCGGCCAGACCGGCACGATCGCCCTGCGCGGCCTGGGCTCGCGCACCGACCCGTACCCCTTCTCACCCGCCGAGGGGCGGGCTCCGCACGGGCCCGACGAGGCGGTGGCGGGCCAGGGTCTGCTCGATCTGCTCGACATCGAGGTCGGCGACTGGGTGCGGATGACGGTCGGAGGCCGCCCGCAGATCCTGCACATCGTCGGCCGCAGTATCGAGCCGGAGAACGCGGGCCGGGTGATCACCACCGACCTCGACACCCTCCGCGAGCGCGACCCCGCGCTGAATCCCACCTTCTACCAGCTACGACTGCGCCCCGGCGCGGACGCGCGCGACCTGGACGCCCGCCTGGAAATCAGGGAAGCGACCGCTCCGGCCGCCTGGCTCACCCCGGCGCGCGGGGTAGTGGTCGGCCTGATCGCCGTGCTCGCACTGATCGGGCTCACCGAACTGCTCACCATGATCGGCGCGGGCGTGCGCGAGCGGGAACGGGACCTGCCGGCGCTGAAGGCGATGGGGCTGACCCCACGCCAGATCACGGCGATGATCGTGGCGGCCGCCGGTTTCACGGCGCTGGCGGCGGCTGTGTCCGGCACGACGCTCGGTGTACTGGCCGGCAGCGCGCTGATCGATGCGCAGGGCCGCTCGAACGGAATCGGAGCGGGCATCGCACAGGCGCCGGACGCGGTCGTCCTGCTGCTGGTGGTGTCGGCGGCGGTCCTGGGCGCGGTGGCGGTCGCGGCGCTACCGGCGGCGCGGGCGGCCCGACGCAGATCGGCGGACACGCTGAGCGCGGCAGTCTGAGCGGGCTGCCTGCGGCGCTTCCCCCTTCCCGCCCCTTTCCGAAGTCCTCAACCGCCGGACGAGCTGAATCTTTCAGCCCTTGGGGGTCCCCCCTGGACGTAGTCCTTGGGGGAGTTTGAGGAGCGGGGTCTGGGGCGGAGCCCCCCCCACGCGGCGGCAGCCGCAAAATGTCACAGCGGGAAAGGGGCGGGCAGGGGAACAGCGCGCCGCAGGCAGCCCGCACCGCACCACCACCACCCGCACTAGTCGCCGCCACCCCGTTCCAAAAACGGCCCCAACAACCCCGGCACCGCCGCGTCCGCGAACGCCAGCCCCTCACCCTCCGCCGCGTCGTACACCGAATAAGCCCCCTCCCCGGCAGCCGTAGTAGCGGTCAGCGTGACAAGCCCCGCCCGACGCTGGAAGACCGACTGCTTGACCGTCCAGCCGATCACTCCACCCCGCTGGAGCGCCACCGTCGTGCGCCGCACCGTCCCCGACCGCGCCACCAGGTAGGCGCCACTGACGCCGTGCCCCAACGCGCGGTACGCGTCCAGAGCCAGCAGCACTGCCACCGGCAGCAGCACCACCGCGCAGCCCCCGGCAACGCACAGCAGCAGGACGTCCGCCAACAGCGCGCCGAGAAGAGCGAGCACGAGCACCGGAAGCAGCGCCGCCCCCAGCGCCCACCGCAGCCGACGCGTGCGGGCAGCGCGAGGGTGCGGCGTGAGGCGGGCCGTGCTCGTCGGCGAGGACGGCTCGCGCAGGACGTGCGCCGCGACCGCTTCCGCCGTCGCGCGCGGCGCAGGGGGAAGCAGCGTCTTGTGGTCGGCATGCGTACTGTCGTCGTCCTCGGCGAGCCCGGTCGCGACCGCGTCCACCCGCGCCGCCCCCAGCGTCCGTACACCGATCGGCTCGATGAGCTCAACGCCCCGCAGCCGGCGCTCCTCGATGGAGATCGACCGGGTGGTGAACAGTCCGCGGCGTACACGCAGCGTGCCGCCCGGCTCCCGCTCCAGCCGGTAGTTCCACCACATCTCGACCCACAGCCCGAGCGCCCCGACCACACCCGCCGCGCACGCCCCGGCCACGAGCACCACGACCACCCACACCACCGGGGTGTCCCGGAACCGCTCGCCCGCCCACTCGATCAACTTCCCCTGGGCACCGAACCATTCACTGACCTGCATCAGCCCGCCGGCCGCCGCACCGCCCAGCGCCGGGGCGACGAACGAGACGGGTGCGTAGCGGATCCAGGTCGGATCGAGGGTGGCGAGTTCGCCCTCGCGGTGGGGACCGGGCGACGTGGAGGCGGCTGCGCGGTTCAGCAGTTCCGTGCGAAGCCGTTCGCCCTCCTCGCGGGCCACCGGGTCGAATTCGAGGGTGGATTCGCCGCCGCCGGAGTGCTCGCCCGTACCGATACGGACCTTCACCAGGCCGAGGACCCGCAGCAGCACATTGGCCGTCAGGTCGACGCTGCGGATGCGTTCACGGGCCAGCGAGCGGCGTTTGACCAGCAGCAGTCCGGTGTGGAGTTCGGCGCGCTCGGGGCCGATGCGGTAGCGGGTCCTGCGCCACCGTATGTAGTCGATCCCGGCGCCGCCCGCGATCAGCACAAGGGATCCGGCCAGCACCCAGGCAAGTGCCTGCCACAGTGGCCTGCCGCCCGCGAGGCCGATGGTGACGGGCACTCCGGCGCCCGCCGCGATGCCCGCCATGACGAGCGCGGCGACGAGGACGGTGCGCGGATCGAGCCGCCGCCACCCGTCACCGCCCTCGCCGCCGTCGCCGCCCCCGTGCGAGCTCACGTCGCGTCCCCCGGCGTCGCCCGTGTGATCCGTGTCAGCTGCTCGGCCAGCTCCGCCGCCAGCTCGTGGTCGAGCCCCTCGATCTTCACCGCGCCCTTGGAGGACGCCGTGGTGACTATGACCGTGGCCAGCCTGAACGCCTGCTCCAGCGGACCGCGCACGGTGTCCACGGTCTGGATCCGCGACATCGGCGCGATCCGCCACTCCTGCCAGAAGAATCCGGTACGTACATACACCGCGTCGTCCGTGACCTCCCAGCGGTGCACCCGGAACCACCACAGCGGCAGGAACACCGCGCAGGCCGCCCCGAGCACCGCGAGCACCCCGGCGGACAGCAGCAGCCACGGCCGTGCGGGCGCGACAAGTGCGCCCAGCACGGCCAGTACGGCCACGGGGACCGCGGTCAGCAGCAGCCACTGCGTCCGCCACCAGCCGACGACGCGCCGGTCGAGCGTATTGTTCGGCGGCCTGAGCCGCACGGTCGCCCCGTTCGCCGCCCCGTTCGTCCCCCCGCTCACCGGAGCCGCGCCCCGGTCAGCGGCCGCGCAGCGTGCGGTATTTGGCGGCCAGCGTCGCGGTCGAGCTGTCCAGCTGCTCGCCGCCGGTGCCTTCCGTCAGTACCGGCTCGATCTTCTTCGCGAGGACCTTGCCGAGCTCGACGCCCCACTGGTCGAACGAGTCGATGTTCCAGATGGCGCCCTGTACGAAGACCTTGTGCTCGTACAGCGCGATCAACTGACCGAGCACGGACGGGCTGAGCTCCTCGGCGAGAATCGTCGTGGTCGGCCGGTTGCCCAGGAAGGTCTTGTGCGTGACCAGCTCCTCGGCCACCCCTTCCGCCCGCACCTCGTCGGGCGTCTTGCCGAAGGCCAGCGCCTGCGTCTGGGCGAAGAAGTTCGCCATGAGCAGGTCGTGCTGGGCCTCCAGCCCGGGCGTCAGGTCGGCGACCGGCCTGGCGAAGCCGATGAAGTCCGCGGGGATGAACTTGGTGCCCTGGTGCAGCAACTGGTAGTACGCGTGCTGCCCGTTGGTGCCCGGCGTGCCCCACACGACCGGCCCCGTCTGCCAGTCGACCGGGTTGCCGTCGCGGTCCACGGACTTGCCGTTGGACTCCATGTCGAGCTGCTGGAGGTACGCCGTGAACTTGCCGAGGTAGTGCGAGTACGGCAGGACCGCGTGCGACTGCGCGTCGAAGAACCCCCCGTACCAGACGCCCAGCAGCCCGAGGAGCAGCGGCGCGTTCCCCTCGGCCGGTGCGGTGCGGAAGTGCTCGTCGACGAGGTGGAAGCCGTCGAGCATCTCGCGGAAGCGGCCGGGGCCGATGGCGATCATCAGCGAGAGGCCGATGGCGGAGTCGTACGAGTAGCGCCCGCCGACCCAGTCCCAGAACTCGAACATGTTGGCCGTGTCGATGCCGAAATCGGCGACTTTTTCGGCATTCGTGGACAGCGCCACGAAGTGCTTGGCGACGGCGTCGCTGTCGGCCCGCAGGTTCGTCAGCAGCCAGTTGCGCGCGGACGTGGCGTTGGTGATGGTCTCGATCGTGGTGAAGGTCTTGGACGCGATGATGAACAGCGTCTCGGCCGGGTCCAAGTCCCGCACGGCCTCGTGCAGATCGGCCCCGTCGACGTTCGACACGAAGCGGACGGTGAGGTCGCGGTCGGTGAAGGAGCGCAGCGCCTCGTACGCCATGGCGGGTCCGAGGTCGGAGCCGCCGATGCCGATGTTCACGACGTTCTTGATGCGCCGGCCGGTGTGGCCGGTCCACTCCCCCGACCTGACGCGGTCGGCGAAGGCGGCCATCTTGTCGAGCACGGCGTGCACGGCGGGGACGACATTCTCCCCGTCGACCTCGATCACGGCGTCGCGCGGCGCGCGCAGAGCGGTGTGCAGGACCGCCCGGTCCTCGGTGGTGTTGATCTTCTCGCCGCGGAACATGGCGTCCCGCAGCTCCGCGACCCCGGCCCCGGCGGCCAGCTCGCGCAGCAGCCTCAGCGTCTCGTCCGTCACCAGGTGCTTCGAGTAGTCGAGATAGAGGTCGCCGACCTTCAGGGTGTACTCGCTGCCACGCTCGGGACCGGCGGCGAACAGTTCTCGCAGATGCGTCTCGCCCAGCTGCTCACGGTGCTTGCCCAGTGCGGTCCACTCGGGCATCCGGTTGAGCCTGGTGCGGCTTTCTGCGTTCATCTCGGACATCAGCCCACTTCTTCTCGTACCTGCGTACTTGCCCTATGCCCCCTGGCATCCCCAACCTAATTGATCTGAACGCGAAAGCGGTCCGGCCGGACGCCCTGAGGCGTCCGGCCGGACCGCAATTCCTAGATCTCGCCGCGCAGTTTCGCGAGCGCCTCGGCGAGAATCGCCTCGCCGTCCGCGTCGCTGCGCCGTTCCCGTACGTACGCGAGGTGCGTCTTGTACGGCTCGGTGCGCGGCGGGTCCGGCGGATTGTCCCGGTCCTGGCCGGCCGGGAACCCGCAGCGCGGGCAGTCCCAGTTCTCCGGAACCTGTGCGTCGCTGGCGAAGCTCGGCTGCGTCTCGTGCCCGTTCGAGCACCAGAAGGAGATGCGGAGGCGGGGCGCGGACTCGCCACGCTCGGCCTCACCCATCGGCCCCGCTCCGACCCGGCTTCCCCGGATCGCGTTGCCACTTGCCACGGTCGTAACTCCCTGCGTGATGGTGCTCGAAGATGCCCCAGTCTACGTAAGGCCCAACGCGCGTCCAGTGATTGGAGTTACACCCCATCCGAGAACGCGGAACGGATGACTCAGCTGTCCAGCTTCATCAGCAACGCAAGAACGACAATGCACGCGAACCACAACAGACCGACTACCACCGTGATGCGGTCGAGGTTGCGCTCGGCGACCGAGGAACCACCGACGGACGACTGCATGCCACCGCCGAACATGTCGGAGAGACCACCGCCCTTCCCCTTGTGCATCAGAACCAGCAGCATCAGCAGCGCGCTGAAGACGATCAGGGCGATCGAGAACCCCATAACCACGGCTGGACCAACTTCCTCGGACTTCGGACTTCGCGAACGGACGACGGGGGCCGGACGGCTGCTGCACAGCCACCACGGCCCCCGCCAGGGTACGACGGATCGGCCCTACGGCCTACTCACTGGTCGCGGAACCGGACGATCTTGACGAACTCGTCGGCGTCCAGCGCCGCGCCGCCCACCAGGGCGCCGTCGACGTCGGGCTGCGCCATGATCGCGGCGACGTTTCCGGCCTTGACCGAGCCGCCGTACTGGATGCGGACCTTGTCGGCCAGCTCCTGCGAGTACAGCTCCGCGAGACGGCCGCGGATCGCCCCGCAGACCTCCTGCGCGTCCTCGGGGGTGGCGACCTCGCCGGTGCCGATGGCCCACACCGGCTCGTACGCGATCACGATGGACTCGGCCTGCTCGGCCGGGATGTCCTTCAGGCCGCCGTCGAGCTGCGCGAGCGTGTACTCGACCTGATTGCCCGACTTGCGGATTTCGAGGCCCTCGCCGACGCACAGGATCGGGGTCAGGCCGTGCCGGTACGCGGCCTTCACCTTGGCGTTGCAGAGCTCGTCGGTCTCGTTGTGGTACTGCCGGCGCTCGGAGTGCCCGACGGCGACGTACGTGCACTTGAGCTTGGCCAGCATCGCGCCCGAGATCTCGCCGGTGTACGCACCGGAGTCGTGCGCCGAGAGGTCCTGGGCGCCGTACTTGATCTTGAGCTTGTCGCCGTCGACCAGGGTCTGTACGGACCGCAGGTCGATGAAGGGCGGCAGGACCGCGACCTCGACCTCGTCGTAGTCCTTGTCGGCCAGCGCGAAGGCGAGCTTCTGGGTGTGGGCGATGGCCTCGAGGTGGTTGAGGTTCATCTTCCAGTTGCCCGCCATCAGCGGGGTGCGCCCTTGAGTAGGAGCAGTCATTGCGGGTCAGTCCTCCAGTGCGGCGAGGCCGGGAAGCGTCTTGCCCTCGAGGTATTCGAGGCTGGCGCCGCCACCGGTCGAGATGTGGCCGAATGCGTTCTCGTCGAAGCCCAGGATGCGGACGGCAGCGGCGGAGTCGCCACCGCCGACCACCGTGAAGGCGGAGCTGTCGACGAGGGCCTGGGCAACCGCCTTGGTGCCCTCGGCGTAGTCGGGGTGCTCGAAGACGCCCATCGGACCGTTCCAGAAGACGGTGGCCGCGTCGGCGAGCTTCGATGCGTACAGCTTGCGGGTCTCGGGACCGATGTCCAGACCCTCCTGGTCGGCCGGGATGGCGTCCGACGCGACGGTCGTCGGGTTGGCCGGGGCCTTCGTCTTCAGGTCCGGGAATTCCGCGGAGACCAGGACATCGACGGGGAGCACGAACTCCACGCCCTTCTCCTTGGCGCGCTTCAGGTATTCCAGGACCGTCGGGATCTGGTCCTTCTGGAGCAGCGAGATGCCGACCTCGTGGCCCTGGGCCTTGAGGAAGGTGTACGCCATGCCGCCGCCGACCAGGATGCGGTCGGCCTTCTCCAGCAGGTGGTCGATCACGCCGAGCTTGTCGGAGACCTTGGCGCCGCCGAGGACCACGACGTACGGGCGCTCGACGTCCTCGGTGAGCTTCTTGAGGACGCCGACCTCGGTGGCGATGAGGCCGCCCGCGGCGTGCGGGAGGCGGGCCGGGAGGTCGAAGACCGAGGCGTGCTTGCGGTGCACGGCGCCGAAGCCGTCGCCCACGTACACGTCGGCGAGCTCGGCCAGCTCGTCGGCGAACGCGCCGCGCTCGGCGTCGTCCTTCGAGGTCTCACCGGCGTTGAAGCGGAGGTTCTCGATGACGGCGACCTGGCCGTCATCGAGGCCCGCGACGACGGCCTTGGCGGACTCGCCGACCGTGTCGGTCGCGAAGGCGACCTCGGCCTTGAGGAGTTCACCGAGGCGCGCGGCGGCGGGGGCGAGGGAGAAGGCCGGGTCCGGGGCGCCCTTCGGGCGGCCCAGGTGCGAGGCGACGACGACCCGGGCGCCCGCGGCGGCGAGCTTCTCGATCGTCGGCTGGACGGCGCGGATGCGGCCGTCGTCGGTGATGGTGGTGCCTTCGAGCGGCACATTGAGGTCGGCGCGGACGAATACCCGCTTGCCCGCGACCCCTTCGGCGAGAAGTTCGTCGATCGTCTTCATCTTTTTACTGGACTCCTTGGAGACAAAACACGTGACAGGGCCCGGACAGCGCCGCGTTGCGCTGCCCGGACCCTGTGCTCACATCGAGGTGCCTGCCGTACGGATCAGAGCTGGCTGCCGACGAAGACCGTGAGGTCCACAAGGCGGTTGGAGTAGCCCCACTCGTTGTCGTACCAGCCGATGACCTTCACCTGGTTGCCCTCGGCCATGGTCAGCGAGGAGTCGAAGGTGCAGGAGGCCGGCTCGTTGACGATGTCGGAGGACACGATCGGGTCGACCGTGTACTCGACGATGCCCTTGAGCTCGCCCTCCGCGGCCTTCTGGAAGGCCGTGTTGATCTCGTCCTTGGTGACCTCGCGCTCCAGCGTGATGACCAGGTCGGTGACCGAACCGGTCGGGACCGGGACGCGCATCGCGATGCCGTCGAGCTTGCCCTTGAGCTGCGGAAGGACCAGCGCGGTGGCCTTGGCGGCACCCGTGGTGGTCGGGATGATGTTCTCCGCGGCGGCGCGAGCGCGACGCAGGTCGGAGTGCGGGAAGTCCAGGATGCGCTGGTCGTTGGTGTACGCGTGCACCGTCGTCATCAGGCCCTTGACGATGCCGAAGTTCTCGTCGAGAACCTTGGCCATCGGCGCCACACAGTTCGTGGTGCAGGAGGCGTTGGAGATGACGTGGTGGTTCGCCGGGTCGTACTTGTCCTGGTTGACGCCCATCACGATGGTGATGTCTTCATCCTTGGCCGGAGCCGAGATGAGGACCTTCTTGGCGCCACCGGCGATGTGCTTCTCGGCATCGGCCTTCTTGGTGAAGATGCCGGTCGACTCGATCACGACGTCGACGCCGAGCTTGCCCCACGGAATGTCCGCCGGGTTGCGCTCGGACAGCACCTTGATGGTGTGTCCGTCGACAGTGATGGTGTCCGCCGTGTGCGAGACGTCGGCCTTGAGACGGCCGAGGATGGTGTCGTACTTCAGAAGGTGTGCCGTGGTCGCAGTGTCACCCAGGTCGTTGACAGCCACGATCTCGATGTCCGCACCCTGCTCCAGCAGCGCCCGGAAGTAGTTGCGCCCGATGCGGCCGAAGCCGTTGATGCCTACGCGGATCGTCACGAACCGATCTCCTCGTTGGTACGCCGGGTTTCGACGCCGGCGAGATGTATGGGATGTCCCCGACCGGTTCCGACCCTACCCCTCCGTGGACCTCGGGGTGACATCGAGAGGGCCGTGACGCGGTCCGGCGACCCCTACTCCCCAGTAGGAGTACGGGCCGCCGGGCCTCGGGGGCCTTGCCGGCTCCAGTCACTCAGAGTCAGCGCCGGAGCGAACTCAGCGCCTTCCCGATCAGTGCTGACCGGTCCCCGGCGCCGGGCACATGCTCCAGGCCGAAGCCGAACAGCACGGTGTCATGTGTCGTGACCGCCGCATAGGACTTGAACAGCTCACCCGACCGGGCCCAGTCGCCCCCGGCAGCGGGACTGCCCGCCGGTGCTCCCGGGACCGTCCAGGCCCCCAGCGAGGTCTCGAAGCCCTCGCTCTCCTTGTCGGCCCCGCCGACGGTCAGGCGCGCGTCGTCGACGAAGACGCCGCGGCCGCCGCTGCCCGGGTCGGTGATGGAGCTCAGCGACAGCTCGACCTTCTTGCCCGCGTAGGCGCTGAGGTCGAAGGAGACCTGCTTCCAGCCGCCGGAGGAGCCGGTGAAGCTGTTCCAGGCTCCGCTGGTGCCGGTCGCCCTGCAGCCGCCCGCCTCCAGGGTGAGGTAGTGCTTCAGGAAGGGGTGGCCATTGATGAAGTAGCCCTGGTCGCACTCGGCCGGAACGGCGGTCTTGGTGGCGCCGCCGGCCTCAGGAAGGGTGGTCCAGTCCTCGGCGCCCGTTGTATGGGCCTCCAGGACGGCGTGGTCGTAGGCGGTCTCGGTGTTCCAGTTGAGGGCGAGGCGCAGCTGCGGCTTGTCGGCCGCGCTCACGCCGGTGAGGTCGATGGTGCGGGTGAGGCGCTTCCAGTCGTTGTCCTCGTGCGAGGCAGCGCCCATCCAGTCCCCTGCGTACGGGGCGTACGGATTGATGACGCCGGTGTACCGGCCCGCCTGTGCGCTCCGGAACTGCGGGAACTGCGCGGGCGGCAGCGTGTCCGACGTGACGGTGTACGCCCCGGGCGCGTCCAGCGGGTTGCCGGGGGCGCCTGTCAAGGTGCTGTCCGCCCCCGCGAGCGGTCCGGTGCCGGTGAATCCGGTGGCGCCGGTCCCGTTCGTACGCCCGTAGGCGCCGAGGTAGTACTGGCTGAAGTCGTTGGTGGTGGCCGGTCCGACGACCGCGTTGCCGCCCGCCAGTTCACCGGCCTCGATCAGCTTTCCGCCCTCGTTGAGGAAGCCGCGTACGGCCAGCTGAGTGGGGCCTGTCGGCGCCTTGACGCCCGTGTAGTGGACGGCCGTACGGAAGTGGGAGAGGACGCCGAGGGTGTGCGGGGCGCCCTGTGCGGCGACGTCCCAGACCGCTGCGGTACGGCCGTTCGCCTTGAGGGCGTCGACGTACGTCTGGGCGTGCTGGGCGGGTGCGCCCTCCTCGGCGATCACCAGGGTGTCGGCGCGGGGGCGCTCGGCGACGGTGTAGGTGAAGTGCTCGCTGGACGTGCGCTTGCCTGCCTTCGTACGGCCGCTGAACCAGACCTCGACCTTGTCGCCCGGATCGGCGCCCTCGACCTCGGCGCGGTACTCGGCGAACCAGAGGCTGTCTTCGCCGCCGTAGGTCTCGCCGCCCTTCCAGCGCTCCAGGTCCTCGTCGTGCGTACGGCCGCCGTTGATGCGGTAGTTGAGCTCCTTTCCGCGGACCGACTTGCGGGCCGTGACGGCGACGCTCTGGTCACCGCCGCGCGCGTAGGAGGTGGTGAAGGGGTCGACGGTGAAGTCGGGGGCGGCCATGCCGACGGAGGACGACGGCTGGTCGGGGTGGGCGGCGGTCTCGGCGACGGAGAGCGCGAAGGGGATGTTCTTGGCGAACTCCGCCTGGATCAGCTTCTCGTCGTCGGGGAAGTTGAAGCCGGACTGACAGTCCTCGGGCTTCCACCGGTCGTCCGGGTCGATGTTCGACGCCGTCTGACAGGTGGTCATCTCCGGGGTGAACATCATGGTGCCGTTGATGTTGGACGCGTGGCCGTCGGCCTCACCGTTGGTGGTGTAGAGCTCGGAGGAGACCTGGGGGTGATAGCCGGGGACCGCGGGGTTCTCGGGCGTACCGGCGAGGGCCTTGTAGAGCACGTCGTCGGGGGTGGGCGTCGCGACCTGCCAGCCCACGCCGTAGAGGATCAGCTCGGCGGCGGAGTGGTAGTTGATGCCGTATTCGAAGCCGATGCGCTTCTGGAAGCGGTCGAGGACCTGGGTTTCGGGCTCGGACATGGGGGAAGCGCCGCGGTAGGTGGCGCTGGCGGGGTTCGGGGACGAACCCTCGTTGTCGTAGCCCCACTTGTAGGCGAAGTTGCGGTTGAGGTCGACGCCGTCGCTCGGGGTGTACTTGCCGTCGGCGTCGATGTCGCGCATGTTCTTGCGCCACAGGCGGTCGCCGGCCGGGTCGTGGGTCCAGTCGTAGCCGTCCGGGTTGGCGGAGAGCACGAACCACAGCTCGGTGGAGTCCACGATCTTCGTGATGCGGCGGTCCTTGCCGTACTGGTCCAGATAGTGGTGCATCAGCCGCCGGGTCATCTCGGGGGTGATCCACTCGCGGGCGTGCTGGTTGGACAGGTACAGCACGGAGGGCTTGGCGCCGTCCTTGGTCTTCCTGGCGCCCTTGGTGAGCTTCAGGGCGAGGATGTCCTTGCCCTGGAGGGTCTTGCCGATGGAGACGACCTTGGTGAGGCCGGGGTGCGCCTGGCCGGTCTTGACGATCTCCTCCTGGAGATTGCCCTTGCCTCTGTACGGGCGGTAGACGCCGTCGCCTGCGGCGGCGATGCGCGCCTCGGTCTTCGCCGAGACCTTGCGCTCCGTGACGTTCTTGACGCCCTTCTTCGCCAGGTCGGCGGCCTGGGCGTCGGTGAGGAAGAGCTCGACGCGCGCCGTGCCCTTCTCGGGGGCCCGCTCGCCCATTTCGTGGGCGTCCTGGCCGGCCGCGAGGAGCAGGGGTATCTGCTCCTTCGTGACATCGGCGTTGTAGACCTTGACTGCATCCGTGCCGGCTTCGGCCCCCTTCTCCGAATTGGCCGCTCCGGTCCCGCCCGCCCCCTCGGCCTGAGCCACCGGTGCCACAGCCACGCCGCCGAGCAGCAATGCGCCCGCTGCGAGGATCGATCTCGCTCTGCGTCTCATGAGCCCCCCTTGCTGTTGTCTGCCACGTAAGTGAACAGACGCCAGGCTCATGACAGTTCATGGTCATGTCAATAGCACGTGAGGGGTACGAAAAACCGCCGCCGACGTCCCAAAGGGACGCCGACGACGGCACGTTGAGCGAGCGAGCGGACTCAGCCGACCAGGCCGTCCGCCATTTCCTCGGTGATGGTGGACTCCGTACCGGGAATGCCCAGGTCCTGCGCCCGCTTGTCGGCCATCGCCAGCAGACGGCGGATACGGCCCGCGACCGCGTCCTTCGTCAGCGGCGGGTCGGCCAGCGCGCCCAGCTCCTCCAGCGAGGCCTGCTTGTGGTCCATGCGCAGGCGGCCGGCGGCGGCTAGGTGCTCGGGCACCTCCTCGCCGAGGATCTCCAGCGCGCGGCCCACCCGGGCGCCCGCGGCGACCGCGGCCCGTGCGGAGCGGCGCAGGTTCGCGTCGTCGAAGTTGGCCAGGCGGTTGGCGGTGGCACGGACCTCACGGCGCATCCGCCGCTCCTCCCAGGCCAGTACGGACTCGTGCGCGCCGAGGCGGGTCAGCAGGGCGCCGATCGCGTCCCCGTCCCGTACGACGACACGGTCCACGCCCCGGACCTCGCGCGCCTTGGCCCCGATGGAGAGCCTGCGGGCGGCGCCGACCAGGGCGAGGGCGGCCTCGGGGCCCGGGCAGGTCACCTCCAGCGAGGACGAGCGGCCCGGCTCGGTGAGCGAGCCGTGCGCGAGGAACGCACCGCGCCAGGCGGCCTCGGCGTCACATGTGGCGCCGGAGACGACCTGCGGGGGCAGACCGCGGATGGGCCGGCCCCGGCCGTCGACCAGGCCGGTCTGGCGCGCGAGCTGGTCGCCGCCCGCCACCACCCGTACGAGGTAACGGGAGCCGCGGCGCAGCCCGCTCGGTGCCATCACCACCAGCTCGGAATGGTGTCCGAAGATTTCGAGAATGTCCTTCTTGAGCCTGCGCGCCGCGAAGCTCACATCCAGCTCCGCCTCGATCACAATCCGGCCGCTCACCAGGTGCAGCCCGCCCGCAAACCGAAGAATCGCCGAGACCTCCGCCTTCCTGCAGCAGGTCCGGGTGACGGGGAGCCGGGAGATTTCGTCCTTCACCGCTGCCGTCATCGCCATGGGCCGATCCTTCCATGCATCCGAAAAATACGGTCGTACGCGGCGGCCAACAGCTCCGGGTCGTGCTTCGGAGAGCCATCGGGCGCGGCGACCGGCGCCAGCTCGACCGCGGCACCGAGCCGCTTGGCGGCATCGGCGAGGGACTCGCGGTCGGGCACGGCGGCCTTGTCGGCCAGCACCACGTCCAGGGCGAGTTTAGGGGCGTGTCGTCCCAAAACCTCCAAATGACGCTGCGGAGAGAAGCCATCGGTTTCTCCGGGTTGCGGCGCGAGGTTGAGGGACAGGACCCGGCGGGCCTTCGTCTCGATGAGCGCGTCGAGCAGCTCGGGCACGAGGAGGTGCGGGATCACGGAGGAGAACCAGGAGCCGGGACCGAGCACCACCCAGTCCGCGTCGAGGACCGCCGCGACGGCCTCGGGGACCGCCGGCGGGTCGTGCGGGACGAGGTGCACCGACTGCACCTCGCCCGGGGTGAGCGCCACGGTCGCCTGGCCCCGGACCGTGTCGACGTGGTCCGGGCGCTTGGGGTCGTGCCCGCGTACGAGCGCCTGGAGCTCCAGCGGCACGGCGGACATGGGCAGCACCCGGCCGTGCGCGCCGAGCAGCTTGCCGACCAGGTCGAGGGCCTGCACATGGTCGCCGAGCTGCTCCCACAGGGCGACGATCAGCAGATTACCCACGGCATGGTCGTGCAGGTCGCCGCGGCTGGAGAAGCGGTGCTGGATGACGCGGGACCAGGTCTGGCCCCAGTCGTCGTCGCCGCAGAGCGCGGCGAGCGCCTTGCGGAGATCACCGGGCGGCAGCACGCCGAGCTCGTCGCGCAGCCGTCCGCTGGAGCCGCCGTCGTCGGCAACCGTGACCACGGCGGTCAGGTCGCCGGTGATCCGGCGCAGCGCGGTCAGCGACGCGGACAGGCCCATGCCGCCGCCGAGGGCGACGACCTTGGGCTGGGCGCCCCGTTTGCGGAACGGCCGCGTGGGGTCGCTGCCGCGCAGCCGCCGCAGGCGGAGATTGCGTCCGGTCACTCGCGCCCCATGTCCCGGTGGACGATGACGGTCTCGACGCCTTCGGAGGAGAGGCGGGCGGCCAGCTTCTCCGACATGGCCACGCTGCGGTGCTTGCCGCCCGTACAGCCGACGGCGATGGTCACGTAACGCTTGCCCTCGCGGCGGTAGCCGGACGCGATGAGCTGGAGCAGCTCGGTGTACTGGTCGAGGAACTCCTTGGCACCCGGCTGGTTGAAGACGTACCCGGAGACCTCTTCGTTGAGGCCGGTGAAGGGGCGCAGCTCCGGGACCCAGTGGGGGTTGGGCAGGAAGCGGCAGTCGACGACGAGGTCGGCGTCGACGGGCAGGCCGTACTTGTAGCCGAACGACATGACGGTGGCGCGCAGCTGCGGCTCGTCGTCGCCCGCGAACTGGGCGTCCATCTTGGCGCGCAGCTCGTGGACGTTGAGGCTGGAGGTGTCGATGACCAGGTCGGCGTCGCCGCGCAGCTCGCGCAGCAGGTCGCGTTCGGCCGCGATGCCGTCGGTGATCCGGCCGTCGCCCTGGAGCGGGTGGGGTCGGCGTACGGATTCGAAACGGCGTACCAGGGCGTCGTCCGAGGACTCCAGGAAGACGATGCGCCGGGTGACCTCCTTGGCGTCCAGGTCGGCCAGGGACTCGCGGAGGTTGTCGAAGAACCGTCTGCCGCGTACGTCCACGACCACGGCGATACGGGCGACATTGCCCTGCGAGCGGGCTCCGAGCTCCACCATGGTGGGGATCAGGGCGGGCGGCAGGTTGTCGACGACGAACCAGCCGAGGTCCTCCAGGCACTTGGCGGCGGTACTGCGGCCCGCTCCCGACATGCCGGAGATGATCACCAGCTCGGGGATGGCCGGCTCGGTCGCCTCACCGTTGTGGCCGGTCTCACCGTTGTGGGCGGTGTCACCGGTTTGGCCGGTGTCACCGATCTCTCGGGGCTCCCCGGTCGTGCCCGTACTCACGTGTGCTCCGTCTCCGTCGTGCTCAGTCATTCCTGCTGCCCCCGTTCCGGCGGGGAGGCCGCGGGTGCGGCTCCCGCGGTTCCCGCAGCTTCCTCGTCGTTTTCAATGATCTCTCCTGTCGCCGTGTTCACGGCGGGTGCGGCCGGTGCCGCCTGTGCGAGGGCCGCGGCGACGGTCTCGGCCGTCTTGCGGCCTATCCCCGGTACCTCGCAGATCTGGTCGATTGTCGCGGATCGCAGCTTTTTCACCGAACCGAAGTGCTTGACCAGGGCCTGCTTGCGTGTCTCGCCGAGGCCGGGGACCTCGTCGAGCGGACCGGCCCTGAAGCGCTTGGCGCGCTTGGTGCGCTGGTAGCGGATGGCGAAGTCGTGGGCCGTGTCGCGGACGCGCTGCAGGAGGTAGAGGCCCTCGCTGCTGCGGGGCAGGACCACCGGGTCGTCGTCGCCGGGCAGCCAGACCTCTTCGAGGCGCTTGGCGAGGCCGCAGACGGCGATGTCGTCGATGCCGAGCTCGTCGAGGGCGCGCTGGGCGGCGGCCACCTGGGGCTGTCCGCCGTCGACGACGACGAGCTGGGGCGGGTACGCGAAACGCTTCGGCCTGCCGTCGTCCTCCACCTGCGGCTCGGCAGGCACCTCCGTGGCCCCGTTCGCCTCGATCCACTCCCCCGTCCTCTCCTTCTCCTGGAGATAGCGCTTGAAGCGGCGGGACAGCACTTCGTGCATGGACCGGACGTCGTCCTGGCCCTCGAAGCCCTTGATCTGGAAGCGGCGGTACTCGCTCTTGCGGGCCAGCCCGTCCTCGAAGACGACCATGGACGCCACCACGTCGTCGCCCTGGAGGTGGGAGATGTCGAAGCACTCGATGCGCAGGGGGGCGGAGTCCAGGTCGAGAGCCTGCGCGATCTCCTCCAGGGCGCGGGAGCGGGTGGTCAGGTCGGACGCGCGCTTGGTCTTGTGCAGGACAAGGGCCTGCTGTGCGTTGCGCTGGACCGTCGCCATCAGGTCCTTCTTGTCGCCGCGCTGCGGGATGCGCAGCGACACGTTCGAGCCGCGACGGTCGGCGAGCCACTGGGACACCGCGGTGCTGTCCTCGGGGAGGGCCGGTACGAGGACCTCCTTGGGGACGGCGTCGCCCTGCTCGTCGCCGTACAGCTGCTGGAGCGCGTGCTCGACGAGGCCCGCCGTGTCGACGGCCTCGACCTTGTCGGTGACCCAGCCGCGCTGGCCGCGCACCCGCCCGCCGCGTACGTGGAAGATCTGGACGGCGGCTTCCAGCTCGTCCTCGGCGACCGCGACCAGGTCGGCGTCGGTGGCGTCGTTGAAGACCACCGTGTTCTTCTCCAGGGCGCGGCGCAGGGCCCCTATGTCGTCGCGCAGGCGGGCCGCCTTCTCGTACTCCATCTCCTCGGCGGCCTCGTGCATCTGCTGCTCGATGCGCTTGAGGTACGTACCGGTGCGGCCGGCCATGAAGTCGCAGAATTCCTCTGCCAGTTCGCGGTGCTCCTCGGGGGTGACACGGCCGACGCAGGGCGCGCAGCACTTGCCGATGTAGCCGAGGAGGCAGGGGCGCCCGGTCCTGGCGGCGTTCTTGAAGACACCGGCGGAGCAGGTGCGTACGGGGAAGACACGGAGCATCAGGTCGACGGTCTCGCGGATGGCCCAGGCGTGTCCGTACGGACCGAAGTAGCGCACGCCTTTCTTCTTGGGGCCGCGCATGACCTGGACCCTCGGGAACTCCTCGTTGAGGGTCACGGCGAGGGACGGATAGCTCTTGTCGTCGCGGTACTTGACGTTGAAGCGGGGGTCGAACTCCTTGATCCAGGAGTACTCCAGCTGGAGCGCCTCCACCTCGGTGGAGACGACCGTCCACTCGACGGACGCGGCGGTCGTCACCATGCTCCGGGTGCGCGGGTGGAGATTGGCCAGGTCCTGGAAGTATGAGGAGAGGCGCGGGCGCAGGCTTTTGGCCTTCCCGACGTAGATCACCCGGCGGTGCTCGTCGCGGAATTTATAGACCCCCGGCGAGTCGGGGATCTGTCCCGGCTTGGGGCGGTAGCTGGAGGGGTCGGCCATGTCACACACCCTACTGGCGGGCAGTGACAGTGCGGGGTCGCCCGGGGGTGGGAGGTGTGTGCGTGGGCCTCCCTCCCACCCCCTGGCCGCTACCCGCTCTGGGCTGTGCGGCGGCGTATCCGGAACGCGGTCGTGATCAGGGCCAGGGCGGCGATGCCCCCGGCGCCTGCGGCCAGTGGGGCGACGAGCGACGGCTCGGGGGCGGCTGTGGCGGCAGCCTTTGTCGCGTAGCCGCCGGCCTTGCCCTTCTTCGCGTACGCCGAACCGGGGAGCTTGTCGCCGTACGCCTTCTCGACGCGGGCCTGGTAGGCGGCGAGCGTGGTGCCGTCGGCGCCCACGGCCCGTACCGCGTCCTCGTCCAGAGGCAGCACGCGCGCCTTGCGCTGCACGTACCAGGCGTCGGTCTGCGGCTCGTGGAAGACGGTGCCGCCGGGGAGCTTGCGGGCGCCCTGTGCGGCGTAGCGCGTCTCGTCGTCGCCGGTGGCGATGTTCACCACCTGCCAGGAGCTGTCGTTCTTGGGCACCATCCACAGGGATGCCTTCTGGCCGTCGGACGAGACGGCCTTGCCCGCCAGGTACTCCAGCCGCGCGACCGGGGCGCCCTTGCGGCCCGCGACGAAATCGGGGGCGAGGGTGTAGACGGGCACGGTGCCGGCGTCGACGCGGGGGTCGGCCGCCGCCCTGGTGACCGCGCCCTCGCGGGCGAAGAAGCGGGCCAGGGTATCGAGGGTGGCGGGGGCCGCTGCCGCCTTGTGTGCGGCGGCGCGGTGCTCGGCAGAGGGGGCGGAGGGAACGGCGGGAGGGGTCGGGTTCTCGACGGCGGTGGCCTGTGGGGCGAGGCCGAGGAGGAGGGTGGTGGCGGCCGCGGCGACCATCGCCCGCGAGAGCGCCCGGGTGGCGTGTCCGGTCATCGCTGTCACGCCCCTATCCGGTAGAGCGAGTGGGTCCACGAGAAGGAGTTGTTGTTGACGTACCAGCTGTGGGAGGCCCAGTTGTAGCGGTCGCTCGTGGCCCATGGATCGCCCCAGTAGACCCAGCTGTTGGCGGTGTCGTAGCCGTAGATGACGTGCATGTGGCCGCCGCCGCTCTGCCACTGGATGCGGGTCTCTATGGGCCGGTCGGCGTTGACCTCGGTCTGCACGGTCGGGTAGCGGAGCCAGCCTGTGACGTACGAACCGGGGTTGATGCCCGCCCATGCGAGACCGTTCTGGACGTTCCCGAGGGTGGCCTGGTTGTTGGGGCATTCGGTGCCTTGCTGGCGGCCGAAGGCGGCGTTGCAGAACTGGTTCTGGCTGTAGTTCCTGCCGAACCAGGCGGCGATGGTGTTGCCGCCTGCCGCCCAGCACCAGTTGGTCTTCTGCTGGGCCTGCATGGTGATGTTCAGGCGCTTGGAGGCGAGCGTCACCGATGGGTTGTCGGTGGCGGTCGTGGTGGTCGGGGTGACGGTGGTGGTTGCGGCGGCGGCTGTCGCGGTTGTGGCGGGCACGCTGAGCAGGGCTGCGGCGATCCCGGCGGCGAGGGACAGCCGTCTCTTTCGGTTACGCATCGCGTTCCTCCCGAAACGGGGGGTGGGGGGTGATTGGAGGAGCGCGTCCGGACGCTGTTGAAAGGAGCATCAAGTGTTGTCGGGGACTGGTCAACACGCTTGAATGCGGGGTGGCGCAGTGCTGTGAACGGTGTGGCCGCGGTGTGAACGCCCCCGCCCGCCCAACCTGGCCGAAAATCCCCGCAGGCGCACCGTCGCGCCGGCTCCTCGTGAACGTTCACTGGAGGAATCCGATGCCGCAGATCCTGAAGCCGGGGACGGACACCGTGGGCAGTGCGGGCACCGCAGGCACTGCTGAGACCGCGGGCCGCCCTGCACAGGCCGATCTGGAGCAGGCGCTGCACACCGGCCCCTTCCACCTGGCCCTGCGCGCCGCCCTCGCGGTGCGCGGCCTGCCGCTGCAGCGTGTCCAGCACCACCTGGCGAGCCGTGGGATCAAGGTCGGTGTCACCAGCCTCAGTTACTGGCAGCAGGGCGCGCGCCGCCCGCAGCGCCCCGAGTCACTGCGGGCCGTACGCGCCCTGGAGGAGCTGCTGAAGCTGCCCGGCGATTCGCTGATCCGGCTGCTCGGCACAGAGGGCTCGCGCGCAGACGGGGAGCGCCCCACCGCGCGCTCGTACCGCACCCTTGTCGAGCCCTCCGACGCCCTGGAGCAGCTGCTCGCCGAGCTGGAGTCCCCGGCCGACGGCGGGCTCCACACCGTCGGCCACCATGAGCGCGTACGGATCGGAGCGGCGCGGGAGCTGCTGGGGCGCGAGTCGCAGCATGTCGTACGTTCCCACCGGGACGGCATCGACCGCTATCTGGCCATCCACCACGGGGATCCGGGGTGTGATCCGGGGCGGGTCGTCGTGCGGGCCGGGGAGAACTGCCGGACCGGGCGTGTGCGGTGGGACCAGGAGACGGGGGTTCTCGTGGCCGAGCTGCTCTTCGACGCCCGGCTGAGGGCCGGTGAGACGTACCTCTTCGGTTACGCCGTCGAGGACGGCACCGGCGGCCCCAGCAGCGAGTACGTCCGCGGCTTCAGTTACACCGGCGGCCAGTACGTACTCCAGGTCCGCTTCGACGAGCGGGCGCTGCCGGTGCGGTGCCGCCGCTTCACGCAGACCTCGGCGGGCGCAGCGCGCGGTGCCCGGAAGGACCTGACGCTGAGCGGACGGCACGGGACGGTGCACCTGGTCGAGCAGGGGGTGCGGGCCGGAATCCTCGGAATCGACTGGGACTGGGAGTGACGTCAGGCCTTGGGACCGGCCTTCGAACCGCCCTCCGGGTTGGCGACCAGCTTGCCGCCCTGGACCTTGACCGGGATGGCGGGCAGCGGCACGGTCGCCGGGCCCTGCAGCACCTCGCCGGTCGCCACATCGAAGAGGCTGCCGTGGCAGGGGCAGTTGCCCACGTCCTTCTCGATCTTGTCGAGGACGCAGCCCGCGTGCGTGCACTGCGCGCTGAACGCCTTGAACTCGCCCTTGGCCGGGCAGCTCACGAGGATGCGCTGCTCGCGGTAGAGCTTGGCGCCACCGACCGGAACCTCGTCCGCCGCGCCCAGGTCCACGGGCGTGCTCGGCAGCGGCTTGGCGTGGCCGAGCTTCGATTCGGTGGAGCAGGCCGCCACGCCCAGTCCGGCCGCGCCGGCGAGGACGACGCCCTTCAGCACGGTACGGCGGGGGGCTGGCTGGCCGGACATGCGGTCTCCACTGGTCAGAGGGTTCGGTGACAGACCCGACGATACCGGCGGAGATCGGAGCCCCTCGCGCGGGCTGTCGTAATCGAACGGCGATGGGTTACGTTCTGGCCCGTGATCGTCGTCGCCGGAGAGTCCCTGATCGACCTGGTGCCGCAGGGGCAGGAGGCGGGCCCGCTGGCCCCGCTGCTGCCGCGCCTGGGCGGCGGACCGTACAACACCGCTGTCGCGCTGGGCCGGCTCGGCGCCCCTGCCGCGTTCTGCTCGCGCATCTCGACGGACGGCTTCGGCGAGGCTCTCGTCGACGGGCTGCGGACGGCCGGGGTGGACACCTCGCTCGTCCAGCGCGGTCCGGAGCCGACGACGCTGGCGTTGGCGACGCTGGGCGCGGACGGGTCGGCCGGATACGGCTTCTACGCGCAGGGCAGCGCGGACCGTCTCTTCGAGCTGCCGCCCGAACTTCCGTCGGAGGTACGCGCATTGGCGCTGGGCACGTGTTCTCTGGTGCTGGAGCCGGGGGCGAGTGCGTACGAGGCGCTGCTGCGGAGGGAGGCGGGGCGCGGGGTGTTCACCCTGCTCGACCCGAACATCAGGCCCGGCCTGATCCCGGACCCGGACGCCTACCGGGCCCGCTTCCGGAGCTGGCTGCCGTACGTCACGCTGCTGAAGCTGTCGGAGGACGACGCGGAGTGGCTCGGCGGGGCCGTGGAGGAGTGGCTGGCGGCCGGCCCTGCGGCGGCGGTGCTGACGCGGGGCGCGGGCGGGCTGGCGGTACGGACGCGGGCCGGGGTGAAGGCCGACGTCCCGGCGGTACGGGTGGCTGTCGCCGACACGATCGGCGCGGGCGACACGGTGAACGCAGCGCTGCTGCACCGGCTTTCGGGCCACGGTGCGCTGTCGGCGGACGCCCTGGATGCGCTGGGAGCGGGCGCCTGGGCCGACACGCTGGGCTACGCGGCGAAGGCGGCCGCGATCACCTGCTCGCGCCCGGGAGCCCAGCCACCGTACGCAGCGGAACTCACCCCCTGACGCACGCTGCGCGAAGCTTTTCCCCTACCCGCCCTTCCCGGCTGTGGCACCCCCAGAAGGGCGTCCGGGGCCTGCGGGCTTGCCACCCCCATTCGGCGGCAGCCGCAGAATGTCACAGCGGAAGGGGCGGGGCGGGGAACAAGCCCGCCGCAGGCGCCCAACGAACGCGACCCCCCACCCAGGGTCGGGTGAGGGGCCGCAGCAACTACGTACCGGGTGAGGCTCAGCGGGAACGGGTCGCCTTCGCCGGGGCCTTCTTGACCGGCGCCTTCGCCGTCTTCCGCGAGGACGCCGACTTCGCCGCCACCGCCTTCTTGACCGCGACCTTCTTCGCCACCGCCGCCGCCTTCTTCACCGGCGTCGCGTCGCTCACCCGGTCGCCCAGGATGTCCCGGAGGAACTTGCCCGTATGGCTGGCCGGTACGCCCGCCACCTGCTCGGGCGTGCCCTCGGCGATGACGAGACCGCCGCCGTTGCCACCCTCCGGGCCCATGTCCACGACCCAGTCCGCCGTCTTGATGACGTCCAGGTTGTGCTCGATGACGATCACCGAGTTGCCCTTGTCGACCAGTCCGGACAGGACCGAGATGAGCTTCGAGATGTCCTCGAAGTGCAGACCCGTGGTGGGCTCGTCCAGGACGTACACCGTGCGCCCCGTGGACCGCTTCTGGAGCTCCGAGGCGAGCTTCACGCGCTGCGCCTCACCGCCCGACAGCGTCGGCGCGGACTGACCGAGCCGGACGTAACCGAGACCCACCTCGGTGAGCGTCCTCAGGTGACGGGCGATCGTCGGTACGGCCTCGAAGAAGGCCAGGGCCTCCTCGATCGGCATGTCCAGCACCTCGGCGATGGACTTGCCCTTGTAGTGGACTTCCAGGGTTTCCCGGTTGTAGCGCGCCCCGTGGCAGACCTCGCACGGGACGTACACGTCCGGCAGGAAGTTCATCTCGATCTTGATGGTGCCGTCGCCCGAGCAGTTCTCGCAGCGGCCGCCCTTGACGTTGAAGGAGAAGCGGCCCGGCAGATAGCCGCGCACCTTCGCCTCCATCGTCTCCGCGAACAGCTTCCGCACGTTGTCGAAGACGCCGGTGTACGTCGCCGGGTTCGACCGGGGCGTGCGTCCGATCGGCGACTGGTCGACATGGACCACCTTGTCGACGAGGTCGTCGCCGTCCACCCTCGTGTGCCGCCCCGGCACCGTGCGGGCGCCGTTCAGTTCGCGCGCAAGGTGGGTGTAGAGAATGTCGTTGACCAGCGTCGACTTTCCGGACCCGGAGACGCCGGTGACGGCCGTCAGGACGCCGAGCGGGAACGACACGTCGATGTCTTGCAGGTTGTTCTCGCGGGCGCCGTGGACGGTCAGCCGCCGCGTGGGGTCTATCGGGCGCCGGATGTCCGGCATGGCGATGGCCCGCTTGCCGACCAGGTACTGACCGGTGATCGACTCGTCGTTGTCCAGCAGCTCCTTGAGGGAACCGCTGTGCACGACCCTGCCGCCGTGCTCGCCCGCACCAGGGCCGATGTCGACGACCCAGTCGGCCACCTTGATGGTGTCCTCGTCGTGCTCGACGACGATCAGGGTGTTGCCCATGTCGCGCAGCCGGACCAGCGTCTCGATGAGGCGGTGGTTGTCGCGCTGGTGCAGGCCGATGGACGGCTCGTCCAGGACGTACAGCACGCCGACGAGGCCGGAGCCGATCTGGGTGGCGAGCCGGATGCGCTGCGCCTCGCCGCCGGACAGGGTGCCGGCCGCGCGGTTGAGCGACAGATAGTCGAGGCCGACGTCGACGAGGAACCTCAGCCGCTCGTTGACCTCCTTGAGCACGCGCTCGGCGATCTTCTTGTCACGGGCGTTCAGCGTCAGCCGGCCCAGGAACTCGGCGCATTCGCTGATCGACATGGCGGCGACCTCGGCGATGGACTTCTCCATGACCGTGACCGCGAGGACCAGAGGCTTCAGGCGTGTGCCGCTGCAGGTCGGGCAGTGCACCTCGCGCATGTAGCCCTCGAAGCGCTCCCGGCTGGAGTCGCTCTCGGCCTCGGAGTGCCGGCGCTTGACGAACGGCACGGCGCCCTCGAAGGACGTGGTGTACGCCCGCTCGCGCCCGTACCTGTTCCGGTAGCGGACCTCGATCTGAGTCTTGTGGCCGTGCAGCAGGGCCTTCTTCGCGCGCTGCGGCAGGCCCGCCCACGGGATGTCCGTACGGAAGCCGAGGGCGTCGGCGAGGGCGCCGACCAGGCGTGCGAAGTAGTCCTTGGTATGCCCGTGGGACCACGGGTTGATCGCGCCCTCGTCGAGGGACTTCTCCTCGTCGGGGACGATCAGGTCCGGGTCCACCTCCATGCGCGTGCCGATGCCCGTGCAGTCCGGGCAGGCGCCGAAGGGCGAGTTGAAGGAGAAGGAGCGGGGCTCCAGCTCCTCGAACGACAGGTCGTCGTACGTGCAGTAGAGGTGCTCGGAGTACATCCGCTCACGCTCGGGGTCGTCGGCGGGGAGGTCGACGAAGTCGAGGATGACCATGCCACCGGCCAGCCCGAGGGCGGTCTCCACCGAGTCGGTGAGCCTGCGCTTGGCGCTGTCCTTCACCGTCAGGCGGTCGATGACCACCTCGATGGTGTGCTTCTCCTGCTTCTTGAGCTTGGGCGGCTCGCTCAGCTGGATGGTCTCGCCGTCCACCCGCGCACGGCTGTAGCCCTTGGTCTGGAGATCGGCGAAGAGGTCGACAAACTCGCCCTTGCGCTCACGCACGAGCGGCGACAGGACCTGGAAACGGCTGCCCTCGGGCAGCTCGAGCACCTTGTCGACGATGGCCTGCGGCGACTGGCGCGCGATGGGCCGGCCGCACTCGGGACAGTGCGGCTTGCCGATACGGGCGAACAGCAGTCGGAGGTAGTCGTAGACCTCGGTGATGGTGCCGACCGTGGACCGGGGGTTGCGCGAGGTCGACTTCTGGTCGATGGAGACCGCGGGCGACAGGCCCTCGATGAAGTCCACATCGGGCTTGTCCATCTGGCCCAGGAACTGCCGGGCGTAGGAGGAGAGCGACTCGACGTACCGGCGCTGCCCCTCGGCGAAGATCGTGTCGAACGCGAGGGAGGACTTGCCCGACCCCGACAGCCCGGTGAACACGATGAGGGAGTCACGCGGGAGGTCGAGCGAGACGTTCTTGAGATTGTGCTCGCGAGCGCCACGAACGATGAGACGGTCGGCCACGCCGGTCCGCACCTTTCTTGTAGAGAGGCAGAGTGGACAGAGCCCCCGGTTCTTCAGACTACGGGGGTAACCACACCGATCTTGTATGGATTCCTGGATGCCTCTGACGAGCGTATAGCACGTGCATTCGATTTACGGCCATCACCAAACGGCTTCACCCGATCGAGTGGCCGGACTATCGTCGGGCCCATGAACGATCACGTGCGCGACCTGGCCTCTGTACGCGAAGCAACCGACCGGCTCCTCGCTGCGACGGGCAAACTGGACAACGCCGCTGTGGCGCAACCGTCACTGCTCCCCGGCTGGACCCGCGGTCATGTACTGGCCCATCTCGCCCGTAACGCGGACGCTCTCGTGAACGTCCTGACCGGCCTGCCCATGTACGCGAGCGCCGAAGCCCGCAACGCCGACATCGAGCGCGACGCCCCCCGCCCGCTCGCCATACAGCTGGACGACGTACGCGACAGCGCGGCCCGCTTCCAGGAGGCCGCCGCTTCCCCCGCCGACTGGAACCGTACGGTCGCCCTGCGCAACGGCGTGACGGACTCGGCGTCCCGCATCCCCTTCCGCCGCCTGATCGAGGTCGAGCTGCACCATGTCGACCTGGGCATCGGCTACGAACTGGAAGACCTGCCGGAGGACTTCACGGGGCGCGAGATCGCGTTCCTCACCGACCGCTTCGCCGGAAACCCCGACGTGCCCGCGACACTGCTGACGGCCACCGACGGACAGCAGTGGCGCACGGGCCGCGCGGAGGGCGACCCCGTGTCGGTCACCGGCTCCGCTCCCGACCTGCTGGGGTGGCTCGCGGGCCGCCGTAACGGCGCCGGGCTCGAAACCGCCGGAGCCCCGCTGCCCGTGCTGCCGCCGCTATAGGCTGAACCCATGACGTACAGCGGAGCGGTGAAGGTCGGCGGTCCTGCGGCGGTGCACGAGCTCACGGACCTGATGATCTCCAAGGTCGCGGTCGGGTCCATGGACAACAACGCCTACCTCCTGCGCTGCCGGGACACCGGCGAGCAGCTTCTGATCGACGCGGCCGCCGAGCCGCAGACCCTGCTCCGGCTGATCGGCGCCGACGGCATCAGGTCCGTCGTCACCACCCATCGCCACGGCGACCACTGGCAGGCCCTTGCCGAGGTCGTCGAGGCGACCGGGGCCCGTACGTACGCGGGCAAGTACGACGCCGCGGGGATCCCCGTCCCGACCGATGTCCTGCTGGAGGAAGGCGACACCCTCCAGGTCGGGCACGTCACCCTCTCCGCGGTCCACCTGGTCGGCCACACTCCCGGCTCCATCGCCCTCGTCTACGACGACCCGCACGGGCCCCCGCACGCCTTCACCGGGGACTGCCTTTTCCCGGGCGGGGTGGGCAACACGTGGAAGGACCCGAAGGCCTTCGCGAGCCTGATCGACGACGTCGAGAAGAAGCTCTTCGACCGGCTGCCCGACGAGACCTGGATCTATCCGGGGCACGGTCACGACACCACCCTCGGCAATGAGCGCCCACACCTGCCGGAGTGGCGCGAACGCGGCTGGTAGGCCGGGTCCCCCATCGGGTGACGTGCGCCCCTGCCGGCCGCTCCGACTGCTTCCGTACGCCCCGTAACCGCCGGTAGGGGCGGGTAGTTGTGGCGGCATGCGTGATCAACCACCTCCCTCCATGGCCCGCCTCGCCACCGCCTCGCTCGCCGGAACGGCAATCGAGTTCTACGACTTCTTCGTCTACGGGACAGCCGCCGCGCTCGTCCTCGGGCCGCTCTTCTTCCCGACGTTTTCACCACTCGCGGGGACGCTCGCGGCCTTCGGCACGTTCGGAGTCGGCTTCATTTCACGGCCGCTCGGATCTGTCATCTTCGGACACATCGGCGACCGTTACGGTCGCCGTCCTGTCCTTTTCGCCTCACTGTTGCTCACCGGAATCGCGACCGTCGCGGTCGGCTGCGTACCGACGTACGGATCGATCGGCGTGGCAGCGCCTGTACTCCTGCTGGTGCTGCGCTTTCTCCAGGGCCTGGGACTGGGCGGCGAGTGGGGCGGCGCCGTGCTGTTGACCGCAGAGCACGCCCCTGCCGACCGGCGCGCGCTGTGGGCCAGTTTCCCGCAGGTCGGCCCCGCCGTCGGCTTCCTGCTCGCCAACGGCGTGATGCTCGCCCTCTCGGCCGGCCTGACCGACGCGCAGTTCGCGGCGTGGGGATGGCGCGTGCCGTTCTGGGCGGCGGGCCTGCTGGCGGCCGGCGGACTGCTGCTGCGTACGTCCCTGTCGGAGACGCCGCAGTTCAAGGAACTCGCCGCCACGGGCGAGCGCGCGAGTGTGCCGCTCGCCGAGGTCGTACGGGGGCACTGGCGGCTGGTCCTGCTGACGGCCGGTGCCCTAGCGGTCGGCTACGCCGTCTTCTACGCCGTGACGACCTGGTCCCTCGCGTACGCGACAGAGCGGCTCGGTGTCAGCCGTACGGTGATGCTCACCTGCATCATGGCGGCCGTGGCGATCAAGGGCGCGGTGACACCGTTCGCCGCGATGCTCGGTGACCGCTACGGGCGCAAGCCGTTGTGCCTGTTGGGCTGCGCGGCGACCGCGTTGTGGATGTTCCCGATGATCGCGCTGCTGCAGACCGCCGAGCCGCTGCTGATGTTCCTCGGCTTCCTGGGCGCGATGCTGGCGTTCATCACCATGTTCGCGGTGGTGGCCGCGTATCTGCCGGAGCTGTACGAGCCGAGGGTGCGCTGCACGGGCGCGGCCGTCGGCTACAACCTGGCGGGGGTGCTGGGCGGGGCGCTGACCCCGCTCGTCGCGACAGCGGTGGCACGCGGCGACGGGCCGCCGTGGGGTGTCGCCGCGTATCTGACCGCGATCGCGCTGCTCAGCCTGGGGTGTTTCGCGCTGCTGCCGGAGACGAGGCCGGTGCCTGCGGCGACGCCGGAGGCCGCGACGGCCTGAAGCTGCGGGACCGCACAGGCTGCGGCCGTACAAGCAGAACACCGGCCGACGCGGACGGAATTGCTCCGCTCGCGCCGACCGGTGCCGGAAGTGCGGTCAGGACTCGACGCTCTCCTTGTCGGCGGTCTTGTCAGCCGCCTCGGCTGCCTCCGCCGCCTCCGCTGCCTCGCGCTGTTCCGTCTTCTTGTTGGCGATGAGGCTGGTGATCGTGGTGACGATCAGCACGCCGCAGATGACCGCCAGCGAGAAGGGGATGGAGATCTCGGGGACGTGCACCCCGGACTCGTGCAGAGCGTGGAGCACCAGCTTCACGCCGATGAAGCCCAGGATGACCGACAGGCCGTAACTCAAGTGGACCAGCTTCTTGAGCAGTCCGCCGATGAGGAAGTACAGCTGCCGCAGCCCCATGAGGGCAAAGGCGTTGGCGGTGAACACGATGTACGGGTCCTGCGTCAGGCCGAAGATCGCGGGGATCGAGTCCAGCGCGAAGAGCACATCGGTGGTGCCGATGGCGAGCATGACGACCATGAGCGGCGTCAGGATGCGCTTGCCGTTCCGCTGGATGAAGAGCTTGGTGTCGTAGTACCTGTCGGCGACACCGAAGCGGTTCTCGATCGACTTGAGGAGGCGGTTCTCCTCGAACGCCTCTTCCTCCTCCTCGGCACGGGCCTCCTGGATGAGCTTCCAGGCGGTGTAGATCAGGAATGCGCCGAAGATGTAGAAGATCCACGAGAAGTTGGCGATGACCGCGGCGCCTGCCGCGATGAATATCGCTCGCAGGACCAGGGCGATCAGCACGCCGACGAGCAGGACTCGCTGCTGGAGGTGGGACGGCACCGAGAACTTCGCCATGATCAGGACGAAGACGAAGAGGTTGTCGACGCTGAGCGATTTCTCGGTGATGAAGCCGGCGAAGAACTCTCCGGATGCCTGGGCGGTGCCGAACACCAACAGGCCGAGCCCGAAGAGCGCGGCCAGGACGATCCAGACGACCGTCCAGGTTCCGGCTTCCTTGATCGACACGTCATGGGGCTTGCGCCCGATGAGGAAGTCGACAGCGATCAGGGCGGCCAGACCGAGAATGGTCAGCACCCAAAGGGTCAAAGAAACGTCCACTGCGCCTCCGGCAGATAGCTACGGCAACTCGTTCAGCGTCGTCGCTGCCGGAGGTCTCTTCCACCCGAGCGCGGTTCACGCGCCCCTGGGCCGACGCCCCGGGACCGATGGCGGTCCGTATTGACGGGTACGTCGCAGTCGGGAGTACTCCCCTCCGCTCCACACACGGTACAGGAATGGCCAAGAAAAGGTAAAGGAAAAGGTAAAGCACTCCCAAGAGTGCAGGTCAGCGTCCCAGTGAACGCCTCGCCGCAGCCACCTGTGCGAGCACCTGACGCACCACCTGGCTGCCCGCCGGCGGCAGTTGCGGCTCGTACGTCCACGCGTGGCCGACCCATGGGTCGGCCAGGTGGTCGTCGGGCACCGGAGTGACGCGGAGGAGCGCGCGCCACAGTGGGTCGAGCACCGGTCCGTACGCGCTCGCGTCCTCGCGGTCGGCGACCATCATGAGATGCACGCCCACGGACGGGCCCTCGTCCGCCAGGTAGCGCAGCTGGGTGACCGCGCGGTCGTCGAAGCCGTGCGGGAAGTCATTGACGATCAGGAGCTGCTCGGCCGTGTCCAGGTCGGGCGGAAGCGCGTCGGCGGCGCCGCCCCGGATGGCCATCTGGACCAGGTCCACCCGCTCCGTCAGCTTGGCCAGCACGGCGGTCACTCCCTGCACGCCGGCCGCGGGCGGCGCGGCGAGCACCCCGGACTCGGTCAACGGGGCCAAAGCAAGCGCGCCCGAGCCGGCCGGGTCGATGACGTGGACCGTGAACTCGCCCGCCGGGTAGGCCGCCAGCAGGCGCGCGGCGTGCGCGACGGCGGTATCCATGGCGGCGCTGCGCAGCTGGTCGGACTCCATCATCAGGGCGGCCTCGGATCCGGACCGGCCGCTGTCGATCCACAGCCCGCGCTCCAGCGGCAGCCGTACCAGCATGGGGATGCGCAGGTCGGGGCTCTCGGGCAGATGCAGATCGCCGACGCGCAGCGCCATCGGGATCTCCATGGGGACCCGGTAGCCGTGCCATGCCGGGTTGCTCCAGGCGGCGAAGGCCGGCGGCAGGGCGGGCTCGACGACCTCGGCCTCGGCGACGAGTTGTGCCATGTCCCGCTCCAGGACCGCGCGGGCCTGATCGACGAGCTGGTCGTGCTTGGCACGGGCCGCCTCGCGGGCGGTGTCGCCCGCCGTGCCGATCCGGCTGCGCGGGTCGGAGAGGACCTTGTCGAGCTCCTGCTCCAGGCGGGATTCGGCGAAGTCCACCGCGCTGCGGTACGCCGCGGTGGTGCGGGCCAGGTCCTCGAACATGCCCCACACCTGGTTGTACAGGCGCTCTTCCATGGACCAGCCGGTCGCGTCGCCCGCGACGGGCTGCGGGGCCTGGCCCGGCGGGGCGGGTGGCGCGGTGGGGGGCGGCGGCGGGGGCGCGGTGGTCCGGCGGCGCGGGTGGGCGTAGTCGATGGGGCCTACGGAGGCCTGCGGAGGGGTGTCTTCCGAGGCATTCGGGGGTTCCGGGGCGTTCGGAGCTCCGGGCACCGGCGACGACGACGGGGTGGCGGACTGGGCGTCCCGCCCTGCGGTTCCGCCGACCGTCCGGTCCTGGGCGCCGGTCGTCCGGGAGGCTGTACGCCGCGTCCGGTCGTCGTCCGGGGTACGGGGCGGGGGCGCCGCGACGGAGCGGGCCATGCCGCTGCTGACGGCGTCCTGGATGGCGGCGGCGAGCTCGTGTGCCTGCGGGAGGCCCTGGTCGCCGAGCATCTCGGCGAGCCCGCCCGCGTAACCCTGACCGACCGCGCGCACCTTCCAGATGCCCTGACGACGGTAGAGCTCCAATGCGACGACAGCGGACTCGCTTTCGAGCCCCGTGACGGTGTAGCTGGCGGCCTCGGAGCCGTCGAGTCCGGTGACAGAGACGAACGGGGCGGCGAGGGCGCCGAAGCGCGCCGGGCCGCCCACGCCCACAGGGAGGGCGAGCAGGACGCTCACCCGGTGCACGGAGTCGGGCAGGGCCCCGAGATCCACGGCGAGCCGGTGATCGGCTGCGGCCTGCTTGGACACTTCGAGCCCGGGGAGGTTCGGCGAGCCGGGGTGGGCGACCCACTCCGTGCCGCGTACGGTGCCCTGCTCGTCGCCGAGCGTGGCACCGGCCACGATCGGCTTGCCGGCCGACACCCTGATCTCCAAACGGGCCTGGGGCAGCGGGTGGTTCTGCCCCCGGACCAGCTCGGCCGTCATCGTGTGTCTCCCCCGTGTCGAATCAAGTGTCGGATCGAAAGTCGAATCAAGTGATGCAGCTCCCGGCGGCACGATGCCTCCGGGAGCTGCGCGTACTGAATGTCCTGCCTAGAGGTGCGGCAGGATCGACGGCATCAGGTCCTGGAAGGTGCGGCCGTTGGCCGGGTTACCGAGGGCCGTCATCTGCCAGCCGGTACCGGACCTGTGCACCTTGGCCATGATCTGGGCGGTGTACTGGCCGCCGCCGTCGAGCGTGTAGCGGGCCATTTCCTGGCCGTTGGTCTCGTCGACGATGCGGCAGAACGCGTTCTGCACTTCCTGGAACGTCTGGCCGGTGAAGGAGTTCACCGTGAAGACGATCTGGTCGATGTGGACCGGCACGCGCTGGAGGTCGACGAGGATCGACTCGTCGTCGCCGCCCTGACCGGCGCCGCCGACCAGGTTGTCGCCGGTGTGCTTGACCGAGCCGTCGTCGCTGACGAGGTGGCGGAAGAAGACGACGTCGACCGGCTGCTTGTCCGCGAAAAGCACCGCCGACGCGTCGAGGTCTACTTCTCGTGTGCGCGAGCCGAACAGACCGCGACGAGGCGCCGCCTGCCAGCCCAGCCCCATGCGCACAGCGGTCAGGGTTCCCCCGTCGCTCTTCTGCAGGCTGATGGCCTGACCCTTGGTCATGTTGACCGTCACGCGCTGTCCCCTCTCCACAAACACAACCACCGCCCGTGTGTGCGGCTGCCCAGCACCCTACGCAGTCGTGCCGGGACTGCCACAGCCCAGGGGTAATTTGTGTCGGTCCTGAAACACACCAGGTGCCGCCCCGTCAGGCCTGCCCCGCCTCCCTCATCTGCCGCAGCTCCTTCTTGAGCTCGCCGACCTCGTCACGCAGTCTCGCTGCCACCTCGAACTGCAGCTCCGCGGCCGCGCCCCGCATCCGCTCGGTCATCTCCTCGATGAGCACGGCCAGTTCGGCGGCGGGCCGGTCGGTGAGCGTCTCGCTCTTCTTGCCCGCCTTGCCTCCCTTGACCGCCTTGGCGCCTAGCACCGGCACCGGGGCCTTGGCTCCCTTGCCGTCCTTCGACTGCCGGTAACCGGAGCCCAGGAGCTGCTCGGTGTCGACCTGCTCGCGGGCGATCGTGGCGACGATGTCGTTGATCTTCTTGCGCAGCGGCTGCGGGTCGATCCCGTTCTTGGTGTTGTACGCGATCTGCTTCTCCCGGCGCCTGTTGGTCTCCTCGATGGCCTTCTCCATCGCCGCGGTGACCTTGTCGGCGTACATGTGGACCTGGCCGGAGACATTGCGCGCCGCGCGGCCGATGGTCTGGATCAGAGAGGTGCCGGAGCGCAGGAAGCCTTCCTTGTCGGCGTCGAGGATCGCCACCAGCGACACCTCGGGCAGGTCGAGGCCTTCGCGCAGCAGGTTGATGCCGACCAGCACGTCGTACTCACCGGCGCGCAGCTCGCGCAGCAGCTCGACGCGGCGCAGCGTGTCGACGTCGCTGTGCAGATAGCGGACCTGGATGCCCAGTTCGAGGAAGTACTCGGTGAGGTCCTCGGCCATCTTCTTGGTGAGCGTGGTGACCAGGACCCGCTCGTCCTTCTCGGTGCGCTTCCTGATCTCGTGCACCAGGTCGTCGATCTGGCCCTCGGTGGGCTTGATGACGACCTCGGGGTCGATGAGGCCGGTCGGGCGGATGATCTGCTCGACGAAGCCGTCGGAGCGGGAGAGTTCGTACGTCCCGGGGGTCGCGGAGAGGTAGACCGCCTGTCCGACGCGCTGCTGGAACTCCTCCCACTTCAGCGGCCGGTTGTCCATCGCGGACGGCAGCCGGAAGCCGTGCTCGACCAGGGTGCGCTTGCGGGACGCGTCGCCCTCGTACATGGCGCCGATCTGGGGCACGGTGACGTGCGACTCGTCGATGACGAGCAGGAAGTCCTCGGGGAAGTAGTCGATGAGGGTGTGCGGCGCGGTGCCGGACTCGCGGTCGTCCATGTGCATCGAGTAGTTCTCGATGCCGGAGCAGCTGCCGATCTGGCGCATCATCTCCAGGTCGTACGTGGTGCGCATGCGCAGGCGCTGGGCCTCCAGCATCTTGCCCTGCTTCTCCAGCTCGGCGAGCCGCTCCTCCAGCTCCTTCTCGATGCCCCGGACGGCCTTTTCCATGCGCTCGGGTCCGGCGACGTAGTGGCTGGCCGGGAAGACGTACAGCTGCTGGTCCTCGCTGATGATCTCGCCGGTGAGCGGGTGGAGCGTGGAGAGTGCCTCGATCTCGTCGCCGAACATTTCGATGCGGACGGCCAGTTCCTCGTAGACCGGGAAGATCTCGATGGTGTCGCCGCGGACCCGGAAGGTGCCGCGCGCGAAGGCCACGTCGTTGCGGGTGTACTGGATGTCTACGAAGCGGCGCAGCAGCTGGTCCCGGTCGATCTCCTCGCCGACCTTGAGCGACACCATGCGGTCGACGTACTCCTGCGGCGTACCGAGGCCGTAGATGCAGGAGACGGAGGCGACCACGATGACGTCGCGGCGGGTGAGCAGCGAGTTCGTCGCGGAATGACGCAGCCGCTCGACCTCCTCGTTGATCGAGGAGTCCTTTTCGATGTACGTGTCCGACTGCGGGACGTACGCCTCGGGCTGGTAGTAGTCGTAGTACGAGACGAAGTACTCGACGGCGTTGTTGGGCAGGAGCTCGCGGAACTCGTTCGCCAGCTGGGCGGCGAGGGTCTTGTTCGGCGCCATGACGAGCGTGGGGCGCTGGAGCTTCTCGATCATCCAGGCGGTGGTCGCCGACTTGCCGGTGCCGGTCGCACCGAGCAGGACGACATCCTTCTCACCTGCGCGAATGCGCCGCTCCAGCTCGGCGATGGCCGCCGGCTGGTCACCGCTGGGCTGGTAGGAGCTGACGACCTCGAAGGGCGCCACCGTACGTTCGATCTTGGAAACGGGCCGCATGCATCCACCGTACGACCAGGCACTGACACTCACGTGGCGATCACGGCGGATCAGCGACGGTCAGCGGCGCTGCGAGGTTTCGCGGGCCGGCCGCGGGACGCCGACTTCGGCGGGGCGCTGCCAGTCGGGGCGGCCCGCGACCAGCAGCGGGTCGAACATCACCACGACGCCGGCGAGTACCAGGAACACCACCGGGCCGATCAGCATAGGGGCGAGGAGCATGGTGGACGGCTGCCCGCCGGAAGGGCCCGTGGATCCGTGCAGGTGGACGCTGAGCGCCGCCATGCCCGTGTAGTGCATGCCGCTGACCGCGAGGCCCATGACGAGGCTGGCGCCCAGGCTCGGCAGGAAGCCGCGTATCGATACGGCGGCCCAGAGCGCGGTGGTGGCCGCGACGACTGCGATCACCACGGAGAGTGCCACGGTGGGGGTGTCGTACAGAAGCTGCCCGCGCAGGCGCATTCCGGCCATGCCGAGGTAGTGCATGGACGCGACGCCCAGGCCGGTGATCGTGCCGCCGGTGACCAGGGCCATCGGGGTGGCCCCGTGGAATCCGACGATGAAGACGCCGATCCCGACCATCACTATGGCGACGCCCAGGCTGGCGAACGTCAGGGTCGTGTCGTAGCTGACCGGGGTCTCTTTGACCGCGAAGCCCATCATCGCGATGAAGTGCATGGTCCAGATGCCCGAGCCTATGGCTGTCGCACCGAGTGCGAGCCAGGCGGTCTTCCGGGTGCGCCCGCCCATGAGGGACCTCGCAGTGCAGCGGAGTCCGAGGGCGCCTCCGAGGCACGCCATGAGGTACGCCGCGACGGGGGTGACGAGCCCGTAACTGAATCCGTCCACAGTGCCCTGCATGCGCTGTATGCCCTTCGACCTTGCCCGCTGGGTGTCCGAGCCCGACTGGTGGTACGGAAGCCCTGGTTCGGGGCGAGAGTAGGCCGAACCGGGTGATCCGCACACGCTTTCTCGGCAAATTATCGACTCGGAGACTGACACGTGACTCCACGCGGGCGGTTTCGTTCATTTCGTGGCCATCCTTCGCCTGTCGAAAGTTAGCCGATCACTGTCACTCTCGGAGCGCCTGTGATCACTCAATGCGAGGAGTCCCCTGTGTACGCACGCACCGTCTCGGCCACGGCCGCCGCGCTCCTGGGCGTCACCGCACTGCTGCTGCCCGGCTCCGCCACCCAGGCCGCCGCTCCCGCGACACCGGCCTGGAGCAACGACGGGCCCGCCGTCATCGCCCACCGGGGAGCCTCCGCGTACGCGCCGGAGAACACCCTGGCGGCGATCGATCTGGCCGACCGGATGGGCTTCGCGTGGGTGGAGAACGACGTTCAGCGGACCAAGGACGGCGAGCTGGTGGTCGTCCACGACGACAGCCTCGCGCGGACCACGAACGTCGAGCAGCTCTTCCCCGGCCGGTCACCGTGGAAGATCAAGGACTTCACCGCGGCGGAGATCGCCACGCTCGACGCGGGCAGCTGGTTCGGATCCGATTTCGCGGGCGCGCGCGTGCCGACCCTGAAGCAGTACGTGAACAGGGTCGAGCGCAACCACCAGAAGCTCCTCCTGGAGATCAAGAAGCCCGAGCTCTACCCGGGCATCGAGAAGGACACCCTGCGCGTGCTCGGCCGGGAGGGCTGGCTGAACCGTCATCACGTCAAGCACAAGCTCGTCATCCAGAGCTTCGGCGCGGACAGCGTGAAGGCCGTCCACGCGCAGCGGCCCGACATCACGACCGGCTTCCTGGGGACGCCGGCTGTCGCGGACCTGCCGAAATACGCGGCGTTCACCGACCAGATCAACCCCACGCACACGTCCCTCACGGCCGACTACGTTGCCGCGGTTCACAAGCTGAAGGGCGCGCACGGCAAGCAGCTCAAGGTCAACACGTGGACGGTGAACACCACGGCGGCCGCGGTGCGCGTGCATGACTTCGGCGTCGACGGGATCATCACCAACAACCCCGACGTCGTACGGGACGCGGTCGGCCGGTAGCGATCCACGCCCGACTGTCAGTGCCCGGTCGTACGGTGGTGCGCATGGACAGCGATGGGCAGTTCGTGGAATGGGCCGTCATCGACAGCGGCGGCGCCGGTATCGGGCCGCTGCTGCTCGCCGCCACCCGTGAGGGCCTGGTGAGCGTGGTCTTCCATGCCGGTCCAGCGGTCCGGGAGAAGGCGCTGGAGCAGCTGCGGACGCGTCTCGGCGCCGAGGTGACCGAAGCGCCGGGATCCGTCCGGCTGGCCGAGCCCATACGGCAGTTGGCGGCGTACTTCGCGGGCGAGCTGCGCGACTTCGACCTGCCGCTGGACTGGTCGCTGACGTCCGGCTTCAACCGGCAGGTGCTGCGCGAGCTGGCAACCGGCGTTCCGTACGGCACGGTCGTCGGGTACGGCGATCTGGCGGGGCGGGTGGGTCAGCCGGGGGCCGCGCAGGCGGTGGGTGCGGCGATGGGGTCGAACCCGCTGCCCGTGGTGGTGCCCTGCCACCGGGTGGTGGAGAGCGACGGCGGCCTAGGCGGGTTCGGCGGCGGCCTGGAGACCAAGCGGGCGCTGCTGGCGCTCGAAGGGGTGCTGCCCCAGCCGCTGTTCTGACTCCGCCGGGCTCTCCAAGCTCTGCCGGGCCTTCCTGAGCTTTCTCAGTTTCGCCCGCCCGTAAGGACTGGCACACTGCGGCGGTGACTACCACGCCTGCCGCGCCCCAGCCCGGATCCCACGCCTTTCTCGCCCGCCTGCCGATCGGCGAGAGCCTGCCGATACCCGACGACTCACTCGTGACCTGGGACATCTTCCCCCTGGAGGGCGAGATGCGGGTCAAGCCGCTCCAGGCGCCCGTACTGCCCGAGCCGCCGCGCAACGGCGAGGACGGCCCCGAGGGCTGTGAGGTGTGTGACGAGCCGCTGGAAGACGCACTGTGGGCGGACGAGCAGTGGCGGGTGGACGCGGCGACGGATCCCTCCGGGCTGCCCGCACTCGTGAAGCTCAAGCCGCGCGGTCACTACGACCTGTTCGATCTGCCTCCCGAGCGGGCCGCGGAGATCGGGCCGATGCTGCAGCGCGTGGAGCGCGCGATCATGTCGCTGGGCGGCGTCGCGCGCGTACACATCAACAAGTGGGGTGACGGCGGGGCCCACTTGCACTTCTGGCTGCTCGGCCGCCCGGCCGGAATGATGCAGCTGCGCGGCACCGTGCTCTCCATCTGGGACGACCTGCTCCCCAGCGTCCCCGACGAGGAACGGCATCTGGCGAACCGGCGGATCGCCGCGGCGCTCGCCACCGACGGCGGAAAGGCGTACGCACTGTGACCACGACCGGCAAGGCCACCGGCAAGGCGAGCAGCACGGCAAGCGCGGCAGCGGCCCCGCCCGGTCCGGAAGCGCTGCGGACACTTCAGCGGCGTACGTCGGCCGTGCTCGTCGTGAGCCAGATCCTGGGCGGCCTCGGCGTCCCCATCGGCATCGCCCTCGCCCCCGTACTGGCGACCGAGGTCAGCGGCACCGAGGCACTTTCGGGACTCGCCCCGACGGCGTCCGTCGCCGGTACGGCCCTGCTGTCGATCCCGCTGGCGGCCCTGATGACCTCGCGCGGCCGCCGCCCGGGGCTTGTCCTGGCCTATCTGATCGGGGCACTCGGCGCGGGACTTGTGGTCCTTGCCGCCGTCATGGAGAACTTCCCGCTGCTGCTGCTCGGCATGGCCGGGTTCGGTGCGGCGTCCTCGGCCAACCTCCAGGCACGTTTCGCCGCCGCCGATCTGGCCGAGCCGGACCGGCGGGCCCGCGCGATCTCGACGGTCGTATGGGCCACGACGATCGGCGCCGTCCTCGGCCCCAACATCGCGGCGCCCGCGGGCCGCGGCTTCGCCGGGACCTCCATACCCGTGACGGCGGGCCCGTTCGTGTGGGCCGCCGGAATCTTCCTCGTCACCGGACTCGTGGTCGCCGTCCTGTTGCGCCCCGACCCGCTCCTCACCGCCCGAGCCCTGGCACCGCAGGAATCACAGTCGGCACAGAGCCGCTCGCTGCGCGCCGGCATCGAGGCGGTCGCCGCCTCGTCGCGGGCCAGGCTCGCCCTTGTGACGGTGGCCGTCAGCCATACCGTGATGGTTTCGATCATGGTGATGACCCCGGTCGACCTGGGCCACCACGGCGCCGATCTCGAACTGGTCGGCCTCGTCATCAGCGGTCACATCGCCGGCATGTACGCGTTCTCGCCGGTCATGGGCTGGTTGTCCGACCGCATCGGCCGCCTCGCGGTCATCGGCCTCGCGGCCGGCCTGCTCTGCTTCGCCGCCCTGCTGGCCGGCACGGCGGGCCCGAGCCATGCCCAGACCGCCGCAGGCCTCTTCGTCCTCGGCCTCGGCTGGTCGGCGGGTCTCGTCTCGGGCTCCGCCCTGCTCACCGACTCGGTGCCGCAGCCCGCCCGTGCCGCCGTCCAGGGCCTGTCCGACTTGACCATGAACACGGCGGCGGGCATCGGCGGTGCGGCCGCCGGCCTGATCGTCTCGCAGGCGAGCTACGGCTGGCTCAACGCGATCGGCGCCTGCCTGCTGCTGCCGATGGCCGCGCTCGCCCTGCTCGCCACCCGTCGCCCCGCGGAGTCTGCGGAGTCTGCCGAGTCTGCCGAGTCTGCCGAGTCTGCCGAGTCTGCCGCTAAAGGCTGATGTGGTAGGCCTTGCGCAGCGTCTCGTGCACGGTCCAGGTCGTACGGTCCCCCTCGCGCAGCACACACGCGTCACCGGGCCCGATTTCCAGGGTGTCGCCGCCGTCGACCTCGACGGTGGCGCGTCCGCTGACCACCACGAAGAGCTCGTTGGCCTCGGTGTCGGTGACCACACCGGGCGTGATCTGCCAGATTCCGCGCAGCTGCTTGCCGTCGGGCGACTCCCACAGCACCTTGCCCGTCACCACCGGTTCGCCGGAGACGATCTGCTCCGGATCGACCGGCTCCGGCTCCAGCTCGGCGTCCGGAATGTGCACGGCAAAGGAAGCGGGAACTTGATCAGTTGTCGTCATGGCGCGTCACCCTAGCCGGGAGTCCGACGGCCGCGCGTACCGCCCCTCGCCTGGGAGAAAGCCCGTTGTCAGTGGTGGCCTCTACTTTGGGATCAGTGGAGATCGGCCACCTCGGCCGGTCCTTGGGGAGGGGTGTGCCATGTCGCGAGAGACCACGTATCTGGAGCTGTCCCAGGAAGATGGCGGCGCGCACAAGTTCTACGAGGTGACCGTCGACGGTACGACAGTTGCCGTGCGATACGGGCGGATCGGCGCGGACGGACAGCGGCAGACATCGACCTTCCCGAGCATCGAGAAGGCGAAGGCCGCGGCTGCGAAGAAGGTCGGCGAGAAGGTCCGCAAGGGGTACGCGACGGCGGTACAGGGGCAGCGCCCGGCCCGCTCGGTGACACGGCGTCAGGTGACATCGGCGCCCTCGACGGCACGCGCGACGGCTCCGGTGCTGTGGCGCTTCCGTACGGGCGCGACGGCTCTGGGCATCCACATCGAGGAGGACCGCTGCTGGGTGGGCAATCAGCGCGGAGATGTCTACACGCTGGGTCACGACGGTGAGGTGCTGGCCAGGTATCAGCTGCCGGATGGCGTGAAGTGCCTGGTCGCGGACGACTTCTGGATCTACGCGGGCTGTGACGACGGCCGGGTGTACGACCTGTCGTCCAAGCTGCCGTTCGCGGCGTACGAGATCGCGGAGGACGTCGACATCTTCTGGCTGGACATCCACGAGGGCGTGCTGAATGTCGCGGACCGCAGTGGCGGGCTGACCGTGATCGACCACGAGGACGAGTTCCAGTGGTCGCGCCGCTCGACCGGTGGCAGTGCCTGGATGGTGCGGGCGGACGAGGACGCGGTCTACCACGGTCACACGCGCGGTGTGACGGCCTACGCGACCGACGGCAGCGGGGAGTTGTGGCACACCGCAACGACGGGGAATGTCCTGTTCGGCTGGCAGGAGGACACCGCCGTGTACGCGGGCACCGGCAGGCGCGTCGTCGAGCGGCTGAACAAGAGGTCCGGCCGTATCGAGGCGACGTACCGGTGCGACGCCTCGGTGTACTCCTGCGCCACTTCGCCCGGCGGCCGCTACGTCTTCGCGGGCGACTCGTCCTCGTCGGTGTACTGCTTCGACGCGGACGGCACCCGGCTGTGGAAGCTCGGCACGGGCGGCGGCTCGGCCCTGTCCATGCAGTACCGCGGCGAGAAGCTGTACATCGTCACCACCGACGGCTCACTGGCCTGCATCGACGCGAGCGAGGCGGCAATCTCGGCCGCCCAGTCCGGCTCGGTGCCGGTCGCCCTGGACATCAAGCAGGCCGCGGCACTGCCCACTTACGTGCCGACGGCAACGGTCGCCACGGTCAGCGCCATGCCTGCCCCTGGGGCTGGTGTAGTCGTCGAGTGCATCCAGGAGGCGGGCGGCCGACTGCGAGTCCACGTGGTGTCGGAAGGCTATGAGCCGTCCTGGAACGTCCAGTTCCCGCGTGCCATCCGGCAAGCAGGCGCCCGCTATGTCGTGGACGCTCTGCACACGTCGCAAGGTGGCTTCTACCGGGTGCGTGGCGAGATAAAGCGCCTGGTCTAGCTCACTCGCCCAGGCTCAGCCGTCCGGCTCACTCGTCCGGCTCACTCGTCCGGCTCAGTCCTCATAGTGGCGGGCCTCAATGATGTTCCCGTCGGGATCGCGGAAGTAGAAAGAGCGGGAAGCGGCTCCGCGGGCCCCGAAGAGCTTGTGGGAGTACGGACTGACGGGGACGCCCCGGTCCTCCAGCCGGCTGCGCAGGGCGTCGAAGGCCGGCTTGTCCATGGCGAGGCAGACATGGTTGACCGGGTGTCCGGCGCTTCCTTCGGCGCCGGGAGGGGCGTTCATGGACCCGGCCATGGTGAGCGGAGCGAGGTCGAGCAGGGAGCCGGCGGAGATCCGCACGGAGGGGAAGGACACCTTGCCCTCCGCGAACTCGGCCGTACGCACGCCGGTCAGGCCGACGGCCTGCTCGTAGAACTCCACCGAGGCGAGGGGGTCGCTCACCCACAGCACAACGTGATCGAGGTGTGTTTCCGTCATCCGAACAGGCTGAGGTGCGAGGGCGGCCGGAGACAAGGGACGCGCCGGGGCACGTTTGCGGACGCGTCCGATGCGCCAGGAATTTGGGCATGCCTGACACCACGCTGCTGCTGTCCGAGGAGGTGCGGGACGCGCTGGAGCGGCGTAGTCCCGTTGTCGCCCTGGAGTCGACGATCATCGCGCACGGTCTGCCGCGCCCGCGCAACCTGCGCGTCGCGGAGGAGCTTGAGGAGGTGGTACGCACGGGCGGGGCCGTTCCCGCCACCGTCGCGGTCCTGGACGGCAGGGCGCATATCGGCCTGGACAAGGCGCAGTTGGAGAGCGTCGCGAACGACGACACGGTGCGCAAGCTCGGCCACCGCGATCTCGCACCGGCCCTGGCGGCGGGCGCTAGCGGCGCCACGACCGTGTCGGCGACGGCGTTCCTGGCCGCCCGGGCCGGCCTGCGCGTCTTCGCCACGGGTGGGCTCGGCGGCGTACACCGGGAATGGACACAGACGCAGGACGAATCGGCGGACCTGGGGCTGCTCGCGCGGACCCGGATCACGGTGGTGTGTGCGGGCGTCAAGTCGATCCTGGACGTTCCGGCGACGTTGCAGCGACTGGAGACCCTCGGTGTCGGCATCCTCGGGTACGGCACGGAGCACTTCCCGGGCTTCTATCTGAGCAGCTCGGGCGAGCCGGTCGACTGGACAGTGCGTACGCCCGGCGACGTGGCGGCGGTGATGCGTGCCCAGGACGCGCTCGGCGGTTCGGAAGCAGCACTGATCGTCGCCAACCCCGTACCGGAATCCGAGCAGCTCGACCCGGCGCTGCACGACCGGGTGCTGGCGGAGGCGCTGGACGAGTGCGGGAAGCACGACATCGTGGGACAGGCCGTGACGCCGTTCCTGTTGGACTACTTGGCGCGGGGCACCGAGGGGGCGTCTCTGGAGGCCAATTTGGCGGCGGTGCGGGGGAACGTACGACTGGCGGCGCGGATCGCGGCCGCCTGGGCGGATGTGTGACTGCGGGGGTCAGCGGGCGCGTGAGCACGAGTGGAGGTGGGACGGGCGGTTGGGGTGGGAGTGGGGGCGAAGCGCTGCTGGTGGTCGGTGATGTGGTCACCGATGTCGTGGCCCGGCACCGCGCACCGCTCGCGCCGGGGACAGACACAGCGGCCGACATCAGGACACTGCCGGGCGGTGCGGGAGCCAATGTGGCGTGCTGGGCGGCGCACGAGGGGCTGGTGGACGTACGGATCCTGGCGCGGGTCGGCACGGACTCGGGCGACTGGCACGAGGAGCAGCTCCGGCGTGCCCGCGTGCACGCTCAGGTCGTACGCGACGACGAGGTGCCGACCACCACCGTCATCTCGCTGGTCGACGCCACCGCCGAGCGCACGTTCCTCACCGGCAGCGGCGCCGCACTGCGCCTCTCGCCCGGGGACTGGTCCCCGTCACTGCTGGACGGCGTTGCTCATCTCCACCTGTCGGGGTATCTGTTCTTCGCCGATACGAGCCGGGAGACGGCCCTGATCGCGCTGCGGGCGGCCCGGGAGCGGTCGGTGACGGTGAGCGTGGATCCGGCGTCCGCTGGGTTCATCGCCGGGATGGGCGTGGGGCGATTCCTGGAGGCGTTGGCGGGGGTGGACGTACTGCTGCCCAACACCGACGAGGCCCGGCTGTTGACCGGGCTGCCGGAAACGGCCGACGCAGCGGCCAAGTTGAGCCGCCAGTTTCCGCTCGTCGCAGCCACCTTGGGCGCCGGGGGAGCGCTGGTCGCCGCGTCGGGCAGCGTGCGGGCCCGAGTTCCGCCCGCCTCGGCGAGGGCGGTGGATTCGACGGGGGCGGGGGACGCGTTCACGGGCGCCTTCCTCGCGGCACGCCTCGCCGGAGCGGACGAAGCGCAGGCTGCGGCGGCCGGGTGCCGGGCCGGGGCGCATGCGGTGACGGTGATGGGCGGGAGGCCACCGTTCCGGTGACGGCCTGCCCCGGCTCTGGCTCCGGCATCCGACCGCGAGCCGGAGGGCCCCTCGCCCTTCGGGCGTGTCCTCAAACGCGGGACGCGCCGGAATATCTGGAAGAGGCAGCCCCTATCCGCGGAGCCCCGTCCAGGCCGGATGCCGCGGATCGTCCGCCCGTACGACAACATCGGCGGCCTCCCCCGGCCCCACCTCCGCCTCGTAGCGCGCAAAGGCAGGCAGCGTCCACCTCTCCCCCTCACCGGTCCGGCGAGCCAACGCCCCTCCTGACAACCGCACATGCACCGTCAGGTCGAACGGAAACCAGTGCCCGAGCAGCAGCGGACCGTGCAGCAACAGCACACCGCCGGGCGGGAGTTGTACGTACGGGCTGCGCGTCGCCCGGTCGGTGACCGGGTCCCACAGGTCGGGCAGGACGCGCCCGGTTCCGTCCGGCTCCAGTGGCCCGAAGATCTCGCGCCGCAGAGCACCGGTGTCGAACCAGCCGTCGAAGTACGAGTCGGGGTCGCGCTTGCCGAACTCGTAGCGCAGCGAAGCGGGCCGCAGGAATCCTTCCGTACCGACGACGAGGACGGTACGGCCGCGCAGCCGCAGCGCTTCGGCGACGCGCTCGGCGATCTCGCCCGTGCGGGCGGGCGGGGCACCGTCGACGCCGGCCTTGAGCCACGCACCGCCCTCCGCCGGTTTCAGGCCGTCAAGGTGGTCAGCGAGGGCGTCGGCGAGCCGCGCCCAAGTGATCGCTTCGAATTGCACGGCGCCGCCACATCACCCGGGCAGAACAGGCGGCACGGGAGAGCCGGGCGAGAGGGGCCGGACGGGCGGCTCAGGCACCTCGGGCCCACCCGAACCGTCGAACCGGAACGGCACCCCGAACCGCTCGGCAAGCGCCCGCCCCACAGCCACCGCCTCCCCCTGCTCGGGCCACGGCGGCGCCTCCCCGTCGAAGTCGCGCAGGTCATCGCCGGGCCGCAGGTGCGCGAGGACATGCGGGTCCGCCGGACCAGCCTGATCCCCCGGACCCGCCGTCACCGCAAGCAGCCGCACAAACCGCCCCTGCGTATCCCCGTCCCAGTCCGCCTCGATGGCCACCACCGGCCTCGGCAGCGCAGCGACCTCGGCGGCCAGCGTCTCCAGATCGCGCAGCGGCGGCGGCCCCATCCGGCCGGCGAGCGCGGCACCCCGCTCGGCGATCAGCTCCTGGCAGGCACGCAGTCCCGGCCGCGGCGCGACGCCGGAGGAGCGGATGGCGAAGACGGCCTGGACCGACCGCCCCTGGACGACGAGTTCGTCGACGTTCTCGCGTACGGCGGCGGGCAGCGCGGCCCAGAGGTCGGAAGTCATGGAGCCGACCCTAACCGCAGCAGCCACCGAAGCCGCTTGACCTTGCCCTGTTCGCCGGCGCGGGCGCACGCGTGAGGAGGGTGGGGCCGCAGGCCGGAGCCGCTCGACGAGCCCCCCGCGCACCCCGGCATCCGTCCGCTGGTGGCCGACATCACGGACGACGCTGCGCCCGGGAAGATCGTCCGTACGGCGGTCGAGGAGTACGCCCGCCTGTCAGCCCCGGTCGCACTCCGGTGCGTCGGCATCGACGGAGAGCGGGCTTCCGGCGGGCAGCATGTAGGTCACGTACAGCACGACTGGTTCGCTCCCCAGATTGCGCCCGACGTGGCGGTGCTTTGCTCCGGCCGGCTCGACGAAGGACTTGCCCGCGGTCGTCGTCTCGACGGAGCAGTCGTCGAGCATCCGGGACAGCGTGCCCTGCTGTACGACGGCGATGACCTGGCCGCTGTGGTGGTGCCAGCCGGTGGTCCCGCCCGGTGCGATGGTGACGATGCGTACGACCACATCGGTGGGCCCCTTGGCCTTCACCTTCAGTGTTCCGGCGGAGGTGCCGGTGGCGAGCACCGTGCCGCTCACCCCGCTTCCGGGCGTCGCGATCGCGGCGGACGGCACCAGGCCGAGCGCTGCCACACACGCCGCAAGGATCATGCCCTTGCGTATCCACCCCTGCTGCGTGCTGCCGCTTCCCATGAACCTGAATCTGAAACCCATAGACCTCATCGGAATCCCTCCAACTCCCGGGCGCCACAAGGGGATTACGGCCTTCCGGTACGTTCGCCGCCCCACTGCCGCTTCGCCAAAATCGCCCTACCGTATCGGACGCCGCACTGCCCGTACGGCGCGTACGACACATCCGATACAGGTCAGCTCATTCCCCGCGCAGCGCGGCTGCCAGCGCCCCGTCCCCCTGCACTTGAATACGCCCGCCCCGTACGCCCTCCGCAACGGACAGGGCCCCGCCACTGACCGCCAGACAAGTGTCAGCGTCCATTTCGATGCGAGCGTCTGCCACGCCAGTCAGACCGGCGGGCCCGTCGCCGTACGCCGCCACCCCACCCTCTCCCCTCAACCGCACATGGAACTCCCCTTCGTCGAGCCGGACGTCGACAACCCCATCCACGCCCAAACCCTCCAGCGCCCGCATCAGCGGAATCGCGAACCAGTGCGCGCGCACAGCGTCCGTAGGCCGCCGCTCCTCCAGAGCGGGCGCTCCCCACTCCGCCAGCGCCCCTATCACCGGCAGCAAGCCACGCCCCCGCTCGGTGAGTTCGTACACGTACGCGGCGGCGGGCGGCGGCAGTCGGCGGCGGGTCACCAGGGCGTCGCGCTCCATGTCCTTGAGGCGGGACGCGAGTACGTCCGTACTTACGCCGGGCAGATCGGCGTGGAGGTCGGTGTAGCGGCGGGGCCCCGCCAGCAACTCCCGGACGATCAGCAGGGTCCAGCGGTCGCCGACGGCGTCGAGGGCTCGGGCGGCGGGGCAGTACTGGTCGTAACTCCGGCGGCGTGTCTCCGTACGGCGTGGTGGCATGCGAAGAGTCTATTCAAATTGTTGGACTTTCCAAGCGGTTACTTGGTAAAACCAAGTAACACCGAGCAGCACCACTTCTGGGGAGGCGCACCGCATGGAGTTCCGGCAGTCGAGCAAACTCAACGAGGTCTGTTACGAGATCCGCGGCCCGGTGATCGAGCAGGCCAACGCCCTTGAGGAGGCGGGCCACAGCGTCCTGCGCCTCAACACAGGCAACCCGGCGCTCTTCGGCTTCGAAGCGCCGGAAGAGATCGTCCAGGACATGATCCGGATGCTCCCGCGGGCACACGGCTACACCGACTCCCGCGGAGTCCTCTCCGCCCGCCGCGCAGTAGCGCAGCGCTACCAGGCCCTCGGCCTGCCAGATGTGTCGGTCGACGACATCTTCCTCGGCAACGGCGTGTCCGAACTCGTCTCCATGGCCGTGCAGGCCCTGCTCGAAACCGGCGACGAAGTCCTGATCCCCGCCCCCGACTTCCCCCTGTGGACCGCCGTAACCACCCTCTCCGGCGGCAAAGCCGTCCACTACCTCTGCGACGAGTCCGCGGACTGGTATCCGGACCTCGACGACATGGCGTCAAAGATCACCGACCGCACAAAAGCTGTCGTCATCATCAACCCCAACAACCCCACCGGCGCCGTCTATCCGCGCGAGATCATCGAAGGAATCCTGGACCTCGCCCGCCGCCACCAGCTGATGGTGTTCGCCGACGAGATCTACGACCAGATCGTGTACGACGACGCCGTCCACCACACCGCGGCCGCCCTCGCCCGCGACCTGGTCGTCCTCACCTTCAGCGGCCTGTCGAAGTCGTACCGCGTCGCCGGATTCCGCTCGGGCTGGCTGGTCGTCACCGGCCCCAAACAGCACGCGAAGAGTTACCTGGAGGGCCTGACGATGCTCGCCTCCATGCGCCTGTGCGCGAACGCCCCCGCGCAGTACGCCATCCAGGCGGCGCTCGGCGGCCGCCAGTCCATCCACGAGCTCACCGCCAAGGGCGGGCGCCTGAACGAACAGCGCGAGGTCGCGTGGGCGAAGCTCAACGAGATCCCCGGAGTCTCGTGCGTCAAGCCGAAGGGCGCCCTGTACGCGTTCCCGCGCCTGGACCCGAAGATCCACAAGATTCACGACGACGAGAAGTTCGTCCTGGACCTGCTCCTCCGCGAGAAGATCCAGGTCGTACAGGGCACTGGCTTCAACTGGCCGCGCCCTGACCACTTCCGCATCCTCACCCTCCCGTACGCTGACGATCTGGATGCGGCGATCAGCCGTATCGGCCGCTTCCTGAGTGGATACCGCCAGTGACACCACCACCGCCAGTTACGTCCCCCCTCTGCCCCACCTGCCACATCCCCATCCAGACCCAGTTCGCGTCCCCGGACCTGATCGAGCAGATCGTGTACGGCGGCCTGGACCCGGCGTCGGACCCGGCATGGGAGTCCTCGGGCGCGGCAACGGTGGAGGAGTACGCACGGTGGTGCGGCCACTTGTGCGGCATGGCGTGCCTGCGCATGGCGCTGGGCCCCGGCGCCCCCTCCCTCTTCGCGCTCCGCGACGATGCGCTCGAGTACGGCGCGTACACGGACCACGAGGACGACACGATCCAGGGCCTGGTCTACGCCCCGTTGGCGAAGTACGCAGAAGAGGCACACGCGCTCCCCGCGACGGTCCACCGCCACCTGACCCCGCCCCAGATCCTCGAACTGCTGGACGCGGGCCGGACGGTGATGGCGTCGGTCCACTACGAAATCCGCAACCCGGACCGCGAGGCCCCGGGCCGGGGCGGCCACCTGGTCCTCATCACGTCCCGCACGCCGGACGGCAACGGCGTCCACTTCCACAACCCGTCGGGCACAACGCCGGACACCCGCGCCGCGAACCTCCCCCTCACGACCTTCGAGCGCTTCTTCGCAGGCAGAGGCATGTCGTTCGGCGCAAGGCGGTAACCCCATGGGCACAGCCATGATCGCCGTCATAGGCACGCTGCTCGGTTCGGTGGCGACGTACTACTTCCAGCGCCAGGCAGCGGAACGAACCGCCGCCCTGACCCGCGCCGAGCAGCTCCGCCAGGAGCGGATCTCGACGTACAGCGCCTTCGCCGGCGCGCTGGTGGACTACCGCCGCGCCCAGAACGACCGCTGGCACCGCAAGGCCGAAGCGCCGGACAGCGCCGACGCCAAGAGTTCGCGCTTAGAGTCGTACGCACAGCGCTCGGCCGCCCGACAGGCCCTGATCCGGGTACAGCTGGTCTGCGCGGACAGGGAGTCCGTCGAGCTGGCCCGTACGGCCTTCGAGTTGACGCACTGCATGCACGAGGCACCGAACGAGGCGGAGCGCGCCAGGCGCTCGGAACAGGCGGACGAGGCCCTGGCACGATTCATCGAGGCGGCGGCCCCGAGCGTCCGCTGACACGCCATCACCCCCGGCGTAAAATCCCCCCATGGACCTGGTGGTGATCGAACCACTCAAACAGCGGCACTGTGCCGAGTGCCACCAAGGCCCCCTACGCTTCCACATCCTCGAATTCAACGCCGTCATCTGCCTCGACTGCGCGGACCTGGCCCACCTGGTCTACCTCCCTCGGGGCAACGCGGCCCTGACACGCAGAGCCCGCGAGGCCAGCTCGCTCTGGGCGGTGGTCATCCGCCACAGCAGACGCCGTAAGCGATACGAGCGCCAGGGCCTCCTGGTCGAGGAAACGGCCCTGGCCCGCGCTGAATCGGCCTGCCTGGCGGACGCCGACTCCCGAGCCCGTCGCCGGGCCCGCGACGCGACCCGTCGCGCGGCCGAGGACGTACGTTTCACCGCCACCCTGACGGCAGAAATCCTCCGCCTCTACCCGTCCTGCCCACCACAACGCGCCCGCGCGATAGCAACCCACGCTTCGGAACGCGGCAGCGGCAGGGTGGGCCGCAGCGCGGCGGGCCGGGCCCTGGACGAGGCGGCGATAACGGCAGCGGTGCGGGCCGCAGTGCGGCACGAGGACACGGAGTACGACGCGCTGCTGATGGACGGCGTACCGCGGAGGAAGGCGCGGGCGAGGGTGGCGAGCGCGATAGAGGCGGTCCTCGCGGCCTGGCAGGACGAGCCATAACTCCGGTCCCTGTCCCTGTCCCTGTCCCTGTCGGCCACGATGCCTACCGCTGGCAGACCGTCCGGAGCGAACGCCTCCTCGTCGCTGTACCCCCACACCGTCACCTTCGCAGTGCGCGTGCTCGGCGTCCCTCCCCGTCCTGCGCGGCACTGCCTGTCCAAGCCATGGTGCGGCGGCTGGAAGACGTCTGGTTGTGGGCTGTACCGCTCCCTCATAGTCTCCATTGCGAGGGAGAAGGGCAGGGAAGAGACGCGCAGTTGAACCGTCCAACCACGAGAGGCGATTGCCCGTGACCGAACAGTTCAATGTGCACCACCCCATCCTCAAGCGGATGTACTCCCTCGACGGAGACGTCCAGGAACGCACCGGGATTTACGACGACTGGGCGGGCGCCTACGACAAAGACACGATCTAGGGCCTGGGCTATCTCGGGCCGGCCCTGGCTGCGGACAGAGTCACGGAACTCGTGCCGGCCGACACTCCGCTCCTGGACGCCGGGTGCGGAACGGGGCTCGTGGGTGGTGAGCTGGTGCAGCGCGGCTTTTCGACGCTCGATGGAGTCGACCTGTCGCAAGGCATGCTCAACATCGCCCGCAGTAAAGGCATCTACCGGCAGCTGGAGATCGCCGACATCACTCGGCCCCTGCCCTTCGACCCGGGCAGCTACGGGGCTGTCGTCTGTGTCGGCACCTTTACCGCCGGGCACGTGGGGCCCGAAGGGATCGATCCGCTCGTCGGCGTCGCCCGGAAGGGCGGGTACGTGGTCATGACCGTGCTCACCCAGATCTGGGAGAAAATGGGCTTCAGTACGCACATTGATCAGTTGCAACGGCGCGGTACCGTCCGCGTCGTCGATGAGCAGGTCGATCGGACATACCACACCAAGGAACACGTAACCTGCCGAGTTGTCGTCCTCCAGGTCGTGTGACACCACCCCTGGCCACCGCCCGTCAGCCCTGCCAGATGCAGGTGTGGCGGTGGCGGGTCGGGGGGTGGTCGAGGTCCTCGGCTGTTGTGGGGGAGGTACGAAGTTCCTTGCGGGCGCGGGTGGCGAAGAGGCGGAGGGCCGCTCGGGCGCGGGACTCGTGTTCGCGTTGGCCTCGGATCGGGGTGCCTGCGGCGCGTGGGTACTCGTAGGACGCGAACGTGCGCATCCTGCGGCTAGGGGTGGGGCGGCGGCCTGTGCGGAGGGCCTTGGACAGGTCCGCGTACGAGTAGCGGAGGTCCGTGAGGGTGTGGGCCGTCCACGGGCCGCCGGAGCCCCTCGACCACCAGCTCGTTTTGCGGTGCTTCAGGGGGGTGTGGTGAGTGGTACGGGACATGGGGACCTCTGGCTCCGGGCCGCCGGTCGTTCCGGCGTGGCCGTGCTAGAAGTCGGCGGCGGTGAAGCGGCCGTATCGCTTGGTGCGTATGCGCATGCGCGCAGACTGGCGGGTACCGGCTGTTGTTGTCGAGCACTTTATGTACGCCGCCGCCCTCGACCTGCCCGGGTGCACGGCGAGCGACCGTTAAAGAAGGGCCGCCTCGGCGGTCAAGTCCCGGTACGCGCGTCCCAAACACCTCCCACCATGGAGACGCCCTTCCCCTACAGTTCGGCGGCGAGTTCGTCGATCAGGCGTCGCAGTGGGCGGCGGTGTCGGCGCACCCACTGGCGGCGATACGGAGGGCGGCGGGACGGCCGCACAGATCGGCGAGCCGGGCTGCCGCCTCGCGCTCTGCTGCCAGCCTCGGGTCGCTGACGATGCGGTGCAGCAGGCGTACGGCGTACTGCTCGTCCAGCGGCGCGAGGGAGGAGGGCGTCGCCCTCGATGCCGTACAGGCGGCTGTGGCTGATGACGACGGCTACGCTGCCGGCGGAGGACGGCAGCGTCCGGGCAGCGCTCACACAGTCCGCGGTACGAGGGTTCCGACTCTGGCCTGCCCACTCACAGCGTTCCGCGTCTCGTCGACCACCGGGACCACGGACCGCTCTAGGGGCGGGCACCGGCTATCGTGGCGCGGCTGGCGGCGAGAAGGAAGGGGGTGGGGTGGTCCGTGGGTGAGGTGAGGCTGCGGGTGCCTGTGGGGCCGGATGCCTGGCGGTGGGTTACGCGGGACGGCGGCAAGCGTGTGCTCTTCGTTGCCCACAACGTGACCTCGGCGACGCGGCTGCTCGATGTGATGCCCCTCTTCGACGACGATTTGGGCGTGGAGTGCCTTGCCACGTGCACCGGGTCGTCACCGTTCCTGGACGGGGTGCCTGAGTTGCTTGCATCGGCCGGGCTGCCCGTGCTGCCGTGGGAGCAGGCCAAGGAGGCGGATGCCGACCTGGTGGTGAGTGCGAGCTACGGCGGCGAACTGCACGCGCTTCAAGGGCAGTTGGCCGTACTGTCGCACGGCGTTGGATACAATAAGAGGGATACCGGATACCGGATACCGGATACCGGATACCGGATACCGGATGGCCGGGTGACGAGGGGCAGGTTGCTCCAGCGCCCGTCTTCGGTCTTTCTCCCGAGTGGCTGCTCCACGACGGCAAACCCATCGCCACCGCCACCGTCCTCTCCCACCCTGAGCAGCTCGACCGGCTCCGCCTCACCTGCCCCGAAGCCGCCCACACCGCCGCACTCGCCGGCGATCCGTGCTTCGACCGGATACTCGAGGCTGTCCCGCGCAGGGAAGCCTTCCGGCGGCGCTTCGGCGTCGGACCCGGTCAGCGGCTCGTCGTTCTGAACTCGACCTGGGGGCGCCGGTCGCTCTTCGGCAGCGACGAGCTGTCGTGGCTGCTCACGGAACTGGTCGGTGCCCTGCCTGCCGACGAGTACCGCGTGTGCGCCGTCCTCCACCCAACATTTGGCACGGCCACGGGCCCGGCCAAGTACGGCGCTGGCTACGCACGGCCCAGGACTCCGGGCTCCTGCTCGTGCCTCCCCTGGGCGCGTGGCGGCAGGCCCTCGTCGCCGCCGACTGCGTCATCGGCGACCACGGTTCCGTCACCTATTACGCCGCCGCCCTGGGCACGCCCGTCCTCCTCGGGGCGTTCCCCGAAGACGACCTCGATACCGCCTCGCCTGTCGCCGAGTTGGGACGTATCGCGCCAAGACTGCACCCGTACGAGCCCCTCTGCCCACAGCTGGACCACACCCTCGCCGGTCACATTCCCGGGCGCTACGACGTTCTCGCCGCCCAGACGACCTCCGCTCCCGGCGAGTCCGCCGGCCTGCTGCGGCAGATGTTCTACGACCTGATGGGAAGGTCGGAACCGGAGCGGCCTGCCCTGCTGGAGCGACTGGGTCTGCCCGACGCCGACGTGGTGCAGGTCACCGAGCCCCTCCGCGTGCTGACCCAAGTGAGGACCGATGTGCGGAACAGCGCATCTCAGACGCAGGCGCCCGAGATCTCGGTGACCCGGTACATCGGCCACTCACCCGCCGGTCCCGACGCCCTGTACGGCCCGTCCGACGCCCACACCGCCGTACACGAGGACACCCGCGACCCGACCCGCCTCGCCCTCGCCGACCTGGTGCTGGGGTACGCCCCAGAGCATCCCGCCGCCTGGACCGCCGACGCGCTGCGGCAGCGGCCGTACGCCGCCATGGCAGTGGCCGTGACCGGCACGGACCACTGCCTCGTGCGCACGGCCGACGGACGTCTGGTCGTGCTCAATGCCCGGTCCGGGCAGGACAGTTGTCCGGATCCGTGCGACCCGGCCGTCTACGCGTCGGCGCTCTACGCATGGCTGGAGAGCGGCAGGACCGTCGACGAACTGGCCGTCGGCATGACGGTGGTGACGGGCCGGGTCCGCCACCACATCACGGTCGACGTCGCTCCTACCCCACCGACTCGGTGATGTCAGCCGTCAGCCATCAGCATCCAGAGCCTCCAGCCGCGCCCGAACCTCTGCCGCGCCGGGCGCCCCCGTCCGCTCATGGAGGGCGAGCGCCTCGCGCAGGAAGCGGCGTACGTCCGCCGGATCCGCCGCGGCGCGCGCCCGGAGCTCCGCGATGTCGGCCTGCTGGACCACCGCCTCCTCCGCCGCCATCTGCGCAGCCGCGAGGGCCAGCCATTCCTCCGCCTGCTCGGGCCGCCCGGCCGCCAGGGCCGTCTCGCCGAGGCTGGTCAGGACCCTCGCCTCGTTGTACGGGTCTGGCAGCGCCCGCATCAGACCCTGGGCCTGCGTCAGTTGCGCTGTCGCCTCCGCATGGCGGCCCTGGCCTGTCAGGGCACGGCCAAGATGGTGTTCCAGTAGGGCGAGGGCCCGGGGGGCGGTGGACAGGGCCTTGGCACGTCGGAAGCAGTCGGCCGCCTCCTCGTACTGCTGCTGGTTCAGCCTCAGCAGGCCGAGCGACTCAACGGCCGTCGCCTCGCCCTGCGCATGTCCTGCGCGGCCGTCCGCCTCGGCCGCTGCCGTGAATTCGCGTTCCGCGTCGGCGTATTGGGCGATACCCAGGTACGCGAAGCCGAGCTGGGCGTGCATGCGCCCCTCGGCCTCCGGTATGTCCGGGCAACGGGCCGCCGCCTTCCCCCCCCCAGCCGGTGGGTGGCGATCCACTCCTGGTGGAAGCCCTGCTTCAGGTACAGACTCCACAGCGTCTCGCACAGCTGCCAGGTCAGCTCGTCGTGACCGTACTCCGCCGCCGTACGCACCGCTTCCTCCAGGTTCTCGCGCTCCGCGGCCAGCCAGGTCAGCGCCTGCGCGGGCGACGGGAACGCGGGCGCGGGGACGAGGCGCGCGTACGCAGGACCCAGATGCCAACCCCCGGGATTCACACAGGCGTCGGCAGCCGCGCCGGCATCGACGTAGTGGAGCAGCAGGCGTCGTACGGCCGCCGCTGACCTCGCCGGGCCCTCCTCGCACAGGGCACGCTGCTCGGCGTGGGACCGGATCAGGTCGTGGAAGCGGTAGCGGCCGGAGGCGGTTTCGCCGATGAGGTGGATCTCCGCGAGCTCCTCGAGCAGCAAGGCTGCCTTCTGCTGCGGTACGCCGATGAGCGCGGCGGCGGCCTGGGCGGTGAGCGTCGGCCATGGGCGCAGGGCCGCGAGGCGGTAGAGGCGGGCCGCATCCGGCGACAGATCCGCGTACGAGGCGTCCGCGATGCCGGTCAGGGGCTCTTGATCATCCGTGTCCTGCCCGGCGTGGTCTGCCATGCCTCGCTCCATGCCCTGCCCCATGGCTCGCTCCATGTCCTGCCGCTGCTTCTCCCAGGTCAGATGGGTCCGTACGGCCATCCGCTCGGCCGCGATGCACAGCGCGAGCGGCAGTCCACCGCAGTGTCTCGCCACTGAGTCCGCTCCCGTCATGTCGCGGCCGGGCGCGACACGGGCGAGGAGCTGCTCGGCGTCATCGGCCGTGAACGGGCCGAGTTCGATGTGGTGCGCTCCGCGTTCCCGTATCAGCCGGCGGAGCCGGTGGCGGCTGGTGACCACGGTGAGCGAGCCGGGTGCGGTGGTGAGCAGGGGCAGCACCTGGGCGACGGAATGCGCATTGTCGAGGACGGTCAGGATGCGCTGGCCGGCGGTCAGGCTGCGGAACAGGTCCGCCCTGTCCTCCTCGTCGGCCGGGATCCAGCGTCCGTCGATGCCCAGCCTGCGGAGGAAACGGTTCAGGACCGCGGACGGAGCAAGGGCGGTGGCGGTGTTGTCGCCGCGCAGGTCGATGTGGAGCCGGGGCCGTCGTAATGCCCGCTCAGCGACGCCGCCCAGTGCAGGGCGGTGGCCGACTTGCCGATGCCGCCGGGGCCGGAGAGTACGACGAGGTCCGGTACGTCGGCCCTCTCCTCCAGCAGGGCTGCGAGACGGGCGAGTTCGCGGCGCCGGTTGGTGAAGTACCGGGTGGGAGCGGGTAACTCGCGCGGCACGGGCCAGCCCGGAATACGGACAGGCGCCGGGGCTTCGTGGAAGGTGACGCTGCCGATGTGCTGGGCCTGCACGCTGTGGCCGTACACGGTCCCGCCGAGCTCATTGCGTACGCTCGCCTCCGCCGCCAACTCGGCGTCCATCAGGCCCCCTTCAGTCGGCACGTACTACCACCACCGGCCAGGAACACTACCTCCGCACCTGGCACGCAGTCAGGCGCACTGAGGCGCAACCGCGCACAGTGAGCCCAGCGGGCACAGTCACCGGCATGCGGTCAGTCGTCGAGCAGCTCCGTCAGCGCGCCCACCGGGTCCTCGTCCGGGGTGCCCGTCGGCCACCAGTCGTCCGTGCCGGGGTCCGATTCGTACGGGTACCAGCGGTCGTCGTGGCCCAGGCGCAGCTGTATGCCGCGTTCCCCGTCGCTGAGGCGGTTGCGGTGGGGGCGCAGGCGGGGGAGGTCTGCGGCGGCCAGGGCCGGGCGGGCTCGGTCGAAGGGGCCTGCCGGGGGGTCCCAGGGCGTTTCGAGTACGGACAGGCCGGTCAGGCCGCCCTGCTGCCAGGCGGCCACCGCGCGGGCCAGGTCGGTCGGGGTGCGGCCGGTGGCGGATGCGAGGCGGGCGTACAGCGTGCGGGTCGCGGCGGTGAGGCCCGAGCCGGGCTGGGCAGCGGCGAGGCGCACCGCGTCCTGCCAGGGGGTGAGGGTGGCGATGGGGTCCGTGCCGGTGGTGAGGAGGGTGTGGGCGCGGGCTGCGGCGTCCGTGACGAGGAGGTCCAGGGCCAGCGGGTCGGGGGCGCCGCGCGTGCCGGGGTACGCGCCGGAGGCGTGGCCGGCGTGCGGGGGGACCGGCAGCGGGCCCGGGAGCGGTGGGAGCGTACGCGGAGTCAGGGCGGTGGCGGCCAGGACGCCGGGGAAGGGCGGCGGCGCGGGCTTCTCGCGGGCGGAGTGGGCGGCGTTTCGGCGGGCGAGGTCGTCGAGCAGGTCACGTTCGGCCCGGCCGCGCATGACGAACAGGACGAACGGGTCGGCGTCCAGGAGGCGGGCGGTTTCGTAGCAGAGGGCAGCCGCGTGCTTGCAGGGGTGGCCGTGGTCCGGGCACGAGCAGGACGGGATCAGGTCGCCGGGGGCGGGCAGCAGGCCAACGCCCACCTCGGCCGCCGACTCCACCAGGGAGTGCGGCATGTCCTTGTCGAGCAGGGCCGCCATGTGCGCGGGATCGGCCGCCGCCATGGTCAGGAAACGGTCCCAGTCTTCGTCGGAGAGCACCTGCAGGCGGATTTCCGTACGGTACGGGCGGGGGCGGCTGCCTCGTACGTACGTGATGATCCGGCCCGGCGTGACGCTGATCGCGCCGACGTTTCCCTCACTGGCGTACGTACGGCCGCGGGCGAGGCGGGCGGGGTCCAGCGAGAGCGCTTCGAGCGCCTCGATCCAGGCGTTGCCCCACCAGCTCGTACTCATGCCGACCTCCTCAGCGACACCAGGTCCGCCAGCTCTCGGTCGGTCAGCTCGGTCAGCGCTGCCTCTCCGCCGCCCAGGATCGCGTCTGCCAGCGCCCGCTTGGAGGCGATGAGTTCGGCGATACGGTCCTCCACCGTCCCCTCCGCGATCAGGCGGTGCACTTGCACCGGCTGGGTCTGGCCGATGCGGTACGCACGGTCCGTCGCCTGGTCCTCGACCGCCGGGTTCCACCAGCGGTCGTAGTGGATGACATGGGCGGCCCTGGTGAGGTTCAGGCCGGTGCCCGCCGCCTTGAGGGAGAGGAGGAAAACGGGGACCTCGGCGGACTGGAAGCGGTCGACCATTTCCTCCCGCTGGGCAATGGGTGTGCCGCCGTGCAGGAGTTGGGCGGAGACCGCGCGGGCCGCCAGGTGGTCCGAGAGGAGGCGGGCCATCGTCACGTACTGCGTGAAGATCAGGACCGAGCCGCCCTCGGACAGGATCGTGTCGAGGAGTTCGTCGAGGAGTTCGAGCTTGCCGGAGCGGCCCGTGAGGCGCCGCGTGTCCTCCTTCAGATACTGCGCGGGGTGATTGCAGATCTGCTTGAGGGAGGAGAGGAGTCTCATGATGAGGCCTCGGCGCGCGATGCCCTCCGACTCCTCGATGGCCGCCATGGATTCCCGTACGGCCGCTTCGTAGAGGGATGCCTGTTCGCGGCTGAGCGAGACAGGGTGGTCGGTCTCCGTCTTGGGCGGCAGCTCCGGCACGATGCCCGGGTCCGACTTCTTGCGGCGCAGCAGGAACGGGCGCACGAGGCGGGCGAGGCGCTCCGACGCCTCGTCGTCCTCGCCGCTCTCGACCAGTCGCGCGTGGCGGGCGCGGAACGCCTTGAGCGGGCCGAGCAGTCCGGGTGTCGTCCAGTCGAGCAGGGCCCACAGCTCGGAGAGGTTGTTCTCGACGGGGGTGCCGGTCAGGGCGATGCGCGCGGGGGCGGGGATGGTGCGGAGTGCCTTCGCCGTGGAGGAATACGGGTTCTTGACGTGCTGTGCCTCGTCGGCGACGACCATCCCCCAGGTGTGGGAGGCGAGTTGGGGCGCGCTGGTGCGCATCGTTCCGTACGTCGTGAGGACGAAGCCACCGTCGGCGCCTGCGCCGCCCATGTCGTGGAGGGTGCGGGTCGTGCCGTGGAAGCGGCGGACCGGGACGCCGGGCGCAAAGCGCGTGATCTCGCGCTGCCAGTTGCCCAGGAGGGAGGCGGGGCATACGACGAGGGTGGGGGCGCTGCGGGCTCGGCGGAGGTGGAGGGCGATGACCGTGATCGTCTTGCCGAGGCCCATGTCGTCGGCGAGGCAGCCGCCGAGGCCGAGGGACGTCATCAGGTCGAGCCAGGCGAGGCCGCGCAGTTGGTAGTCGCGCAGGGTGGCGTCCAGGCCGGGCGGCTGGGCGGCGGGCGGCGCGTCGGCCGTGGCGGCGGTGAGGCGGTCGCGGAGGGCGGCCAGGGTACCGACCGGGACTGCTTCGACCTGCTCGCCGTCGACCTCCGCGGTTCCCGTGAGGGCCACGGCGAGCGCGTCCACGGGCTCCAGCAGGCCCAGCTCACGCTTGCGTGCCTTGCGCACCAGCGCCGGGTCGACGACCACCCACTGGTCCCTGAGGCGGACGATCGGGCGGTGCGCCTCTGCGAGGGCGTCCATGTCCGCCTCGCTGAGCGGCTCGCCGCCGACGGCCAGCTGCCAGCTGAAAGCGAAGAGTTCCTGGGCGTCGAAGAAGGAGGTGCCGTCGGTCGCCGAACCGGGCGCGGGGCGTACGACTGCGGTGGCCGTGAGCGTACGGGCCAGCTCCCTGGGCCAGTGGACCGCGACGCCCGCGGCGGCGAGCCTGGCCGCTGCCGGGCCCAGCAGCTCGTACAACTCGTCCTCCGACAGCGGCAGTACGTCGGGGACCGGGCGCTCCAGGAGCCGGCCGAGCGGTGCCCAGACGCGCGCCGCGCGGCGCAGCGCGAGCACCGCGTCGATACGGGCGCGCGGGCCGAAGCCTTCGGTGCCGCCGCCGGCCCAGAGGGCGGCGGCGTCGATGACGTGCGTCGGGTCGGCCAGGCTGTGCACCTGGACCAGTGCCGTACCGGCCCGGCGCTGCTTCTCGGCACCGTCCGCCGACTCGCCCACCCTCTCGCCGGGCCCCTCCCCCGGTGCCTCGTCCGCCGCGCTGTCGAAGAGCTCGAACTGGGACAGGTCGAGACGCAGAGATACGCGCACCCCCGCGTCCACCCCGGCCGCGACCTCGGCCGCCCACTCGCGCAGGGCGGGCAGGTGCTGTGGCCCGCGCGCCGCGAAGGGGGCGCCCACTGCATGGGCCGCGGAGGGCGTACGCGGCAAGGTGTCCACGACCGCGTCGAGGAACGCCTTCACCAGCGCCTCGGGGTCGGGCAGCTGGAGGGGGGTCCGGCCCTCGAGCGGGACCGCGTACGCCTCGGCGGGCATGGCCGCGGCGATCGCCCGCACCTGCGCGATGTCGTCGGCGTCGAGCGGTCCGGCCCGCCAGGCGTCATGGTCCACAGCGGTCAGCCCCGGCAGCAGCCGGCCCCGCGCGGCGAGATGCAGGGCATGCAGCGCGGCCGCGCCCCAGCAGCGGGGAGCGGAGTGGGCGGCCGGGTCGTGACGGGCGCGGGCCAGCAGCGGCAGGGCGTCGGGGAGGGACAGGAGGAGGGCGGGGACGGTGCCGCGGCGCACTGCGGTGCCGGTGGCGCCGTGGCGGCGTACGACCGTGATCTCGGCGGCCGCGCCCGGCAGGGCAGGCAGGGGATCGCCCTCCGGGTCCCAGAGGGCGATCTTGCCGTCGCGCGGGAGCTCGGCGGGGAGGAATACCGCGGCGCGACGGGCGAGATTCGGGGCCGGTGAATGCCGGCGTGCGCTGTCCACCATGGTGTCCCCCGTCCCGCTCGTGCGCTTGTGTCCTATCAACGAGCGAGTCTACGGGCGGGGTCTGACAGCCGGTCTTGGTGAGGCGGCGGGGTGGGCGCGGGCGGCGCGACCTGCTGCGCTGTGTTCCCCTACCCTCCCCTTCCCGCTGTGACGATTTGCGGCTGCCGCCGCGCGAGGGGCTCCGCCCCAGACCCGCTCCTCAAACACCCGAGGGGCTGAATGATGGGCGGGGTGGGGGAAATCGCCGCAGGCAGGGCCGCCCAGAAGCCCGCTCCCCCGCCATGGCGAGGACGGGCGTCGGGGGCACCTACTCAGGCCCGCGCCCCGGCCGCACCGCCGCCCCGAAGTTCAGCGACCCCACCGACCTCGCCTGAACGACAGGGCCGTACTGCACTCCCCCAGTGATCGTGTTGTGTACGTCGCCCTCCCGCACCCCCGCCCCGCCCGCTGCCAGCTCGTCGAGTAGCGAACGCAGCTCCGCCGCGGCGGCAGGATCGGCCGCCAGCGTCCGGCGCAGGCGCGTACGCCACTCCGACTCCACGTCTGCGGCCACCTGCTCGTCACCGGCAGCCCGCGCCTCGGCCAGCTCGCCGCGCGAGACCTCCAGCTCGCCCTCGACCGTCTCCTCGTCGGCCGCCGCCCCGCCCCGCGCCCGGCGCGAGAGAAACGCGGTGACGCGCCCACGCGCGCTCGACCAGGAATCTGTCGCCATCTGCTGGACGAGTGCCGTGGCGCCCGCCGCCGCCAAAGCCATCAACTCGGCTTCCACCGCGCTCCTTTCACCGACGTCTGCTCCTCACACCGTAGAGGCTCAAGTCCCGCTAGGCACCGCGGCGTACCAGCGCCACAAGCTCCGCGTTGTGGTGACGGCGCCCCCAGGCGATGGCCAGGAGGGGGACCATCACGATCAGCGGCGATGCGGCGTACTCCCCGTCGAACACGACGATTTGAGTCACGAACGCCCCGGCCATCAGAGCACTGAGAGCGAGCGCCGACACACCGGACAGGACGGGTATCAGCAGCGCCACCGCCCCGGCCAGCTCCAGGCCGCCGATGAGGTACATGAACCAGTCTCCGAAGCCGATCTTGTCGAAGCTCTCCGCCGCCGAGGCGTGACCGATCAGCTTGGGGATCGCGCTGGGTACGGCGAAGAGCACGGCGAGCAGGATCTGGAGCCCCCGTAGCGTGAGGTGCGCGCGACGGCTCGGCGTTGGGCCGGTGAAGAACGAGCCGGTGGTGACGGTGGCGCCGGAGTGGGCGGCAGGGGCGGTCGTTGCCTCGGACATCGTGGTCTCCCAGGGGAATCGGTGCGCTGTGTGGTGTCCCAAGTAAGACCGCGCCGCGACTCACAACTCATCGCATCAGCGGCTCAGAGTTTTGACCGGGATCGCCGAGGGGCCCGCGTCGGACACGGCCCGGCGGGTATACGCCCCCGTGGAAGAAGAGGCGATCGTCATGCGCACTGGGAGTGAACCCGCGACCGCACGCAGTCCCCTGCGGATGCGCCTCGCGCTGAGCGTATGGGGCCTGATCTGGACCGTCGCCGGAACGGTGGCGTTCGCCTTCGCCGACCGCCCCGGCTGGGCCATCGCCTGCGGCTGCCTCGCCGTCGTGGTCACCGTGGACCTGGTCATGATCATCCGCCATATCCGCCAGGGCCCGCACTACCAGCCGGGTCGCGACGTCCCGCCGTACGATCCACCGGCGCAGGGCGGCGGCCACCGACCGTAAACAAGCGGTCGCCGCGCGGTCACTCGTCCGTTTCGAACCGCGCCGCCGCCAGGTACTCCGGCTTGGGGTCGAGGGCCGCCGCCAGCCGGAAGTGGCGCTTCGCCCGGTCGTCGCGGGCGGCACGCTCGTACGTACGCGCAAGGGCGAAGTGGGCGAAGGCGTTGTCCGGCTCCCGTTCCAGAACCAGCTGGAACTCGATCTCGGCGAGACGAAGTTGGGCGGACGCGAAGAAGGCCCGGGCACGCAGCAAGCGGGCCGCCGTGTTCTCCGGATGCGCGGCGATGACCGAGTCGAGGAGCTTTACGGCTCCCTGCGGGTCCCGCGCGGCCAGCAGATGCTCCGCCGCGCGGTAATCGATGATGTGGGTCTCCGGGCTGGTTTCACGCACGCTGACATCCTTCCCCTCACCTGATGCTTTCAACGGCCCCGGCAGCATGTCCTATTCCAGGGCGGGGGGCGAGGGGCCCGGCACACCTAACGCGTGCTGTTCGCCGCCCGTTCGGTCAGCTCTGCCCAGACCTTCCGGACCTGCGGCTCCAGTGCGGCCAGCGGACCGTCGTTGTCGATGACGAGATCCGCGATCTCCAGCCGCTGCTCCCGGCTCGCCTGCGCGGCCATCCGCGCGCGGGCCTCGCCCTCTGCCATGCCGCGCAGCCGTACGAGCCGATCCAGCTGGGTCTGGGGGGAGGCGTCCACGACGACGACCAGGTCGTACAGGGGGGCAAGCCCGTTCTCGGTCAGCAGCGGTACATCGTGGATGACGACGGCGTCCGCCGCCGCCCCGGCCTCCAGCTCCGCCGACCGCGCCCCGACCAGCGGGTGGACGATCTCGTTCAGGGTCGCCAGGCGGTCGGGGTCGGCGAAGACGACCGAGCCGAGCTTCGGACGGTCCAGGGTCCCGTCCGGGGCGAGGATCTCCTCCCCGAAGGCCTCGACGACGGCCGCGAGCCCCGGCGTTCCGGGCTCGACGACCTCCCTCGCGATCTTGTCGGCGTCGATCAGCACCGCTCCGTACGAAACGAGCAGCCGCGACACTTCGCTCTTGCCGGCACCGATGCCGCCGGTCAGACCCACTTTCAGCATGCGCGGAAGCCTAGACGAGTCGTCTAGAGGTCACCCTCCCGCTCGGCGAGAAAGCGTTCGAATTCGAGGCCGATCTCGTCGGCCGACGGCAGATCGACGGGCTCGGCGACCAGGTTGCCCCGCGTCTCCGCGCCCGCCACCGCGTCGTACTGGTGCTCAAGGCCCCGTACGAGCGATACGAGCTCCTCGTCGCCCTCGCCGACCTGGCGGTCGATCTCGTCCTGCGTACGCCGTGCCTCAGTGCGCAGTGAATGGGCGACTCCTGGCAGCACCAGGCCGGTCGCCGCCGTGATCGCCTCCAGGGCGGTCAGTGCGGCATCGGGGTACGAGGAACGGGCGATGTAGTGCGGCACGTGCGCCGCGACGCCCAGCACGTCGTGCCCCTCCTGCGCGAGCCGGTACTCGATCAGCGACTCCGCGCTGCCGGGCACCTGTGCCTCGTCGAACGGGCTGCGGTGGCCCGGCATGAGGTCGGTCCTGTTGCCGTGCGGGGTGATGCCGACCGGGCGGGTGTGCGGGACGCCCATCGGGATGCCGTGGAAGTTCACCGAGAGGCGCACTCCGAGCCGCTCGACGATCTGCCGTACGGCTAGCGCGAACCGCTCCCACTCCACATCGGGCTCGGGGCCCGACAGCAGCAGGAAGGGCGCTCCCGTGGCGTCCTGCACAAGGCGGAGATCTATCTCCGGTGCCTCGTAATCGGACCACCTGTCGCGCCGGAAGGTCAGGAGCGGGCGGCGGGCACGGTAGTCCACCAGCCGGTCGTGGTCGAACCGGGCCACGACCTGGTTCGGGAGCGTGTCCAGCAGCTTTCCGACGATCTGCTCGCCGGTCTCACCCGCATCGATGTAGCCGTCGAAGTGGTAGAGCATGACCAGTCCGGCCGATTCCTGCGCGAGCGCCATGTCGACGACGGCCACGCCCTTCGGCTCCCAGACGTACAAATCCTGCGGATCAAGCACGATTACCGCTCCTCCTCGTGTTCCTAAGGAAGAACGTGCTGCCGGGCGTGCGCATTCCCTGACAACGGCCTGTTGCGGCACAGCAGTTAGTACAGCGGACGCGTACAACGCAGTAAGGCCCGCCCTCCAAGGAGAGCGGGCCTTACCTTTCAGCTAATCAGCTACACGCCGACACGCTGCTCTGCGATTCAGCTCTGGCCGCCGGCCAGCTTCTCGCGGAGCGCGGCCAGGGCCTCGTCCGACGCCAGGGCGCCGGAGTTGTCCGCCGACTCCGAGGAGTAGGAGCCGCCACCCGTGCCACCGGAGGCAGCCGGGGCGCCGGCGGCCGGGGCAGCAGCGCCCTCGGCAGCGGCGGCCTCGTCGGCCTCGCGGGACTTGATGACCTGAGCCTGGTGCTGCTCGAAGCGCTGCTGCGCCTCGGCGTACTGGGTCTCCCAGGCCTCGCGCTGGGTCTCGTAGCCCTCGAGCCAGTCGTTGGTCTCGGGGTCGAAGCCCTCGGGGTAGATGTAGTTGCCCTGGTCGTCGTAGGACGCGGCCATGCCGTACAGGGTCGGGTCGAACTCGACCGAGGCCGGGTCGGCACCGAAGGACTCGTTGGCCTGCTTCAGCGAGAGGCTGATGCGACGACGCTCGAGGTCGATGTCGATGACCTTGACGAAGATCTCGTCGTTGACCTGGACAACCTGCTCCGGGATCTCCACGTGGCGCTCGGCCAGCTCGGAGATGTGGACCAGACCCTCGATGCCCTCGTCGACGCGCACGAACGCACCGAACGGAACGAGCTTCGTGACCTTACCGGGAACAACCTGCCCGATCTGGTGCGTACGGGCGAACTGCTGCCACGGGTCTTCCTGCGTCGCCTTGAGCGACAGCGAGACACGCTCGCGGTCCATGTCGACGTCGAGAACCTCGACGGTGACTTCCTGGCCGACCTCGACAACCTCGGAGGGGTGGTCGATGTGCTTCCAGGAGAGCTCGGAGACGTGCACGAGACCGTCGACGCCGCCGAGGTCCACGAACGCACCGAAGTTGACGATCGAGGAAACGACGCCGGAGCGGACCTGACCCTTCTGCAGGGTCGTGAGGAAGGTCTGGCGGACCTCGCTCTGGGTCTGCTCGAGCCAGGCACGGCGGGACAGGACCACGTTGTTGCGGTTCTTGTCCAGCTCGATGATCTTGGCCTCGAGCTCCTTGCCCACGTAGGGCTGGAGGTCACGGACGCGGCGCATCTCGACGAGGGAGGCCGGCAGGAAGCCACGGAGGCCGATGTCGAGGATGAGACCACCCTTGACCACCTCGATGACGGTGCCGGTGACGATGCCGTCCTCTTCCTTGATCTTCTCGATCGTGCCCCAGGCGCGCTCGTACTGTGCGCGCTTCTTGGACAGGATGAGACGGCCTTCCTTGTCCTCCTTCTGGAGAACAAGAGCCTCGATCTCATCGCCCACGGCGACGACCTCATTGGGGTCGACGTCGTGCTTGATGGAAAGCTCGCGGGAGGGGATGACGCCTTCGGTCTTGTAACCGATGTCGAGCAGGACCTCGTCCCGGTCGACCTTCACGATGACGCCGTCGACGATGTCGCCGTCGTTGAAGTACTTGATCGTCTCGTCGATCGCGGCGAGGAAGGCTTCCTCGTTACCGATGTCGTTGACCGCTACCTGCGGGGTGGTGGCGGTGGTCTCGGTGCTGCTCGTCATGTGGGTAAGGGCTCCGGTACGGACAGTAAGTCGTAGGTACTGCTACGCCGGGAGCCCTTATCGCACCTGATGAAGCCGGACAGCCTAGGAGGCGCATTTCCGGGAAGGGAAGCGCCTCGACAACCGAGGGGACATACAACTGATGCAAGCGCGGCCTGCTCCGTCTGAGGCGCGCAGGCTCGCAGCGCAACTTGTAGCATACGGGGGCAGCCGGGCATGGTCAATGCGCGAAGGCGCACACCCGGGGCGGATCACCCCATTCCCGGCACAACTAATGTTTAGCGAGGCCACAACGGCCGCACCGCACTCTGCAGCTACAGGTTCGAGCGAGCCTACGCAGACGAGACAGACGGGCGCAATGAGCCACAGGGAAGACGCTTTCGAGGTCCTCGAGACCTATACGCCGGACGACGCGGGCGCCGACGAGGGGGAGGCGACCCGGCGCGAGGCCGGGGAGGCCGAGAGCAGCCGGGCCAGCCGCAGCTGGTGGGACAGGAACGCGGACGAGTACCAGAGCGAGCACGGCGCGTTCCTGGGCGACGACCGCTTCGTATGGGGTCCGGAAGGGCTGGACGAGGCGGAGGCGGGCCTTCTGGGTCCCGCGGAGTCCCTGAAGGGGCTCGACGTCCTGGAGATCGGCGCGGGCGCGGCCCAGTGCTCGCGCTGGCTCGCCGCGCAGGGCGCCCGCCCCGTGGCTCTGGACCTCTCTCACCGCCAGCTCCAGCACGCACTGCGGATCGACGGCCGTGTCCCTCTGGACGGCGTTTCCCTCGTGCAGGCGGACGCCGGGAAGCTGCCCTTCCGCGACGGCTCCTTCGACCTCGCCTGTTCCGCGTACGGCGCGGTGCCCTTCGTCGCCGATCCGGTGGAGGTCTTCCGGGAGGTACGGCGGGTCCTGCGGCCCGGCGGACGGTGGGTCTTCTCCGTCACGCACCCGATCCGGTGGGCCTTCCCCGATGAGCCGGGCCCGGAGGGTCTGTCGGTCGCGGCGTCCTACTTCGACCGCACGCCGTACGTCGAGCAGGACGACCAGGGCCGCGCCGTCTACGTCGAGCACCACAGGACGGTCGGCGACCGGGTCCGTGACGTCGTGGCCGGCGGCTTCCGTCTGGTCGACCTCGTCGAGCCGGAGTGGCCCGCCTGGAACACCCAGGAATGGGGCGGCTGGTCCCCCCTGCGCGGAAATCTGATCCCGGGGACGGCGATTTTCGTCTGCGTACGAGACTAGGGGCGTGATCCGCACCGACGCCCTGGACCGGCTGCCCGTACGCACCGCTGTGCCCGCACTGGAACGGGCACTGGACGCGCACGGCACTGCGGTGCTGTGCGCGCCGCCGGGGACGGGCAAAACGACGCTGGTGCCGCTGGTGCTGGCGGGGCTGCTCAGCCCCGGTGAAGGGCGGCCGGTGCGGAGGGTCGTCGTCGCGGAGCCCCGGCGGATCGCGGCGCGTGCGGCGGCCCGGCGGATGGCGTGGCTGCTCGGCGAGAAGCCCGGCGGGCGCGTCGGCTTCACCGTGCGCGGAGAGCGCATGGTGGGGCGCGACACGGTGGTGGAGGTCGTGACGACCGGTGTCCTGCTGCAACGGCTCCAGCGCGACCAGGAGCTGGCCGGGGTCGACGTCGTCGTCCTCGACGAGTGCCATGAGCGCCACCTCGACGCGGACACCGTCACCGCCTTCCTGCTGGATGTACGGGCCACCCTGCGGCCCGAGCTGCGGCTCGTCGCCGCTTCCGCGACGACGGACGCGCAGGGCTGGGCCCGGCTGCTCGGCGACGCCCCCGTGGTGGAGGCGCAGGGCGTGTCGCACCCCGTGGAGACGGTGTGGGCGCCGCCCGCTCGCCCGGTGCGGCCGCCGCACGGCATGAGGGTCGATCCGGCGCTGCTGACACATGTGGCCGCCGTGGTGCGCAGGGCGCTCGCGGAGCGGACGGGTGACGTGCTGTGCTTCCTGCCCGGCGTGGGCGAGATCGCGCGCGTGGCGGGACAACTGGGCGGCGTGGCGGCCGAGGTGCTCCAGGTGCACGGGCGGGCGCCTGCCGCGGTGCAGGATGCCGTGCTGGCCGGTTCCACGGGTGCCCGCAGGGTGGTGCTGGCGACCTCGGTGGCCGAGTCGAGCCTGACCGTGCCCGGGGTAAGGATCGTCGTGGACTCAGGCCTCGCGCGTGAGCCCCGCACCGACCACGCGCGCGGGCTGAGCGCCCTCACGACCGTACGGGCGTCCCAGGCGGCGTCACGGCAGCGGGCGGGTCGGGCCGGGCGCGAGGCGCCGGGTGCCGTCTACCGGTGCTGGGACGAGGCCGAGGACGCACGGCTGCCGCGCTTCCCCGCCCCCGAGATCAAGGTCGCGGACCTGACGGCGTTCGCCCTCCAGGCGGCGTGCTGGGGCGACCCGGACGCGAGCGGCCTGGCGTTGCTGGATCCGCCGCCCGGCGGTGCGATGGCGGCGGCCCGTACCGTGCTGGCCGCGATCGGCGCAGTGGACGATGCCGGTCGCGCGACGGACAGGGGCGTACGAATGTCCCGCCTCGGCCTGCACCCCCGGCTTGCGCGGGCACTCGTCGACGGCGCGCGGGAGGTCGGCGTACGCCGGGCGGCGGAGGTGGTCGCCCTGCTGAGCGAGGAACCCCCGAGGGAGTACGGCGACGACCTGGCGGCCGCCTGGCGTTCGGCACGGCGGGGCGACGACGGGTACGGGGCCCGGTGGCGCCAGGAGGCGAGACGGCTGGCTTCGGCGGCTGGGACAGGGACGGGAACGGGCACCGAGGGGAACCGGCAGTCCGCGAGTGACGACGCGGTGGCCGGCCTTGTGGCGGCGTTCGCGTTTCCCGAGCGGGTCGCCAGGGCCCGGGGTGAGGGTGCCTTCCTCATGGCTTCAGGGACGGGCGCCGAGCTCGGTGACGGGTCGCGGCTGCGCAGTGCTCCCTGGCTGGCGGTCGCCGTCGCCGACCGTCCCGTCCATGCCGCGTCCGCACGGGTACGGCTCGCCGCCGTCATCGACGAGGACACTGCGAAGCTGGCCGCCGAGCACCTGCTGGTCTCCGGCGAGGAGGTCCACTGGGAGGGCGGGGACGTCGTAGCGCGGCATGTGGAGCGGCTCGGGGCGGTCGAGTTGACCGTAAGGGCGCTCAAAAACCCGGACGCGGCGCTCGTACGGGAGGCACTGCTCGAAGGGCTGCGGCGGGAGGGCCTCGGCCTGCTGCGCTGGTCCCGCGATGCGCAGGGGCTGCGGGAGCGGCTCGCCTTCCTGCACCGGGAGCTGGGCACGCCCTGGCCGGATGTGTCGGACGCGTCGCTGGCGGACCGTACAGACGAGTGGCTGGAGCCGGAGCTGTCACGGGCGCGCAGGCGATCCGACCTGGGGCGGATCGAGGCGGGGCAGGCGCTGAACCGGCTGCTGCCGTGGGCGTCAGGCGACGCGGCGCGGCTGGACGAGCTGGCGCCGGAGCGGATCGAGGTGCCGAGCGGGTCGCGGATCCGGGTGGAGTACGGCGGGGAGCAGCCCGTACTGGCGGTGAAGCTTCAGGAGATGTTCGGCCTGGCCGAGACACCGCGCGTGGCCGGGGTCCCGGTGCTGGTGCACCTGCTGTCCCCTGCCGGGCGCCCGGCCGCTGTATCGGCCGACCTGGCGTCCTTCTGGCGTGACGGATACAGGGCGGTGCGGGCGGAGTTGCGGGGGCGGTATCCCAAGCACCCTTGGCCGGAGGATCCGGCGGCCGCTGTGCCGACGCGGCATACGAAGGCGCGGTTCACGGGCTGACGACCGGTTGCGGAGCGGGTGCGGGGATCGCGGGCGTGCCGGGGTCGTCGCCGGGCCTTCGGCTGCGGGCCTCCAGGAGCAGGGCGAGCGCGAGGAGGGCGGCGGCCAGGGTCAGGAAGCCCCAGGGGAGGTACGAGGTGAGCATGAGGATCATGAAGCGGTTGGTCTTGACGAGGTCGACGGTGTAGTCGACATAGTCCTCGCGCATCTTCACGTGTCCCGCGAAGGCGGTGACCTTGTCGCGGCCGCCCAGCAGAGTGCCGCCGCGCAGCTCCTCCTTGTGGATCTCCTCGCCGTTGACCGGGGCGCCGGTGACCGGGTCGACCCAGAACATCCGCTTGGTGGTGTACCAGCGGGTGGTGCCGGTCTGTTTCTCCAGCTTGGTCGAGTCGATGCCCGGCATGGGCATCTTCTTCGGGTACTTGACCTTGGTCCAGGGGATGGTCTGCTCGAAGTAGTAGACGTCCATGCCCCGGAAGTTCCGGGTGCCCTTGTAGTGGATCGGGGCGGAGGTGCGGGTCTGGGCGTCGAAGTACTCGTAGTCGCGTTTCTCGGTGAGGAAGGGCCACTTGAACTCGATGCCCTCGCGCGTGACGCGGTCGCCGTCGACCATCTCGCCGGTGGCGTGCACCGGTGCCTGGCTGTGGGCATCGAAGATGTAGCGCTCGGGGATCTGGGAGACCATCTTGCCGTCGGGGCCCTGGACGTACGAGAGGGAGTCCCAGACGACCACGTCGCGTCCCGCGCTCCGCTCGATCTTCTCGGACTCCTCGACGTTGCCCTTCAGGGTCTGCACGATGGTGATTTTTTCGACCTTCTTGGCCTGCATGGAGCTGTATTCGAGGAGCGTCGCGGGCTTCGCCTCCAGCACCATTTCCTGGTACTGGCCGGGCGGGATCTTGGCGAGGCGCGGGAAGGCGTACCAGCGCAACAGCGGTGACATGGCGGCGAAGAAGACCGCGAAGGCGAGCAGGACCAGGCTGGCTTTACGGCGCACGGCTCCGGCCCCTCTACTTCTTCGGCCCGGGAACGGTGGTCAGCAGAGGCTTGGGCGAGGTCTCCCCCGGCGGGGCGCCGACGGCCGTGACGGTGAGGACGAGCGCGAGGGCGGCAGCCAGCCCGAGGGCGGCGGCGACGAGAGCACGCATGCTCGGCCTCCCGGAATCTGATACGGCGTCAGGGCGGTGGCACCGTAGCAATGGAGCGGCGAGATGAGAACACGTTGCACCGGCCCCGGACATCAAAAACGCGGACGGGCTGGATTCCCAGCCCGTCCGGCGTTTCAGGTCCCTTAGGCGGTGGGCGTCCCCGAGGGGTCCGTAGTCGGCGCGGTGGCTGGCGCCTTGACCGTCAGGTCGACGATCAGCACCACGCCGGTGGCAGTGGTGAGGCGGAGCTTGTACGGGCCCGCGTTGCCGTCGGTGTAGATCTTCGGCAGCTTCACCAGGCCATCGGCATCCGTCTTGAGCCCGGTGAGAGTGCGGACGGTCTTGTCCTCCTCGCCCTCGCCGACCTCGAAGTACGGGCCCTTGTCGTTCACCGCCCAGTCCTTCGCGGGCGCGTCGGCGTCCTCAGTGACCATCGTCGCGGTCACTGCGACGCCCGCCGCGGCCTTCCCCTGGTACGTCGCCTTCAGCTCGACGAGGTCGGCGAAGGATCCGTCGGTCTCGGCCGTGAGCTCCTCGTCGGAGGCGCGGGCCAGCGCGTCGCACTGCGGGGCGGGCGCCGGCTTGGCCTTGACCGTGGCGCCGAAACCGGCGGCGGGCGCGCTGGTGTTCAGGGCCTTGGCGCGGACGGTGAAGGTACCCGCCTGGCCGCCCGCACTGAGCACGGGGGCGGTGGCGATGCCGTCGGAGCCGGTGGTGACGGTGACGCGGGTCGCGTCACCGGGGAAGTGGGCGCCGGTCTCGCCGACGATCTGGAACTGGACCTTGGCGCCCGGCACGGTCTTGCCCGCGGAGGTCTTGGCCCGTACGCGCAGCCGGTCGGCGAAGTTCTCGCCGGCGGTGGCGGTCACGGTCGCCGTGCCGAGGCGCTCAAGGGCGGTGAGGGGCGCTGCAGGCGGGGTGGTGGGAGGCGGTGTCGGGGTCGGTGTGCCGCCGCCGTCCGGCTTCGTGGGCTCGGAGGGCTTGTTGTCCCCGGGCTTGTCCGGGGAGGCCGGGTTGCCCGGGCTGGACGGCGGGGTCTTGCCGGGGGAAACGGGCAGGCCGCTTCCCTTTCCGCCGCCGTTGCCGCCGTTGTTGCCGCCATTGCTGTCGGGATCCGTGCTGACCGGCAGGACTCCGGAGCCGTCCGGGACCTCGTGGCTGCCGCGCTTGTAGTAGTCGAACCAGGACATGACCGTACGCAGGTACTCGCGCGAGTGGTTGTAGCCGAGGATCGCCTTGTCGAGGTCGCTCTGGATGCCCAGGTCGCGGTCGTTGGCGCAGAGGTAGCGGCCCGCGGCGAGCGCCGCGTCGTAGATGTTGTTGGGGTTCTTACGTCCGTCGCCGTTGCCGTCCTGGCCCCAGGTCGCCCAGGTCGAGGGGATGAACTGCATCGGGCCGACCGCGCGGTCGTGGGCCTTGTCGCCGTCGTACGCGCCGCCGTCGGTGTCCGAAATGTTGGCGAAGCCGACGCCGTTGAGCACGGGTCCGAGAATCGGCGTCAGGGTGGTGCCGTCGGCGTCGACGCGACCGCCGCGCGCCTGGCCGGACTCCACCTTGCCGATCGCGGCGAGCAGTTGCCAGGGAAGCCGGCAGCCCGGGTCGGAGCCCTCGATGGTCGTTTCCGCACGCTTGTACGCGGCGAGCACCGAGGCGGGTATGCCCGCTTCCGCGGCGCCGGTGGCTGCCGGGAGGTTGATTGAAGTGCCCGGCTTGTCCGGTGTATTCAGAGGCGGAAGGTCCGTGAAGTAGGGCGAGTTACCGGACACCGGAGTGCCGGGAGGCTCGGTCGCGCCGGCCGCTCTCTGGTCGACGGAGGACGTTATGACGCCCGGCGCCTGCGAGGCGGAGAGGGCTGCCACGGCGAGCGCCGCCACTGTGGTGGCTGTCGCCCCCTTGCGCAGCCTGCGGCCGAATTGTGCTGCCATACTTCTGGCCCCTCCCCGTCAAGGCTGTTCGCGCTCCCCAGCGCAAGGACTCTGCGACACTACGACAACTCCAGGCGCCCGGACACCGGCAGTTGTCCCCTTATTGCCGGTTGTTCACTTAAATTCACCTCGGCGCAGGGACCGGCATACTGATCGTCACAGATCAGAAGCGGTCCGGGGGGGCCTTTGCCGTTCACACTCAGCCATGCTGCGGCGGTGCTGCCGGGCATTCGTCGCGACGGAACCGCGCGCGGTCCGCTGCTCGCATCGGCGCTCGTCGCAGGGTCGTTCGCGCCCGACATGACGTACTTCGCCGCAACCGCCGCCCCGGCCGCGATGACCTTCGGCGACGTCACCCATTCCCTCCCCGGCATCGTCACGGTCGACGTACTGATCACGGCGGCACTGGTGGGGCTGTGGCTGCTGCTGCGGGAGCCGCTGCTGGCACTGGTGCCGCGCCACCGGCAGGCCCGCTTCCACGGCTTCGTACGCGGCCAGGACTGGTCCGGGATTCAACTCCCCTCACTCGCCTGGCGGTTCTTCCTCTCGGCGGCCATCGGCGCGTGTACGCACGTCGTCTGGGACGCCTTCACGCATCTGGACCGGTGGGGCATGAGACTGCTGCCGGTGCTCGGTGAGGTCGTCGCCGGTTTCCCGATGTACATGTACGCCCAGTACGGCGGCTCGGCCGTCGCTCTCGCGGCGATCGTGTGGTTCACGGTGTCGGCGCTGCGCCGCCGGCCCGACGGGCCCGCCCCCAACTCCGTACCCGCACTGGACGCGCGCGGCCGATGGACGGCGGGCGTGCTGCTGGCGCTGTGCGTGCTGATCGGCGTCGTACACCGGTGTGTTCGCTGGTACGCCGCTCAGACCGCGCAGCTGAATCCCCTCGACTTCGTACCGACCGCGTGCTTCGGCGCCGGAGCGGGCCTCGCCGTGGGGCTTGTGCTGTACGGCGCCGCAGTGCGGCTGAAGCTGCGCGGCACATCGAACCGGATCGCTGCCGCGGAATCCGGTCCTCAGTCGCCGGACGGGCTCAATGTTCCGGCCAGGGCAGGCACATCAAGCCCGTCCGGCGACTGAGGACGCTCCCGTAGGGCCCCCGGGGGGGCCTACGGGAGCGTCAAGCGCGTGTCAGTGCGCGGCGGACTCCCAGTCGGCGCCCACGCCCACCGACACATCGAGCGGGGCGCGCAGGCTGACGGCGCCGGCCATCTCGCGGCGGACGATCTCCTCCACCCGCTCGCGCTCGCCCGGCGCCAGCTCCAGGACGATTTCGTCGTGGACCTGAAGCAGCATCCGGGTGTTCAGGCCGGCCTCCGTCAGCGCCCGGCCGACGTTCAGCATGGCGACCTTCACGATGTCGGCGGCCGTGCCCTGGATCGGGGCGTTCAGCGCCATCCGCTCGGCCGCCTCACGGCGCTGGCGGTTGTCGCTGTTCAGGTCCGGGAGGTAGCGGCGGCGGCCAAGCATCGTCGCCGTGTACCCGGTGGCACGCGCCTCGTCGACGACACGGCGCAGGTAGTCACGCACACCGCCGAACCGCTCGAAGTACGTGTCCATCAGCGCCCTGGCCTCGCCCGCGTCGATGTTCAGCTGCTGGGACAGGCCGAAAGCGGACAGGCCGTAGGCCAGGCCGTACGACATGGCCTTGATCTTGCGCCGCATCTCCGCGTCGACCGCCGACCGCTCCACGCCGAACACCTGCGAGGCGACCGTGGTGTGCAGGTCCTCACCGGAAGTGAACGCCTCAATCAGGCCCTCGTCCTCCGAAAGGTGCGCCATCACGCGCAGCTCGATCTGGCTGTAGTCCGCGGTCATCAGCGACTCGAAGCCCTCGCCGACGACGAAACCGCGGCGGATGGCCCGGCCCTCGTCCGTACGCACCGGCACGTTCTGCAGGTTGGGGTCGGTGGAGGAGAGACGGCCGGTCGCCGCGACCGTCTGGCTGAAGGTGGTGTGGATCCGGCCGTCGGCGGCGATCGTCTTGATCAGACCCTCGACGGTGGACCGCAGCCGGGCCTGCTCACGATGACGCAGCATGATCACCGGCAGCTCGTGCTCGGTCTGGGCGGCCAGCCATGCCAGCGCGTCCGCGTCCGTGGTGTAACCGGTCTTGGTCTTCTTCGTCTTGGGGAGGTTCAGCTCGGCGAAGAAGACCTCCTGGAGCTGCTTGGGCGAGCCGAGGTTGAACTCGTGACCCACCGAGGCATGCGCCTCCTTCACGGCCTGCTGCACCGCCGCGGCGAACTGCTGCTCCATCGCCTCCAGATGGGCGCGGTCGGCGGAGATGCCGTGCCGCTCCATCTGGGCCAGCAGCAGGGACGTGGGCAGTTCCACATCGTGCAGCAGCTCGGTGGCGCCCACTTCCTTCAGCTTCTCGCCGAACGCCTCGCCCAGATCGAGGACCGCACGGGCCTGTGCCATCAGGGCATCGGCCTCGGCCTGCTCGTCCGTACCGAAGGCCAGCTGCCCGTCGGCGGCGGCCGGGGCCAGCTCACGGTGGAGGTACTCGACGGACAAGGCGTCCAGCGCGAAGGACCGGCGGCCGGGCTTGACCAGGTAGGCGGCGAGCGCGGTGTCCATCGTGATGCCCGTGATGTGCCAGCCGTGCTCCGGGAAGACCCGCAGCGCGTCCTTGGCGTTGTGCATGATCTTCGGACGGGCGGGGTCGGCGAGCCAGGCGGCGAAGGCCTGCTCGTCGGACTCGTCGAGCTGGGTCGTGTCGAACCAGGCCGCCTTGCCGTCGGCGGCAGCCAGCGCGACCTCGCTGACATTGCCGACACCCAGGGCCCAGGTGGCAACGGTGGCCACGCCGAGCGGCTGCCCGCCGTGCTGCTCCAGCCAGGCGGCCACCTCGCCGGCGCCCAGCACCGTACCGTCCAGCTGGACACCGGCGTCCGGGGCCGGGGCCTCTTCCTCCTCCGCCCCCGGGTCGACGAAGAGCAGCCGCTCCCGCAGGCTCGGGTTGCGGATCTCCAGGACCTCCAGGAACCCCTTCAACGCGGACCTGTCGTACGGCGCGCGCTCCAGGTCCGCGACGGTCTTGGGCAGCTCCACGTCACGCACCAGCTCGGTGAGGTGGCGGTTGAGCTTGACGGACTCCAGGTGGTCGCGCAGGGCCTGCCCGACCTTGCCCTTGACCTCGTCGGCGCGCTCGACCAGCTCCGCGAACGAACCGAACTGGTTGATCCACTTCGTGGCGGTCTTCTCACCGACGCCGGGGATGCCCGGCAGGTTGTCCGACGGGTCGCCGCGCAGGGCGGCGAAGTCCGGATACTGCGCCGGGGTCAGCCCGTACTTCTCCTCGACCTTCGCCGGGGTGAAGCGGGTCAGCTCGGAGACGCCCTTGGTCGGGTACAGCACGGTCACATGGTCGGAGACCAGCTGGAAGGAGTCCCGGTCGCCGGTGACGATCAGCACGTCGAAGCCGGCGGCCTCGGCCTGCGTGGCCAGGGTGGCGATGATGTCGTCGGCCTCGAAGCCGTCCACCGCGAACCGCTCCGCGTTCATGGTGTCCAGCAGCTCGCCGATCAGCTCGACCTGCCCCTTGAACTCGTCGGGGGTCTTCGACCGGTTCGCCTTGTACTCGGGGAAGTCCGCCGAGCGCCATGTCTTGCGCGACACGTCGAAGGCCACCGCGAAGTGCGTGGGCGACTCGTCGCGCAGCGTGTTCGCCAGCATCGACGCAAAGCCGTAGATGGCATTCGTCGGCTGGCCGCTCGCGGTGGTGAAATTCTCCGCAGGCAGCGCGAAGAACGCCCGGTACGCCAGGGAGTGCCCGTCCATGAGGAGCAGGCGGGGACGGTTTTCTGCGGTCTTCTTCGATGCTGTCTCTGACACGCCCCCGATCCTAGGCCGCACCACTGACAATCCGGGCCCGCGCCCTCGCACTGTCAGCGCAGCGTGACAGGATCGGAGATGCACGTAACAGAACCGCACGCTCAAAGGGGAGCGCCATGGCTGCCAAGCCGCCCGCAGGTGACCCGGTCCAGGACGCGCCGCAGGTCGTACCTCCCCAGCACGCCGCGGCCGGGCTGCCCGCCATCGGGCACACCCTGAAGATCGCCCAGCAGCAGATGGGCGTGCGCCGCACCGCGCAGACCCTCCTCAAGGTCAACCAGAAGGACGGCTTCGACTGTCCCGGCTGCGCCTGGCCCGAGGAGGACAAGCGGCACACCGCCGAATTCTGCGAGAACGGCGCGAAGGCCGTCGCCGAGGAAGCGACGCTGCGCCGCGTCACACCCGACTTCTTCGCCGCGCACCCGGTCGCCGACCTGGCCACCCGCAGCGGGTACTGGCTGGGCCAGCAGGGCCGCATCACCCAGCCGATGTATCTGGCAGAGGGCGCGGAGCGGTACGACGCGGTGACCTGGGAGCACGCCTTCGAGATCATCGCGGAGGAGCTCAAGGCACTGGACTCCCCCGACGAGGCGCTCTTCTACACCTCAGGCCGCACCAGCAACGAAGCCGCCTTCCTGCTCCAGCTCTTCGCCCGCGAGTTCGGCACCAACAACCTGCCGGACTGCTCCAACATGTGCCACGAGTCGTCGGGCTCGGCCCTGACGCAGACCATCGGCATCGGCAAGGGCAGTGTCTCCCTCGAAGACCTGCACCAGGCCGACCTGATCGTCGTCGCCGGACAGAACCCGGGCACCAACCACCCGCGGATGCTCACCGCCCTGGAGAAGGCCAAGGCCGCGGGCGCACAGATCATCTCGGTGAACCCCCTGCCCGAGGCGGGACTTGAGCGCTTCAAGAACCCGCAGACACCGCAGGGCATGATCAAGGGCGCCGCCCTCACCGACCTCTTCCTGCAGATCCGGCTCGGTGGCGACCAGGCCCTCTTCCGGCTGCTGAACAAGCTGATCCTGGAGACCGAAGGCGCCGTCGACGACACGTTCGTCCGCGAGCACACCCACGGTTACGAGGAGTTCGCGGCCGCGGCCCGCGCCGCGGACTGGGACGAGACCCTCGCCGCCACCGGCCTCGAACGCTCGAAGATCGAGCAGGCCCTCGCCATGGTCCTCGCGTCGAAGCGCATCATCGTGTGCTGGGCCATGGGCCTCACCCAGCACAAGCACGCCGTGCCGACCATCCGCGAAGTCGTCAACTTCCTTCTGCTGCGCGGCAATATCGGCCGCCCCGGGGCCGGAGTCTGCCCCGTGCGCGGGCACTCCAACGTGCAGGGCGACCGCACCATGGGCATCTTCGAACGCCCCGCGCCCGCCTTCCTCGACGCCCTCGACAAGGAATTCGGCATCACGTCGCCGCGCCACCACGGTTTCGACGTCGTACGGTCCATCCAGGCCCTGCGCGACGGCGAAGCCAAGGTCTTCTTCGCCATGGGCGGCAATTTCGTCGGCGCGACCCCCGACACCGACGTCACCGAGGCCGCCATGCGCAAGGCCCGCCTGACCGTCCACGTATCCACGAAACTCAACCGCTCGCACGCCGTCACCGGGACCCGCGCGCTGATCCTGCCCACCCTCGGCCGCACCGACAAGGACGTCCAGGCCGGTGGCAAGCAGTTCGTGACCGTCGAGGACTCCATGGGCATGGTGCACGCCTCCCGCGGCAACCTCACCCCCGCGAGCCCCCACCTGCTGTCCGAGCCCGCCATCGTCGCCCGGCTGGCACGCGCCACCCTCGGCCCCGCCTCCGCCACGAACTGGGAGGACTTCGAGAAGGACTACGCGACGATCCGCGACCGGATCTCCCGCGTCGTCCCCGGCTTCGAGGACTTCAACACCCGCATCGCCCACCCCGGCGGCTTCACCCTCCCGCACGGCCCACGCGACGAACGGCGCTTCCCCACCGCCACCGGCAAGGCCAACTTCACCGCCGCACCCGTCGAGTACCCCGAGCTCCCCGAAGGCCGCCTGCTGCTCCAGACGCTGCGCTCCCACGACCAGTACAACACCACGATCTACGGCCTCGACGACCGCTACCGGGGCATCAAGGGCGGCCGCCGCGTCGTCCTCGTCAACCCGGACGACGCCCGCGACCTCGGCCTCGCCGACGGGGCGTACACCGACCTCGTCAGCGAGTGGAAGGACGGTGTCGAGCGCCGCGCCCCCGGCTTCCGCGTCGTCCACTACCCCACGGCGCGCGGCTGCGCCGCCGCCTACTACCCGGAGACCAATGTGCTGGTCCCCCTCGACTCCACCGCGGACACCAGCAACACCCCCGCGAGCAAGTCCGTGATCGTGCGTCTGGAACAATCTCCCACCGCCTAAGCGTTCGCTTAAGGACTAGGACGCCGTACGACGAATCGGAGCCGGGCCCCATGGGCGAGCAGACAGCAGTGAAGTTCCCGCAAGAGGTCATCGACGAGTACGCCTCACTCGGCGTCGACCTGCCCGCCCTCTTCTCCGCCGGACACCTCGGCACCCGCATGGGCGTGCAGATCATCGAGGCGGCCCCGGACCGCGTGGTCGGCACCATGCCCGTAGAGGGCAACACCCAGCCGTACGGCCTGCTGCACGGCGGCGCATCCGCCGTGCTCGCCGAGACCCTCGGCTCCATCGGCGCGATGCTGCACGGCGGCAGCTCCAAGCTCGCCGTCGGCGTCGACCTCAACTGCACCCACCACCGGGGTGCCCGCAGCGGCCTGGTGACGGGCGTGGCCACCCCCGTCCACCGCGGGCGCTCCACGGCGACCTACGAGATCGTCATCACCGACGAGCACGACAAGCGGGTCTGCACGGCCCGCCTGACCTGCATGCTGCGGGATGCGGACGCGGGCGGGGCGACTGCCTGACGAGGAGCAGCGGCCCGGCGCCCGCGAGCCGGGCTCCGGGCCGCAAAATCCGCTCAACTTCCCCTCCACAACAGGAAATCGGTCAAGCACCGGCCAAAGAATCCCGGCACTCTTGCCGCACCGGCCACCCGCGCGCTTCACTGTCGATCACCCCCACAGGAGAACCCCCGTCCCGCGCAACGAAGGGCTTCTCTTGACTGCCGTACCCGTACGTCTGAGTACCGTCACCGCCGCGGCCTGCGCCCTCGTCCTCGGCTCCGCCCTGCCGTCCTCGGCGATCAACTCCTACAACGCGACACCCGCACCGGAACGCACAGAGGTCGGCGCCCTGCTCGCCACCTGGGACAACGACGACAACCCCGCCACCCCCGACCGGGTCGACTGGGTCTGTTCCGGCACCATGATCGACACGGACACATTCCTGACCGCTGCGCACTGCACCACCGACTGGCCGGCGAACGTGAAGTTCTACGTCTCCCTCGACCAGGACGTACAGGGCGCACTCGACAAGGCCACCGCCGCCCACCCCGGCGACCCAGCGGCCGTCGCGAAGGCCGTCGCCGTCCAGGGCGCCGCACACAATCACCCCCACTACCCCGGCCCGGCCTCGGACACCCATGACATCTCGGTGGTCGAGCTCCCCGCCTCCCAGGTCAAGGCCCGCTGGTCCTTCACCCCCGCGTCCCTCCCCAAAGCCGGAGCCCTCGGCGCACTGGGCCCCCAGGGGCCGAAGGACACGTCATTCTTCGTCGCGGGCTACGGCACCCAGGAAGCCCAGCGCGGCCCCGGCGGCCACACCCACCCCGGCGGCGGTGTCCGAATGAAGGCCCCGGTCACGTACGACGCACTGAACGCCGCCTGGCTGCGCCTCGCCATGACCGCGCCGCAAGGAAACGGCGGCGCCTGTTACGGCGACTCCGGCGGCCCGAACTTCGCCACGCTGGGCGGCAAGATCACCCTGGTCGCCACCACGATCACCGGCGACACCCCGTGCTACGCCACGAACGTCACGTACCGCCTGGACACGCCGGGCGCCCGCGCCTTCCTTTCCCCGTTCGCAAAGCTGCCGTAAGGGCGGCGTCATGCCTGTTGTGTCACAGATCGTGACGACCTAGCTTTCCCTCATGGGGACCAGACCGCACGCTCCGGCCAGGTACGCCGTCTGCCTACTCCTGGCCACCGCACTGGGCGTCGTGGGCTGCTCGGATTCTCCTTCGGCCCGTCAGCCCACAACGCCAACCCCCGCACCACAAAAGACCTCACCCGAAGAGACATGCACCAAACTCGTCTCCTATTGGGCCAAAGAGACACTCAAGGGCAGTAAATGGTCAGGGCTCGACTGGGAACAAAAGGGCTTGTCCAATGAGCAGTACGCGATACATGAAGAGATCGTCGCCGCAGGCCGCGCCGAAGCGAAGCATCAAGGGCGCGAAGCGGGCCTCCGGTTGATCGACCGCCTGGCCAAGCAGAAGTGCGTAGCCCAGAACGGCGCCATCGGCAGCTCGGAGAATTGGCGCTCGCCTGAATAAGCGTAGATCATCCGCGCCAACTCCCGGCTCACGCAAAGCCGTTGGGGCCTTCACCGCATCGCACGACCCGGAGCATCACACCGCAGGTCATAGCGCACAGGAACGCCTCGCGGCCACGGGGCCCACCCTCCCCTGATGTAACACTGCGTAATAAGGATGCAATCGAGAATCCGCGCGTCACGATCGACGTCGGTCACGTCGGCGATCGCACTAGTACCCTTCAGGCCATTTGTCCGTCCACGGCCTCAAGATCGCGCCAAGCGCCACAGCGGAACTGCACGTTCTCAGCATGTGGTCTTTTCCGTCGGCGAAATTATCGACGGTTCTGTCCGCACTGGCCCGCCCAGCGTTGGCCTTGGCATAACAAGAGAGTCACATCCTGACTTCACACCTCCACGACCCCTCCACCTCCGCCTAGAGTCACGGCCAGTCACCGCGCCGCCGGGCGCGTCTGCTGCACGGCCCAGTACCAACCAGTACGGCCCGGCGATCGTCACGGCACCTCAGCAGAGGAGGCCGCGCCAGGGAAAGGACTTTTCGTGCGACACCGTTCTTTGCTCATTCTCACCACAGTGCTCACCACCGGAGCACTGACGCTCACCGCCTGTGGGTCGCGCGACGACAACAAGGGCGGCGGCGACAGCGGCAAGACCACCGTCGTCATCGGTGTCGACGCACCACTGACCGGCTCCCTCTCCGCGCTCGGCCAGGGCATCAAGAACTCCGTGGACCTCGCGGCCAAGACCGCGAACAAGAACAACGAGGTCCCGGGCATCGAGTTCAAGGTCGAGGCCCTCGACGACCAGGCCGTTCCCGCCTCCGGCAAGGCCAACGCCGCGAAGCTCGTCGGCAACAAGGACGTCATCGGCGCCGTCGGCCCGCTGAACTCCGGCGTCGCCCAGTCGATGCAGGGCGACTTCGAGAAAGCCGGTGTCGTCCAGGTCTCCCCGGCCAACACCAACCCGGCACTGAGCCAGGGTGACAACTGGGCCAAGGGCGAGCTGAAGCGTCCGTTCAAGACGTACTTCAGGACCGCGGCCACGGACGTCGTCCAGGGCAAGTTCGCCGCCCAGTACCTGTACAACGACGCGAAGAAGCGCAAGGTCTACGTCGTCGACGACAAGCAGACCTACGGCGCCGGCCTCGCCGCCATCTTCTCCGCCGAATTCAAGCGGCTCGGCGGCAAGATCGCCGGCACCGACCACGTCACGGTGAAGGAGACCGACTTCTCCAGCACCGCCGACAAGGTCAAGTCGTCGAAGGCGGACTCCGTCTACTTCGGTGGCCAGTACCCCGAGGGCGGCCTGCTCTCCGACCAGATCAAGAAGACCGGCGCCAAGATCCCCACCATGGGCGGCGACGGCATCTACGACCCGGCCTTCATCAGCGCCTCCGGCGTGGCGAACGACGGTGACTTCGCGACCTCCATCGGCTACCCGGTCGAGAAGCTCCCGACCGCCAAGAAGTTCATCGCCGACTACGAGGCCGCCAAGTACAAGGACCCGTACGCGGCCTACGGCGGCTACTCCTACGACGCCGGCTGGGCCATCATCCAGGCCGTCAAGGCCGTCGTCGCGGACAACGACGGCAAGCTGCCGGACGACGCCCGCGCCAAGGTCGTCGAGGCCATGGCCAAGGTCTCCTTCGACGGCGTGACCGGCAAGGTCGCCTTCGACGAGTACGGCGACACCACGAACAAGCAGCTCACCGTCTACAAGGTCGAAGGCAAGGACTGGAAGGACGTCAAGTCCGCCACCTTCGAGGACTGATCCACCGCACCACCCGCACCACCTGCTCCGCCCGCGCCACACGCTCCACCTGAATCAAACCGCGCGAGGGCGCAACAGCGCCCTCGCGCGGAGTCATATCCGACAAGCTCATCGGAGGCCCTGCGGTGCACGAACTGCCGCAACAGCTGGCCAACGGCCTTGCACTCGGCGCCCTTTATGGCCTCATAGCCATCGGGTACACCATGGTGTACGGCATCGTCCAGCTCATCAACTTCGCCCACGGCGAGATCTTCATGATCGGGGGCTTCGGCGCCCTCACCGCCTACATCGCGCTCCCCAGCGGAACGTCGCTCCTCGTGGCCATTCCCCTCATGATCGTCGGCGGCGCCATCGCCTCGGTCGCCGTCGCCACCGCCGCGGAACGCTTCGCCTACCGACCGCTGCGCGGCGCGCCCAGGCTGGCCCCGCTCATCACCGCAATCGGCCTCTCGATTGTTCTCCAGCAGCTTGTCTGGGGCCTCTACCCCGACGCGAAGAAGCCGCGCAGCTTCCCCGAGTTCCAGGGTGAGTCGTTCAAGCTGTTCGACAACCTGTACCTCCAGCGCGCCGACGCCTTCGTCCTCGTCCTCGCCCCCCTGTGCATGCTCGCCCTCGGCCTGTTCGTCGCCAAGAGCCGCAGCGGCCGCGCCATGCAGGCCACCGCGCAGGACCCCGACACGGCGAAGCTGATGGGCATCAACACCGACCGCATCATCGTGATGGCCTTCGCCATCGGTGCTGCGTTCGCCGCCGTCGCCGCCGTCGCGTACGGCCTCGACAAGGGCCAGATCAACTTCGAGATGGGCTTCATCCTCGGACTCAAGGCCTTCACGGCCGCCGTCCTCGGCGGCATCGGCAACATCTACGGAGCCATGGTCGGCGGAGTCGTCCTCGGCCTCGCGGAATCCCTGTCGATCGCCTACATCGAAGAGATTCCCGGGATGCAGCAGCTCGGCGGCGGCGCTTGGGCCAACGTCTGGGCATTCGTACTTCTCATCGTCGTGCTCCTCGTCAGGCCACAAGGCCTGCTCGGCGAGCGCGTCGCGGATCGGGCGTGAGAGCCATGACAACCGACACCACGCAGACAGCCGAAGCCACCCCGGCGAACAGCAGCTCCCGCGCCGACCTCCTCCGCTGGCTCACCGCCATCGGCGGGCTCGCCACCACCGCCAGCACGTTCCTGTCCTGGACCTACACGAGCGAGTTCCCCGGCGACCTCACCGTCTACGGATACCCCGGCGGCCTCCAGGTCCTCACCCTCGTCGCAGGCCTGCTCACCACCCTGTACGCCCTGGCCTCGCTCGACATCAAGGGCCTGCGCTGGCTGGCGCCCACGGGCAGCACCCAGGCCCTGCGCCTGCTCGCCCTCGGCGCCCTCGGCACCACCTGGTTCACGGTCATCGCCATCGCCGTCGAACTCGGCGGCGTCGTCAACCTCGAACCGGGCGGCTTCGTCGCAGCCGTAGCCGCAGTCATCCCCGTCGCCGCGGCCTTCCAGCTCCCCGACGACACCCGCAAGGCCCGGCGCCCCAAGGAACTCCCCTCCTGGGCCGAGATCCTGATCATCGTCGCCGCCTTCGGCATCGGCCTGTTCGTCGTCACCTACGGCATCGACACCGAATACGCCGAACTCTTCACCGGCTACATGATCACCGCCGGCTTCGCCGTCGCCGCGCTCTTCAAGGCCGGCCTCATGGCACGCCTCTCGGGGCTCACGGCCAAGTACCGCTCCATCGCCGTGGCAGCCGCCTTCGTCGCCGCAGCGGCCTTCCCGTTCACCCAGAACACCGACCAGTTCACCCTCATCGCGGTCAACATCCTCATCTTCGCGACCGTCGCACTCGGGCTGAACATCGTCGTCGGCCTCGCCGGACTCCTCGACCTCGGATACGTCGCCTTCCTCGGCGTCGGCGCGTACACCGCGGCCCTGGTCTCGGGCACGACCGCTTCCGCCTTCGACGTCCAGTTCCCCTTCTGGGCATCCGTCCTCACCGGAGGCGCGGTCTCCCTGATCTTCGGCGTCGTCATCGGTGCACCGACCCTGCGCCTGCGCGGCGACTACCTCGCCATCGTCACCCTCGGCTTCGGCGAGATCTTCCGCATCACCGTCGGCAACCTCGACGGCGTATCAGGACCGCAGGTCACCAACGGCCCCAACGGCGTACCGAACGTCCCCGACCTCGTCTTCTTCGGATACGACTTCGGCGAATCCCACTCCATCGGCGGCTTCGAACTCGGGTCGTACGCCAACTACTACCTGCTGATGCTGCTCGCGATGATCCTCGTGATCCTCGTCTTCAGCCGCGCAGGCAGCTCCCGCATCGGCCGCGCCTGGGTCGCCATCCGCGAGGACGAGACCGCCGCCACCGCCATGGGCATCAACGGCTTCCGGGTCAAACTCATCGCCTTCGCCCTGGGCGCCACCCTCGCCGGCCTGGCCGGCACGGTCCAGGCACACGTCCAGAGCACCGTGGTCCCGGAGATGTACGTCTTCGCCGGCCCCGTACCGCCCAACTCCGCCTTCCTCCTCGCCGCCGTCATCCTCGGCGGCATGGGAACCATCAGCGGACCCCTCATCGGCGCCACGCTTCTGTACATGATCCCGGCCAAGCTGCAGTTCCTCCAGGACTACCAGCTGCTCGGCTTCGGCATCGCGCTGATCCTGCTCATGCGCTTCCGCCCCGAAGGCCTCATCGCCAACCGGCGCGCCCAGCTCGAGTACCACGAGACCGACCAACTCGACGTACCGGACAAGGGCCTGACCGACTCCGGCGTCGGCATCACGAAGGCGGGGGCGTGAACGACATGACGACCACCACCGAGAACACCACCACCACCGGGACCACGGTCCTGGACGCCAGCGGCGTCACCATGCGCTTCGGCGGCCTCACCGCCGTACGCTCGGTCGACCTCAAGGTCAACGCCGGCGAGATCGTCGGCCTCATCGGCCCCAACGGCGCAGGCAAGACCACCTTCTTCAACTGCCTCACCGGGCTGTACGTCCCCACCGAAGGCAAGGTCTCCTACAAGGGCACCGTCCTGCCGCCCAAGCCCCACCTCGTCACCCAGGCAGGCATCGCCCGTACCTTCCAGAACATCCGGCTCTTCGCCAACATGACCGTTCTGGAGAACGTCCTCGTCGGACGCCACACCAGGACTAAGGAAGGCCTCTGGTCCGCCCTCCTGCGCGGCCCCGGCTTCAAGAAGGCCGAAGCCGCCTCCCACAAGCGGGCCATGGAGCTGCTCGAGTTCATCGGCCTGGAGAGCAAGGCCGACCACCTCGCCCGCAACCTCCCCTACGGCGAGCAGCGCAAGCTCGAAATCGCACGCGCCCTCGCCAGCGACCCGGGCCTGCTGCTCCTCGACGAGCCCACCGCCGGCATGAACCCGCAGGAAACCCGGGTCACCGAAGAGCTCATCTTCGCCATCCGGGACCAGGGCATCGCCGTACTCGTCATCGAGCACGACATGCGCTTCATCTTCAACCTCTGCGACCGCGTGGCCTGCCTGGTCCAGGGCGAGAAGCTCGTCGAAGGCACACCCGCCGTCGTCCAGGGCGACGAGCGGGTCGTCGCCGCCTACCTCGGTACGCCGTTCGAAGGCGCACCGGGCGCGGAAGAGGCCGCCGAAGTCGAAGCGGCCGAAGAAGCGCAGAGCACCGACAGCACCACCAGCAAGACCAGCACCACCAGCACCACCAGCCCGGAAGGGGAAACCCAGTGACCGCTCTCCTCGAGGTCGAGGACCTCAGGGTCGCCTACGGCAAGATCGAAGCCGTCAAGGGCATCTCCTTCAGCGTCGAAGCCGGCCAGGTCGTCACCCTCATCGGCACCAACGGTGCGGGCAAGACCACCACCCTGCGGACACTGTCCGGGCTGCTCAAGCCCTCCGGCGGCCGGATCACCTTCGACGGCAAACCGCTGAGCGGAGTCCCCGCTCACAAGATCGTGTCTCTGGGGCTGGCCCACTCCCCCGAAGGCCGGCACATCTTCCCGCGCCTCACCATCACAGAGAACCTCCAACTCGGAGCGTTCCTGCGGACGGACAAGGCGGGCATCGAGAAGGACATCCAGCGCGCCTACGACCTCTTCCCCATCCTCGGGGAACGCCGGAAGCAGGCCGCGGGCACCCTCTCGGGCGGCGAGCAGCAGATGTTGGCAATGGGACGGGCACTCATGTCCCAGCCCAAGCTCCTGATGCTCGACGAGCCGTCGATGGGCCTCTCCCCGATCATGATGCAGAAGATCATGGAGACCATCGTCGAGCTCAAGTCCCAGGGCACCACCATCCTGCTCGTCGAGCAGAACGCCCAGGCCGCCCTTTCACTGGCGGACGAGGCGCACGTGATGGAGGTCGGCACCATCAAGCTCTCCGGCCCCGGCCATGAGCTGCTCCACGACGAGTCCGTCCGCAAGACGTATCTCGGCGAGGACTGAGCCCGTACGAACAGCAGGAGGCCCGCACACCGAGCTCGGCGTGCGGGCCTCCTGCTGTCTCCTGCTTACTGCTTCTTTTACTGCTCCTTCGCCGCCTTCTTCTCCTCGGCGTCCTCAATGACCGCCTCGGCGACCTGCTGCATCGACAGCCGACGGTCCATCGACGTCTTCTGAATCCACCGGAAGGCAGCCGGCTCGGTCAGCCCGTACTGCGTCTGAAGAACCGACTTCGCCCGGTCCACCAGCTTCCGCGTCTCCAGCCGCTGCGTGAGGTCCGCGACCTCGGTCTCCAGCGCCTTCAGCTCCGTGAACCGCGACACCGCCATCTCGATGGCCGGTACGACGTCACTCTTGCTGAACGGCTTCACGAGATACGCCATCGCACCGGCGTCCCGGGCCCGCTCGACGAGATCGCGCTGCGAGAACGCGGTCAGCATCAGGACGGGGGCGATGGACTCCTCGGCGATCTTCTCGGCGGCGGAGATCCCGTCGAGGACGGGCATCTTCACGTCGAGGATGACGAGGTCGGGCCGGTGCTCACGAGCGAGCTCCACGGCCTGCTGCCCGTCACCGGCTTCGCCGACGACGGAGTAGCCCTCTTCCTCGAGCATCTCCTTGAGGTCGAGGCGGATGAGGGCCTCGTCCTCGGCGATGACGACACGGGTCGTCAGCGGCGGGACGTGCGACTTGTTGTCGTCGTCGGCGGCGGGCTGGGGCGACTCGGGGGAGGTCACGGGGCTCCTTGATCCAGGGCAGGTACAGCTCCCCCTGAGCCTACCTAGCTGCGGTATGGTGGACGCGCAGCGGGTCGGGGGCAACCTTCGATACCGCGAGCCCCGGTAGCCCAATTGGCAGCAGGCAATGGATTCAAAACCCATACAGTGTCGGTTCGAGTCCGACCCGGGGCACTTTTCCTTCATTTCGAAGGTCACGTATGAATCGTCGGAGTTCACGTGAACGTGTGAATAGTCGAGGTTCCGCAATCCATCCGTCGAGATCAAGCCAAGCTCGGCCATATGTACGACCTCGACACGCGCCAGAGCGTTCTGTCGCTCGTTGCCCAAGGCCGCAGCCTCAACTCCGTGAGCAAGCAGACGGGCATATCCCGGTCCGCGATCCGCGAGTGGCAGACCCGGATCGAACCGCTGCCACGCATGCTCGGGCAAGCCGCTTCATGCCCAAGGTGCCGGCCAGTGCCCTGCGTTCCCGACGACACCGTTGCGTATGCCTATCTACTGGGCCTCTACCTTGGTGACGGATGCATCAGCGAAAACGGTCGCGGCGGCTACTACCTGCGCGTCGCATGCGCCGACGCCTGGCCCGGACTGATCGGCTTGTGCCGAGCCGCCATCGTCGCTGTCCGCCCCGAAGACCGGGTGTGCATCCTTCAGCGGCAGGGCTGCGTGGCCGTCACCAGCTACGGTCGGCATTGGCCGTGCCTGTTCCCCCAACACGCGCCCGGCAAGAAGCATCAGCGCGTCATCGCGCTCGAACCCTGGCAGCAGCACGTCGTGGACGTCCATCCGTGGGAATTCATCCGCGGGCTGATTCACTCCGACGGTTGCCGGGTCATCAACTGGACCGAGAAGGTCACCGGTGGCAAGCGCAAGCGCTATGAGTACCCGCGGTACTTCTTCAGCAACAAGTCGGACGATATCCGCAAGCTGTTCAGCGACACCCTCACGATGGTGGGAGTCGAATGGACCACGCTCGCTCGGGGAACCGACCCGTTCAACATCTCCGTCGCCCGCAAGGCATCCGTCGCGCTCATGGACGCCCACGTCGGGCCGAAACACTGACCCGCGCCCCCGACAGGGAAGGGCCCCTCTTCGGAGGGGCCCTTTGCGGCGGCTACTTGGTGGCGGGGTCGTCCTCGCCGATGTGGTGGACTCGGACCAGGTTCGTCGAGCCTGCGATGCCGGGCGGGGAGCCGGCGGTGATGATCACTATGTCGCCCTTGTCGCAGCGGCCGATACGCAGGAGGTGCTCGTCGACCTGGGCGACCATCGCGTCGGTGGAGTCGACGTGGGGGCCGAGGAAGGTTTCGACGCCCCAGGTGAGGTTGAGCTGGGAGCGGGTCGCCGGGTCCGGGGTGAAGGCGAGGAGCGGGATCGGCGAGCGGTAGCGGGAGAGGCGCTTGACCGTGTCGCCCGACTGTGTAAAGGCGACGAGGTACTTCGCGCCGAGGAAGTCGCCCATGTCGGCGGCGGCGCGGGCGACGGAGCCGCCCTGGGTACGGGGCTTATTGCGTTCGGTGAGCGGCGGGAGGCCCTTGGCGAGGATGTCTTCCTCTGCTGCCTCGACGATGCGGCTCATCGTCTTGACCGTCTCGATGGGGTACTTGCCCACGCTCGTCTCGCCGGAGAGCATCACCGCGTCGGTGCCGTCGATGACGGCGTTGGCGACGTCGGAGGCTTCGGCGCGGGTGGGGCGGGAGTTTTCGATCATCGAGTCGAGCATTTGGGTGGCGACGATGACCGGCTTGGCGTTGCGCTTGGCGAGTTTGATGGCGCGCTTCTGGACGATCGGGACTTGTTCCAGGGGCATTTCGACGCCGAGGTCTCCGCGGGCGACCATGATGCCGTCGAAGGCGGCCACGATGTCGTCGATGTTTTCGACGGCTTGGGGCTTTTCGACCTTGGCGATGACGGGGAGCCGGCGGCCTTCTTCTTTCATGATGCGGTGGACGTCTTGGATGTCGCGTCCGCTGCGCACGAAGGAGAGGGCGATGATGTCGGCTCCGGTGCGCAGGGCCCAGCGGAGGTCTTCGATGTCTTTGTCGGAGAGGGCGGGGACGGAGACGGCGACGCCGGGGAGGTTGAGTCCCTTGTTGTCGGAGACCATGCCTCCTTCGATGACGAGGGTGTGGACGCGGGGTCCGTCGACCTCGGTGACTTCGAGGGTGACTTTGCCGTCGTCGACGAGGATGCGTTCGCCGGTGGTGACGTCGGCGGCGAGGCCTTCGTAGGTTGTGCCGCAGGTGTGGCGGTCGCCTTCGGTGGGCTCAACGGTGATGGTGAATTCGTCGCCGCGTTCAAGGAGTACGGGTCCTTCGCGGAAGCGTCCGAGGCGGATCTTCGGGCCTTGAAGGTCGGCGAGGATGCCGACGCTGCGGCCGGTCTCTTCGGAGGCTTTGCGTACGTGTTGGTAGCGCTCTTCGTGGTCGGCGTAGGTGCCGTGGCTGAGGTTGAAGCGGGCGATGTCCATTCCGGCTTCGACCAGTGCCTTGATCTGGTCGTATGTGTCAGTGGCGGGGCCAAGGGTGCAGACGATTTTTGCTCGGCGCATGGTTCGAGCCTAGGGCTTACCAGTCAGTAGACAATTGGCTGTGCATGACTGTCCAACAACCTTTGCATGAAGGGTTATTGACAAGTGTTGAATTGTGCGCGGGGGCGCGCTCCGATGAGCATGTGGCTCACAGTTGGGGTGGGGTCATGGTGAAGCGGGCGTTCACCTGGGCGTAGATGGTCTGGCGTTGTGGTTCGAGGTCGAGGGCGGGGGCTTCTTCTGCGCCTTCCGGGTAGGCCATCGACATGTGGCGGGCGCGGCCTGCGAAGGCGACGGGGACGGGGCCTGCGTCTTCGGCGCCGGGGTCGGCGAGTTCGAGGAGGGCGGAGAGCTCGGCGCCGAGTGCGTGGGCGTATTCGCGGGCGCGTTTGACGGCTTCTCGTACGGCTTGGCGGCGGACTTCGCCGTATGCGGGTGAGTCGGGGCGCATGCTCCACCAGGGGCCGTCGACTCGGGTGAGTTCGAGGTCGGCGAGGCGGGTGGTGAGTTCACCGAGGGCGGTGAAGTCGGTGAGGACTGCGGTGATGTAGACGCGGCCGTGGTAGGCGCGGATGCGTTCGCCGCGGCCGTGTTTGGTGAGTTCGGGGCTGATGGAGAAGGCGCCGGTTTCCAGCTTTTCGATGGCGTCGCCGTACGTTTTGACGAGGTCGAGGGCGATGGTGTTGCGCCGGGTGAGGTCTTCGAGTGCGGTGCGGCGGTCCGTACCGCGGGCGGTGACGGTGATTCCGATGCGGGCGATCTCGGGGTCGAATTCGAGGCGTGCTTCGCCTTGTACTGCGACGCGTGGGGCGTCCGGGGTGCCTGCGGTGCCCGGAGTGGCGTGCGGGGGTGTGGGGTTGTTCGGTTCGTCGGTCACTTCTCCACTGTCGCACTTGGGTCCGACAGGCGGCGGTCATCAGATCGAAACGCGTTGGGGGTGTTGCCGGATGTGGCTCCTGGGCCAGAATCTACGCGCGTCATTGTGCAATGGATCTAGGAGACAAGATGCCGCTGAACCGTAGGACGTTTCTGGGCCGTTCGGCCGCTGCCGCTGCTGCGGGGGCTGGTGTGGCGATCGCGGGAGGGGGCGTGGCCGCGGCCGCGGAGGCGGCGCCCGGTGAGGGTCGTGGGCGTTCGCCGAAGCGGTACTCGTTCACTGTCATGGGGACGACCGACCTGCATGGCAATGTCTTCAACTGGGACTACTTCACGGACAAGGAGTTCGACGACAAGGCGCACAACGATGTGGGTCTGGCGAAGATCTCGACCCTGGTGAACCGGATCCGGGAGGTGAAGGGCCGCCGCAACACGATGCTCATTGACGCGGGCGACACCATCCAGGGCACCCAGTTGTCGTACTACTACGCCAAGGTCGATCCGATCACGGCGCAGCACGGCCCTGTGCACCCGATGGCGCAGTCGATGAATGCCATCGGGTACGACGCGGCGGCTCTCGGCAATCACGAGTTCAATTACGGCATTCCGGTGCTGCGGAAGTTCGAGGAGCAGTGCGATTTTCCGCTGCTGGGTGCGAATGCGCTGGATGCGAAGACGCTGCGGCCGGCGTTTCCTCCGTACTTCATGAAGCGGCTGCGTACGCCGTGCGGTCGTGATGTGCGGGTGGCGGTTCTCGGGTTGACGAATCCGGGTATCGCGATCTGGGACAAGGCGAATGTGCAGGGGAAGATGACGTTCCCGGGGCTGGAGGAGCAGGCGGCGAAGTGGGTGCCGAAGCTGCGGTCCATGGGTGCGGATGTCGTCATAGTGTCGGCGCATTCGGGGTCGAGTGGCACGTCGTCGTACGGTGATCAGCTGCCGTACGTCGAGAATGCGGCGGGTCTGGTGGCCGAGCAGGTGGCGGGGATCGACGCGATTCTGGTCGGGCATGCGCACACGGAGATTGCCGAGTACTTCGTGGAGAACAAGGAGACCGGCAAGAAGGTTGTTCTGTCGGAGCCGCTCAAGTGGGGGCAGCGGCTGACGCTGTTCGACTTCGATCTGGTGTGGGCGAAGGGCCGCTGGGTGGTGGAGAAGGTGGGGGCGAAGGTGCTCAACTCCAACACGGTGGAGGAGGACCCGGAGATCACGAAGCTGCTGGGTGACGAGCACGAGAAGGTCGTGGCGTATGTCAACCAGGTGATCGGTAAGTCCACGGTGGCGATGACGACGGCGGAGGCGGCGTGGAAGGACGAGCCGCTCATTGATCTGATCAACCATGTTCAGGCGGAGACGGTGAAGGCGGCGCTGGCGGGGGGCGCGTATGCGGCGTTGCCGGTGCTGTCGCAGGCGTCGTGTTTCTCGCGGAGTGCGGTGGTGCCTGCGGGCGAGGTGACGATCAAGGATGCGGCGGGTCTGTATCCGTTCGAGAACACACTTGAGGCACGGCTGGTGAGTGGTGCCCAGCTGAAGGATTACCTGGAGTTCTCGGCGCGGTATTACGTGCAGACGGCGGCGGGGGCGCCGGTGGATACGGCGAAGCTGACGAATGCGGGCGGCATTCCTGACTACAACTACGACGTGGTGTCGGGTCCGGGTCTGACGTATGAGATCGATATTGCCAAGCCGGCTGGTTCGCGGGTGGTGAAGCTGTCGTTCGACGGGAAGCCGGTGGACGGGGCGGCGCAGTTCGTGCTGGCGGTCAACAACTACCGGGCGAGTGGTGGCGGGGCGTTTCCGCACATCGCGGGGTCGAAGCAGTTGTGGGCGAATTCCGAGGAGATCCGGAACACGATCATTACGTGGGTGAAGGGGAAGGGGACGGTGGATCCGGCGGAGTTCGCGGTGGTGGGGTGGAGGCTTACGCGGGACGGTACGCCGGTGTTCTAGGCGGGGTGCGGGTGCCGTGGCTCAAGCGCCGGACGGGCTGGATTGTCAGCCCGTCCGGCGTTTTCAGTTGCCCTGGGCCAGTGGTGTCAGAGCGGGTTGCTGGGACGGGATTCTGGGGGCTTCGCGGCGTTCCAGGCCGAAGCTGGTGAATGCCGTCCGGCTCGGCAGGGGGTAGGGCTCCTTGCCGGTCAGGGAGTTGAGGATCGTCGCGCTGCGCCATGCCGCGAGGCCGAGGTCCGGTGCTCCTACGCCGTGGGTGTGCCGTTCGGCGTTCTGTACGTACACCGAGCCGGTGACCGTGGGGTCGAGTACGAGGCGGAACTGGTCGTCGATGCGGGGGCGCTCGGCGGCGTCGCGGCGGATGTGGGGGTCCAGGCCGGCGAGGAGTTGTCCGAGGGGGCGTTCGCGGTAGCCGGTGGCGAGGACGACGGCGTCGGTGGTGAGGCGGGAGCGGGTGCCCTGCTGGAGGTGTTCGAGGTGGAGCTCGATCTTGCTGGTGGCGACGCGGCCTGCCGTACGTACGGACACTCCGGGGGTGAGGACGGCGTCGGGCCAGCCTCCGTGGAGGGTGCGTTGGTAGAGCTCGCTGTGGATGGCGGCGATGGTATCGGCGTCGATGCCTTTGTGGAGCTGCCACTGGCGGGGGACGAGTTCGTCGCGGGCCGACTCCGGGAGGGAGTGGAAGTAGCGGGTGTAGTCGGGGGTGAAGTGTTCCAGGCCGAGCTTGGAGTACTCCATGGGGGCGAATGCTTCGGTGCGGGCGAGCCAGGTGATCTTCTCGTGGCCGGTGGGGCGGGCGCGGAGGAGGTCGAGGAAGATTTCGGCGCCGGACTGGCCCGAGCCGATGACGGTGATGTGCTCGGCGGCGAGGAGGCGGTCTCGGTGGTCCAGGTATGCGGAGGAGTGGATGACGGGGACGGCGGGGGCTTCGGCGAGTGGTTTGAGGGGTTCGGGGATGCAGGGTTCTGTGCCTACGCCGAGGGCGACGTTGCGGGTGTAGGCGCGGCCGAGGGCTTCGGCTTCGCCCTCGGCGTCGAGTTGGGTGAAGTCGACTTCGAAGGCGTCGCGTTCGGCGTTCCAGCGGACGGCGTCGACCTGGTGGCTGAAGTGGAGGCCGGGGAGGGCGGAGCTGACCCAGCGGCAGTAGGCGTCGTATTCGGCGCGCTGGATGTGGAAGCGCTCGGCGAAGTAGAAGGGGAAGAGCCGCTCGCGGGTGCGCAGGTAGTTGAGGAAGGACCAGGGGCTTGCGGGGTCGACGAGGGTGACCAGGTCGGCGAGGAAGGGGACTTGGAGGGTGGCGCCTTCGATGAGGAGGCCGGGGTGCCAGTGGAAGGTGGGGCGCTGTTCGTAGAAGGCGGTGGCCAGGCCTCCGTGTACGCCGTCGGCGAGGGCGGCGAGGGAGAGGTTGAACGGGCCGATGCCGATGCCCACCAGGTCGTGGGGCTCGTCGGGCTCTTGGGTCGGGGGCGCGGCGGTCATCGGTGGGCAATGCCTTCCGGGAGTGGCAGGTGTGGCTTGGGTGGCAGGTGTCGCGTCGGTGGGAGGTGTGAGAGGAGGGCTTCCAGGTCGCTGGGGGTGGTGTGCGGGTTGAGCAGGGTGGCTTTCAGCCAGAGGCGGTTGTCGGCGCGGGCGCGGCCCAGGACTGCGCGGCCTTGGGTGAGGAGGGTGCGGCGGGTTGCGGCGATGTCGTCGTCGGTGGCGTGGGTGGGGCGGAAGAGCACGGTGCTGATGGTGGGGCGGTCGTAGAGCTCCAGGCCGGGGGTTTTCTCGACGAGGTCGGCGAGGTGCTGTGCGGCGGCGCAGGTGCGGTCGACGAGGTCGGCGAGTCCTTGGCGGCCGAGTGCGCGGAGTGTGACGGCGATTTTGAGGACGTCGGGGCGTCGGGTCGTACGGAGGGATCGGCCGAGGAGGTCGGGGAGGCCGGCTTCGGTGTCGTCGTCGGCGTTGAGGTAGTCGGCCTGGTGGGTGAGGCTGCTCAGGGTGGCGGTGTCGGGTACGGCGAGGAGGCCTGCGGCGACGGGTTGCCAGCCGAGTTTGTGCAGGTCGAGGGCGACGCTGTGGGCGCGGGCCAGGCCGGTGAGCCGGGTCTTGTGGGTGTCGCTGAAGATCAGGGGTCCGCCGTATGCGGCGTCGATGTGCAGTTCGGCGTTGTGCTGCGCGCAGAGGTCGGCGATTTCGGGGAGCGGGTCGATCTGGCCGGTGTCGGTGGTGCCTGCGGTGGCGGCGACGAGCACGGGGTGGTGGAGGTCGGTGAGGGCTTCGTCGAGTGCGATCAGGTCGATGACGCCTGCGGGGGCGGGGACGGTGACCGGCTCGGGGAGGCCGAGGAGCCAGGCGGCGCGGCGCAGTGAGTGGTGGGCGTTGGCTCCGCAGACGAGCTGTACGGCGCCGTGGCGTTCGCGGGCGAGGAGGAGGGCGAGCTGGTTGGCTTCGGTGCCGCCGGTGGTGACGAGGGCGTCGGGGGCGGGGCCGTCGGGGTAGACCTCGGCGGCGAGCGTACGGGCCACTTGGGCTTCCAGTACGGAGGCGGCGGGCGCCTGGTCCCAGGAGTCCAGGGACGCGTTGAGCGCGGACGCGGCGAGGTCGGCTGCGGTGGCGACGGCGAGCGGTGGGCAGTGCAGGTGGGCGGCGCAGAGGGGGTCGGCGGGGTCGGCGGCACCTTCGGTGAGGGCGCGGACGAGGGTACGGAGGGCTTCTTCGGCGCCGGTGCCGGTGGTGGGGAGCACGGGGTCGGCGGCGTTGCACAGGCGCGTCGCGGCGGCGTCGGGGCCGCCGGCGGGGAGTGGTCCGCCGCGGGCGACGGCGCCTTCGTGGAGGGCGTCGAGGACGGTGGCGAGGAGTGGCCGCAGGGCGGCCGGCCCGTCCTTGCCGCCGGCGAGGGGCGGGAGGGTTGTGCCGGTTGGCGGCGTACTCATTGCGGGGTCCTTCGGGTGCGCGCTGGGCTGGCACACCAGCGTGTACAGGCGTGGGCCGGTGCGTCCGCAGAGCTCAGTGAGCTGGACCCGAAAGTGGTATTGGGGGGTGAGGAGGGGGGGTTGGAGGGGGCTGAGCTGGTATAGGGGGCGGGTGCGGCCGGTGGGGCGGGTCGGGGACCGGTGAGGTGGGCGGTTACGGAGGGTTTGGCCGGGTGCGGGTGCCTGCGGCGCTGTTCCCCTGCCCTTCCCCAAGC
>NZ_JAGGPB010000001.1:259208-568273 GCF_018614055.1 Streptomyces sp. ISL-98
CTGTGACATTTTTGCGGCTGCCGCCGCGTGGGGGCTCGGCACCGGACCCCGCTCCTCGAACTCCCCAGGACTACGTCCAGGGGACCCCCAGGGGCTGGTAATCCAGCCCCTGGGGGTCTGGGGGCTTGCCCCTCACGCGGCGGAGCCGCCCAATGGTGCAGCCGGGAAGGGGCGGGGTGGGGAAAGGGTCCGGGCCTCTAGGGCGTGTCAGTGCCCCCGTACCGCCAGCGCGCGACGCAGGTCGTCGAGTTGGTCTGCGAGTTTGCGGTGCAGGGCCGGGATCAGTTCGTTGTCGCGTACGAAGTCCTCGCCGTGGCACAGGGATTCCGGGTCGACGGCGAACGCGGGGAATGCGTAGCGGCCTGCTGCTTCGGCGATGGCAGGGCCTCGGCGGTCGGCGACCGCGGTCGCGTCGCGGTAGTAGCGGGTGACGTAGGGCCGTACGAGATCAGCCTGTTCGGGCTGCCAGAAGCCCTGGGCCGTGGCGGTGAAGAGGTAGTTGGAGAGGGTGTCGTCCTCGAACATGCGGGCCCAGGCGGCGGCTTTGGTCGCGGCGTCCGGGAGCGCGGCGCGGCAGCGGGCGGCGCCTTCCTGGCCGGTGGCACTGGGGTCGCGGTCGAGTTCGGCGGCGATGGCGGTTTCGTCGGTGGCGCCGAGGACGGCGAGGCGGCGCAGGATGCGCCAGCGCAGTTCGGGGTCGAGTTCGGGGCCGCCGGGGATGCTGCCGGAGGTGAGCCAGTCGTGGATGGCTTCGGGCTGGGTGGCGGCGTCGATGAAGTGGCGTACAGCGGTGAGGCGCAGGCCCGGTGCGTTGCCGTCCTCTGTGCGGCGGATGAGGTCGCGGCAGATGGAGGTGAGGGTGGCGAGGGCGGCGGGGCGCTCGGTGGCGTCGAGGTAGCGGTCGGTGATCTGGGTGGCGGCGAAGCCGAGGACGCCCTGGACGATGGCGAGGTCCGTCTCGTGCGGGAGGTGGGCGCCGGCGGTGGCCAGGTAGGCGGCGGGTTCGAGTTCGCCGTCGCGGACCATGTCGCGCAGGCAGTTCCATACGACAGCGCGGGTGAGGGGGTCGGGGACGCCGGAGAGGGTGCGCAGTACCCGTTCCTCGGATGCGTCGTCGAGGCGGATCTTGGCGTAGGTGAGGTCGCCGTCGTTGAGGACGACGAGGGCGGGGCGGCGGCCGGGGCGTACGGTCACGGACTCGCCCTGGGGTACGTCGATTTCGAATCGTTCGCGCAGGACGAGAGTTTGGCCGTCGACCATGTCGTGGTCGTAGGCGCCGACGGCGATGCGGTGGGGGCGGTTGCCGTCCTGGTCGACGGTGAGGTGCCAGTAGCCCTCGGATTCGACGGGCCGGGGGGTGAGGGTGTCGACGCCGGTGGTGCGCAGCCACTGCTCGGCCCAGGCGTGGACGTCGCGGTCGGTGGCGGAGGCGAGGTTGTCGATGAAGTCGGCGAGGGTGGCGTTGGCGAACTTGTGGCGGGCGAAGTGGGTGTTGATGCCGGCCAGGAAGTCCTTTTCGCCGAGCCAGGCGACGAGCTGGCGGAGGGCGGAGGCGCCTTTGGCGTAGGAGATGCCGTCGAAGTTGAGCATGGCGGACGCGGTGTCGGGGACGGCGTCCGGGTCGGGGGCGACGGGGTGGGTGGAGGGGCGTTGGTCGGCGTCGTATCCCCAGCCCTTGCGGGCGACGGCGAAGTCGGTCCAGGTGTCAGTGAAGCGGGTGGCTTCGGTGAGGGTCTGGTAGCCCATGTATTCGGCGAAGGACTCGTTGAGCCAGATGTCGTCCCACCACTGGAGGGTGACGAGGTCGCCGAACCACATGTGGGCCATCTCGTGGGAGATGACCATGGCGCGGGTCTGGCGTTCGGTGTCGGTGACGGCGGAGCGGTAGATGAATTCGTCGCGGAAGGTGACGAGGCCGGGGTTTTCCATGGCGCCCGCGTTGAATTCGGGGACGAAGGCCTGGTCGTAGGAGTCGAAGGGGTAGGGCTCTTCGAACTTCTCGTGGTAGCGGTCGTAGCAGGCGCGGGTGATGTCGAGGATTTCGTCGGCGTCGATGTTCATGTACGGCGCGAGGGAGCGGCGGCAGTGGATGCCGAAGGGCAGGCCGCGGTGTTCGGTGCGTACGGAGTGCCAGGGGCCTGCGGCGACGGCGACGAGGTAGGTGGAGATGAGGGGGGTCGGGGCGAGTGTCCAGCGGCCTGCGCCGTGGTGTTCGGCGTTGCCGTTGCCGAGGACGGTCCAGCCTTCGGGGGCGGTGACGGTCAGGGCGAAGACGGCCTTGAGGTCGGGCTGGTCGAAGGCGGCGAAGACGCGCTGGACGTCTTCCATGAAGAGCTGGGTGTAGACGTACGTTTCGCCGTCGGTGGGGTCGGTGAAGCGGTGCATGCCTTCGCCGGTGCGAGAGTAGTGCATGTCGGCTTCGATGCGCAGCTCGTGTTCGCCCGGGGTGAGTCCGGTGAGGGCGAGGCGGTTTTCGACGAGCGCTTCGGGGTCGAGCGGCTGTCCGTCGAGAGTGACGTTGCGCAGGGCGGCGGGCTTGAGCTCGACGAAGGTGTCCCCGGCGGTGTGTGCGGAGAACTGGATGACGGTGCGGGAGTCGAAGGTCTCGTCGCCGCGGGTGAGATCGAGTTCGATCGTGTACCGGTGGACTTCGAGGAGCTGGGCTCGGGTCTGCGCTTCGTCGCGCGTCAGTACGGACATGGGGACATGCTGCCTGATGGCTTGCGCGTGGCACAGCGGGCGTGTGTACGCGGTCTCTCGGCCGGGCAGTGGCGGTGCATGTCCCGTTCCGGCCCCCCCGGGTGCGCCGGTCAGGGGCCGGGATCTATGACTTCGCGATCGTTTCGTGGTGGCGGATGACCTCCGCAATGATGAAATTGAGCAGTTTCTCCGCGAATGCCGGGTCCAGTTTGGCGTTCTCGGCCAGTTCGCGCAGGCGGACGATCTGGCGGGCCTCGCGGGCCGGGTCGGCCGGGGGGAGTTTGTGCTGTGCTTTGAGGTGGCCGACCTGCTGGGTGCATTTGAAGCGCTCGGCGAGCATGTGGACAACGGCGGCGTCGATGTTGTCGATGCTGTCGCGCAGCCGGCTCAGTTCGGCGATGACGGACTCGTCGATTTCGCTGGAGGTCATGGTCAGGGAGCTTACGTCGGTCCCGTCGCGATGGTGGGCGGGTGTTCGGGATCTGGGATCTGGTGGCTCCAGCCGCCGTGGACGGTGCGTCCCTGCTGTGCGCGGAAGCGGACGGGGGCCATGCCGACGCGGCGGGTGAAGAGGCGGGAGAAGTACGCAGGGTCGTCGTAGCCGACGCGGCGGGCGACGGCCGCGACGGGGAGTTCCGTGGCGGCGAGGAGTTCCTTGGCGCGGCCGAGGCGGATGCCGAGGAGGTAGTCCTTGGGGCTGCAACCGGCACCGCGGCGTACGGCGGCGCGCAGTTCGGCGGGGGTCATGCCGTGGCGGGCGGCGTGTTCGGCGACGGTCAGGGGCTGGAAGGCGTCGCGGGCGAGGGCTTGGAGTACGGGGTCTCCGTCGGCTCCGACGTCGGCGCGGGCGCGGCGCAGGGCGACGAGGAGTTCGTGGACGGCGGCGCCGGTCTCGACTTCGAGGAGGGGGTTGCCCCGGCGTGCGGCGCGGGCGATGCGGCCGACGGCGGCGCGGGCGGCGGCGGTGTCGGCGAGGGGGACGACGGGGCGGTCGGGTTCTATGTAGCCGAGCTCGGTGTACGTCGCGGTGGCCGGGCCGGTGAAGTCGACGAAGCTCTCGTCCCAGCCGGTGGCCGGGTCGGGCCCGTAGTGGTGCGGGGTGCCGGGTATGAGCCAGATCAGTGCGGGTGCGGTGACTGCGGTACGGCGCCCGTCCGCGCCGCGGAACCAGCCGCTGCCGGCGCTGACGACGACAGCAACGTGGTGGTCGAGGGTGCGTGGGCCGACGGTGGGCAGTGTGCCGTGCTGGAGGCCCACACCGAGGCAGACCAGGCCGAGGCGGTGGTGGGCGGGGCTGGGGGTGAAATAGCGCATCCAGGTGTGATACATCCGCTTTTCTTCCTTCCCGCTCGCCCGGGTGGCATTCAGGTGGCGTCCCGTTGGCTTTCGCCGGCGTTCCGTTGCGTCCAAACAGCGCTGATCTTTGTCCATGGACCGCTCTGCCGCCAGAGGGTGAAGTGGAGACGCTGTTGGTGGAGCGAGAGGCGGGGACCGTGGCTGACTTCACGGTGGGTGAGACGGATTTTCTGCTGGACGGGCGGCCGGTGCGGCTACTGTCGGGGGCGTTGCACTATTTCCGGGTGCATGAGGGGCAGTGGGGGCACCGGCTCGCGATGCTTCGGGCGATGGGGCTCAACTGTGTGGAGACGTACGTCCCGTGGAATCTGCATGAGCCGGAGCCTGGCCGGTTCCGTGATGTGGAGGCGCTCGGCCGGTTCCTGGACGCGGCGCGGGAGGCGGGGCTGTGGGCGATCGTGCGCCCGGGTCCGTACATCTGCGCCGAATGGGAGAACGGTGGGCTGCCGCACTGGCTGACAGGGCCGCTGGGTACGCGGGTACGGACGCGCGACGCGGAGTATCTGGCGCATGTGGAGCGGTGGTTCGGGGTGTTGCTGCCGCAGGTGGTGGAGCGGCAGATCGACCGGGGCGGCCCGGTGATCATGGTCCAGGTCGAGAACGAGTACGGCAGTTACGGCTCCGACCAGGTCTATCTGCGGCGTCTGACGGGGCTGCTGCGCGAGTGCGGTGTCACGGCGGCGCTGTTCACCTCCGACGGGCCCGAGGACCACATGCTGAGCGGCGGTTCGGTGCCGGGGGTGCCGGCGACGGCCAACTTCGGTTCGGGGGCGCGGGAGGGCTTCGATGCGCTGCGGCGGCATCAACCGTCGGGGCCGCTGATGTGCATGGAGTTCTGGTGCGGCTGGTTCGATCACTGGGGCTCGGAGCATGTCGTACGGGATGCCGCCGACGCGGCGGCCACGCTGCACGAGATCCTCGAGTGCGGTGCCTCCGTCAACATCTATATGGCACACGGGGGCACGAATTTCGCGGGCTGGTCGGGGGCGAACCGGTCCGGGGTTCTGCACGACGGGGAGCTCCGGCCGACTGTCACGTCGTACGACTACGACGCGCCGATCGACGAGTACGGCCGCCCCACGGAGAAGTTCTGGCTGTTCCGGGGCATCCTGGCGCTCCACCGGGACGGCGCCGAAGACGCCCCGCTGCCCGACGTGCCGCCCGCGCCCCCCTCGCTGGGTGAGCCGGCCCGGGTGGAGTTCACCGGGTGGGCGCCGCTCGGTGACGTCATCGAGGTGCTCGGGGGTACGGAGACGGAGGGCGCGATGCCGGCGACGTTCGAGGAGCTGGGCGTGGACCGGGGGCTGGTCCGCTACCGCCTTGACGTGCCGGGGCCGCGGCAGGCGTACCCGCTGGGTGTGACGGGCCTGCGGGACCGGGCTGTGGTGTACGTCGACGGGGTGCGGGCGGGCGTACTGACCGGGGAGGCCGGGGCCGGGTCGTATACGGCGCTGGAGGAGCCGGTGGCGGGGCCCGCTTCGGTGGAGCTGTGGGTGGAGTCGCTGGGCCGGGTCAACTACGGGCCCCGTTTCGGCGAGCCGAAGGGCATCACGGGCGGCGTACTGCACGAGCGGCAGTACGTGCACGGCGTACGGGCCCGGGGGCTGAGCCTGGGCGCATTCGACGACGCGGGCGCGGTGGCGAAAGTGGCCTTCCGGACGCTGGAGGAAGGTGCGGGGGCGGGCGCCGGTACAGAGGCCGCTCCAGACGCCGGTACAGGCGGGCTTTACCGGGGCGTGTTCCAGGTTCGTGGCGTGGGGGATGCGTCGGTCGTGCTGCCGGGCTGGGAGCGGGGCTTCGTCTGGGTGAACGGCTTCTGTCTGGGGCGGTACTGGGCTGCCGGGCCGCAGAAATCGTTGTACGTACCCGGTCCTGTGCTGCGCGAGGGCGTGAACGAGCTCTGGGTCCTGGAACTGGAAGGCGGGGGCGGCGGCCGCGTGGAGCTGAGCGAGCACCCCACCCCGCCCCCCACCCCCGGCAGCAAGCCCAGCTCCGCGCTCGGCGACGTGACATAACCGAGACGTGCAGCTACCTAGCGGTAACAAACCGCGGCGTGTCAGATTCCGCATGCCACCGGCCGGCGGCCCACCCTCATCGACACGCCATACCGCCAGGCATGGCCGACCGCAGGAGTTCCGTCGTGACCGGATTCCGCACGTCCACACGCACCTCCGGCCCACTCAGACCGAGCCGCAGCAAGAGCCGCAGCAAGAGCCGCTGCCTCGCCGCCGCGGCACTCGCCCTCACCGCCCTGGTCACCACGGGCGCAGGCACCTCGGCCGCCAGCCCCACCTCCGGGCCCACCGCGATCGTCTCCATGGGCGACAGCTACATCTCCGGGGAGGCCGGCCGCTGGCAGGGCAACAGCCTCACCAACAGCGGCAGTCGTGACGGCACCGACCGGGCCTGGACCGGCAGCGGATACGACCCGAGCCGGGTGTACGGCACGACGGCCGCGAACGGCTGCCACCGTTCCGACTCCGCCGAGGTACGCAGCGCCACCGGCACCACGCAGGCGCTGGTCAACATCGCCTGCTCGGGCGCCACCACCGCGAACGTCTTCCGGTCCTCGAACGGCGGCCAGTCGTACAAGGGCGAGGCCCCGCAGGCCGACCAGCTCGCGGCCGTCGCCGCCGCGAACAACGTCAAGACGATCGCACTGTCGATCGGCGGCAACGACCTCGGCTTCGCCGACATCATCACGAGCTGCGCGACGGACTACATCGTCTGGTACTCGTACTGCCACGACGACCAGCAGCAGGCCGTGGACGCGAAGATCGACACGGCGATGGCGAATGTCGGCAAGTCGATCGACGAGATACGCGCGGTGATGTCCGGCGCCGGCTATGCGGCCGCCGACTACCGCATCGTCCTGCAGTCCTACCCCTCCCCCATCCCGCGCGCCGCCGACAACCGCTATGCCGAGTCCGGCTGGAGCCGCACGAACACCGGCGGCTGCCCGTTCTGGAACAAGGACTCCGACTGGGCGCGCGACTCACTCGTCCCGCAGATCGCCAACCGTCTCAAGGGCGTCGCCGCCGCCAAGGGGGCACAGTTCCTGGACCTTCGCGACATGCTGCAGGGCCGCGAGGTCTGCGCCAAGGCAGCGAAGCAGGTGAGTGCCACGCAGCCGGCGTCGGCGACGACCAGCGAGTGGGCGCGCTGGATCGACAGCAACGGAACCCAGGGCCCCGTACAGGAGTCCGTGCACCCCAATTACTTCGGACAGCTCGGTCAGGGCCGCTGCCTCGCCCTGATCTACGCCAAGCCGACCGGCAACTACACCTGCCGCAACACGGCGGGCTCCGGCGCATCCGGGATGTACCTGACGGCGGTCTCCTGACACCGGCCCGCACATAGCCGACGCCACGCCCCCTGTCCCGGGGGCGTGGCCGCTCCGGCCGCGAGCTACCGCTCTCGTACCTCGAAGGTGTCCAGTACGAACTCCGCCACCCCGTCGTCGCCCACCTTCCGCAGGCCGACCCATGGCTCACCCTTCGGGGCTGCCGTGAACTCGTAGGAGAACACGGTGGGTTCCGTCGCTATCGGCAACAGCACGCTGGACAGGTCCCGGTCGTCCACTCCCGTGATCCAGGCGTACTGCCCGGCCTTCTCGTTCTCGTAGCGGAAGGACACCCCGTAGCGCTTGCCCGCCTCGAAGCGGACGGTGTGCTGCACAGTCCGGTAGACCAGGCCCTTGTTCTCGCCGCGCGACTTGAGCGATTCGGAGCCGTCGATGACGTCGTCGATCGCCTTGCCGTTCCAGCCGCGCTGCGTGAAGGGGGCATGCCGTTGCGCGATGTGGGTGCGCGGGTCGGTGGAGCCGCCCGCGTCGCCCTTCACAAATACGCCCCACCCCTGCGGCACGTGCTGGAAGTCCTCGAAGGCCACCGTGCCGGCCTTGGTGGACCGCGTTGCGGCGACGATCCGTACGTTGTCGAAGCGCACCCGCGCGTCGCCCGCCTCGGCCCGCAGAGTGAGGTCGACCGGGCCCCCGCCCTCCGGCACGGTGAAGTACGTGAACATCCGCTGGAAGCGGGTGTCGTGCTTACGGTCGGCGGCGACGAGGTTGACGGCCGTGGACGTATCGGTCCAGTTCTCTGCCGTGGCTCCGTCGGCGGTCCGTACCGTGAGCGCGGCCCGTCGCCGCTCGCCCGCCTTCGCCCCCACCTCGACCTGTACGGAGGCGGCGTACGTCCCGGGCGCGAGGCGCACGAGGCGCTGGCCGACGGCTGCCGCCCCGCCGGCGCCGATGACCAGCTCGTAGTCGCCGATCCGGCTCAGCTCCACCGAGGCGGGACCGCTGACCGTCCACCCCTCCAGGGAGCCGGAGTTGAAGCCCGGGTCGTGCAACGGGGTGGCCTGCCCCCAGTCCGGGGCACCGGGCGCCGGCACCTGGGTGCGGTAGAGGACGTACGGCTGCTTCGCCTCGGCGTCGACGGTGACCTTGCCGGAGCGGACCGGCAGCTCGCGGACGTACACCCGGCCCTGGTCGGTGAGCTTGTACAGCGCCACCTTCGACGAGCCCGCCCAGCCGCGCGGCAGCTGCCAGCTGCTGCTGCCGCCCGCCGGGTTGTAGTGGTAGAGCTTCGCCGGGTCCGTGGCTCTGCGCGGCTCCCACGGCAGGAGATAGCGGCCGCCGTCGTATACGAGCCGTCCGTCGGTGGTGATGCGCCGGGTGCCGTCCGCGTCGCCCACCACCGTCCTGGTCGGCCCGAAGAAGGTGATCTCGTGTGCGCCCCATGTCTTCACCGGGTACGCCTGGAGGTACTTGGCGGGCAGGCTGTCGGTCCAGATCAGCTGGTGGAAGGTGTTCCAGTCGGTCTTGTTGACCCAGCCCTCGAAGTTCCCGGTGCGCGGAATGCCGAGCAGAGTCGGCCACTTGTCGGCGAAGACGTCCTTCTGGTGGTTGCGGATGAAGCGGATCAGCTGGGAGTTGATGCCGCGTGAGGTGTCGCCGCCGTAGTCGACCTCGGTGGCCCAGTGCGACCACAGGGACGAGCGCTCCAGGCCGTGTCCCCACTCGGTGGTGATCTGCCAGCCCTGCTCGCGCAGTGCCCGCTGGAGCCGGTCCGAGGTCCAGCCGGACTCGCGGAACACGTCGATGTAGAGCATGTTGAGGGCAGGATCGGTCTCGTCGCGCAGGTCCTTGAAGCGCTTCACGATGTCGCCGGAGACCAGGTCGCGCCGCTGGTCGATGCGGTAGCTCTGGTCGAGCCAGTCCCACTGCTCGTTCGCCTTGTCGACGAGGGTCTCGGAGAAGGCGTTGGCGACGGGGTAGGACTCGGTGGCGTTCACATGTACGCCGAAGTCGCTCCCCCACTTCCTGCCCTCCCTGACGAGGGTGTTGAGGTCGTCGAGCCCGCCCGCGCGCTTGTTGTGGTTGCCCGCGTAGTCGGGGTGGGCGGAGTCGTGTCCCTCCGACTGATAGCCCTTGAGCAGCGTGTACTGGCGCAGTCCGTCCGTCGCGAGAGAGATCCGCTTGACGTTGTCGAGCGTGGCGAGGAAGGGGTTGGTGGCCTGGCTGGCGAAATTGAAGGGGATGTGCGGGACGACGCGCAGGTGCTGTTCGTCCGCGCCCAGCGGGGTGACCATGATGTCGCGGAAGGCGATGGCTGCGTCCTGCCAGTCGACGACGCCGTCGCCGTTGCGGTCACCGGTGATGATCACGGTGGCGTACGGGAGGGGTTCGGTGGCACCGGCGGGCGCGGTCGCGGCCCGGTGGGTCCACTGGCCGCACGCCAGTTGCGCCTTTACGTAGCCGTCCGTGCGGACAGTGGTACGCCACAGGCGGCCGTTCTCCCAGGTGGTCCCGGCCGCGCTGTCGGGCTTGTCGTACGACGTGTTGGTCTCCAGCGCCCCGCCCAGCCTGTCGTGCGCGACGACGGCGTACGCACAGCCGGTCGCCGCCTCGGTGGCCGTGTCCGGGGCGACCTTGACGAGGGTGTCGCCACTCTTGGACTTGTCCAGCTGGATCCTCGCGGCGAGCAGGGCGGCGCCGGGCTGGTCGCTGCGTACCGACAGGAAGGCCAGGGAGGGGATCTGGAGGGTGCCGACGGGCAGTGCGGCCGTGTCGGCGATCCTGGTGACCCGCCAGTCGACCTGGCGGCCGGTGACCCGGATCTCCGCATGGATCTCGGTGCCGCCCTCGAAGGCCAGGACGTACGCGATGCGGTCGCCGTCGGCGCGGGCGGTCACCCGGGGCGTACGGGCGGTTCCGTCGATCAGTACCGAGGTGACCGGATCCTCCTGCCCGTACAGCTTCGCGCCGGTATACCGATCGGTGTACGAGACGATGCGCGGGAAGCCGGGGTCGACGCGCACCTCCAGCTCACGGGAGCGCAGCACTGTCACTGTCCCGGCGGCTCCGGCCGCTCCCGACGACGCGGCGCCGAACGCGGCGCCCGGTGTGGCCACGACCGCGCCGAGTCCGATCAGTGCGGTGGCAGTCGTCACGGTCCTGCGACTCGGCCCACGGCCCTGTACGTACGAATCCACGCTCGCTCCTCCTGGTGACGGTTAACCGTGACCGTCACGATGCGCCGCGTGGTGCGAGGGGGCCTATGGACAAAGAAGGGGCGGGTGTTGGACTAACGCGTCCGACGCCCGCCCCTTCACCGCTCATGCGAGGGTCAGAGACCTGCGGCAGCCGACTTGATGGCCGCGGCGAAGGTCGACACCTCGGTGTACACACCGGGGTAGTTGGGGCGTGCGCAGCCATTGCCCCAGCTGACTATCCCGACCTGGATCCAGGCGTTGTTGTTGTCCTTGCGGAACATGGGGCCGCCCGAGTCGCCCTGGCACGTGTCGACACCGCCCTGGGTGAAGCCGGCGCAGATCTCCTCGCCCGCCACGAGGTCGGAGTACGACCGCTTGCAGCTGGTGTCGGAGACGAACGGGACCTGGGCCTTGAGCATGTAGCGCTGCTGGCTGCCGCCCTCGCGGTTGGCGCCCCAGCCGGCCACGGTGAAGGTGCCCTTGTTGTACGCCGTCGTGTCGGCGATCTTCAGGGTGGGCAGGTCGATCGGCTTGGCGAGCTTGATCAGCGCCCAGTCCTTGCCGGTGCCGTTGTAGCCGGGTGCCTGAAGGACCTTGGTGGACTTGACCTTGATGGCGCTCGGGCTCTGGAGGTCGACCACTCCGGCGGTGGCGGTGATGCTCGTGTTGTTGCCCGAGCCGTCCACGCAGTGGGCGGCGGTCAGGACGATGTCCTTGGCGTAGAGCGCGCCGCCGCAGCCCATGGAGAGCCGGACCATGAACGGGAATTCACCCTGGGCGGCCTGGGTTCCGCCGACGACGGGCGGCGGTGCGGCGGAGGCGGTGGATGCGCCCGCGGGCTGGAGGCTGATCGCGGCGAGGGCCACGGCACTGGCGGCCGCACATCTCTTGAGGACACGCAGAAGGTTCTTCAACGAACTGCCTTTCGTGGGGGGTTTCGCTGGCTTGCTGCTGTGCGCGCGCACGACGGCCACCACACCGGCACACCAATGGCATGAGCCCGTCAACTCGCCGTTGGATTATGTGGAGTTGCCCGCCCGGACGACAAGGGACGCTTCCAGCCACACCCGCCACACCGAGGCCGTATTCATCCGCACCGCGGTCCGCCGGATCCGCTTACAGTGGAGATCTGTTCACCGTCGTGTGAGGACGTGTGGGGGTGAGTGCGGGCGTGAGTGGCGACAGCGCGGTCGTGCACGGCTTTCCGCACCTGACCACCGTGCGGTCCGCCCTCACGGCGCTCCACAAACGGCTCTCGTACGACGGCGTGCACACCTACGCCCCGAGCGTCTTCCCCGTCGACGTCGCCTTCTCCGACCAGGACGATCTCCACCTCGGCACCCAGCGCGTGGCGCGCGCCCTCGTCCACCATCTGCATCTGCCGGACGCCCGCATGATCGTGAGCTTCCGCGAGATGGAGCACGCCGCGAGCGTGGAGCTCGCCGCCGGTCCCGAGTACTTCATCGAGCTCAACTCACGTTTCAGGACCCACCGCAACGACATCGGGGCCGCCCTCGCCCACGAGATCACCCACGTCCTGCTGCACCGGCTCGACCTCGCCTTCGCCGGCACCCGCGACAACGAGATCCTGACCGACACCGTGACGACGTATCTGGGCGCGGGCTGGCTGCTGCTCGACGCCTTCCGCGAGGACGGCGCGTCCAGCCAGAAGCTCGGCTATCTGACGCCGGAGGAGTTCGGTTACGTCCTGGCGAAGCGGGCGATCGCCTTCGGCGAGGACCCGGCGCCCTGGTTCACCAGCGCGCAGGCGTACACGGCGTACACCAAGGGCCTGGCGCAGGCCCGCCGTGACGAGCGGCAGCCGCCGCTCACGGCCGCGGGCTGGGCGGGCCGCCGCCGGTACGCCAAGGAGCGGCGGTATGCCCAGGAGAACGGCGGCCGGACCGACCCCGGCTTCTCGTACGCCTTCGAGGGCGGCGGCCGCGAGCCGCTGCGCGTCTCCTTCCCCTGCCCGACCTGCCACCAGCGCATCCGTGTCCCGGTAAGCGGCCGGGCGCGGGTCCGGTGCGCCCTGTGCCGGACGATTCTCGAATGCGATACGTGAAGGGGCACACGTAGGGTCGAAGCATGACGAATGATCCGACAGCGGACGCGCAGGCCCTGGTCGAAGCGGTGTACAACAGCGAGGACGATGCCGTCGTACGGCTACTGCGGTCGGGCATCTCGCCGGAGACCCCCGACGAAGAGGGCACGACCCCGCTCTACGAGGCGGCCATGCAGAACCGGCCCAGCATCGTACGGCTGCTGCTCGCCGCGGGTGCCGACCCCGACCGGGCTAGCGGTCCGGAAGCCGGTGACCTGCCGCTGTGCGGCGCCGCGGTGGGCGGCCATACGGAGGTCGTGGAGGCGCTGCTCTCGGCGGGCGCGACGCCGGATCTGCGCGAGGAGTTCGAGTTCACCGCCATGGCCTGGGCCGTACGGCAGGGAAACTCGGACACCGTGGAGGCGCTTTTGGAGTACGGCGCGGACCCCGACCTGCCGGGACCCGGCACCGAGCCGCCCCTGGTGGTCGCGGCGCACCGTGGATCCACCGAGACCGTACGGGCCCTGCTGCGGCACGGCGCGTCCGCGCGCGAGGAGGCGCTGGCGGAGGCGCGGCGATGGCTCGAAGTAGACGTGGAGCAGGAGCTGCGCGAGGAGCTGCTGAAGTCCTTCGGAGCCGGGGACGGGAGCGGTGGCGCGAAGGTCGAGACCGTCACCCGCCGCATCGTGGAGGACGGCGGCGTAACGGTCGTGGTCGAGCTCGTCCAGGACGGCGTGCCGCGGGCCGGCAAGGAGCGGCAGACCGGGCACGCCGCGATCGTCACCCTCCTGGAGCAGGAGCTCGGCATCCGTACCCCCTTCGAGGAGCTCGCCGAGCGGGCCCTGCGCGGCGCGGACCCCGACCGGGACGACTGGATGGAGGCGCTGGCCGCGCTGTGGCGGCGCGGTGACGAGGAGACGTTCCAGGCGGCGGCCGCTTGGTGCACGAGCGGAGAACCGTTGCGGCAGGCCTTCGCCGCCGACGTACTGGCGCAGCTCGGTTTCGAGCAGGACGGCAAGCCCTTCGCCGCCCGCGCCCTGCCGCTGCTGCGGCAGCTGGCGCGCGAGGCGGAGGACCCCGAGCTGATCCAGGCGGCCGTCCTGGGGCTGGGGCACCACGCCGCCCCGGCCGCGCTGCCGGAGATTCTTCGCCACGCGGATCACCCCGACACGGAGGTGCGCCACCGGGTGGCGATCTCCCTCGTCGGCCTCGTCCCCGCCGGCCACGACGAGGGTGCGGCGGCCCTGATCGCGCTCAGCCGCGACACCGACGACGAGGTACGGGACTGGGCGACGATGGCGCTGGCCGGCATCGAGGCCGACACCCCGGAGATCCGCGAGGCCCTGGCGGCACGTCTGGAGGACCGCGACCCGGACACGGCGGCGGAGGCGGCCCGTGGCCTGGCGGCACGCCAGGATCCGCGCGCGGTGGAGGCGCTGGCACGCCTGCTCGCCCACGAGGACCCGGAGGGGTACGCCTACTCCACTGCCGCGGAGGCGCTCGAACACGTGACGGACGAGACGGTGAGGCGTCAGTTGGAGCAGACGCCGCCGCGCCACCGCTGACAGTGGAGTGGAGGAAGTGCGGGCAGGAGCCGTTCAGCAGTCGTAGTCGACGAGGTCGAACGACGCGTAGTGATCGGCCGTGTAGTAGTCCTCCTGTGCCGAGTCGCCGGTGACAATGCGGCGCGCGCCGCGGGTGGGGGAGCCCGGCGTGATGACGGTGTACTCGTGGTAGTACCCGGCGTTCTGGTTCGGCAGGAGCTGCTCGCGGTTCTGGAAGACGGTCCCGTCCTGTTCGTACGGGAAGGGCCCGCCGGCCTCTATGAGGTCGAGGGTGTCGTGCGCCTGGGACGGCAGGGCGGAGTAACAGATGTCGCCAACCGCGGGTACGGGGGCGGCACTTGCGACGGCCGTTACCGGGCCGCCGACGATGAGGGTAGAGACGAGAGCGGCGATGCCGCTGATGACGGAGATTCGTGGGGGGATCCGCATGGGCACCATGATGACGCGCGTAGAGCATGGCGCGTCAATGCCAACTCCCGTGAATTTTCCGTGCGTTAACCTGACCGGAGGGCGGGGGGATACGCCGCGCGGCATGTCCGGCATGGCGAGCGCGTCGAGCGCGTCGAGCGCGTGAAGCGCGTGAAGCGCGTGAAGCGCGTGAAGCGCGTGAAGCGCGTGAAGCGCGTGAAGCGCGTGAAGCGCGTGAAGCGCGTGAAGCGCGTGAAGCGCGTGAAGCGCGTGAAGCGCGTCTGCGCAGCCAGCACGTCTGCACATCCAGCACGTGAAGCACTTCTGCACGTCCAGCACGTCAGCGCGTGAAGCGCTCTCGGAGCGCTCCAGCGCCCCCCAGCAGCGCTCCCCAGCCCCTCAGCCCCCAGTGGCACTCTCCGCCCCCTCTCAGCACCCCCGCACCCAAGCGCGCCCCCGTCACCCCGCCCCGTACACCGCCCGTACCGGCCCCGCGTCCGCCAGCAGTTTCAGTGCCGCCTCCCCCGCCTCCGCCGGCGCCCACCGCGCCCCCTTGTCCGCGGTCGGCCCCGCTCGCCAGCCCTCCATGACCGTGATGCGGCCCGCCTCCGCCTCGAAGACCCGCCCGGTCACGCCCGCGCTCGCCGCCGACCCGAGCCACACGACGAGTGGCGAGACGTTCTCGGGGGCCATGGCGTCGAACTGCCCCTCCCCCGGCGCCGTCATCGTTTCGGCGAAGGTCTGCTCGGTCATGCGGGTCCGGGCGGCCGGCGCTATCGCGTTGACCTGGACCCCGTACCGCCCCATCTCCGCCGCGGCGACCAGCGTCAGACCGACGATCCCGGCCTTGGCCGCGGAGTAGTTACCCTGCCCGACGCTGCCCAACAGGCCGGCCCCCGAGCTGGTGTTGACGACCCGCGCGTCCACCGGCCGCCCCGCCTTCGCCTCCGCCCGCCAGTGCGCCGTCGCGTGCTTCAGCGGCAGAAAGTGCCCCTTCAGGTGCACCCGCATGACCGCGTCCCAGTCGTCCTCGTCCAGGTTGACCAGCATCCGGTCACGCAGAAAGCCCGCGTTGTTGACCAGGGTGTCGAGCCGCCCGAAGGTCTCCACCGCCGCCGTGACCAGCGAGGATGCCCCGTCCGTCGTAGCGATGTCGCCGCCGTGCGCGACCGCCTCGCCCCCGGCGGCGGTGATCTCGTCGACGACCTGCTGGGCGGGGCCCGAGGACATCCCCGCGCCGTCGAGTCCGACCCCCAGGTCGTTGACGACCACCTTCGCGCCCTCCGCCGCGAAGGCCAGCGCATGGGCCCGTCCGAGTCCCCGCCCCGCGCCCGTCACAATGACCACACGTCCGTCGCAGATTCCCGTCATCTCACGTCTCCTTATTGGCAGTTGCGGCGTCGAGGAAAGCGGGGCGCTCCCCACCCCCGTGCACGAGCAGCGAGGCGCCCGTGATGTACGCGGCCCGCTCGGAGGCCAGGAAGACGGCGGCGTCACCGACCTCCGAGGGTTCGGCGAGCCGCCCCAGCGGTACGGTCCGGCCGACCGCCGCGACTCCACCCTCGTCTCCGTAGTGCAGATGCGACAGCTCGGTACGGACCATGCCGAGGACCAGCGTGTTCACCCGGACATCCGGTGCCCACTCCACCGCCATGGACCGCGCCAGATTCTCCAGCCCCGCTTTGGCCGCCCCGTACGCCGCCGTGCCCGGCGAAGGCCGCGTCCCGCTGACGCTGCCGACCATCACGACTGCCCCGCCGGCCGCCCGAAGGTGCTCGTACGCGGCCAGTGAGGCGTTCATCGGCGCGACCAGGTTGAGCTCGACCACCCGCGCGTGCCGCTCGGCCTCGCCCTCTCCCAGCAACCGGTACGGCGTCCCGCCCGCGTTGTTGACCAGCGCGTCCAGCCGCCCGTACGCATCCACCGCGTCGGCGAAGAAGGCCCGTACGGCCGCCGGGTCCCGCAGGTCGACGGGCCGGAACTCGGCCTCCAGGCCGCCCACTTCCACCGGCTCCTCCGGGGGACGGCGGGCGCAGACCACCACCCGCGCCCCGGCGGCGAGGAACGCGCGGGCGATTCCGGCACCGACGCCGCGGGTGCCGCCTGTCACGACGACGACCCTCCCGTCCAGTTGCATTCGCTGCTACCTTCCCTGCCTAACAAATGTTTGGTGGAAAGGTAGCTGATCCGTCCATGGGTGTCTCCACCGCAAGCCCGGACAAGGGCATTTCCGTCGTTACGGTCGACTTCCCGCCCGTCAACGCACTTCCCGTACAGGGCTGGTACGACCTCGCCGACGCCATCCGCGGGGCCGGTCGCGACCCAGAGGTCCGCTGCGTCGTCCTCGCCGCCGAGGGCCGCGGCTTCAACGCCGGCGTCGACATCAAGGAATTGCAGCGCGACCCAGGCCACGCCTCCCTCATCGGCGCCAACCGCGGCTGCGCCGAGGCCTTCGCCGCCGTCTACGAGTGCGAGGTCCCCGTCGTCGCGGCAGTGGGCGGCTTCTGCCTCGGCGGCGGCATCGGCCTGGTCGGCAACGCCGACGCGATCGTCGCGTCCGACGACGCCACCTTCGGCCTGCCGGAGCTGGACCGGGGCGCGCTGGGCGCCGCCACCCACCTCGCACGCCTCGTCCCGCAGCACCTCATGCGCACGCTGTACTACACCTCGCGCACCGCCACCGCCGCCGAACTCCACGCCCACGGCTCCGTCTGGAAAGTCGTCCCGCGCGACGAACTCCACGACGCGGCCATGGGCCTGGCCCGCGAGATCGCGCAGAAGGACGGCTGCCTCATCCGGCTGGCCAAGGCCGCCATCAACGGCATCGACCCCGTCGACGTACGCCGCAGCTACCGCTTCGAGCAGGGCTTCACCTTCGAGGCCAACCTCGGCGGCGTCGCCGACCGTGTCCGTAACACCTTCGGCAAGGAGGCCGGGAAGTGACCGACAAGACCATGACCCCGGAGCAGGTCGTCGCCCACCTCCGCAGCGGCATGACCCTCGGCATCGGCGGCTGGGGCTCGCGCCGCAAACCCATGGCCCTCGTCCGCGCGATCCTCCGCTCCGGTCTCACGGACCTCACCGTGATCTCGTACGGCGGCCCGGACGTCGGCCTCCTCGTCGCCGTCGGCAAGGTCCGCAAGGTGGTCGCGGCCTTCACCACACTCGACTCGATCCCCCTCGAACCGCACTTCCGTACCGCCCGCCAGAGCGGCGCGGTCGAGCTCATGGAGATCGACGAGGCGATGTTCATGTGGGGGCTGCACGCCGCCGTGAACCGGCTGCCGTTCCTTCCCGTACGCGCCGGAATCGGCTCCGACGTGATGCGGGTCAACCCGTCCCTGAAGACGGTCACTTCGCCGTACGGGGACGGGGAGCGGTTCGTCGCGATGCCGGCCCTGCACATGGACGCCGCTCTTGTCCACATGAACCGCGCCGACCGCCTCGGCAACGGGCAGTACCTGGGGCCCGACCCCTACTTCGACGACCTCTTCTGCGAGGCGGCGGACGCGGCGTACGTCTCCTGCGAGCAGCTGGTCGAGACCGCCGAGCTGACGAAGACCGCCGCCCCGCAGACCCTCCTCCTCAAACGCCACTCCGTCACCGGCGTGATCGAGACCCCGAACGGCGCGCACTTCACCTCCTGTGCCCCCGACTACGACCGGGACGAGGCCTTTCAGAAGGCGTACGCGACGACTCCCTGGCCGGAGTTCGCCGAGCGCTTCCTGTCGGGCGGCGACGAGAAGGCCTACCAGTCCGCCGTACAGACCTGGCACGAGGAGCAGAAGTGACCACCGCGACGACGGTCAGCCGCGCCGAGTACTGCCTGATCGCCTGCGCCGACGCATGGCGCGACAACGGCGAGGTCCTCGCCAGTCCCATGGGTACGATCCCCGCGTTCGGCGCGCGCCTCGCCAAGCGCACCTTCTCCCCCGACCTCCTCCTCACGGACGGCGAGGCGATGCTCGTCGGTCTCGACGGGACGCCGGAAGGCTGGCTGCCGTACCGCCAGCACCTCACCATGGTCAGCGGCGGCAAGCGCCACGTCATGATGGGCGCAAGCCAGATCGACCGCTTCGGCAACCAGAACATCTCCTGCATCGGCGACTGGTCACAGCCCACCCGCCAGCTCCTCGGCGTACGGGGCGCTCCGGTCAACACGCTCAACAATCCGACCAGTTACTGGGTCCCGAAGCACTCCGCCCGGGTCTTCGTGGAGAAGGTCGACATGATCTGCGGGGTCGGTTACGACAGCGCGGCCGCCGCAGGGCCCTCCGCTACCCGCTTTCACCGCATCCCGCGCGTTGTCAGCAACCTCGGCGTCTTCGACTTCTCGACCCCGGGCCACTCCATGCGGCTTGCGTCCCTCCACCCCGGCGCCACCGTCGAAGAGGTCCGCGACTGCACCGGATTCGCCCTCGTGATCCCCGACGACGTCCCGTACACCCGGGAGCCGACCGCCGAGGAGCTCCGCCTGATCCGTGAGGTCATCGACCCCGGGGGCGTGCGCGACCGTGAGGTCAGGGCCTGATGGAGATGGAGACGGCACTCACCCGCCTTGTCGGCGTCAAATACCCCCTTGTCCAGACCGGTATGGGCTGGGTCGCGGGCCCCCGTCTCGTATCGGCGGCCGCCCGCGCGGGAGCCCTCGGAATCCTCGCCTCCGCGACGATGAGCACCGAGCAGTTACGCCGCGCCGTACGCGAGGTCAAGTCCCGTACGGACGCCCCTTTCGGGGTCAATCTGCGCGCCGATGCGGGGGATGCGCGAGAGCGTGTACGGATCGTCGTCGAGGAGGGCGTGAAGGTCGCCTCCTTCGCGCTCGCCCCGTCCAGAGACCTGATCGCGGAGCTCAAGGACTCGGGCGTCGTCGTCATCCCCTCCATCGGGGCACGCCGTCATGCCGAGAAGGTGGCGGACTGGGGCGCGGACGCGGTCATGGTCCAGGGCGGTGAGGGCGGCGGCCACACGGGCGAAGTCGCAACCACTGTGCTGCTCCCCCAGGTCGTCGACGCGGTGGGCATCCCTGTCATCGCTGCGGGCGGCTTCTACGACGGGCGGGGACTGGTCGCGGCGCTCGCGTACGGCGCGGCGGGCATCGGCATGGGGACCCGCTTCCTCCTTACGTCCGATTCGACTGTCCCGGACGCGGTGAAGGCGAAGTACCTGGCGGCGAGCGTCAAGGAGGTCACGGTCACCAGGGCCGTCGACGGCCTCCCGCACCGCATGCTCCGTACTGAACTCGTCGACTCCCTTGAGCGGGCGGGACGTACGAAGGCGCTGGTGCAGGCCGTGCGCCGGGCCGCCGGTTTCAAGAAGATCTCCGGCCTGAGCTGGGCCGGGATGGTCCGTGACGGCCTCGCCATGAAGCACGGCAAGGACCTCAGCTGGAGTCAGGTCCTGCTGGCCGCCAACACGCCGATGCTGCTCAAGGCGTCCATGGTCGACGGCCGCACCGACCTCGGGGTGATGGCGTCCGGCCAGGTGGCGGGGCTGATCGACGATCTGCCCTCCTGTGCGGAGCTGGTGGCACGGGTCATGGCCGAGGCGAACGAAACGCTCGAACGAATCCATGCGCTCGGCACCCTGCCGACACCAGGGTGATCCCCTTCTCCCTCACAGGAGTTGACCAGATGAGCCGTGCTCGAATCTGTCTGGCGACCGGAGTGGTCGTCTCGGCGCTCGCCGTCGGGGGCCTGCCTGCGGCAGCCCTGGCCGAGTCCCCGGCGAAGGCCACCGTTGCCGCTGCCGCCACCCATCCGTACCGTCACAGCGACAGCGTCCGTCAGATCCAGCTACAGGGGGCGACCAACGTCCGCGACCTGGGCGGCTATCGCACGTACGACGGGGACACTGTCCGCTACGGGCAGGTCTACCGCGCCGACGCGCTCGGCAAGCTCACGGACGCGGACGTCACCACGCTCGGCCGCCTCGGCCTCGGGAAGGTCATCGATTTCCGGGTCCCTGTGGAGGTGCAGTACGACGGCGCCGACCGCCTGCCGTCCGGTCTCACGGCGACGTCCCGTCCGGTCACCGACAACGGTCTGTACGCGCAGTTGTTGACCGCCATCGGCTCCAGGGATCCGGTCAAGCAGGAGGAGATGCTGGGCGGCGGCAAGGCGGAGGCCTTCATGAAGGACGTCTATCGGACGTTCGTCACGAACCCGGAGAACCGGGCCCGGTTCGCGGAGACTCTGCGCGACATCACAGACGGTGACCGGCGTTCGCCGCTGCTGTACCACTGCACGTCGGGCAAGGACCGTACCGGCTGGATGAGTTACGTCCTGCTGCGCGTGCTCGGCGTCCCTTCGCGCACGGCCGAGAGCGACTACTTGGCGTCCAACGACTACAGGGCGGCGTACGACGCCAAGGTCCGGGCGGGCCTGAAGCAGTCCGGGCTGATGCAGAACCCGGACCTGCTGATCCCGCTCCAGGAGGTCCGTACGGACTACCTGGGTGCGGCGCTGGCCGAGATGGAGAAGGACTACGGCAGCCTCCACGGCTACCTCAGGGAGGGCCTGGGCCTGGACTACAGGACGCTGGCGAAGCTCCGGGGGAGGCTGGTGGGGTCGTAGGGGTGCGGGGCTGGTGCCTGCGGCGCTTTCCCTTCCCGCCCTTCCCGCTGTGACATTTCGCGGCTGCCGCCGCGTGGGGGGGGCGCCCCAGACCCCGCTCCTCAAACGCCGGAGAGGCTGAACATTCAGCCCGTCCGGCGATTGAGGACACTGCCCCAGGCTTCGTCCGGGGGGACCCCGAAGGGCGTCCGGGGGGGCTGGGGGCTTGCCCCCAGTTACGGGAAGGGGCGGGTAGGGGAAACAAGCCCCACAGCGCTACGCCGCAGCGCTACGGCTTCCGCCCTGCGCACCGTTCCCAGAGCGGCCACCCCGCCCACGGCCACGGCTGCCCGGCGCACGCTCGCCCTGGCTACGACCGCCACCCTGCGCGCGAACGCCGCCCGACGCACGGCCGCCGGCCTGGGCACGCTCGCCCGACGCACGGCCACCGCCCTGCGCACGCTCACCCTGCGTACGACCACCAGCCTGCGCACGCTCACCCTGACCGCGACCGCCGCCGCCCTGGGCACGCTCGCCCTGGCCACGACCGCCCGTCTGGGCGCGCTCGCCCTGAGTACGGCCACCGCGCCCACCACCCTGCGCCGCCCGGCGCTTCGGCTTTGCGGAAGCCTGCTGCTGCTGCGGGACCTCGATCACGACGGCGACCCCCGAAGGCTCGCGTGCTCCGGTGATCCGGGTCAGTTCGTCGTCGCTCGACTTGACCCTAGCGGTCTGCGGGACGATGCCCGCGTCCGACATCAAGCGGGTCATCTCCCGCTTCTCGTCGGGCAGTACGAGCGTGACCACGCTGCCGGACTCACCCGCACGGGCGGTACGGCCGCCACGGTGCAGGTAATCCTTGTGGTCGGTCGGCGGGTCGACGTTGACGACGAGATCGAGGGAGTCGACGTGAATGCCGCGGGCCGCGACATTGGTGGCCACCAGCGCGGTGATCTGCCCGGTCTTGAACTGGTCGAGCGTACGGTTGCGCTGCGGCTGCGAACGGCCGCCGTGCAGCGCCGCCGCGTGCACACCGCTGGCCAGCAGCCGCTTGGCGAACCGGTCCGCCGCGCGCTTGGTGTCCACGAAGAGGATCACCCGGCCCTCGCGAGCCGCGATGCGCGTGGCGACGGCCTTCTTGTCGGTCTCGTCGGCGACGTACAGCACGTGGTGTTCCATCGTGGTCACCGCACCGGCCGACGGGTCGACGGAGTGGACCACGGGGTCGGTCAGGAACATCCGGACGAGCCGGTCGACGTTACGGTCCAGGGTCGCCGAGAACAGCATCCGCTGCCCGTCCGGCTCGACCTGCTTGAGCAGCGCTGTGACCTGGGGAAGGAAGCCCATGTCGGCCATCTGGTCGGCCTCGTCGAGGACGGTGATCGACACCTGGCCGAGGTCGCAGTCGCCGCGCTCGATGAGGTCCTTGAGGCGGCCGGGAGTGGCCACGAGGACCTCGGCGCCACGGCGCAGCGTGTTCGACTGCTTGGTGATCGACAGGCCGCCGACGACGGTGGCGAGACGCAGGTTCACGGCCGTCGCGTACGGCGTGAGGGCGTCGGTCACCTGCTGCGCGAGCTCGCGCGTGGGTACGAGGACCAGCGCGAGCGGCATGCGCGGCTCGGAGCGCCGGCCGGCGGTACGCGCCAGCAGTGCGAGACCGAAGGCAAGGGTCTTACCGGATCCGGTACGCCCGCGGCCGAGTATGTCGCGGCCCGCGAGCGAGTTCGGCAGGGTCGCGCCCTGAATGGGGAAGGGCTCCGTCACACCCTGTGCCGCCAGCGTCTTGAGCAGAGCTGCGGGCATGTCGAGATCGGCGAAGCTCTCGACGGCCGGCAGCGCCGGGGTAATGGTCTCCGGCATCGCGAATTCACCCTGCACAGGCGTGGCCCGGCGGCCATTGCCCTTTGCGGGGGCTTTGCCGCGGGCCTGCGACTGGGACTGTGCGGAGCGATTGCGGACGGGACGTGCTGAGCGGGCGGCGGCGGGGCGTTCGGAGCGGGTCATTCGGGTTTGCCTTCCTGAGGACAAGCACAAGCCGGGGCCCGCACCTTCACGGTGCGGGCCCCGGCCGGCGAGGTATCGCGTCGGCTGATTAGGCCGGGACGATGTTCTCCGCCTGCGGGCCCTTCTGGCCCTGCGTGACGTCGAAGGAGACCTTCTGGCCCTCCTGGAGCTCACGGAAGCCCTGGGTGGCAATGTTCGAGTAGTGGGCGAAGACGTCAGCGCCGCCACCGTCCTGCTCGATGAAGCCGAAGCCCTTTTCCGAGTTGAACCACTTCACGGTTCCAGTAGCCATGTCATTCTCCTAAAAAACTGGGGCAGATCCGGAAATCCGCACTGTACGGATTCCACGTCGCCGCAATGAGCCCCATCCGGAGAACCGGAAAACAAAATGCGCCTGAGGAAGCATTCCCGTCAGGCGCACATAATGTTTATGGGTACCAAAACTGCAACTCGCCTACTCTAACACGATGGCGCCGAAGCGCCAGCCCTTCGCGGCAGGAAGATCGTGGCCTGCGCGGGGCGTTCATGCGCGCGCCACTTCCCGTTCCCGGCGATTCCGAATTCATGGCATGGACACCGCAAGTGCGCGCTACAGCCGCTCGATGATCGTGACGTTCGCCTGGCCGCCGCCCTCGCACATCGTCTGGAGGCCGAACCGGCCCCCCGTCCGCTCCAGCTCGTGCAGCAGCGTCGTCATCAGCTTCACGCCGGTCGCACCCAGCGGGTGTCCGAGAGCGATGGCGCCGCCGTTGACGTTGACGCGGTCCGGGTCCGCGCCCGTTTCCTTCAGCCATGCGAGTACCACCGGGGCGAACGCCTCGTTGATCTCGACCAGGTCGATGTCGCCGATCGACATGCCGGCCTTCTTCAGTGCGTACGCCGTCGCAGGAATGGGGGCGGACAGCATCCGGATCGGGTCCTCGCCCCGTACCGACAGGTGGTGGATGCGGGCGCGCGGCGTCAATCCGTGCTCGGCAACGGCCCGTTCGGACGCGATCAGCATCGCCGCGGCGCCGTCCGAGACCTGTGAGGAGCAGGCGGCGGTGATCGTGCCGCCCTCCATGACCGGCTTGAGGGCCTCCATCTTCTCCAGGGTCGTGTCGCGGCGCGGGCCCTCGTCCGCCCTCACGTCGCCGTACGCGACGGTCTCGCGCTCGAAGCGGCCCTCGTCGATCGCGCGGATCGCCCGCTGGTGGGAGCGGAGTGCGAACTCCTCCATGTCGCGGCGCGAGATCCCCCACTTCTCGGCGATCAGCTGCGCGCCGTGGAACTGGTTCACGGGTGCGTCGCCGTATCGCGCACGCCAGCCCTCGGAGCCGAGGAACGGGCCGTCCGTGAGGCCCAGTGGCTCCGCCGCCTGCCTGGACGCGAAGGCGATCGGGACCTGCGTCATGTTCTGCGTACCGCCCGCGACCACCAGGTCCTGCGTGCCGGACAGGACGCCCTGTGCCGCGAAGTGCACGGCCTGCTGGGAGGAGCCGCACTGCCGGTCGATCGTGACCCCGGGCACCTCCTCGGGGAGCCCGGCGGCCAGCCACGCCGTACGGGCGATGTCACCGGCTTGCGGGCCCACTGTGTCGAGGCAGCCGAAGACGACGTCCTCGACGGCAGAGGGGTCGATACCGGAGCGGGACACGAGGGCCTTCAGTACGTGGGCCCCGAGGTCCGCCGGGTGGACGGCTGCGAGGCCTCCCTTCCGGCAGCCGACAGGGGTCCGTACCGCTTCGACTATGTAGGCCTCGGGCATAGCTGCTGCTCCTTGTACGTCCTTATAGGGATGGGGTTACGTACGTACGGCGATACCGTCCAGGACCATCGACAGGTACTGGCGGGCGATTTCCTCCGGGCTGTGCCGGCCGCCGGGCCGGTACCACGACGCGGCGACCCAGACGGTGTCGCGGACGAAGCGGTACGTGAGCCGGACGTCGAGGTCGGCGCGGAAGACGCTGGCGGCGACGCCGCGTTCCAGCGTCCCGAGCCACGCCTTTTCGAACTTCTGCTGCGAGTCGGTGAGGTAGTGGAAACGGGGCTGTGAGGACAGGTGCCCGGACTCCTTCTGGTAGATCGCGACGGCGGCACGGTGCCGGTCGATCTCCCGGAAGGATTCGGTGACGAGCGCCTCGATGGTCTCCCTCGGCCCGAGTCCGGCGGCGAGCACGGCGTCGTAGCCGTCCCACAGCTCGGTCAGGAAGGTCGAGAGGATCTCGTCGAGCATCGATTCCTTGGAATCGAAGTGGTAGTAGAGGCTGCCCGCGAGCATCCCCGCCGCGTCCGCGATCTTGCGGACGGTGGTGGCGTTGTAGCCCTGTGCGGCGAATACCTCGGCTGCGGTGCCGAGGAGTTCGCGGCGGCGCTCGGGCGAGGCGGTCACCTGGGTCTTCTTCTTGTTAGGCACCTTGCCATTGTCCGCCCGGGCACTAGGCGCGCTGGCTGCTGATGGAGACGGTTTCGCCGGTCATGTACGACGAGTAGTCGCTGGCGAGGAAGACGATGACGTTGGCGACCTCCCACGGCTCGGCGTAGCGCCCGAAGGCCTCCTTGGCGGTGAGCTCCTCCAGGAGTCCGGCGGAGGTCACCTTCGCGAGGTGCGGGTGCATGGCGAGGCTGGGGGCGACGGCGTTGACCCGCACGCCGTACTGCGCCGCCTCGACCGCCGCGCACCGGGTGAGCGCCATGACGCCGGCCTTGGCGGCGGCGTAGTGGGCCTGGCCGGCCTGTGCGCGCCAGCCGACGACGGAGGCGTTGTTGACAATCAGCCCGCCCGCGGCCGCCGCCTTCATGGAGCGCAGGGCCGCCCTTGTGCAGCGGAAGGTGCCGTTCAGGGTCACGTCGAGGACTTTCGACCACTGCTCGTCGGTCATGTCGACCAGCTCTGCCGTGCCGCCGAGTCCGGCGTTGTTGACGACGATGTCCAGGCCGCCGCGGGTGTCCTCGGTAAGCGCGAACAGGGCCTGGACCTGCGATTCGTCGGTGACGTCGCAGGGCAGGGAGGCGACGCGGTCGGCGCCGAATTCGTCGGCCAGGGCCGCCGCGCTCTCCTTGAGACGGCGGGCGTGCGCGTCGCTGATGACGACGGACGCGCCTTCTTCGAGGAACTTGCGGGCGGTGGCCCCGCCTATCCCGGCGCCTGCCGCTGCGGTGATGACGGCGCTGCGGCCGGTGAGCAGGCCGTGGCCTGGCACGTAGTGGGGAGCGTTCACGCCCGTACCTCCTTCGGAGACGGGATGTACGTTAACCTACCAAACACTTGTTAGGGAAGGATGGACGCCATGAAGAAGGCGAGCCCGTAATGGACTTGGACCACACCGGCGAAGAGGAAGCCTTCCGGGCAGAGGCGCGGGCCTGGCTCGCCGCACATGTGCCCGCCGATCCGCTCCCCTCCCTGGAGACCGAGGAGGGTTTCGCGGCGCACAGGGAGTGGGAGGCGCGGCTGCACAGCGACCGGTGGTCGGTCGTCTCCTGGCCCGAGGAGTACGGCGGGCGGGGCGCCGACATCTTCAAGTGGCTGATCTTCGAGGAGGAGTACTACGCCGCCGGGGCGCCGGGCCGGGTGAGCCAGAACGGCATCAACCTCCTCGCGCCCACCCTCTTCGACCACGCGACGGACGAGCAGCGCGCCCGCGTGCTGCCGCCGATGGCCAGCGGTGAGGTCATCTGGGCGCAGGCCTGGTCCGAACCCGAGGCGGGCTCGGACCTCGCCTCGCTGCGCTCGACGGCCGTGCGCACAGAGGGCGGCTGGCTGCTGTCCGGCCAGAAGACATGGTCGTCGCGGGCCGCCTTCGCCGACCGCGCGTTCGGGATCTTCCGTACCGAGCAGGGGACGGCGAAGCCGCATCACGGCCTGACGTATCTGATGTTCGACCTGTCGGCGCCCGGCGTGACGGTACGGCCCATCGGGCGTCTCGACGGGAAGCCGGCCTTCGCCGAGCTCTTCCTCGACCAGGTCTTCGTCCCGGACGCGGATGTCATCGGGGAGCCCGGGGCGGGCTGGAAGGTCGCCATGTCGACAGCGGGCAACGAGCGCGGACTGACCCTCCGCTCCCCCGGCCGCTTCCTGGCCGCCGCCGGCCGACTGACGGACTTGTGGCGTGCCCATGCAGACTCCGGCGATACGGCGCTGCGCGACCGGGTGGCGGACGCGGTGATCGGGGCGCGCGCGTACCAGCTCTTCACGTACGGCAATGCCTCGCGCTTCGCGGCGGGGGCGAGCATCGGCGCCGAGTCCAGCCTCAACAAGGTCTTCTGGTCCGACTACGACATCGCCCTCCACGAGACGGCGCTCGACCTGCTGGGCGCGGACGCGGAACTGGCGCAGAGCGAGTGGGCGGAGGGCTACGTCTTCTCCCTCGCCGGGCCCATCTACGCGGGCACCAATGAAATCCAGCGCGACATCATCGCCGAGCGGCTGCTCGGCCTGCCGAAGGGACGCCGCTGATGCGCTTCCTCCTCGACGACGAGCAGCGGGACTTCGCGCGCTCGCTCAGCGCGATGCTGACGGCGGCGGACACTCCGTCGGTGGTACGGGCGTGGGCGGCTGGTGACCACGGGCCCGGGCGGGCGCTGTGGTCGAAGCTGGCGGATGCGGGGGTTTTCGCGCTGGCGGTTCCGGAGGCATACGAGGGGGTGGGCCCGGGCGGGCCGTTGCCGGTGGAACTGGCCGTTGCCTTCGTGGAGTTGGGGCGGCACGCGGTGCCGGGTCCGGTGGTCGAGACGGTAGCTGCGGCCGTGCTGCTGGCGGGGGCGCCGTCGCTCGCCAAGGAGTGGCTGCCGCGGATCGCCGCCGGTGAGGCTCTGGTGTCCCTGGCGGACGCCACGCATGCGCCTGCGTCCTACGCGCTGGATGCGGACGCCGCCGATGCGGTGCTGGTGCTGCGGCCGACGGCGTCCCCTTGTGCGTTGCGAGTGGCGCCGCCCGGGCACGGCCTTCTGCACCCCTCTGCCGATCCGGCGCGGCGCCTCTTCCGGCCGCTGGACGGTGGGGAGGAGGTGACCGTCACAGTGGGGGCGGTGGGGGCGGCGCGCGACTGGGCGGCGTTCCTCACGGCTGCGCAGGCGATCGGGACCGGGGACGCGCTGCTGGCGCAGACGGTGGCGTACGTCAAGCAGCGCGCGCAGTTCGGTGCCGCGATCGGTTCCTTCCAGGCGGTCAAGCACCGGCTGGCGGACACCCTGACCGGCCTCGAATTCGCCCGCCCGCTGCTGTACGGGGCTGCGCTCTCGATGGCTCCCGGCGACATCGCGGCGGCAAAGGTGACGGCGGGCGAGGCGGCGTACGCGGCCGCCCGTACGGCACTTCAACTGCACGGCGCGGTGGGCTACACGGAGGAGCTCGACCTGTCACTGTGGCTACGGAAGGCGCGGCCGTTGCGGGATGCGTGGGGGAGGCCGTCGGAGTGCCGGGCGAGGGTGCTGGCTGCGTAGCGCGGGCGGGTGATGGGTGTGGGTGCGGAACACGGATAAGGTCCCGCGCATGATCGCCGAATTGCAGTGCGTCGTGCTGGACTGCGAAGACCCGCTCCGCCTCGCCCACTTCTACGAGTCGCTTCTCGGCGGCACGGTCAATCAGCCGGACCGCCGCTGGGGCATCGACGACAACTGGTCCACGCTTCACACCCCCACCGGCCTCGTGCTCGCCTTCCAGCGCGTGCCCGACTACCGCCCGCCCAATTGGCCGGACCCGGCCGACCCGCAGCAGTTCCATCTGGACTTCGGCGTGCCGGACCTCGACTCGGCCCACGCCCAGGTGATGCGGCTGGGCGCGAGGCTGCTGCTCGACGACGGTGGAGGCGCCCGCAGTTGGCGGATCTACGCGGACCTCGCGGGGCACCCCTTCTGTCTCGTACGCCACTGAGCAGCGACACCAACACCCGTAGGCCAACACCTGTTGACAACGCCGAGTGGTCGGCTCTACATTTGCCTACATGCGTTGACCAACAGTCGTTGGCACCAGGAGGTCGCCATGAACGGCAAGACCGGTACCACTCAGCACACCGCCACCGTCATCGTCGTCGGCTCCGGCCCCACCGGGCTGCTGCTCGCCGGGGATCTCGCCGCCGCCGGCGTCTCCGTCACCGTGGTCGAGAAGCGCCCGCAGGGCATCAGCAACCTGACCCGCGCCTTCGGCGTGCACGCCCGCACTCTGGAGCAGCTCGACGCCCGGGGGCTCGCCGACGAGCTGATCGACACCGGTCAGAAGATCACCGGGGTCCGGCTGTTCGCCGCGCTCTCGCTGGACATCTCCCACATGCCGTCGCGCTTTCCGTTCGTACTGATCACTCCTCAGTACGAGGTGGAGAAGCTGCTGTTGCAGCGTGCCGAGAAGAACGGCATCCGTTTCGTGTACGGAGCGGAGGTCACCGGTGTCGCGCAGGCCGACGAGGGGGTCACCCTGAAGGTCCGCCACGAGGACGGCGCCGCCGACACCCTGCGCGCTGCCTACGTGGTCGGCGCCGACGGCGTGCGCAGCACCGTGCGTAAGGCCCTGGGGCTGCCGTTCCCCGGGCAGTCCGTCATCAAGTCGATCGTCCTGGCCGATGTGAAGCTGACCCAGGAGCCGGAGCGCACGGTCGCGGTCAACGGTGTGGGGAACGCCTTCGGCTTCATCATCCCGTTCGGGGACGGCTACTGGCGCGTCGGCGGCTGGGACCGCACTCGTGCCGAAGTGGCCGACAGCGAGCCCGTAGAGCTGGAGGAGCTGCGCGAGATCGCCGAGCGGGCCTTCGGCTCAGACTTCGGTATGCACGACGCCCGTTGGATGTCCCGCTTCCACAGCGACGAGCGCCAGGTGCCCGACTACCGGGTCGGCCGTGTTCTGCTCGCGGGCGACGCCGCGCACACCCACTCCCCGGCCGGCGGCCAGGGCATGAACACCGGACTCCAGGACGCCGCCAACCTCGGCTGGAAGCTGGCAGCGGTCGTCAACGGTCAGGCGTCAGAAGGCCTGTTGGATACGTACAACGCGGAGCGGCATCCGGTCGGGCGGGCCGTCCTGCGCAGCAGCGGCGCGATCATCCGGCTCTCCATGGCACACAATGTGGCGCAGCGGGGTCTGCGCGCCGTGCTGGCGTTCGCCGCCGGGCATCTGCGGCCCGTGACCCGCAAGGCCATCGGCCAGATCACCGGTATCGGCTACGCCTATGGGGCGCCGCGCGGCTCCCACCCCCTGACCGGCAAGCGCGTGCCCGATGTCGAGCTCAAGGACGGGCGGCTGTACGAGGAGCTGCGCGCGGGCAAGTTCGTACTCATCACGCCGCGCGGCACGTCCGTCGACCACGATGAGGACCGCCTCACCGTGGCCGAGTGGGCGAGCGACCGCCGTACGACCCTCCTCGTGCGCCCCGACGGTTACGCGGCCTGGGCCTCCGAGTCCTCGGGCGACGGGCCCGTATCCGCGAGGATCGCGGCCGGCCAGATGCAGGTCTCCTGGACGTCCGCGATGCGCTCGTCGATACCGCGCGGCTGATCACGCGAGTGGCCGCTCATGCCCACCTCATCCGTACAGCGTCCGGAGGGGAACTATGTTGCGCTCGAAGTCGCCCTTACCGACGGGGAGTTCACGCGCCTGCCTCAAGCAGTGTGACGACCGCCGTCTGTCCCTCGGCGAGCAGAGCGACGGGCGACCGGACCACCGCCGCGTCGTACCGGCCGAGGGTTACGCCGTCGAAAGACGCGGTTCCGTCCAGGGCGACGATCACCACTGTTCCGCCGGGCGGAACCGTGACGGCCGACTCGCCCCGTACGACGGCGACGGTGGTGGACGTACGGTCCCTGCGGTACATGACGTTGAAGTTCACGACCCGACCGCCGAGCAGCCGGCAGTGTGTGGCGACATCCCCGGGGAAGTGCTGGGGGACGCAGCACGTGTCGACGAGCCGCCGCTCGCCGCCCACCGTGAGGTCCATCCCGGCGCCCTCGGCCATGGTCAGGATCCGGTCCACCCCGGGAAACGCGGAGAACGGCCCGTCCGCCGCGACCTCCGCGAGGCTGATGCGCCACGCGAAGTCGGCCATCCCGGCGTCCTGGGGCCAGGCTGCGATCTCCCGGGTGATCCCGCCGCCGTTCTTCCACGGCACGGCCTCCCGCGAGGCCGCCCGCAGTACGCGGACGCTCATCGCACGATGCCCTGTGCTCGCGCGGCCGCCAGCCAGGACGGGAACTCCCGGACGAGCCGGTCGTACAGTTCGGCGTCCGGGACCTGCCGCGGATCGGGGCCGGCATGGAAGTAGCCGGCGTTGTCTACGGGGCGCTTGGCGGGTACGGCGAGTTCGTCGAGCTTGCGCAGGAAGTTGAACTGCGAGCTACGGGTGTTGCCGAAGCCGACGAACTGCCAGAACAGCGGCAGTTTGGCGGCCTTGCAGATGTACCGCTCCGCCGCCAGCTTGTTGATGGGGCCGCCGTCGGTCTGGAAGACGACGAGTGCGGGGTGCTGCGAGCCGCTGTCGAGGTAGTGGTCGATGACCGCGTCCATGGCGAGGTGGTAGCTGGTCTTGCCCATGTGTCCGAGCCCGGCGACGATCCTGTCGATCCGGCCCGAGTGGTTCTCCAGCGCGATGTCGGCGACGGCGTCGACCTCTGTGGAGAAGAAGACGACGGGGACGGAACCGTCGTCGTCGAGATGCGCGGAGAGGCCGAGCACCTGGTCGGCGAGGGCCTGGACACTGCCGTCCTTGTAGTAGTCGCGCATGGATCCCGAGTAGTCCAGCACCAGATAGACCGCGGCACGCTGCCCGTTCAGCCCGTGCTTGCTCAGCGAGACACCGGCGCTCTTGTAGAGGCTGACGAGCGCCGGAGCGGTCTCCTCCACCTTGCGGAGGTCGATGGGCATGGGGACTCCTGGTCGGGTGCGTACGCCGTCGGGTTGCCGAGGTTACGTGATCAGGCGCACGGGGCTACGGCCATCGGCGGTAGAGCTCGCGGACCACTGGGCACGGTCAATCCCACACAGGCGTGCGGGGGCACCGTCCGCCGGCCGGGCGGGACGGTCGTCCCGCACTTCAGGGTCCTGGAGGCCGAATGAAGATTTCGCTGGACGGCAAGGTCGTCGTCATCACGGGCGCGGGGCGCGGCCAGGGCGCGGCTGAAGCCCGGCTCTTCGCCGAGGCCGGCGCGTGCGTCGTGGTTACGGACGTACGGGTGGAGGAGGGCCGGGAGGTCGCCGAATCGCTGGGCTCGCAAGGCTTGTTCGTACGTCATGACGTCTCGGCGCAGGAGAGCTGGACGGAGACGGTGGCTGCCGCCCTCGCCGCGTACGGCCGGATCGACGCGCTGGTCAACAACGCCGCGCTCTGGCGCACGGCGTCGGTCGAGGACGAGACCCTGGAGAATTTCGAGGCGCTTGTACGGGTCAACCTCCTCGGCCCCTTCCTCGGTATACAGGCCGTGGTGCCCGCGATGAAGGAGGCGGGCGGCGGCTCGATCGTCAACGTCTCGTCGACGGCCGGCCTGGTTGGCATCCCGGGGCACGCGGCGTACGGGTCGACGAAGTTCGGGCTGCGGGGGCTCACCCGCTCCTCCGCGCTCGACCTCGCGCGCCACAGGATCCGGGTCAACTCCGTGCACCCGGGGGCGATCGACACCCCGATGGTCTCGGCGGTCGCGGGCCGGGACTGGTCGCACCTGCCACTGGGGAGGATGGGCCGCCCGGAGGAGGTCGGCGAGGTCGTGCTCTTCCTCGCCTCGGACGCGTCCTCGTACATCACCGGCACGGAGATCACGGTCGACGGCGGGTCCACGACGGGGTGAGAGCGGCGCTCGAAACCATGTCGGCTGTTCTGTCGGCGGCGAAGACGGCGGTGATGGCGGCGGTGATGGCGGCGGTGATGGCGGCGGTGATGGCGGCGGTGGCCTGACGCGTCGGGGCGACGCGTCGGGGTGGCTGCCCTGCGGGGATTCCCCCGACCCGCCCCCTCCCGGCGGTGACAGGTGCGGCTCCGCCGGGAGGGCAAGCCCCCAGCCCCCGGACGCCCTTGGGGTCCCCCCGGACGAAGTCTGGGGAAGTGTCCTCACCCGCCGGACGGGCTGACGGTGTCCGGCCTACTCCGCCTGCACCTGGAATGCCGGCAGCTCGAAGATTCGCTGTTTGCCCTCGTCGTCCATCAGTTCCACCAGTGGCAGCACCAGCCCCCACAGGTCCCGCTTGTCCACCTCCCGTGCCAGCGCGTCCAGTTCGGCCTCCCCGAGCCCGGCCGCCGCGTCCGCGACCGTCTTGCGGGAGTCCGTCGGCAGCACCTCCACCAGTGGCAGGAACTCCGCCCAGAGCCCGGTCGCCACCACCGCCCGTACGACCCCTTCGAGTACTCCCGCCGAGCGCAGTGACGGCAGCCCGGCGACCGCTCGGCGCTCCTCGTGGCCGAGCAGCGCCACCAGCGGCAGTAGCGACTCCCACAGGTCCTGCTCCGCCACGACCCGTACGAGCGCGTCGAGCCGTTCCTGCGGCTGCGCCGCCGCGAGGGAGGCGATACGGGCGCGCTGCTCGTCCGGGACCATCCCTGCGATGGCCAGCGCCTCGGGCCACAGCCCGTCGGCCGCCGCTCCGACGACCGAGGCGAGCCGGTCTTCCCCCATCAACTCGATTACCTGGCCGAGTCGTTCGGGCATGTCGATGGCGAAGCCGGTGCGCAGCACCACGTCGTCGGCGATCTGCGGGATGATCCGTTCCAGTGCGGAGTCGCGCAGATGCCCGACGAACCGCCCCATCGTCAGATGGTCGCCGCGTTCCGCGAGCGCGACGGCGATCCGTACGAGCAGATTCTCGTCGAGCCGGTCGACGATCCCCGCGATCCTCCGGGGATCGAGGTGGGGGCAGGACTCGGCGGTGAACGAAACCGGCAGCTTCTCGATGATGTCGGCGGCCCGCGCAGGTTCCAGCTTGCCGGCGACCGCGGCGGCGAGCCGCGGCCCCAGCGCCTTCTGCGAAATCGCCGCGGCCACCCCGGCCGGGACCAGCTTGGTGGCCCTGGCAATCCGGTCGAGCATCTCGGGCGTGCCGTCGAAGAGCGCGGCGGTGGCCTGTTCGCGCAGGCGGCGTACGTCTTCGGCGGGCAGAGTGTGCAGGAAGGCGAGGCGTTCGCGGGCCTCGGAGGACCCGGGGGACTTGGGGGCCTCGGAGGACCCGGGGGACCCAGGGGACCCGGGACCGTCGCGGTCCTCGCCCAGCAGTGCGGCGATCTTCTCGGTCTCGGCCCTGTTGCGGAGCTTGTCCATGTCGGGGATCACCGGCTCACTTGAAGAGGATGCGGCGTACGGGACCACGGGCGAGGGCGGGGACCAGTTTGAGGGCCTCCTCCGCCGCGACGCCGAGCCCGGACGCCCGGCGCTCGCGCTCGCGGCGCAGCGCGTCGGCGAGGAGGGCGAGCTGTCCGTCCTCCAGCCGGCCGATGCTCGGCGGCGGCTGTGCGCCGCCCAGCTCCGTACTCAGTCGCGTCAGCGCTTCGGTGCTGCTCATGCTCACGGCCCTTCCGATGACGGTGGATGTTCCTACGCCGGTCCCGTCCCGACCCTGTCCCGACCCTGAAGCCGAATTGACTTTTAGTCAATAGTTGGCGCTTGACCTCAACTCCGCTTGAGGTACGAGGCTTTGGCCATGAAACCGATATGCGTCCCCCGCCCCCTTGTGACCTTGCTGATCGTCCTGCTCGGCTACCTCACCCTCCCCATGGCAATGTCCGGCACGACGATCGCCCTCCCGGAGATCGGCCGGGACCTCAATGCCTCCGGTGCGTCCCTCCAGTGGGTCGTCACCGGCTACTTCCTCACCGCCTCCGCCTTCATGCTCGTCGCGGGCTCGCTCGGCGACCTGTTCGGCCGACGGAAGGTGTACGCGACCGGAGCCGCCGTATACACAGCCGGCACCCTCGTCGCCTCCACCGCCCAGAGCATCCTGGTCCTGGACGCGGCCCGCACCCTCGCGGGTCTGGGCGCCGCAGGCGTGATGGCGGGCGGTGGCGCGATCCTCGCGTCGACCTTCGAAGGAGCCGCCCGTACCAGGGTGTTCGCGACGGTCGGTACGGTCGCGGGCATCGGCATCGCGGCCGGACCGACGGTCTCCGGCGCGGTCGTCGGGGCCTTCGGCTGGCGGACGACGTTCCTCCTCTTCGGGGTCGCCGGAATCGTCATCCTGTCGGCGACCCTCTTCATGACCGAATCCAGGGCGGCGGCCCGGCCCAGGGTCGACGTACCCGGCGCGGTCACCTTCATCGCCGGGCTCGCGATGGTCATGTTCGCCATCACCCAGGGCGGTCGGGCGGGCTGGGGCAGCGCCCGCGTTCTTGTCCCGCTGGCCGCCGGCTTCGCGCTGCTCGCCCTGTTCGTGGCGATCGAGCGGCGCAGCGACCACCCGATGCTGGACCTCGCCCTGGTGCGCAACCGGCGCTTCATGGGCTGGATCGTCGGTGCGACGGCCATCGCGATCGGCTCGTCCGGCGTCATGGTCTTCTTCCCCACCTATCTTCAGGGAGCGAACAGCCTCTCCGCCGGTGACGCGGGTCTGGTCATGCTGATGCTGACCGCCCCCATCTTCGTCGTCCCCCAGATCGGCGGCCGCCTGGTCACCCGGGGCCTCCCGGCCCGCCACATCGTGGCCGCGGCCCTGCTGCTGTCAGCCGCGGGCAACGCCTGGCTGGCCCTCACTCTGCGCCCGGGCATGGGCGCCGCCGGGCTCGCCGTACCGCTGATCCTGATCGGCACGGCGAGCGGCCTGACCCTCGGGCTTGTCGACGCCCAGGCCATGAGCATGGTCGACCAGGAGCACGTGGGCATGGCTTCGGGCCTGCTGAACACGATCCGGGCCGGTTCCAACTCCCTGATGCTCGCCGTCTTCGGCGCCGCCCTGATCACCCTGGTCCAGTCCCGCGTGGGCGACGCCGCCGTCGCGGCGGACGTGGCGGCGGGCAACCTGGCCGGCCCCCGGCAGGCCGAGCTGGCCGGGCAGTTCACGTACGCCTGGCAGTTCGCCCTGACGGTCGCGGCGGTGGCTATGACGGCGGCGGCGGTCCTGGTCCACCGCATGCTGACCCCGCCGAACGAGCGGCGTACGGACCGGATCGAGCCGAAGCGCACGGTCCCGGAGCCCGTCCGACGCGAGACGCCCTACAGCTCCTCCCCCAGCGGCAGCCGGTGAACCCCCGGAAGGTACTCGTCGAGCTCGCCGGGCACGAACCGCGACATCCCCACGACATGCCAGAACTCACCGGCCACATCGCCCTCGTACTTGTAGCCGCCGGCCGGCGTCAGGGCCGCCCACCCGCCCGGTACGCCGATCAGCGTCGCCCGCAGCGAGGGCTGCCCGTCGGTCGGGAAGTTCCAGAGCCGCACGGTGCCGTCCTCGCTGCCGCTGGCCAGGGCCGTACCGTCCGGGCTGAATGCGACCGACAGGATCCGGCCCGCGTGCCCGGTCAGTTCGGCGATCTGCTCGCCGGTGTCGGCATTCCACAGCCCGATCGTGCGGTCGTCACCGGCCGCCGCCAGCAACGGACGGCTCGGATGGGCGGCGACCGTCCACAGCCTGCCGCCGCGCCCGCGCAGTCGCAGGCACGGGTCGTTGTCCCGCCAGACGATGGCCGTACCGTCCCAGCTCGCACTGGCCAGCCACTGGCTCCCCGGCCCGAAGGCCACCCCGTACACCCGGTCGTCATGGGCGTCGAGTTCCGCGACGAGGCCGCCGGAGCGGGCGTCCCACAGCCGTACGCGGCTGTCGTCGCACCCGGTCGCGAGGACATCGCTGTCGGACCTGAAGGTGATGGAGCGGACCCTGCCGCGGTGCTGGTCCAGGTTGGCCACCTGCGCGCCCGTGGTGCGGTACCAGAGGCGGACGGTGTCGTCGTCGTTGGCCGTGGCGAGCAGTTGACCGTCGCCGCTGAACGCCTCGGCCCAGATGTGCTCGGTCTCGATGTCGAGCTCTCTCAGGTACTGGCCGCCGGCCGGGTTCCAGAGGTAGATGTCACCGTCGTTGCTGGCGGTCCCGAGGACCGGTTCGACGGGGCTGAACGCCACGGAGACGAGCCGGTTGCCCCGTCCGATCAGCTCCTCGGTACGCCGTCCGGTGCGCGTCTCCCACAGCCGTACGACACCGTCGTTGCCGCAGGTGGCAAGGTGGGCGCCGTCGGCGCTGAAGGCCAGGTCGCTGACCCGGCGTCCGTGGCCACGCAGGATGCGCTTGCCCTGGCCGGTGGCCGCCTCCCAGATCTGCGCGCCTCCGTCGTTCCCGACGGTGAGCAGCTGGCTGTCCTGCGGCCGGAAGGCCAGGGCCCATGCGGAGCCCCGGTGTTCGGCGGGCTGCTGGCCGTGGAGGGTCACCGTGTGTCCGTGCCGCTGGGTGGTGACGTTCCACAGCCGGACCGTGCCGTCGCTGTCGCAGGCCGCGAGGAGCTTGCCGCCGTGCCCGAAGAGGACGTGGTAAACGGCTCCTGTGCACCGCTCCAGGATCCCCGCCTGCGTGCCCACCACCGGGTCCCACAGCCGCACTTGTCCGTCGGTGTCGCCGCTGGCCAGGAGGTTGCCGTCGGGGTGGAAATCGAGGGCGTACACACGTCCGGTGTGGCCGGTGAACTCGTGCAGCAGCCGCGGCCTGCCCGACCCGTCCGCCCTGCCCGACCCGTCCACCCCGTCCGCCGTCCAGATCCGTACGGCTCCGCCCTGCCCCTCCGCGCCCTGGTCGGCGGTGGCGAACACCGTGCCGTCCGGGCTGAACCTGACGCGGTAGACGGCCCCTTGATGGCCGCCGAGTTCCCCTGTGCAGTGTCCGGTACGGATGTCCCACAGCCGTACGTCGGCAGCCGCGTCGCCGGTGATCAGGGTGCGGCCGTCCGGGCTGAAGACCGCGCTGTAGACGGGGGCGGTGTGGCCCGGAAGGCGGTGTACGGGTTCCCCCGTGGCCACGTCCCAGAGCGTGACCAGGCCTTCGCCGTCCCCAGTGGCGAGCAGCGTGCCGTCGCCGTCGAGCGCGACCGGCCACACCCCGTCGGGGTGGACCTCCAGCCGGTGCCGGCACTCCCCGGACACCGGATCCCACAGCCGTACGGTGCCGTCGGAGCCTCCGGTGGCGATAACGTCGGCGCCGAACTTGACGGCGTACACCCGCCCTTGGTGCCCCTGGAGGGTGCGCAGCGCCCTGCCCGTGTCCGCGGCGCAGATCAGAATGCCGCCGTCCTCGCTCCCGACCGCGAGGAGCTCCCCCTCGGGGCTGTACGCGATGGGTTCGGGGAGTCTGCTGGTGCGCATGTCGAAGCCGTACGGAACACCGACGGACGAGGGCCGGAATCCCGCGTCCACCGCCATGCCGGGCGCGATGGCGGCGGTGCGCAGCTCGGGGGCAGACCGCACGGCCGCGTCCGTGAGCGAGTCGATGAGGGCGGCCCGGTGCCAGCGGCTTCCCACGAGCCGCGCACCGCGCAGATCAGCCCGGGTCAGGTGCGCTCTGCGCAGGTCGGCTCCAGTGAAGTCGGCCCGGTTGAGGTCCGCGCCGTCGAGCCGGGCGCCGACGAGACGGGCGTTCCTGAGGACGGCGCCGGAGAGATTCGTGCCGATGAGCCGGGCGTCGGTCAGGTCGGCGCCGGTGAGGTCGACGCCGGAGAAGTCGCGGTAAGAGAGGTCCTCCCCGGCCAGCCGGGCTCCGCGCAGGTCCGCATTGGCGGGCACCCGGAGCCGGTCGCTGATCCGTACGGCGTTCGCGCGCGCCGCGTCGTTCGCCCCCCGACCGGAGGGTCCGGAGGGTCCGGAGGAGCCCAGGACGTCGTAGACCCAGCGGACGCACAGCTCGTGGTCGGCGAGGTCGCAGAAGAACCCCACCGCCAGCTGGCTCAGCGGGCGCGCGAAAAGCAGTCCGTACCGCCCCCTGGCGAGCTCTCGGGCGGCTTCCTTGGCGACCAGCCACTCCACGATGGAGCCGTGGACGAACTGGAAGAGACCGTCGTCGTTGCGCACCAGCAGACTGCCGGCGCCGACCGCCTGCGCCGACTCCTGCGTGGACAGCGTGCTTTCGGCAAGCTCACTGAGGGTGTCGGCCACCGTCTCGGTGAGCTCGTCGAGCCGCAGCGCACTGTGGCCGCTCTCCCACAGCCGCTGGGCCAGCGCGGTCACCGACGACCACAGCTCGGCGAGGGTCAGGCCGGGCGGTGCGCCGGGCCCGCCCTGCCCACGGCGCTCCTCGTGGGTGAGCCAGGAGGTCAACACGTCCTCGTAGATCCGGGCGGGGCTCAGGGCCCGTCCCGCGCCGGCGACCGCTCGCAGCTGGTCCTGGCTGAGATCGGCGATGAAGGAGAGCAGCCGGGGGTTGCGGCACAGCGTGAGCAGGTCGGGGATGTTACGCAGCAGCTGGAATCTCTGGTCGGCGATGTTCTCGTCGCCGTAGCTGTTGACCAGATACGACCGGATCTGCACGGGAGTGAAGCCTTCGACGGACACGATCCTGCGCTGCGGGAGCAGTCCGACGCGCTCGCCGAGAGCGGTGAGGATCTGCTCGTGGGATTTGAAGTGCTGGGTGCGGCTGCTCACCAGGATCTTGGCGTTGTCGACGGACGCGTCGAGAAGCACCTGCAGATGGTCGGCCGCGCGGTCGTAACTGACGCGGTTGACCAGCTCGTCGAAGCCGTCGAAGAGCAGGACGACTCTGCCCTGGGCCAGCATGTAGCGCAGGGCGCGCAGGTCTATGGTGTCGACCTCGTGGCCCGCCAGGTGGGCGGCGACCAGGCCCTCCAGGCTGTGCGCCCGGTCGAGGGTGCGGAGCGGGATGAACAACGGCGTGAGATGCGGCAGCTGTTCGGGGATACGGCGGGCCAGCTCGCGCAGGGCGAACGTCTTGCCGTGCCCGAACTCGCCGAGGAGCAGGACGAAGCGGCCGTGGTCGGCCTCCAGCAGCTCCAGCAGCTCCTCTACCAGGCCGTTGCGTTCCTCTCCGTCGGGGCGGTCGGCGTCGCGGTACCGCTGGGGGAGATAGAGGCCCGGGGCGTACTGGTCACTGCTCTGCAAGCGGGCGGTCTGGGCGGACACGTAACCGCGCAGGTCGAGCAGGCCTTGGAATTCGAGGAAGCTGCGCACCCTGATTCCCCGGCGCACCGCGCGCTCCCGCAGTCCGCTCCGGGGCGCGGGCCCGTCGTACACCAACTCGGCCTCGGATCCCGGGTCATGGGCGTGGACGTGAGTGATGAAGCGGTCGAGTTCCTCCTCGGTGGGCGTGCCGGGGCGGACCGCGATGCGTTGCTGGCGCACCACGCCGTCCTCCCGCCAGGTGGCCATCAGCTGGGCCATGTCATCGGGTGTACGCCGTGGGATGTCGCGCAGCCGGACGCCTTCTCTGCGGGCCTGGCAGACCTCCTTGACTCGCTCGACGAGCAGGTCAACGGGCTCGTCGGCCGTAGACCTGTCGTGCGGCGCCTCCGTGGAGGGGAAGGCGGTCCTGGCCGGTTCGGGGAAGACGCGTCGGGTCCGGCTCCACGTACCGGGGAAGGTTTCCGGCCCCTTCGCGCCCCGGTCGCTCCAGCGGGTGACGCCGTCGGCGGTGACCTGGAGCAGCTCGAACCTGGCGGGCGCCGCGGCGCCGAACAACGGCAGGTCACCGGTGGCGGTGGAAAGCCGGGCGTGGGTCGGGTCGTCGGCGGTGCTGCGGGGCCCGCCCGCCGGGCCGTGCAGCAGCATGTGCAGCCGGGGGGCGGCGAGCCGCTCCAGCGTGTCGGCGTCCCGCAGCACCCCGGGGCCGCCGACGGCGTCGCCGGGGCGGCGGCGTTCGGTGAACGGGTGGCGGACGATGCCGATGCGCAGCCAGCCCTCCTCCTCGTACGGCCGCAGGGCCTCCGCGAACCAGGCCGCCTGGTCGCGTCCGACGAAGCCGTACTGGTCCTCCAGGCGGTGGCTGTAGGCGACGGAGAAGTTGAACCCGGCGACGACCGTGCTCAGTTCGGGCACGGGAAAGAGGGTCCAGGGCTGATCGCTGTCGAAGACGGTGTCGAGGCCGTGGTAGAGGTCGCGGAAGAGCCGTGTGTAGTGGCGCCACTTGGGCCAGTACGGCGGCTGTGGCGCGACCTCGTCCGCCTCGCAGGTGCTGAAGTACGCGCGGCAGGCGGCCAGGCTCACGTCCTGCGCGCCGGGCACGACCATGACGCGCTGCGGCGGAAGGTCGAGCTGGGACCGTACGGCGGTGAGGAAGCTGAGGGCCTGGTCGCACTCGCGCGGGCTGCCGGATGCGGTGAGGTCGCCGGTCACCACCAGCAGGTCGGGGGTGGGCGCACCGGCGTTCCTCAGCTCGACGAAGTCCCCCCTGAGCTGCCGGCTCAGGGTGTCCGGCTCGCGTCCGCGCCCGAAGTCCGGACCGGCCAGGTGCAGGACGGTCACCGCGTCCTTGGCGCTGCCGCCGGTGGAGTCCGGCGGGTAGAGGGGCGCCCGTACGGGCCGTCGCCGCCCTGCCCAGCCGGCGCCGCCGATCCTGCTCGGCCCCTGCTGTACGGGAAAGGGCGTCTGGCCGGCGCCGCCGCGCGATCCCAGGGTGCTCCCCGGGTAGCCGGGCCGCCTGTCCGGGCGCGCATGCCCGTCCAGGGCCTGGCCGACCCGGGTGAGCAGCATGCCGCGGGCGGCGTCGTGGTCCGCTACGCCGACGAGGTCGACGTACGTGATCGTGGCGAGCAGGCCTTCGACGGGGATGTCGTCCACGCGGACCGTCAGGAGGCGTCGCTCGGGCGATTCGGGGGAGGCGCGCAGAGCGGCCTGCCACTCCATGCGTCCGTAGGTGGAGCGCTCATAATGGCGGCTGAGCACCGCGATGACGGCGGCCGATTCGCTCACTCCACGGTCCATGAAGTCAATGAAGTTGGTGCCAGGAACGAAGTCCCACGCCTGGACCACGGTGCGATATCCGGCCTCCTCCAGGGTCCAGGCAATCCACGACGCCCATTGCTCGTCGGCCGGTGAGTAGCTGATGAAGAAGTCCAACTCGCCTGCTTGACCGCTCAGTTCCCCGTCCGTCAACATGACGACCATCGTAGGAGGTCTTTCCGGTGAGCGCTGGAGTGCGACAAGGCCTGCATCCGCTGGACTGGCTGGCCGCCGGACTGCTCGCCGTCGGCCTGCTCAGCGTGGCCACAGGTCTGCTGCCGACGGCTCCCGCCGGGGATGCGATGGAGCGCATCGGGCCTCTGCTGGTCTTCCTCGGTTCGGTCATCGTCCTCGCGGAGTTGACGGGCAAGGCCCAGGTCTTCGACGTCGTCGCCACCTGGGTGGCCCGCGCGGGGCGCGGCAACTACCTGCTGCTGTTCGGGCTCTGTGTGCTGTTCGCCTCCGTCACCACCATCACGCTGAACCTGGACACCACGGCGGTACTGCTGACCCCGGTGATGCTGGCACTCGCCACGCGTGTCGGCATCGCCGCCGTACCGCTGGCGATGACCACGGTCTGGCTGGCGAACACGGCCAGCCTACTGCTGCCCGTGTCGAACCTGACGAATCTGCTCGCCGCGGACCGGGTCGCGCTGTCGCCGGCCGAGATGGCCGTAACGATGTGGGCGCCTCAACTGGCCTCCATCGCCGTCACCATGGCGTGCCTGTGGGCTTTCTACTGGCGGCGCGGGCGCCGGGACGAGGTCCGTTACACGCCACCGCCGGCGCCGAAGACGGACGACCCGGTGCTGTTTCGTGTCTGCGCGCTGGCGTGTGCGGGTTTCCTGCTGGCGATCCTGCTCGCCGACGTACCGCTGTGGTCGGCGTCCCTGACGGCCGCGCTGATCGTGGTGGTGGCGTTTGCGCTGCGGAGCAGGGCGGATCTGAGGCTGTCCCTGATGCCGTGGCGGCTGCTGGTGCTGGTGCCGGGGATGTTCCTGGTGGTGGAGACGGTCAACTCCAACGGGCTGCACGCCCTGCTGACGGCGGCGATCGGATCCGACAACGGCATCGTCGGCATGCTGCGCTCGGCAGGCGTCGGCGCGGGCGTGTCCAACGTCCTCAACAACCTGCCCGCCTACATGGCGGGCGAGGCGGCCGTACCGGAGGCCAATCACCACCAGCTGCTGGCCCTGCTCATCGGCGTCAACGTGGGCCCGGTGGTCACGCCGTGGGCCTCGCTGGCGACGCTGCTGTGGTTCGAACGCTGCCGCTGGCACGGCACGAGCATCGACCTGGGCCGTTTCCTGGGCACCGGCCTGGTCCTCGCGGTCTCGGCCACGCTGGCGGCCACGACGACGCTGGCACTGGTCGCCTAGGGCGGTCGGCCGGGCCGGTTTCTCTACGGCGTGCGCGGCAGCGCCGCCGCCACCTCCCTCAGTACGTACTCCAGCGCCGCGCCCTTCGCCGCGACAAAGCTGCGGCCTTCGTCGGGCCCCGCGAAGCCCGGCCGGAAGGGCTCCCCGGTCAGCGTGCGCAGCTCCACTCCCGCCTCGGCGGCGAGCAGCGCCCCGGCGGGGAGGTCCACGCCCTCCGCGCGGTAGCCGACGAACCCGTCGATCGTTCCGCGGGCCAGCATGCTCCAGCCCAACAGCGGTGCCCACAGCTGCAGTACGCGCCGGCAGCGCCGCTCCAGCGCCCCCCGCAGGGTCACCAGCCGTGTGTCGCCGCGGTCCACGGCGTGCCCCTGGGTCCAGGCCAGCACGGGCCCCGACTCCGGTACGCCGCCGCCCGGCCCGGTCAGCCGGCCCCTGGGGCCGTACGCGCCCTGCCCGGCGACGGCGCGCCAGGTGTGGCCTGTGACCGGTTCGTGCACGACCCCGACCACCGGTGTGTCACCGATGCACAGCCCGATGCCGACGACGAACGACGCGAGGCCGATCGCGATGTTGTTGCTGCCGTCCAGCGGGTCGACGAGCCAGGTGCGGCTTCCGTCGGCGCCCAGCAGCCCGGCTTCTTCGGACAGGACGCGGTCGTACGGGAAGTGGTGCTGCAGCCGAGTGAGGACGATCTTTTCGGCCGCCAGGTCGAGATCCGTCACGACATCGCCGTTCTCGCCCTTCGTACGCACCTGGAACACGTCGGGGAAGCGGCCCCGCAGCATGCCTCCCGCCTCTTCCGCCGCCGCGACGGCCACCTTCAGCTCGCGGGCGAAGGCCTCTCCGGAGGGGTCAGGCACGCTGTTCGGCATGGATCCTCCTGAGAGCCCGGCGGACGGTCCGCTCGGTCTGTCCGGTGTCGCACAGTTTGCGGGTGGTCCGTGCCGGGCGGCCGTCGAGCGGCCCGAGCGAGAGATCCACCCGTCCCGGCAGCGACAGCCCGAGCACCAGGGTGGCCGCGGGCCGTTCGGGCGCCACCACGGTGGCGTGGAACTCACCCGCTTCCAGGGTGTACGACTCCCCGCCGGAGCTGACGAGCTGCGGCCCCGGCTCGCTGCGCACGAGCCAGGACGTGGGACGGACCTCGTCGACCCCGTCCGGCCCGCTGTGCACTTCGAAGACCCGGTGTGTCGGGGACGATCCCCCGTCGCGCACCCGTACCGGAAGGTTGGCCACCCTCCCGTACAGCACATGACTGCGCAGCTCCCAGCTGTGTGCGTGCATGGGCGCCGCGCCCGGCTCGGCACGAGTGCCGGGCTCGAAGAGGTGTACGCAGATGCCGCGCGGGCCCTCCCTCAGCAGAGGCAGGCACAGAAAGCCGAGCGGGTGCCGCACGGCACGCAACTGCCGCTTGCCCGAGACGATTTCCTCCAGGGCGGCGGAAGCACTGACGCGAGGGGCGAGGGTTGCTCCACCCTCCGCGAGGGCCTGTTCGAGCTCGTCGTAGTCCATGGGGCCGCGCCTGTCGGCGCCTCACCTCCGGTAAGGGTCCTCCGCGTGCAGGGCCTTTTCGATGATCTCGCCGATGTCGCCGTCGGAGAAGACGCGAGGGAGCTGCAGCCTCAAGTCGTCGAAAAGCACACGTACTTCGTCGACCGTGGGCTCCAGTCCGAGCGGTGAGGCGACACGCAGGTCGAGCACAGTGGCCTGCTCCCTGCTCTGGTGCAACTCGGTTACGTAGTAGTCGTAGAGCGGCTGCCCCCGCTCGATCAGAAGGTTGACCCGGGACGTGTCGTCCTGGGTGACGATCAGGCAGGATTCGGACAGGTCGAACCGCAGGGTCGGCACGGCGGACGACAGATGCACGCTCATTTCGAGCGTGGTCAGCTGCCGCTGGTACCAACAGGCGGCCAACACCGTCGCGTACGACTCCTTGCGCACCCGGTCCGCCGTCCAGGCACCGGCCGTGCCGGCGCTTCTCTGCCCGGCGAACATCTGCCGGAAGCGGGCGTACGCGGCGCACGCCCTCTCGTCCGCCGGGTTCACGATGTCGATCTTCACATTCAGCTGTGAGCGCTGCTCCTTGGCGGCGGCCACGCACTGCGGAAGCGTGACGGCCCGCAGAAACGTGCCGGTGCCGCCCTTGAAGTACCAGAGGTTCGTACGCTGGCGGGCCTTGCGCAGGGCCTCGCCCACCTCGTTGCCCGACAGGGAACGCACCATGGCGAGGTCTTCGAGCGCGCGCCGGGTCCCCGCCATCGCCTCGTGAATGCTGGCGGGCTGACGGACCCGCTCCACGATCGACCCGAGCGCCAGGGCGCCGAGCACGACCAGGGTGGCCCCGGAGGCGACATCGTCGGTGATGACGTCGCCGAAGATGTCCAGGAACCCGATCGTCAGGGCAACGGCCGCCGCGACGACCACATCCATGTTCTTCAGGACCCAGGCAATGGACCGCTCGAGACGGCCCACGCGCGCTGCCATATGCGTACCTCTCCCCCGTGGTGCTCCGATGGTAGGAGACACACCTGCGGACCCGCCAGAGCACTCGATGGCCAGTACCGTCAACTACCGATCATCTGCGGGCAGTTGGTCCTAGACTCGACGCATGAGAGTCGGACTGCGCTGGGCCTGGCAGAACATCGACGGAACCCTCTCGGTACTGCTCGCGGCAGCGGTCAGCGTGCTCGGAGTCACGGAAACCGTCTCCGACGGCATGCTGCAGAACGCCATCGCGCTCACCCTTGCCGTACTCGCCTTCACCATGCTGCGCGACCGCTCGAAGGCACAGCGGCAGACGGCGGCGCTGGAACAGCTGACCCGCATGGAACCTGAAATCGCCCGCATTCGCGGCACCTTGGAGGAGCTTCCGGAGGTCACGATCCTGACGGGCCAGGAGATCACCCAGGCCCTGCGCGCGGCCAGGGACAACACCGACCGCTGGTACTTCAAGGGCTCCACGGCGACGTACGTCCGCGCCGTCACGCTCCCGGAATGCGTGGACAGCGCGCGCCGGGCGCAGCGCAAGCTGGATGTGGGGCTGGAGATCCTTGACCCGACGGACCTCGCGCTCTGCCAGCAGTACGCGGATCTGTTCCGCTCGCTGTCCACGGGGCCGGACTCCGACCAGCATTCCTGGACGGCGGACGGCACACGCAGGGAGCTGTACGCGACGATCCTCGCGGCCTGCTGGCATCTGCACCGCTACCGGCTGCTGGACATCCGTATCGGCCTGACTTCGTCGATCAGCACGTTCCGCTGGGAACTGTCGTCCAGCGTCCTGATCATCACCCAGCGGGGGCCGCAGTTCCCGGCGATGATGATGCGCCGCGGCCGGGCGCTCTACAACTCCTGGAGCACGGAGCTGGACCAGAGCCTCAACCAGGCCCGCGCGGTGCCGCTGCGGGAGGCCCGGCATCTGCCACTGTCCGCCGTGCCCACGCCGGAGGAGGTCCGGGCGCTGTTCCTGACACTGGGGATGGCACTCCCGGACACGTACACGGACGACGACCTGCGCGACCTGTCCAGCAAGGCCGTCAGGGAACCGGACCCGTACCGCCAGCCGGCGTAGGCCGAACGTGCCGCGGCGCCTGCCGTCGTCCGGTCGGGGACAAGGCAGGCGCCGCGTTCTTCCGTACAACGCTGTACGGACGTTCTTTGGGGTGTGTACGTCAGACCGTCAGCGCACGGTCCGTCGGCTTCACCGGGGCCGGCAGTTCGCTGGCCCCCGTCAGGAACCGGTCCACGCCACGCGCCGCCGAGCGGCCCTCGGCGATCGCCCACACGATCAGCGACTGGCCGCGGCCCGCGTCGCCCGCGACGAAGACGCCGTTGACGTTCGTCGCGTACTCCGCGTCGCGCGCCACGTTGCCGCGCGCGTCGAGCTCCAGGCCGAACTGCTGGACCAGGCCGTTCTCCTGGTCCGTGCCCGTGAAGCCCATCGCCAGGGTGACCAGCTGGGCGGGGAGCTTGCGCTCGGTGCCCGGCTTCTGCTCCAGCTTGCCGTCCTTGAACTCCACCTCGACGAGGTGCAGGAACTGGACGTTGCCTTCCTCGTCGCCCTCGAAGTGGGTGGTGGAGACGGAATAGACCCGCTCGCCGCCCTCCTCGTGCGCGGAGGTGACCTTGTACAGCATGGGGAAGGTCGGCCACGGCTGGTTGGCGTTACGGTCCTCGCCCGGCCTGGGCATGATCTCCAGCTGGGTGACGGAGGCCGCGCCCTGGCGGTGGGCGGTACCCACGCAGTCCGCGCCCGTGTCGCCGCCGCCGATGACCACGACGTGCTTGCCCTCGGCGGTGATCGGGGAGACCGTCAGGTCGCCCTCCTGCACCTTGTTGGCGAGCGGCAGGTACTCCATCGCGAAGTGGATGCCGTTCAGGTCGCGGCCCGGGACGGGCAGGTCGCGGGAGACCGTCGCACCGGCGGCGATGACCACCGCGTCGTAGCGACGCCGCAGCTTCGCGGCGTCGATGTCGCGGCCGATCTCCACCTCCGTACGGAACTTGGTGCCTTCCGCACGCATCTGCTCGATGCGCCGGTTGATGTGCACCTTCTCCATCTTGAACTCGGGGATGCCGTAGCGCAGCAGCCCGCCGATGCGGTCGGCGCGCTCGTACACCGCGACCGTGTGACCGGCCCGCGTGAGCTGCTGGGCGGCGGCCAGACCCGCCGGGCCCGAGCCGATGACCGCGACGGTCTTGCCCGACAGACGCTCGGGCGGCTGCGGCGTGACGTCGCCGTTGCCCCACGCCTTGTCGATGATCGAGACCTCGACGTTCTTGATGGTGACGGCCGGCTGGTTGATGCCGAGCACGCACGCCGACTCGCACGGAGCCGGGCACAGCCGCCCGGTGAACTCCGGGAAGTTGTTCGTGGCGTGCAGGCGCTCGGACGCCGCCGCCCAGTCCTCGCGGTAGGCGTAGTCGTTCCACTCGGGGATGAGGTTCCCGAGCGGGCAGCCGTTGTGGCAGAACGGAATGCCGCAGTCCATGCAGCGCCCGGCCTGCTTGCTGATGATCGGCAGCAGGGAGCCGGGAACGTAGACCTCGTTCCAGTCCTTGACGCGCTCACCGGCGGGGCGGGTCTTGGCGACCTCGCGTCCGGTGGTCAGGAAGCCCTTGGGGTCAGCCATTGGTCGCCGCCTCCATCATCTTCTCGGTGGTCTCCTGCTCGGAGAGACCGGCGAGCTCAGCGGCGTCCTTGGCGGCGAGCACTGCCTTGTACGTGGACGGGATGATCTTGCTGAAGCGGGTCACCGCGGTGTCCCACTCGGCCAGCAGCTTTGCGGCGACCGTGGATCCGGTCTCCTCCTGGTGGCGGCGCACCACGTCGTGCAGCCACACCTTGTCGACGGGGTCGAGTTCCTCGACCGCACCGGCGTTGCCGGAGTTGACGTTGTCCGGGTCGAGGTCAATGACGTACGCGATGCCGCCGGACATGCCGGCCGCGAAGTTACGTCCGGTCTCGCCCAGGACGACCGCCTTGCCGCCGGTCATGTACTCGCAGCCGTGGTCGCCCACGCCCTCCGAGACGACCGTGGCACCGGAGTTGCGGACGCAGAAGCGCTCACCCGTCCTGCCGCGCAGGAAGAGCTCGCCACCCGTAGCGCCGTAGGCGATGGTGTTGCCCGCGATTGTCGAGTACTCGGCGAGGTGGTCGGCGCCACGGTCCGGGCGGACGATGACGCGGCCGCCCGAAAGGCCCTTGCCGACGTAGTCGTTGGCGTCGCCTTCGAGCCTGAGCGTCACACCGCGCGGGATGAAGGCGCCGAAGGACTGGCCGGCCGACCCGGTGAAGGTGATGTCGATGGTGTCGTCGGGCAGGCCCGCACCGCCGAACTTCTTCGTCACCTCGTGGCCGAGCATGGTGCCGACGGTCCGGTTGATGTTGCGGATCGCGACCTGCGCGCGGACCGGCTCTGCGGCCTCCGCGCTGTCGGCGGCCAGGGCGTCGGCGGCGAGCTCGATCAGCTCGTTGTCCAGCGCCTTCTCCAGCGCGTGGTCCTGGACCGTGATCTGGTGGCGGACCGCGCCTTCCGGAAGCTCGGGGACGTAGAAGAGCGGCTCCAGGTCGAGGCCCTGCGCCTTCCAGTGGTCCACGGCCGCGTCGGTGTCGAGGAGTTCGGCGTGACCGACGGCCTCTTCGAGCGTACGGAAGCCGAGCTCGGCCAGCAGCTCGCGCACTTCCTCCGCGATGAACTGGAAGAAGTTGACGATGTACTCGGCCTTGCCGGAGAACCGGTCGCGCAGGACCGGGTTCTGCGTGGCGATGCCGACCGGGCACGTGTCCAGGTGGCAGACGCGCATCATGACGCAGCCGGAGACGACGAGCGGCGCGGTCGCGAAACCGAACTCCTCGGCGCCGAGCAGCGCGGCGATGATGACGTCGCGGCCGGTCTTCAGCTGGCCGTCGGTCTGGACGACGATGCGGTCGCGCAGGCCGTTGAGCAGCAGGGTCTGCTGGGTTTCGGCGAGGCCGAGCTCCCAGGGACCGCCCGCGTGCTTCAGCGACGTCAGCGGGGAAGCGCCCGTTCCGCCGTCGTGGCCGGAGATCAGCACGACATCGGCGTGCGCCTTGGACACACCCGCCGCGACCGTACCGACACCGACCTCCGACACCAGCTTCACGTGGATACGCGCGGCCGGGTTGGCGTTCTTGAGGTCGTGGATCAGCTGAGCCAGGTCCTCGATGGAGTAGATGTCGTGGTGCGGCGGCGGCGAAATGAGCCCCACACCCGGAGTCGAGTGCCGGGTCTTGGCGACCCACGGGTAGACCTTGTGGCCGGGCAGCTGGCCGCCCTCGCCGGGCTTGGCGCCCTGCGCCATCTTGATCTGGATGTCGTCCGCGTTGACCAGGTACTCACTGGTCACGCCGAAGCGGCCGGAGGCGACCTGCTTGATCGACGAGCGACGCGCCGGGTCGTACAGACGCTCCGGGTCCTCGCCGCCCTCGCCGGTGTTGGACTTGCCGCCCAGCTGGTTCATGGCGATCGCGAGGGTCTCGTGCGCCTCCTGGGAAATGGAGCCGTACGACATGGCGCCGGTGGAGAAACGCTTGACGATCTCGGATGCCGACTCGACCTCGTCGATCGAGATGGCCTCGCGACCGCTCTTGAAGCCAAAGAGCCCGCGGAGCGTCATGAGGCGCTCGGACTGCTCGTTCACGCGCTCCGTGTACTGCTTGAAGATGTCGTACCGGCGGTTGCGCGTGGCGTGCTGGAGACGGAAGACCGTCTCCGGGTCGAAGAGGTGCGGCTCGCCCTCGCGGCGCCACTGGTACTCGCCACCGATCTCCAGCGCGCGGTGCGCGGAGGGGACACCGGAGGCGGGGTACGCCTTGGCGTGCCGGGCGGCGACCTCCTTGGCCACCACATCGAGACCGGCTCCGCCGATCTTGGTCGCCGTGCCGTTGAAGTACTTCTCGACGAAGGCCTCGTCCAGGCCGACGGCCTCGAAGACCTGCGCGCCCCGGTAGGAGGCGACGGTCGAGATGCCCATCTTCGACATGACCTTGAGGACGCCCTTGCCGAGGGCGTAGATCAGGTTGCGAATGGCCTGCTCGGGCTCGGCGCCCTCGATGAACGTGCCCGCGCGGACCAGGTCCTCGACGGACTCCATCGCCAGGTACGGGTTGACGGCGGCCGCACCGAAACCGATGAGCAGCGCGACATGGTGCACCTCGCGCACATCGCCGGCCTCGACGAGCAGCCCCACCTGGGTGCGCTGCTTCGTACGGATCAGGTGGTGGTGCACGGCGGAGGTGAGGAGCAGCGACGGGATCGGCGCGTGCTCGGCGTCCGAGTGCCGGTCGGAGAGCACGATCAGGCGGGCGCCCGCCTCGATGGCGGCGTCGGCCTCGGCGCAGATCTCCTCGATACGGGCGGCCAGCGCGTCGCCGCCACCGCTGACGCGGTAGAGACCGGCGAGGGTGGCGGCCGTCAGACCCGGCATGTCGCCGTCGGCGTTGATGTGTATGAGCTTGGCCAGCTCGTCGTTGTCGATCACCGGGAACGGCAGCGCGACATTGCGGCAGGTCGCCGCGGTCGGCTCCAGGATGTTGCCCTGCGGGCCGAGCGCGGAACGCAGCGAGGTGACGAGCTCCTCGCGGATGGCGTCCAGCGGCGGGTTGGTGACCTGCGCGAAGAGCTGGGTGAAGTAGTCGAAGAGCAGCCGGGGCCGCTCGGAGAGGGCTGCGATCGGCGAGTCCGTACCCATGGAGCCGAGCGGCTCGCCGCCGGTACGGGCCATCGGCGCGAGGATGACGCGCAGCTCTTCCTCGGTGTAGCCGAAGGTCTGCTGGCGGCGGGTGACGGAGGCGTGCGTGTGCACGATGTGCTCGCGCTCGGGGAGGTCCTCGAGCTCGATCTCGCCGGCTTCCAGCCACTCCTTGTAGGGCTTCTCGGCGGCGAGACCGGCCTTGATCTCGTCGTCCTCGATGATGCGGTGCTCGGCGGTGTCGACGAGGAACATCTTGCCGGGCTGCAGGCGGCCCTTGCGGACGACCTTCGCGGGGTCGATGTCGAGGACACCGACCTCGGAGGACAGCACGACGAGCCCGTCGTCGGTCACCCAGTAGCGGCCCGGACGCAGACCGTTGCGGTCGAGTACGGCACCGACCTGGGTGCCGTCGGTGAAGGTGACGCAGGCCGGGCCGTCCCAGGGCTCCATCATCGTGGAGTGGTACTGGTAGAAGGCGCGGCGGGCCGGGTCCATGGAGTCGTGGTTCTCCCACGCCTCGGGGACCATCATCAGCACCGCGTGCGGCAGCGAGCGTCCACCCAGGTGGAGCAGCTCCAGTACCTCGTCGAAGGACGCGGAGTCCGAGGCGTCGGGCGTACAGACGGGGAAGATGCGCTCCAGCTTCTCCGCACCGCTGTGTCCATTGTCGGCAGAGCCGAACGCGTCGGAGGCCAGCTGGGACTCACGGGCACGCATCCAGTTGCGGTTGCCCTTGACCGTGTTGATCTCGCCGTTGTGCGCGACGAAGCGGTACGGGTGGGCGAGCGGCCAGCTCGGGAAGGTGTTCGTCGAGAAACGCGAGTGGACGAGCGCGACGGTCGTGGCGCAGCGGCGGTCCGACAGGTCGGGGAAGAACGGCTCCAGCTGCCCGGTGGTGAGCATGCCCTTGTAGACGATCGTCCGGGCGGAGAGCGAGGGGAAGTACACCCCGGCCTCACGCTCGGCGCGCTTGCGCAGTACGAAGGCCTTGCGGTCCAGGGCCAGGCCCGTGTTCGTACCGTCCGCCACGAAGATCTGGGAGAAGGCCGGCATCGTGGCGCGGGCGCCGTTGCCGAGCAGGGAGGGCGTGACGGGGACCTCGCGCCATCCGAGGACGTTCAGCCCTTCCTCGGCGGCGATCGCCTCGATCTGCGCGACGGCCTGTGCGGAGCCGTCGGCAGGGAGGAAGGCGATACCGACGGCGTACGCCCCGGCCTCGGGGAGGTCGAACTCGGTGACCTCGCGCAGGAAGGCGTCGGGCACCTGGAGCAGGATTCCGGCACCGTCGCCGGAGTCGGGCTCGGAGCCGGTGGCACCGCGGTGTTCGAGGTTGCGCAGCACGGTCAGCGCCTGCTCGACCAGCTCATGGCTGGCCACCCCGGTAAGGGTGGCCACAAAGCCGACGCCACAGGCGTCGTGCTCATTACGGGGGTCGTACATCCCCTGCTGGGCGGGGCGACCGTCCATGGGCGACCAGGCGTCGGAACGCATCGGCACTCCCGTCGTCGTCGTGGCATAAAGAACTACCGAGGGACGACGTTGGCCCTCCGCGAAATTTCGTGCAGGTTACATGATGGCTGGCTTCTCGCGAGGTGGATAGCTCATTCCAGCATGCGGACACCGCCCATAGCGGTGGAGGTGGGGCAAGGCGGACAGACCGACATCCGTCCGGTCGTCACAGAAGCAGGCTTCATTGCCTGCGGTGTTGTGGGCTCTTTCCCGGCGGTTAAGGAATCAAAACCACCGGGTAACAGACTAATTATGTGGAGCCCTGCATAGGGTCTCACCCTACGGCGGTTCCGAACAGTGCTCCAAGGGCGTAAGTCACACCGGCGGCGGCCCCGCCGAGCGCCAGCTGCCGCAGTCCGCTGAACCACCAGGACCGCGCCGTCACCTTAGCGACGAGCGCCCCGCAGGCAAAGAGCCCGACGAGCGCGAGCAGCACGGCCGGCCACAGTGAGGCGGCCCCGAGAAGATACGGCAGTACGGGCAGAAGGGCGCCCAGCGCGAACGCCCCGAACGACGATACGGCGGCGACCAGCGGCGAGGGAAGGTCGCTCGGGTCGATGCCGAGCTCCTCGCGGGCATGTATCTCCAGCGCCTGCTCCGGGTCCTTCGAGAGCTGCGTCGCGACCTCGCGCGCGAGCGCCGGTTCGACGCCCCGCGACCGGTAGAGCGCGGCCAGCTCCTCCAGCTCGTCCTTGGGGTGCTTGCGCAACTCGCACCGCTCGACGTCGAGTTCGGCCTCGACGAGCTCGCGCTGCGAGGCCACGGAGGTGTACTCGCCGGCCGCCATGGAGAAGGCACCGGCGGCGAGACCCGCGAGCCCCGTGATGACGATCGTCTGCTGCGACACGGCCCCGCCCGCGACGCCGGTCATCAGGGCCAGGTTGGAGACCAGGCCGTCCATCGCCCCGAACACCGCCGGGCGCAGCCAGCCGCCGTTCACGTCGCGGTGCGTGTGATTGTCGCGGTGCGCCTCGTGGAGCGTTGCCTCGGTCTCGATGATGGCCATGCTGTCCGGTTCCCCTCTCGCCGGAGCCGGTCCCTGTACGGGCCCCGGCTCCCCCCTCTCAACGTCTCCGAAAATACGCAGGATTTATTGCTCCCGCCAGCAAGGAAGGCCGTACTTACCAGGGCTCGGAGCACGCGAAAGGGCCGCCGGACCATGAGTGGTCCGGCGGCCCTGGGAGGCTGTTTCGGCGGTCAGGCCTTGTCGGCCGAAGCCCCGTCCTTCACGTCGGAATCGCCGTCCTCCGGGTCGGGGGCACCGTCCTGCGTGTCCTGCGTGTCGGGCTCGGCGTCATGCGCATCGCCCTTGGCCGCACCGTCGGTCTTCGGCTCGACGATCTCCTCGCGGCCCGGCCGGAGCTTCGCGGAGATCACGATGTACACGACCGCGAACACGAATACGACGATCGAGGTCCATACGTTGAGCCGCAGGCCCAGCACGTGGTGCGCCTCGTCGACGCGCATGTACTCGATCCAGCCGCGGCCGGCGCAGTACAGGGCGACGTACAGGGCGAAGACGCGGCCGTGGCCGAGCTTGAAGCGGCGGTCGGCCCAGATGACCAGCAGTGCGGCGCCGATGCACCACAGCGACTCGTACAGGAAGGTCGGGTGGTACAGGCCCGCCTCACGGTTCACGCCCTCGGAGATCTTGAGCGCCCAGGGCAGATCCGTCGGCTTCCCGTAGAGCTCCTGGTTGAACCAGTTGCCCCAGCGGCCGATGGCCTGCGCGAAGGCGAGGCCGGGGGCCAGCGCGTCGGCCCAGGCCGGGAGCGGGATTCCGCGGCGGCGGCAGCCGATCCAGGCGCCCACCGCACCGAGCGCGACGGCGCCCCAGATGCCGAGGCCGCCCTCCCAGATCTTGAAGGCGTCGACCCAGTTCTTACCCTCGCTGAAGTACAGCTGGTAGTCGGTGATGACGTGATAGAGACGTCCGCCGACGAGGCCGAAGGGCACCGCCCATACGGCGATGTCGGCCACGGTGCCGGCATTGCCTCCCCGGGCGACCCACCGCTTGTTGCCGTACCAGACGGCGACGAAGACGCCAATGATGATGCAGAACGCGTAGCCGCGGAGCGGGATCGGTCCGAGCTCGATCACACCGGTCGACGGGCTGGGAATGTAGGCAAGGTCCATGGCAGGGTCGACGCTACCCTGCCGGGCGGGGCGTACGGCAACCCACCCGGCAACGTCTGGGTAACGAGCCAGGTGCGCGGCCTATGGCGTGGCTGCCGGGCTCGGAGTCGGCGGCGTCGGGGGCGGGGTCGGGGTCGGGGTCGGGGACACCCTCCCCGGCTTCTTGCCCTTGTTCGCCTCGGCGACCCACTTCTTCAGGTTCTCGGGCGAGATCTGCTCATTTCCCTTCCGCGGGAAGATCGGCTCCCCGTTGAGCTGCACTGTCGGCGTCCCGCTGAAGTTGCCCTTCTGGAAGGCCTCATTGGACTTGCGCACCCAGCCGTCGTGCGTCCCGTTGTTCACGCACTGCCTGAACGTATCCGTGACGAGTCCGTCGACCTTGCCGGCCAGCTCGATCAGACGGGCGTTCTTGCCGAAGGCGTCATCGGTCTCGGGCGGCTGGTTCTGATACAGCACGTCGTGATACGGCGCGAACTTCCCGGCGTCCTGCGCGCACCCGGCGGCATTGGCGGCCCGCAGGGATCCGGTGCCGCCCAGGTTCCCGTCGATGAGCGTGGCCAAGTGGTAATCGGTCTTGATCTGGCCCGCCGCCTCCAGCTCATGGATCGTGTCCCGGAAGGCGTTCTCGAACTGGGCGCAGGCCGGGCAGCGGAAGTCCTCCCACACCGTGAGCGTGGACGGCGCGTCCTTCGCCCCCACGGGAATCGTCGGATCGCCCTTGGCGTCCGTGCCCTCGGGCGTCACGACAGGGCCCGCACTGTCGCCTCCGTCCGAGCCCGCGTTGGCGGCGATGAGCCCCACCACGGCTGCCAGGCCCAGCGCGGCGATCACGGCGGCGGCCACGATCAGTGTCCGCCTGCGCTTCTCGCGGGCCTTGTACGCCTCGCGCTCCTGAATGAGCCGCTCGCGGGCGGTTCGTTTTTCCTCACGGTTCTTGTCACTCACACCCGCAGCAACGAACCGGGGAGGCACCAGCGTGCCTCCCCGGTCCAGGTCCACCCATTCGGGCTACACCGTTCAGTTGTTCCCGCGACCCCCGCGTACGCCTTCGGCCAGCTCCGCCGCGAGCGCCCGCACGGCTTCGAGACCGGCGGCCTCGTCCGGTGCGTCCAGCAGGCGCTGGACGAAGGCCGAGCCGACGATCACGCCGTCCGCGAAGGCGGCGACCTCTTTGGCCTGTACGGCGTTGGAAACGCCGAGCCCGACGCACACCGGCAGTCCGGTCGTCGCACGCGTCCTGCGCACCAGGTCCTGCGCCTGCTCGCCGACCGACTCGCGGGTGCCTGTTACGCCCATCAGCGACGCGGCGTAGACGAAGCCCGAGCCCGCCGCCGTAATCGTGGCGAGCCGCTCGTCCTTGCTGCTCGGCGCGACCACGAAGACCGTGGCCAGGCCGTGCTTCTGGGCGTGCTCACGCCACAGCGCCGACTCCTGCACCGGCAGGTCGGGCAGGATGCAGCCCGCCCCGCCCGCCTCCGCCAGCTCCGCGGTGAAGCGCTCGACGCCGTACCGGTCGATCGGGTTCCAGTACGTCATGACGAGCACCGGCGCACCGGTCGCCTCGTACGCCTCACGGACCGTGCGCATCACGTCGGCGATCTTCACGCCGCCGCGCAGCGCGATGTCGTCGGCGGTCTGGATGACCGGGCCGTCGAGCACCGGGTCGCTGTGCGGCAGCCCGATCTCGACGACGTCGGCGCCGCCCGCCAGGACCGCCTTCACGGCTTCGATGCCGCCGTCCACGGTCGGGAATCCGGCCGGGAGGTAGGCGATGAGGGCGGACCGGTCCTCGGACTTGGCCCGCTCCAGGGTGTCGCTCAGCAGCTGAATGTTCCCGCTCACTTGGTGTCCCTCTGGATCTCGGCGGCGCCGTTGGTGGCGGAGGCGTCGGCCTCGACCGCGGCGTCGGTGTCGTACAGGCCGAAGTAGCGGGCGGCCGTGTCCATGTCCTTGTCGCCGCGCCCGGACAGGTTGACCAGGATCAGCCCGTCCTTGCCCAGTTCCTTGCCGACCTCCAGCGCACCGGCGAGCGCGTGCGCGCTCTCGATGGCCGGGATGATGCCCTCGGTGCGGGACAGGAGCAGCAGCGCCTGCATCGCCGCGTCGTCCGTCACGGCGCGGTATTCCGCGCGCTGGCTGTCCTTGAGGTACGCGTGCTCGGGGCCGATGCCCGGGTAGTCGAGGCCCGCCGAGATCGAGTAGGGCTCGGTGATCTGGCCCTCCTCGTCCTGGAGGACGTACGACCGCGAGCCGTGCAGGATGCCGGGCTCGCCCGCGGACAGGGTGGCCGCGTGCTCGCCGGTCTCGATGCCGTGCCCGGCGGGCTCGCAGCCGATGAGGCGTACGTCCGCGTCCGGGATGAAGGCGTGGAAGAGACCGATGGCGTTGGACCCGCCGCCGACGCAGGCGACCGCCGCGTCGGGCAGCCGTCCCGTGCGCTCCAGGATCTGGCGCCGTGCCTCGACACCGATGACCCGGTGGAAGTCGCGGACCATGGCGGGGAAGGGGTGCGGGCCGGCGACCGTGCCGAAGAGGTAGTGCGTACGGTCGACATTGGCGACCCAGTCGCGGAACGCCTCGTTGATGGCGTCCTTCAGGGTGCGGCTGCCGGACTTCACGGCGACGACCTCGGCGCCGAGCATCCGCATCCGGGCGACGTTGAGCGCCTGGCGCTCGGTGTCGATCTCGCCCATGTAGATGGTGCATTCGAGGCCGAAGAGGGCGCACGCGGTGGCGGTGGCGACACCGTGCTGGCCGGCGCCGGTCTCCGCGATCACGCGCGTCTTGCCCATGCGCTTGGTGAGCAGCGCCTGGCCGAGCACATTGTTGATCTTGTGCGAGCCGGTGTGGTTGAGGTCTTCGCGCTTGAGGAAGACCCGTGCCCCGCCCGCGTGTTCGGCGAACCGGGACACCTCGGTGAGGGAGCTCGGGCGGCCCGTGTAATTGACCATCAGGTCGTTCAGTTCGGCCGCGAAGGCCGGGTCGCTCTTGGCCTTGTCGTACTCGACCGCGACCTCGTCGACCGCGGCGACCAGCGCCTCGGGAATGAACTTGCCGCCGAACGCGCCGAAGTAGCCCTCGGTGCTGGGTACTTGACCGTCCGGGTCCGGGATGAAGAAGTCGGAAGACATCCGGGTACTCCTCAGGAGGGGCTGACGCCCCATTAAGAATCAACGGGTGGACTTCACCGTGTGCGCCGCGCGCGCAGAGCCGCAGCGGTACGCATTTCGGGCGTACCGGGGCATGGCAGTGCTACAGGGCGCCCTTTGCGCGCCATCGCATGCCGTTGATCTGGCCGGGCTCGGAGCCGATGTGGTACCGCACCCGCCGTCCCAGCACCCGCCGCGCCGGAGCCCTGCACCCACGCGGACGGCACCCGCGCGCCAGCGGCGCATGCGGGTCGCGCGTCGGCGCACCGGACAGGCTCAGAGCCTGCCGGGTGAGTGCGGCGGTGCGGCGGAGTGGGGTCATGTCGGCGGGGTCAGCTCCGTCCGTGCCGCAGCGCCGGGTGGGCGCCCGCGGCGACCAGGTCGGCGACGGCGGCCTTCGGGTCGCGTCCGGTGACCAGGGACTCCCCCACGAGCACCGCGTCGGCGCCCGCGTTGGCGTACGCGATGAGGTCGTGCGGGCCGCGGACGCCGGACTCGGCGACCGTGACGATGCCTGCGGGGACCTCGGGGGCGACGCGCTCGAACGTGCCGCGGTCGACCTTGAGCGTCTTGAGGTTGCGCGCGTTGATTCCGATGATCTTCGCGCCGGCCTCGACCGCGCGCTCGACCTCTTCCTCGTCGTGCGCCTCGACCAGCGGCGTGAGCCCGATGGACTCGGCCCGCTCGATCAGGGAGACCAGGGCCTCCTGCTCCAGGGCGGCCACGATCAGCAGCGCCAGGTCGGCGCCGTACGCCCGCGCCTCCCACAGCTGGTAGGCCGTGACGATGAAGTCCTTGCGCAGCACCGGAATGTCGACCTTGGCGCGTACGGCCTCGAGGTCGGCCAGCGAGCCGCCGAAGCGGCGCTGCTCTGTCAGTACGGAGATGACGGCCGCGCCGCCCGCTTCGTAGTCGGCGGCGAGCCCTGCGGGATCCGCGATCGCGGCAAGCGCGCCCTTCGACGGGCTGGAGCGCTTGACCTCGCAAATGACCTTGACGCCGTCGCCGCGCAGTGCGGCGACTCCGTCCTTGGCCTGCGGCGCCTTGGCCGCGCGGTCCTTGAGCTCGTCGAGGCTGACGCGTTCCTGCCGCTCTGCGAGGTCGGCGAGGACGCCTTCGATGATCTCGTCGAGCACACTCACGCGAGCGGCCCCCTTCCGGGACTGTGATGGTGGACCAGGATCAGCCATTACCGATGTTATCCGCAGGAGGCCTCAGGTCTCGCATCGAGCTGACCTCTGTCCCACTACCTGGGACTTTACGGCGCCAGGGCCGAGCCGAACGGCAAATTCCGGATAACGCTGAAGATCGCCGCCACGGCGCCGATGCTCCACCAGTACACGGGCCTGAGAGTGATCCTCATCGGGATCCCCTTGGTGGCGCGCACGACCCAGACGGCCCACAGCACGGCGAAGACCCCGTAGCCGACGACGGCCATGGCGTTGGCCCCCAGTGCGGCGGCCAGATCACCGGTGGCGACACCGTGCGCGCTGCGCAGTCCGCCGCAGCCCGGGCAGTAGATCCCGGTGATCTGGAGCAGCGGGCAGACCGGGTAGTGGCCCGGCTCGTTGGGGTCGACCGCTCCGACGTACGCGAAGGCCGCGGCGACGCCCGCCAGCGTGGCCACCGGTGCGGCGAGCCGCCTGGCAAGCGGCGCCCCGGCGGGTGTGACCGGGGGCGGCGGCGGGGCGGGGGCAGGAGAAGGCAAGGCGTCCACGGGCCGATTGTCCACGCTCATGAAGAAAGGCGCAGCCCTGTTCGGGCTGCGCCTCAACATCCAGGCCGGCGAAGGGCCGGCCAGGGGCTCAGTGGGCCTGCAGCTGCCCGGCCTCCGCGCGCGCCCGGCGCAGCTCCTCGGACTCCTTCGGCATGCCGAGACCCGCGGCGTTCATGGCCATACCGACAACACCACCGAGCAGTACGACCGCGCAACCGGCCCAGAAGCCGAGCGGTTCGGCCAGGACCATGAAGGCGCCCGCGATGCAGAAACCGATGAAGGAGATGGTGACACCGGTCCAGGCGGCCGGGGTGTGTCCGTGGCTGTTGCCCGCCATGTGCTGCTCCTCGTTGCTGTTGCTCTGTGGTGGTCGTACGTCGTTGCCCATTGTCCCGTACCCGGCCAGGTGCTCCGAGTCGGGGGTCACCCGTCGCGCGTCGGGTCCTCACCCCGGTCCAGGGCCTTCCAGAGGTCCTCGGGCCGGTCCGGGTCAGGGGCGGCGGCCGCCTTGCGGGGGCGGGGGGTGCCGTCGCGCTCGTAACGGCCGGACATGGCGGGCCAGGTCCGGCCGTACCGCAGGGCGAGGAGCCCGGCGATCAGGAGCAGCAGGCCGCCGACGGCGGTCACGTACGGCCAGGCGGTGTGGGTCAGCGACTCAGCCGTCGCGGCGGTGTCGCCGGTCATCTCGGCCGCCTTCTCGTCGAGCGCGCCGCTGTCCGAGGCGCCCAGGAAGGCCGTGGCGGCGGCGCCCGCGCCGCTCAGTGCGAGCAGCACGGAGACCAGCAGTCTGCCGCCGCTGCGGACGGCGAAGACGGCGACGAGCGCGGCGAGGCCGACAATGGCCAGCGCGGCGGGGGCGCCTGTGACGTCCCGCCCCTCGGCGTCGAGCGGCAGCGTGCCGCCCCCGACGGCAGCCGCACCCTCGGCCCAGGTCTGTCCCGAGGCGAGGAGCACGACGGCGGCGCCGAGGGCACCGAGCAGCAGGGCGGCGGCGAGACTGCGGCGGCCGGCCGAAGCGGCGGGCCCTGCCTGGCCGTCGCTTCGCGGAATCGGAAGGGGTACGGGGGATGCGGCACTCACGTGTCCCACTATCCCTTACGTCCCGTTCGCGGTCAGAGGCGGTTCGCCGTGTGCACCGCGCGCAGCACCGCGGCCGCCTTGTTGCGGCACTCGGTGTCCTCGGCGACGGGGTCGGAGTCGGCCACCACACCAGCCCCGGCCTGCACGTATGCCGTGCCGTCGCGCAGCAGGGCGGTACGGATGGCGATGGCGGTGTCCGAGTCGCCCGCGAAGTCGAGATAGCCGACACAGCCGCCGTACAGCCCGCGCCGGGAGGGTTCGAGCTCCTCGATGATCTGCATCGCGCGCGGCTTCGGGGCTCCGGAGAGGGTCCCGGCCGGGAAGCAGGCGGTCAGCACGTCGAAGGCGGTCCGTCCCTGCGCGACCCGCCCGGTCACGGTCGAGACGATGTGCATGACGTGCGAATAGCGCTCGACGGACATGAAATCGACGACCTCGACGCTGCCCGGCTCGCAGACCCTGCCCAGGTCGTTGCGGCCGAGGTCGACGAGCATCAGGTGCTCGGCTCGCTCCTTGGGGTCGGCGAGCAGCTCGTCGGCCAGTGCCTGGTCCTCCTGCGGCGTCGCGCCACGGTGCCGGGTGCCCGCGATGGGGTGCACCATCGCGCGCCCGTCCTCGACCTTGACCAGCGCCTCGGGGCTGGAGCCGACGACGTCGAAGCCGTCGAAGCGGAAGAGGTACATGTACGGGGAGGGGTTGGTGGCGCGCAGGACCCGGTAGACGTCCAGTGCGCTCGCCGTGCAGGGCGTCTCGAAGCGCTGGGACGGTACGACCTGGAAGGCCTCGCCCGCGCGGATGCGCTCCTTGATGTCGACCACGGCGTCCTGGTAGGCCTCGCCGCCCCACAGCGCGGTGTACGGCGGCAGTTCGGACGGGGGCAGGGCGGCGGGCGCGGTCGGCACGGGACGGCTGAGGTCGGCTTCCATGGCGTCGAGCCGGGCGACGGCGTCCGCGTAGGCCTCGTCGACGCCGGTGTCGAGGTCGTTGTGGTTGATCGCGTTGGCGATCAGCAGGACGGTGCCGTCCCAGTGGTCGAGTACGGCGAGGTCCGAGGTGAGGAGCATGGTCAGCTCGGGGAGCCTGAGGTCGTCGCGGCCCTGCTCGCCGATCTTCTCCAGGCGGCGCACGATGTCGTACCCGAGATAGCCGACCATGCCGCCGGTGAAGGGCGGCAGGCCGCGCGCGAGGTCGTGCGGGGTGTGCAGCGTCTCGATGGTGACGCGCAGTGCGTCCAGCGGGTCACCGCCCACCGGTACGCCGACGGGCGGCGTACCGAGCCAGTGCGCCTGGCCGTCGCGCGCGGTCAGGGTGGCGGCGCTGCGTACACCGACGAAGGAATACCGGGACCAGGAGCGGCCGTTCTCGGCGGACTCCAGGAGGAACGTGCCGGTCCGCTCGGCGGCGAGCTTGCGGTAGAGGCCGACGGGGGTGTCGCCGTCCGCGAGCAGCTTGCGGCTGACGGGGATGACACGCCGGTCTACGGCCAGCTTGCGGAAGGTCTCGATATCCATGGCCGGTGACCTTACTTCGCGAGTGGGAGGAGTACGCCGGAGTCGAAACAGGTGCGGTCGCCCGTGTGGCAGGCGGCGCCGACCTGGTCGACCTGGACGAGGACCGTGTCGGCGTCGCAGTCCAGAGCGACGGACTTGACGTGCTGGAAGTGCCCGGAGGTGTCGCCCTTGACCCAGTACTCCTGGCGGCTGCGCGACCAGTACGTGCAGCGGCCCGTGGTGAGGGTCCGGTGGAGCGCCTCGTCGTCCATCCAGCCGAGCATCAGCACCTCGCCGGTGTCGTACTGCTGGGCGATGGCCGGGACCAGGCCGTCGGGGCTCCGCTTGAGGCGGGCGGCGACGGCGGGGTCGAGGTTGCTTGAGCGGGGCGTACTGGTCATGTCCGCCATTGTGCCGCGCTCGGGGCGCCGGGCATTCGACCGGTCCGGCCGTTGGACGCGCGGCGCCGTGGCCGTGGCGGGGGTTGCGGTCGTACGCTGGCCGTCATGTCGACCCATGCCAAGCGTGAACGGCTCCTCCTCGCCGACCTGCTGGAGGCTGCCGGACCCGATGCCCCGACGCTGTGCGACGGCTGGAGCACCCGTGAACTCGCCGCCCATGTGGTGGTCCGCGAGCGCCGCCCGGACGCTGCGGGCGGGATAGTGCTGGGGGTGCTGAAGAGCCGGCTGGAGCGGGTGCAGGCGGAGTTCGCCGCCAAGCCGTACGAGGAGCTGATCCAGCTCATTCGTACGGGGCCGCCGCGGATGTCTCCGTACGCCCTGAAGCAGCTCGACGAGGCCGCCAACACCGTGGAGTTCTACGTCCACGCGGAGGACGTGCGGCGGGCGCAGCCGGACTGGACGCCGCGCGAGCTCGACGCGGTCTTCGCCAATGTGCTGTGGTCGCGGATCGAGAAGGTCGCGCGGCTGCTGGGCCGGAAGTCGCCGGTGGGCGTGGTACTGCGGCGGCCCGACGGGCAGACGGCGGTGGCTCACCGGGGGACACCGGTGGTGACGGTTACCGGGGAGCCGGGGGAGCTGGTTCTTTTCGCCTTCGGGCGGCAGGACGCGGCGAAGGTGGAGCTGGAGGGGGACGAGGCGGCGATCGCGCGCCTGGCCGAGGTCAAGCTCGGTATTGCCATGTGACCGGCGAGTTTCTCGAACGCCGGAGGGGCTGATCTTTCAGCCCCTCCGGCGTTCGAGGCCCGCGGCGGAGCCGCACATGTCACAGCGGGAAGGGGCGGGCAGGGGAATCCCTACCGCACCGGGTGGCCCGCCTCGCGCAGTGTGTCCTTGACCTGGGAGATGCGCAGGTCGCCGAAGTGGAAGACCGACGCCGCGAGCACCGCATCCGCCCCCGCCTCGATCGCCGGCGGGAAGTGTTCGAGGCGCCCCGCGCCGCCGGACGCGATCACGGGCACCGTGACGTGCTTGCGTACCGCCGCGATCATCTCGGTGTCGTAGCCGTCCTTCGTACCGTCCGCGTCCATCGAGTTGAGCAGGATCTCCCCCGCGCCCAGTTCGGCCGCGCGGTGCGCCCACTCGACGGCGTCGATGCCGGCGGACTTGCGGCCGCCGTGCGTGGTGACCTCGAAGGACCCGGACTCGGTACGGCGGGCGTCGACCGAAAGCACCAGCACCTGGCGCCCGAAGCGCTCCGCGATCTCGCGGATCAGATCGGGGCGGGCGATCGCCGCGGTGTTGACGCCGACCTTGTCCGCGCCGGCCCGCAGCAGCTTGTCGACGTCCTCGGTGGTGCGTACGCCGCCGCCGACCGTCAGCGGGATGAAGACCTGCTCGGCGGTGCGGCGCACCACGTCGTAGGTGGTCTCCCGGTTGCCGGACGAGGCGGTGATGTCCAGGAACGTCAGCTCGTCGGCGCCCTCGGCGTCGTACAGCTTGGCCATCTCGACGGGGTCGCCCGCGTCGCGGAGGTTCTGGAAGTTGACACCCTTGACGACCCGGCCGTTGTCCACGTCCAGGCAGGGGATCACTCGGACCGCGAGAGTCATGACGTCACGTCTCCCCGATAGGCCTCGACCTCTACCTCGACCACCAGGCGGGGGTCGACGAAGCCGGAGACGATGAGCATGGACGAGGCGGGGCGTGCGGCGTCGAACAGCTCCTTGTGGGCGCGGCCGACCTCCTCCACGTCCCGGGCGTGGGTGATGTACATCCGCGTACGCACCACGTGCTCGCTGCCGAGGCCGAGCTGCTTCAGCGCGCCGATGGCGACGTTGAAGGAGTTGACCGCCTGCTCGTAGGGGCCGCCGTCGGCGAGGTGACCGTCGATCATCGACGTGCAGCCGGCGACCAGGACCAGGCCGTTGGGCAGCTCCACGGCGCGGGAGTAACCGAAGGTCTCCTCCCACGGGGCTCCGGTGCTCACCCGGCGTACGGAGTCGGTCATGAAGCCACCGCCGCGAGCGCCTCTTCCAGCGTGAACGCCTTCGCGTACAGCGCCTTTCCGACGATCGCGCCCTCCACGCCCTGCGGGACGAGCGCTGCGATGGCGCGCAGGTCGTCGAGGGAGGAGACGCCGCCGGAGGCGACGACGGGCTTGTCGGTCGCGGCGCAGACGTTCTTCAGGAGCTCCAGGTTGGGGCCCTGGAGGGTGCCGTCCTTGGCGATGTCGGTGACGACGTAACGGGCGCAGCCCTCGGAGTCGAGGCGGGCGAGCGTCTCGTAGAGGTCGCCGCCGTCGCGGGTCCAGCCGCGGCCGCGCAGGGTCGTGCCCCGTACGTCCAGGCCGACCGCGATCTTGTCGCCGTACTCGGCGATGACCTTGGCGACCCACTCGGGGGTCTCCAGCGCGGCCGTACCGAGGTTGACGCGGGTGCAGCCGGTGGCGAGGGCGGCGGCGAGCGAGGCGTCGTCGCGGATGCCGCCGGACAGCTCGACCTTGATGTCCATGGAGCGGGCGACCTCGGCGATCTGCGCGCGGTTGTCGCCGGTGCCGAAGGCCGCGTCGAGGTCGACGAGGTGCAGCCACTCGGCGCCCGCCTGCTGCCAGGTGAGGGCGGCCTGGAGGGGATCGCCGTACGACGTCTCCGAGCCGGACTCGCCATGGACGAGGCGGACGGCCTGGCCGTCGCGGACGTCGACGGCGGGGAGCAGTTCGAGCGTGTGGGACATCAGAGGGTTCCGATCCAGTTGGTCAGCAGCTGGGCTCCGGCGTCGCCGGACTTCTCGGGGTGGAACTGGGTCGCCCACAGCGCACCGTTCTCGACGGCGGCCACGAAGCGCTCGCCGTGCGTGGACCAAGTGACGTGCGGGGCACGGATCTTGGCGTTGGTGACTTCCAGGCTCCAGTCGTGCACGGCGTACGAGTGCACGAAGTAGTAGCGCGCTTCGGCGTCGAGTCCGGCGAAGAGCTCGCTGTCCTCGGGGGCTTCGACGGTGTTCCAGCCCATGTGCGGGACGACCGGTGCCTTGAGCGGGCCGACCGTGCCGGGCCACTCGTCGAGGCCTTCGGTCTCCACGCCGTGCTCGATGCCGCGCTCGAAGAGGATCTGCATGCCCACGCAGATGCCCATGACCGGGCGGCCGCCGGAGAGCCTGCGGCCGACGATCCAGTCGCCGCGCGCCTCGCGCAGCCCCTTCATGCAGGCGGAGAAGGCCCCGACGCCGGGGACCAGCAGTCCGTCGGCGTTCATGGCCTTGTCGTAGTCGCGGGTGATCTCGACGTCCGCGCCGACACGGGCGAGGGCCCGCTCGGCGGAACGGACGTTGCCGAAGCCGTAGTCGAAGACGACGACCTTCTTCTGTGCGCTCATGCCCAGAGTCCTTGAATTCGCATGACACCGGCGACCAGGCACATCACGGCGCCGATACCGAGCAGCGCGATCACGCCCTTGGGCAGCTGCTGCTTCCAGAAGGAGTACACACCGCCGAGCAGGAAGAGTCCGACGACGATCAGGATGGTGGAGAGGCCTGTCACAGTGCGCCCTTGGTCGAGGGAAGAATGCCGGCGGCGCGCGGGTCGTGCTCCGATGCGTACCGCAGGGCCCTGGCGAGGGCCTTGAACTGGCACTCCACGATGTGGTGCGCGTTGCGTCCGTACGGGACGTGCACGTGCAGGGCGATCTGGGCCTGGGCGACGAAGGACTCCAGGATGTGCCGGGTCATCGTCGTGTCGTACTCGCCGATCATCGGCGCCATGTTCTCCGGCTCGGTGTGTACGAGGTACGGGCGCCCGGAGAGGTCGACGGTGACCTGGGCGAGCGACTCGTCCAGCGGGACCGTGCAGTTGCCGAAGCGGTAGATGCCGACCTTGTCGCCGAGCGCCTGCTTGAAGGCGCCGCCGAGCGCGAGGGCGGTGTCCTCGATCGTGTGGTGCGAGTCGATGTGCAGGTCGCCGTCGGTCTTCACGGTGAGGTCGAAGAGGCCGTGGCGGCCGAGCTGGTCGAGCATGTGGTCGTAGAAGCCGACGCCTGTCGACACATCGACCTTGCCGGTGCCGTCGAGGTTGATCTCGACGACGACCGAAGTCTCCTTGGTGGTGCGCTCGACGCGCCCTACGCGGCTCATGAGCTGTGCTCCTTCGGGGGTGTGGGGGTGTCCCCCACATAACTCAGTAGTGCGCGAACCGCATCCAGGAACGCGTCGTTCTCTTCGGGCGTGCCTGCGGTGACCCGCAGCCAGCCCGGTACGCCGTTGTCACGGACCAGGACGCCCTGGTCGAGGATCTTCTGCCACGCCTCGTGAGAGCCTGCCGCGCCGTCGAAGCGGCCGAACTGGACGAAGTTGGCGTCCGATTCGGTGACCTCGAAGCCGATCGCGCGCAGCTCGCTGACCAGGCGGTCCCGCTCGGTCTTGAGCTGCTCCACGTACCCGAGCAGCGTATCGGTGTGTTCGAGCGCGGCGAGCGCGGTGGCCTGGGTGACGGACGACAGGTGGTACGGCAGGCGCACCAGCTGTACGGCGTCGACCACCGCGGGGTCCGCGGCGAGGTAGCCGAGGCGCAGGCCCGCGGCGCCGAAGGCCTTGGACATGGTGCGGGAGAGCACCATGTTCGGCCGGCCCTCGATCAGCGGCAGGAGGGAGGGGTGGTGGCTGAATTCGGCGTACGCCTCGTCGACGACGACCAGGGACGGCTTGGCCGCCTGGGCCGCTTCGTACAGCGCGAGGACGGTGTCCGAGCCGACCGCCGTGCCCGTGGGGTTGTTGGGGGAGGTGATGAAGACGACGTCGGGGCGGTGCTCGGCGATGGCCTTCTCGGCCGCCGTGACGTCGATCGTGAAGTCCTCGTTGCGCGGCCCGGAGATCCAGCCGGTGCCGGTGCCGCGCGAGATGAGGGCGTGCATCGAGTACGACGGCTCGAAGCCGATGGCGGTGCGGCCGGGACCGCCGAAGGTCTGGAGCAGCTGCTGGAGGACCTCGTTGGAGCCGTTGGCCGCCCAGACGTTGGCGACGCCGACCTCGTACCCGGCGGTGCGGGTGAGGTAGCGGGCCAGCTCGGTGCGCAGCTCGATGGCGTCCCGGTCGGGGTAGCGGTTGAGCTCGCGGGCGGCGTCGCGGACGCGCTCGGCGATGCGGTCGACGAGCGCGTCGGGGAGCGGGTACGGGTTCTCGTTGGTGTTGAGGCGTACGGCCACGTCCAGCTGGGGGGCGCCGTAGGGGGACTTGCCGCGGAGCTCGTCGCGGATGGGGAGGTCGTCGATGCGGGTCATTGCGTCGGCACCTTCCATCCACTGTGCTGGTCCAGTTCGCCTTCGGCAAAACGCGCCTTGAGCGCAGCCCCGTGCGCCGGGAGGTCCTCCGCCTCCGCCAGCGTCACCACGTGGTGCGTGACGTCTGCGAGGGCTTCGCGCGTGTAGTCCACGATGTGGATGCCGCGCAGGAAGGACTGGACGGACAGGCCCGAGGAGTGGCAGGCGCAGCCGCCGGTCGGCAGGACGTGGTTCGAGCCGGCGCAGTAGTCGCCGAGCGAGACCGGGGCGTACGGGCCGACGAAGATCGCGCCCGCGTTGCGCACCCGCCTGGCGAGCGCGGCGGCATCGGCGGTCTGGATCTCCAGGTGCTCGGCGCCGTACGCGTTGACGACCTTGAGGCCCTCTTCCATGCCGTCGACGAGGACGATGGAGGACTGCTTGCCCGCGAGCGCCGGAATGATCCGGTCCGCGCTGTGCTTGGTGGCCTCGACCTGCGGTCCGAGTTCCTTCTCGACCGCGTCCGCGAGTTCCTCGGAGTCGGTGACCAGGACGGCGGCGGCCAGCGGGTCGTGCTCGGCCTGGCTGATCAGGTCGGCGGCGACGTGCGCCGGGTCCGCGGTGTCGTCGGCGAGGACCGCGATCTCGGTCGGGCCGGCCTCGGTGTCGATGCCGATCAGGCCGGTGAAGTAGCGCTTGGCCGCGGCGACCCAGATGTTGCCGGGGCCCGTGACCATGTTGACCGGCGCGCACTCGTCCGTCCCGTACGCGAACATCGCGACGGCGGTCGCACCGCCGGCGGCGTACACCTCGTCGATGCCGAGCAGTGCGCAGGCGGCCAGGATCGTCGGGTGCGGCAGGCCGCCGAACTCGTTCTGCGCGGGGGAGGCGAGGGCGATCGACTCGACGCCGGCCTCCTGCGCCGGGACCACGTTCATGATCACGGAGGACGGGTAGACGGACCGGCCGCCGGGCGCGTACAGCCCCACCCGCTCGACCGGCACCCACCGCTCGGTGACCGAGCCGCCGGGCACGACCTGGGTGGTGTGCTCGCTGCGGCGCTGCTCGCGGTGGACGATCCGCGCACGGCGGATCGACTCCTCCAGGGCAGCCCTGACCTGGGGGTCGAGCTGTTCCAGGGCGCTGCTCAGCGCCTCGGCAGGCACCCGGACCCGCTCAAGCGTCACGCCGTCGAATTTCTCCGCGTACTCGATCAGCGCGGCCGTGCCCCGATGATGTACGTCCTCGCAGATGGGACGCACCTTTTCCAGGGCGGCCTGTACGTCGAAGTCGGCACGGGGCAGCAGGTCGCGCAGGTCGGCGCCCTCGGGGAGGGCATCGCCGCGCAGATCGATTCGGGAGATCACGCGTCAATTCTCTCAGACCCCATCCGGCCGTCGAGCGCCCGTATCACTGGCTGATACACGCCCCACCGGTCATTCCTCACCACTAGCGTTCAGCCCGTCACCCAGAGGGAAGAACTGCTGTACGAATCGGCGAAAGGGGCGGCCTTGACCGAGCCGCAGCAAGACGTCGAAGCGCCCGGCTGGCTCAGTGCAGCGGAGCTGGGCATGTGGCAGGCGTTCCGCAACGGAAGTACCTACGATCTTCGCACCCGCAATCCCGTCCTCGACGATCCCATGTCCACCAGACCCTGGGCTCCCGAGCGCACCGTGCGCGCCCGCGTCGTGGCGCTGCTGCTGCTGAGCGGGCCGCCCGCGCTGGCCGGGCGTGTCGCCGCGCTCAAGCTCAACGGCGTACAGATCACCGGCACCCTCAAGCTCGCCGGCGGCCGTGTCGAGCCGTACGTCGAACTGAACAACTGCCGTTTCGAGAAGGAGGTGTTGTTGCCGGAGTGCCGCTTCGTGACGCTGCGCATGGTGGGCTGCGCCATCCCCCGCCTCGAAGCCGCCCGGCTGCAGACCGAGGGCGACCTGCATCTGCCGCGTTGTCAGGTCCCTGGCGGCATCCGGCTCACCGACGCGCAGATCGGCACGGACCTGCTGATCAACCAGATCGTGGTCCACCAGGACCGCATCGGCCGCTCGATAGCCGCCGACGGGCTGTCCGTCGCGCAGGACCTGCAGGCCGAAATGATCGAATCGCACGGCGAGTTCAGCATGCGCGGAGCGACCGTCGGAGTCTCGCTGAGCCTGCGCGGCAGCCGGCTGCGCGGCCCGTACGGCGTGGAGGGACGGCGCGCGCTGAACGCCCCGCAGCTCACCGTGGGGCGGACGCTCTACCTGACGCCGGCCGGGATCAGCCCCCGCGGCCTCGGCCCGGGCACCACCCCGCCGTACGGCATCGGGAACACTCCGGTGCGCGGCACCCGCGTCCAGCGGTTCGAGTGCGACGGCGGGATCCGGCTGGACGACGGGCGGTTCGGCGACGCGGTGGACCTGGGCAGCGCGAGGTTCATGATGTCGCTGGGGCAGGAGGTGTCGCTGCGCCGGATCCAGACACCCGAGCTGCGGTTCCTCGGCGAGCGGCCCGAGCAGGGGAAGTTCGTGCTGTCCGGCGCGAAGGTGGGCAACCTCGTCGACAAGGCGGACAGCTGGCCGGGCCCGGGCGGACTGACCATGGACGGCTTCGGCTACGAGAAGCTCGTACCGCGCGGGCCGTTCCCGCTGTCCCGGCGGCTTGCGTGGGTGACGGCCGCGACCCCGGAGTACGCCCCCGAGCCGTACGAACGTCTCGCCACCGTCCTGCGCGGCAGCGGCGAGGACGCCGACGCCCGCGAAGTACTGCTCGCCAAGCACCGCAGGCGCCGCGAGACGCTGCCCCTCGCCGGGAAGCTGTGGGGCGTCATCCAGGACTGGACGGTGGCGTACGGCTACCGGCCCGGGCGGGCGGCGGTGTGGATGACCGTGCTGTGGGCGGCGGGGGCGGTGGCCTTCTCCCGGCTCGACCCGGCCGCCATCAAGCCGGAGGAGCATCCGAAGTGGAACGCGTCCCTCTTCGCCCTGGACCTGCTGCTGCCGGTGATCAACCTGGGGCAGGACGGGTACTGGCGCCTGGAGAGCGCCTGGCAATGGGCGGCGGCCGCGCTGATCCTGCTCGGCTGGGTGCTGGCCACGACGGTCGCGGCGGGGGCGTCACGGCTGCTGCGGCGGGGATGACGCGGGGGGCGGGTCCCGGGGCTCGCCCCCCGCCTCACGTGCCGGATTTGCATCACTTCTTTACCGCCCCTTGACTTACTGGCGCACAACCTTTCAGGCCGATGCGAAAGTTTCACAGCCACCTCTTGGCACGCCCCCCACCTGCGGCTTTCAATGGTCCGCACCATGCCATTCCTCCGCGCACTGATCAGCACCGCGCGCATGATCCGCCACACCCCCGAGCTCGCCGCCGGCCTTGTCGCCGACGACGAAGTGCTGCTCGACGTCCCCGACGAGCGGCTGGGTCCGACGCTCGTCGCCGCCGCCATCGGCGACTACGGCCCCGCGGCGAAGCTCCTCGCCACGACCCGCGAGGCCGCCGAGTGGGAGAACCGCGACCGGTACACCACGCGCCTCGCCACCTTCGCGCACAGCCGCCAGGACTGGCTCGACGACTGGCTCGCCGTCGCCCCGCGCGACCCCGACGCCCTGCTGGTCAAGGCCGAGCTCGCGGTGAGCCGGGCCTGGGCGTCACCGGCCAGGGCCGAGCGGCTGCGCGAGGTCGGCCCGCTCATCGACGCGGCCGCCGATGGCGCTCCGCGCGACCCGGTGCCGTGGCGCATCGCCCTCGACCATGCGCGCGGTACGCATACCTCGCACACCGCCTTCGAGGAGCTGTGGGGGGAGGCGGTGGCGCGTTCCTCGCACCACTACGGCTGCCATGTCTCGGCCCTCCAGTACCTCTCCGCCCAGTGGTACGGCTCACACCGCGAGTGCTTCGACTTCGCCGAACAGGCCGCGGAGGACGCGCTTCCGGGATCGCTGGTGCAGGCGCTGCCCGTACGCGCGGCCTTCGCCCACCTGCTGAGCGGTGACAGCACGGTGATCCCGCACGAGCGCGTCGATGCCGCCGCCGACCTCGCGATCGTGCTCTCCGCCGAATACGAGGCGGGCGACCCGTGGCCGGCCGAGGTGCGCAATCTCCTGACGTACGTCCTGGTCACGCGGGGGCGCTGGGCCGATGCGCTGGAACAGTTCCGGCTGATCGGGCCCTACGCGACGTCGTTCCCCTGGACGTACCTGAGTGACGACGCGCTTGGCCAGTTTCTGGAGTTGCGCGACGGCGCGAGAATCCAGGTCGCCTCCGCAATGCCTTTGCGGCCTTTGCGCAGGACGGCCCGTCGTATCGGCTCCGACGGCCATTACGCTTGAGCGCTGTGACCACCGCTCGCCTTCCCCTCTTCCCGCTGAACTCGGTGCTTTTCCCCGGACTCGTGCTGCCGCTGAACATCTTCGAGGAGCGTTATCGCGCCATGATGCGCGACCTGTCGAAGGCCTCGGAGTCGGCCGACTCCGCAGACCCGGCCGGCGCCGACGGCTCCTCCGACGCGTCCGCGGACGATCCGCGCCGCTTCGTGGTGGTCGCCATCCGCGACGGCCGCGAGGTCGCGCCCACCGCCCCCGGCATGCCGGACGCCACGAGCATGACCGAGCGCGGCCCCGCCGCGGGCTTCGGCTCCGACCCCATCCAGGCCTTCCACCGGGTCGGGTGCATCGCGGACGCGGCGACGATCCGCGAGCTCGAGAACGGCAGTTACGAGGTCCTGGCCACCGGCACGAAGCGGGTGAAGCTGCTCTCGGTCGACGCGAGCGGCCCGTACCTCACCGCCGAGGTGGAGGAGCTGCCCGAGGAGCCGGGCGACAGCGCGGGCGCGCTCGCCGAGGGCGTACTGCGGGCCTTCCGCAGCTACCAGAAGCGGCTCGCGGGGGCGCGGGAGCGCTCGCTGACAACAGGCGCGGAGCTGCCGGACGAGCCGTCCGTGGTGTCGTACCTGGTCGCGGCCGCGACGGTACTGGACATCCCGGCGAAGCAGCGCCTGCTGCAGGCCCCCGACACGGCGACGCGGCTGCGCGAGGAGCTAAAACTCCTGCGCGCCGAGACGGCCGTCATCCGCCACCTCCCCTCACTCCCCGCCGTCGAACTGACCCGGGACCCCACCAGCCCCAACTGACCGGAGGCAGAGCCCCAGTGGCCAAGAAGAAGCACCCGTCCGCAGGCACGCCCGCAACGGTCGCGCTGACCGCGACGGGGACGGCGTACACCCTCCACGCGTACGAGCACGACCCGGCGGTCCCGTCGTACGGCGAGGAGGCCGCCGAGGCCCTGGGCGTCACACCGGACCGCGTCTTCAAGACCCTGGTGGCCGACGTCGACGGCAGTCTCACGGTGGCGGTGGTCCCGGTGGCGGGCTCGCTGGACCTCAAGGCACTGGCGGCGGCGGTCGGCGGAAAGCGGGCGACGATGGCGGACCCGGCGGCGGCGGAACGCACCACGGGCTACGTCAGGGGCGGCATCTCCCCGCTGGGCCAGCGCAAGAAGCTCCGTACGGTCCTCGACGCGTCGGCCTCGTCGCACGAGACGGTGTGCATCTCGGCGGGCCGCCGGGGCCTGGAGGTCGAACTGGCGCCTGCGGACCTGGCAACGCTCACGGAAGCGGTAATCGCCCCGATCGGGCGCGCGTAGCGTCTCGACGGGGGCGGGTCCTCGGGCGCGAGGCGGCGTACGAATTCTTTCCCCACCCCGCCCGTCCCGCTGTGACACTTTGCGGCTGCCGCCGCCTGGGGGGGGGCTCCGCCCCAGACCCCGCTCCTCAAGCGTGGGTCTGGGGGCTTGCCCCCAGTTCGGGAAGGGGCGGGGTGGGGAAAAAGACCCCACCCACGTCAAGGCATACGGTCCCCGGCCCCCGGCCCCGCCCCAGGACCAGGCCCCGCGTCGGGACCAGGCGCACCCGCCGCAGGGCCGGGCGGCGGCCCGTACGCCGGCACCCCCCAATGCGGCGACTCCGGCTCCGGATCCCGCGCCCCGAACAGCGCCGTAAGCGCCAGATGAACCAGCAGCGCAGCCAGCGGCCACGCCAGCAGCGCACCCTTCGCACCGAGTTCGAGCGGCGCGTCGAAGGTGACCCCCTCGCCGACCTCCCGCGCATGCGCGACCACGTCGTCCGTAGGGCCGAACCAGACGCCGATACCCCACGCCAGCAGCGAGCCGAACAGCCCGCCCAGCGCGAGTCCCACCACCAGCGGGATCCCCCCGCGCCGGTTGAACCAGAAGGCCAGGGCCGCACTCACGGCGCCAAAGGCCAGAGCCAGCAGCGCGAACGTGCTGTCCGCGCCCACCGCCTCCTCACCCTCGGTGTCCTTGAGGAAGACCGCCTTGTCGGTGGAGACCAGCGGAACGTTCGGCGCCAGCCACAGCCACAGCAGCCCCAGGGCCACACCCATGACCGTCGACGCCAGGACGACCACGGAGGCCCTGACCACCTCCATCGACAGACTGGTGTCGTCGTCCACAGCGGGATAGGGCGAACCCGCAGGGTCGGAGTGGGCGTGGGAAACGGCCCCGGCGTCGGACTTCTGCCAGGGGTCGTTCGGCGGCTGCCGGTGAGGCGGCGTCAGAGGAGCAGTCACCCTGCCATCGTGCCAGGCCCACCCGCCCCACGCCTCACCGGACTGCTGCCGGGCCTGCGCCGGACCGCCGGCGGACCTGCACCGGGCCCCTAGCGGACCGCGGCCCGCCGGTACGCCCACGTGGCGACGGCCAGCGAGACGACGCCGACGGCAGCGCAGACAGCAAGGTTGAGCGCGACGGCGAGCCAGTCCGGCTGCGCGTCGAAGGTCCTGGCGAAGGCCTCGACTCCGTACGTCGACGGCAGCAGATCACGCACGTACGAAATCGGCCCGGGCAGCCGCTCCGCCGGCAGCACGCCCAGCAGCAGCGCAGCGGACATCCCCAACTGGCCGAGCAAGGTTGCCAGTTCCTGCCGGGGCGCGAGCAGCCCGAGTGCCGCTCCGAGCCCCGCGAGCGCGGCCCCGGCCAGCGGGATCACCGCGAGCAGGACCCACAGATGTGTGAGCGGCAGCTGGAAGAGGGTGCAGCCGATGACGGCCGTGACGAATGTGCCGGGCACGGTGAAGGAGGCGTAGGCGGCAGCCGCGCCCAGCACCACCGCGGCGGGCGGGACCGGCAGGGTGGCGTAGTGGTCGAGCCCGCCGCTCGACCGCATCTGCCCGAAGTACTGGGCGAGCAGATTCAGCGCGACGAAGGCCACGACAAGCACGCTCGACCCGGCGACGACCGCCCGCGCCTCGCCGCCCCCGTCGACGACTCCGCGCATCAGAACCATGATCCCGACGGACTGGAAGGTCGCCACGAAGAGCAGCGGGATACGAGCCACCCGCGCCCGGGACAACTGCGCCCGGTAGACGGCGGCGAGCGACGGCAGCAGCCGGGCACGCGGAGCGAGAGGCCCGGGCCCCTCGCAAGCACCAGCCACGGGAACGGGTCCCGTACCGGTGGCGGTACTGCCACCCATACCGGCACCAGCACCGGTCACAGACCAGGGCGCCGCCCCGCCACGCACCTTGGGCACGTCACTCACACTCACGCCTTGACCAGCCCCTTCGTACCCTTCGCGCTGCCGCCGAGCGCCAGATAGACGTCTTCGAGACTCGGTGTCGCCAGCGTGAAGTCGTCGAGCGCCGCGAACGCCGCGCCGCCCGTCACGGCGGCCACGGCCGCCCGAGCCTCGTCGGGGGCGAGCCGGAGCACCCAGCGCCGCCCCGACTCCTGCGCGGACTCCCGCAGCGCGGCGACCTCGGGCACGTCCAGCGGCGCCCGCTCCCGCCACAGAAGGTCGAGCCGCACCTCACCGGCGACGTGCGCCTTGAGCCCGGAGGGGCTGTCGCACGCTATGACCTTGCCGCGCTCCAGCACCGCGACCCGGTCCAGCACGGTCTCGGCCTCGATGACGTTGTGCGTGACGAGCAGCACGGTCGCGCCGTTTTCCGCCCGCCGCCGGTCGACCGCGGCCCAGACAGCGCGCCGCGCGACGGGGTCCATGCCGGTCGTGGGCTCGTCCAGTACGAGTACGGGCCGCTCCCCCACCAGCACGGCGGCGAAACAGGCGAGCCGCCGCTGCCCGCCGGACAGCTTCTTCAGCGGACGCCCGGCGATCTCGGTCAGCCCGAGCTCTTCGAGTACGTCGTCGCGCTCGGCCCTCGCCGCCTTCGCGGTGAGCCCGCGCAGCCGTCCCGTCGTCTCTGCGGCAAGTGAGACGGTCAGCTCGTCGAGCGCGGTGGATTCCTGCCCGAGGTACGCGACGAGCCGCGAGGCCCGTTCGGGATGCCGCACCAGATCGTGGCCGAGGAGCTCGACGCTTCCGGAATCCGGCCGCATGAGCCCGGTCAGCTGGCGTACGAGGGTGGACTTGCCGGCGCCGTTGGGCCCCAGCAGTCCGAAGATCTCGCCGCGCCGTACGTCGAGGGAGATCTCGTCGGTGGCGCGCACAGCGGGGGTGCCGGGCGTTCCGCGGCGGCCCCGGGCGGCGGGATACGTCTTGACCAGCTCACGCACGGCACAGACGACTCCCGTGCCGCGTCCCGCCTGTGCTGTGCCCGTACTCACGAGGGACGAGCCTACGGGGTTCCGGACCCCGCACCGTCCCCGGGGCCGCTTCCCCCACCGCCGCGCGCGTCCTGCCCCGCACCGTCCCCGGGACGGGCTACTCCCCCGCCGTCACATGCTCCGCCGCTGCCCGCACATCGATCTCGCGCCAGAATCCCGCCCTGATCGCGTACCGGTCGTGCTCGTCGATCTGGTCGTCCTTGTGCGCCAGCAGCCCGAACCGGGCGGCGTACCGGAGCAGTTCGCCGTCGATACGGTGCGGGATACGCGGGTACATCGTCGAGAGCTTCTGCGTGTGGCCCGGGTCCGGCAGCCGTTCCATCCAGCGCCGGGCGAAGACCTGGCCGACCTCGAACGGGTCACCGCCGACCGTGGTGATGTCCTCCTCGCGGTCGGCCCAGCGCTGCTCCGCGCTGGTCAGCTGGGCCAGGGTGGGCAGCGAGGCGGTCTCGGCCGGTTCGCCGAGCGTGCTGCTGCCGCCCGGGCGTTCGGCCCAGCCCTTGTCGGAGGACCAGCGCAGCGTCGCCCCGGCCGCGCTGGTCGCCGCCGTGCCGCTCGGATGCTGCGCCGCCTGCGTGCCGGGTCCGCGCAGGCTCGCGAGGTCCTTCGGGGTGGGTACGCCTTTGGGGCCCTGCCCACTGTGCGTCTCCGCGGACCCGTTGTCGCCGGAGGCGGAGGCCTCGGCCGGGGCGGAGCCGGGGCCGGATCCGTCTACGGAAGGGGTGTCGCCCTGGGCGCCCGCCGACGACCCGTTCCTCGCGGCCGCCGCCTCGGCTTCGGCGTGCGCCTGCGCGTGTGCTTGCGCCTGCGCCGCCCGCTCCGCCGACGCGGCGAGCGCCGACTCGGGCAGCGGGGCCGACAGAATCGCGGCGATTTCCGGCCGCGGCGCCGGAGGCGGGGCGCAGATCCCGGTGAGGTCCTTCGCGCGTACGGCCTTGGTGATCCACGCCCGGTCCAGGACGCGGCGCTCGTCGGCCTCGGCGACCAGGTCCTCGGACTGGTTGTAGTCGCCGTCCGCCGCCTGCACGGCCCACAGGTGCACCGCTACGCCGTGCTCCTTGGCGGACATCAGTCCCGGTAGCAGATCCCCGTCCCCGGTCACCAGGACGATGTCGGAGCAGGCGCGATTTCTGGCCAGTTCGGTCAGCTCCGCGTGCATCGCGGCGTCGACGCCCTTCTGCGCCCAGCGCCCGTCGCTGCGGGTCAGAGCACCCAGCCGGACCGTCACGCGCGGCATGACCCTGAGCCGCCGGTGCTCGGGCTGCGGCACGCGGTCGGGGGCGCCGTCGAACCAGTAGATGCGGAGCAGCGGTTGTTCCGTATCGGCTTCTGCCCGCTCTCGCAGGCCCTGGATCAGGGCTGCGTGATCGACGGTGATGCGGGAACGGGCCGGTTCTCCGGCGAGCAGGCTCGCGGCGGCGCCCAGCAGATATCCGGCGTCCACCAGGACGACGCAGCGGTCCACGCGTTCCACCCTCTTTCGGGAACCTCGGGATCGGAAGGTATTTCAGGAGGCGTTTCGGGCTTCAGTTTCGCGGTTCGGTTTCGCGGTTCAGTTTCGGGCTTCGGATTCAGGCTTCCTTCGAGTCTGCCCGACTACGTGAGGGTTAACGGCCGGAACTCGATCATCGGCGTGGCGGATGCCGAAGTTGCTTCACAGCGGCCTCAATTACGCACGGTAATGATCCAAAATGCGCGGTTTGTCGGTCTGTGTGAGTCTGGTCCCGGCCCTGGCCCCTAGACCCCACACAGGAGGCAGCACCATGGCCAAGAACAAGAATCGCAAGGGCGGCGCCCAGCAGGAGCGCGCCTCGGCGGCGGAGCGTGGAGCAGAGCAGGCGAAGGACCGTGCCTACGAATCCCAGGCCCAGCCGCAGACGCAGGCGCAGGGCAGTCCCGCCGATGTTGCCCGTAAGCACCAGCGGCGCTTTGGCCACAACTGATCACGCCGCGCACAGCACCAGAGGTACAGCGCAAAAGAAGGGGCGCACCCGTGACGACGGGGGCGCCCCTCAGTGGTTGTCCGGCTCTTTTCCCTGTGCCCGTCAGCCCGCCAGGCAGGACGGACCGAGCAGCACCTTCAGGTCGCCGAAGAGCGCCGGGTCCGGCTGAACGCGGTGCCGGTCGAGCCGCAGCACCGTCGTCTTGCGCGCCCCCTGGAGCTTGATCCGGACCTCCGTGTTGCCCCGGTGGTGGTTCAGGATCTCGCCGAGCTTGGTCACCATCGGCGGCGTGACCTTCACCGTCGGGATGGTGAGGACCACGGGCGCGTTCGTCCCGGCCGAGGACACGTCGGGGACCATCAGCTCCATGGCGACGAGCCGCGGAATGTCCTCACGCTTGTCGAGGCGGCCTTTGACGAAGACCACGGTGTCCTCGACGAGCTGGGTGGACACCAGTTGATACGTCGCCGGGAAGAACATGCACTCGATGGAACCGGCCAGGTCCTCGACGGTGGCGATGGCCCACGCGTTGCCCTGCTTGGTCATCTTGCGCTGGAGGCCGGAGATGATGCCGCCGATGGTGACGATCGCGCCGTCGGAGTGCTCGCCGCCGGTGAGCTGCGAGATCGCGGCGTCGGCCTTGTCGCTCAGAATGTGCTCGATGCCGAAGAGCGGGTGGTCGGAGACGTACAGGCCGAGCATCTCCCGCTCCTGCGCCAGCAGGTAGGACTTCTCCCACTCGATGTCGGAGAACTCGACGTCCAGCCCGAAGCCCGGCTCGTCGCTGTCCTCCTCGCCCATCCCGCCGAAGAGGTCGAACTGGCCCTCGGCCTCCTTGCGCTTGACCGCCACCACGTTGTCGATCATCGGCTCGTGGTGGGCGACGAGGCCCTTGCGGGTGTGCCCCATCTCGTCGAAGGCACCGGCCTTGATCAGCGACTCGACCGTGCGCTTGTTGCAGACGACGGCCTCGACCTTGTCGAGGAAGTCGGGGAACGAGAGGTACTTCCCCTTCGCCTTGCGGCACCGGATGATCGAGTCGACGACGTTCGTACCGACGTTGCGCACGGCGGTGAGGCCGAAGAGGATCACGTCGTCGCCCTGGGCGGCGAAGTTCGCCTGGGACTCGTTGACATTGGGCGGCAGCACCTTGATGCCCATGCGCCGGCACTCGTTCAGATAGACGGCCGACTTGTCCTTGTCGTCCTTGACCGAGGTCAGCAGCGCGGCCATGTACTCGGCGGGGTGGTTCGCCTTGAGATACGCCGTCCAGTACGTGACCAGCCCGTACGCCGAGGAGTGCGCCTTGTTGAACGCGTAACCGGCGAAGGGCACCAGGACGTCCCACAGCGCCTGAATGGCCTGGTCGCTGAAGCCGTTCTTGCGGGCGCCGGCCTGGAAGAGCACGAAGTTCTTCGCCAGCTCCTCAGGCTTCTTCTTGCCCATCACGCGGCGGAGGATGTCGGCCTCACCGAGCGAGTACCCGGCGACGATCTGGGCGGCCTTCTGCACCTGCTCCTGGTACACGATGAGGCCGTAGGTGAGGCCCAGGATCTCCTTGAGCGGCTCCTCCAGCTCCTTGTGGATCGGGGTGATCTCCTGGCGGTTGTTCTTGCGCTCCGCGTAGTTCGTGTGCGAGTTCATGCCCATCGGGCCCGGCCGGTAGAGGGCCGAGACGGCGGAAATGTCCTCGAAGTTGTCGGGCTGCATCTGGCGCAGCAGCGAGCGCATCGGACCGCCGTCGAACTGGAAGACGCCGAGCGTGTCACCGCGGCAGAGCATCTCGTACGTCTTGGGGTCGTCCAGCGGGAGGTCGAGCATCTCCAGCTTGATGCCCTTGTTGGCCTCCACCATCTTGACGGCGTCGTCCATGATCGTGAGGTTGCGCAGCCCGAGGAAGTCCATCTTCAGCAGGCCGAGCGACTCGCACTGGGGGTAGTCCCACTGCGTGATGGTGACGCCGTCGGTGTGCCGCACCCAGATCGGGGCGTGGTCGACGATGGGCTCGCTGGACATGATCACGCCGGCCGCGTGCACGCCCATCTGCCGGACCAGGCCCTCGACGCCCTTGGCGGTGTCGATGACCTTCTTGACGTCCGGCTCGTTCTCGTACATCCCCCGGATTTCGCCCGCCTCGTTGTAGCGCGGGTGCTTGGGATCGGTGATGCCGGAGAGGTCGATGCCCTTGCCGAGGACGTCGGCGGGCATGGCCTTGGTGAGGCGGTCGCCCATGGCGTACGGATAGCCGAGGACTCGGGCCGAGTCCTTGATGGCGTTCTTCGCCTTGATCTTTCCGTAGGTGCCGATCATGGCGACCTTGTCGGCGCCGTACTTCTCCGTCACGTACCTGATCACTTCGACGCGCCTGCGCTCGTCGAAGTCGATGTCGACATCGGGCATGGAGACGCGCTCGGGGTTGAGGAACCGCTCGAAGATCAGTCCGTGCGTGATCGGATCGAGGTCGGTGATGCCCATCGCATACGCCACGATCGAACCGGCCGCGGAGCCTCGGCCGGGGCCGACCGCGATGCCGTTGTTCTTGGCCCACATGATGAAGTCGGCGACGACCAGGAAGTACCCCGGGAACCCCATCTGGATGATGATGTCCATCTCGTACTCGGCCTGCTTCTGCCGGTCCTCGGGGACACCGCCCGGGTAGCGGCGGTTCATGCCGACCCGGACTTCCTCCTGGAACCAGGTGATCTCCGTGAAGCCGTCCGGGATGTCGAACTTCGGCATGAGGTTCTTCGCCTCGAACATGCCGGTGGTGTCGATCTGCTGCGCGACCAGAAGGGTGTTGCGGCAGCCTTCCTGCCAGGCGTCGGAGGAGTCGACGGCGTACATCTCGTCGGTCGACTTCAGGTAGTAGCCGGTGCCGTCGAAGCGGAAGCGGTCCGGGTCCGAGAGGTTCTTGCCGGTCTGGATGCACAGCAGCGCGTCGTGCGCGGTCGCCTCGTTGGCGTACGTGTAGTGCGAGTCGTTGGTGACCAGCGGGGGGATGTCGAGCTTCTTGCCGATCTCCAGGAGTCCGTCACGGACGCGGCGCTCGATCTCGATGCCGTGGTCCATCAGCTCCAGGAAGTACTTGCCCTCGCCGAAGATGTCCTTGTAGTCGGAGGCCGCCTGCACCGCTTCGTCGAACTGACCGAGCCGCAGCCGCGTCTGCACCTCGCCCGACGGACAGCCGGTGGACGCGATGAGCCCTTCCGACCACTGGGCGATGGTCTCCTTGTCCATGCGCGGCCACTTCGTCAGCCAGCCCTCGGCGTACGCGTCGGAGGACAGCCGGAAGAGATTGTGCAGCCCTGTCTTGTTCGCCGCCCAGATCGTCTTGTGCGTGTAACCACCCGAACCCGACACGTCGTCGCGCTTCTGGTGCGGCTGGCCCCACTGGATACGGCGCTTGTTGCGCCGCGACTCCGGGGCGACGTACGCCTCGATGCCGATGATCGGCGTCACCCCCGCCTTCTTCGCCGAATGGAAGAAGTCGTAGGCACCGTGCAGGTTGCCGTGGTCGGTCATCGCGATGTGCGACATGCCCATCTCGTTGCACGCCTCGAACATGTCCTTGAGCCGCGCAGCACCGTCCAGCAGCGAGTACTGGGTGTGAACGTGAAGGTGCGTGAAGGGCGGCTTGGTCACGGTGATGGCCTCCGGCAAAACGGTCGGTGACAGGTCGGGTGGACAGCGCTGAAGTCTACTTCGGCAGACTGACAACGACGGGGCACTCACGGGTACGGTCGAGCGTTGGACGGGGCGGAACCAGTCCCTCGCCCAGTCCCTTGCCCAGCCCAGTATTCAGTCCCAATCAGCCATGTAAGCCATGCACCAGGAGGCCCCGGCGATGTCGGTCCAGCAGACAGACGCTGCTCAGCGCGGCGAGCAGATTCTCGCCGTTTTCGACACCGCGTTCGGAGAGCTCCTGGCGGCCGACCCGGCCGCCTTCCGGGTCAAGTTCCGCAAGATGGCCGCCTCGGCCTTCGCCTTCTACCGGGGCACGGCGTGCCTGTTCTACGCCGACCTGGAGCAGGATCACGCCGGGTGGGGTGGCGGGAACAAGCACAGCGGCCCGTACCTGGACGAGCGCACCGGCCGGGTCTGGATCCACGGCGATCTCCACGCCGAGAACTTCGGCACGTACATGGACTCCCAGGGCCGGCTGATCTTCAACGTCAACGACTTCGACGAGGCGTACGTCGGCCCCTTCACCTGGGACCTCAAGCGCTTCGCCGCCTCCGTCGCGCTCATCGGCTACACCAAGGCGCTCGGCGACGCACAGATCACCGAGCTGGTGCGGACGTACGCCGCCGCCTACCGCGAGCGCATCCACGCCCTGGCCGCCGGCGCCAAGAATGACGAGGTCCCGCCCTTCACGCTGGACACGGCCGAGGGGCCGCTGCTCGGCGCGCTGCGCTCCGCACGCTCGCTGACCCGCTTCGGTCTGCTGGAGACCATGACCGAGATCCGCGAGTTCGAGCGCCGCTTCGCGCCGGACGGCGGCACCATCGACCTCGACGCCGCCACGCGCTACAAGGTGCTGGCGGCCTTCGACGGGTACCTGGAGACGCTGCCCGAGTCCAGCCTGACCCGCCCCGACTCGTACCGGGTGAAGGACGTCGTCGGACGCCGCGGCATCGGTATCGGATCCGCGGGCCTGCCGTCGTACAACATCCTGCTCGAAGGCAACAGCGACGCCCTGGAGAACGACGTCGTGATCTACATGAAGCAGGCGCAGACCCCGGCCGTCTCCCGGCACATCACCGACGGCGCCGTCCGCGAGTACTTCCAGCACGAGGGCCACCGCACGGTGATCTCCCAGCGGGCGCTCCAGGACCATGCCGACCCGTGGCTGGGCTGGACCGAGCTGGACGGCCGCGGGCAGCTGGTGGCGGAGGTCTCGCCGTACGCCGTGGACCTGGACTGGTCGGACATCGACGACCCGGACGAGATCGCGGCGGTCGTGGCCGACCTCGGCCGGGCCACCGCGACGATGCACGCGGCGGCGGACGACCAGAGCGGTCACTCGCTGGTGCCGTTCTCCACCGAGCGGGCGATCGACGCGGCGATCGCGGCCGACGAGGACAGCTTCGGCGACCTGCTCGTGGACTTCGCGCACTCCTACGGGGCGCGGGCACGGGCCGACCACCAGATCTTTGTCGACTTGTTCCGCAATGGCCGGATTCCCGGTCTCTAGTCTCAGCGGACTTTAAGAGTCTCTTACGGGCGCACGTGGGAAACTCACGAGCTATGGACATCTCGGGGACGCGGCTCAGGGCGGCACGCGCGGCGCTTTTCACAGCGCTCGTCGTGACGCTCTCCGCCGCGTCCCATGTGCTGCTCTCCCGGGTCCCGCTGCCCCTGACCGTCGTCGCCGCGCTCGCGGCCGTCGTGTTCACCGTGGCGTATGCACTGGCGGGCCGGGAGCGCGGCTTCGGGGCGATCGCCGGTCTGCTCGTGCCACTGGAGCTGGCCGCCGACACCGTGTTCACCACCGGACAGCACGTCTGTTACGGGCCCGCGGGCGGGCCGGTGGCAGGCTCCCTGCGCTCCGTCGGCCTGGACGTACTGTGCGGCGGCAGCGCCAGTAGCGGGCTGGGATCCCCGCTCGTACGGGTCACGGGCCCCCGGGAGAGCGTCGCCGCCCTCCTCAACTCCCCCGATCCCGCCCTGCCCTGGCTGCTGCTCGCCGCCCACGTGACGGTCGGGCTGCTCGCCGCGGCCTGGCTGCGGCGCGGTGAGGCCGCGCTCGCCGGGCTGGTGCGGACGGTTGCCGCGTTCGCCTTCCGGCCGCTGCTGCTCGTGGTCGCCGTGTCGGCCTCGGCCCACCGGTTCGTACGGCGCGTGGTCCGCCCCGCGCGCCGTGCCCGTACCGCTTTCCACGCCCGTCTGTTCGTGAACTCCGTCGGACGGCGGGGGCCGCCGCGCTCGGCATTCGTTTCTGCCTGAGCCCAGCCCCCCTTTCCTCGCCCCACACGGAGAAAACGATCATGAGTGCACGCAACAACCAGGCCAACAAGGCAGCGGCCCGCGAGCGGCTGCGCATCGAGCGCGAGCGCCAGGCCAAGAGGGACCGGACGCGCCGTCGGCTGATCGTCGCCGCGTCGATCGTCGGAGTCCTCGCGATCGCCGGCGGCGTCGGATACGGCGTCATGCAGGCGAACAAGCCCTCCCAGTGGGAGGCCGCCAAGAACGAGAAGCAGATCACCGCGCCCGCGAACACCACGGGCAAGAACGGCACGACTCTCGTCATCGGCAAGAAGGACGCCAAGAAGACGCTGGAGCTGTACGAGGACTCCCGCTGCCCGGTCTGCGCGACCTTCGAGCAGGCCAACGGCGAGACCATCAAGAAGGACGTCGACGCCGGCAAGTACAAGCTCCGGTACGTCGGCGCCGCCTTCATCGACCGGACCATCCCGGGCGAGGGCTCGCGGAACGCGCTGAGCGCGCTGGGGGCGGCGCTCGATGTCAGCCCCGAGGCATTCCTGGAGTACAAGGGCGCGCTGTACGCCCAGAAGAACCACCCGGCGGAGCAGGACGACAAGTTCGCCAAGGACGATTACCTGCTCAAGATCGCCGACGAGGTCGACGCCCTCAAGGGCAACAAGAAGTTCCAGAAGGACGTGCAGGACGGCACCTTCGACGCGTGGGCGCTGAAGATGGCGGACACCTTCCAGAAGAGTGGCGTGAGGGGCACTCCGGCGCTCAAGATGGACGGCAAGACGCTCACCGGTTCGGGCGGCAAGGGCAGCCCGCCGATGACCGCCGAGGAGTTCAAGACCGCCATCGACAAGGCCCTCAAGGGGTAGTCGGCACACGGCACTTCACCCAAGGGTGGGCGAACATTCTTGCGTTTGCCCACCCTTCGGCCGTACTGATCAGTAATGTACGGCCGTGACCAGTCGATTTTCTTCATCTCCCAGCCGCCGCACGGTCGTCAAGGCCGCTGCTGCCACCGCTGTTGCCGTCCCTGTCGTCGCCGGTACGAGTGCCGCCGCCGCTGCCGTACAGAGACCCGAATTCCTCCATGGCGTCGCCTCCGGCGACCCGTTGTCCGACGGCGTACTGCTGTGGACCCGTATTACGCCGACCCCCGACGCCGTACCGGGCTCCGGCAAGGGGCCCGATGTGACCGTGAGTTGGGAGGTCGCGGAGGACAAGGGATTCGCCAAGACCGTCGCCCGCGGCACGACCACCGCGCGGGCCACGACCGACCACACGGTCAAGGTCGACGTAAGGGGCCTGCGCCAGGCCACCGCCTATTACTTCCGCTTCACCGCCGACGGCGCGGTCTCCCCCGTCGCCCGCACCCGCACCGCTCCCGCCGCCGACGCCGCCACGCCCGGTGTGCGCTTCGGTGTCGTCTCCTGCGCCAACTGGGAGTCGGGCTACTTCTCCGCCTACCGCCATCTCGCCGCCCGCACCGACCTCGACGCGGTGCTCCATCTCGGCGACTACATATACGAGTACGCAACGGGCGGCTACCCGGAGCCCAAGTACGTCGTACGTCAGCACGAGCCGGCGCACGAGATCGTCAGCCTCGCCGACTACCGCACCCGGCACGGCAAGTACAAGACGGACGCCGATCTCCAGGCGCTGCACGCCGCGCACCCGGTCATCGCGATATGGGACGACCACGAGTTCGCCAACGACGCCTGGTCGGGAGGCGCGGAGAACCACACGCCGGGCACCGAGGGCGAGTGGGCCGCGCGCGTGGCTGCCGCCAAGCAGGCGTACTTCGAGTGGATGCCGGTCCGTGCCTCCACCGAAGGCACCGTCTACCGCCGCCTGCGCTTCGGCAAGCTGGCGGATCTGCACCTCCTCGACCTGCGGTCGTTCCGCTCCGAGCAGGCCAAGGTCGGCAGCGGCTCAGTGGACGACCCGGAGCGTACGGTCACGGGCCGCGCCCAGCTGGACTGGCTGAAGTCGGGGCTCGCCTCGTCGGACGCCGCCTGGAAGCTGGTCGGTACGTCGGTGATGATCTCGCCGGTGGCCTTCGGCTCCGTACCGGCCCATCTCCTGGAGCCGATAGCCAAGTTGCTCGGCCTGCCCAAGGAGGGTCTCGCGGTCAACGTCGACCAGTGGGACGGCTACACGGACGACCGCAAGGAGCTGATCACCCACCTCAAGGACAGGGCGATCAAGAACACGGTCTTCCTCACCGGCGACATCCACATGGCGTGGGCCAACGACGTGCCGGTCAAGGCGGCGACGTACCCGCTGTCGCAGTCCGCCGCGACCGAGTTCGTGGTCACCTCGGTGTCGTCGGACAACCTCGACGACATCCTGCATGTCGCGCCGCAGACCGTCTCGCTGGTGGCGTCGGCGGCGGTCAAGGCCGCCAACCGCCATGTGAAGTGGCTGGACATGGACTCTCACGGCTACGGCGTCCTCGACGTGACCGCTGAGCAGTCGCAGATGGACTACTACGTCCTGTCCGCCAAGGAGAAGCAGGACGCGACGGCGGAGTGGACCCGCTCGTACCGCACGCTCAGTGGAACGCAGAAGGTCGAGCGGGTGAACCAGCCGGTTCGCTGATAGGCGATTTTCAGCCATGCGGGGCCTGTTACCAACAGATCACGCCAAGAGGTGGGTGGTGTTAATTCGCCATCCCGAATGCGGACACACCACCCGCCTCGGTAACCCCAGCAGTTACCTCTGGATCTCAAAGTCTGGACCAGGCCGAAAGTTTTCGCCCCGATGCCCCAATTGATCTGAGGATTGATTGGGCTTGATCGCCACTGATCAACATCTGACATGCGCACGTAATCTCCCGGCAGCGGCGAGGAAGTCACCCTCGCCCACCCCCGCGAGGAGTCAACGTGCGAGCTGTTGCCCGTATATCCCCCCTTCTGCGCAAGCGCTTCATCGGTACCGCCGTCATGGCCGGAACTCTTGCCCTGTCCACGCTCTCCGCACCCGCCGGAGTCGCCGTGGCCAAGGCCCCCAAGGCCTCCACGGAGAAGTGCGTCGAGGACACGCACGCGAGCGCCACGGCCCGCGAGGCACGCCCCTCGGGCGAGCAGCACGCCCACGAGCCCAACGAGGTGACCGCCGCCAAGGCCAAAGCCATGGACGCGGACCTCCAGAAGAGACTCGACAAGCTCCGATCGTCCGGCGCCGCCACCGGCAGAGGGTTCTCGGCCACGGCCGTGACCAACATCCCGGTGTACTTCCACGTCATCCACAGCGGCACCACCGGCAAGCTCTCGGCGACCGACATCAACAACCAGATGGCGGTCCTCAACTCGGCCTTCGGCGGCCAGGGCACCGGGAACGTCAACTCCAACTTCCAGTTCACGCTGGCCGCCACGGACTACACGGACAACGCCTCCTGGTACAACCTGGCCTCCGGCTCGACCGCCGAGAAGGAGATGAAGTCCACCCTGCGCCAGGGCGGCCCCGGCGCCCTGAACTTCTACACCGCCAACCTCAGCGGCGGCCTGCTCGGCTGGGCGACCTTCCCGAGCTCGTACAACTCCAACCCGGGCATGGACGGCGTCGTCGTCCTCGACAAGTCGCTGCCCGGCGGCTCCGCCGCCAACTACAACGAGGGCGACACCGCCACCCACGAGGTCGGCCACTGGATGGGCCTTTACCACACCTTCCAGGGCGGCTGTAACGGCAACGGCGACTACGTCACCGACACCCCGGCCGAGAAGAGCGCGGCGTACCAGTGCCCGACCGGCCGTGACTCCTGCGCCAGCAAGACCGGCACCGACCCGATCCACAACTTCATGGACTACACGTACGACAACTGCATGTACCAGTTCACCCAGGGCCAGGTGACGCGTATGAGCGACAGCTGGACGGCGTACCGCGCCGGCTGACCGGACGGTCCTCTACCCTGACGCCATGAGCGGGCCGGGGGACATCGTAGACGGGCGTTTCGAGCTGCTGGAGCGGCTCGGCAGCGGGGGAATGGGCACGGTATGGCGTGCTCGCGACACCGCCCTCCACCGCGAGGTCGCCCTCAAAGAAGTCCGTCCCTCCGGCCCCGCGTCGACGGGTGATGCCGAGGCCTCGCGTGTCCTGCGGGAGCGGGTACTGCGCGAGGCCAGAGCACTGGCCAGGATCAACCACCCCCATGTGGTGACGATCCATCACATCATCGACGAAGAGCCTCACCCCTGGCTCGTGATGGAGCTCGTGCCGGGCCACACCCTTCAGCACCGCCTGGAGCAGGGCCCCTTGCCGCCCCAGGAGGCGGCGCGCACCGGCCGTGAGGTCCTCTCCGCCCTGCGTGCCGCTCACACCGCCGGGATTCACCACCGCGACGTAAAACCGGCCAACGTCCTCCTGCGCGCGGACGGCAGCGCCGTCCTGACCGACTTCGGCATCGCCGCGCTCCAGGACTCGGCCTCCCTGACGATGACCGGAGAAGTGATCGGCTCCCCCGAGTACATGGCGCCCGAGCGCCTGCGCGGCGCGGCCGACACCGCGATCCTTCCCCTGGGGGCGTCCGACTTCTGGTCGCTCGGCATGATGCTGTACGTCTGTGTGGAGGGCGTGAGCCCAATGCGCCGGGGCAGCACGCTCGCCACCCTGGCGGCGGTGCTCGACGACCCCATTCCGCCGCCCCGTCAGGCAGGGCCGCTCGGGCCCGTACTGGCCGAGTTGCTGGTACGCGATCCCACTGCGCGGCCCGATGCGGACCGGCTCGACACGCTGCTGGCGGGCGCTGCGGCGGGTCACTGCCCGGCCCCACCTCCCCTGCCCGTACCGCCGTCGCCGACGCATTTCGACCCCTCTCGGCCTGCCGCGTACACGCCGCCCCTCCCGCCGCAGTCACAGCAGACCGTGCAGTCCGTACGGTCGGTGCCGTCCGTTCGGCCCGAGGGGCAGCACCGCAACCGGGCTCCCTTCGCGGCAGCAGCCGCCGTTGTCGCGCTCGCGCTGCTGGGCGCCGGGGCGTACGCCGTGCTGAAGCCGGAGGGCGAGGCGAGCACGACGGCAGGGCAGGGCGGCAGTGGCAGCACCACGACGGTCACCGCGAGCGCCACGCCGGACACCAAGGGCCCGGAGACCTCCCCCGCCCCGTCCACGCCGGCCCCGACCGCACCGCCGCCGACCACACCGCAGTCGGCACCACCGCCTTCGGCACCTCCCACGAAGGCCTCCGCCACGCCGCCGCAGCAGCCGCCCGCCGTGGCCGACAGCTGGGTCGCGCAACTCCACTCCGAGCCGCTGTCCTCCGGCAGCGCCGCGCTCGACCGCCGCCTCGCGACCGTCCGTCTGCAGGTGCCGGGGGCCCAAGTCCTGCGCAGCGACGACTTCTCGTCGCTGCGGTCGGGCTACTGGGTCATCTACGCCCCCGGGCCGTTCACCGACGGCCGCCAGGCGCTGTCCTTCTGCGCCGAGCGCGGCCGTACGACGGCCAATGAGTGCGTGGGCCGCTGGGTGAGCGACAGCACGGCCGACCGGACCTACCTGTGCCGCCCGCCGGCAAGCGCCCCGACCGGCCGCTGCACGCGCCCGTAACCGCCAGAGCGCACACAGCGCCCAGAACCTCTAGAGCGTAGCCAGGAACCCGATCGCGACCTTCCACGTCTGCTTGGCGGCCGCAGCGTCGTAGTCCGGCAGGTCCGGGTCGGTGTAGACGTGCCCGGCCCCCGGATAGCGGTAGATCTCCACATCCGCGCCGATCCGCTGCATCCGCAGATACCAGGTGTTCAGCCAGTCGTCCGACTCAAAGGGGTCGGGCTCCGCGACATGCAGCTGTACGGGCAGATCGGGCGCCGAGGCGTTGTCCGCGATGTCCGAAGTCCCGTGCAGAAGCAGCAGGCCGCGTGCCCTCTCGTCGCCGAGCGCCAAGTTCTGCGCGACGGAACCGCCGAAGGAGAAACCGGCGTACACCAGACCGCTCTCGGAGTGCGGGGCGGCGGCCTGAACGGCCCGCTTGAGCAGCTCGTCGCGGCCGATGCTGTCCTTGAGCGCCATCCCCTCCTCCACGGTTTCGGCAGTTTGCCCCTCGAAAAGGTCGGGCACGTGCACCTGGTGCCCGGCGGCACGGAGCCGTTCAGCGGCAGCGTGCACCGCCGGCCGCAGACCGTAGACGGAATGGAAGAGCATGATGTCCATGCCGTCATCCTGCCAGTTAGCGTCGGAGTCATGGAGAACGTACTGCGCCCGTTGACCGTCATTGGTGGCTCGGTCGTGCTCACGCTGCTCGTCGGCTGGGCCGCCGACCTTCTGCTGCGCCGTACCGATGCCCGCCACCACGAGACCCCGTTGTGGGACCTGCTGCGCCGCTGCCGCCTGCCGCTTCAGGTCGTCCTCCTCACCGCCATGCTGAGAGGGATGTACGAGCAGACGGACCTGCGGGTCGTCCGGGAGCACAGGGACGGCATCGGCCAGGTTCTTTCCCTGGCGCTGATCGGCGCCGGTGCGTGGCTGGTGGTACGGATCACGTCCGCCGTGGTCGAGTCGTCGTACGCCCGCTACGCGTCCACCACACGCGATCCGGCCCGGGTACGGCGCGTCCGTACCCAAGTCACGCTCATCATGCGGATCGTGACCGCGGTCGTGGCCGTGGTTGCTGCCGCCGCGATGCTGCTGACCTTCCCCGGCATGCAGACGGCCGGGAAGTCGGTACTGGCCTCGGCCGGAATCATCGGCATCGTCGCCGGTGTGGCCGCCCAGTCGACCCTCGGCAACCTCTTCGCGGGCTTCCAGATCGCCTTCGGCGACATGGTGCGGATCGGGGACACGGTGGTCGTGGCCGGCGAGTGGGGTGTGGTGGAGGAAGTCACGCTGACGTTCCTGGCCGTACGGACCTGGGACGAGCGGCGGATAACGATGCCGGTGTCGTACTTCACCAGCAAGCCGTTCGAGAACTGGTCGCGCGGCGGCGCCCAGATGACCGGCACGGTCTTCCTTCAGCTGGACCACAGTGCCCCGGTGGGCCTGATGCGGGAGAAGCTCCGGGAGATCCTGGCCGCTTGCGAGGAGTGGGACGGCCGCGACTGGAGCCTCGCCGTCACCGATACGACGCCGAGCACGATGGAGGTACGGGCCGTCGTCACCGCCAAGGACGCGGACGACGTGTGGACGGTGCGGTGTGTCGTACGGGAGCAGCTGATCGCCTGGCTGTACGAGCACCATCGGTACGCACTGCCTCGCATCGCCACGTCCGCGGCCGCGCCGGCGCCGGACGGCCAGTGGCCCGAACTGGGCAAGGCCGACAGGCGTCCGCCGCGTGCCGAGGAGGTCCTCACCAACAAGGCCGACAACCCGGACGGCACGGACGACGCGGACCGCGTGGACCGCACCGACCGCACCGACCGCACCGACGACGCGATCCCGCGCACCGGCCGGGGCTAGGGCATCCCCGGCGTCACCGCCGCAGCGCCCACCTCTGCACCGCCTCCAGCGGCCCGTGGGAGAACCGGCGCAGCCACAGCACGGATCCGGCCATCAGTGTCAGACACACCGCCGCCCACAGGCCCATGACCCACCATGGTCCGCTGCCTTCGAGGCGGGCGGCCAGGCCGAGACCGAAGCCGTAGGAAACAACCACGCAGAGCACGTTCTGGGCGACGTAACACGTCAGCGCCGTACGGCCGACCGAGGTGAGTCCCAGCGTGAGCAGGCCGGTCTTGCGCACCCGGTCCGACAGTACGCCGATGAGCCCGATGTAGCCCACCGCCATCACCGGAGCCGCCACATAGCGGCCGAACAGGAAGAAGTCCGGGCCTCCGAGGGCTGCCGCCGCGTTCAGCGGCAGCCCCACACCCAGACCCCAGCCGAGCATGCGGGCCCTGATGCGCCGCCCGCGCTCGTCGGCGGAGAACGCGCCCGCGCGGAACAGCCGTACGCCCAGCAGGAAGAGGAAGACCAGCAGCGCGAACGACAGCACCGGCTCGATGCGCAGGACCGCGGCGTGCTGGAGGCGGAACGTGACTTGCTCCAGATAGCCGCCGTCGGCGTACAGGGCTACGACGTCACTGTCCACGCCACTGTCCACGCCGTCGGAAGCGTCCCCGTCAGAGCCGGCGGCGACGAGCGCCAGCGTGAGCAGGGACATGCCCGCGAGATGCAGTCCCGCTGCGCCCCACATCACCACCCTCCTGAACCGGTCGGAGCGGGTGAGCAGCCAGGCCACCAAAAGCGCGGTGACGGCGTACCCCATGAGTACGTCCCAGGCGAAGACCAGGACGAAGTGCAGGGTGCCTTCGGCGAACAGGAACAGTGCCCGCCACCGGTAGCGGCCCGGCCACGGCTGTCCGCGCTTGGCCGCCGACCCGAACTGGATGGCAAGTCCGACGCCGAACAGGATGGTCAGCATGGCCAGGAACTTGCCGTCGGCGAGGAACCTGAAGGTGCCTTCGGCCACCACCGGCAGAGAGAAGCCGGACGCCCGGTCGGCGGTTCCCGAGAGGATGCCCCACTCCGCACCCGGGCTCGTGAAGATCCACACGTTGGTCATGAGCGTGCCGAGGATCGCCGCGCCGCGCAGTACATCGAGGAGTGGCAGCCGCCCCGCCTGCCGGGCACCTGTGCCCGCGTCCTCGCCCTCACCCGTAACAGGCGGGCGCCCGACCGCACTTGCGCTCTCCGTCATCGCTGTTCCCCCAGGATTCGTCATAGCCTCCATCGTCGCGACGCAGAGTGCTCAAATCCTCCTGAGCGGTGATGAATCCGCGCTACATCCTTCGATGTAGCGGGCGGAAGTCAGGGGAGACTGCGCACATCCAGGTGATCCACGGTGCACCATCCGACGGTTCGGAGCCTCGGCGATCAAGAGTCCAAGACTGCCGCTCGCCCTCCCGACAGCGCTGTGCCCCCGCTGTCCGGAACGGCGGGGGCACGACCACGCGTGGCTGCTACTGGCGGATCTGCTGCCGGATCCAGACCCCGGCCTCCTTCAGGACGCCGGTCCCCGTCCAGTTGCTGCCGTTGCAGGTACCGGGCTTGAAGACCGCTCCGGACCGGTTGTCGTCGGAGTAGTTCCAGTTGGTCCAGGAGATCTTCTTGCGCTTCATCAGGTCGAGGAAGCGCTGGGACTGGGCGAAGTCGTTGGCGCCCTCGCCGGCGTAGTCCTGGGTGCCGAACTCGGTGACGAACACGGGGAGTCTGTCGGACGCCCGGTTGAGTGCGTCCAGGTATTCGCGCTGGTGGGAAGCGGCGTAGAAGTGGAACGTGTACATGATGTCGGAGGCATCGACCGGATTGCGGACCACCTCCTGCTCGTCCGCGCCCTCGGAGACGCCGAACGACGACCAGGCGCGCGTGCCGACCAGGACGACGGCGTCGGGGTCCTGCGCCCGGATGACCGGGATGATCTTCTCGGCGTACGACTTGATCTTGGACCAGCCGACCCCGGACGGCTCGTTGGCTATCTCGTAGAGAACACCGGGGTTGTCCTTGTACTTCTTCGCCATCGCGGTGAAGAAGGTCTTGGCGCGCGAGAAGTTGTAGTTGGGGTCGCCCGGGTCGAGCATGTGCCAGTCGATCACGGCGTACATGCCGCGCCTGTTGGCCCCGTCGACGAACTTCTGGGCGAGGGCGGTGAAGCGCTGCGGGTCCGTCTCGTAGCCGTCCTCCTGGACGTACGTCGAGACGCGCAGCACGTCGGCACGCCAGTCGCCGGCGAGCGCGTCGAGCGATCCGTCGGTGACGCACTGGGAGTACCACTGGGTGCCGTGCGTGCTCATGCCGCGCAACTGGACGGCCTGGCCCTGGTCGTTGCAGAGCTGCAGGCCGCAGACCTTGAGCCGGCCGTTCGCGGAGAGGGATGAGGTGGGCGATGCGGGGGGTGCGGGGGGTGCGGCCCCGACCGGCGACTGCAGTGCGATCACGGCTCCGAGTGCCATGGCGACGAGCAGGGTGTTGCGGGGGCGCATCGTGCGTCGATGCATGGATGGTGCTCCCTTCGGGTGGGGGTTCCGGGACGGGAGTTCGCGTGAAAGTTAGGGTTGTTTCCAGTTGCCGTCAAGAGTGTTGGGAAACTTTCCTAACGATTGAGGAGACAGCAAAACGGGGCCACAGCCCTGAGCTGTGGCCCCGCCTGTCCTGCTGAGCTGCGATTACAACGCGCGCCGCATCGCCTGGTGCGGAATACCCGCGTCCGGGAATTCCGGTCCGTAGACGACGTACCCGAGGCGCTCGTAGAAGCCCGTCGCGTGCGTCTGCGCATGCAGATCCACCGCGCTCAGACCGCGCTCCCGCGCCGCGTCCTCGATCGCCCGCACCAGCGCCGCCCCCACGCCGAGCCCGCGCGCCGCGCGGCTCACCGCCAGCCGGCCGAGCGAGCCGACCGACTCGTCGCCGCCGGTCTTTCCTACCGCGGCAGCGCCGTACAGGAGCCGCCCCGTCCCCAGCGGAAGGCCCTCGCCGGTCACGGCCAGGACGTGCACTGCCTCGGCGTCGTACGCGTCGTACTCGATATCGGCAGGCACCTCCTGCTCGACGACGAAGACCTCTTTGCGGACCGCGAAGCAGGCTTCGAGATCCGCCGGGCCCGCCGCGATACGGACCGCGTAAGAGGCCGGATTCACTCGCTCTCGGCCCGGATCGCGTCCAGCGCCTGCTGGAGGTCGTCCGGGTACGTGCTCTCGAACTCGACCCACTGCCCGTCGGACGGGTGCTCGAAGCCGAGGCGCTTGGCGTGCAGCCACTGCCGCGTCAGGCCGAGGCGCTTGGCCATCGTCGGGTCGGCGCCGTAGGTCAGGTCACCCACGCAGGGGTGGCGGTGGGCGGACATGTGCACACGGATCTGGTGCGTGCGCCCCGTCTCCAGCTTGATGTCCAGCAGCGACGCGGCCCTGAAAGCCTCGATCAGGTCGTAGTGCGTGACGGAGGCCTTGCCCTCGGCCGTCACGGCCCACTTGTAGTCGTGGTTGGGGTGACGCCCGATCGGGGCGTCGATTGTCCCGCTCATCGGGTCGGGGTGGCCCTGCACCAGCGCGTGGTACTTCTTCTCGACGACCCGGTCCCGGAACTGCGCCTTGAGCAGCGTGTACGCCCGCTCCGACTTGGCCACGACCATGAGGCCCGACGTACCGACGTCGAGGCGGTGCACGATGCCCTGCCGCTCGGCGGCGCCCGAGGTCGAGATCCGGTAACCGGCGGCGGCGAGCCCGCCGATCACGGTGGTGCCGGTCCAGCCGGGGCTGGGGTGCGCGGCGACTCCGACCGGCTTGACGATCACGACGATGTCGTCGTCGTCGTGCACGATCTCCATGCCCTCGACGGGCTCGGCGACGATCTGCACAGGCGCGGCGGCCTGCGGCATCTCCACCTCGAGCCACGCCCCGCCCCGGACCCGCTCGGACTTCCCGACCACCGACCCGTCGACCTGAACCTTCCCGGCGGCGGCAAGCTCGGCCGCCTTCGTACGGGAGAACCCGAACATCCGGGAAATGGCGGCGTCGACGCGCTCGCCCTCAAGGCCATCGGGAACGGGCAGGGTGCGGAACTCGGGAATGGTACTCACCCGTCGAGTATGCCTTGTCAGTCCTTGTGCACGGTCCCGTCAGGGTCCAGGCCCCGGAACGACAGGATCACAATGAGGATGCCGCCGCACACAATCGAGGAATCGGCGAGGTTGAAGACCGCGAAGTTCGCCGGCGCGATGAAGTCGACGACGGCACCCTCGAAGACGCCGGGCGAGCGGAAGATCCGGTCGGTGAGATTGCCCAGTGCGCCGCCGAGCAGCAGGCCCAGCGCGATGGCCCAGGGCAGGCTGTAGAGCTTGCGCGCGAGCCGGGCGATCACGACGATCACGGAGGCCGCGATGATCGTGAAGATCACCGTGAAGGCCTCGCCGATCCCGAACGCGGCGCCCGCGTTCCGTGTCGCCTCGAACCTCAGCAGATCACCGATGATCTCGATCGGCTCGTGGTGCTCCAGCTTGGCCACCACGAGCATCTTGGTGCTCAGGTCCAGCAGATAGGCCACGACGGCCACCGCGAAGAGCACAGCGATCTTCCGCTTGCCCTTGGACGCGGGCTGCTCAGCCCGGCCTGCCGCGTCGGAGGACTCCTCCGGCTCGGCTGCCCCCGCCCCGGGGGTATCCGGCGTACCGATGATGCGCTCCGCCTCTGCCACGTGAGTCCCTCAACCTAGGTGCCTGACTGAGCACGAGGGTACGGCACACACGTACGGACTCCGAGGCTCAGTACCGGCGCTCCTGCTTCTGCTTGTCCTCCACACACAGTGTGGCGCGCGGGAAGGCCTGCATGCGCGCCTTGCCGATCGGCTTGCCGCAGATCTCGCAGAGCCCGTACGTACCGGAATCGAGCCGGCCCAGAGCCCTCTCGGTCTGCTCCAGCCGCTCGCGGGCGCTGGCGGCCAGCGCCAGCTCGTGCTCGCGGGAGATGTTCTTGGTGCCGGTGTCGGCCTGGTCGTCGCCCGCGCCGTCCCCGGAGTCCCGCATCAGCCCGGTGACCGCCTGCTCCGACGCGGCGATCTCCGCCTTGAGCTCGGAGACCTCGCCCATCAGCACGGCCCAGGCCTCGGCGACCTCCTCCGGGGTCCATGGCTCCTCCCCCGGCCGGACGGCGAGCTCGCCCGGCGGGGCGGCCTCGACTGCTCCGGTACGGGACGGGGGGACCGCCGTCGCGGTGGCCGCGGTGGCTTTCTTGGCGGCCGAGGTCCTGCTGGGAGTCTTTTTCGCAACCACCGTCTGGGCTCCTGTCTCTTCCGCGGCCTGAGCCGCCCCCTTGGCCGCGGGAGCGGCCCTCTTCGCAGCCGCCTTCTTGGCAGGTGCCTTTTTGGCCGGCGCTTTCTTGGCCGGTGCCTTCTGGGCCGGTGCTTTCTTGGCAGGCGCCTTGGTGACCGGTGCCTTGGTGGCCTGTGCTTTGGTGACCTGTGCGTTGGTGACCGCTGCTTCGGTGACCTCTGCCGCCTTCTTCGCGACGGTCTTCTTTGCGGTCCTCTTGGCGGCGGTCGTCTTGGCGGCGGACTTCTCGGCCGTGACCTTCTTCGCGACGTCGGCCTTCTCCGTGTCAGCCCCGTCGGCTTGCTGTGCGGCGGTCTTTTTAGCCACCATGGCCGCGACCCCTTCACATTTTGTGATCTTGCGCGCAAATCGTTCTGGGACGATAAGTCGACCCCAGCCCCGCGGCAACGGGGCACGCCGCCGGTTCGGCCCGCCCGCGCGGGTGGCGCGGCGAGCCTGCATCCGTTGTGCCCAGCTCTCCGCCCGGTAATCCGCCCCGCGGGCGCGGCACGGAGTCCGTCGGGGCGCGTATGGCCATTCGGGTTATCGGCGCAGGCTCCCGCGCCGCGCGAAAACCGGGCGGCCGTCCTGCCGCACGGCCCGTACACTGGGGCCCAGCGAAAGGCCACGATGGGGACGAGTAGCGTCGTACGCAGCCAAGAGCGACCCGGGGACGGTGGAAGCCCGGGGGCAGGCGCGGCGTGAAGCATCACCCCTGAGCCGCCGGAAGAAAGCTTTGAACAGTGGGCTCCGCCCACGGGCGCAAGGCCAGTAGAACCGGCATCGCTGCCCCAATGAGGGGGTCACGGGCACCGCCCGGGGCCAAGGAGGGTGGTACCGCGGGAGCACAGCGCTCTCGTCCCTCCGACGGAAGCCACAGTCCGCCGGAGGAATCGATGTCGCAGTACCGCCAGGTGCCCGCCCAGGTCGACCTGCCCGCGCTCGAGCACGCAGTGCTCGATTTCTGGCGCGAGAGCAAGGTCTTTTCGAAGAGTCTCGAGCAGTCCGAGGGACGCCCCGAGTGGGTGTTCTACGAGGGCCCGCCGACCGCCAACGGCATGCCCGGCGCGCACCACATCGAGGCCCGCGTCTTCAAGGACGTCTTCCCGCGCTTCCGCACGATGCAGGGCTACCACGTCGCCCGCAAGGCCGGCTGGGACTGCCACGGCCTGCCCGTCGAGCTCGCCGTCGAGAAGGAACTCGGCTTCAACGGCAAGAAGGACATCGAGGCGTACGGCATCGCGGAATTCAACGCGAAGTGCCGCGAGTCGGTCGGCCGCCACACCGACGCCTTCACCGAGCTCACGAACCGCATGGGCTACTGGGTCGACCTCGACGACGCGTACTGGACGATGGACCCGTCGTACGTCCAGTCGGTCTGGTGGTCGCTCAAGGAGATCTTCAACAAGGGCCTGCTGGTCCAGGACCACCGCGTCGCCCCCTGGTGCCCCCGCTGCGGCACGGGCCTGTCCGACCACGAGCTGGCACAGGGGTACGAGACGGTCGTCGACCCGTCCGTCTTCGTCCGCTTCCCGCTGACCTCGGGCCCCCTGGCTGGCGAGGCGGCGCTCCTGGTCTGGACGACCACCCCGTGGACCCTGGTGTCCAACACGGCGGTCGCCGCGCACCCCGACGTCACGTACGTCGAGGCGACGAACGGCGAAGAGAAGCTCGTCGTCGCCCAGCCGCTCCTCGAAAAGTCGCTGGGCGAGGGGTGGGAGACCACCGGCCGGACCTTCACGGGCGCGGAGATGGAGCGCTGGACGTACGACCGTCCCTTCGCACTCGTCGACTTCCCGAGCGCCGGCGAGGGAACCAATGGGCACAGTCCGTCGGAAGCCCACTTCGTCGTCAACGCCGACTACGTCACCACGGAAGACGGCACCGGGCTGGTCCACCAGGCCCCCGCGTTCGGTGAGGACGACCTCAGGACCTGCCGCGCGTACGGCCTCCCGGTCGTGAACCCGGTCCGCCCCGACGGCACCTTCGAGGACGAGCTCGACCTCATCGGCAGCCAGTTCTTCAAGAAGGCCGACGAGGCGCTCACCGAGGACCTCGGCAACCGCGGTCTCCTCTTCCGCCACGTCCCGTACGAGCACAGCTACCCGCACTGCTGGCGCTGCCACACCGCGCTTCTCTACTACGCACAGCCGTCCTGGTACATCAGGACCACCGCGGTCAAGGACGCGATGCTGCGCGAGAACGAGAAGACGAACTGGTTCCCGGACTCGGTCAAGCAGGGCCGCTTCGGCGACTGGCTGAACAACAACATCGACTGGGCGCTGTCCCGCAACCGCTACTGGGGCACCCCGCTGCCCATCTGGCGCTGCGAGGACAACCACCTGACCTGCGTGGGCTCGCTCGCCGAGCTCACCGATCTGACCGGCACGGACCAGTCGTCCCTGGACCCGCACCGCCCGTACATCGACGACGTCACCTTCACCTGCACCGGCGAGGGCTGCTCGCTGACCGCGACGCGCGTGCCCGAGGTCATCGACGCCTGGTACGACTCGGGGTCCATGCCCTTCGCGCAGTGGGGCTATCCGTACCAGAACAAGGAAGTCTTCGAGAAGCGCTACCCGGCGCAGTTCATCTCGGAGGCCATCGACCAGACACGCGGCTGGTTCTACACGCTGATGGCCGTCGGCACGCTGGTGTTCGACAAGTCCTCGTACGAGAACGTGGTCTGCCTGGGCCACATCCTCGCCGAGGACGGCCGCAAGATGTCCAAGCACCTCGGCAACATCCTGCAGCCCATCCCGCTCATGGACCAGCACGGCGCCGACGCGGTCCGCTGGTTCATGGCGGCCGGCGGCTCTCCGTGGGCGGCGCGGCGCGTGGGCCACGGCACGATCCAGGAGGTCGTCCGCAAGACGCTCCTCACGTACTGGAACACGGTCGCCTTCCAGGCCCTGTACGCCCGTACGTCCGGCTGGGCCCCGTCCGCGGCCGACCCGGCCCCGGCGGACCGCCCGGTCCTCGACCGCTGGCTGCTGTCCGAGCTGCACGCGCTGACGGACCAGGTCACGCAGTCCATGGAGGCGTACGACACGCAGCGGGCGGGCAAGCTCCTCTCCGCCTTCGTGGACGACCTCTCCAACTGGTACGTACGCCGCTCGCGCCGCCGCTTCTGGCAGGGCGACAAGGCCGCGTTGCGCACCCTGCACGACGTGGTCGAGACGGTCACCCGTCTCATGGCGCCGCTGACCCCCTTCATCACCGAGCGGGTCTGGCAGGACATGATCGTCCCGGTCACGGCGGACGCCCCGGAGTCGGTGCACCTGTCCACCTGGCCGAAGGCCGACCTGGCCGCCATCGACCCGACGCTGTCCCAGCAGATGGCGCTGGTACGCCGCCTGGTCGAGCTGGGCCGCGCGACGCGCGCGGAGTCGGGCGTCAAGACCCGCCAGCCCCTGTCGCGCGCGCTGGTGGCGGCGTCGGGCTTCGAGACGCTGACCCCCGAACTGCACGCCCAGATCACGGAGGAGCTGAACGTCTCCTCCCTGGCCTCCCTCTCCGAGGTGGGCGGCTCCCTCGTCGACACGACCGCCAAGGCGAACTTCCGCGCCCTGGGCAAGCGCTTCGGCAAGGGCGTCCAGGCGGTGGCCAAGGCGGTGGCGGAGGCCGACGCGGCGGCCCTGTCCCTGGCACTGCGCGAAGGCACGGCAACGGTCAGGGTCGACGGCGCCCCCGTCTCCCTCTCCCCGGACGAGGTGATCATCACCGAGACGCCGCGCGAGGGCTGGTCGGTGGCCTCCGACTCGGGCGCGACGGTCGCCCTGGACCTGGAGATCACCCCCGAGCTGCGGCTGGCGGGCCTGGCCCGTGACGCGATCCGCCTGATCCAGGAGGCCCGCAAGAACAGCGGCCTGGACGTCGCGGACCGCATCGCCGTCCGGTGGACCGCGTCCGACCCGGCGACGACGGAGGCCCTCACGGAGCACGCCGCGCTGATCGCCGACGAGGTCCTGGCGGTGGACTTCGCGGCGTCCGAGGCGGACGACACGTACGGCGCCCCGTTCACGGACGAGTCCCTGTCCCTGACGTTCCGCCTCCGCAAGACGGAGGCGTAACCCGCCGAAAGCGAAAGCCCCGGTCGACTTTGGGCGGTTTCTAGGGATCGTCGCAACACGTGATCGTTTGTGTTAGGCGGCGAGCAGTTTATGCAGGCGCTCGGCTGGGGTTTCCCAGTCGAGCGTTTTGCGTGGGCGGCCGTTGAGTTGGGCTGCGACGGCGTCGAGGTGGTCGCGGGTGTGGACCGACAGGTCAGTGCCCTTGGGGAAGTACTGCCGCAGCAGGCCGTTCGTGTTCTCGTTCGAGCCGCGCTGCCAGGGGCTGGCCGGGTCGCAGAAGTAGACCGGAACGTCGGTGACGATGCTGAAGGCGTGGTGGGCGGCCATTTCGGAGCCCTGGTCCCAGGTCAGCGAGCGGACCAGATGACCGGGCAGGTCTTCACGGTGGTGACCAGCGCGTCGCGGACGTCTTCGGCGCTGCGGCCGTCGGGCAGGTGTACCAGCATCACGTAGCGGGTTGCGCGCTCGACGAGGGTGCCGATCGCTGAGCCGTTGTCCTTGCCGATGATCAGGTCGCCTTCCCAGTGGCCGGGCACCGCCCGGTCCTCTGCCTCGGCGGGACGTTCGCTGATCATGACCATCGGGTGCGTGAAGCGCGGCTGACGACAGGCTGCCTGGCGGTGCGGGCGGCGGCGGGTGCGTCCCGATCGCAGGGCCCGGGCCAGCTCCCGGCGCAGTTCGCCGCGGCCCTGGACGTAGAGGGCCTGGTAGATCGTCTCGTGCACCACGTGCATCTCCGGCTGATCGGGGAAGGTCCGGCGCAGACTCTCGCAGATCTGCTCCGGGCTCCACTTCAGGTCCAGGCCGTCCTGGATGAGGTCCCGCAGCGCGGTGTTCCGGCCGATCTTGCCGGGCTTGGGGCGGGTCCGGCGGGCATCCGCCCGGGCCTGGGCGGCATGTGGCCGGTAGTGCCACTGGCCACGAGGGTCCACGGTCCGGTTGCGGCGGATCTCCCGGCTGACGGTGGACGGGCTGCGGCCCAGCTCGGCGGCGATCGCCCGGACCGTGGCCTTCTCCCGCAAACGGTCGGCGATGTGGATGCGCTCCGTCTCGCTCAAGTACCGAGACGGTGCGGCAGCGGGCGCCCGCTCGATGTGAGCGGGCGCCCGGTACCTCCGCGGATCCGTCCGGCCATTACGCCACTCGCGACCAGTCCGCTCATGCACCCCGACGAGCCGGGATGCCTCTTTGTTGCTGTAGCCCTGTTGCACGAACCGGAAGTATTCCGCCCACTCACCACGGAGCTTCCTGGGCCCCTGCGCCGTCCGGACCTTACGGATCTCGAAGTCCATCGCACCCCTTGAACTGGGGTGTTGCGACGACCACTAGAACCCAAGTTGTCGGCCGGGGCTTTCGCTTTCCCTGCCCCCACCTCACCGCCGCGCCGCACGCAAAAGGGCCGGGCCCCGGGGAAACCCCGGGGCCCGGCCCTCAGCCTGCCGACGGCTACGCGCTCAGCGCGCGCACCGCCGTCAGTTGTCGTCCTCGTCGATGAGGAATCCGCGCATCGGCGAAGGAGCCTGCTGCATCGGCTGCGGAGCCTGCGGCCGCACCGGAGCCATCGGCTGGGTCATAGCCGGCGACATCTGCTGCTGGCCGCCGTACGACGGACCGTTGGAGGACGGGCCACTGTGGCCGCCCATCGACGGGTTGCCACCCATGGAGTGCCCCATCGCACCCGCACCGGCCGGCGCCATCGAACCGCTCATCTGCGGAGCCGGCGGCAGCGACGCGGTCGCCGGGGTCCGCGGCGGAGCCAGCGAGTCGTCCGACTGGGTCTCCAGCTGACGCAGCTGGCTCTCCAGGTAGGACTTCAGCCGGGTCCGGTACTCGCGCTCGAAGCCGCGCAGGTCCTCGACCTTGCGCTCCAGCGTGGCGCGGGCGGACTCCAGCGAGCCCATCGCGACGCGGTGCTTCTCCTGCGCGTCCCGCTCCAGCGCGTCGGCCTTCGCACGGGCGTCCCGCTCCAGACCCTCGGCACGGCTGCGCGCCTCACCGACGATCTTGTTGGCCTCGGAACGGGCCTCCGCGATCGCCTGGTCGGCCGTCTGCTGCGCCAGCGAGAGCACACGCGCGGCGCTGTCGCCGCCGGGGCCCTGACCGGGCTGCGGGAGCTGCGGACCGTGGCCACCCATGGGTCCGCCCATGGGGCCACCCATCTGGCCCTGGCCCATCTGACCCATTTGGCCCTGCATCTGGCCCTGGCCCATCTGCCCCTGGCCCATCTGACCCTGACCCATGGGCCCCTGACCCATGGGCCCCTGGCCCATCGGGCCGGGACCGTGCTGGCCCTGCGGACCCGGACCGTGCTGGCCCTGGCCGTGACCGCTGGGACCCGCGGGCAGCTGCGGAGCCCCACCGGGCAGCTGGGGCGGACCCATCTGCGGCGGCTGCTGCTGGACCGGCGGGCCGGATATGGCGGCAGGCACGGGTGCGCCGGGACGATCCTGCTGCTCGGGCGGCTTGCGCATACCCTGCTGCTGGTTCTGCGCGGCGGCACGCGTCGCGGCAGCCAGCTTGGCGCGCAGGTCCTCGTTCTCGCGGAGCAGGCGGGTCAGCTCGGCTTCGACCTCGTCGAGGAAGGCATCGACCTCGTCCTCGTCATAGCCTTCTCGGAGGCGCACGGTCGTGAACTGCTTGTTCCGCACGTCCTCGGGGGTCAGCGGCATCTCTTCTTCACCTCTACGTAGTCGTCGGCAGTCGGCAAGACCGTATCGCTCACAACCTGACCACGATGCTGATCAGGATGTAAACGATGATCATCAGAACGAAGAAGGACAGGTCGAGTGCCACGCCCCCGAGACGCAGCGGCGGAATGAACCGCCGCAGAAGCTTGAGCGGTGGATCGGTGACAGTGTAGGTGGCCTCCAGAACGACCACCATCGCCTTGCCGGGTTCCCATGAGCGCGCGAACTGGAAGACGTAGTCCATGACCAGCCGGAAGATCAGGATGATCAGGAAGCACATCAGCGCGATGTAGATCACCTGTAGTGCGACGCTCATCTCGCGCTTCCCTCTCCCCGTGCTCTCGTGGGTCCGGCCTCCCGGCCGGGGTTGTTCCGGTGTCGTATCTCAGCTCTGGTTGAAGAACCCGCCCTCTGCAATACGGGCCTTGTCCTCCGCCGTGACATCGACGTTAGCAGGCGACAACAGGAACACCTTCTGCGTCACTCGCTCAATGCTGCCATGCAGACCGAAGACGAGTCCTGCCGCAAAGTCGACAAGTCGCTTCGCGTCCGTGTCGTCCATCTCGGTCAGGTTCATGATCACCGGGGTGCCCTCGCGGAAGTGTTCCCCGATGGTACGGGCCTCGTTGTAGGTCCGCGGGTGAAGTGTGGTGATGCGGTAGGGCTCCCGCTCGGACACAACCTTGGGCATGATCACCGGCGCGTTCTTCTCCAGGTTCGGACGTTCAGGTGTGATGGATGCCACGGGGGCGATTCGTGCGGGTCGTCCGCTTTCCGCCGGGAGCGGAACCGGTTCGCGCTGTGCGGGCGGCTGCACCACGCGCACGGGTTCTTCGTGCCGCTCCTGGTGCGGGGGCTGGTGCCGGCGGTGTTCCCGCTCGGGCTCCGGCTCGGGTTCGAAGTCGTCATCGGGATCGAAACCCCGGCCGTCGTAACCATCGTCCTCCACGAGGCCGAGGTAGACCGCCATCTTGCGCATCGCGCCGGCCATTCTCTGAGTCCTCCGCTCTGTGGTGGATCGCCCTTGTTGCCAATGCCGCAGCGTCACAAAGAGCCCGCGATCCACTCGGCCTGCCCACCTATTGGCGGGAATGACCATATTTTCTACTGTGGTCCGACTTGCTTCGCGACGTTACCGGAGCCTGGGTCGGACTCCGAGCACCGCAGTACCGACGCGTACATGTGTCGCTCCGGCCGCCACCGCCTGCTCAAGGTCCGCACTCATACCCGCGGAGACCATGTTCGCAGCAGGATGAGTCGCGCGCAGGCTTGATGAGAATTCCATCAGCCGCTCGAAAGCCGCCTGTTGGCGCCCCGCGTACGGGCCGGCGAGCGGTGCGACAGTCATCAGTCCGTCGAGCCTGAGGCCGGGCGCTTCAGCAACCTTCGCCGCCAACTCCTCGATACCGTCCGGCGCCACGCCGCCGCGGTCCCCCCGCTCACCCGACTCCGCGTCGAGTGCGACCTGGACGAGGCAGCCGATCTCGCGTTCCGCGCGTACCGCCGCTGTCGAGAGCGCCGTGACGAGCTTCGCCCGGTCAACAGACTGCACAACATCGGCATAACTCGCTACAGAACGGACCTTGTTGGTCTGAAGCTGTCCGACGAAGTGCCAGCTGATGGGCAGGTCCGCACACTCGGCCGCCTTGGGCGCCGCGTCCTGGTCCTTGTTCTCCGCGACATGGCGTACGCCGATCTCGGAGAGCAGCCGCACATCGCTCGCGGGGTACGTCTTGGTGACCACGATCAGGGTCACTTCCGATCGCTTGCGTCCGGCGGCCGCACAGGCGGCGGCGATACGTTCCTCCACCTGTGCAAGATTTGCGGCGAGTTGAGCTCTACGGTCCGTCATGTCCTACCTATCCAGCCAGACATATCCGGCGAGCCGCCCCGTGGTGCGCTCGCGGCGGTACGAGAAGTGGTCGTCCGATTCCAGGGTGCAGACCGGCGACCGCTGCCGCCGGCGTACGCCCAGCGCTTCGAGCTGGGCGTGCACTCCGGCGGTCACATCGACGGCCGGTGTCCCCCAGCTCGTCTCCGACCAGGCCTCGGGCACGACTTCCGCGACCTCGGCCCGCATCTGTGCCGGCACTTCGTAGCAGCGCCCGCAGACGGCGGGCCCCGTACGCGCGGTGATACGGGAAGGATCGGCGCCCAGTGCGATCATCGCCTCGACGGCGGCCGGGACGACTCCCGCGACCATGCCGGGGCGTCCGGCGTGAGCGGCGGCCGCAATTCCGGCGACGGGGTCGGCCAGCAGAACGGGCGTGCAGTCCGCGGTGAGTACCGCGAGTGCGAGCCCGCGGCGCACGGTCACGACGGCGTCGACCGCCATGACTTCCCCCGCTCCCCACGGCCCTTCGACCACGGCCACATCCGGCCCGTGCACCTGGTTCATCCAGACGACCCGGGCCGGGTCGAGGCCGAGCGACTTCGCGGCGAGGTCACGGTTGTGACGTACGGCAGCCGGGTCGTCACCGACCGCACCGCCGAGATTGAGCGCTTCGTACGGAACGGCGCTCACCCCGCCCCACCTGTCGGTGAAGGCGAAGTGCGCGCCGTCCGTGTTGTCGTGCTGCCCTATCACTTCAAGAAGTCCGGGACATCCAGCTCTTCGGCCTGACTGTCCGCGTACGGACGAGCCGTCGGTACGTGCGCCGGCGAGGCCGACGTAGCCGGGGCCTCGTTCGCCGGCGCGGTCTCGGCCGGGACCGGTGCCTCTTCGCGTACGGGCACAGTGCCCATCGAGCCGGCCGGCCGCGAGGTCTCCGCGGGGCGGACCGGTGCGGGCTCCTCGCGCTTGGCGGTGGCGCCCGCGCCGAGCACGTTCTCGCGGCGGGCCGGCGGCTGTCCGCCGTCGAAGCCCGCGGCGATGACCGTGACCCGTACCTCGTCGCCGAGCGCGTCGTCGATGACCGCGCCGAAGATGATGTTCGCCTCGGGGTGGGCCGCCTCGCTCACCAGCTGCGCGGCCTCGTTGATCTCGAAGAGACCGAGGTCGCTGCCGCCGGAGATGGAGAGCAGTACGCCGCGTGCGCCGTCGATGGACGCCTCGAGGAGCGGCGAGGAGATCGCCATCTCGGCGGCGGCCACCGCACGGTCGTCGCCGCGCGCCGAGCCGATCCCCATGAGGGCAGAACCGGCCTCGGACATGACCGACTTGACGTCGGCGAAGTCGAGGTTGATCAGACCCGGAGTCGTAATGAGGTCCGTGATGCCCTGCACACCGCTCAGCAGGACCTGGTCCGCCGACTTGAAGGCGTCCAGCACGCTGACCTGGCGGTCCGAGATGGACAGCAGCCGGTCGTTGGGGATGACGATGAGCGTGTCGACCTCTTCGCGGAGCTCGGCGATGCCGTCCTCCGCCTGGTTCGCGCGACGTCGGCCCTCGAAGGTGAACGGGCGGGTGACCACACCGATCGTGAGGGCGCCGAGCGAGCGCGCGATGTTGGCGACGACAGGTGCGCCGCCCGTTCCGGTGCCGCCGCCTTCGCCGGCGGTGACGAAGACCATGTCGGCCCCCTTGAGGACCTCCTCGATCTCCTCGCGGTGGTCCTCTGCCGCCTTGCGGCCGACTGCCGGATTGGCTCCGGCGCCGAGGCCGCGGGTAAGTTCGCGGCCGACGTCGAGCTTGACGTCGGCGTCGCTCATCAACAGGGCTTGCGCATCGGTGTTGATCGCAATGAACTCGACGCCCTTGAGACCGACCTCGATCATCCGGTTGATGGCATTGACACCACCGCCGCCGACACCGATGACCTTGATGACTGCGAGGTAGTTCTGCGGTGCTGCCACGTCGAAGGCCTCTCGCCTCGAGTTACGTGTCGCCGCCTCGCGGGCCGCGCTGCGACGACTGATGCCGATATGGGACGGTCCGAACGCCGACCCGAACCCTAACGCTGAAGTTTAGGGTTACCAGTGTGTCTGTTCCTTGGACTCTTCCGAACAGGACACTAAGTCGACAAGTGGCGCACGTTCAACGAACACGCCGAACCTCCCGTTTTTCTTTTCACCCTATGTGATCACCCATATCGCTGGCCAACCAGGGTGCTGGCCAGCACGTATGACCGTCAACTCCCTGATGCGGCGGGGGCGGTGGGCGCACTCACATCGAAGTGCTGGGCACTCGGTGCTGCTTTCATGAGAGCTCTCAGTGCGCGTGCCTTCGCCGCGCCCTGTTCGCCGCTTCCCCACATGACCGTACGTTCCCCGCTCAGCTCCAAGGTGATGGAGTCGTACGAACGGACCCGGACCGACCGCAGGTCACGGCCGACGGATTCGGGGACCTCCCGGGTGACCCGTACCGCTTCCTCCAGCAGTCGGCCTGCCCCGAAGCGGCGCAGACTTGATGACTCCTCAGGCGCCAATTCCAGGAACGGTACGCCCTGGGGCGCCTCGGCGACCGTGGCGAACCGCACACTCTTGTCGTCCACTTCGACGAACTTTGCGCCCTTTTTCATGACCAGTACGGGCTTTCGCTCGGTCACTTTCAGAGCGATGCCGTGCGGCCACGAACGAACGACATCCACCGAGTCGATACGCGGCAATTTCCTGCCGATCCGGTCCTCAATGGCATCCGTGTCGACAGAAATCAGCGGCGCCCCGATCGGAACGGCCGCCGCCGCACGTACCTCACCGGGCGTCAGAACCTTTGTCCCGGACGCCTTCACCTGCTCCACCCGCAGCCAGGAGGAGCCGTAAAACAACCAGATTCCGCCCGAGACGAGCAGCACGGAGGCGGCCAGCTGCAGAATCAGCCGGGCGCGGCCGGGAAGCCGGAACCGCCCGCCCACCCGCTTGCCGCCCGGCGGGCGGGCCGCCGACGATCCCTGCGCCTGTCGTTCACCGCGCTGGGCGGTCGTCGGTCCGGCCACTCCCTGTCGCCTCCTGGGTCCTGCGTATGGGGACCGTTCAGCCGGCCCTGCGTGCGGCAATCGCCTCGTACACCATGCCGACGAGCAGGTCGTCGGCATCCCGGCGTCCGAACTCGGCGGCCGCGCGGGACATCTCGTACAGCCGGTGCGGGTCCGCGAGGACGGGGATCACCTGGCTCTGCACCCACTCGGGGGTGAGCTGGGCGTCGTCGACCAGCAGGCCGCCTCCGGCGTTGACCACCGGCTGGGCGTTGAGCCGCTGCTCTCCGTTGCCGATGGGCAGCGGGACGTAGGCGGCCGGCAGCCCGACGGCGGAGAGTTCGGCGACGGTCATCGCGCCCGCGCGGCAGAGCATCATGTCGGCCGCGGCGTACGCGAGGTCCATCCGGTCCACGTACGGTACCGGGATGTACGGCGGCATACCGGGCATGTTGTCCACGCGCGGCAGTTCGTTCTTGGGGCCGACCGCGTGCAGGATCTGGATCCCGGAGCGCTGCAGGACCGGCGCGACCTGCTGGACGACTTCGTTGAGGCGCCGCGCGCCCTGCGAGCCGCCGGAGACGAGCAGCGTCGGCAGGTTGGGGTCGAGACCGAAGGCGGCGCGCGCCTCGGGGCGGACCCTGGCCCGGTCGAGGGTGGCGATGGTGCGGCGCAGCGGGATGCCGATGTAGCGGGCGCCGCGCAGCTTGCTGTCGGGCGTGGAGACGGCGACAGCGGCCGCGTAGCGCGAGCCGATCTTGTTGGCGAGGCCGGGGCGCGCGTTGGCCTCGTGGACGATGATCGGCACGCCGAGGCGCTTGGCCGCGAGGTAGCCGGGCAGGGCGACGTAGCCGCCGAAGCCGACGACGCAGTCCGCCTTCGTACGCTCCAGGATCTGCTCCGCGGCCTTGATGGTGCCGCGCAGCCGCCCGGGGACGGTGATCAGTTCGGGGGTGGGCCTGCGGGGCAGCGGGACGGCGGGGATGAGCCCGAGTTCGTAACCACGCTCGGGTACGAGCCTGGTCTCAAGTCCGCGCTCCGTGCCCAGGGCTGTGATGCCCACGCTCGGGTCCTGCCTGCGCAGGGCGTCCGCGAGGGCGAGCGCGGGCTCGATGTGGCCGGCGGTCCCCCCACCGGCGAGTACGACATGCACCGAAATTCACCGCTCTCCGGACGGACGCTTCTTGACGCGCCGTCCCATCGTCTTCCATCTCACCCCGGCCCCTTTGCCAAGGACCGTTCTTCGCATGGCCAGGGCGGCCTTCGCAGCGGGATCCTCTCGCGCGAAGGCGATCAGCAACCCTACGGCGAACATGGTCGGCAGCAGGGCTGAGCCCCCGTAGGAGAACAGCGGGAGCGGGACACCGGCGATCGGCAGCAGGCCGAGCACCGCACCGATGTTGACCACGGCCTGAGCCGTGATCCAGGTGGTCACACCTCCCGCGGCGTACCTCACGAAGGGGTCCTCCGTGCGTCCGGCCACGCGGATACCCGCATAGCCTAGAGCCGCGAACAGGGCGAGTACCGACAGCGTCCCCGCCAGACCCAGTTCCTCACCGGTGATGGCGAAGATGAAGTCGGTGTGGGGTTCGGGGAGTTGGCCCCATTTCTCCACACTTGCACCGAGCCCGGAACCGAACCATCCGCCTGACGCCAGAGCATAGATCCCGTGCACTGCCTGCCAGCACTCGCCCTGGGGGCCGAGGTCGGTCGCGCCGATGCACTGGAGCCGCGACATCCGGTTCGCGTTGCTGCTGATGAGGATGAAACCGACGAGGGCGGCGAAGCCGAGCACGCCGCCGAAGAGCCTGGTGGGCGCCCCGGCGAGCCAGAGCAGTCCGAAGAGGATCGCGGTGAGGATGATCGCCGTGCCCATGTCGCCGCCGAGCATGATCAGGCCGAGGAGCAGGAAGGCGACGGGGACGAACGGCACCAGGATGTGTTTCCACTGGGTCAGCAGCCGCTTGTCGTGCTTACGGGCCAGCAGGTCGGCGCCCCACAGGATCAGCGCGAGCTTGGCGAACTCGCTGGGCTGGAGCATGAAGGGGCCGCCCAGCGAGATCCAGTTCTGGTTGCCGCCGATCGAGACCCCTATCCCGGGGACCTGGACCAGGACCATCAGGACGATGGTGCCGGCGAGCAGAGGATAGGAGAGCGCGCGGTGCAGCTTGGCGGGCATCCGGGAGGCGGCCAGCAGCAGAACCGTTCCGATGACGGCGGCGAGGAACTGCTTGCCGAAGAAGTACGAGGCGGGCAGTGACAGCTCCAGCGCCTTGATCATCGAGGCGGAGTAGACCATCACGAGGCCGAGCACGGTGATCAGGAGGGCGCTGCCCAGGATGAGGTAGTACGCCGTGAGCGGCCGGTCCCAGGCCCGGCGGATCTGCTCGTACAGCCGCCGCAGATTGCTTCCGCCTTTACTGCCGGTCCCGCGCGGCGGCCTCGGCACGGTCGTACCGCGCCGGCGCACCGCGGCGGGGCGACGTGCCGTCCCGGTCGCTGCGCGGCCGCGCAGCACGAGACGGCCGCGCAGGGCACTGTCGTCGGCCAACATCTCGGTGTCCCCTCCACTCATGTGCGGCGCCGACCGGTCCACGGCGCGGGGACCGGTCCGCTAGTCGCGCTCCGAAGCCAACTCGCGTACGGCGTCGGCGAATGCCTCGCCACGCTTGATGTAGTTGGTGAACATGTCCATGGAGGCGCAGGCCGGGGCCATCAGCACCGTGTCCCCGGGCCGCGCGAGCCGCGCCGCTTCCCGGACCGCCGCCGACATCGCCCCAGTGTCGGTCCGGTCGAGGTCGACGACCGGTACCTCGGGCGCGTGTCGCGCGAGGGCTTCGCGGATGAGCGCACGGTCGGCGCCGATGAGGACGGCGCCGCGCAGTCGCTTTGCCGACTTCCCGACGAGTTCGTCGAAGGTGGCGCCCTTGGCGAGGCCGCCCGCGATCCACACGATCGGGTCGTACGCCGCCAGCGAGGCCTCGGCGGCGTGGGTGTTGGTGGCCTTGGAGTCGTCGACGTACGCGACACCGGCAACGTCCGCGACGTGCTCGATGCGGTGGGCGTCGGGGCGGAACGCCCGCAGTCCGTCGCGTACGGCGGCGGGCTCGACGCCGAAGGCGCGGGCGAGGGCCGCGGCCGCGAGGGCGTTGGCGATGTTGTGCGGGGCCGGCGGATTGATGTCCGAGACCTCGGCGAGCTCCTGGGCGTTCTTCTGTCGGTCCGCCACGAAGGCCCGGTCGACCAGGATGCCGTCGACGATGCCGAACTGGGAGGGACCGGGGGCGCCGAGGGTGAAGCCGATGGCGCGGCAGCCCTCCTCGACGTCGGCCGCGCGGACCAGGTCCTCAGTGGCCGGGTCGGCCACGTTGTAGACGCAGGCGACCTGGTTGCCCTCGTAGATACGGCCCTTGTCGGCGACGTACGCCTCCATGGAGCCGTGCCAGTCGAGGTGGTCGGGGGCGAGGTTCAGCACAGCCGCGGAGTGGGCGCGCAGCGAGGGCGCCCAGTGCAGCTGGTAGCTGGAGAGCTCGACGGCCAGGACGTCGTACTTCTCCTCGCCGAGGACGGCATCGAGGAGGGATACGCCGATGTTGCCGACGGCGGCGGTCCTGAGACCGGCCGCCTCCAGGATCGAGGCCAGCATCCGTACGGTCGTGGTCTTGCCGTTGGTGCCGGTGACCGCGAGCCAGGGAGCGGCGTCGGGGCCGCGCAGGCGCCACGCCAGTTCTACGTCGCCCCAGATCTCCACGCCCGCCTCGGCGGCGGCCAGGAAGAGCGGCTTGTCGGGCTTCCAGCCGGGTGCGGTGACGATGAGCTCGGTGCCCTCGGGGAGGGTCGCGCCGTCGCCGAGGCGCACGGTGACGCCGAGGGCTTCGAGTTCCGCGGCCTGGGTGCGGGCGCGCTCGTCGTCGCCGTCGTTGACGACGGTGACGTGAGCGCCGAGACCCCGCAGCACACGTGCTGCGGGGATCCCGGAGACACCGAGACCCGCCACGGTTACCCGCTTGCCGGTCCAGGTCACTTCTGTCACTTGTCGGCCGCCCAGCCCGCGTAGAAGAGGCCAAGACCGATGATCACGCACATGCCCTGGATGATCCAGAAGCGGACCACCACAAGGACTTCGGACCAGCCCTTGAGTTCGAAGTGATGTTGCAGCGGCGCCATCTTGAAGACGCGCTTGCCGGTCATCTTGAAGGAGCCGACCTGGATCACGACGGACATGGTGATCAGGACGAACAGGCCGCCAAGGAGCGCCATCAGGAACTCGGTGCGGGAGCAGATCGCCAGACCCGCGAGCGCGCCGCCGAGCGCGAGCGAGCCGGTGTCGCCCATGAAGATCTTGGCGGGCGAGGTGTTCCACCACAGGAAGCCGAAGCACGCGCCCATCAGGGCGGCGGCGACGACCGCGAGGTCGAGTGGATCTCGTACTTCGAAACAGGCCTCGGGGTTCGTCAGGCTCGGCGCGTCGGCGCAGGACTCCTGGAACTGCCAGAGACCGATGAAGGTGTACGCGCCGAAGACCATCACGGAGGCGCCGGTGGCGAGTCCGTCGAGGCCGTCGGTGAGGTTCACACCGTTCGACATCGCCAGGATCATGAACAGCGCCCAGACCACGAAGAGCACGGGGCCGATCGACCAGCCGAAGTCCTGGACGAAGGAAAGCTTGGTGGAGGCCGGGGCGTTGCCGCGGATGTCCTTGAACTGCAGGGCCAGGACGGCGAACGCGATGCCGACGATGAGCTGTCCGGCCATCTTCGCCTTGGCCCGCAGGCCCAGCGAACGCTGCTTGACGATCTTGATGTAGTCGTCGAGGAAGCCGACCAGGCCCATGCCCGCCATGAGGAAGAGCACCAGCAGGCCGGAGACGCTCGGCTTCTCGCCGGTGATGACCTTCGCCAGGGCGTACGCGATGAGCGTGGCCAGGATGAAGGCGATGCCGCCCATGGTGGGGGTGCCGCGCTTGCCGTGGTGGCCGCGCGGACCGTCGTCCCGGATGAACTGCCCGTATCCCTTGCGGGCCAGCAGTTTGATGAGCAGCGGGGTGCCGATCAGGGTCAGAAAGAGCCCGATGGCTCCCGCGAAGAGGATCTGCCTCATCGGCCGGTGACCTCACCCTCGGTGCGGGGATCGAGCAGTGCCTGGGCGACCCGCTCGAGACCGACCGACCTGGAAGCCTTCACCAGCACGACGTCTCCCGGACGCAGTTCACTGCGCAACAGGTCGACCGCCGCCTGCGCGTCGGACACGTGCACCGACTCCTCACCCCACGAACCCTCGTTGTAAGCGCCCAGCTGCAGCCAGGACGCTTCCCTGCCCCCGACTGCCACGAGCTTGCTGACGTTGAGCCGGACGGCGAGCCGTCCGACCGCGTCGTGCTCGGCGAGCGAATCGTCACCCAGCTCGGCCATCTGGCCGAGCACCGCCCACGTACGGCCTCCCTTTGTCTGGGAGGCCCGACCCATTGCCGCGAGCGCGCGCAGGGCGGCTCGCATGGATTCGGGATTCGCGTTGTAGGCGTCGTTGACGACCGTCACGCCGTCAGGACGCTCGGTGACCTCCATGCGCCAGCGGGAGAGGGTGCCCGCCTCGGAGAGCGCGGTGGCGATCTCGTCGACAGACATGCCCAGCTCATGGGCGACGGCGGCCGCGGCGAGCGCGTTCGACACGTGGTGCTCACCGTACAGCCGCATGGTCACGTCACTGCACCCGGTGGGGGTGTGAAGGCTGAAGGCCGGCTGCCCATTCTCTGTGAGACGGACATTCTCGGCGCGTACGTCGGCATCCTCGGCCTCGCCGAAGAGCAGGACGCGGGCCTTCGTGCGGGTCGCCATGGCGCGTACGAGCTGGTCGTCGGCGTTGAGCACGGCCACACCGCCCTCGTGGGACGGCGGGAGGGCCTCGACCATCTCGCCCTTGGCCTCGGCGATCTGCTCACGGCCGCCGAATTCGCCGATGTGGGCGGTGCCGACGTTCAGTACGAGGCCGATGCGGGGCGGGACCAGGCCGGTGAGATAGCGGATGTCGCCGACGTAGCGGGCGCCCATTTCGAGCACGAGATGCTGGGTGTCCTCGGCGGCCCGCAGGGCGGTGAGCGGCAGGCCGATCTCGTTGTTCAGATTGCCGGCCGGCCAGACCGTGGGGCCCTTGCGTTCGAGAAGCTGGGCGATCAGGTCCTTGGTGCTGGTCTTGCCTGCCGATCCGGTGAGGGCGACGGCGGTGGTGCCGAGGCGCTCGACGACGGCGCGTGCGAGGGCACCGAGCGCCCCCACGACGTCGTCCACCACGATGGCCGGTACGCCGACGGGGCGGGCGGCCAGCACGGCTGCAGCGCCCGCGTCGACCGCGCGCCGCGCGTAGTCGTGGCCGTCGACGCGTTCGCCGGCGAACGCGGCGAAGAGGCTGCCCGGCTGCACTTCGCGGGAGTCGATGACGACGGGGCCTGTCACCTGGAGGGTCAGGTCCGGTATGTCGTACGACTGCCCGCCGACGATTTCGGCGATCTCGGCGAGGGAGAGGGCGATCACTGGGTCATCCCACTGTTCTGGAACATCGCAGCGCTCTGAATCGCGGCGCGAAGGACCTCACGGTCGTCGAAGGGGCGTACCACTCCCGCGATGTCCTGGCCCTGCTCGTGGCCCTTGCCCGCGACGAGCACGGTGTCACCGGGTTTGGCGCGGGCCACGGCCGCCGCGATGGCGGCGGCCCTGTCGGCGTCGACCAGGACGTCGCCGCGCTCGTGCACGGGCACCTCCGCGGCGCCCGCGAGCATCGCGGCGAGGATCGCGAGGGGGTCCTCGGAACGGGGGTTGTCGGAGGTCAGTACGGCGGTGTCGGCAAGGCGGGCGACGGCGGCGCCCATCGAGGGCCGCTTCTGCTTGTCGCGGTCCCCGCCGCAGCCGAGCACGACGTGAAGCTCTCCCTCGGTGACCTTGCGCAGGGCGCGCAGGACCGATTCGACGGCGTCCGTCTTGTGCGCGTAGTCGACGACCGCGAGATACGGCTGCCCGGCGTCCACGCGCTCCAGGCGGCCCGGTACGCCGGGGACGGCGGCGATGCCGTCGGCGGCGGTCTGCGGGTCGATGCCCGCCACGGCGAGCGTGACGATCGCGGCGAGCGTGTTGGCGACGTTGAAGGGCCCTGCCAGCGGTGCGGTGGCGGCGATGCGCTCGCCCTTGGGGCCGATCGCCGTGAACGTACTGCTGAACGGGCCGACTTCGACGCTCTCGGCCCGCCAGTCGGCGTCGGGGTGGCCCTCGGCGGAGAAGGAGGTGACGGGGACGCCGGACTCGGTGACGAGCCTGCGGCCGTAGTCGTCGTCGAGGTTCACGACGCCGACCTTGCTCCGCTCCGGGGTGAAGAGACGTGCCTTCGCCCGGAAGTAGTCCTCCATGTCGGAGTGGAATTCCATGTGCTCGGGGCTCAGGTTGTTGAAGACCGCCACGTCGAAGACGCAGCCGTCGACCCGGCCGAGCACCAGGGCGTGGCTGGAGACCTCCATGGCGACCGCCTCGACGCCGCGCTCGCGCATGACGGCGAACAGCGCCTGGAGGTCGGTAGCCTCGGGGGTGGTGCGCTCGGACTTGATGCGCTCGTCGCCGATGCGCATCTCGACGGTGCCGATGAGACCGGTGAGTCTCCCGGCTGCCCGCAGCCCGCCCTCGACGAGGTACGCCGTGGTGGTCTTGCCGGACGTACCGGTGATGCCGAGCTGGAGCAGGTCCTCGCCCGGGCGGTCGTAGATCTCGACGGCGAGCTCGCCCATCCGGCCGCGCGGATCGTCGACGACCAGGGCCGGCAGGCCCGTCTCCGCGGCGCGCCCGGCGCCCGCGGGGTCGGTGAGGATGGCGGCCGCGCCGAGACCCGCCGCCTGGGCGGCGAAGTCGGCGCCGTGGAAGCGTGCGCCCGGCAGGGCGGCGTACAGATCGCCCGGCCTCACCGCACGGGAGTCATGGGTGATGCCCGTGACCTCCGCCGTACCCGGACTCTCGATACCCAGCCGTTCGGCCAGCTCCCCGAGGGGTGTCGGGCGGACCTGGACCGGCCGGGGCGCTCCGGGGTAGGTCACCGGGGCGTCCTTCTGGGTGGTTTGTGACTGATCAGCGTGTGGCACGGCGGTGAGCGTACCGGGCGCACCCGGCCCGCCGCGAAACGAGGGGGGCCTGGGTGCGGCCGGGTCTTCGTGGTTCCCGGCATTCGGGGTGATGGTTGTCACTGATGGTCCTGAATCACTGGCCGGGACTGAAGGACACCGGCAGCCGGGCTGGCTTGCTGCCGGTCGGTGCGACCTGGAGGGTCTTGAGGGCGAACTCCATGACCTGCTTGTAGATGGGACCGCAGATCTGGCCGCCGAAGTAGCTGCCCCTGGTCGGGTTCTGGATGGCGCAGTAGACGGTGATCCGCGGGTTGTCGGCGGGTGCGAATCCGGCGAAGGACGCGGTGTAGCCCTTGTAGCGTCCGGTGGCCGGATCCACGCGGTTGGACGTGCCCGTCTTGCCGCCGACGCGATAGCCGGGGATACGGGCCTTGGTGCCCGTACCCTCCACGTCGTCCACGACGGACTCCAGCATCGTGGCCAGGGTCTTGGCTGTCGCCTCGCTGACCACACGGGTCTTCTTGGGGGCGGGGGCCGGGGTGAAGCGGCCGTCGGGGCCCTTCATGCCGCGGACGAGCGTTGGCTGGATCCGTACGCCGCCGTTGGCGATCGTCGAGTAGACGGAGGCCGCCTGCATGGCGTTGAGCGACAGGCCCTGGCCGAACGGGATCGTGTACTGCTGCGAGGTGCTCCAGTCCTTGGGCGCGGCGAGGATGCCCGCTGTCTCGCCGGGGTAGCCGAGGCCGCTGGGGCTGCCTAGGCCGAACTTGCGCAGGTACGAGTAGAGGACCTGGTTGGCCTGCGGCCGGGTCTTGCCGAGCTGCTCGGTCGCCAGGATGGTGCCGATGTTGCTGGACTTGGCGAGTACGCCGTTGAGCGTCAGGTACCAGGTGGGGTGGTCGATGTCGTCCTTGAACAGCCGGTCGCCGCGGTGCAGCCGGTTCGGTACGACGACATGGGTGCCCGGCGTGGCGGCGTTCTCCTCCAGCACCGCGGCCATGGACATGACCTTGGCTGTGGAGCCCGGTTCGTACACGTCCTGGAGGGCGGCGTTGCCCATGGCTGCCGCGTTGGCCTGCGAGAGGTTGTTGGGGTCGAAGCCGGGGGCGTTGGCCATGGCCAGGACCTCGCCGGTGCGGTTGTCCTGGACTATCACGTAGCCGCGGTCCGCCTTGGACTTCTGCACCTGCTCGGCGATGGCGCTCTGGGCGGCGAACTGGATGTCGCGGTCGATGGTCAGCTCGATGTCCGAGCCGGGTACGGCGGGGACCTCGCGGGCGCCGACGGTGGGAACCCGGCGGCCGCCGGACTGGGCGTAGGTGATCTGCCCGTCCGTGCCCGCCAGGTCCTTGTTCAGCTGGGTCTCCAGGCCGCCCGCGCCCTTGCCTTCGGCGTTGACGTAACCCAGTATCCCGGCGGCGAGATCGCCATTGGGGTAGACGCGCTTGCTGCTGGGCTCCTGGAAGACGCCGAGCAGCACATTGGCGCCCGGGCCGCCCTTGGCCTTGTCGGCCCTGGCCTTCTCGGCGAAGACGCCCTTGAGGTCCTTGATCTGCTTCCAGATCTGCGGGGTCTGGCGGCGGGCCAGGACCGCGTACCTGCTCTTGGGCGTGCTGAGCTGCTTGGCCAGGTCGCCGGCGTCCTTGCGGAGGATGGGGGCGAGGAGCGCGGCGGCCTGCTGGGGCGCGTCGTGCGTCTTGCTGAACTTGGCGGTGAACATCGACGGGTCGGCCGTGATGTCGTGCGCGTCGACACTGGTGGCGAGAGCGATACCGCCTCGGTCGGTGATCTCCCCGCGCTCGGCGGCCAGTGTGGCGCTGGAGTACCGGTTCTTCTCCGCCTTGGCGGCGTACGCACTCGCGTCGACGGCCTGCACCTGGAGCAGTCGTACGACGAAGGCCAGCATGACCAGCGTCAGACCGAGGCTGACCAGGCGCAGCCTGGGCTTGGGGCTGCCGAGGCGCAGGGCGGGAGCGGCCTTGGGCCCGGAGCGTGCGGAGAGGCGCGGGCGTCCCACGGAAGGGTGCGCGGCGGGCTTGGGGCGCCCCCCGCCCTGCGGACGACCGGGGCCGGGCACACGGCGGCGCGGCGGTTCCTTGGGGGGCACTGCGTCACCTGCCGGGGGTAGGGGCGGGTCGGTACGCCGGCGCGGAAGTCGGCGGCGCCGGGGCCGGGATCGTCGGCGTGGAAGCGGGCGGCGCCGGGGGCGGGGCGGACGGCGCCACGGGGGCGGGTGCCTGGGGCGCGGCCGACGGCGCCGCCCCGGGCGGGGCCGACGGCCCGGCGGGCGTGGGCGCCGGGGCGGGGAAGTTCAGCGGGGTCGCGACGGCGGCGGGTTCGGCGGACGCCGGGGAGGGGACGCCGCGGACCGTTCCGTCCGGGTCGAGGAAGGCGGGGGTGCCGCCGGGCACCATGCCGAGTTCGCGGGCCCGGCGCTCCAGCGCGCCGGGCGCGGACCGGTCGTCGACGTCCTGCTGGAGCGCCTGCTCCTGGTCGGTCAGTTCGGTGGTCCGCTTCTTGAGTTCGCTCAGCTTGAACGAGCCCTCGTTGAGCGAGGAGTTCAGCAGCAGGAGGGTGATGAGACCGCCGCCGAGCAGCAGCACGACCAGCAGAACGAAGGGGGTCCTGGCCGCCGTACTGGGGCCGCCCGACGGCAGCAGCCGCGACAGCCGCGCGGCCCGCCCCTTCAACTGCTTGGCCGGCTTGGTCACAGCACGTCCTCCCGGATGCGCTCAGCGCCCCGGAGCCTGGCCGGGGCGGCACGCCGGTTCTCGGCCACCTCTTCCTCCGTCGGCAGTTCCGCGCCGCGCGTCAGCAGCTTCAGCCTCGGCTGGTACTGCTCGGGTACGACCGGCAGGCCGGGCGGCGCCGTATTGGCGGCGCCTGCCGCGAAGACCTGCTTGACCAGTCGGTCTTCGAGCGAGTGGTACGACAGGACAGCGATCCGGCCGCCCACGGCGAGCGTCCTGACCGCCGCCGGGATCGCCTTCTCCAGCACGCTGAGCTCGCCGTTGACCTCGATGCGCAGCGCCTGGAAGGTGCGCTTGGCGGGGTTGCCGCCGGTGCGCTTGGCGGCCTGCGGCAGGGCGTCGCGGATCAGCTCGACGAGGCGGGCGCTGTTGCTGAAGGGCTCCTTCTCGCGTTCGCGCACGATCGCCGAGACGATCCGCTTGGCCTGCTTCTCCTCGCCGTACTGGCGCAGGATCCGCACCAGCTCGCCCGGCGGGTAGGTGTTGAGGACCTCGGCGGCGCTGACGCCCGTCGTCTGGTCCATGCGCATGTCGAGGGGGGCGTCGTGGGCGTACGCGAATCCGCGCTCGCGCTCGTCGAGCTGCATCGACGAGACGCCGAGGTCGAACAGGATGCCCTGTACGCGCGGGACGGAGAGCCGCTCCAGGACCTCGGGCAGCTCGTCGTAGACGGCGTGCACCAGGGTCGCCCGGTCACCGAACGGGGCGAGCCGTTCGCCGGAGAGCCGCAGCGCCTCCTTGTCCCGGTCGAGTGCGATGAGCCGCGCCGAGGGGAAGGCGGTCAGCAGCGCCTCGCTGTGTCCGCCGAGGCCGAGGGTGCAGTCGACGACCACCGCTCCCGGCTGCTCGAGCGCCGGGGCCAACAGGTCCAGGCATCGCTGGAGCATCACCGGGACGTGTCGGGTCTGGCTCATGCGCCCTCTCAGGTACCGGCGCGGTCATTCGTACGTACGGCCTGGTCCCCCTCCGCTCACAAGGGGAAGCGGCCTACCGGCGCCGGGGAAGTGGCGTCGGCCGACCGGCGAGCGGGAGGAGGCCGGGCCGTACGTACGCCGCGCACGCGGGGAAATTCACGATGGATGTGCGAGATGTGTCCGTAAAGCGATGACGGGTGCGTCACGCCACCCACTTCGCGTCACTTTAGTCCACGGGCCCTTCCGGTCAATCAACCGGCCAGCGCGTCGCCCGGCGTTGTTTTCACTCGTACGGAGGAGACTCTCGGCCACGTGTGGGTTACCTCACAACAAGCCTTGTTGACGTTCTTTGTCCCTTCTCACAGCGAGCCCGCACCCCCCGTGGCCATTAACGTCTGAAGCATGTCGACTCCCGCAGATCTTCCCGCCGAGCCCACCGCAGCGCAGCCCGTCGCGGCGCGCACCGGCGGTACGGTCACCGACCGCCTCGTAGAGGCGAACCGGGCGTACGCCGCAAGTTTCGACGACCCGGGGATGGATGCGCGGCCCGTGCTGCACGTCGCCGTGGTCGCCTGCATGGACGCGCGGCTCGACCTGCACGACGCCCTCGGGCTCTCACTGGGCGACTGCCACACCATCCGCAACGCGGGCGGTGTGGTCACCGACGACGTCATCCGGTCGCTGACCATCAGCCAGCGTGCGCTGGGCACCCGCAGCGTCATACTCATCCACCACACCAACTGCGGTCTCGAAAGCCTCACCGAGGACTTCCGGCACGAGCTGGAGGACGAGGTCGGGCAGCGTCCGTCCTGGGCCGTGGAGGCCTTCCGGGACGTCGACCAGGACGTACGGCAGTCGATGCAGCGGGTGCGGACCTCGCCCTTCCTGCCGCACACCGACGATGTGCGCGGCTTCGTGTTCGAGGTGGCCACCGGCCTGCTGCGGGAGATCGACCCTGCGAAGTGACGCGAACCGAGCGGACAAAAACGCGGCAACCCCCGACATATCCCACACAGTTGTCCACAGGCGAGTGACACGACGCGGTAACGGCAACAAGAATGCGTGTGTGACATCCCGTCCGAACATTCCAGGCGTGGTGTCCGTATTTCGGGGTGGGCCGGTCCGTCGTCGTGGCGTCGGCCTGTAGAACGGGGCCGAGGAGGGCCGGGTGACGACCTATGACGATCGAGCGAGCCTCACAGATCTGACCACCACAGCGGAGCGAGTCCGCAGGTCGGTGGAGGGTGTGATCGAGGGCAAGCCGGAGGTCGTACGGCTTTCGCTGACTGTGCTCCTCGCCGAGGGGCATCTGCTCATCGAGGATGTGCCGGGCGTGGGCAAGACGATGCTCGCCAAGGCACTGGCCAGATCCATCGACTGCTCCGTGCGGCGCATTCAGTTCACGCCCGACCTGCTGCCTTCGGACATCACGGGCGTCAGCATTTACGACCAGCAGCGGCGCGACTTCGAGTTCAAGCCGGGTGCGATCTTCGCCCAGATCGTGATCGGCGACGAGATCAACCGCGCGTCGCCGAAGACCCAGTCCGCGCTGCTGGAGTCGATGGAGGAGCGCCAGGTCACCATGGACGGGCAGACGTACGAGCTGCCCACCCCGTTCATGGTGGTCGCCACGCAGAACCCGGTGGAGATGGAGGGCACGTATCCGCTGCCCGAGGCGCAGCGCGACCGCTTCATGGCGCGCGTCTCCATCGGCTACCCGAGCGCGGAGGCCGAGCTCCAGATGCTCGACGTGCACGGCGGGGTGTCGCCGCTCGACGACCTCCAGCCCGTGGCGCACGCGCACGAGATCGTGAAGCTGATCGACGCCGTTCGTACGGTCCATGTGGCCGAAGCGGTCCGGCGGTACGCGGTGCAGCTGGTCTCGGCCACGCGCAGCCACCCCGATCTGCGGCTCGGCGCTTCGCCGCGCGCCACGCTGCATCTGCTGCGCGCCGCCAAGGCCTCGGCCGCGCTGAGCGGGCGTGACTACGCGCTGCCCGACGACGTACAGGCACTCGCTGTGGCGGTGCTCGCGCACCGGCTGCTGCCGACGGCCCAGGCGCAGCTGAACCGGCGCACCTCCGAGCAGGTGGTCCTGGAGATCCTCCAGCGCACCCCCGTACCGACCTCCGCCGCACCCGCCGCCGCACCCATTGCTGCCGACGGCGGCCGCGCGGCGGCCCGGGTGACACCGCCTCCCGGCGCTCCGCTGTACGGCCATCAGCAGCAGCCCGGCGTACGGCGACTGTGATGGCGGGCGGGGGGCCCGCCGCAGCGGACGACGGCAGGGACAACAGCAGGGACGACGGCAGTGACGGCGACGAGAAGGGCGGCCTGCGGTCGGCGCTGTCCGGCCTGACCACGCGCGGCCGCTCCTTCCTGGCGGCCGGCATCGCCGCCGCGGTGTGCGCGTATGTCCTGGGACAGGCCGATCTGCTGCGCGTCGGGCTGCTGCTCGCGGTGCTGCCACTGGTGTGTGTGGCCGTGCTGTACCGCACGCGCTACCGGGTCGCGGCCAGCAGACGGCTCTCGCCGTCACGCGCGGCGACGGGCTCGGAGGCGCGCGTACATCTGCGGATGGACAACGTCTCGCGGCTGCCCACAGGGCTGCTGATGCTCCAGGACCGGGTGCCGTACGTGCTGGGGCCGCGCCCCAGGTTCGTCCTGGACCGGGTGGAGGCGGGCGGCCGGCGCGAGGTGTCCTACCGGGTCCGCTCCGACCTGCGCGGACGCTATCCGCTCGGGCCGCTGCAACTGCGGCTGACCGACCCGTTCCGGATGTGCGAGCTGACCCGGTCCTTCAGCGCGTACGACACGCTGACCGTGATCCCGCGCGTCGAGGCGCTGCCCGCGGTGCGGTTCTCGGGCGAGGCGTCGGGGTACGGCGACGGACGCAACCGCTCGCTCGCGCTGGCCGGCGAGGACGATGTGATCCCGCGCGGCTACCGGCACGGCGACGACCTGCGCCGTGTCCACTGGCGCTCCACCGCGCGCTACGGCGAGCTGATGGTGCGCCGTGAGGAGCAGCCGCAGCGGGCCAGGTGCACAGTGCTGCTCGACACCCGGCAGGTGGCCTACCAGGGGGCCGGGCCCGACTCGGCCTTCGAGTGGGCGGTGTCGGGGGCGGCTTCCGCGCTGGTGCACATGCTCGAACGGGGCTTCTCGGTACGGCTGTTGACGGACACGGGGAACTCGGTGCCCGGTGAAGGGGCCGGTGGTTTCGCCGGGGCCACGCAGGAGACGGCCGATTCCGCCGGTCTGATGATGGACACGCTGGCCGTCGTCGGCCACTCGGACGGCGCCGGGCTTTCCCGGTCGTACGACGTCCTGCGCGGCGGAAACGAGGGTCTCCTGGTCGCCTTCTTCGGTGACCTGGACGACGAGCAGGCTGCCGTGGCGGCGCGCATGCGCCAGCGCAGCGGCGCCGCCGTCGCCTTCGTCCTGGACAGCGCCACGTGGGTGCGGGGGCACGAGGCCCCGGATGCCGGGCGGCCCGCGGGCGAGGCTGCGGCGGAGGTCGAGGAGCGGGTCAGGCCGCTGCGCGAGGCGGGGTGGACGGTGCTCGCCGTGCCTCCGGGCACGCCGCTCGCCGATCTGTGGCGGACTGCGGAACGACAGCGCACCGGCGCGGGGGCCTCCCCTGCGGGCGGCGCGGCAGGCACATCTGGGGGTTGGTCATGAGTGGTCGCGGACGGCTGGCGCTGTGCGCCATGGCGGCCACGCTGATGGCGGCGGGCGCGCTGCTGCCGCTGGTCGACAAGGCGTCATGGTTTCTGACGGCCGTGCTGCTGGTGGCGATCCAGGCGGGCGTGGGGGCGCTGGCCCGGCGGGTGCCGCTGGCCCGGTCCCTGACCGTCGCGGTCCAGGCCTTCGTGGCTCTGGTGATGCTCACCGTGGTGTTCGCCATGGACGCGGCGATCGGCGGCGTACTGCCGGGGCCCGAGGCGTTCCGGGAGTTCGGCCGGCTGTTCACTTCGGGCGCGGAGGAGGTCGGGCGGTACGCCATCCCGGCTCCGGCGACCGAGGGCATCAGGCTGATGCTGGTCGGCGGTGTGCTGCTGATCGGGCTTGCCGTGGACGCGCTCGCCGTGACGTTTCGCAGTGCGGCTCCGGCGGGGCTGCCGCTGCTCGCGCTGTACTCGGTGGCCGCAGGTCTTTCGCAGGGCGGAGCGGGCTGGCTGTGGTTCCTGCTGGCGGCCTCCGGCTATCTGCTGCTTCTGCTGGCCGAGGGCCGGGACCGGCTCTCCCAGTGGGGCCGCGTCTTCGGCGGCGCACCGCGCACCGGGAGCCGTACGGCAGCGGCCGGATTCGAGACGGCGGGCGGCTCCGCGCTGGCCCCGGTCCGTACGGGCCGGCGCATCGGCGTACTGGCGCTGGGCATCGCCCTGGTGGTCCCCGCCGCGCTGCCGGCGCTGGACGGGGGGCTGCTGGCGGGCACGGGCGCCGGTAAGGGGTCCGGTTCCGGGGGCGGGACCATTTCGGCGGTGAATCCGCTGGTCTCGCTGCAGAACAGCCTGAACCAGCCCGAGGACCGCGAGGTGCTGCGGTACCGCACGAACACGGACAGCACGCGGGATCTGTATCTGCGGATCGTCGCGCTGGACCAGTTCGACGGTTCCGCGTGGAAGTCGTCGGAGCGTCGGATCGAGGACGTACCCGACCGGCTGCCCCGTCCGCAGGGGCTCAGCCCCGACGTCCGTGCGACCGAGATCAACTCCAGTGTCTCGGCAGCCGGCTGGTACTCCCAGAGCTACCTCCCGATGCCGTACCCGGCGACGCAGGTGGACATCGGCGGCCGCTGGCGTTACGAACCGGCCGGGCGGACGCTCGTGGGCGACCGGGGCCAGACCACGCGCGGTGTCCGCTACACGGTGAGCAGCCTGATAGTGCGGCCGACCGCGGAGCAGCTGGCCGCGGCCTCGCCGCCGCCTGCCGCGATGCTGCGCGAGTACACCAAGGTGCCCGATTCGCTGCCCGAGGTGGTGAGTTCGACGGCGCTCGACGTGACGAGGGGTGCGTCGAACGACTACGAGCGGGCGGTCAAGCTCCAGGACTGGTTCGCTGCGGAGGGCGGTTTCACGTACGACACGCAGGTCCAGTCGGGCAGCGGCACTGCCGCGATCGCCCGCTTCCTCAGGGACAAGGAAGGCTTCTGCGTCCACTTCTCGTTCTCGATGGCTGCGATGGCAAGGACGTTGGGCATCCCGGCCCGGGTGGCGGTGGGTTTCACGCCCGGCACGGGGCAGTCGGACGGCACCATGTCGGTCGGCCTGCGCGATGCGCACGCGTGGCCGGAGCTGTACTTCGAGGGCGTGGGCTGGACCCGGTTCGAGCCCACGCCGACCCGTGGCTCGGTGCCGGACTACACCCGCGCACAGACGCCGTCCGGTGAGGCGTCCAACCCGGCGGAGGCGGAGCCCAGCACGTCGTCGGTGCCGTCGGCCGCGCCCAGCGCCACGGACAGCTGCCCGGCGCAGAGCAGGAAGCTGGGCGACTGCGGCGGTCCGGCGCAGCAGGGTGGGGCCGGCCCCACCGACCCCGGGGTTTCCGCCGGGTTCGTGATCCTGGTGGCGCTGGGCGTGGCCCTCGCGGTGCTGGTTCCCCTGGTGCCGCTGCTATTGCGGAGCCGGACGCGCTCGCGACGGCTCGGCTCCGGCGGACGCACGTCCGCGGATGCGGCCGCCCGTACGCTGGCCGGCTGGCGTGAGATCACGGACTCGGCCTGGGACTACGGCATCGCGCCGGACGAGTCGCAGACGCCGCGCAAGGCGGCTGCTCGGATCGTGCGTCTCGGCGGGCTCGAAGGCGCGTCCGCCGAGGCGGTGCACCGGGCGGCGGGGGCGGTGGAGCAGGTGCTCTACGCCCCTCGGCCCTCGGACGCGGGCGGTCTCGCCGAAGAGGCCCAGCGGGTACGGGCGGGTCTGCGGGCAGCCGCCGGGCGGAGGGCACGTCTGCGGGCAGTGCTCGCGCCCCGCTCGGCTGTCCGCGTGGTGTGGGCCATGTCGGAGCGCTGGGCCGCGGTGTCGAACCGCTGGGGAGCGAGCCGCTGGAACCTGAACCGGTGGGCCGGTGCCCTGCGGCGCCGCCCGTCCCGTCAGGGCGGCTGACGGGGGCACCCGGATACCGATACGCCCGGATGCGAATACGAGTGAGGGGTGACCGCCTTGAGGCGGTCACCCCTCACTCGCAGCAAGTGTTGGATGCGATCGGGTGCGATCAGTGTGCGTGGCCGGTGCTCAGCGCCCCTGGCCCTCGTCGCGGCGGCGCTGCCACCGCTGCTCGATACGGTCCATGAACGACCTGCGCTGCCTGGTGCGGCTGCGAGCGGTCGTGCCAGGAGTGCCGGGTGCCGGTTGCTCACCGGGCTTCGGGGCCTTGCGCCAGCCGGTGACCGCGAGCACCGCGCAGCCGAGCATCACAAGGAAGCCGACCACGCTGATCCAGATCTGCTGTGCGACCATTCCGGCCATGAGGAGCGCGATACCCACCAGAAAGCCTGCGACCGCCTGGTAGACCCGTCGCCGGGTGTACGTACGCAGCCCGCTTCCCTCAAGCGCTGTCGCGAACTTGGGATCTTCGGCGTACAGCGCTCGCTCCATCTGCTCGAGCATTCGCTGCTCGTGCTCCGAGAGCGGCACGGAGTCCTCCTAGTCGTCGGTCGCGGGGGGCGACCGTATGCGGCCCTTTCAGAATAGGCAGGGAATCGCCCCCGTGAAACCCGCCCTCTACGCCAATTCACAATCCGGGCCGCCATGCCGTGTCAGCTGCCTGAGGCGTCCATTCCCCATTGGCCGATCCGCCATGCCGGACGGTGTGCTCCGATCATACGGGGCGAGACGGCCGATCGGGTGGCCTGTGGCGCACTCCATGTGCCACTGCGTTGCTGATCAGCCGCGTCCGGCGCCCCGTTCGGCCGGTGCCTCAGGCCTCGCCGGGCTCCTGCTTCTCGCCCAGTACGTGCAGCTGGGTCGCGACGGCGTGGAACGCGGGGAGCTCGGCGGCCGCCGCTTCCAGCTTGAGCAGGGCGTCCAAGGCGCCGGGCTCGGTGTCCACCAGCACGCCGGGGACGAGGTCCGCGAAGACCCGCACGCCGTGGACGGCGCCGACCTCCACACCGGCCGCGCCGACCAGTTCGGTGAGCTGGTCGGCGGTGAAGCGCCTGGGTACCGGATCGCCTTCGCCCCAGCGGCCCGCCGGGTCAGTGAGGGCATGCCTTGCTTCGGTGAAGTGGCCGGCCAGGGCCCTGGCCAGGACCGCGCCGCCGAGCCCGGCGGCGAGCAGGCTGAGCGTGCCCGACGGGCGGAGTGCCTCGACGGCGTTGCGCACACCCTCGGCAGGGTCGTCGACATATTCGAGGACGCCGTGGCACAGGACGACGTCGAAGCCGCCCCGCTCGACGACGTCGAAGAGGCCGTGGATGTCGCCCTGCACGCCCCGGACTCGGTCGTCGACCCCTGCTTCGGCGACTCGGCGCTCCAGCGCGAAGAGCGCGTTGGGGCTCGGGTCGACAACCGTGGCGCGGTGGCCGAGGCGGGCTACGGGCACCGCGAAGTTGCCCGTGCCGCCACCGGTGTCGAGGACGTCGAGGGTGTCTTTGCCGGTCGCCTTGACCTTGCGGTCGAGGGCGTCCTTGAGCACCTCCCAGACCACGGCGGTACGGAGGGAGGCGCGGGGGCGCATCGGGTCCGACACGGCAGTTGACTCCTCGGCGCGGTGCCGCCGCGTGCGGCGGGGCGGTGAATGTTCGAGCGACGCATCGTTCTCGTAAAGGCCCTACCACCCTATTGCCTCCGGGGAGCAGCTCCGATCACCCCGCGTCAGGCTGCTCCGTCCGGTCCGTACGGGGCTGTGGCAGCACCGGATCGAGCACGAGCAGCCGCTCGACGAGGCGCAGGAACATGGCCGCGTCGCGCAGCAGATCGTCGGCGTCGCGGGTGGTCACCGCTCCCTGTATGCCGGCCTCGGCGCGCGCCCGGCGACGGGCTCCGGAGGCGAACAGGGCACTCCACTCCGTCAGCTCCGGTGCGATCTCCGGCAGGACTTCCCAGGCGCTGCGGATCCGTTGGCGACGGCGCGCTGTTGTCTCGGGGCGTGCGCGGGCGGCTAGGACCGCGGCCGCTGTACGCAGGGCGGCGAGGTGGGCGGTGGCGTATCGCTCGTTCGACGTTTCGAGGGTGGCCGCCTCGTCCAGTCCGGTGCGTGCCTGGGCGAGCAGGCTGAGGGCGGCGGGCGGGGCGCCGGCCCTGCGCAGCACGGGATGGACGTCGCCGGCGGGGCCGGTCAGTGAGGGTGCAGGGCCGGTGGCGCGGCGCCGCTGGGCGGCGGCTGCGGGTGTGCGAGCCATGACGAACCTCCTGTCGTCGCGTGACGGCTCTGTAGCCGTATGTGTCCATCGTGAGGGCCCCCACTGACAATCGGCTCTGACCTGGGGTTTTGCCTCGATCGCGAGTTCGGGATAGCTTTTGTACTGACCGGTCAGTTCAAAAGTGGGGAGGGGCTCGTGGACAGCCCGCACGGGGCAGCTGTGACCGCCGAGAACTTCGGGCTCAAGGGCCCGCGCGGCTGGGCCTTCCGCGGCGTACGCGTCGACGCAGAGCCCGGCACACTCATCGCGATAGAGGGCCCGTCAGGATCCGGCCGCACCTGTCTGCTGCTCGCCCTCACCGGCCGCATGCGCGCCACCGAGGGCCACGCGGAGGTGGGGGGCCTGCGCCTGCCGAAGAAGATGGCCGCCGTACGCCGTATCACCGGGCTCGGCCCGGTCGCGGGCGTGAGCGAACTCGACCCGGCCCTCACGGTCGCCGAGCACCTGCACGAGCGCGCGCTCCTCCAGCGCCGGTTCGACAGCGCGCTGCGCACGGTGTTCACACCGCGCGCCGAACGGGCCGCCGAGGCAAGGGCCAGGATCGACGCAGCGCTCGACGCCGTGGGCCTGGACCTGGAATCACTGCCCAAGGGGCCGCGTACCTCCGTACGGGATCTGGAGCGTCTGGAGGCGCTGCGCCTGTCGGTCGGGCTCGCGCTGATGGGCCGTCCGCGGCTGCTCGCCGTGGACGACGCGGACCTCAAGCTCTCCGACACCGAACGGGCCCTGGCCTGGGAGCTGCTGCGCTCTGTCGCCGCGGCAGGGACGACCGTCGTCGCGGTGTGCAGCGAGGCGCCCGACGACGCACTGCGGGTCACGACCGCGGGGGACCCGGCTGACAGGGCCGGCACCGCCGACGCTGTCGATGCCGGAGACGCCGCTGACGCCGACGACGACGCAGCTGACGCCAACAAGACCGACGAGACCGACACGACCGACGACGAAAAGGGGGCGGACGATGCGCTCGCCGAAGCTGGCCGCGCTTGAGCTGAAGCGGTTCGGCAGGGGGAAGCTGCCGCGCGCCGCGCTCGTCGCGCTGCTGCTGCTTCCGCTGCTGTACGGCGCGCTGTACCTGTGGTCTTTCTGGGACCCGTACGGCAAGCTCGACCGCATTCCCGTAGCCCTCGTGAACGACGACAAGGGCGCGACCGTCTCCGGCAAGAAGATCGCCGCAGGTGACGAGATCACCGGAAAGCTGCACGACAGCGACGTCTTCGAGTGGCACGAGGTGAGCGCCGACGACGCCCGCAGGGGCGTGGAGGACGGCGCGTACTACCTGTCCCTGACCATGCCGTCGGACTTCAGCGAGCGGATCGCGTCCAGCTCCGGCGACGTGCCCGAGACGAGCGCCCTGCAGGTGCGCACGAACGACGCCAACAACTACATCGTCGGGCAGATCTCGAAGACCGTCTTCTCCGAGGTGAGGACCGCCGCGTCGAAGAACGCCTCCCGTTCATTCCTCGACCGGATCTTCATCTCCTTCTCCGACATCCATGACGCCACGCAGACGGCGGCCAAGGGCGCCGACGACATCAAGGGCGGGATCGGCAAGGCCAAGAAGGGCTCCGGCGACCTCAAGAGCGGTCTCGGCAAGGCCAAGGACGGCTCCAAGAGCCTCGCGGACGGCCTGCAGAACGCCAAGAAGGGCAGCGGCGACCTCGCGGCCGGCCTCAAGCGGCTGAACAAGGGCTCCGGCGACCTGAAGAGCGGCTCCCAGCAGGTGGCGGACGGCACGCAGAAGCTGGCCGACAAGGTCAACGGAATCGCCGGCACAGTAAGGCCGTACCTCAAGGACAACGGCAAGACGATCGGCGACACGGCGAAGCTCGTCGCCGACAGCACCCGGATCGTCCGCGAGAATCTCGGCACGCTCGTGAAGGCCGCGCCCGTCCTGGCCGAGGGCTCCCGCGAGGCCGCCGACGAGCTGCACACCGTCTACCAGGCGCGCTGTGTGGACCAGCCGCTCCCCGACCCCGCCTGCCCGCAGCTGAAGAAGGCCGACAAAGCAGCGGCGGACACGGCGCTCATCTCCGCCGACGTCAACAATCTCGTCAAGAACCAGCGCGGCGACCTGACGCAGCTGGACAAGGACCTGGCCCAGCTCCAGACGAAGGCGCGCGAGCTCTCGGTCCGCGCTCCCCACCTCGACGAGGACCTGAGCAGCGCCGTCAGCAAGGTCAACGCGCTCAACACCGGCGCCAACAAGGTCGCCCGGGGCGCCGCGAAGCTCGACACAGGACTGACCGACGCCAGGACCGGCGCCGTGAATCTCGACCAGGGCATCGGCAGGCTCAACAACGGCGCCGCCGACCTGGACGGTGGAGTCGGCAGGCTGAAGAACGGCGCCGGGGAGCTGAACGGCGGCCTGATCAAGCTCGTCGACGGCTCCGGCGAACTCGCCACCGGCTTGCACAAGGGCGTCACCAAGATCCCCGACTACGACAAGAACGACCGCGACCAGCGCACCGAGGTGATGGCCGACCCGGTCCAGCTCGCCTCCCAGTCGATGCACAAGGCGCCCAACTACGGCACCGGCTTCGCCCCGTACTTCATCCCGCTGTCCCTGTGGGTCGGCGCGATGGTCGGATACATGCTGATCCAGCCGCTCAACCGGCGCGCGCTGTCGGCCGGAGCCTCCGCCTGGCGGATCGCCCTGGCGGGCTGGCTGCCGGTGGCCGCCATCGGCGTACTGCAGGTCGGCATCCTGATGTCCGTACTGCACTGGTCTCTCGGCCTCAAGATGGAGCACGCCGCAGGGACGATCGGGTTCCTGGCGCTGGTGACCGGCTGCTTCGCGGCGATCGTGCAGTGGCTCAACGCCCGCTTCGGCGCTGCGGGCCGGATCCTCGTCCTGGCGGTGCTGATGCTCCAGCTCACATCGGCCGGCGGCACCTACCCCGTACAGACCAGTCCGGGCTTCTTCAACGCCATCCACCCCTTCCTGCCGATGACTTATGTCGTGGAGGGCCTGCGCAGGCTCATCACGGGCGGCGGCCTGGAGCCGGTCTGGACGGGCAGCCTGGTACTGCTCGCCTTCACCGCCGGGGCCCTCGCACTGACGGCCGTCTCCGCGCGACGCAAGCAGGTGTGGACGCTCGACCGTCTGCACCCGGAGCTCAGCCTGTGAGAATCGAGCCCATGGAAAGCAGCAGAACGCGCCGCGAGACCACCAGGCAGAAGCTCTACGAGGCGGCCGTCACTCTCATCGCGGAGCAGGGTTTCTCCTCGACGACGGTGGACCAGATCGCCGAGCGCGCCGGGGTCGCCAAGGGCACGGTCTACTACAACTTCAAGAGCAAGACCGAGCTCTTCGAAGAGCTGCTGCGGCACGGCGTCGGCCTGCTCACCGCCTCCCTCCAGGCCGCGGCCGACGAGACGGACGAGCGCGGCGGGACCAAGGTGGAGGCCCTCGACGCGATGATCAGGGCCGGTCTCGGGTTCATCGACCGCTACCCGGCCTTCACCCAGCTGTACGTCGCCGAACTGTGGCGCACCAACAGGGCCTGGCAGTCGACCCTCCTGGTGGTACGGCAGGAAGCCGTCGCCGTCGTCGAGACGGTGCTGCGGGAGGCCGTCGGGAACGGTGAGCTCAGCGAGGAGATCGACATTCCGCTGACGGCGGCCGCGCTGGTCGGGATGGTGCTGGTCGCGGCGCTCGACTGGCAGGCGTTCCAGCGGGAGCGGACGATCGACGACGTGCATTCGGCGCTGTCGCGGCTGCTGCACGGCCGGGTGAGCGGCCACTAGAAGCACCGCCCGGAGCCCCCGCACAAGCGGCCCGGAGCCGCGAACAAAAGCGCCGGTCCGGCGAAGCTCGATCCCCCCGAGCTTCGCCGGACCGGCGTTCTTTCGTGTCCCCCCGTGTTCCCCCGGCGGTCCCCCGACCCCCGTGGTACACCCCCGTTCCGTCAGGGGAGCCGCGCCGCTCCGCCGCCCCGTGTCGGCGGTATCGGCGCTGCGCCCCTTCCGTGGTCACCACTCTTCCGTCTGCGCAGGTGAGAGCCCATCCGCGAATCTACTCATCTCCCGTACTAGGTACGGATACTCAGCCCTGCGTGCTCGACCCCACTCCGGCCGGGCGGCCGTTGTCAGAGGCGGCCGATAAAGTCCCTGGCATGGCACGGATTGTGGTGATCGGCGCCGGCATGGGCGCGATGGCGACCGCTGCCCGGCTGGCCGTCGCGGGCCACCGGGTGGCGGTGTACGAGCGCGCGGCGACGTACGGCGGCGCGGTGGACCGGTTCGAGCGGGACGGCTTCTCCTTCGACACGGGGCCGGGTCTGCTCCACCTGCCCGCCGTCTACCGCGACCTGTTCGCGAAGACCGGCAAGCAGTCGCTGGAGCAGTGCGTCGAGCTGATGCCCGTGGACCCCGCGAGCCGGCACATCTTCGCGGACGGGACGGCCGTGTCCCTGCCCAATGCCTCGCGAGCCGGTGTCGTGGCGGCACTGGACGCGGCGCTCGGCGACGGCGCCGGTGAACGCTGGGGCGATTTCATGAACCGGGCCCGCGACGCCTGGGACCGGACCAGACGGCCGCTCCTCGAGGAACCGCTGCGCCAGGACTGGCAGGTGCTGGGCCGCGATCCGTACCCGTCGGTGCGCCAGCGCAGGATGCTCCGGCGGGACCGGCAGGCGACCACGCTCGCGGAGATCGGCGAATGGGAACTGGCCGAGCCCCGGCTGGCCGCCCTGCTGGACAGTTACGCCCTGTCGTACGGGCTCGATCCACGCAGCGCGCCCGCCGCGGCCGCCGTGCTGCCGTACATGGAGCAGACCTTCGGAAGCTGGTACGTGCGAGGCGGGATGCGCGAGCTGGCGCGTGCGCTGTACGAACGGTGCCTGGCGCGCAAGGTGGAGTTCACCTTCGGCGCCGAGGTGACCGGGGTTCTGGAGAAGGACGGCCGCGCGGTGGGCGTGGAGCTCGCGGGCGGTACGGTCGCCGACGCGGACTCGGTGGTCTTCGCGGCCGACCCCCGCTCCCTCGCACGCATGGTGGCGGGACGTGAGGTGTGGTCCGGCGAAGACGTCCGGCCGGTGCCGGATCCGACGCCCCCCGGGCGGCTCACGGTCCTGCTCGCGCTGCGCGGAGGCCGCCCCGCCGACGCCGTCCACCGGACAGTGGTCCACTCCCCCGACGCCGGCGCCGAGGCCGCAGCGGCTTTCGGCGGCTCACACGCCGAGCGCCCCACCGTCACGGTGCTGCGTCCCGGCGACCCGCTGACCTGCCCCGACGACGGGCACGAAGCGGTGACGCTGACGGTCACCGTCGCTCCGCAGGGGCCCGTCGACTGGACGGACGAAGCGCTGGCCGGGCGGTACGCGGACGACGTGGTCGAGGCGGCGCTGCGGGCCGTGCCCGACCTCCGGGAGCGCATTCTGTGGCGCGAGATACGGACCCCGGCGGACACAGCTGCTGTTACGGCCGCTGCGGGGGGCTGCGTACCGCCGCCGGCGCTGGCGGGAGCGGGGGGACGCTGCCTGTACCCGTCGAACAGCACCCGTCTCGCCGGTCTTCACCTGGCCGGAGGCTGGGCGCACCCCGGCGGCGGACTGGCGCACGCCGGGATGTCGGGGGCCCTTGTCGCGGGGCTCATCGTCGAGGGGGACGGCTTCCGCGGCTCGCAGTAGGGGCCGCCGCTCAGCGGGGCTCTCAGGGGGCTCGCAGGGAGCAGGGCCGTCAGTAGCGGTACTGCTCGTTGTAGCCGGTGGTGTTGCAGCCCGTGGTGTCGTAGCCGTTGGCGTCGTAGCGGTTCGCGTCGTAGCCGTTCTGGTACGGGTCCTGGACCGGCTGCTCGCCGCCGAACTGCTGCTCGCCGTCGCGCTGCTGCGGGACCCACACCCCACCCGGCGGCGTCTCATTGCCGTACTGCTGGGTGCCGTACGGCTGAGTGCCGATGTACGGGTCGGAGTACGCCGCGTACTGCTGCTGCTCGGGCGCGTAGCCGTACTGGCCCGCGTACGCGTCCTGACTCGGCTGGTCGTAGCCGGTGTACGTCGTGTCGTACTCGCTGTAGCCGCCGAACGCATTGGCCTGGGGCTGCTGTTCGGCGGCGTACGCCGCAGCGTCGTAGACGCCGTACTGGCCGGTCTCGTCCGGCAGCGGCTGAGGTGCGTACACCGGCTCCGGCGGGGCGGCCGGCTCGTACTCGGCGCCGGACACGTACTCCAGGTCCGACACCTCCAGCGTCGGCTCCTGCTCGACGGCCCGCGCACCACCCCTGCGGCGACGGCTCTCGCCCGGCTTACCCCCTATGGCCCAGCCCGTCGAGAACCCGCGGCGGAAGGACAGCGTGACGTACGTCTGGCCGATCGCGAAGGCAATGGCGCCCGCCCCGATCACGAGCACGGACGGCAGCAGCACACCGAGGACCACGCCCACGAAACCGGCGAAGGCCAGCAGCCGCCAGCGCAACCTCGCCTTGTACTGCAGCAGCACTTCGCCGAGCAGCCACAGCGCCACGACTCCGAACGCGATGTAGAGGACCGCCCAGCCCATGTACGCCCCTCTCCTACGCCGCCGCGCCCCAGGAGGCAACAGCAAGCACAGCCGTCAGGACTGCGCGTGCTCGTGCAGTCCGAGATTCTCGTAGATCTCGAGCGTCGCCGTGGAGTTGTTCAGCGTGATGAAGTGCAGTCCGGGTACGCCCTCGGACAGCAGCCTCGAGCAGAACTCCGTCGCGAACTCGATGCCAATGGAGCGTACAGCCGCCGGATCGTCCTTGACCGCGAGGATCCGCTCTTTCAGAGCCGGCGGGAACGATGCGTTGCTGAGCTGCCCGAACCTTTCGATCTGCTTCACGCTGGTCACCGGCATGACCTCGGGGATGATCGGCGTCTCGCAGCCCGCCGCCGAGACCCGGTCCCTCATCCGCAGATAATCCTCTGGGTCGAAGAACATTTGTGTGATGGCGTAATCGGCGCCCGCCCGGCACTTGTCGACGAAGTGCCGTATGTCGTCGTCCCAGTTGTCCGAGCGCGGGTGCATCTCGGGGAAGGCGGCGACGCCCACGCAGAAGTCACCCGACTCCTTGATGAGCCGGACCAGGTCCGCCGCGTATGTCACGCCCTGCGGATGCGGGACCCACTCGCCCATGGGGTCGCCGGGCGGGTCGCCTCGCACCGCGAGGATGTTCCGGATCCCGCCGTCGGCGTACTGGCCGATCATGTTGCGCAACTCGGCGATCGAGTGGTCGACGGCGGTGAGGTGCGCGACCGGCGTGAGCGTGGAGTCGTCGGCGATCTGCTGGGTGGCCTTGACGGTGCCCGCACGCGTGGAGCCGCCGGCGCCGTAGGTCACGGAGACGAAGCTGGGGGCCACCGCCTCGACCCGGCGCAGCGCGTTCCACAGGTTCCGCTCGCCCTTCTCGGTCTTGGGCGCCCAGAACTCGAAGGAGTACGAAGTTTTACCGGTCGCGAGCAGGTCACGCACGGTTCGGGCGTGATCAGTCCTGGTGGAAGCAGTGCCAAGGGCCATATCGGCAGGTTAGCCAGAGCAATGCGGAGCCCCAACAAAACGGGTGCAATTTATCCGTTTTGCCGGCTTTCCGTCCACCCATCGGACAATCTTGGACACCTACGTGTCGCGGCTCCTGACGCGCTTCGCGAGATCGGCCGTCGCGGCCGCCGGATCGTCGGCCTCGGTGATCGCCCGTACAACCACGACCCTGCGGGCACCCGCGTCCAGCACCTCGTCGAGGTTGCCCGCGTCGATCCCGCCGATCGCGAACCACGGCCGGTCCTGGCGCAGGGCGGCGGTGTACCGGACAAGGCCGAGGCCCGGGGCGTAACGGCCGGGCTTGGTGGGGGTGGGCCAGCAGGGGCCCGTGCAGAAATAGTCCACGCCGGGCTCGGCGGCTGCCGCGTCCACCTCGGACTCGGAGTGCGTCGAGCGGCCGGTCAGCACGTCGTCCCCGAGGATCGCGCGCGCGGCCGGGACGGGCAGGTCGCCCTGTCCCAGGTGCAGCACATCGGCGCCGATGGCGTGCGCGACATCGGCCCGGTCGTTCACGGCGAGCAGCTTGCCGTGCCTGCGGCAGGCGTCGGCGAAGACCTGGAGGTGCTCCAGCTCCTCGGCGGCCTCCATGCCCTTGTCACGCAGCTGCACGATGTCCACGCCGGAGGACAGGACGGCGTCCAGGAACTGCGCGAGGTCGCCCTGGCGCTTGCGGGCGTCCGTACACAGATACAGCCGGGCGTCGGCGAGCAGTGCGCGCTTCGTGGACGTGGGCATGGTGGCGCTCCCCCGTTGCTTGGCGGTGCACGGGCCGCCGGGGGCCCGTGCACCGCATGCGGTTATGTCGTCAGTGGTCAGACGGCGAGCGCCTGTGCGCGCCGCTTCACCTCCGTGCCGCGATTCTCACTCAACGCCTGCGCGGGGGTGCCGGGCAGGGTCGGGTCGGGAGTGAAGAGCCACTCGAGCATCTCTTCGTCGGTGAAGCCGTCGTCCCTCAGGAGGGTCAGGGTCCCGGCGAGACCCTTGACCACTTTGTCGCCGTCGATGAAGGCGGCAGGTACCTGAAGCACCCGGTTCTCGCCACGGCGTACGGCGATCAGCTGGCCTTCCTTGACCAGCTGCCGGACGCGCGTCACCTCGACACCGAGCTTTTCAGCGATGTCGGGGAGGTTGAACCAGGCAGGGACGAGAGCATCGATGTTTGCGTCAATCTCGGTCACGGGACAAGCGTGCCACCTGGGACTGACAGTCGGTAGTCGGGACCCCGTCGTGTGCCGCTAAAGCGTCGCCGACTTGAGCGGAACGGACGGGTCCGCGGCCCGCTCCGGGTCCACCGGGGCGCCCGATTCGATCAGTCTGCGGCCCTGTGCGAGATCGCGCGGACGGGCGACGGCGAGCAGCGCGACCAGCGCCCCTTCGCGCAGCCAGCACACGGTCCAGGCCGCGCCGCCCGGGTCCCCGCGCCACACCAGCGTGTCGGCCGCGGCGTGATGCCCCGCGTACTGCACGAAGCGGCCGAACTGCTCGGACCAGAAGTACGGGACGGGGTCGTAGTCCTGCGGTGTCTCGCCGACGATGTTCGCCGCGACCGTACGGGGGCCCTGGAGCGCGTTGTCCCAGTGGTGCACGAGCAGGCGTTCGTCGTAGCGGTGCGAGGGGAAGGAGGCGCAGTCCCCGACGGCGTACACATCGGGGAGCGAGGTGCGCAGGCGGCTGTCGGCGGTGACGGAACCGTCGGGTCCGAGCTGCATGCCGGAGCCCACGAGCCAGTCCGTCGCGGGCCTGGCGCCGATGCCCACGACCACCGCGCCGGCCGCGAGCCGCCGCCCGTCGGCGAGGACGACCGTGCCGGACTCGATCTTCGCGACGCGCGCCCCGGTCAGCAGCCCGGCGCCGCTCTCGGCGTACCAGTCGGCCATCGGGACGGCGACCTCGGCGGGCATGGTGCCCGCCAGCGGCCGGTCGGCGGCCTCCACGACGGTCACGGCGCAGCCCGCCTCGCGGGCGGCCGTGGCGAACTCCGCGCCGATCCAGCCGGCCCCGACGACCACGATGTCGTGCTTCTCGTCGAGTACGGGCCGCAGCCGCGCGGCGTCGTCGAGCGTGCGCAGCAGATGGACGCCGGGGACGCCTTCGCTGCCGGGCAGGGTGATGGGCTGCGCGCCGGTCGCGACGACCAGTACGTCGTACGGAACGGGGCCCGAGGGCGTGTCGATCTCGTGCGCCAGGGGGCGTACGCCCATGACTTCGCGCCCCAGCTGGAGCTCGATCCCGAGCGCTTCGAAGTCCACGTCGAACGCCGACCCCTCGGCCTTGCCGAGCAGCACCGCCTTGGACAGCGGCGGTCTGTCGTACGGCTGGTGCGGTTCGGCGCCGATCAGCGTGACGGGGCCGGTCCAGCCCTGCTCGCGCAGTGCCACAGCGGTCTGTACGCCGGCCATTCCCGCGCCGACGATGACGACGCGCTGCCCTGTCTGCCTCTGCTCGCTCACCCGATCACTGTAGGGCGGCTTGTCCGGCCGCCCCGAGGGCCGCGAGGGGAGATCTCTGACACACCGTCACAGAGGCAATGGTGTCACAGAGGCAGCTGTTCGACGACGCTCGTCCCGCTGCCCTCCTGGGACTCCCACTCCCAGGTCTCTTCCAGCCGTACGCGCCCGTCGGGGAGGACCGTGACGGTGGACCGGCAGTGCCCGGAGGAGGTCGTGCCGTCCTGCTTCAGCTGTACGTACCGGAAGTCCAGCGCGTCGCCCTCGCGCGTGCCGACGAGATGGCCGCGTACGACGTCGCCGCCCGCGTAATCGGCCCAGATCCGGCCGTTCTCCTCGTGGTACGAGAAGCGGGTCCGGGTGCCGACCTGCCCCGGCGCCTGGTCGGCGACCGGCGAGAGGACGAGTCCGTCGAGCGAGGGGACCGAGCGGGCCACAGGAGTTGCTCCCTTACTGCGCGTTGGGGACGGGCGTTAGGGTGGCCACCGTACTGCTGGCTTCCGAGGGCTACCCCGGGACCCCCAGCAGGCGAAGACAACCGCGGGAGCCCGGGCGGACCGGGCTGAGAGGGAGGCTGGGCGGCCTCCGACCGTACGAACCTGATCCGGGTCATGCCGGCGAAGGGAGGGGCTGGACGCCTATGCATTCACGTAATTCTTCGGATTCTCCGGAGGCAGTGCCGCACGCGCGGTCGGACGCACGGCCGGACGTTCTGGTCGTCGGAGGCGGGATCATCGGTCTCGTGACGGCCTGGCGGGCGGCGCAGCGCGGGCTGCGGATCGCTGTCGCCGATCCGGATCCGGGCGGTGGGGCCGCCCAGGTCGCGGCCGGGATGCTCGCCGCCGTCACCGAACTGCACTACGGCGAGGAAACACTCCTCGGCCTGAACCTTGCCTCCGCCGGACGCTATCCGGCGTTCGCCGCCGAGCTCGAAGCGGCCAGTGGGCAGGACATCGGATACCGCGCGTGCGGCACACTCGCGGTCGCGCTGGACTCCGACGACCGTGCCCACCTGCGCGAACTCCACGCCCTGCAGAGCCGCTCGGGGCTCGAATCCGAGTGGCTCACGGGGCGCGAGTGCCGGCGCCTGGAGCCGATGCTCGCGCCGGGCGTGCGCGGGGGCCTGCGCGTGGACGGCGACCACCAGGTCGATCCGAGGCGGCTGGCCTCGGCGCTGGTGACGGCGTGCGAGCGGGCCGGGGTGGTTTTCCACCGCACCTGGGTGGACCGGCTCTGTGTCGTACGCGACCGGGCCACCGGCGCCGTACTGGCGGACGGGACGGAGGTCTCCGCCGGCCAGGTCGTGCTGGCGGCGGGCAGTCTCAGCGGCAGGCTCGCGGGCGTACCGGACGACGTCCTGCCGCCCGTACGTCCTGTGAAGGGACAGGTGCTGCGGCTGTCCGTACCGCGGGCGTACGCGCCCTTCCTGAGCCGCACGGTGCGGGCCGTCGTGCGCGGCAGCCACGTCTACCTCGTACCGCGCGAGAACGGCGAGCTGGTCGTCGGCGCGACGAGCGAGGAGCTCGGCTGGGACACGACCGTCACGGCGGGCGGGGTGTACGAGCTGCTGCGCGACGCGCACGAGCTGGTGCCGGGGCTTACCGAGCTGCCGCTGGTGGAGACCCGTGCGGGACTGCGGCCCGGTTCGCCGGACAATGCGCCGCTACTGGGGCCGACCGCGCTGGCGGGGCTGCATCTGGCGACCGGGCACTACCGCAACGGAGTGCTGCTGACGCCGGTCACGGGGGATGCGATGGCGGCCGTGCTGGCCACGGGGGAGCTTCCCGAAGAGGCCCGTGCGTTCAGTCCGCGCCGTTTCGCGCCCGGAGGCGTGGCCGTGGCCGCGCCCTCTTCCGTACCCGCATCCGCATCCGTAGCGACCGCGCAGGAGCAGCCCGTATGACCATCTCCGTGAACGGCGAGAGCCGCGAGGTCGGCGCCGGTACGACGCTGGACGCTCTCGTCGCCACCCTCACCCGTGCCCCTTCCGGCGTGGCCGCCGCTGTCAACGAAACCGTCGTACCGCGCGGACAGTGGGCAGCCACCACGCTCGGCGACGGCGACCGTATCGAAGTCCTCACCGCAGTCCAGGGAGGCTGAATCATGGCCGACGATCTGCTCACCATCGGCGACACCACGTTCTCGTCCCGGCTGATCATGGGCACGGGCGGGGCGCCGAGTCTCGACGTGCTGGAGCGCTCACTTGTCGTTTCGGGGACCGAGCTGACGACCGTCGCGATGCGGCGGCTCGATCCGACGGTTCAGGGATCGGTGCTGTCCCTCCTCGACAAACTGGGCATCCGTGTCCTGCCGAATACGGCGGGGTGCTTCACGGCCGGAGAGGCGGTGCTTACGGCGCGGCTGGCGCGGGAGGCGCTCGGCACCGACTGGATCAAGCTGGAGGTCATCGCCGACGAGCGGACGCTGCTGCCCGATCCGATCGAGCTGCTCGACGCGGCGGAGGCGCTGGTGGACGACGGCTTCACGGTCCTTCCGTACACGAACGACGACCCGGTCCTCGCGCGGAAGCTGGAGGACGTCGGGTGCGCGGCGATCATGCCGCTGGGGTCCCCGATCGGGTCGGGGCTCGGCATCCGCAACCCGCACAATTTCCAGCTGATCATGGAGCGGGCGAAGGTCCCGGTGATCCTCGACGCGGGGGCCGGGACCGCCTCCGACGCGGCGCTGGCGATGGAGCTGGGGTGCGCGGCGGTGATGCTCGCCTCGGCGGTCACGCGGGCGCAGGAGCCGGTGCTGATGGCGGAGGCGATGCGGCACGGGGTGGAGGCGGGACGGCTGGCGTACCGGGCCGGGCGGATTCCGCGCCGCCATTACGCGGAGGCGTCGTCGCCGGGGGCGGGACGCGCGGCCCTGGATCCGGAGCGCCCGGCGTTCTGAGCGCGCACGGGGCCCGGCATTCCGACCGCACGGGGCCCTGCGTTCCGACCGCGCGAGAGGCCCGGCGTTCCGACCGCAAGGGGCCCGGCGTGCGGACCTCGCGAGAGGCCCAGCATTCCGACCGCACGGGGCCCGGCGTGCGGGCCGCGCGGGTGACCGGCGTTTCTGACCGCGCGGGGGGAATCGAAGGCCCCCCGCGCGTGCCGTGCGTCACAGGTCGGCTTCAGTACCGCTGCGGGGGCGGGCTGACCGGCAGCGGTGTCCGTGGCGGCTCGTAGACTCCCCTGCGTGGATACGACCCTTCAGGACCCTCTCGTCGGGCAGGTGCTCGACGGCCGCTACCGCATCGATGCGCGCATCGCCGTCGGCGGCATGGCCACGGTCTACCGGGCCGTCGACACCCGGCTCGACCGGATTCTCGCCCTCAAGGTGATGCACCCGACCCTCGCCGCCGACGCCTCGTTCGTGGACCGGTTCATCCGGGAGGCCAAGTCGGTCGCCAGGCTCGCGCACCCGAATGTGGTCGGGGTGTTCGACCAGGGCACGGACGGTGCCTATGTGTACCTCGCGATGGAGTACGTCGCCGGGTGCACCCTGCGCGACGTACTGCGCGAGCGCGGCGCTCTGCAGCCCCGTGCCGCCCTCGACATCCTGGAGCCGGTACTGGCCGCGCTCGGGGCCGCTCACCGCGCCGGGTTCGTCCACCGGGACATGAAGCCCGAGAACGTCCTGATAGGGGACGACGGGCGGGTCAAGGTCGCCGACTTCGGGCTCGTACGGGCCGTGGACACGGTCACCAGTACCACCGGCTCCGTCCTCGGCACCGTCTCGTATCTCGCGCCCGAGCAGATAGAGCACGGCACCGCAGACACCCGGGCCGACGTCTACGCCTGCGGTGTCGTGCTGTACGAAATGCTCACCGGCAGCAAGCCGCACTCCGGCAGCACCCCTGCCCAGGTGCTCTACCAGCACCTCCACGAGGACGTGCCCGCCCCCTCCGCCGCCGTCCCCGGGCTGGCGGCCGAGCTGGACGAGCTGGTCGCCGCCGCCACCGCGCGCAACCCGGAGATCCGTCCGTACGACGCTGTGGCGCTCCTCTCGCAGGCCAGGGAGGCGCGCTCCGCGCTCAGCGACGAACAGCTCGACGTGGTGCCGCCGCAGGCCCAGCCGGAGGCCCAGCCGGAGGCCGAGGGACAGGGCAGGGCCGAGGACCGTACGAGCGTCATTCCCCGCGCCCTCGGGACGCCTGTGCCACTGCCCGCCGACGGCAACGGCGGCGAGCCTCTCAACCGCACCAGCAGGCTCCAGATGCCTCCGCCGGACGCGCCGCCGCAGCCAGCGCCGCGCGGGCGCACCGTGGTGCCCAGGCGCGGGGTGCTCGCGATCGTCACCGCGCTGCTGCTGGTCCTCGGCGTCGGCGCGGGCGTCTGGTACATCAACTCGGGGCAGTTCACCCGCGTGCCCTCCCTCCTCGGCCAGACGGAGAAGGAGGCCGGGAAGCGGCTGTCCGCGGCCGGGCTCGACATCAAGAAGGTCGAGCGGAAGTTCAGCGAGGCGTACGAGCGGGGCACCGTCATGGACAGCGCCCCGAAGTCCCGGGCCCGCATCCGCAACAACGGCTCCGTGACGCTGGTTGTGTCGCGCGGCCCGGAGATCGTGGAGGTCCCCGATGTCGAGCGGCTGCCGCTCGACAAGGCCAAGCGCGAGATCGAGAAGGCCGGTCTGGCCCCCGGCATCATCACCAAGGCGTTCAGCGAGGCCGTCCCGCAGGGCTCCGTCATCAGTACGGCCCCGGGCGCCGGCACCAAGCGGCAGCCGGACTCCGCGATCGCCATGGTCGTCAGCAAGGGCTCGCCCATCGAGGTGCCCGACGTGACCGGCGAGAGCGTGGAGGACGCCACCTCGGAGCTCGAAGACCTCGGATTCGACGTAAAGGTCGCGGCCGGGCGGGTCTCGTCCCAGGAGGAGGCCGGGTCCGTCGCGAAGCAGTCGGCCGCCGAGGGCGACCGGCTCGCCGAGGGCGACACCATCACGCTGACGGTGTCCAAGGGGCCGCGCATGATTCCCGTGCCCGATGTGGTCGGTGAGAACGTCGACGACGCGACGATCGCGCTGGAGGACGCGGGCTTCGACGTCGACGTGGACCGCCCGTTCCTGTCCTTCAGCGACGAGATCGCGAGCCAGTCGGTCGAGGGCGGCGAAGGCGCTCCCGAGGGCAGCACGGTCACCATCAAGACGAAGGGTCTGTAAGCCCGCCCCCACAGGACGCCCGGGGCCGGTCGGTGGCACCGTCCGGCCCTGGCATCCTGTGAGGACGATGAGCAACGCACCTTTCCCCTCCCGAAACCCCGTCGGCGGCCATGTGCCCGTGGCCGGAGGCCTCGCCACGACCGGTCTCGCGTACGCCCGTGAGATCGGCGCCGAAACCGTGCAGGTCTTCGCCGCCAACCCGCGCGGCTGGGCGACGCCCACCGGAAATCCGGCCCAGGACGAGCTGTTCCGCGCGGCCTGCGCCGCCGAGCGGATCCCTGCGTACGTGCACGCGCCCTACCTGATCAACTTCGGCTCGCACACCGAGGCGACCGTGGAGAAGTCCGTGGAGTCGCTGCGGCACTCACTGCGCCGCGGCCGCGAGATCGGCGCGCTGGGCGTGGTGGTGCACACCGGCTCGGCGACCGGAGGCCGCCCGCGCTCCGAAGCGCTCGCACAGGTACGCACCCACCTGCTGCCGCTCCTCGACGAGCTGACCCACGACGACGACCCGTTCCTGCTGCTGGAATCGACGGCCGGCCAGGGCGCCTCCCTCTGCTCGCGCACCTGGGATTTCGGCCCGTACTTCGACGCGCTCGACGCCCACCCCAAGCTGGGCGTCTGCCTCGACACCTGCCACATCTACGCGGCCGGACACGACCTCGCGGGGCCCGGCGGGATGAAGCAGACCCTCGACCTCCTGGTGGACACGGTCGGCGAAGGCAGGCTGAAGCTGATCCACGCCAATGACTCCAAGGACGTCGTCGGCGCCCACAAGGACCGCCACGAGAACATCGGCTCCGGCCACATCGGCGAGGAGCCGTTCCGCGAACTGTTCTCGCATCCGGCGACCGAGGGCGTACCGCTGACGATCGAGACGCCGGGCGGCAAAGAGGGACATGCGGCCGATGTGGCACGGCTCAAGGAGCTGCGCGACTTCTGACCTGATCCAAAGCCATTGAGGAATACCCCTGGGGGGTATACGGTGTCTGCTGTCGGCAGGAACCGCTATCTGGCATGGGGAGCCACGCGATGGACCACGAAACACACACGCACGCCACGCACCACGAGGACCAGGAGGACCACGAGCACCTCGCGCATGAGGAGCACGCGGGTCACGAGGGGCACGGATCAGCCCATCACGGCAGCCACGGAAGCCACGGCAAGGTCAGCTGGCGCATGGCCGCCCAGGCCACGCTCCACTGCCTCACCGGCTGCGCCATCGGCGAGGTCCTGGGCATGGTGATCGGCACCGCGCTCGGCTGGGGCAACATGGAGACGATGATCCTGGCGATCATCCTGGCCTTCTTCTTCGGTTACGCCCTGACCCTGCGCGGCATCCTCAAGGCCGGCGTCGGCTTCAGGACAGCGATCCGGGTGGCCCTCGCCGCCGACACGCTCTCCATCGCCGTGATGGAGCTGATCGACAACGGCGTGCTCGCCCTGTGGCCGGGCGCGATGGACGCGCACCTGTCCGACGCGATGTTCTGGGGCGTACTCACCTTCGCCCTCGCGGCCGCCTTCGTGATCACCACTCCGGTGAACAAGTGGATGATCGGCCGCGGCAAGGGCCACGCGGTGGTCCACCAGTACCACCACTGATCCGGCCGCACCGTAAGGCGGCGCTAGAGCTCCGGGCCGTCCCCCGGCTCCTCCTGATAGGAGTAGCGCTGCTCACGCCAGGGGTCGCCGACGTTGTGATAGCCGCGCTCCTCCCAGAAGCCGCGGCGGTCCGCCGTCATGTACTCGACGCCGCGGACCCACTTGGGCCCCTTCCAGGCGTACAGATGCGGCACGACCAGGCGCACCGGGAAACCGTGCTCGGCGGTGAGCAGCTCGCCACCTTTGTGCGTGGCGAAAACCGTACGTTCCGAGGTGAAGTCCGCCAGCCGAAGATTCGCGCTGAAGCCGTATTCGGCCCAGACCATGACGTGGGTGACGTTGGGCGCGGGCGGCGCGAGTTCGACGAGAGTACGGGCGAGCACCCCACCCCATTCGGCCCCAAGCATGCTGAACTTTGTGACGCAGTGCAGATCGGCCACGACCGTGGAGAACGGCAGGGCCGAAAACTCCTCGTGATTCCAGCAGCGCTTTTCACCGTCGGCCGTCGCGCCGAAAATCCTGAACTCCCAGCGGTCCGGCTTGAACTTGGGCACAGGGCCATAGTGGGTAACCGGCCAGCCGCGCTGGAGACGCTGCCCCGGCGGAAGCTCGGGCTGCTCTGATTCGCGACGTTCCCGGCTTTCCGGCTGACCCATGACTCCATGGTGACAGACGGCGAAGGGTGGTCATGACCAGGTCTGACTCTATTCGGGGCAACTCCTAATAAGCCTGCACTTACTGGACGCCCCCCACCCACGGTGCAAAGATGCGCGAAACCTGCCCAGTTCCACGCCTGGAAGGAGCCTCTGCGATGCAGGGCGACCCCGAGGTCCTCGAATTTCTCAACGAGCAGCTGACCGCCGAGCTGACTGCCATCAACCAGTACTTCCTGCACGCCAAAATGCAGGACAACTTCGGCTGGACGAAGCTCGCGAAATACACCCGGGCCGAGTCCTTCGACGAGATGCGGCACGCGGAGACACTGACCGACCGGATCCTCTTCCTGGAAGGCCTGCCGAACTATCAGCGTCTCTTCCACGTACGAGTCGGCCAGACCGTCACCGAGATGTTCAAGGCCGACCGGGAGGTCGAGGTCGAGGCGATCGACCGCCTCAAGCGCGGCATCGACGTCATGCGGAACAAGGGCGACATCACGTCGGCCAACATCTTCGAGGACATCCTCAAGGACGAGGAGCACCACATCGACTATCTCGACACCCAGCTGGAGCTGGTCGAGAAGCTCGGTGAGTCGCTCTACATCGCCCAGCTGATCGAGCAGCCGAGCAGCTGATCAAGCAAGCAGCCGGGTCGCCGGTCAGCCGGTCAGGCAGCTTCGGACAGGGTGGTCCCGGCCATCGGTGACTCGGCCGGAGCGTTCTCGGACATCGCCGACTCGCTCTGTTCGATCAGCGCGCGGCGCGGGCACGCACCGCGCCCGAGCAGCCCCTGGATCGTGCGTACGCACGAGCCGCAGTCCGTCCCCGCCTTGCTGACGGACGCTATCTGGCGGGGCGTGCAGGCACCGGCGTCCGCATGCTCCTTGATCTGCTTGTCGGTCACGCCGAAGCAGGAGCAGACGAACATGCGGTACACCTCCTGACAGGGGCCGAGGGTGGATTCTCGGTAAGGTCAACCTAACCTTACCCGCCACTTCCCGCTCGCAAAAGCCCCGGGTACGACCGTGGGGCGCGGATCACATTCGATCCGCGCCCCACAGTCATTTCCTGCCGTATTGGTGATCTTTACTGGTCGCGGTACATCTCGGCGACCAGGAACGCCAGGTCCAGCGACTGGCTCCGGTTGAGCCGCGGGTCGCAGGCCGTCTCGTAGCGCTGGTGCAGGTCGTCGACGAAGATCTCGTCGCCGCCGCCCACGCACTCCGTGACGTCGTCACCGGTCAGCTCGACGTGGATGCCGCCCGGGTGCGTGCCCAGGCCCTTGTGCACCTCGAAGAAGCCCTTGACCTCGTCCAGTACGTCGTCGAAGCGACGCGTCTTGTGGCCGGAGGCCGCCTCGAAGGTGTTGCCGTGCATCGGGTCGGTCACCCACACCACGGTGGAGCCGGACGCGGAGACCTTCTCGACGAGCTCGGGGAGCTTGTCCCGGACCTTGTCGGCGCCCATGCGGACGACAAACGTCAGCCGGCCGGGCTCGCGGTCCGGGTCGAGCTTGTCGATGTACTGCAGGGCCTCGTCGACCGTGGTCGTGGGGCCGAGCTTCACACCGATCGGGTTGCGGATCTTCGAGGCGAACTCGATGTGCGCGCCGTCGAGCTGACGGGTGCGCTCACCGACCCAGAGCATGTGGCCCGACACGTCGTACAGGTGGCCCGTACGCGAGTCGACCCGGGTCAGGGCGGTCTCGTAGTCCATGAGCAGCGCCTCGTGGGAGGCGTAGAACTCGACCGTGCGGAACTCCGCGGGGTCGGTCCCCGCTGCCTTCATGAAGTTCAGCGCGTTGTCGATCTCGCGGGCGAGCTGCTCGTAACGCTGCCCGGACGGGGACGACTTCACGAAGTCCTGGTTCCAGGCATGCACCTGGCGCAGGTCGGCGTAACCGCCGGTGGTGAAGGCGCGGACCAGGTTCAGCGTCGACGCGGACGCGTTGTACATCCGCTTCAGGCGCTCGGGGTCCGGGATCCGGGACGCCTCGTTGAACTCGAAGCCGTTGACGGAGTCGCCGCGGTAGGTCGGCAGGGTCACGCCGTCGCGGGTCTCGGTCGGCTTGGAGCGCGGCTTGGAGTACTGACCGGCGATCCGGCCCACCTTGACGACGGGCACGGAGGCGGCGTACGTCAGTACCGCGCCCATCTGGAGGAGCGTCTTGAGCTTGTTACGGATGTGGTCGGCGGATACGGCGTCGAAGGCCTCGGCGCAGTCGCCGCCCTGCAGCAGGAACGCCTCGCCCTTGGCGACGGCTCCCAGTCGGGCGCGCAGCTGGTCGCACTCGCCCGCGAAGACGAGCGGCGGATACGACTCGAGGTCCGCGATCACATCGCGCAGAGCCTCGGCATCGGGGTACTCAGGCTGCTGCGCCGCGGGAAGGTCTCGCCAGGTGTTGCCACCGTTAAGGGTGGTCTTAGCGTTCACGGTCACCCCACCAACATTACGGGGTCAGGCCGGTAGTCCATCCCCTGGCTCAACCAGTGAGACAGTCCTGTTCCGCGCACCCGCGCTCGGCGCCGCCAGCGCCAGCCCGCGATGGGCGCGGCGCAGCATGGTGCGGGCCATGAAGGGATGCACCCGCTCGACCGCTCCCCAGTAGAGCCGCCCGCGCAGGCTGCCGGTCTTCACGACCGTACTGAGGACGATGTGGCCGGCCTCCTCGTCGACGAGGATCGAGGCCCGGGCCCGCAGGCCCGCCGTGTCCACCCTGAGCAGCAACTCGCCGCCCTCCTGCGCGATTACGGGAAAGGAATCGCGCAGGATTCCCGTCCAGGCGCGCGGATCGCGCGGCATGCCCGGCAGCAGGTCCATCTGCCAGGCGTCCCGGAAATCGGGCCGCTCCAGTGCGGTACGGATCAGCCGGGCGGTGGCCGGGATCTCGACCGCGACCGGCTTGTCCCAGTCGAGCCGGTTGAGCAGTGCGACCCGGGGCGACCAGCGGACGGGGCGTGCGACTGTGCCGGTTGCCGCCCGCTCGATGTTGTCGAAGAGCTCCTCGATCACGGTGCCGTGCACGGCTCGTACCGCCGTCAGCCAGGCGATTCTGGCCACGCCGCGCTGGTCCTGTTCCAGCACGTGGCGCACGACGCACCGGTCCTCCCCCACGGGCTCGACGGTCAGCTCGTGGAAGCCGTTGTCCGGCGGTGAGAACGCGAAGCGGATACGTCGCCCCGGTTCGTAGGCCACGACCGTGTAGCGCACCGGGCCGTGGCCTCCGTCGGCGCCGACGCCGAGCGGCCGGTCGAGGCGTATCGGGGCCCAGGCGGGGGCCGGAAAGACGGGGTCGTCGTCGCTGGAGAGCCGGTCGACGAGGGCCCCGACCACCTGGGCGGAAGCCTGGACATGACGTTCGTGGACGTTGCGGACCTTGGTCATCACGTGCCTCCATACGCTGGCGTATGGTCTACCATACGGTACCGTATGGCCATGGTGCAACGGCAGGAGAAAGCACAGGAGAAGAAGCGGCGGCTGACCGCGCAGGACTGGGCCGATGCGGCCCTGGCCGCCATGCGCGAGGGCGGTCTCGCGGCGGTCGCCGTCGAGCCGCTCGCCACCCGGCTCTCCACCACCAAGGGCAGCTTCTACTGGCACTTCTCGGGCCGCGACGCCCTCGTCGAGGCCGCGCTCGTCCGCTGGGCGGAGACCGAGACCGAGGCGGCCATCACCGAGCTCGAAGCCGAGCCCGACCCGGAGAAGCGGCTGCGGTGGCTCTTCACGGAGGCCGTCGGGTCGGCCGCGAGCGACCCGCTGGAGGTGTCGCTGCTCGCGACGGCGGACGACCCGCGGGTGGCAGCGGCGCTGCGCCGGGTGACCGACCGGCGGGTCGCGTACGTGTCACGGCTCTTCGCGGAGCTGGGTTTCCCCGAGGCGGAGGCACGGCGCAAGGGGCTGCTCGCGTACAGCGTCTACCTGGGGCACACCCAGCTGATGCATGCCGTCCCCTCGGCGCTCCCGGTGGGAGCCGAGCTGACCGGCTATCTGGAATCCGCGCTCGATTCGCTGCTGCTGCGTCCCGAGATCGGGTAGGGTGCCGGACATGTTCACGCAGACGACCCAGAACTGGTGGTGGCCCGCTCTTCCGGCGGCCCACTGACTGCGCGTACACCGATACCGCGAAGGCCGCCCCGAGGGGCGGCCTTTGGTGTTTCCCAGGGGCTGTTCCTCTCCACCCGGATCGACCGGATCTCCCCGGAAGGAACACCTCCGATGCTCATCAGCACCCTCCTCGACGACACCCGCCCCTTCGCTCTCCTGCGCAGGCGCACCCCCGGCCACGACCACGACACCGTCGAGCTGCTGATCGGGGACGTGCACGAGGCCGCGCGCCTCGCGGACATCCCGGTCGGCGACACACCGGTGCTCGCGCTGGTGCCGTTCCGGCAGATCAGGGAGCGCGGGTTCGACGTACGGGACGACGGGACGCCGCTCAGTGTGCTGGTCGCCGACGAGACGTACGTACTGCCGCTCGGCGAGGTCCTGGAGCAGTTGCCCGCGCACCATGTACGGGTCGACGGCGGGGCATTCGACGTCGATGACGAGGAGTACGCCGGCATCGTGCGGCGCGTCATCGAGGACGAGATCGGCCAGGGCGAGGGCGCGAATTTCGTCATCCGCCGCACCTTCGAGGGCGACATCCCCGGCTTCGGGCGGGCCGACGCGCTCGCCCTCTTCCGGCGGCTGCTCGCCGGGGAGCGGGGCGCGTACTGGACGTTCGTCGTGCACACCGGGGAGCGCACGCTGGTCGGGGCCAGTCCCGAGGTACATGTGCGGATGTCCGGCGGGACGGTCGTGATGAATCCGATCAGCGGGACGTACCGCTATCCGGCGGACGGGCCGAGCGCCGAGGCGCTGCTGGAATTCCTGGGCGACCGCAAGGAGACCGAGGAGCTCTCCATGGTCGTCGACGAGGAGCTCAAGATGATGTGCACCGTCGGCGACATGGGCGGGGTCGTCGTCGGGCCCCGGCTCAAGGAGATGTCCCACCTGGCGCACACCGAGTACGAGCTCAGGGGCCGCTCTTCGCTGGATGTACGGGAGGTGCTGCGGGAGACGATGTTCGCGGCGACGGTCACGGGCTCGCCCGTACAGAACGCCTGCCGTGTCATCGAGCGCCACGAGGTGGGCGGGCGCGGCTACTACGCGGGTGCGCTGGCCCTGATCGGGCAGGACGAGGCGGGTACGCAGACCCTGGACTCGCCCATCCTGATCCGTACGGCCGACATCTCCCCGGACGGCCGTCTGCGGGTGCCCGTCGGGGCGACGCTGGTCCGCCACTCCGACCCGCACAGCGAGGTGGCGGAGACGCACGCCAAGGCGGCGGGCGTACTGGCGGCGCTGGGTGTACGTCCCGGTCGGCCGCAGGACACGGCCGTACGGCCCGCCCTGGCGGACGATCCGCGCGTACGGGCCGCGCTAGACGCACGGCGGCTGGACCTGGCTCCCTTCTGGCTGAAGATGCAGGAGCGGGGCGCCGACCTTGCCAGCCACGCTCTGGTGGTCGACGGCGAGGACACCTTCACGGCGATGCTCGCGCATGTGCTGCGGGCGTCCGGTCTTGAGGTGACGGTACGGAGGTACGACGAGCCCGGGCTGCGGGAGACGGCCCTCGGTCACCAAGGGCCCGTGGTGCTGGGCCCGGGCCCCGGAAACCCGGCCGACACGGCCGACCCGAAGATGCGGGTCCTGCGGGAGCTGGCGGCGGAGCTCGTGGGCTCGCATCCGTACGGGGTGCTGGGGGTCTGCCTCGGGCATGAGCTGATCGCGGCGGAGCTGGGGCTTGCGATCGTACGGAAGGACGTGCCGTACCAGGGTGCGCAGGAGCGGATCGACTTCTTCGGGCGGGAGGAGGTTGTGGGGTACTACAACAGCTTCACCGCGCGGTGTGATGACGCCGGGGCGGCTGAGTTGGCTGCGCACGGCGTCGAAGTCGCCCGCGACCTGGGGACGGGCGAGGTGCACGCGGTGCGGGGGCCGGGCTTTGCTGGGGTGCAGTTCCATCCGGAGTCGGTGCTGACGCTGCGCGGGGCGGCGATTGTGGGGGAGCTGGTGGGGAGCGTTGTTGCTGGTGCTTCGCGGGCCGGGGCCGGGGCCTGAGCGGTGGGGCGAAACGCCGGACGGGCCGCTTTTCCGGCCCGTCCGGGCTCCGCTCAGCCGAAGAAGACGCCCACCTCCTCGTACAGCTTCGGGTCGACCGTCTTCAGGCGGGACGTCGCCTCCCCCATCGGCACCCGCACGATGTCCGTCCCCTGGAGGGCGACCATCTTGCCGAAGTCGCCGTCCCGTACCGCCTCGATCGCGTGCAGCCCGAAGCGGGTCGCCAGCCACCGGTCGAAAGCGCTCGGCGTGCCGCCGCGCTGGACGTGGCCGAGAACCGTGGTCCTCGCCTCCTTGCCCGTGCGCTTCTCGATCTCCTTGGCCAGCCACTCGCCGACGCCCGACAGACGGACGTGCCCGAAGGAGTCCAGCGTGCCGTCCTTGAGCACCATCTCGCCGTCCTTGGGCATCGCGCCCTCCGCGACGACGACGATCGGGGCGTACGACGCCTTGAAGCGGGAGGTGATCCAGCCGCAGACCTGCTCGATGTCGAAGCGCTGCTCGGGGATGAGGATGACGTTCGCGCCGCCCGCGAGCCCGGAGTGCAGGGCGATCCAGCCCGCGTGCCGGCCCATGACCTCGACGACGAGGACGCGCATGTGCGACTCGGCGGTGGTGTGGAGGCGGTCGATGGCCTCCGTCGCGATGCCGACCGCGGTGTTGAAGCCGAAGGTGTAGTCGGTGGCGGACAGGTCATTGTCGATGGTCTTGGGTACGCCGACGCATTTGATGCCGTACTCGTCGGACAGGCGCGTGGCGACACCGAGCGTGTCCTCGCCGCCGATCACGATGAGCGAGTCGACCTCGTACTTGGCGAGGTTGTCCTTGACGCGGCGGATGCCGTTCTCCGCCTGGAGGGGGTTGGTGCGCGAGGAGCCGAGGACGGTGCCGCCGCGGGGCAGGATGCCGCGGACGGCCGGAATGTCGAGCCGTACGGTGTCGCCTTCGAGCGGCCCGCGCCACCCGTCCCTGAAGCCGGTGAAGTCGTAGCCGTACTCCTGCACGCCCTTGCGGACGACAGCGCGGATGACCGCGTTGAGACCGGGGCAGTCGCCTCCCCCGGTCAGTACTCCGACCCGCATGGAATTGTCCCTTCGCCGCATCCAGCTGTGCCGTGTGCGGCCACGCTAGCGGTGAGCCAGGTCACAGCGACACGGCGCGGGAGGTCGATCCGGGGTCGCACCGGGGTCCAACTAGGCGTCGTCGAGGCCGCGTTCGATCGCGTACCGCACGAGCTCCACGCGGTTGTGCAGCTGGAGCTTGCCCAGGGTGTTCTGCACATGGTTCTGGACGGTGCGGTGCGAGATCACCAGGCGTTCGGCGATCTGCTTGTACGAGAGCCCCTTGGCGACCAGCCGCAGCACTTCGGTCTCGCGGTCGGTGAGCTGCGGAGCCTTCGGCTCGTCGGACGCGGCGGGCGCCGGGTCGGAGGCCAGTCGGCGGTACTCACCGAGGACCAGGCCGGCCAGACCCGGCGTGAAGACCGGGTCCCCGGCGGCCGTGCGGCGTACCGCGTCGATGAGCTCTTCGGGACTGGCCGACTTCAGCAGATAGCCCGTCGCACCGGACTTCACCGCTTCCAGTACGTCGGCGTGCTCACCGCTCGCGGACAGGACGAGGACCCGCAGTGCCGGGTCGGCGCCGACGAGCTCCTTGCAGACCTGGACGCCGGGCATGGAGGGCAGGTTGAGGTCGAGTACAAGGACCTGGGGTGCGGTGGCCTGGGCTCGGCGTACCGCCTGCGGGCCGTCGCCGGCCGTGGCGACGATGTCGAAGCCGGCCGCCTCCAGGTCGCGGGCGACCGCGTCCCGCCACATCGGGTGGTCGTCGACCACCATCACCTTGATCTTCTGCTGCTCGTCGCTCATCGCGCCTGTCCTGCCTTCCCCCGTGGAACCTTCAGTTCGACTTCTGTGCCCTGCCCCGGTACCGAGATCAGCTCCGCCGTGCCGCCGATGTCCCGCAGCCGCCCGCGGATCGACAGGGCCACCCCGAGGCGCCCCTCCCCCTCGGCCTGGGCGAGCCTGCCGTCCGGGATGCCGGGACCGTCGTCCCGTACCGTCACGATCACTTCCTCCGGCCAGTCCTCGACCAGGATCCAGGCCTGGGCGTCCTCGCCGGCGTGCCTGCGGACATTGTCCAGTGCGGCACTGACAGCCGCCGCGAGCTCCATGGCCGCCGCCGGTTCGAGCAGGACCGGGGCGCCGGGCTCCGCGAAGCAGACCTTCGAGCCGGCGTGCGGGGCGAGCAGGGAGCGCAGGTCGCAGACACGCCCTCCGCCTTCGCCGTCCTCGTCGTCCTCTTCGGCGTCGACTTCGACCGTACGGACCACCGCACCCAGCGACGCGTCCTCCGAGGCGCGCGTCGCCGGCACCAGGCCGGTGGAGACCAGGGTGCGCAGGGCGACTTCCTGCTCCCCGGCCATCCGGCCCAGTTCGGCGGCCTCGCCGCCGAGGGAGGCGCCGCGCCGCTGCACCATGGCGAGGACCTGGAGCACGCTGTCGTGAATGTCGCGGGCCAGGCGCTCGCGCTCGCGGGTGGCGGCCTCGATCTCCAGGGCGCGGGCGAGGGTGCGCTCGGAGGCGCGGGCGACCTCGACGACGTAACCGATGGCGATGGAGGCGACCCACACCAGCAGGACGTTGTGGAAGGTGTCCCTGCTGGGCTCGCCGCGCTCGACGATGTTGGCGACGGCGACGAAGGACGAAGCGAAACCGGCCCAGCGCCAGCCGCCCTTGATGGCGAACGCGAGGACGGAGCCCGCTGTCCATATCGTCGGCAGGGTGGGGCCGTCGATCTGCTGCGCCTGGGCGTCGGCGAGCGGGGTGAGCATGATGCCGGTGAGGGCGATCGTCAGGTCGGCGACGAGGAAACGCTTGGTGCAGCTCGCCGCGTTCGCCACCTTGGGGAGCGTGGCCAGCGTCCAAACCGCCAGCACCGCGAGGAAGGCGACCGCCACCCACGGGCGCTCGAACTTCTCCCGCGAGAACACGAAGAGGAGCACCGCGTAGATCATCGTCATGATGCGGTAGCCGGTCAGCGCACGCCACAGCGGCTGCTCGACCGACATACGTACGACGCGCTCGCGCCGGGTCTTGGCCATCATCCCCACCCCTGGACGGACGCCGTTACGCGTCTGACCGTTCCGCCGTTCCGGCCTTCTCGGCCTTCGCAGCCTTCTCGGCCTCCGCCCTCTCGGCCTTGGCCGCCTTCTCCGCATCGGCGATCTGGCGCTTCGCCGCCGTCGCGTAGACGTCGACGTACTCCTGGCCGGAGAGCTTCATGATCTCGTACATGACCTCGTCGGTCACCGAGCGCAGGATGAACCGGTCGCCGTCCATGCCGTGATAGCGGCTGAAGTCGAGCGGCTTGCCGATCCTGATCCCCGGACGCATAAGCTTCGGTACGACCTTGCCGGGCGGCTGGATCTTCTCCGTGTCGATCATCGCGACCGGGATCACCGGCGCCCCGGTGGCGAGCGCCACGCGCGCCAGGCCGCCGGGCTTGCCCCGGTAGAGACGGCCGTCGGGCGAACGGGTGCCCTCCGGGTAGATGCCGAAGAGGCCACCGCCCTCGATGACCTGAATGCCGGCCTTGATCGCCGCCTCACCCGCGCCGCGCGCGCCCGAACGGTCCACGGGCAGCTGGCCGACGCCCTTGAAGAAGGCCGCCGTCAGCTTTCCCTTCACGCCGGGCGAGGTGAAGTACTCGGCCTTGGCGATGAAGGTGACCTTGCGGTCGAGGACCGCGGGCAGGAAGAAGGAGTCCGAGAAGGACAGGTGATTGCTCGCGAGGATCGCCGGTCCCTCGGCGGGAATGTTCTCGAGGCCCTCCACCCAGGGTCTGAAGGCAACCTTCAGTGACCCTCCGATGGAGAACTTCATTGCGCCGTAGATCAACTCGAGTGCCTCTTCTTCCTTTGTCTGTCGAACAGACCTTAACCCGTGCGAGACCTGCGCTCTCGCTCACAAGGCCCCGGCGGACCTGGTCCGTGTCAGTCCGGTCGCGTACGGTGAAGTACATCTTGAGCACCCCCTTTTTCTCGTCGTCCGAGACTCATGAACAGGAGACCCCGGTGCCGGTCCTTCCTGGAGCCGAGCCGTTCCGCCACGAGGGCGGAGAGGTCGGCGTCCTCCTCTGTCACGGCTTCACCGGTTCCCCGCAGTCGCTGCGCCCCTGGGCCGAGCATCTGGCCGAGCGCGGACTGACCGTCTCCCTGCCGCTGCTCCCCGGGCACGGCACCCGCTGGGAAGACATGCAGGTCACGACCTGGCAGGACTGGTACGCGGAGGTCGACCGCGAGCTGCGCGTCCTCGTCGACCGGTGCAGCCAGGTCTTCGTCTTCGGCCTCTCGATGGGCGGCGCTCTGACGCTGCGCCTGGCCGCCAAGCACGGGGACGCGATCTCCGGAATCGTCGTGGTCAACCCGGCGAACAAGGTGCACGGCCTGTCGGCGTACGCGCTGCCGGTGGCCCGCCATCTTGTCCGTACGACAAAGGGGCTGCGCAGCGACATCGCGAAGGCGGGCGGGGAAGAGGTCGGCTACGACCGGGTCCCGCTGCACGCCGCACACTCCGTGCGGAACTTCTTCAAGATTGTCGACACCGAGCTGCCGCAGGTCACGCAGCCGATGCTGCTCCTGCACAGCCCGCAGGACCATGTGGTGCCGGCTGCCGACTCGGCCCGGATCCTCGGCCGGGTCTCCTCGACGGACGTCACCGAGATCCTGCTGGAACAGAGCTACCACGTCGCGACGTTGGACCACGACGCGGAGCGGATCTTCGACGAGAGTTATGCGTTCATCGGCCGCCTCGCTCCGAGTGTCGGGACGAAGGGGAGCACGACCGGTGGCTGAGCACGACGCGGAGCCCGCGGGCCGCGAGGAGGAACGGGAGCCGGAGGAGACTGCGGCGGACGGTGGCAGTGGTGCTGCCGAGAAGCCTGTCGACGAGCAGGCTCTCTGGGCGGAGATCGTCGCCGGGTACGGCGAGGAGCCGCCGGACCCTCCGGGCGCGAAGCCGTTCAAGTCGGTGGAAGACCTGTCCCTGCTGGACGGCGACCGGAACAGTGAGGGGGACGGCGACCGGCCGAAGAAGTCGCTGAAGAAGGACCCCGAGGCGGACGGGGCCGGTCAGGACGATGCCGAGCCGGACAGACCGCTCGGCAGCTCCGTCGTCTTCGCTCCCGGTGTCGGCGGTCCGCGCGACTACTCCGTGGAGGAGCCGAGCGACGACGACCTCGACGAGAGCGACGAGGGCCACTTCGTCCCGCCGGAGCCCCCGCCGCTGCCGGCCGCCGACACCACGGCCAAGTTCGCCTGGCTCGCGGTCATCGGCGGACCGCTGCTGCTGCTCGCGGCGGTGCTGTTGCAGTGGGACATGACGTGGTGGCTGACGACGCTGGGGGTCGGTGGCTTCCTGGGTGGATTCGCCACGTTGGTAGGGCGAATGTCGCACGACGACGAGGACGGCGACGGCGACGACCCCGGGCGGGGTGCGGTCGTTTAGCGCGCGTCGAGGTGCGCGGCGCGGCGGGCTTGGGGAAAAGCTACTTCGCCGGAACCCGCAGCGCCGCCAGCACCGGCAGGTGGTCCGTGGCCGCCTTGACGTCCGCTTCCGGCAGGCCCAACGGGACCCCGCAGCCCAGGACTTCGATGCCCTCGGTCGCGAAGATCGCGTCGATACGCTGATGCGGACTGTCCGGCGTCGACGTGTATTCGCCGCCCCACGGCTTCACCGCCCAGCAGTCCTGAAGCTCGCCCGCCAGCCGCCGGAAAGTACGGCTGTCCGGGCGGTCGTTGAGATCGCCGCCCGCGATCGCATGCGGTACGCCCATCGCCGCGAGGCGGTCCAGCAGCATCCCGCCCTGCGCGTACCGCTCCTCGGCCTGGAGGCTCAGGTGGCAGCTCAGTACGCCGAACCTCGCGCCCCCCATCCGTACCACCGCCGTCGCGAACCCCCGCTGATGCAGCCCCGGCGTACGCGGCAGCAGTACGTCCTCCGTACGCTCCACCGTCGCCCGCAGCGAGCACAGCAGCATCGGCCCCGACGCCGTGGCCCCACCGCTCAGCATCACCAGCTCCGTCTTGGCGGCGAGCCGCGCCGCGTGCTTGCGCCAGCGGAAGAACCGCGGGGCCTCCTGTACAAGCACGAGGTCCGGCTCGCAGGCCCGGATGACGCGGGCCAGCGCGTCCTCGTCGTCGCGCATCGAGCGGATGTTGTAGCTCAGCACCCGGATCACGGCGGAACCGTCCGGCTCGGTACGGGAGTTGGGGAGCGTACTCGTCACGTCACTCGTCGCCATGCGGATCAAGATACGACGATGCCCGCCGCACCCCCAGAGGGCGCGGCGGGCAAAGAAGCATGGCTAGCCCTGGCGGGCCAGGTCCGCCGCGCCGACCAGACCGGCCTTGCCGCCCAGCTGGGCCGCGAGAACCTGGGCGTGCGGGCGGTACTGGCCGCCCACGAGCCAGCGGCGGAACGACTTGCGGATCGGGTCGAGGACCAGCTCGCCCTCGTCCGAGACGCCGCCGCCCACGATGAACGCCGACGGGTCGAACAGCGAGGCCAGGTCGGCCAGGCCCGCGCCGGCCCAGCGGGCCAGCTCGCGGAAGGAGTCGATCGCCACCGGGCAGCCCTGCCGGGCGGCGTCGCTGATGTGCTTGCCTTCGATGCCGTCGGGCGTGCCGTCGCCGAGGCCCAGCAGGATCGTCGCGTTCTCGGGCGTCGCGTTGGCGCGCTGCCTGGCGTACCGCACGAGGGCGCGTCCCGATGCGTACTGCTCCCAGCAGCCCTGGCTGCCGCAGCCGCAGAGCAGGCCGTCGGGGACGACCCGGATGTGGCCGAACTCGGCCGCCACACCGAAGCGTCCGCGGCGCAGCTTGTTGCCGATGATGATGCCGCCGCCGAGGCCGGTGCCGAGGGTGATGCAGATGACGTCCTCGTGGCCCTGGCCCGCACCGAACCTGTACTCGCCCCAGGCTGCCGCGTTCGCGTCGTTCTCGACAACGACCGGCAGGCCGACGCGCTGCTCGACCTTGTCCTTGAGCGGTTCGTGCCGCCACTTGATGTTCGGGGCGAAGAGGACGGTCGCACGCTTGTCGTCGACGTAACCGGCCGCACCGATGCCGACCGCCTCGATGTCGTGGCCCTTGCCGGCCTCGGAGACGGCCGCGCAGATCGCGTCGACGATGCCTTCGGCGGTCGGCGGCGTGGACACCTTGTGCGTGTCGAGAATGGTGCCCTCTTCGTCGACCACGCCTGCCGCGATCTTCGTGCCGCCGATGTCGACGCCGATGGTGAGTCCCATGTGTCCCTCAGTTTTCGGTCGAGCCCCGCTAAGGCCCAACCGTACCCGAGGCGCAGCTCAGTCCAGGTCGATGTGCTCGCTGGACGAGGGGCCTTCGGGACCGTCGTCGCCGTCGTCCTTACGGCCTCCGGGGCGCCCGGGCTCGGATGCCTCGCGGGTCCAGCGGCGCTCCTGGCCCTCGACCGCGGAGCGGTAGGCGGCGAGCAGCTCGTTGCCGGCCGCGGCGAGGTGGTCGAACACCTCCGGGTTGCGTTCGATGACCGGCTCGACGGCGGACTTCGCCTGGTTGATGAGCTGGCTGACCGTGCCCTGCGCGGCCATGCCGGGCAGCGACGACTGGAGCGACGAGACCTTGTCGGCGACCGCGTCGACGAGCTTGCGCAGCTCCTCCGCGGCCGATCCGGGAGGCGCCCCCTGACTGCTTCGACGGCGGGCCTTCTCGGCGGCGAGGTCCTCGGCGCATGCCTTCGCCCAGGCATCGGCGTCGGTGGCCTCGGCGGACTCGGGCCGGGGGCCCTCGGTGGCATCGCTCATGGCGGACACTCCTGCGGCAGGGAGGCGGTTCCTACGGTACGTACGCCTCGTACGACCGACGTTACCCGAACGGCGGTACGGCATTCACTGGAGTCCGCCTCACGAAGGAGGTTCGGTCAGCGGTCCGACCTGCTTGTCCGGCCGGGGGGCCGGGACTTGTCGGGGCTGTCCCCGGGAGACGCAGTCCGGCGTCGCGGCCACAGCTGGGGGTCGGGCGTGAATCGGACGCGCAGGACGCCGTCGGTGAGGCCCGCGCCGGAGACGGTACAGCGGCGCAGGGCCGAGGGGAGGGTCAGGATGCGGCGGAACGGGCCCGCGTCGAGTACCAGTTCGTCACCCCTGCGGACCAGGCCGAGCTCTTCCTTGACGGCGCCCGGCAGGGGCAGGTGCCAGACGAGGACGCCGTCGTCGGCGATCCGGTCCTCCACGGGCCACGGGTCGCGGGCGGGCCCGGCTTCCTCGACCGCCAGGTCATTGCCGTCGCCCCCCTCGGGCAGGGCGGACGGGTCGGACAGGGCTGCCAGGTCGTCCAGGCCGCGCGGGTCCCGGCCCAGGTGGCGGACCTCGCGCAGCGTCGCCGCGGGCTGCCACTCGCCGGCCCACTCGGTCAGGCACTTCTGCTGCTGCGCGGCCAGCGTCGCGAGCCAGGTGTCAGGGGTGTCCTGCGGCAGCACCCGGTTCGCGGCGACGGTGTCGACGCTCAGGCCGAAGAGGGCGAGTCCGGTACGGGCGGTGCGCAATGCGTCGGCTCCGGCGGGCCCCGGCTCGGCGACCAGGCGTACGGTCGTCTCGCTGTCGTCCAGCAGTGCCTGTACGGCGGCCAGTTCCACATCCCAGCGGGCCGCCGTCTCGTACAGCCACTGCGCGGGCATCGGCACCCCGGCGAGCTGGGCGAGCATGGGGCGCAGCGCGCGGGCCGCCTGGCGTTCGGGCGGGAGCAGGCGGCGCAGGTAGCGGCGCAGCTGTTCGGGGAGGGCGAGCGCGGCGAGGGTGTCGGGCAGCGGCGGCAGGTCGACGACCACGACGTCGTACGTCTGTGCCGCCTCGGGGCCCGCGCAGGCCCGCAGGGCACGCAGCAGCGCGAACTGCTCGCTGCCGGGGAGCTCGGTCAGTTCCTCGCCGTCCAGCCGGTTCGCGCCGAGCAGGTCGAGCACGGATCCGGCGCGGTCCTGGAGGGACAGCAGCTCCCTGCGGAAGTGGGCGCCGGAGTCGATCCTCGCGGCCCACAGGCCGGGGGCGGCCTCGACCGGCGCGGAGCCGGGGCCGGAGCCCGTGCCGCTGCCGGTGGTTATGCCGAGCGCGGCGCCCAGCGTGTCCGCCCGGTCGGTGGAGAGCGCCAGTACGCGCTGCCCCCGCCGCGCGGCGGCGAGGGCGGTCGCTGCGGCGACGGTGGTGCGGCCCGCGCCGCCGGGGCCGGTGACGAGGACCGTACGCATCAGGGCATCAGGCCTTCGGGTTGCTTTCGACGCGCTTCTTCAGACCGGCCAGGGCCCGGTCGATGATGACCTTCTCGGCCTTGCGCTTGATCATCCCGAGCATGGGGATCTTGACGTCGACGGTCAGCTGGTACGTGACCTCGGTGCGGTCGCCGTCGCCGAGCGGGGCGAGGCTGTACGAGCCGTCGAGGGCGCGCAGCATCTGGGACTTGACCAGCGTCCAGCTGACCTCGTTGTCACCGGTCCAGGTGTACGCGAGGGTGTGGTCGTCCTTGATCGCGCCCGCGTCCAGCAGCAGGCGTACCTGCTCGGCGCGGCCCTTGGCGTCGGAAGCCAGTACCTCGGCCTCCTTCACCTCGCCGGTCCACTCGGGGTAGCGGGCGAAGTCGGCGATCACGCCCATCACGTCGGCCGGTGCCGCCTCGATCGTGATGCTCGAGCTGGTGTGTTCCGCCATCGCTGTGGCTCCTCCAGTGCGGTTCCGGTCAGGGGGCAGGTACTCAGGGGGCACTGTCCGCGTGAAGGCTACCGCGACCGGTCGGGCCGCCGATCACCACTCCAGGGTCCAGGGGCGGCCGGTGGAGGCGAAGTGCCCGACGTTCACGCACTCCGTCGCACCGACGCGCATGCGGCGGGCCAGCGGCTGGTGGACGTGGCCGAAGAGGGCGTAGCGGGGGCGGGTGCGGTGGATCGCGTCGAGGAGGGCCCGGCTGCCGCGTTCGAACCTGCGCGCCACGGTGTCGTACACGAGCTCGGGGACCTCGGGCGGGATGTGCGAGCACAGCACGTCCACCTCCCCGAGGGCCTCGACCTTGGCGGCGTACTCCGCGTCGTCGATCTCGTACGGCGTGCGCATCGGGGTCCTGAGGCCGCCGCCGACGAAGCCGAAGACGCGGCCGCCGATCTCGACGCGCTCGCCGTCGAGGACGGTGGTGCCGGGGCCCGCGAAGTCCCGCCACAGGGTCGGCATGTCGACATTGCCGTACGTGGCGTACGTCGGCGTGGGGAAGGCGGCGAACAGTTCGGCGTACTGCTTGCGCACCGCCGCCTCCGTCGCGGCCGCCCTGTCGACGCCCGCCCACAGCCTGCGACCCAGCTCGCGGGCCTCCTCGAAGCGGCGGGCGGTGCGCAGCTCGACGATCAGATCGGCGTTCTCGACGCCGAAGAGGTCGGGAAAGATGCCGCGCGAGTGGTCGGCGTAGTCGAGGAAGAGAACCAGGTCGCCGAGACAGATCAGCGCGTCCGCACCGTCACCCGCCCTGGCCAGGTCCTTCGCGTTCCCGTGTACGTCGCTGACCACATGCACTCGCATGGCGATCACCCTAGGGCGCCTCACTCGCTGCGGGTAGAGGGGGCCGGACCTGCGGTTACTTTCGACACGATGCAAGGGTGGACTACTGTGCGCGGAGCACCGCCATGACATGTGACGCAGCGAACATCTGGCCAGACCCCCCTATCCGGAACCGAGTACTGGTGGGTAACGTCCGGGCAGTCCAAACGTGCTCACCCCACTGAGCACCTGCCCGGTCTTGGACCGCAGCCGACGCGCACATCGACGTGGCGCCGGCGCCCGATGAGGAGCAGCAGTCTTGCGCGAGTTCAGCCTTCCGGCCCTGTACGAGGTCCCCACGGACGGCAACCTGACGGATCTCATCCGCCGCAATGCCACGCAGCACCCCGATGTGGCGGTCATGAGCCGCAAGGTCGGGGGTGTCTGGACGGATGTCACCGCCACCGAGTTTCTCGCCGAGGTCCGCGCCGCCGCCAGAGGCCTGATCGCCGCCGGCGTGCAGCCGGGCGACCGCGTCGCCCTGATGTCCCGTACCCGCTACGAGTGGGTGCAGATGGACTTCGCGATCTGGAGCGCCGGCGCGGTGACCGTGCCCGTGTACGAGACCAGCTCCGCCGAACAGGTCCAGTGGATCCTGGGCGACTCCGGCGCCGTCGCTGTGATCGTCGAGAGCGCGGCGCACGCCGATGCGGTCGCGTCCGTACGGGACGGGCTGCCCGCCCTCCAGCACGTCTGGCAGATCGACAAGGGCGCGGTCGCCGAGCTGGCCGAGGCCGGCGCCGATGTCTCGGAGGAGACGGTCGACGAGCGCAGCGCCGCTGCCAAGGCCGACGACCCGGCGACGATCGTCTACACCTCGGGGACGACCGGCCGCCCCAAGGGCTGCGTGCTGTCCCACCGCAACTTCTTCGCGGAGTGCGGCAATCTGGTGGAGCGGCTCAAGCCGCTGTTCCGCACCGGCGAGGATTCGGTGCTGCTGTTCCTGCCGGCGGCGCATGTCTTCGGGCGGATGACCGAGTTGGCGGCCGTACTGGCGCCGATCAGGCTCGGCTGCGTACCGGACATCAAGAACCTCACCGACGAGCTCGCCACCTTCCGGCCGACGCTGGTCCTCGGCGTGCCGCGCGTTTTCGAGAAGGTGTACAACTCGGCGCGCGCCAAGGCGCAGGCCGACGGCAAGGGCAAGATCTTCGACAAGGCGGCGGACACGGCCATCGAGTACGGCCGCGCCCTGGCCACGCCCGGCGGTCCTTCCCTGGGCCTCAGGCTCAAGCACAAGGTCTTCGACAAGCTGGTGTACAGCAAGCTGCGCGCCGTCCTCGGCGGACGCTGCAAGTTCGCGATCTCCGGCGGCGCCCCGCTGGGCGACCGGCTGGGCAACTTCTACAGCGGCATCGGCTTCACGGTGCTCGAGGGGTACGGCCTCACCGAGTCGTGCGCGGCCACCGCGTTCAACCCGTGGGACCGGCAGAAGATCGGCACGGTCGGTCAGCCGCTGCCGGGTTCCGTGGTGCGGATCGCGGACGACGGCGAGGTGCTGGTCCACGGCGAGCACGTCTTCAGCGGGTACTGGAAGAACGAGGCGGCGACGGCCGAGGCGCTGGCCGACGGCTGGTTCCACACCGGTGACATAGGCACGCTCGACGAGGACGGCTACCTCGCGATCACCGGCCGCAAGAAGGAGATCATCGTCACGGCGGGCGGCAAGAACGTCGCCCCCGCGGTGATCGAGGACCGCATCCGGGCGCACGCGCTGGTCGCGGAGTGCATGGTGGTCGGCGACGGGCGGCCGTTCGTCGGCGCGCTGGTCACCCTCGACGAGGAGTTCCTGGCCCGCTGGGCGGCGGAGAACGGCAAGCCGGCCGGGTCGACCGCCGCGTCGCTGCGCGAGGACGCGGATCTCCTCGCGGTCATCCAGCAGGCGGTGAACGACGGCAATGCCGCGGTGTCCAAGGCGGAGTCGGTGCGGAAATTCCGCGTGCTGCCGAGCCAGTTCACCGAAGAGGCCGGGCACATCACGCCGTCGCTGAAGCTCAAGCGCAACGTCGTCGCGAAGGACTTCGCCGACGAGATCGAAGCGATCTACCGGGGCTGATACGGGCAGGTACCGATGGAGCCCAGAACCCGGGCTCCATCGGTGACGTATATCGGTGACGTACAGGAGATCAGAGAAGCGCCTTCAGCTTCTCCGCGAGCAGGTCCCAGCGCCACTTCTCCTCGACCCACTCCCGCCCGCGCTCCCCCATCCGCCGCCGCAGCTCCGGATCCTGGAGCAGCGTGACGATCCGGTCCGCCGACTCGTCGGCAGCGGCTGCCGCAGGCCCACCGCGCACCACCCACCCCGTCTCCCCGTCCAGTACGGCGTCGGGCGCCCCGCCCGAGTCACCTGCCACTACGGGCAGCCCGGTCGCCGACGCCTCCAGGTAGACGATGCCGAGCCCCTCGACGTCGAGCCCGCCCCGGCGCGTACGGCACGGCATGGCGAACACGTCACCGGCGCCGAAGTGGGCCGGCAGCTCCTCCCACGGCACAGGCCCGGTGAAGCGCACGGAGTCCGTGACGCGGGTCTCCGCGGCCAGCTTCTTCAGTTCCTTGGCGTACGGGCCGCCGCCCACGATCAGCAGTACCGCGTCCGGCACCTCGCGCAGTATCCGGGGCATCGCCAGGATCAGCGTGTCCTGGCCCTTGCGCGGCACCAGCCGGGACACGCACACCACCACGGGCCGGTCGGCGAGCCCGAGCCGCTCACGGACGGCGTCGCCGCCCGAGGCGGAGTGGAAGGTCTTCTCGTTGACGCCGGGCGGCAGTTGGACCATGCGCGCGGCGGCTTCGGGCGTGAGCGCGGCGGCTATCCGTGAGCGCGTGTACTCACCGAGATAGGTGATCGTGTCCGTACCCTCGCCGATCCTGCGGAGCAGCTGACGGGCGGCGGGCAGCTGTGCCCAGCCCGCCTCGTGACCGTGCGTGGTGGCGACGATCCGCGTCGCGCCCGCCTTGCGCAGTGCGGGGGCCATCAGCCCGAGCGGCGCCGCCGCCCCAAACCACACGGACGTACAGCCGTGCTCGCGCAGCAGCCCTGCCGCGCGGCGCGTGACGCGCGGGGTCGGCAGCAGCATCGTCGTCGGGTCGCGTACGACGGTGAACGGCTGCTCGGCATCGAACGCGGCCGTGGCGGCGGCACCTTCGGCGCCCCGCTTCCACGTGGACGCGTAGACGACGAGCTGCTCGGGGTCCAGGCGCAGCGCCATATTATGCAGAAATGCCTGGATGCCGCCGGGACGGGGCGGGAAGTCATTGGTCACGATCAAGGTCTTGTGCATCGCCGCCGACAGTACCGAACGGCCCCGCTTCTTGGCTCTGGCGCATCCCCGCCCGGCATCATGTCTCCCGCACCCCTGCGCGAAACGGACGAGGTGGTCATGGCGGGCACAGGCGAAGCCGGCGGCACAAGGCGCCCTGTCGCGCTGTGGGTTGTCACCCGGACCGTGCTGCTGCTGTGTGTCTTCAAGGTGTTCACCGTGCCGGGTCCCGACGTCACGAGCGACGTCTCGGTGATCTATCAGGGCTGGTACGAGGTGCTCCGGACCGGCACCTTCCCGCTGGACGACATCACCTGGCAGTACCCGCCCGCCGCCGCCCTCGCGCTCCTCTCCCCCGCTCTGCTGCCCTTCCTCGGCTACACGTCCGCCTTCTTCGTGCTGGCCTTCCTCGCGGACGCGGTCGTCATGGGTCTGCTCCTGTACGCCGGCCGGCGCCCCGGCAAGCGGCTCGCGGGGGCGTGGGTCTGGGTGGCGGGGGTGCCGCTGCTCGGCCCGACGGCGTACGCCAGGTACGACGTGATGGTCACGGCGGTCGCGGTGGCGGCCCTGCTGGCCGGGGCGCGCAGGCCGCGCGTGCTGGGGGCGCTGGCGGCCTTCGGGGCGCTCCTGAAGGTGTGGCCGCTGCTGCTGCTTGTGGGGGCGCCACGCGGGCGCGGGGCCCGGTCCGCGGGCATGGCGGCGGCCGCGGGGCTCGCGGGCCTGATGGTGCTGTTCTGCGCCACGATGCCGGGGGCGCTGGCCTTCCTGACCTTCCAGCGCGAGCGGGGCACGGAGATCGAGTCGCTCGGCGCGCTCGTCTTCCATGCCGCCCGGCACTTCGGCTGGCAGGGGCAGGTGCTGCTCAACTACGGCTCCGTGGAGTTCCTAGGGCCGTACGTCCCGCTGGTCAGCACGGTTGCGATGGCGCTGACGGCGCTGGCTTTCGGCTGGCTGCTGCTGTGGCGGGTCAGGGCGGTCGAGTTCGCGGCGTCGACGCCGTGCGATGCGGCTTTCGCCGCGCTCCTGCTGTTCACGACCACCAGCCGGGTGATCAGCCCGCAGTACATGCTGTGGCTGGTCGGGCTTGCCGCCGCGTGTCTGGTCTTCCGGGGCAGCCGGATGGGCGCTCCGGCGCGGCTGGTGCTCGCCGCGACCGGTGTCACCTTCCTGGAGTTCCCGATCTGGTTCTCGCACGTGGTGAGCAGTGACTGGCTGGGGGTGCTGCTGCTGGCCGTACGCAATGGGCTGCTGGTCGCCGCGACGCTGATGGCTTGCCGCCGGCTGTGGCAACAGACGGTCTCGGGTCCGCGAGCGCGGGCGCAGCGTGCGGTGCCGGCGCAGCGTGCGGCGGACGCGGAGCGGGAGCTGCTGGCGTCGTAGGGGGGGGTGGGCGCGGGTGCCTGCGGCGCTGTTCCCCTCCCCGCCCCTTCCCCCTGTGACATTTTGCGGCTGCCGCCGCGTGGGCGGCTCCGCACCGGACACCGCTCCTCGAACTCCCCCAAGGACTACGTCCAGGGGGACCCCCAGAGGCTGAAAACACCCAAGCGGTCTCAGGCGAGCCGCTCCCCCACGTACTCCCGCCACCTCACCGTGAAGTCCTCCAGCGTCGTGCTCAGCTCCGACCGCATCGCCTTCTCGACCGCGCCCTCGCGCTGCCGCTGCGCGCCCACCGCCCGGTAGAACGCGGTCAGCTTGTCCTCGTCCCACCGCTCCGCGATCAGCTCGCAGGCCAGCCAGCCGCTCTCGTACGCCCGCCCGAGGCCCTCCGCGTCACTGCCGAAGCCGAAGTCCTTGTCGGCCGGCAGCGCGGCGTCGGCGGGGACCTCTCCCGCGTGTACCGCGCGGCGCAGTTCGGGGGCGGCCTGGGCCGCGGTGCGGCCGATGTCGCGGTACGCCACCCAGTCCGCGAAGCCCTCCGAGAGCCACATCGGGGTGGCCGCGGACGTGTGGGCGCGGGTGGCGACGTGGGTGGACTCGTGGGTGAGGACGAGCCGGCGGCCGAAGTCGCCGAGGACTTCGTACGCCTCGGGGTTGACGATCACCCGGTCCGCGGGCGCCCGGCCCGATCCCCCCGCCTCCCCCGTGGTGACAGCGGCGATACCCCGGTACGCGGCAGCCGGAGTGCCCAGCAGCAACCCCATCGCGTCGACCGAGGAGGGCACCAGAACGACCAGGCGCCTGGCCCACTGTTCCGGCCACGCCCGGTCGACCGCGGGCACCGCGCGGTCGGCGGTATCCGCTATGGCGCGCAGCCGGCCCGCGTCCTGGCCGGTGCCGAGGACCAGGCTGCGTGCGCCGCGTACGACGGTGACCTTGCCCTGCTCCCAGAGGTGGCGCGCGCTGCCCTCGGCCGTACGGTCGGCCGCGACGTACCAGCGCCCGTCCCGCTCGGCCAGTTCCACTTCCGTGGCGGCCTTCACCGGCGCCCCGTCGTACCCGGCGAACCGGTAGCGCAGCTCGACCTGGGCGGTGGCCCGCCCCGCGCCCGTACGGTCGAGGCCGGTCAGCCGGTACTCCCAGGAGCGCAGCGGCACGTCGGCCAGATTCCGGAACTCACGGCGCTCCGCCGCGCGCAGCGTGCCCGCCCGGGGGTCGAGGACGTCCAGGTAGCCGGCCTCGTCGCGGTCGACGACGGCGGCGGCTCTGCGGTCCAGGGTCCGCTGGATGTCCCGGGCGGCGACGTCCGCGGGCTGTCCGGGGGTGGAGCACGCAGGGGCGAGAAGGAGAGCAGCGACGACGGGCCCCGCCCACCGTCTCCGCCGTGTTCCGCACCGCCGACCTGCCACCCAGCGATCGTACGGGCCGGGGGCGCGGGCCCGTCAGACCCGGGTCACCGACGAGACGGGCATCATGCCGACGGGGTCGTAGCGCACCGGGGCGCCGGGGTACGGCGCGTGCACCACCTGGCCGTTGCCCATGTACATCCCGATGTGGCTGGCATCGTCCCGGTAGGCCACGAGGTCACCGGGCTGCGCCTGGTCGAGGGGGACCTGCTGCCCGGCGTAGCGCTGCGCCTGCGAGGTGCGTGGCAGGGCGACGCCCGCCTGCGCGTACGACCACTGGGTGAGCCCGGAACAGTCGAAGCCGTACGGGCCATTGGCGCCCCAGATGTACGGCTTTCCGACGGCCTGCTGAGCGGCTAGCACGGCGGCTCCGGCGCGCGCGGAGGCCGGCGCTCCGGCCGGCATGGGCAGCGTCTCGCTGCGGCCCGCACCGGAGCGGGAGGACCGGTCGTACTCGTCACGCTCGTCGGGCGGCAGCGAATTGAGCAGCTGCCGCGCCTCGGCGAGCTTGCGCTCCACGGTGCGCTTGTGGCGGGCGACGGTGGCCCGGCTGCGCTCCAGCTCGGTGAGCTTGCGCGAGGCCTCGGAGCGATGCTGCGCCAGCTTGCGCTGCGCGGCCCTGAGTTCGTGCAGATCGCTCGCCTGGCGGGCGCTGATGCGGTCGAGGGCCGCGGCCTTGTCGAGGTAGCTGTCGGGGTCCGCGGACAGCAGCAGGGCGAGCGCCGGGTCGATTCCGCCCGACCGGTACTGGGCACCCGCGACCGAACCGAGCGCTCCGCGCATCTGATTGATGCGCTCCTGGCCGCGGGCGGCCTCGTCCTGGGCCTGGTCGACCTCCGCGCGCAGCTCGTCCGCACGCTCGTCGGCCTTGTTGAACCGCTCGGTGGCCTGCTCGGCCTGCTCGTACAGCTGGTCGACCCTGGCCTGGGTGGCCGCTTGGGTGTCCTGAGGATCGGCGCTCGCCGGGGAAGCGACGAGCGCTGCCGCCGCCGTTGCCGCGGCCGCTGACAGAACCGTGACCCGGGCGCTCTGCGTGAGGCCGGACGGTGAGGGACGCCGATGGGTCACCACAGGAAGCCGCACTCCCTTCTACTGCGTGCAGCCCCCTGCCGCCCTGGGCGGGCGGACCATGGACCGGGGAGCTGCGCGAGCAGACAGTAGCCGCGCGAACACACCCCGACCAAAGACCTCGCCGGGCGCAGACGGGGCGCAAACAGCGACGCCCCGCCGGAGAAGCAGGTCACCGGCGGGGCGGACAGTCAGCGGGAGTTGCCGGAATTCGCCCGAATGGGCGGTGTCGGCAGCATCCTCAAGAAAGGCGTTTGTCAGATACGCACACCGAACTGGAAGGTGCCCATGTAGTCCATCGACTCGTAGCGCACATTGGCGCCGGGCTTCGGAGCGTGCAGAATCTGGTTGTTTCCGGCATAAAGGCCCACGTGCGCCAGGTTGTTGAAGAACACCAGGTCGCCCGGCTTGAGCTGGCCCTTGCTGTAGAGCTTCTGGCCGTCGTTGTGCTGGGTGTACGTGGTCCGGGTGATCGAGACACCGGCCTGCGCGTACGCCCACTGGGTCAGCCCCGAGCAGTCGTAGGAGTTGGGCCCGGTCGCGCCGGAGACGTACGGCTTGCCTATCTGGGTGGCCGCTGCGCTGAGCGCGGCACTGCCGCGCTGGGAGGCCGCCACCTCGTTGCCGAGGCTCACTCGGTCGCTGGCCGCGCGGCTGGCGCGCTGCTCCTTCTCCCGCATCTCTTCACGCTCGGCGGCGGTCAGCGAGTTCAGGAGGCGCTGCGCCTCGGCGAGCTTGCCCTGGAACTTCTTCTTCTTCTCGCCCAGTTCCTTGCGTACGTCTTCGAGGTCGTCGAGCTTGTCCGTCGCCTCGGCGCGCTGCTGGGCAAGGGTGCGCTGCTTCGCCTGGATCTTCTGGAGCGACTCGGCCTGCTTGGCGCTCAGCTGGTCGATCGCGCCGGCCTTGTCCAGGTAGTTGTCGGGGTCGGCGGAGAGGAAGAGCTGCACGGAGGGGTCGATGCCACCGGTGCGGTACTGGGCGCTGGCCACCGAACCGAGCTCACCACGCAGGTCGTTGAGGTCCTCCTGGCCGCGGGCGACCTTGTCCTGGAGGTTTTCGACCTCTTCCTTGAGCTTGTCCTGCCGCTCCTTGGACTGGTTGTACTTCTCCGTGGCCGCCTCGGCCTCGTGGTAGAGCTTGTCGACCTTCGCCTTGACCTCGCTCTTGGTCGGCTTGGGGTCGGCCTGAGCGGTCTGGGACGTGAGTGCGACGGCTGCGGCTGCGGTCGCGGTGAGCACAGTCACACGAGTACGGCTCGGCTGCTTGGGACGACGGTGGGACGCCACGAAGGCGAGCTCCTTCTTCCTCGAGCCGCCTACCGGGCTAGTGGGGGGATGCGATCCCCGGCTCCACGATTCGGTTCCCCCGCGGAACTGGACCGAACTGCATGGACTCGGCGGTACCTTCACTGCCACCCCGGATGGGCGATCAACTGTGCGAAGGTTCGAGGGCAGACCTTAGTGACCTTCTTGTGATCAGTTCAAATCCCCACAGGGAAAATCTTAAACCCAGGTCACAATCTTTACTTTCATCACACGTGCAGTAACGGCAACTTGACGGTACGTTCCGTGAATTCGGGCATTAAGCCCACGAGTTACTAGACGCGCGAAAGCCGCTTCAGCAGCAAGGCGGACGCAACCGGCCTCGCCCCCGCCTTCGCGACCCCGTCGGCCACCTCACGGTCGGTCGACGCCACCACCACGGGCCGCCCGGCCGGCTCCGCCCGTACGAGCTGCCTGATGAGCTCGTCCGCGGTCACCCCCGGCTTGCTGAACAGCACCCGGACCCCGCGCGGCGGCGCGAGCAGCACGGGCGCCACCAGCTCGGCCCCGTCGAAGACGCACGTCACCTCGGCGCCCGACTGCGCCGCGAGCATCGAGAGGCCGCCGAGCAGGCGCAGCCGCTGCTTGTCCAGCGGCATCTGCGGATAGCCGGTCTTGGTGACGTTGTAGCCGTCCACGACCAGGTGCGCCTGCGGCAGCGCGAGCAGCTGGTCGAGCAGTGCGGGGTCGGTCTCGGAGAGCGCCCTGGCCGCGATGTCCTTGGGCGTCATACGGCCCGGCTCGACGGCGTCCACCATGTCGGCGGGGTGCAGGGACGCGGGCGGCAGAGCCAGTTCGCGGCGCAGTCCCTGGGCGGCCTCCAGCACCGTGTCGAGCAGCAGCCGTACCCGCATGTCCTCGATGCTGCGGCCCTCGCGCACCGCCCTGCGGCTCGCCTCCAGGCCCGCCTCCACCTCGGCGAGGCGGGCCTTCAGGCGCCGCGTCTCGCTCTCGGAGGCGGTGACCTGGGCGGCGGCCTCGGCCTTGAAGGTCTCGGCCTCGGCGTTCGTACGGCGCAGGGCCGCCTCGCCGCGCTTCACGTCGCTCAGCGCGCTGCGCAGCTTGCGCTGGAGTACGTCGGCTTCCTTGCGGGCCGCTTCCAGTTCCGTACGGAGCCGCTCGGTCTCGCTCTTGGTGTGCTCGCGCGCGTGCGCGAGCTCTTCGCGCAGCCGTTCCAGCTCGCGCTGGGCGGCCTCGTCGGCGCGCTCGGCGTCCGCCCGCAGCGCCTCTTCGCCCGCGGCGGCCACCAGCTTGACCCAGCCGACGGGACGCAGCACGTACGCCGCCGCCGCCACGTCGACGGGATCGGCGGCGGCGGGCGGCGAACCCGACTCCAGCGCCGTCGCCAGCTCGGGCTGCGCCTCGCGCAGCCGCTCCCCGATGCGCTGGCGGAACAGCGGGTCGCCCTCCAGGGCAGCGGCCATCGCGTTGCCCGCGAACTTGGCACGCCTGGTCGGGGTGAACCGGGCGTACTGCCTCAGCTGGGCGGGCAGTTCGGCGACGGTGAGCCCGCCGAACGCGTCCGAGACCAGCGCGACGACCTTGCGCCGTACACCTTCGGGCAGCGGGCGGTCGAGCACCTCGGCGGCGTCACCGGCCGATTCGGCCGGTTCAGCGCCGCTTGCATGCTCCACAATCCGTCACCCCACTACCCTTTCGGGCCGGTCCTGTCAGGAGCCGGCACCCGGCCTGTCCACCAGTTCGATCTGGTCCACCGCGTTGCACCAGCGGCAGCGCACTGACTCGATGGTCTCACTGACCACCTCACGTTCTTCGACCTTGGACTCTCCGGCCAGGTCGAGATGTACGTACTCGATCACCTTGGACGACCGGGTCACGTCGAAACGCGTGAGATTGCCGCACAGGGCGCAGCGCCACCGGGTCTCGGCAGTCGGCAGGGGAACCGTCGTCATCGTGCCGTCCTTATTTCATCGTGCCTACTGCCCGTAACCCTACGGCCTCACGGGTACCCGCGTGGCGGGGAGCCGACCCGTGGGATCCGGCGAGGCGGTCTGTCCACCTGGGTCCCGTTACGACATGCTCTGGTCATGATCGGTTGGCGGGAAGCGGCCCGGGGCCCCGTGGTGACGTACGGCGCGATCGGCGTGTGCTGCCTGATCTTCGTCCTCGGCCCGCTCTCCGGCCTCAATCCGGAGTACGGCACGGGCGACAACCTCCTCGCGGCGCAGAGCGCGTACTTCGAGCGCTGGGGTGTGATCCCGAACGAGCTGCTGAGCGGTTCGGCCGCCGCCCTGGTCACCCCGGCCACCGCCCTGTTCGTCCATGGCAGCTGGCTCCATCTGCTGGGCAACATGCTGTTCCTGTACGTCTTCGGGGCGATGGCGGAGGAACGGATGGGCCGCGTCCCGTTCGCGCTGTTCTATCTGAGCTGCGGCTACCTGGCCCTGCTCTTCTACGCCGTCGCCCATGCCGCGTCCGACCAGACGCTGGTGGGGGCCTCCGGCGCGATCGCCGCGGTGCTCGGGGCTTTCCTCTATCTCTTCCCCAGGGCGCGCGTCACCAGCCTGTTCCCGTTCCTCTTCTTCCTGCCGCTGCGCTTCCCCGCCTGGATCGTGCTGATCTTCTGGTTCGTACTCCAGTGGCTGGCGGCGCAGAGCGCGGGCTCGGGGCCCGGCGTGGCCTATCTGGCACATGTGGCGGGCTTCTGCGCGGGCTTCCTCTTCGCCTGGGGGCGATACCGGCGTACGGATAGAGTGAAGGTCTCAGCGTCGGCCACCGAGGGAGAAAGCCAACCGTGATCACCGCGATCGTGCTCATCAAGACCAGCGTGGACCGGATCCCCGAGATCGCGGAGTCCATCGCGGCGCTCGACAGCGTCAGCGAGGTCTTCTCGGTCACCGGTACGTACGACCTGATCGCCATGGTGCGTGTGGCCAAGCACGACGACCTGGCCGATGTCATCCCGGGCCGGATCAGCAAGATCCCCGGCGTCGAGGGCACCGACACGCACGTGGCCTTCCGTACGTACTCGCAGCACGACCTGGAAGCGGCCTTCGCGATCGGCCTCGACGCCTAGGGATGTCCGGCGGTCAGACCGCCGGGACGCAACGGCCTTCCTCGGTACGGTAGTTCCACTTCGCCCCGTCCTGAACGAGCTCCTTGACGGCGCGTACGAACCGCTCCACATGCTCGTCGGGCGTACCGGCGCCGAAGCTGACGCGGATGGCGTTGAGCGACTTCTCGCCGGGCGCGGCCTCGGGGGCACCGCACTCGCCCTGGGTCTGCGGGTCGCTGCCGAGCAGAGTGCGGACCAGCGGGTGCGCGCAGAAAAGTCCGTCCCGTACGCCGATTCCGTACTCGGCGGACAGGGCGGCCGCGAAGTGCGAGCTGTTCCAGCCCTCGACCACGAATGAGATGACGCCCACGCGCGGGGCTTGGTCGCCGAAGAGCGACAGCACCTTGACCGCGTCCACATCGGCGAGGCCGTCGAGGACCTTCGTCACGAGCTGCTGCTCGCGCTCGACCAGCGAGTCGAAACCGGCCTCGGTGAGCGCCTTGCAGGCGGACGCGATCGAGTAGACACCGATGACATTGGGCGAACCGGCCTCGTGGCGGGCGGCCGTGGTGTGCCAGTCGACGTCCACGCCACCGTCGTCGCGGCGGGCGACCTTGCGCGACGCGCCCCCGCCCGCGAGGTACGGCTCGGCGCTCTGCAGCCAGTCGGCGCGGCCCGCGAGCACGCCCGAGCCGAACGGCGCGTACAGCTTGTGCCCGGAGAAGGCGACCCAGTCCACGTCCAGCTCCGCGATGTTCAGCGGGTGGTGCGGCGCGAGCTGCGCGGCGTCCAGCACGATCCGGGCGCCGTGGGCGTGCGCGGCGGCGGCGAGCTCCTTGACCGGCCACAGCTCACCGGTGACGTTCGAGGCTCCGGTCACGCAGACCAGGGCGGGCCCGTAGGGGTCGCGGTCGGCGAGGGCGCGCTCCAGGGTGGCGACGGCCTCGTCGGCGGTGCGCGGCGCGTTCAGGTACGTCACGCGGGCGTCGCGCCAGGGCAGGAGCGAGGCGTGGTGCTCGGTCTCGAAGACGAAGACCTGGCAGTCGTCGGGCAGCGCGGCGGCCAGCAGGTTGAGCGAGTCGGTGGTGGACCGCGTAAAGACGACCTGGTCGCTCTCGCGGCAGCCGAGGAACTCGGCGACGGTGGCGCGGCTGTTCTCGAAGAGGTCGGTCGACAGCTGCGAGAGGTAGCCGGCGCCGCGGTGCACGCTGCCGTAGTACGGGGCGTACGCCGCCACGTCGTCCCACACCCGCTGGAGGGCCGGGGCACTTGCCGCGTAGTCGAGGGCGGCGTAGGTGACCTCGCCACCGGTGACGAGCGGCACGAGAACATCCCTGCCCAGAACGGGCAGCGGGGTACAAAGAGTCTGGTCGGCGGCAGCGGTGGAGACAGACATGGCGAACTCCCGTGAAAGGCATGCGAATTCCGTGCGCCGGCGGATACGCGGCAGCGCAGGAACAAAGAGAAAAGGGTGCGCGGAAGTGGGGCTTCGAGCCCTATCGCATTCGCTTACTCACGAGACTGCTCCCTTGAGGACCAGGACCCCAGGGTGTGCAGGGGTCCGCGCTTGCCGCAGACCTTTCTGTCTGCGGCCTGGTCTTCACCCGGGGCACCCCGCCACGGACGGAGGGTTGCCGGACAGCAAGCCGGGGCCAAAACGCTGTCACTCATGACCTGCCAAGCATCCTGCCACACGATCAAGAAGACGCAAGCCGTAGTCCAGCGTTTGAGATAAACGGGGCTGGACTACGGCTTGCGTCGGACAACTGCGCTCACTTGTTGCTGGCGGCGACCCATCGTTCGAGCACCCTGCGCGCCGCACCCGAGTCGATCGACTCGGCCGCCCTGACGATCCCCGCCGCGAGCTGGTCGTTCAGGGATGCGTCGGCCGGGTCCAGGGCGACGAGCGCCGCCGCCGTGTTGAGCAGCACCGCCTCCCGTACCGGCCCGGTCTCACCGGCGAGGAGCCGTCGCGCGACATCCGCGTTGTACGACGCGTCCGCTCCGCGCAGCGCCTCGACCGGCACGATCTCCAGGCCCACGTCACGCGGGTCGAAGGCCTCTTCCCGGACCGTCCCGTCCCGTACGATCCACACCCGCGAGGTCGCGGTCGTGGTCAGTTCGTCGAGCCCGTCGTCGCCGCGGAAAACCAGCGAGGAGTTCCCCCGTTCGGCCAGGACACCCGCCACGATGGGGGCCATCCGGGCGTCGGCGACACCGACCGCCTGCGCTTTGACCTGGGCCGGGTTCGTCAGCGGGCCGAGGATGTTGAACGTCGTCTGCGCGCCCAGCTCCTTGCGTGCCTTCGCGGCGTACCGCAGCGCGGGGTGGAACTTCACCGCGAAGCAGAAGGTGATGCCCGCTTCCTCCGCGACCTCGGCGACACGCTGCGGCGTCAGCTCCAGGTTGACGCCCAGCTTCTCCAGGACGTCGGAGGCGCCGCTCGCCGACGAGGCGGCGCGGTTGCCGTGCTTGACGACCTTGGCGCCGGTGCCGGCGACGACGATCGCCGACATGGTCGAGATGTTGACCGTCTTGGCCAGGTCGCCGCCCGTACCCACGATGTCGACCGTACGGCCGGGCACCTCAATGGTGTTGGCGTGCGCGTACATCGCCCGTACGAGACCGGACACCTCGTCGACCGTCTCGCCCTTGGCGCGCAGCGCGACCGCGAAGCCGGCGATCTGGGCGTCGGTCGCCTCGCCGCTCATGATGCGGTGCATGGCCCAGGCGGTGTCGTCCGCCGACAGGTTCTCGCCGCGCAGCAGGGGATTCAGCACACCCGGCCAGGAGCCGGCCGCCACGCTGTCGCCGCCAACCGGGGTCACAACGTTCATGGTCCGCTCCAGGGTCCACAGCCGATAAGGATGCTTCCTACCCTATCCAGCCCCGGGGACAGCGAAGAGCCCCGTCCGACGAATGGACGGGGCTCCTGCTGTGGCGACCTGTTCAGGTCGGAGACTCGGACGATCAGTGCTGGCCGTGGCCGCTGGTGATCTCCTTGTACTCCTCGGTGGTCGGCTTGGGGACCTGGTTCCCCTCGCCGAAGTAGCCCTTGCTGAGCTTGGCCCTGAGCTTCTCGCCGCGCGTCACCTTGCGCTCGACACCGTTCTCGTCGACCAGCGGGCCGATCTCGTGCGGCTCGTACTGCTCGTGGGCGGTGAGCTTGTGCAGATCGCTCTGGCCGAGCGGCTCGTGGACCTCGACGAACTCACCGTGCGGCAGGCGCTTGATGATGCCGGACTCACGTCCGTGCAGCACCTTGTCCTTGTCGCGGCGCTGGAGGCCGAGGCAGATCCGCTTGGTGACGATGAAGGCGAGGACCGGTCCGACGAAGTAGCTGATCCGGACGAACCAGGTGATCGCGTTGATCGACAGGTTGAAGTGCGTGGCGAAGATGTCGTTTCCGCCACCGAGCAGCATGATCACGTACCCGGTGATCCAGGCGACGCCCAGCGCGGTCCTGGTCGGCGCGTTGCGCGGCCGGTCCAGGATGTGGTGCTCGCGCTTGTCGCCGGTGACCCAGGCCTCGATGAACGGGTAGGCCGCCAGCACGACGAGAACCAGGCCGAAGAGCATCAGCGGGATGAACACGCCCAGGGCGAGCGTGTGGCCCCAGAAGTTGATCTCCCAGCCGGGCATCACACGGATCAGGCCCTCGGCGAAGCCCATGTACCAGTCGGGCTGGGCGCCGGTGGACACCTGGTCCGGACGGTACGGGCCGAGCGCCCACACCGGGTTGATCGTGAACGCCGCCGAGATGATCGCGATGACACCGAAGACCAGGAAGAAGAACCCTCCGGCCTTGGCCATGTAGACCGGCAGCAGCGGCATGCCGACGACGTTCTTGTTCGTACGGCCCGGACCCGCGAACTGCGTGTGCTTGTGGAAGAACACCAGGATGAGGTGCGCCACCACGAGCCCGAGCATGATGCCGGGCAGCAGCAGGATGTGGATGGAGTAGAACCGGGCCACCATGTCGTGGCCGGGGAACTCCCCGCCGAACAGGAACATCGAGATGTACGTGCCGACGATCGGCGTCGCCAGGATCGCGCCCTGCGTGAAGCGGACGCCGGTGCCGGAGAGCAGGTCGTCCGGGAGCGAGTAGCCGGTGAAACCGGTGAACATGCCCAGCACGAACAGCAGGAAGCCGAACAGCCAGTTGATCTCACGCGGCTTGCGGAACGCGCCCGTGAAGAACACGCGCATCATGTGCACGAACATCGCGGCGAGGAAGATCAGCGCGGCCCAGTGGTGGATCTGCCGGATGAGCAGACCACCGCGGACGTCGAAGCTGATGTCCAGCGTCGAGGCGTACGCCTCGGTCATCCGGATGCCCTGCATGGGCACGTACGAGCCGTGGTACTCGATCTCGTTCATGCTCGGGTGGAAGAACAGCGTCAGATACACACCCGTGAGGATGATGATGATGAAGCTGTAGAGCGCGATCTCACCCAGCATGAAGGACCAGTGGTCCGGGAAGATCTTGCGCATGTTGGACTTGGCGAGGGTGAAGATGCCCAGTCGGCCGTCCGCCCAGTCGGCGACCCGCTCACCTGCGGGTGCCTTGCGCTTTTCGTCGGTCACGGTGCTCATCCGCGCTCCCAGAAACTAGGACCGACGGGCTCTTCGAAGCCGTTGAGCGCTTCGAGGAATCCCTCGTCATTCACGCCGATCTGCAGCTGCGGAAGGGCGTGACCGGCCGGGCCGAAGATGACGCGGGCACCGTCGGAGAGGTCAAAAGTGGACTGGTGGCACGGGCAGAGCACGTGATGCGTCTGCTGCTCGTACAGGCTGATCGGGCAGCCGACGTGGGTACAGATCTTCGAGAACGCCACGATGCCCTGGTGGGACCACTCGAGCTCGCGCTTGTCCTTGATGTCCTCCGGCTGAAGCCGGACGATCATCAGGGCGGCCTTGGCGATCTCGTTGTTGAACTCGTGGTTGTCCTCTTCCAGGCCTTCCGGCATGGCGAAGGTCAGCGAACCGACGGCAACGTCCTCGGGACGCAGCGGCTCCATCGTGTTCTGGTTGATCAGCAGCTTGCCCTTGGCCCACAGCGTCTTGCGGAGCTTGTCCTCGGGCAGCGGACCGAGTTCACGGAGCAGCACCACACCGGAGAGCGGCACCATCGCCAGCGCGCCGAACATCGTGGTGCGGATCAGCTTGCGCCGGCCGATGACCGACTCCTCGGCGCCCGCCTTGAAGTCGGCCATGACCTTGGCCCTGACCTCGGGCTCGGCCTCGATCGGGTGACGGTCGTCGGCGACCTCGACGTCGGACATCAGGGTGCGGGCCCAGTGGACCGCACCCGCGCCGATGCAGAACAGCGCGAGACCGAGGGTCAGACCCAGCGAGAGGTTGATCGCGCTGACGTGGCCGAGCGGCCAGACGTACACGATCTTGTCCACCGGGAAGGCCACGAAGGAGGCGATGAAGCCGACCGTGGACAGCATGGACAGCGTGAACAGGAGTGCCACCGTGCGCTCGGAACGCTTGGCGGCCCGCTCGTCGATGTCCTGGATGCGCGGCTTGTGGGCCGGCAGCCCCGGGTCGGCGAACGGATCGTCCGCCACTGCTACCGCGGTGTGCGCGGTGCCCTGCTCGCTCGGCAGGTTCTCTTCTGGAATCTCTTGGCTACTCATGACTTCTTGGCCTTAGCGGTGTGGGCCGCGACCCAGACGGCAACAGCGATCAGCGAACCCAGACCGAAGATCCAGCCGAACAGGCCCTCGCTGACGGGGCCGAGGCCACCCAGCGCAAAGCCACCGGGAGTCTCGGTCTCATCGCCGTTCACGGTCTGGATGTACGAGATGATGTCCTTCTTTTCCTTCTCCGGCAGCGTCGTGTCGGGGAAGGACGGCATGTTCTGCGGGCCGGTCTGCATGGCCTCGTAGAGATGCTTCGGGTCCACGCCTTCGAGGCTCGGGGCGTACTTGCCGTTTGTCAGGGCACCGCCCTCACCCGTGAAGTTGTGGCACTGGGCGCAGTTGGTACGGAACAGGTCGCCACCCTTGGCGATGTTCGCACCCTCGGTGTTGTACTGCTCCTCGGTCGGCGTCATCGGGCCGGGGCCGAGCGAAGCGATGTACGCGGCAAGCTGGTCGATCTCTGCCTGCGAGTAGACCTTCTTCTTCTTCGGCACCTGGGCGCCGGGCTGCTGCGCCGGCATACGGCCGGTGCCGACCTGGAAGTCCACTGCGGCCGAGCCGACGCCCACGAGGGGCGGACCGTCGGAACCACCCTGACCGCCGGTGCCGTGGCAGCTGGAGCAGCCGACGGCGTAGAGCTTCTTGCCCTCCTCGATGGCGAGGGACTGGGCGGTTTCATCGGCCTGCGCCTTGCCCGCGGGCGCGAACGCGGCGTACAGCCCCCCAGTGGCCGCCAGCGCGAGGAGTAGGACGACGACCGCCGCCAGCGGATGGCGTCGTCGTGCGGAGAGCTTTTTCACGGATTACCCCGGTGTCAGGATCTTCTGCGTCGATGCTTGCTGGATGTAAGTCGGGTGCGGACCCGAGTTACTTGATCATGTAGATCGTGGCGAAGAGGCCAATCCAGACGACATCGACGAAGTGCCAGTAGTAGGACACGACGATGGCGGCGGTTGCCTGCTCATGGGTGAATCTCTTGGCCGCGTATGTACGGCCGAGGACCAGCAGGAAGGCGATGAGTCCGCCCGTCACATGCAGTCCGTGGAAGCCGGTGGTCAGGTAGAACACCGAGCCGTACGGGTCGGACGAGAGCGAAAGGCCCTCGTGCTTGACCAGCTCGGTGTACTCGAAGACCTGGCCTCCGATGAAGATCGCACCCATCACGAACGTGAGAATGAACCACGCTCGGAGCTTCTTCACATCGCCCTTCTCCGCGGCGAAGACGCCGAGCTGGCAGGTGAGGGAAGAGAGCACCAGGATCGTGGTGTTCGTCGCCGAGAACGGGAAGTTCAGCGTTGACGCCATTTCCTCCCAGTGCTCGGGTCCCGTCACCGATCGCAGGGTGAAGTACATCGCGAAGAGGGCCGCGAAGAACATCAGCTCGGAACTCAGCCAGATGATGGTTCCGACGCTGGTGAGGTTCGGTCGATTGACCGACGGGTGCGCGTGCCCGGTATCTACTGTCGTTGCTGTCGCCACGACCGACATTATGTCGGTCGCTTATCCCGCCCTCACTCCCGGGGGTGCCATTCGGCGCGTCAGTGGTCCGTGTGCTGCTCGAACGGCCCATCGAAGCCCTGTCCGAACCCCTGCTGACAGGCTGTCGGACGGAGTAGCATCCGCGCATCGGTTCCGGATCCCATGCCCGCGACGTATCGGAGGAACAATGCAGTCGACCGCCAGGGTCCTGGTGTACAGCGACAACGCGAACACCCGCGAGCAGGTGCGGCTGGCAGCGGGTCGCAGGCCTGCCGCGGACCTGCCGCCGGTCGAGTACGTCGAGTGCGCGACGCTGCCCGCCGTCCTCACGACGCTGGAAGCGGGCGGCATCGATGTCTGCGTGCTGGACGGCGAGGCCGTACCCGCGGGCGGCATGGGCGTCTGCCGGCAGATCAAGGACGAGATCTACGACTGCCCGCCCGTGCTGCTGCTGATCGGCCGCCCCCAGGACGCCTGGCTGGCCACCTGGAGCCGTGCGGAGAGCGCCGTGACCCTCCCGATCGACCCCGTGGAGTTCCCGGACGCGCTGGCCTCTCTGCTGCGCGGCAGGCTCGCCATAGACGCATGACACCCGCGAAGCCCCGTCAGACCTCCGGCCGCAGCCGCGCCGCGTCGACGGGGCTTCTGCCGTCCGAGGTACCGGCCATCAGGGCGCTGCCCCTGCGCCACTTGTTCCAGGGCAGGTTCCAGTCGCCGAAGCCGTTGCCGAAGGGGGCCATCGTCTCTCCCTCGCTGTTGACGACCCTGACGATGTCGCCCTGGCGGACGGTGTCGTAGAACCACTCGGCGTTGCTCGTGCTCATGCCGGTGCAGCCGTGGCTGACGTTGGCGGCTCCCTGCGAGCCGACCGACCAGGGTGCGGCATGGACGTACTCGCCGCTCAAGGTGACGCGCGTCGCGTAGTAGACGGGCAGGTCGTACGAGTCCGCCGAGCCCGCCGGGATGCCGATGCTCGTACCGCGCATCCGTACGAAGTACTCCTTGCCCAGCACGACCTTGACGCCGTTGCGGGTGGAGAAGCCTGGCTTGCCCGTGGTGACCGGAATGGTGTTGATCACCTTGCCGTTGCGCTTCACCGTCATCTGGTGCGAACCGGCGTCCGTGATGGCCTCGATCCGGTCGCCGATGCTGATCTCCAAGGGCTTCGCAGGGGCGCCGTAGAGCTTGTTGGCGACCTTGATGCCGTCGAGGTTGCTGCGCACCTTGACCGAGGCATTGGCGGGCCAGAAGTCCTTGGGGCGGAAGTGCAGCGTCTTGCTGTCCACCCAGTGCCAGGAGCCTTCCACTGCGGGACTTGAGCTGACCTTCAGTCCCCGTTCGACGACCGCTCGCGCCGCCGCGCCCTTGACGGGGGCGTTCAGCTTGGCGGTGACGGGCTGACCGACGCCGTACTTGCCCGGCTCGGGGCCGAAGGAGACCTTCAAGCCCCTCTTGGCCGGGGCGGTTTCGAAGGTGAGCATGCGCAGGCCGGGTGCGCCGTCCTCGTCCTCGGTACTGACCTTGACGGTATAGCGCGCTCCTGCGGCCAGCGGGGCGATGCTGTGCCACCAGGCGCCGTCGGCGGAGAGTTCGCCCGCCACGTAGCGCCCTGCGGCGTCGGCGGCCGTCACGTCCGTGATCCGGCCGTCCTTGCTCCTGGCGATGATCTCCAGAGGCTTCTCCGGGTTCGCCTTGGCCGTGCCCGCGGTCCCGTTGAAGGTGATCTGGCTCGCCGCGTCGTACGGCTTCGCCGACAGCGGATGACCGTCCGGCCCGCCGCTGCACGCGGTGGCTCCTGCCGCGACGGACGCGACCAGCAGGGAGCAGCTCATTACCGTCCGGGATCGAGGTGAGTAGCTCATGATCACACGTTATGAACATTCGTCCGATCCAGCGCGCTCAGTGACTGCAAAAGAGGGACCCGGCCAACCTGACGTGCAGGTGGACCGGGCCCCTCTGGTTACGGCGAATGCCGCTGTGGTGCTTGCGTACTACTGGTTCTGGTTCTCACCGCGGTAGTACTCGAAGACCCAGCCGAAAAGACCGACCAGGATCAGCGGCATGGAGAAGTACAGCAGCCACCAGCCGAGCGCGACCGCCAGGAAGGAGAGCGCGCCGCCGATGCCGAGCGAGAGCGGCTGCCAGCTGTGCGGCGAGAAGAAGCCCACCTCACCTGCCTCGTCCGCCACATCGGCCTCGGTGTTGTCCTGAGCCATGACGTCGGCACGCTTGGCCGTGAAGGCCAGGTAGAAGCCGATCATGATGCTCAGGCCGAAGGCGAGCACAAGTGCCGTGGTTCCGGCGGGCTCCTTCGACCACAGGCCATAGGTGATCGCCATGGCGAGGATGAAGACGCTCAGCCAGATGAACATCTTGCCTTGGATCTTCACTTGCCGGCCTCCTTCTCACCGGCGAGAACGCCGGCACCCGCGCCGACTTGCTCAAGCTGGTCGAGCGCGGCGATCTCCGGGTGGTGCAGGTCGAACGCCGGGGATTCGGAACGGATCCTCGGCAGGGTGAGGAAGTTGTGCCGCGGGGGCGGGCAGGACGTCGCCCACTCCAGCGAACGGCCGTAGCCCCAGGGGTCGTCGACCTCGATCTTCTTGCCGTACTTGGCGGTCTTCCACACGTTGTAGAAGAACGGCAGGATCGACAGGCCCAGCAGGAACGAGCTGATCGTGGAGATGGTGTTCAGCGCGGTGAACCCGTCGGCCGCGAGGTAGTCCGCGTAACGACGCGGCATGCCCTCGGCGCCCAGCCAGTGCTGCACCAGGAACGTGCCGTGGAAGCCGATGAACAGCGTCCAGAACGTGATCTTGCCGAGCCGCTCGTCCAGCATCTTGCCCGTGAACTTCGGCCACCAGAAGTGGAATCCGGCGAACATCGCGAAGACCACGGTGCCGAAAACGACGTAGTGGAAGTGCGCGACGACGAAGTACGAGTCGGAGACGTGGAAGTCCATCGGGGGCGAGGCCAGGATGACGCCGGTCAGACCACCGAAGGCGAAGGTGATCAGGAAGCCGACGGTCCAGAGCATCGGTGTCTCGAAGGACAGCGAGCCCTTCCACATGGTGCCGATCCAGTTGAAGAACTTCACACCGGTCGGTACCGCGATCAGGAAGGTCATGAACGAGAAGAACGGCAACAGCACGCCGCCCGTGACGTACATGTGGTGCGCCCACACCGTGACCGAGAGGCCGGCGATCGCGATCGTCGCGCCGATCAGGCCGATGTAGCCGAACATCGGCTTGCGGCTGAAGACCGGGATCACCTCGGAGACGATTCCGAAGAATGGCAACGCGATGATGTAGACCTCTGGATGGCCGAAGAACCAGAAGAGGTGCTGCCACAGAATCGCTCCGCCGTTGGCCGAGTCGAAGATGTGCGCACCGAACTTGCGGTCCGCCTCCAGCGCGAAGAGCGCCGCGGCCAGCACCGGGAAGGCGAGCAGGACCAGTACACCGGTCAGCAGCACGTTCCAGGTAAAGATCGGCATCCGGAACATCGTCATGCCGGGTGCGCGCATGCAGATGATCGTGGTGATGAAGTTGACCGAGCCGAGGATCGTGCCGAAGCCGGAGAAGGCCAGACCCATGATCCACATGTCGGCGCCGACGCCCGGCGAGCGGACCGCGTCCGACAGCGGGGAGTAGGCGAACCAGCCGAAGTCGGCCGCACCCTGCGGGGTGAGGAAGCCGGCCACCGCGATGAGCGAGCCGAAGAGGTACAGCCAGTACGCGAACATGTTCAGCCGCGGGAACGCCACGTCGGGCGCGCCGATCTGCAGCGGCATGATCCAGTTCGCGAATCCGGCGAACAGCGGCGTCGCGAACATCAGCAGCATGATCGTGCCGTGCATCGTGAACGCCTGGTTGAACTGCTCGTTCGACATGATCTGCGTGCCGGGACGGGCGAGTTCGGCGCGCATGAAGAGCGCCATCACACCGCCGATGCAGAAGAACACGAACGACGTGATCAGGTAGAGCGAGCCGATGGTCTTGTGGTCAGTGGTGGTCAGCCACTTCACCACCACATTTCCCGGCTCCTTGCGCCGTACCGGCAGCTCGTCCTCGTACGAGTCGTCTGCTGCCGCGGCACCCTGGGGTTGATTGAGGATGCTCACAGTTTGTTCGTCTCCGCATTCCTGGCCGGGTCGGTCTGCTCGATACCGGCCGGGATGTAGCCGGTCTGGCCCTTCTCCGCCAGCTCCTTGAGGTGCTGCTGGTAACGCTCCGGGGAGACGACCTTGACGTTGAAGAGCATCCGGGAGTGGTCGACACCGCAGAGCTCGGCGCACTTGCCCATGAAGGTGCCCTCACGCGTGGGGGTCACCTCGAAGACGTTGGTGTGGCCGGGGATGACGTCCTGCTTCATCAGGAACGGCACCACCCAGAAGGAGTGGATGACGTCGCGCGAACTCAGAACGAAGCGGACCTTCTCGCCCTTCGGCAGCCACAGGGTCGGACCCGGGTTGCCGTTCTGCGGGTTCCGCTCGCCCGGAGTACCGACCGCGTAGACGCCTTCGGCACCTTCGGGGAACTGCTTGGTGTACTTGTCCGGAAGTACGCTGAGCTCCTTGGCGAGCTTCGCGCCCGTGGCGGCGTTGCCGTCCACGTTCTCCACGTAGTTGAAGCCCCAGCTCCACTGGAAGCCGACCACGTTGACGGTGTGGGCCGGCTTGTCATCGAGCGCGAGGAGCTTCGTCTCGTCGCGCGCGGTGAAGTAGAAGAGGACCGAGACGATGATGAGCGGGACCACGGTGTACAGCGCCTCGATGGGCATGTTGTACCGGGTCTGCGGAGGTACCTCCACCTTGGTGCGGCTACGCCGGTGGAAGATGACGCTCCACAGGATCAGGCCCCAGACCAGGACGCCCGTGATGAGCGCTGCCGCCCACGAGCCCTGCCAGAGGGAGAGAATCCTGGGAGCCTCTTCGGTAACCGGGGTAGGCATCCCGAGGCGGGGGAAGTCCTGCCATGTGTACGAGCAACCAGAGGCGGTCGCCAGGACCACGCCCGCGGTCAGCACCTGGAGCAGCTTCCGCCGCATCGGGCGCCGCGACGAGCGGTCGGAGCCGTTGGGACTCACGTAGCGCCTTCCCGAGAGTCTCGCCCGCGCGGTCGGTTGCGGCCGTCACGCTGGTCGGTCGCCGGCCCTGACGCGGGCAGGGGTTTGGATGTTTATGCGGACCAAACCCTACTGGACGCTATTTGGGGTCGCGCGGGGAGGGTGCCCAACGCGCCGTGCCGCTCCCCGAACGAATGGAATCTTGGTGGAATAGGCGCCTCCGCCCGCCTTCTGACGGCCCTTCCCCTGGTGAACGCGAGGGTGCGGGAGGGCGGCGGGGGCTGGCGGGCGGATGGCTCGGCGAATGCCCGGGCGGATGCGGGGAGCCCGGTTCGCGGGTGCGGGGTTAGCGTGGCGATGTGCCCTACTTCGACGCAGCTTCCTCCGCTCCGCTCCACCCCGTCGCCCGGCAGGCCCTGCTGGCCTCGCTCGACGAGGGGTGGGCCGACCCTGCCCGCCTCTACCGCGAGGGGCGGCGTGCCCGGATGCTGCTGGACGCGGCACGGGAAACCGTGGCCGATGCGGTGGGCTGCCGCCCCGACGAGCTGGTCTTCACCTCTTCGGGCACGCGCGCGGTGCACTCCGGGATCTCCGGAGCCCTCGCCGCGCGGCGACGTGTCGGGCGCCACCTGGTCGTATCCGCCGTCGAGCACTCCTCGGTGCTGCACTCGGCGGCCGCCCATGAGGAACAGGGCGGTACGTCGACCGAGGTCGAGGTCGACCGGGCGGGCCGCGTGGCCCCCGGGGCGTACGCCCGGGCCCTGCGCGACGACACCGCGCTCGCCTGCCTCCAGTCCGCCAACCACGAGGTCGGCACGGAGCAGCCCGTGGCCGAAATCGCACAGGAGTGCCGGGCGGTAGGTGTGCCGCTTCTGGTGGACGCGGCGCAGTCGCTGGGGTGGGGGCGGGTGGAAGGGGACTGGTCACTGCTCACCGCGAGTGCGCACAAGTGGGGCGGCCCCGCGGGCGTCGGGCTGCTGGTCGTACGGAAGGGCGTGCGGTTCGCGGCCCAAGGGCCCGCCGACGAGCGGGAGTCGGGACGCGCGGCCGGTTTCGAGAACCTCCCCGCGATCGTGGCGGCAGCGGCATCACTGCGCGCCGTGCGGGCGGAGGCGGCCGACGAGGCGGCGCGGCTGCGGGCGCTGGTGGACCGGATCCGGACTCGGGTGCCCGGGCTCGTACCGGATGCCGAGGTGGTGGGCGATCCGGTGCGGCGGCTGCCGCATCTGGTCACGTTCTCGTGTCTCTATGTCGACGGGGAGACGCTGCTGCATGAGCTGGACCGGGCCGGTTTCTCGGTTTCGTCCGGATCATCCTGTACAAGCAGCACGCTGACGCCCAGCCATGTGCTGCGGGCGATGGGTGTGCTGTCGGAAGGAAATGTGCGGGTTTCGCTGCCGCTCGGGACGACGGAGGAGGACGTCGACCGCTTCCTGGAGGTGCTGCCGGGCACGGTGGCGGGGGTGCGGGAGCAGCTGGGTGCGCCGCCGGTCGCGGCTTCGGGGACCGGAGAGACGCCGTCCCTCGTCGTGGACTCGCTCGGGAAGCGGTGTCCGATCCCGGTGATCGAGCTCGCCAAGGTGATCGGGGATGTGCCGGTCGGGGGGACGGTCACCGTTCTGTCGGACGACGAGGCGGCGCGGCTGGACATTCCTGCGTGGTGCGTGATGCGCGGGCAGGAGTACGTGGGCGAGCGCGCGGCCGAGCGGGGCGTGGCGTACGTGGTGCGGCGGGTGGGGTAGGGGGTGTGCGGCCGCTGCGCGGGGAGAGCCCCGCGCAGCGGCCGCACACCCACACCACTCACACCAGGTGAGTCTGGACCTCTGCGGCTGCGTCGTGGCCGTAAGCCTTCGTGAAGCGGTCCATGAAGTGGGCGCGGCGCAGCGTGTATTCCTGGGTGCCGAGCGTTTCGATCACCAGGGTCGCCAGCATGCAGCCGACCTGTGCCGCGCGCTCCAGGCCGACGCCCCAGGCGAGGCCCGACAGGAAGCCGGCGCGGAAGGCGTCGCCGACACCGGTCGGGTCGACCTTGCCGTCCTCCTCCGGGCAGCCGACCACGATCGGCTCGTCGCCGACGCGCTCGATGCGGACCCCGCGGGAGCCGAGGGTGGTGACGCGGTGGCCGACCTTGGCGAGGATCTCGGCGTCGGTCCAGCCCGTCTTGGACTCGATGAGCCCCTTCTCGTACTCGTTGGAGAAGAGGTACGTCGCGCCTTCGAGGAGCGTACGGATGTCATCGCCGGACATGCGGGCGATCTGCTGCGAGAAGTCCGCCGCGAAGGGGATGGAGCGGGTCTTGCACTCCTCGGTGTGGCGGAGCATCGCCTCGGGGTCGTCCGCGCCGATCAGGACGAGGTCCAGGCCGCCGACGCGCTCGGCGACCGCCTGGAGCTCGATCTGGCGGGCCTCGCTCATCGCGCCCGTGTAGAAAGAGCCGATCTGGTTGTGGTCGGCGTCGGTGGTGCACACGAAGCGTGCCGTGTGCAGGACCTCGGAGATGCGGACGGATCCGGTGTCCACGCCGTGCCGGTCGAGCCAGGCGCGGTACTCGTCGAAGTCCGAGCCGGCGGCCCCGACCAGGATCGGCGCCGTGCCGAGCTGACCCATGCCGAAGCAGATGTTGGCACCGACACCGCCCCGGCGTACGTCGAGGTTGTCGACCAGGAAGGAGAGCGAGACCGTGTGCAGCTGGTCCGCGACCAGCTGGTCGGCGAAGCGGCCGGGGAAGGTCATGAGGTGGTCGGTGGCGATGGAGCCGGTGACTGCGATACGCACGGCGAGGACGCTCCTGTGGAGGGGTGGCGTTTGACAGTTCACGCTACCTGGTCGTAGCCCCACGCACGAAGGGCCAAAACTACCCGATAGTAGGTCTTTTTTCCGGAGGGCCCAGCTGCCTACGGTGCCAGCATCGCGGGACCGCGGACATGCGGCCCCCAGAGCCACGGGAGCAGCCCGCATGCACAAGCACAGTGTCATGGCACCCGCACCGGCCGAGCACGACGGTGGCCTGGAAGAGCTGCAGGGAGACTGCGCCCGTATGGTCCCGCACTGGGCGGTGCCCGCGGCGGCCGCTCCCGCGCCCGTACCGGCGTCTCTCATCCACGGCATCACCGTGTCGCCGGCCTCCGCGCGCCTGGTACGCGGTATGTCCGAATATGGTGGCTGAGCGGCGGCTGAGCAGCGCCCGATAGGCGCACACGGGGAACCGTGCGCTCCCCCGCTCCGTCCCACCGGTGTCCCCCGCAAAGGGGATGCGGCATACGGCATGGGACGGCAGTGCAGTCGAAGGAGCGAACGGTGAACACCGAGGGACCGGAGAAGGACGCAGTCGGCGCCCGAGAGCGGCGTTCCCCGCTGGTCGCCGCCTCCGTGGCGGCAGCGGTGCTGCTGGCCGGGGGCGGCGGCGCGTACTGGGCATCGACCGCCGGGGACGGCGGCGGCAGCGGCAGCGGTACGAAGAGCGGGAGCGGGGCGCCGGGGGCCAACGGCAGTCCGCCGCCGCTCGCCCTCGACGGCTATACGGACGGCTCCTCGCGGGGTGTGGCGCCCGGCGAGCCCGACCCGAACGGCGTGGTCTACCGCGCCGAGGGCAAGCTGCCCGACGGGCCCGATTCCGCCCCTGTGTACCGGGCGTCGGGCGCGATCACCGAAGCCGAGGTGGCGCGGCTGGCCAAGGCGCTCGGTGTGGCGGGCAAGCCGCGTATCGAGGGCGGGGCCTGGAAGGTCGGCGTCACCAAGGACGGCGCCGGGCCGGTGCTCCAGGTCAACAAGCAGGCGCCGGGCACCTGGAACTTCGCGCAGTACGGCCCCGGGGGCGGCGACAACTGCGAGAAGGGCAAGCCGTGCCGCGATGCGGCCTTCGGGCCCGGCGGCGGTGGGCAGCCGGTGAGCGAGAAGGCCGCCAAGGAGGCCGCGGCGCCCGTACTGAAGGCGCTGGGCCAGGACGACGCGAAGCTCGACGCGCGCCAGTTGATGGGCGCGGTACGGGTGGTGAACGCCGATCCGGAGGTGGGCGGGCTGCCGACGTACGGCTGGGCGACCGGACTCCAGATCGGCTCGGACAGCCAACTGGTCGGTGGCAGCGGGCAGTTGAAGGGCCTGACGAAGGGCGCCGAGTATCCGGTGATCGGCGCGGACGAGGCGCTGAAGCAGCTGAACAAGGCGGGCGAGGCCGCGGGCCGCATCGGCATCGGCGGCTGCGCCACGCCCGTACCGCACGGTGACAATCCCGACAACAAGCCCGCCAAGCAGGACGACAGGGCCCAGGCGCCCTGCGAGCCGGGCGCCGGAAAGGTGCCGGATGCACCGGACCCGGTGACCGTCGGCCGTGCGACCTTCGGACTCGCGGCGCAGTACGTCGGGGGTCGGCAGGCGCTCGTACCCTCATGGCTCTTCGAGGTGAAGCCGGGGGGCGACGCACAGCCGTTCACGATCACGCATCCCGCGGTCGACCCCGACTACCTGGTCAAGCCGTCGGTGCCGCCGAAGGAGAGCGCTCCGCCGGAGAGCGACACCGATACGCCGTCGATGCGCCACGTCCAGTCGTACGCCGCTGACGGGCGTGAGCTCACCGTGCACTTCTGGGGCGGCGCGTGCAGCACGTACGACGCGAAGGCGAACGAGGAGAACGGGGTGGTGAAGGTGAAGATCGTCGAAACCAACCCGGACCCGGAGCGCGTCTGCATCTTGATCGCCAAGGAGCTGTCAGACAAGGTGACGCTCGACAAGCCTCTGGACGGCCGCAAGGTCGTGGATCAGCGGAGCGGCGAGACCGTGCCGAAGAAGTAGGCCCGTACACCCCGTACACGCGGAAAAGGCGGCGGCCCCTGGTCGGGGGCCGCCGCCTTCTTCGCGTTCGCGCGGTCGGGCTTGCGCGCTCAGGCCTAGCTGAACGAGTCGCCGCAGGCGCAGGAGCCGGTGGCGTTCGGGTTGTCGATCGTGAAGCCCTGCTTCTCGATGGTGTCGACGAAGTCGATGGAGGCGCCGCCCAGGTACGGGGCGCTCATGCGGTCGGTGACGACCTTGACGCCGTCGAAGTCCTTGATGACATCGCCGTCGAGCGAGCGCTCGTCGAAGAACAGCTGGTATCGCAGACCGGAGCAGCCGCCGGGCTGAACGGCGACGCGCAGGGCCAGGTCCTCACGGCCTTCCTGGTCCAGCAGGGCCTTGACCTTGGCCGCGGCGGCGTCGGACAGGAGAATGCCGTCGCTCACGGTGGTCTTGTCGTCCTGAACGGACATCTACATCTCTCCCGGGTTGTACGGACTGCTTGCCGACCTTTGCAACCGGCGCGGCCGCGGATTCATTCCGGGCCTGAGCGCTTGCCTTGCCCTTTCATGCTCGCACACCCGATTCGACGGGGGCACGTGGCTGGGCACCGGCAGAATTCGTCACATGGACGACATGGGCATCGTCAAAGTGACGTGAAGCAGTTATGATAGATAGCGTCAAATCGACGAAAAGGCTTTGCAGAGAAGAAAGGGTGCGTGTTCGTGACCACCGCCCAGCCACTGGACGTCCAGCCGACGCCTCTCGCCCTGCTGCTGCTCGGCCGCGAGGCCGACGCCAAGAGCGAGCGCGGCGTCGACTGTCCCGGCGACCTGCCCTCCCCCTCCGACCCGGACCTGGTGGAACGCGCCCGCGCGGCCAAGGAAAAGCTCGGGGACAAGGTCTTCGTCCTCGGCCACCACTACCAGCGTGACGAGGTCATCCAGTTCGCCGACGTCACCGGGGACTCGTTCAAGCTGGCCAAGGACGCGGCCGCCAGGCCGGAGGCCGAGTACATCGTCTTCTGCGGTGTGCACTTCATGGCCGAGTCCGCGGACATTCTGACCTCCGACGACCAGAAGGTCGTCCTGCCCGACCTGGCGGCCGGCTGCTCGATGGCCGACATGGCCACCGCCGAGCAGGTCGCCGAGTGCTGGGACGTGCTGACCGAGGCCGGAGTGGCCGAGCAGGTCGTCCCCGTCTCGTACATGAACTCCTCCGCCGACATCAAGGCGTTCACCGGCAAGCACGGCGGCACGATCTGTACGTCGTCGAACGCGAAGCGGGCGCTGGACTGGGCCTTCGAGCAGGGGGGGCCACGGCAGAACAAGGTTCTTTTCCTGCCCGACCAGCACCTCGGGCGCAACACCGCCGTGCGGGACATGGGCATGTCGCTGGACGACTGTGTCCTGTACAACCCGCACAAGCCGAACGGCGGCCTGACCGTCGAGCAGCTGCGCAACGCGAAGATGATCCTGTGGCGCGGGCACTGCTCGGTGCACGGGCGCTTCTCGCTCGACTCCGTCAATGACGTGCGCGAGCGCATCCCGGGCGTCAATGTGCTCGTACACCCCGAGTGCAAGCACGAGGTCGTGGCGGCTGCGGACTACGTCGGTTCGACGGAGTACATCATCAAGAAGCTGGAGGCGGCTCCGGCCGGCTCGAAGTGGGCCATCGGGACCGAGCTCAACCTGGTCCGGCGCGTCGCGAACGCACACCCGGACAAGGAGGTCGTCTTCCTCGACAAGACGGTCTGCTTCTGCTCGACGATGAACCGGATCGACCTGCCGCACCTGGTGTGGGCCCTGGAGTCGCTGGCCGAGGGCAACCTGGTCAACCGCATCGAGGTCGACCGCGAGACCGAGCAGTTCGCGAAGCTCGCGCTGGAGCGGATGCTGGCGCTGCCGTAGCTGCGAAGCTCCTGAGCCTTTCTCGTACGTCGTACATCGCACCCCCTGACGCCCGCCGCGTCAGGGGGTGCGGTACGTCGGCTCAGCTGCCACCGTGGAGACGAGAAAGGGTGAGGCCTATGCAGTACATGATCCAGATGAACGTGCCTGCCGATGAGTGGGACGGCATGATGGCGTCGTTCTCGAAGGACGACATGCTGGCGATGTTCGCGCACATGGACGCGCTCAACCAGGAGCTCGGCGCGGCGGGTGAGCTGGTGGAGGCCCGTGGTCTCGGCGGGCCCTCGATGGTCAAGACGGTACGGGCGACGGACGACGGCCGGGCGAAGGTGACGGACGGGCCCGCGGAGCCGGGGCGCATTCTGGCCGGCTACTGGGTGGTCGACGTCAAGGACGAGGACCGCGCCCTCGAAATCGCGGCGAGGGCGTCGGCCTGCCCCGGCCCGGGCGGGAAGCCGGGCAACGATCCGGTCGAGGTGCACGCCGTACCGGAGGGGCCGCCGGAGGTTCCCGAGGGCTGAACGGGCGGCTGAACGGGCTGGCTGAACGGGGCGAGCCCCGGCCCCCTGAAGAGGGGACCGGGGCTCGCTGCCGTTCTGTCGTACGGATCAGACCGTCGCCGGCTCCGGCTCTTCCGACGCCGAGTCCGACTGCGCCGGGACGCCCGCCTTCGCCGCGCGCTTGGCCGCCTTCTTCTTGGCCCGGCGCTCCTTGCGGAGCTCCACCATCGCGTACAGCGTCGGCACCAGCAGCAGCGTCAGCAGCGTCGACGTGATCAGACCACCGATCACCACGATCGCCAGCGGCTTCGATATGAAGCCGCCCTCGCCCGTGATGCCCAGTGCCATCGGCAGCAGCGCGAAGATCGTCGCCAGTGCCGTCATCAGGATCGGGCGCAGACGGTGACGCCCGCCCTCCAGGACCGCCTCGACCACGCCCAGGCCCTGTGCCCTGTACTGGTTGATCAGGTCGATCAGCACGATCGCATTGGTGACGACGATGCCGATGAGCATCAGCATGCCGATCATCGCCGGTACGCCCATGGGCGTACCGGTGGCGAGCAGCAGGCCGATCGCGCCGGTCGCCGCGAACGGGATCGAGACCAGCAGGATCAGCGGCTGGATCAGCGAGCGGAACGTCGCGACCAGCAGCATGAAGACGATCGCGATGGCCGCAAGCATGGCCAGGCCGAGCTGGACGAACGCCTCGCTCTGGTCCGAGGACACGCCGCCGATCTCGACGGTCGCGCCCGCGGGCAGCTTCTTCTCCAGCGCGTTGATCTCGCTCTGGAGGGCGGCGGTCACCGCGCCCGTGTTGTCCGCGGTCGGCTTGGCCGTGATCGTCGCGGCGCGGGCGCCGTCGATCCGGGTCATGGAGACCGGGCCCGCCACCAGCTTCACGTCGGCGATCTCACCGAGCTCGGCCGGGCCGAGCTTCAGGTGCTTCAGCTCGTCCAGCGTGGTGGCCGGCCTGGCCGACTTCACGACGACATCGCGCTCGGTGTCGCCAAGGATCGCCTTGCCCGACGTGGTGCCGCGCACCGCCTGGGTGACGGCCGCGCCGAGGGTGGCCTGGGCGAAGCCCGCGGCGGCCGTCCTGTCGTTGGCCTTGACGGAGATCCGCGGCACGCTCTGGGCCAGGTCGCTCTGTACATCGGTGACGTCGTCGAGCTTCGCGACCGCGTCCCGTACCTGCTCGGACGCCTTCTTCAGTACGTCGGCGTCACCGGCCTTCACCACGACGCTCAGGTCCTGGGTGCCGAAGCCGCCGCCCGCGCCGATGGTGGTGTCGCCGATGCCCTTCAGCTTGCCGAGCTCCTCCTCGATGCGGTCCTGGGTGACCTCGGCGTCGGAGGCGTCGTTCAGGGTCAGCTGGTACGTCGCCTGGTTGGCGCCCGTACCGCCGCCGAAGGCTGCGGCGAAGCCGGAGGAGCCGACCGTGACCTGGTAGTCCTTGATCGTGTCGATGCCGTCGAGCGCCTTCTCGACCTTCAGGGCGGCCTCGTCGGCGGCCTCCAGGCTGGTGCCGGGCTTCAGCTCCTGGGTGACCGACAGGGTGTCCTGCTCGCCCTGGTCGAAGAAGTTCGTCTTGAGCAGCGGCGCCATGGCGAACGTACCGATGAGGACGACGACCGCGATGGCCAGGCTGGTGAAGCGGCGGCGGGTCGCGAAGCGCAGGACCGGGACGTACATCCGCTGAAGCGGGCTGCGCGCCTCCTTCTCCTCCGCCTTGCGGCGCAGTTCCTCGGGGTCGACGCCCTCCGAGCCCTTCGGGGCGCGCAGGAACCAGTACGAGAAGACCGGTACGACCGTGAGGGACACCAGCAGCGAGGCGAGCAGGGCCGCCGTGACGGTGAGGGAGAAGGAGCCGAACAGCTGGCCCACCATGCCGCCGACCAGGCCGATCGGCAGGAAGACGGCGACGGTGGTCAGGGTCGACGAGGTGACCGCGCCCGCGACTTCCTTCACCGCGGTGATGATGGCCGCCTGGCGCTCCTCGCCGTATCCGAGGTGACGCTTGATGTTCTCCAGGACCACGATCGAGTCGTCGACGACGCGGCCGATCGCGATCGTCAGCGCGCCGAGCGTGAGGACGTTGAGCGACAGGTCGCGGGTCCACAGCACGATCAGGGCGAGGACCACCGACAGGGGGATGGAGATGGCGGTGACGAGCGTCGAGCGGACCGAGGCCAGGAAGACCAGGATCACGATGACGGCGAAGACCAGGCCGAGGGCGCCCTCGGTGGTCAGGCCGGAAATCGACTTGGAGACGGCCGGGCCCTGGTCGAAGACGACCGCGATCTCGCTGTCGGTGCCGAGGCTGTCGCGCAGCTCGGGGAGCTTGTCCTTGACCGCGTCGGAGATGGCGACGGCGCTGCCGTCCTGGTCCATCGTGATGGCCAGCGACAGGCTGGGCTTGCCGTTGGTGCGGGTGATGGAGACCGCGGTGGCGGGCTGCTCCTTGACGGTGGCGACGTCACCGAGGCGTACCGGCTTCGGCGGCTTGCCCTGGCCGGTGGGGGTCGCGGTGACGCGCAGGTCCTCGATCTGCTTCAGCGACGTGTAGCCGCCGCCGACCTGGACCGTACGGCTCTTGCCGTCCTCGGAGAAGGAGCCTGCCGGGACGGTGGCGCCGCCCGACTGGAGGGCCTGGCCGAGTGCGCCGGCGTTGAGGCCGGCGGCCGCGAGCTTCTTGTCGTCCGGGGTGACGGTGACCTGGAGGTCCTGCACACCGTCGACGCTGACCTGGCCGACGCCGTCGATGTCCTCCAACTCGGGTACGACGGTACGGTCCAGCCGGTCGGCCAGCGCCTGCTGGTCCTGGCCGGAGGTGACGGCGAGGAGGACGGTCGGGATGTCGTCCGTCGAACCGGCCACGACCTGGGGGTCGACCTCGTCGGGGAGCTGGGCTCGGGAGCGGTTCACGGCCTGCTGGACGTCGGCGACGAGCTGCTTGGTGTCGTTGCCGTAGTCGAACTGGGCCATGATCACGGCGTTGCCCTCGCTCGCCGTGGAGGTGACGCCGGTGATGCCGTCGACTGCCTTGATGGTGCTTTCGAGCGGTTCGACGACCTGCTTCTCGACCACATCGGGGGACACACCCTGGTAGGGCGCCAGCACCGACACCATCGGGAACTCGATGGTGGGCAGCAACTGCTGCTTGAGCTGCGGTATCGCGATCGCGCCGAAGACGATCGCGATGATCGACATCAGACCGATCAGGGCCCGTTGAGCGAGGCTGAATCTGGACAGCCAGGACATGGGTGGGTCTCTCTTCTGTGGCTTACGCGGCAGGCGGGCACGGTGGCCCCTCTATACGATCAGCCATTCGAAGAGGAGATCCGTCGGCCCCAGGTCCCCTTCCTTATGCGGCGCATACCGCAGTTGGAGTAGGCGCCACTACACCTTCACTCCACCCTGCGCTCTGCCCTTCACTCCGCCCTTGGCCGGACAAGTCCCGATTCGTAGGCGATTACCACCAGTTGGGCGCGGTCGCGGGCGCCGAGTTTCGCCATCGCCCTGTTCACATGTGTCTTGACGGTGAGCGGGCTGACGACCAGCTGCTCGGCGATTTCGTCGTTGGAGTGGCCGCCCGCGACCTGGACGAGGACCTCGCGCTCGCGCACGGTCAGCGCCGACAGCCGCTCGGTGCGGGCCGCCGCGCTCTCGTCGTCCTCCGAAGTGCCGCCCTGCGCGAGGAACTTGGCGATCAGGCCCTTGGTCGCCACGGGGGAGAGCAGTGCCTCGCCCGCGGCGGCGATCCGGATGGCATTGAGCAGTTCCTCCGGCTCTGCCCCCTTGCCGAGGAAGCCGGAGGCACCGGCGCGCAGCGACTGCACGACGTACTCGTCGACCTCGAAGGTCGTCAGCATCACCACGCGTACGGCGGCCAGTTCGGGGTCTTCGCTGATCATGCGGGTGGCGGCGAGGCCGTCCGTACCCGGCATGCGGATGTCCATCAGGACGACGTCGGCGCGGAGCGTGCGGGCGAGCTCGACGGCTTCTGCGCCGTCGGCGGCCTCCCCGACGACCAGCATGTCGGGCTCGGAGTCCACCAGGACCCGGAACGCACTGCGCAGCAGCGCCTGGTCGTCGGCGAGCAGCACCCTGATGGTCGTGGCGGTCGTCATGCGGTCTCCCCCGTACGTACCTTGAACGGCAGGATCGCATGGACGCGGAAGCCGCCGCCGTAGCGGGGGCCCGCGGTGAGGGTGCCGCCGAGGGCGGTCACGCGCTCGCGCATGCCGGTGAGGCCGTGGCCGCCGCCGTCGTGCCCTTCGCCGGTGCCGTCCCCCGGCCCGGCGCCGTTGTCGATCACGGTGACCTCGGCGGACGAACCCACGCGGACCACGCTGACCTCGGCCTTCGCGTCCGGGCCCGCGTGCTTGCGCACATTGGTCAGGGCCTCCTGGATGATCCGGTACGCCGCGAGGTCGACGGCGGCGGGCAGCGGTGCGGCCATGTTGTCGGGCCTGGCCACCTCCACCGGGAGCCCCGCGTGCCGGAAGGTGTCGAGGAGCGCGTCGAGCACGGCGAGGCCGGGAGCGGGCTCGGTCGGCGCCTCGGGGTCGCCCGACTGGCGGAGCAGGCCGACGGTGGCGCGAAGCTCGTTCAGCGCGGAGCGGCTGGCCTCCCGTACATGCGCGAGGGCTTCCTTGGCCTGGTCGGGGCGCTTGTCCATGACATGGGCGGCCACTCCCGCCTGGACGTTGACCAGTGCGATGTGGTGTGCGACGACGTCGTGCAGGTCGCGGGCGATGCGCAGCCGCTCCTCGGCGACACGGCGGCGGGCCTCCTCCTCGCGGGTGCGCTCGGCGCGTTCGGCACGCTCGCGTATCGCGTCGATGAAGGCGCGACGGCTGCGTACGGCGTCGCCCGCGGTGGCTCCGATGCCGGTCCAGGCGAAGATCCCGATGTTCTCCTGGGCGTACCAGGGCCCTGTGCCGAAGCACATCGCGCCGGCCGTCAGGCCGGTCATCGTCAGCAGGCCGACGCGCCAGGTGGTGGGGCGGTCGGTGCGGGACGCGACGGTGTACAGCGCGATGACCGCGCTCATCGCGACGGGCGCGGGCGGGTCCCCCGCGATGAGCTCGCCGAGCGTGACCGCGCCGGTGAAGGCGAGTACGGCCATGGGCTTGCGGCGCCGGAACACGAGGGCGGCCGAGCCGAGCACCATCAGGACGATGCTGCGGGGGCCGGGCGTGCGCGTGAAGGTGGGGCCGTTCGGGCCGTGGGGGTCGGCGAAGGAGCTGACGACGATCGTCACGAGTACGGCGAGCGCCAGCGCGGCGTCCATGGCGAGCGGGTGAGCGCGCAGCCAGTCCCGGGACCGGGCGAGCCCCGTACCGAGGGCATTCATGTCACGCAACGGTACGGCGTACGCCCACACCGGGGCACCGCCGGGCACGACCGTTCGGCGGCCGGGACGGTGGGCACCCTCGCCGGCCGGAGGCCGGCGCAGCGGGGCGAAGCCCGCGCGGGGCCGCGTCAGGGAAGGCTTCAGCCTGGGATCAGGCCGTCGTCGCTGAGCAGTTCGCGGACTTCTTCGAGTGTGGCGTCCGGGGACGGCAGGATCAGTTCGGAGGGCTCCAGGGCGTCGTCCGGCAGCGGTTCCCCGAGGCGGCGTACCGCGTCGAGGAGCGCACCGAGCGTCAGTCTGAAGCCGGGCCCGTCGCCGCTCTCCATTTCGCGGAGCAGCTCGTCGTCCAGCTTGTTCAGTTCGGCGAAGTGGCTGTCGGCCAGCTTCACCTGCCCCTCCCCCATGATCCGTACGATCACGACGCTCTCCTTCGTGGAGTGAGTGAGGGCCCGGCTGAGTTACTGCTTGTCGAACTTGTTCTGGGTCTGCGACTGCTGCGCCGCGTCCTGCTGGCCGCCTTCGAGAGCCTGCTGCTGCGACGAGGGTCCGCCCGCCAGCTCGGCCTTCATGCGCTGCAGCTCCAGCTCTACATCTGTACCACCGGAGATGCGGTCCAGCTCGGCGGCGATGTCGTCCTTCGCCATCCCGGACGGGTCGTCCAGGGCGCCGGAGGCCAGCAGCTCGTCGATCGCGCCGGCCCGGGCCTGCAGCTGCGCGGTCTTGTCCTCGGCACGCTGGATCGCCAGGCCGACGTCGCCCATCTCCTCGGAGATGCCGGAGAAGGCCTCTCCGATGCGGGTCTGCGCCTGCGCTGCGGTGTACGTGGCCTTGATGGTCTCCTTCTTCGTACGGAAGGCGTCGACCTTGGCCTGGAGGCGCTGCGCGGCAAGCGTCAGCTTCTCCTCCTCGCCCTGGAGCGTCTGGTGCTGCGTCTCCAGGTCGGTGACCTGCTGCTGCAGCGCGGCACGACGGGACAGCGCCTCGCGAGCGAGGTCCTCCCGGCCGAGCGCGAGCGCCTTGCGTCCCTGGTCCTCCAGCTTGGAGGACTGGCCCTGCAGCTGGTTCAGCTGCAGTTCGAGCCGCTTGCGCGACGTCGCCACGTCGGCGACACCGCGGCGTACCTTCTGAAGCAGCTCAAGCTGTTTCTGGTACGAGTAATCGAGGGTCTCGCGCGGATCCTCGGCCCTGTCAAGGGCCTTGTTTGCCTTCGCGCGGAAGATCATTCCCATACGCTTCATGACACCGCTCATGGGCTTCGCGCGCCCCCTTCTGACGGACTACGGACTCCAGCTCCAGCACTTGAACCCACACTACGGGCCCTGCCTCTATTACCGCACTGTTCGGAGACGGATGCGCTCCTCCTCCAGAACGACTGTGGAGCGGCGGGCTCCGGCCTAGGGAGTAGGTGACGGCCGGGGACACGGCCTCGACACCGACTGTTGCGGGATCGTTCCCCTCCGGACTGGGGTCCATGCCGCGTACCCCGTACCCTTGGGCTTTGTGTTCCGTAGCCGTTCCTCCAAGGAAGAGAAGGCCCCCACCGACAAGGTGCAGGTGGACCTCTCCAAGCAGACCCGTGACCCCCAGGCCCCGAAGGGCCGCCCCACACCGAAGCGCGCTGTCGCACAGTCGCAGCGCCGCAACGGGGCGGCGGCGCCTTCGAACCGCAAGGAGGCGATGAAGCGTCAGCGCGAGGCCCGCCGTGCCGACCTGGCCAGGCAGCGGGAGGCGCTGGCGAGCGGCGACGAGCGCTATCTGCCGGTCCGGGACAAGGGTCCCGTCCGTCGGTTCGTGCGCGACTTCGTCGACTCCCGCTTCTGCGTGGCCGAGTTCTTCCTGCCGCTCGCGGTGGTGATCCTCGTCCTCAGCATGATCCGTATGAGCAACATCCAGAACATCGCGCTGCTGCTGTGGCTCGGTGTCATCGTGATGATCGTCATCGACTCGATCGGCCTGGTCATCCGGCTCAAGAAGCAGCTGAACGAGCGCTTCCCGAACGAGCCGAAGCGCGGCGCCGTGGCCTACGGCCTGATGCGTACGCTCCAGATGCGCCGCCTTCGACTGCCGAAGCCCCAGGTCAAGCGCGGGGAACGGCCCTGAGCACGGAAGCCCCCCAGGTCTCCGGATTCGACGGCGCTTCGGAGAACGGCGCTTCGGAGAAGTGGCTGAAGGTGGTCGGCAGTCTGCGTGACACCGTCCGCCAGGAGCTCGTCGCCCGCCAGCTCGACGAGCAGATATCGGCCCGTTTCCCGGTGGGCCGGCGGCTCGCGATACTCGACGTCGGGACAGGCCAGGGCACACAGTCCCTGCGCCTGGCCCGGGCCGGTCACAAGGTGACCGGCCTGGAGTCCGACCCGACCATGCTGTCGGCGGCGCGCGAGGCGCTCGCCCGTGAGCCCGAGGGCATCCGCGAGCGGGTTCGCCTGATCGAGGGCGACGGCCTGGCCACGGGGGTGCACTTCCTGCCCGGCAGTTTCGATGTGGTGCTGTGCCACGGCGTGCTGATGTACGTCCAGGAGCCCGACGCGATGGTGGCGGGCCTGGCCCGGATGCTGGCGCCCGGCGGCCTGCTCTCCCTGCTCGTCCGGAACGCCGACGCGCTCGCGATGCGGCCGGGGCTCGCCGGGGACTGGTCCGCGGCGCTCGCCTCCTTCGACTCGGACACGTACACCAACCGGCTCGGCCTGCCGGTGCGCGCCGACCGCCTCGCCGCGCTGACGGCGACACTCGAAGGCATCGCCGCCCCGCTGCACGCCTGGTACGGCGTGCGGGTCTTCACGGACACCATCGAGGTTGACGCCAACGAGGCGCAGCTTCCGGCGGCGGAGCTGGAGCGGGTCCTGGCCCTGGAGGACCGCGCGGGCCGGACGGACCCTTACCGGCAGGTGGCGGCGCTGCTGCATCTGTGCGGCGTACGCGGCTGAACCGCCGTCCGGTCCCGACCCCCGCCCCCTGATCGGACCTTCCCCGCAGGCCGGGAGTTCCCCCAAAAGGGACACTCCAGGCATGGATGGATCCCGTAACCACAGCCGCCGTGACCGTCGGCTCCCGCTGCTCCTGCTGCCCCTGACCGCCGGCGCCTGCGCGATCGCCCTGCTGAGCGGGTGCTCCGGCTCCGGTGCCGGTACGTCGTCCGCGGCGGCCGTCGACGCGGGTGCGCCGAAGGTGGACACCGAGCTGGAGGACGACTACCAGAGGGTGATCAAGGGGGTACTGCCGTCGGTCGTGCAGATCGACGCGGGTGAGAGCCTGGGTTCGGGCGTCGTCTACAACGACCGGGGCCATGTCGTCACCAACGCGCATGTGGTGGGCGGGGAGAAGAGCTTCAAGATCACGACGGCTACCGGCGGAGCGCCGCTCAGCGCGGAGCTGGTCGCCACCTACCCCGAGCAGGACCTCGCCGTCATCAAGCTCGACAACGTCCCCGACGGCCTGAAGGCGGCGAAGTTCGCGGACTCGTCGAAGGTCGAGGTCGGCCAGATCGTGCTGGCGATGGGCAGTCCGCTGGGGCTCTCCAGCAGTGTCACGCAGGGCATCGTCTCGGCAGTCGGCAGGACCGTGAGCGCGAGCCCCCGGGACGGCGGCCCCGGCGCGACCATCGGCAACATGGTGCAGACCTCGGCGGCGATCAACCCCGGCAACAGCGGCGGCGCGCTGGTCAACCTCGACAGCGAAGTCATCGGCATCCCGACGCTGGCTGCGACCGACCCGCAGATGGGCGGCGGCGCGGCCCCCGGCATCGGTTTCGCGATCCCGTCCTCGATGGTGAAGCACGTCGCCGGCCAGATCATCAAGGACGGCAGGGTCACCGACTCGGGCCGGGCGGCGCTGGGCATCACGGGCCGTACGGTCGTGAACGACGAGTTCGAACCGGCCGGTGTGGCCATCGTCTCGACCCAGGAGAACGGCGCTGCGGAGAAGGCGGGCCTGAGGGCCGGCGACGTCATCACCCAGCTCGACGACACGGAGATCACCACGATCACCTCGCTGCTGGAGGCACTCGCGTCGGACCAGCCGGGGGACAAGGTGCGGGTGACGTACGTGCGGGGTGGCGAGACGCGGACGGCCGAGGTCACGCTGGGCGAGATCTAGGGCACGTTCGCGGCCGTGCCGGCGGGGCTTGCCCTCGCTGCGGCCACGGCTGCGCCCGCGACCCCTGGGATGGGGACGCGGGCGCAGGTTGTACCGGCTTCTGCGGCCCCTTTCGAGGGACGCGGGCCAGGCGTACCAGCTCCGCGGCCCTTCCCAGGGACGCGGGCGCGGGCTTACCGGCTTCCACGGCCCTTCCCAGGGACGCAGGCCCCGGCGTACCAGCTCCGCGGCCCTTCCCAAGGACGCAGGCCCCGGCGTACCAGCTCCACGGCCCTTCCCAAGGACGCAGGCGCAGCCGCTTCAAGGCACCGGCTTCAGGCCTGTTCGGCGTGCAGGCTCATCGGGCCGTAGATCTTCGTGCCGTCGTCGAACAGCACCACCTGGTCCGCACCCCCGTCGACCAAGTCCTTCCAGACCTCGCCGATCCAGGACTCCGCGTCTCCCTGCGTGGTGAACTCCTCCGGCACCACCGCCGGCTGGACCTCCGTACCGTCGGCCTTCTCGAACCGCCACGTCCACGCCATGTTCGCCTCCCGGGTCCCACCCGTGCTTTTGTCCAGCACAGCCTGCCCCGCAGACTAGCCGGGCGCGCAACACCGGCGGGGACGCGGGAGGATCGTCATCGTGGAACTCACTCTCCTCGGCACCGGGGCCCCGGCAGGCCTGCCCCGCCCCGACTGCCCCTGCGCCTCGTGCGCCACCGCCCGCGGCGACCTGGCCCGTGCGGCAACCGCGCTGCTCGTCGACGGTGCGCTGCTGCTCGACCTCACGCCGGGGGCCGCGCTCGCCGCCGCCCGCGCCGGGCATTCGCTCGCGGCCGTACGGCAGGTGCTGCTGACGCATCCGCACGACGGGCCGCCCGTCGAGCTGCCCGTCGGGCTGCCGACCGCCGGGCGGGTGCCGGACGGGCGGGAGTTGACGCTGATCAGCGGGCACCGGGTGCGGGCCGTACCGATGGACTCTCCGGGTACGGGGTACGAGGTGACCTCGCCGGAGGGCAAGGTGCTGCTGTATCTGCCGCCGGGCGGCGCACTCGCCGGGCACGTCGCGGTCGGCCGTACGTACGACATGGTGGTCGCCGATGTCGTGGGGCGGCCGGACGGGCTCGCGCGGCTGCGTGCGGGCGGTGCGGTCGGTGCCACGACGGATGTCATCGCCGTACACATCGACCACGACGTGCCGCCCGGGCCCGAGCTGGACAGGCGGCTCTCGGCGGCGGGGGCGCGGGCCGTGCCGGACGGGACGACGCTGATCGTCGGGGAGTACCACGCGGTGCCGGACGTGCCGCGCCGCACGCTCGTGCTCGGCGGCGCGCGGTCCGGGAAGTCGGTGGAGGCGGAGCGGCGGCTGGAGACGTTTCCCGATGTTCTGTACGTCGCCACGAGCGGCAACCGCGCCGACGACGGCGAGTGGGCGTCGCGGGTCCGGCTGCACCGGGAGCGCAGGCCGGGGTCGTGGCGTACCGAAGAGACGTGCGAACTGGCGCCCCTGCTGGCCGAGGAGGGGCCGCCGCTGCTGATCGACTGCCTCGCGCTCTGGCTGACCGACGCGATGGACCGGGTCGGGGCGTGGGACGACGCGAAGTGGGCGTCGGACGGTCAGCGTGCGCTGGGCGAGCGGACGGCGGAGCTGGTCGCGGCGGTACGGGCGACCGCGCGCACGGTTGTCGCGGTCAGCAACGAAGTGGGCTCGGGAGTTGTGCCGGCCACGGCGAGCGGGCGGCGGTTCCGCGACGAACTGGGGCGGCTGAACGCGGCGTTCGCGGCGGAGTGCGAGCAGGTGGTGCTGGTGGTGGCGGGCCAGGCGCTTACGCTGCGCGGCTGAGGTGGGGTGGGGGTTCGCTGCCGGTGCGCGGTGCGGTGCGGTGCGGTGCGGTCGGTTCACGGTGCACGTGCGCGGTGCCGTGCGGTGCGGTGCGGTGCGGTGCGGTCGGTTCACGGTGCACGTGCGCGGTGCGGTGCGGGTTGCCTGCGGCGCAGTTCCCCTACCCTTCCCCAAGCTCTCAACTTCGTTCGAGCAGGGGAGACCCCACTCTTCCCGGCTGTGACATTTGCGGCTGCCGCCGCGTGGGGGCACGCCCCGGACCCCGGACGCCCTTCTGGGGGTCCCCCACGCCCACAGGGCGTAGGGGGAGTGTCATCAAACGCCGGACGGGCTGCAGATGCCCGAAGGACCGGGGTCCGGGGCCGAATGCTCCCCCGGACTCCCGGTACTGTTCGGCGAATGAGCTCGCTTAACCTCGACGACTTCTCCGACCTGATCGAGCGCCCCCACGGCGACGTGCGGCGCGACGCCGAAGAGCGCCGGGAGCGGCTGGTCGTGCCGGCCGGTGCGCTCGGCCGGCTCGACGAGCTGGGCGAGTGGCTCTCGGCCGCGCAGGCCTCCGTGCGGGTCAAGCCCATTGAGCGGCCCCGCGTCGTGCTCTTCGCCGGTGACCACGGCGTGGCGGAGCTCGGTGTGTCCGCCCGCCCCGCCGCCACCGCGCACGAGCTCGTGCGGGCCGTGCTGGACGGCGCGAGCCCCGTCGCCGTACTGGCCCGCCGCCTCGGCGCGTCCGTACGGATCGTCGACGCCGGACTCGACTGCGATCCGGAGCTGCTTCCCGAGGACGTCGTACACCACCGCGTGCGCCGCGGTTCCGGGCGTATCGACATCGAGGACGCCCTCACCGCCGAAGAGGCCGAGCAGGCCGTCCGGCTCGGTATGGCCATCGCCGACGAAGAGGCCGACTCCGGTACCGATCTGGTCGTACTGGGCGACCTGAGCGTCGGCGGTACGACCGCCGCCGCCACCCTCATCGCAGCACTGTGCGGTACGGACGCCTCCGTCGTGACCGGCCGCGGCGGCGTCGCCATCGACGACCTCGCATGGATGCGCAAGTGCGCGGCCATCCGGGACTCGCTGCGCCGGGCGCGGCCGGTCCTCGGCGACCAGCTGGAGCTGCTGGCTGCCGTCGGCGGCGCCGACATCGCCGCGATGACCGGGTTCCTGCTCCAGTGCGCGGTACGGCGTACTCCGGTGATCCTCGACGGGGTCGTTTCGGCCGCCTGCGCCCTGGTCGGCCAGCGGGCCGCGTTCCGGGCGCCGGACTGGTGGCTCGCGGGCCAGGTGAGCGGCGAGCCGGGCCAGGCCAAGGCACTGGACCGGATGGCACTCAACCCTCTCCTCGATCAGGGCGTCACTGTGGGGGAAGGAACTGGGGCATTGCTCGCACTCCCCCTCGTGCAGGCCGCCGCCGCCCTGGCGGCAGAGCTGCCCGAGCGGGAGCCCGAGCCGGAGAAGGTCTGACCTTGGCTACGGCCGGCTTCCGCCGGCCGCATTCGCACGCTCTCCGCAAATGCGATGCCCCATATCATCGCATTTCATGGGAGAAGTCCGATTGGCCACCGAAGGAACGAACCGGCACACCCCCCGGTCGCGACGCAGCGCCGCATTCGCCGTCTGGTACCTACGCGTCGTCACGTTCATCAACTTCCTGAGTGCCGTCTGGGTTTCCCTCGGCCAGGACGTGCGACGCCACAACACCGAGAACTACTTCACCCCGTACCTGCTGACAGCGGGCTTCGCCTCCGGCGTCTTCACGCTCTTCCTGGCCATCACCATGCGCCGCCGCAAGCGCGCCGCATGGATCCTCAACTTCGTACTCAGCGGGCTCTTTCTGCTGCTCTTCACCCTCGTGATGCTCCTCCCCGAGGTGCGGCAGTACTGGCAGAACTGGGTCTCCCTCGCCCTGACCGCCGCCTTCGTCGTCTCCCTGCTGCTCGGCCGCCGCGAGTTCTACGCGAAGGGTGACCGCTCCAACCCCCGGCTGGCCGCCGTCGTCGCCGTCGGCGGGCTGCTGGTCACCTCACTGATCGCCGCCCTCCTCGTCACCGTCACCAACACCGCGCACGACGACTACCGGTCGACCTTCCTCGACCGCTGGCGTTACGGCGTGATGCGTCTGGTGTCGCTGGCCGCCGACGACTCCCGCTTCCCCGGCATCGATACGCCGGGATGGGTCAACGTCACCATCAATGTGCTGAGCACGCTGCTGCTCCTCGCCGTCCTGTACGCCGCCTTCCGCTCGCGCAGGACCGTCGACCCGATCACCGAGGAGGACGAGGCGAAGCTGCGCGCCCTCCTCGACAAGTTCGGCGAGCGCGACTCCCTCGGCTACTTCGCGCTGCGCCGCGAGAAGAGCGCCGTCTGGTCCCCCACCGGCAAGGCCGCCGTCACCTACCGGGTCGTCGGCGGCGTATCGCTCGCGTCCGGCGATCCGATCGGCGACCCCGAGGCCTGGCCGGGCGCGATCGAGCCGTGGCTGACCGAGGCGCGCGAGCACGGCTGGATCCCGGCCGTGATGGGCGCGAGCGAGGAGGGCGGCACTATTTACGCGCGGCACGGCCTGGACGCGCTGGAGCTGGGTGACGAGGCGATCGTCGACACGGAGGAGTTCACGCTGGACGGGCGCGCGATGCGCACGGTCCGCCAGGCGTACAACCGGGTCAAGCGGGCCGGTTACGAGGTCCGCATCCGCCGCCACGAGGAGATCCCCGACGACGAGATGGCGGAGCTGCTGCGCAAGGCCGACGACTGGCGTGACGGGGCGACCGAGCGCGGCTTCTCGATGGCGCTCGGGCGGCTCGGCGACCCGGCGGACGGGCGCTGCGTCATGCTCGAATGCACGGACGGCCAGGGGGAACTGCGGGCCGTGCTGAGCTTCGCCCCGTGGGGGCCGAACGGGCTGTCCCTCGACCTGATGCGGCGTGACCGCGACTCCGAGAACGGCCTGATGGAGTTCATGGTCATCGAGCTCCTCCAGCGCGCCAAGGAGATCAAGATCACCCAGGTCTCGCTGAACTTCGCGATGTTCAGGTCGGTCTTCGAACGTGGCTCGAAGCTCGGTGCGGGGCCGGTGCTGAGGTTGTGGCGTTCGCTGCTCAGCTTCTTCTCGCGCTGGTGGCAGATCGAGTCGTTGTACCGCGCCAACGCCAAGTACCGGCCGATCTGGGAGCCACGGTTCATGCTGTTCGAGAAGAGCGCCGACCTGCTGCGCATCGGCGTCGCGGCGGCGCGCGCCGAGGGCTTCCTGGAGGCGCCGGGCCTGCCCAAGTGGATGCACCGCAAGCATCTGGAGACGAAGCGGTGAGCGCACCCGTGCTGCGCGGGTTCGCCCGCCGCGAGTGGGGGCCGCTGCTGACGACCGTACGGACCGCGCTCGTCGGCAGGAAGTGGCGGGCCCTGCCGCTGACGCTCGGGGCGGTCTGCCTTACGGCGCTCTTCCAGGTCGTACAGAACCAGTCCTGGGGTTACGGCCCGGTCCAGGACATCGGATCCGTGCGCGCCGAGGATCCGCTGTGGCTCGCCCTCCTGCGCACCCCGCTGTCGCTGTTCGTACCCGCGCTGGATCTGCCGGTGTGGGGTGCGCTGGCACAGGTCCTGCTGGTCTTCGGCATCGCCGAGATCTGCCTCGGGCGGCTGCGCACGCTGGTGATCGCGTACGCGGCGACACTGGCCGGGACGCTGTACGCGCGCGTCGGCATCGCACTGGGCCCCGGCAACCCGCTCGGGCTGCCCGCCTCCGACGCCCAAGTCGTCGACACCGGGCCTTCGGCGGCGGTCGTCGGCCTCGCCGTGTACGTGTGCTGGCGGTACCGGGCGTACTGGACGGCGGCCGTGGTGGTCGTGGCGATGGTCGTCGAGGTGTTCGTCAAGAGCAACCTCGCGGGCAAGGAGCACCTGGCGGCGATCGCCGCGGTCCTGGTCGTGTGCGCGGTCGTTCACTTCCGGTCGCGCGGGGGCGCGGGAAGGGACTCCGGCGCGGGCTCGCGGTCGGGGGCCCCGCCGATCAGGTCCTGAAACTTGCGGCTGAGGGGAGCCCAGCGGCGGTCGTGGTGCCAGGCCCGCAGCGTCGCCCTGGCGCGGGCCTTCGGCCGCCGGCCGTAGAGGTGCCTGGCCCAGGGCGAGCCCGGCTTGGCCAGCCGGATCGCGCCGACGAGGCCCACAAGGGGCACGACAGCACCGAACAGGGCAGTGCGGAGCTTGCCCTTGCTGAGCGCGACGAGCGCCAGAAGGAAGTTGAAGATCACGGTCAGGACGAGCACTCCGCGGCTCTGCCGTTCCCCCGTCGACAGCTCGTTGACGCCGAACGGCACGGATCCGCTGAGCACCAGGGCCACCAGGGCCGCGGTCACGACAACGATCTCGACGCTCTTGCGGCCCTCTTCGGTCCAGTAGACGTCGTCGAGATGGAGAATCAGCGCGAACTCGTCGAGGACCAGACCCGCGCCGAGCCCGAAGATCACCGCGAAGACCGCCGCACCGACGTCGTGCCGGCCGCTCGCCACCCCTCCGAAGCCGCCGATCGTCGTCAGGATGACGCCGGGGACCACATGGTGGATGTGGAGACCGCCGGGCGAGATGTTCCTGAAGGGGCCCCGGCCCGCCCGGATCAGGCGCGTGATGGTGCGGGTGGCCAGGAAGGCGAAGACGAAGGAGAGGAGAGCCAGCAGCAGCGGGAGCTTCCCCGGCTCGACGATGTTCCGGTACCACCAGTGACCCATGCCACTCCCTTCCCATTTGTGCGTTATGCGCAACTTACCGGCCGACGGCAGCGACTACCGTGCGCGCGGTGACCTCCTCCCTCAACAGCGACGGCATCCGCTTCGCCTTCGGCACCCTCACCGTGCTCCCCGTACGCGTCACCCGGTGGGACCGCGAGGCGGCGCGCGCCGGGATGCTGTGCGCGCCGCTGGCCGGGCTCGTCGTGGGCCTGTGCGCGGCGGCCGTCGGCGGCGTACTGCTGGTGCTCGGCTCGGGGCCGCTGCTCGCCGCCGTGGCGAGTGCGGCCGTACCCGCGGCGCTCACCCGCGGCCTCCACCTCGACGGTCTCGCGGACACCGCCGACGGCCTGGGCAGCGGCAAACCGGCCGACGACGCGCTGCGCATCATGAAGCAGTCCGACATCGGGCCCTTCGGCGTCATCACGCTGCTGTTCGTCCTGTTCGCCCAGGTCGCCGCCCTCCATGAGCTGTACGCCGCCGGCTGGGCGCACGGCGCGGCCGCAGCGGCCGTCTCGGCGGTCGCGGCCCGCCTCGCCCTCACCCTCGCCTCCCGCACCGGCGTTCCCCCGGCCCGCCCCGACGGCCTGGGCGCCGCGGTCGCGGGGGCAGTTCCGGTGCGCGGGGCAGCGGCCGTCGCGGTCGCGGTGACCGCCGCTTGCGCGGGCGCGGCGGGCGCGCTTTTCGGCCCGTACGCCGCCCTGCACTGCGCCGCCGCCGTCCTGGCCGCACTCGCCGCCGCTCACCTGCTGCTGCGCCACTGCGTGCGCCGCTTCGGCGGGGTCACGGGGGACGTCTTCGGCGGTATCGCGGAGACGGCGGCGACGGCCGCGCTGGTGGCGCTGACGCTGGGGCGATGAACAACAGGGTTCATATGTAAGCCAGTTGACTCCCCGTCACTCAGCGGTGCACGCTCGTTGCCCACAGCTGTCGGGGGGACCGAAGATGCAGGAGTTTCCTGGCTGGGAGCAGAGCGGCGAGTTCGTCGAGGCCTACCGCAAGGCGGTGCGTACACGGTCGCGGCTGTCCAAGCGCGGCCCCAAGCACCCGCCCGTCGTCCTGCGCACAGGACCGGACGAGGCCCAGCAGGCCCTGGAAGCCCTGGAGCTGGGACTCCAGCGCTCGTCGCGGGCGCGGGGCATCGTGCCGTGCACGCCGTACGCCCATGTCGACTGGCGCGGCGGATCCAGGACCGAGCTGATCGCGAAGATCGTCGACGAGCTGGGAAAGAACACCCCCGACGAGGCGGGCAGGCTCCGGCTGCCCGCCTACGACCTGCTTCAGTGCGTCGCCGACAACCGCGCGGGAACCGACGTCCAGCTGCCGGACCGGGTGTTCGCCAGGCACCGGGGCCGTGCGACCGCCGTGCTCCCGGCCCGGGACAACAGCGGCCCCGTGATCAACGCGGGCGTCTTCACCGTCCCGGTCCGTTCCGTGTGGTCGGTGGCGGAGCGTGCGTATCTGAAGTGCTGGGAGTGGCGCTGGGGATGGCGGCTCGCACAGCGTCGGCGCTACCGGCGCCTGTGGCCTGCGGAGTACCGCGGCAAGCGCACGTACGCCGCCGCGCTCAGCGAATTCAGCAGCGCGTGGGAGGCCGCCGCCCTGCCGGACAGCACACGGCGGGACACCGACCGGTGGGACGGGCTGCTCCTTACGGCTCTCATGACCGACCTGTACGGCTACGCGCGTCAGGGTCTGCTGCACCCCGGCCGCCGGCGCCGCCGCTCCCGCCACGCCCTGCTGCTCAACGGCACGCGCGGCGCCGGCGCGGCAGCCGTGGCCGAGTTCGTCGCGCTGTACGGCGCGCAGCAGAGACCCAGCCCCAACGCGGCCACGGTGCTGGTCGCCGCGCTGCCGGACGCACCGGATGCGGCGCCTCCGCCCGGCCCGGCCCCCGGCACGCTCGCCGACGCGGCGGCGAAACTGGCCCCGGCGAAGGGCACGATCCCGGCGCCTTTCGCCGTACGGCTGCCGTCGCCGGCAGGGAGCCGTACGGTGGCGGTCCTTCCGGTGTGGACGCCCTGGGTGCGGCTGCGCCCCCGTACCGAGCTCGGCATCGAGGCGGTGGCGCTCGCCGTCGCCCTCTACCTCACCGGACAGCTCGCCTTCGTCCCGTGGCTGGACAGCCCCATCTCCAGCACCTACACGCAGTGCCTCAGCGGCTCCGACTACGTGAAGCAGGGGCAGGTGGGCAGGCGCACCCCGGCCGATCAGTACGCCGACGCGCTGAGGATGATCGCCGATCAGAACAAGATCGCGGAGACCGAGGGCAAGCCCGACCGGACCGTGACCATCGCGCACGTCCGCGCGTCGATGGCGCCGAACGAGGCCGAGCGGCGCTCCGGCGGAGCGATCCCCGAACTCCGCGGCCTGGCGCTGGCGCAGCAGTCTCTGCACCGTCTCGCGCCCGCCAATGACGACGGGGTCTGGGTACGGATCAAGACGTACGACGCCGGTGTGCAGTTCAAGGACGCCCGCAAGGTGGCGACGCAGATCGTCCGTGAGGCAGGGAAGAACGATCGTCTCATCGGCGTGACGGGGTTCACCGAAAGCCGGAAAGAGACGGTCGAGGCTTTGCGCCTGCTCAATTCGGCCCGGATTCCCATTGTGAGCTCCACGGCCACGGCGAAGGCCATGGAGATCGGACGCTATTACCACGGCGCCGCGCCGAACAACAGGCGGGAAGCTCGCGTCATGTCGGAGTTCGCCAAGGAGGCGAACACGGTCCGTACCGGCGAGGATTCCTGCGCACCGGCCGAAAGTGTCGCGGTGGTGACCGACCCGACGGATGTGTACAGCGACGACCTGGGCAAGGAGTTCGCCGCGAACTTCCCCTCCACGGGAAACCGAATCGGCTACATCCCCGGCGGAAGCAACGGAGTTGTCGTCCCGAACGAGCCGGACCTCGATATGAAATTCAGCATGCCCGAGGTCGCCGAGGCGGTGTGCAGCAGGGTCGCGGCGAACAAGAGGACGCTGGTCTACTGGACTTCCCGGGTAAGGGAGTTCGACAACTTCCTGGAGACTTACCAGACCGTCAGCAAGTGCGCGAACAAGGACCTCACCGTGGTGGGCGGAAATGAACTCACCAACGCCGCGCTCTCCGGCGGATTCAAGGGAAAGGCATGGCTGCGCCTCTACCACACGGCCCATACGCTGCCCTCCGGGCATCCGGACCGCAGCGCCACGGCCAAGGCATTCAACGACGCGTACACCCGCGAATTCACCACGGAAGACCTCTGGCGGAACGACGGGCACGCGTCGCTCGCGCACGACTCGGTGCAGGTACTCGCCCAGGCCACCAGCCAGGCCAATGCGGCAGGCGTGGAACTGACGCGCCCCAATGTCCAGCAGATCATCAACAGCGGCCAGTTCGACCTGGAGGGAGCCAGCGGACGTCTGCGGTTCGCCGCAGGCTCGCTGCAGAGGCCGCTCAATAAAATGCTGACCGTGCTCCACCACGACGAGCGCGGATCGGCCCCTGTCCTGATGTGCGGGGATCCCGGCAGGAATATCGACGCCGGGACGCAGTGGCAGCAGGGCGAAGAGAAGCACGACTGCCCCAAGGACGAGTGAGCAGGGACGGGAGAGTTACGAACAGGGCTTGCGCCACACCCCCAGTTCGTACTTCTTCAACATCGAGCTGAGCTTCAGCTTGCGCGCCTCGGGGCAGAAGCGGCCCACCGGCAGCTCGTACTCCACATGAAAGACCGCCTTGCCCGCCTTGATGAACGGCACGAGTTTCCCGCACTCGCTGTACTCGGCGCACTGTTCATTGACCGCGAAGTCGAAGTCCCGCACCAGCTGCGGAATCTGGTCGAGGTCGTTCTTGAGCCCGACCGCGAGGCCGCGCTCGTGGGCGAGGCGGGCGATCAGGCGGTTGTAGCGGAGCTGGTCGGCAGCGGTGAGGGGGAAGCCGGTGCGATTGCGGTAGCCGTCCATGTTGTCGGGCTCGACCGCGTCGAAGCCCTTCTCGCGGCACATGTCGATACGCCGCGCCATCAGCGGCTCCAGAACGTCGGTACGGCGGATGTCGAGCCAGCGCTCGCCCTTCCATCCATTGCCGCGTCCCAGTACGGACTTGGGGAACTTCGCGGCGTCCGGCCTGAACTCCTCCCACGCGCCGGTCGACAGGTAGCAGATGACCTTGCGGCCCCGGCGGTGCAGGTCGGCGACGGCGGAGGCGGGCTGGTCGAAGCCGTCGATGTCGTAGACCGGGACGTCGACGGTCGGGTCGAGTCTGCCGCTGAGCTGCCACTGCCAGGTGAGACCGGGCTTCGGCTGCCAGCGCGGCTGTTCCGACGGCCCGTCGTCGGGCGGAGCCGGGGGTTCGCTCGTACAGCCCGCCAGCAGCAACAGCAGCGCCAGGCACGCGAGTACGCGTCTCACCGGGCCGCCTCCAGCGCGTGCGGCAGCGTCCCCCACGGGTGCGGCCGGTCGCCGGGCACGGCGCACCGGATCCGGGCGGCGACCACCGCGTCGGCCGGCGCCGCGTACACCAGATGGCAGAAGCGGTCCGCCGCGTACGCCGCCGTCCAGGGCGGGACGTCCAGGTCCTGGTACGTCGCCCAGGTGCCCTCGAAAGTGACGAGTACGTCGGCGAACCGGAGGTAGCCGGGGTCGGGGTGCACGCCGTGGTTGAGCACCAGCGTCGCCGCGCCCGCCTCCCGTGCGGCCACCGCGAGGCGCCGGTAGTGCGTCAGCGCCTCGGGCCCCGAGCTCACCTGGTCGAGGAATGCCCCGTCGGCGGCGTACCAGTCGCGGTGCCGCAGCAGATCCTGGACCACGGCGGCGTGCGGGCGCCGCGCGTAGTCGGTGTCGACGTATCCGAGGACGCGTACGCCGGCGGTGCGCAGCCGCGCCGCGACCGCCGCGAAGGCGGGGTCGGGCGCGGCGCCGGGGCCGCTGTCGGGGTTGAGGACGACCCCGTACAGGCGGGGGGCCGCCCGGATGACGGCCTCCCAGGCTTCGGGGCGGTCGGCGGGGTGCTCGTAGAGCGGGACGAGCAGGTTTTCCACGGGGATCCTTAGTAGCGGTGGGCGGTCGCGCGCCCCAGCCTGACGCAGACGACTGCGGCCAGCACGACGGACGCGCTGCCGGGCACGACCAGCGTGGACAGCGCGGAGTGGTACGGGCCGCCGGTGAACAGCACCAGCGTCTGGGCCAGCGCGGCCGCCCCGCACACCGTCGCCGCCGCCGTCACCGCACCGAACGCCTGGAGCAGCAGCCCCGACCACAGCATGACGCCGATCAGCAGCAGCCCGGCGCCACGGGTGGCGTCGAGCGCGGGAGCGCCGGGCCACAGCAGCGTCGCGGCGAGGGTGAGTGCGAGCAGCGCGGCGAGGTAGCCGGTGAGGCACTTGGTCAGCGTGACGGCGGTGGCCCTGCGGAAGGCGCGGGGTGTACTGCTGGCCCGCAGCCCGGCGTTGCTCCCGCTCCGGAACCGGTGCAGCAGCCATTCGGCGGGCCCCATGCTGAGCGTGAGCGCCACGGCTCCGGGCGCCGTGATGCCAGCGCCCGTGCCTCCGGCCGGCGCCTCCGCGAGCACGGCGTGCAGTATCAGCACGCCGCAGGCGAGGCCGAAGATGCCGTACGGCACGGAACGCAGCAGCGACGGGCCCCGCCCGCCGGACGGTTGGGCGCGGAGCAGTTCGCGGCCCGCCAGGGTCAGGACCGCCAGCGAGGACAGCACCAGCAGCGCCGCCCTGGCCCGGGGCGGGACGTCGTACAGCGGGGTCAGCAGGGCGCCTGCGGCCATGGGGACGAGCGCGTGGAGGAGCAGGCGTTCGCGGCCGAGGACCAGCAGGGCCGTCGCCGCGCCCTGGTACAGCGCCTGGGCCGCGGCGAACACCACCGCCCCGCCGTCGCCGGGGCCCGCGGCCGCGACGGAGACGGCGGTGCCGAGGAAGGCGCCCGTGGGGGCGCCGGCGAGCAGGGCGCGGGCGGCGGCGGGGCGGTCGCCGAAACCCAGCCAGGTGTAGGCGCGGTGGGCGAGAGCCTGGTTCCACGCCCAGCCGGTCAGCGCGCCGGCGAGCAGGACGGTCGTCCCGGCGGGCAGACCCCGCCCACCGTTCTCCCCAACGGGATCGTCGGCGACGAACGGCGCCCCCAGGACGTACGCGAGTCCCGGCAGTGCGAACACCAGGCCGCGTAGGAGGCAGGCGAGGAGGCCCGCGTGCCAGGGGGCGGCCGCCGGTGCGGCCTCCGGTTCGGGGAAGTCGCGCGGAACGCGTGCGTAGAGCTCCTCGGCCAGGGCGAAGGAGCTCTCGCGGCCGTACGTCAGGCGGATGTGCTCGTCCGTCATGCCGTCGGATTCGAGCACTGCGGCTATCTCGTCGGGGTGGACGGCGGCGGCCGTCAACTCCCGCAGCCGGTCGGTCAGTTCGTCGAGCGGATCGGCGGCGGCCCAGCGCGGGCGCTGCCTGGGTATGCGCGGCAGGGTGTCCCGGCGCACGTCCGGCGCCACCCACAGGGGCCCGCTCACGAGCCCGCCCCGTGCAGGGAAAGGTCGCTCCACCAGGGGTCCCTGAGCTCGGTCGTCCAGTCCGACGGCAGCACGGTCGCCTCCTCCTGTTCGGGTACGCCGTCCAGCTCCGCGTAAATCCGGCGGAAGCCGTCCACCGACCGCCGCAGCGTGAACAGGTCGATGACCCGCTGCCGGGCCAGCTGCCCCAGTTCCACCCGCCGGGCGTCGTCGCCCATCAGGTCGAGCACTGCCCGCGCCATCGCCTCCGGTTCGCGCGGCGGGACCACGACTCCCGTGTCGCCGACGGCTTCCCGTACGCCGCCCACATCGGTCGAGACGGTCGTACGCCCGCAGGACATGGCTTCGATGATGCTGAAGGGGAAGCCTTCGCTGATGCTGGAGAGCATCACGACATGGCCCGCCGCATAGGCGCGCGCCACGTCCGCGACGCGTCCCTCGAAGGTGATCCCGTCCGTCACGCCGAGTTCGGCGGCCAGCTTTTCCAGCTTCGTCCGGTACGCCTCGCCGCCCTCCGGCACCCCGCCGAACAGCCTCAGCCGTAACGCGGGCATGCGGACGCGGGCCAGTGCGTAGGCCCGTACGAGCGTCTCCAGGTCCTTGATCGGGTCGATGCGGCCCGCCCAGGTGAGGGTGGGGATGCCGGGCTCGGCTCCGGCGTGCGGGAAGAGGTGCGGGTCGACGCCGTTGTAGACGGTGCGGATCCGGTCGGCCGGGGCGCCGCCCCGCTCCTCCCAGCGGCGGTTGTACTGGTTGCAGGGGGTGATGAGGTCGGCCTCGCGGTAGCCCAGCGAGTTGAGTTCGCGGTAGAAGCCGAGCAGCAGTGCCTTGACCGGCCAGCGCTGGGCGCCCGAACGGTAGCCGAGGTAGCGCTCGCGCAGGTAGATGCCGTGTTCGGTGAGGAGAAAGGGGGCGCCGTCGAAGTACTTGGCGGCGAGCGCGGGGAGGGTGGCGAGGCCACTGCTGACGGCGTGCGCGACGCTGTCCGGGGGTACCTGGGCGCCCAGTGGGCGCAGCAGGTGCTCCAGGAGGTCGGTTGCGGTGAGCGCGTCGTGGAGGGTGGGTTCGGCGCGGGCGGTGGGCAGGTGGCGCATGGTCCAGACGCTGATGAGGGTCCGCAGGGCCGCCTCCGAGCGCATGGCGGTGGTCAGCCGGCCCTGCCGGGAGAGTGCGGCGAGTGCGTACAGCTCACGGCCGAAGTCGCAGCCGGCCGCCGGGTCGAGGACGGCCAGCAGGAAGCGTTCGTAACCGGCGAGAAAGCGGCGGCGCTCGCGCCCGACGAGGAGGCGCGGGATGCGGCGTACTCCCGAGCCGCCTCCCGCGCCCCCTCCCCCGTCGGCGCCCCACAGGGGGACCGTCGTGTGCCGGTAGACATTGCGCGGCAGCTCCCAGGTGACAGGCTCACGGCCGCTGCCGGTCAGCGAGACGATGTGGAAGTCGACCTCCGGCATTCCGCGGACGAGCTGGTCGCACCAGGTGCTGACGCCTCCCTGGACATGTGGATAGGTGCCTTCGGTGAGCATGCTGACGTGGAGCCCGCGGCTCATTCGTGTCCCCCCAGGACGAGTTCCAGGTGCTGGTCAGGCAGGAAGCTGCAGGGTGACGGCCTGCTGGAGCGCGTCGGGTGCGGTCCACGCCGAACGCTGTCCCGCATAGGCCGTGCCGAACACCGCCGTGCCGAGGAACAGTTGCTTACGTGTCCCCTCCGGCGCGCTCACCGGAGCCACGACCCCCGGCGCCTTCACGGTGACCGTCCTGCCGATGCGGTACGCCGTGACCCTGCCGTCGGCGAGCGCCTTGTCCCAGGCGGCGCGGCGGGCGAGCTCGGTGCCGGTGTCGCGGTGGCGCGGGTTGACGACCGGCGTGTTGTCGGCGAACAGCGCGCGGTAGTCGCCGAGGACCTGGTCGAGCACGGGGTAGAGGATCCGCTCCTCGGCCAGGTTGGACTGGTGGACGTAGTGCGGGCGCGGGTCGTTGGCCATGACATGGCCCAGCGCCGTGCGTGCCTCCTGCGGCACGATGTAGTCGGCGTAACCGGTGTCCGTGTCGAGCGGTTCTTCCAGGCAGGTCGAGCCGGGGTTGGTCTCGCAGACGCCGCTGCCCCCGTCGGCCTCTCTGCTGTAGATCCAGTTGTACTCGTCGGCCATCTCGGCGGCGGTGCCGACGTTGTAGTAGACGTTCATGGGGTGGCGCGGCACGGTGCGGGCGCTGCCGACGGCCCGCTGGACCGGCTCGCGCGAGTTGTCGCTCGCGACCCACTTCACTCCGTTGTCGGCCAGCGCGGGCCCGAGGTTGGGATTGTCGACGGGCTGCTGCGGCAGGGTCTTGAGACCCGAGTGCTCACCGGTGACCAGCTCGGTCCTGTCGACGGAGAGGCCCTTGCCGGCCGCCCAGTTGTGGTTGTCGCGGATCTGCGCGGAGATGTCGGCGCGGCTCATCCACAGGGTGGCGCCCGCCGCGTCCTTCGCGCACTGCCACGGCACGGTCGAGGTGTCCTGGACGCATCCGAGGAAGGGGTGCGTGTAGGTGTGGTTCACCCAGCGGTACGCCGCCTTGTCGGCGAGCAGTTGCGTGGTGAGCGGGTCGCTGCCGCCGTTCTCAGCCTTCCACTCCTCGCCGGCGCCCGCGTTGTAGACCATGTCGAGGGTGAAGTCGCTGCTGCGCTGCCACTGGGCGGCGAACTGCGCGTCGGCCGCGGTCATCCGGACCGGCACGGTCCCCGCGCCCTCGCCGTCGCCGCAGTCGAAGTCGCCGGGGGTGCAGTTGAGTTCGGTGTCCCAGCGGCTGTCGGGCGCGAAGACGTCGTCGATGTGCACGGAGAAGTAGTTGCGGCTCTGTCCGAGGTGGACGCCCTGGGTGAGCCATTCGACGATGCCGCGGGCCAGCAGCCGGAACTGCCGCTGGTGCCGGTTGTAGGCGAAGGTGACGACCAGCTCGCGGCGCCCGTCGTGGGCGTACTCGCCGACGAGGCTGGCCCGCCCGCCGCCGTCTCCGGCGACCGGCATGTCGAGGTAGCTGGTGAAGCCATCGCGGGGCCGGCCCGCGTACCCGTAGCTCTCGCCGACGGACGGCGAGTTGTCCTCGAACTCGACGGCCCCGTCGAGATAGCCGAAGGGCCCCGCTTTCCCGGCCGGTGTCACGGCCGCGTCCACGCCGTCGAGCGTGCCCGCGTACCCGCCGTCACTCGTGTAGTCGAGCCCGACACCGGGATGGGCCCAGCTGTACGCGTCGACCTGGCGGACGCCGAAGGTCTGCTCGTACAGGGCGAGCGCGGCCATCTCGGCGGACCCGGCGCCGAACGGGTCGGCGCTCGGCAGGACGACTCCCTGGTACTTCGCGCGCGGCCGCCCGTCAACGGTGTCGTGGAGGAACGCCGCGTCGATGACCGGTCGCCCCGGCTTGTCGAGTTCGACCACGGTGTACGGGACACCGCTGCCCTTCAGCTCCGACTCCACCGCGTCGACCGCCCCGCCGCCGTCGTCCACGACGAGCACCTTCAGGTCGATGCGCGGCACGGCCGCCGCCCCGGCCACGGTCGGCGGTGCGGTCACCGCCAGCAGTCCCGCGGCCAGCAGCAGGGCTCCGCTTCTGCCCATACGCGTCTTGTACGCCACCGCGCACCCTCCCCCTCGGTAGACCTTCCTGCGGAGGACGCGCGGAAGATCTGTGGAAATCATGCAAAGCAATGTCATGGCCACTTGCGTGATTTCCCCGAGTGTGACGCAGGCCTCATTCGGCACGCCGTAAACCTGAAAAGGACACCTCTGATGAGTGAACGGGTCGCTGCTGTGAGCGAAGGAGGCAACCGCGCGTAGGCTCACTGATGGTGCGGCCGGGCCACCAGGTACCGGCGGCGCCGGGCACGGCCGACCCCACCCCATCGGCCGAAGAACTCAACGGAAGCGAGATTTCACCACCGTGACTGCTCTCACTCTCAGCACTTCCGGCGCGGCGACGCTGCGCGCCGACGCCATCGTCGTCGGTGTGGCGAAGGGCGCTGGATCCAAGGCTGCATCCAAGTCCGGGGACTTGGTCGTCGCGCCCGGCGCCGAGGCCGTGGACAAGGCGTTCGACGGAAAGCTCGCGTCCGTCCTGGAGACCCTCGGCGCTTCGGGTGCCGAGGGCGAGGTGACCAAGCTGCCCGCCCCTTCGGGCCTCAAGGCGCCGGTCGTGGTGGCGGTCGGGCTGGGCTCGGTTCCGGAGAAGGACGAGATGTACAGCGCCGAGGCGCTGCGCCGCGCGGCCGGTGCCGCCGCCCGCGCGCTGAGCGGCTCCAAGAAGGCCGGTTTCGCGCTGCCCGTCGAGGCGGTCGAGGACGCGGAGGCCATCGCCGAGGGCGCCCTGCTCGGTGCGTACGCCTTCACGGAGTACCAGGGCACGAAGGCCGACAAGACCGAGAAGCCGGGCAAGGCCGCGGGCAACGGCGCCAAGCAGCCCCTCGCCGAAGTCGCCCTGCTCGGCACCAAGCCGCGCGACAAGGCCTTCAAGGCCGCCACGGAGCGCGCCCTCGCGCTGACCGAGGAGATCAAGCGCGCCCGCGACCTGATCAACATGCCGCCGAACGACCTCTACCCCGAGTCCTTCGCCGCCGTGGCCACGGCCGCCGGCAAGGAGCACGGCATCAAGGTGCAGGTGTTCGACGAGAAGGCGCTCGTCAAGGGCGGCTTCGGCGGCATCCTCGGCGTCGGCCAGGGCTCGGCCCACGGCCCGCGCCTGGTGAAGCTCGCCTACACGCACCCCAAGGCGGAGAAGACCCTGGCCTTCGTCGGCAAGGGCATCACCTACGACTCGGGCGGCATCTCGCTGAAGCCGGCCGGCCACAACGAGACGATGAAGTGCGACATGAGCGGCGCCGCCGCCGTGTTCGCCGCCGTCGTCACGGCCGCCCGCCTCGGCCTGAAGGTCAACATCACCGGCTGGCTGGCGCTCGCCGAGAACATGCCGTCGGGCAACGCCGTCCGCCCCGGCGACGTACTGCGCATGTACAGCGGCAAGACCGTCGAGGTCCTCAACACCGACGCCGAGGGCCGTCTCGTACTCGGTGACGCCCTGACCCGCGCCTCCGAGGAGAACCCGGACGCGATCGTCGACGTGGCGACGCTGACCGGCGCGATGGTCCTCGCGCTCGGCAACCGCACCTTCGGGATCATGGGCAACGACGAGTCGTTCCGTACCGCGATCCACGAGATCGCGGAAGAGGTCGGCGAGCAGTCCTGGCCGATGCCGATGCCCGCCGAGCTGCGCAAGGGCATGGAGTCGTCCACCGCCGACATCGCCAACATGGGTGAGCGGATGGGCGGCGGCCTGGTCGCCGGTCTGTTCCTCCAGGAGTTCGTCGGCGAGGACATCGCGTGGGCGCACCTGGACATCGCGGGCCCCGCCTACAACGACGGCAGCCCGTTCGGCTACACCCCCAAGGGCGGCACGGGCTCCGCGGTGCGCACCCTGGTGCGTCTCGCCGAGCACACCGCCGCGGGCGACCTCGGCTGACCCGCCCCGGAGTCGTCGGTACGGCCCCGGGCAGTCGTCCGGGGCCGTATGTATGCCTACGCCCGGTTTTCTGGTCTTCGACGAAATCCGTACGTCCGTACGCCCGGGTAACGTCTCAGACCCCGGCCCCGCGTCCCGCCGTCCGTCAACAAGTGCGAAGATGGGTTCTCGGCAGGACAGGGCCCCCACCACAGGGCCGAATACACAAGCGGCCGAACACCAGCCGCCGCCCGGTCATCGAAGACCGCGCCCGGCGCACATGCATGGAGGACGTGACGTGGCGAACGACGCCAGCACCGTTTTCGACCTAGTGATCCTCGGCGGTGGTAGCGGCGGTTACGCCGCGGCACTGCGCGGAGCGCAGCTGGGCCTGGACGTCGCCCTGATCGAGAAGAACAAGCTCGGCGGCACCTGCCTGCACAACGGCTGCATTCCGACGAAGGCGCTGCTGCACGCGGGCGAGGTCGCCGACCAGGCGCGCGAGGCCACGCAGTTCGGCGTCAAGGCCACCTTCGACGGCATCGACATGGCCGGCGTCCACAAGTACAAGGACGACGTGATCTCCGGCCTGTACAAGGGCCTCCAGGGCCTGGTCGCCTCGCGCAAGGTGACGTACATCGAGGGCGAGGGCCGGCTCTCTTCCCCGACTTCCGTCGACGTCAACGGCCAGCGTGTCCAGGGCCGCCACGTCCTGCTGGCGACCGGCTCCGTGCCGAAGTCGCTGCCGGGCCTGGAGATCGACGGCAACCGCATCATCTCCTCGGACCACGCGCTGGTCCTGGACCGTGTGCCGAAGTCCGCGGTCGTCCTCGGCGGCGGCGTCATCGGCGTCGAGTTCGCTTCCGCGTGGAAGTCCTTCGGCACCGACGTCACGATCGTCGAGGGCCTGAAGCACCTCGTACCGGTCGAGGACGAGAACAGCTCCAAGCTCCTGGAGCGCGCGTTCCGCAAGCGCGGCATCAACTTCTCGCTCGGCGCCTTCTTCGAGAAGGCCGAGTACACCGCCGACGGCGTCAAGGTCACCCTGGCCAACGGCAAGGAGTTCGAGGCCGAGGTACTGCTCGTCGCGATCGGCCGCGGCCCCGTGTCGCAGGGTCTCGGTTACGAGGAGCAGGGCGTCGCGATGGACCGCGGCTACGTCCTCGTCGACGAGTACATGCGGACGAACGTGCCGACGATCTCCGCCGTCGGTGACCTCGTCCCGACGCTCCAGCTCGCGCACGTCGGATTCGCCGAGGGCATCCTGGTGGCGGAGCGTCTGGCCGGTCTCAAGACCGTTCCGGTCGACTACGACGGTGTGCCGCGCGTGACGTACTGCCACCCCGAGGTCGCTTCCGTCGGCATCACCGAGGCGAAGGCCAAGGAGGTGTACGGCGCGGACAAGGTCGTCGCTCTCAAGTACAACCTCGCGGGCAACGGCAAGAGCAAGATCCTGAAGACCGGTGGCGAGATCAAGCTCGTCCAGGTCAAGGACGGTGCCGTGGTCGGCGTCCACATGGTCGGTGACCGTATGGGCGAGCAGGTCGGCGAGGCTCAGCTGATCTACAACTGGGAGGCGCTGCCGGCCGAGGTCGCGCAGCTCATCCACGCACACCCGACGCAGAGCGAGGCGCTCGGCGAGGCCCACCTGGCCCTGGCCGGCAAGCCGCTCCACTCCCACGACTAGTTCAGTCCGGGCGCGACGACCACTTCCGCAATTCGTAAGGAGCAACAGAAACCATGCCGGTTTCCGTAACCCTTCCGGCGCTCGGCGAGAGCGTCACCGAGGGCACTGTCACCCGTTGGCTGAAGGCCGAGGGCGAGCGCGTCGAGGCTGACGAGCCGCTGCTCGAGGTGTCGACCGACAAGGTCGACACCGAGATCCCGGCCCCCGCCGCGGGCATCCTCTCGTCCATCAAGGTCGCCGAGGACGAGACCGTCGAGGTCGGCGCCGAGCTGGCCATCATCGACGATGGCACGGGCGCGCCCGCTGCCGCTCCCGCCCCGGCTGCTGCCGAGGCCCCCGCCGAGGCTCCGGCCCCGGCTGCCCAGCCTCAGCCCGAGGCCGCCCCGGCGCCCGCCGCCGAGGCCCCGGCCCCGGCTGCCGCCCCGGCCGGTGGCGCCGCCGGTACTGACGTCGTGCTGCCCGCACTGGGCGAGTCGGTCACCGAGGGCACCGTCACCCGCTGGCTGAAGCAGGTCGGCGAGGAGGTCGCGGAGGACGAGCCGCTGCTCGAGGTCTCGACCGACAAGGTCGACACCGAGATCCCCTCCCCGGCCGCGGGCACGCTGCTGGAGATCCTGGTCGGCGAGGACGAGACCGCCGAGGTCGGCGCGAAGCTCGCCGTCATCGGCGCCGCGGGCGCAGCCCCGGCCGCCGCCCCGGCTCCGGCCGCTGCTGCTCCGGCTGCCGCTCCGGCTCCGGCCGCTGCTCCGGCGCCCGCCCCGGCTCCGGCTCCTGCCGCCGCCGCTGTTGAGGCTCCGGCTCCGGTCCAGGCCCCGCCCGCCGCTCCGGCTCCGGCTCCCGCTGCCGCCCCTGCGGCTCCGGCTCCCGCCCCCGTCACCCCTGCGGGCGAGGCGGACGGCGCGTACGTGACCCCCCTGGTCCGTAAGCTCGCTGCGGAGAACGGCGTGGACCTGTCCACGGTCAAGGGCACCGGCGTCGGTGGCCGCATCCGCAAGCAGGACGTCGTAGCCGCCGCGGAGGCCGCCAAGGCCGCCGCTGCCGCTCCGGCTCCCGTCGCCGCCGCCCCCGCGGCCGCCTCGAAGGCTCCGTCCCTCGAGGTGTCCCCGCTGCGCGGCCAGACGGTCAAGATGACCCGCATGCGCAAGGTCATCGGCGACAACATGATGAAGGCCCTGCACACGCAGGCCCAGCTGACCTCGGTCGTCGAGGTCGACATCACCAAGCTGATGAAGCTGCGCAACCAGGCGAAGGACGCGTTCGCCGCCCGCGAGGGCGTCAAGCTGTCCCCGATGCCGTTCTTCGTCAAGGCCGCGGCCCAGGCACTGAAGGCCTACCCGGTCGTCAACGCCCGGATCAACGAGGACGAGGGCACCATCACCTACTTCGACACCGAGAACATCGGTATCGCGGTGGACTCCGAGAAGGGTCTGATGACTCCGGTCATCAAGGGTGCGGGCGACCTCAACCTGGCCGGTATCTCGAAGAAGACGGCGGAGCTGGCCGGCAAGGTCCGCGGCAACAAGATCACCCCGGACGAGCTGTCCGGTGCGACCTTCACCATCAGCAACACCGGCTCGCGCGGTGCGCTGTTCGACACGGTCATCGTGCCGCCGAACCAGGTCGCCATCCTGGGCATCGGTGCCACGGTCAAGCGCCCGGCGGTCATCGAGACCGCCGAGGGCACCGTCATCGGCATCCGTGACATGACGTACCTGGCTCTCTCCTACGACCACCGTCTGGTGGACGGCGCCGACGCGGCCCGTTACCTGACGGCCGTCAAGGCGATCCTGGAAGCGGGCGAGTTCGAGGTCGAGCTCGGCCTGTAACACTCGTCTCACCAGCGAGCGCGCCCCCGTCCGGAGACCTCTGGACGGGGGCGCCGCCGTATTGTCTAGGAGACTCAACACGGCTTGAAGGAGCGCTTCATGACCCCGCCCGTCGTCCACTCGCTGCGCGAGCAGATCCGCGAGCACATCGTGGAGGGGATCGTCAGCGGGCGCTGGAAGCCGGGCGAGCGGATCGTGGAGCGCCGGATCGCGACCGAGCTGGAGGTCAGCCAGACGCCCGTACGCGAGGCGCTGCGCGAGCTCGAGTCCCTGCGCCTCATCGAGTCGGCGCCCAACAAGGGCGTACGGGTGCGGAATCTGACGGCGGCGGACCTGGAGGAGAGCTACCCGGTACGGGCGGGCCTGGAGCAGATCGCGGCGGAGCTGGCGGCGTCCGCCCTGGCGGACGACTGCTCGGCGCTGGAGCCCCACGTAGCGGCCCTCTACGAGGCGGACCGCGCGGCGGACGGCACGGCGCAGGTCCGCCACACGGTCGGGTTCCACCGCGAGCTGGTCCGGGCGGCGAACAACAGCGTGCTGCTGCACACCTGGGAGGGCCTGGGCATCGAGGTCTTCACGGCGCTCTCCATCCGGTGGCTGGGCACGGTCCAGAAGTCGTACGCGGAGGAGCACGAGGCACTGGTGCAGGCCTTCCGCCGCCGCGACCCGAACATCGGCAACCTGGTCAAGGCCCACGTCCTGGGCTGCGCACCGCGCGCGTAACGACGCGGCACCACCCATCCGCGCCCGAATTGCCGCATAAGCCCCCGGCACCCCGTGCCCCATTTCGCGGCACGGAATGCCAATTTCGGCCTGCGGACAAGTTTTTCGCCGCCAGGCTTTGATCGATCATCGATCAGCCGCTTACAGTCGACGGCGGGTCCACCAACCCACGCCCTGTCCTGCCAGGCACGGCACCCCTTTTCTCCACCCCCCCTCCTGTCCGGAAGGCGGCCATCATGACCGACCCCGTAGGCATTTCTCCGAGCGAGCTCGACCAGCTCCCGGACCGTGACACCGAGGAGACCGCCGAGTGGGCGGCCTCCCTCGACGCCGTCACCAAGGCCGCAGGCCCGCAGCGGGCGGCATACCTGATGCGCCGCACCCTCCAGCACGCCGAAGGCGCCGGGCTCGCCCTGCCCAAGCTGCTGGAGACCGATTACGTCAACACCATCCCCACCTCCGCCGAGCCCGCGTTCGACGGCGACGAGGCGATGGAAGCCCGGATCACCGCCTGGAACCGCTGGAACGCGGCCGCGATGGTCACCCGCGGCTCCCGCTTCGGCGTCGGCGGTCACATCGCCACCTTCGCCTCCGCGGCCTGGCTGTACGAGACCGGCTTCAACCACTTCTTCCGCGGCAAGGAGGGGGACGGCTCCGGCGACCAGCTCTACATCCAGGGCCACGCCTCCCCCGGCATCTACGCCCGCGCCTTCCTGGACGGACGCCTCAACGAGGGCCAGCTGGACCGCTTCCGGCAGGAGTCCGGCGGCGACGGCCTGCCGTCGTACCCGCACCCGCGGCGCCTGCCCTGGCTCTGGGAGTTCCCGACCGTGTCGATGGGCCTCGGCCCGCTCTCCGCGATCTACCAGGCGCGCTTCAACCGCTACCTCGAGAACCGCTCCATCAAGGACACCTCCAACTCCCACGTCTGGGCCTTCCTCGGCGACGGCGAGATGGACGAGCCCGAGGCCACCGCGGCCCTCGCACTCGCCGCCCGCGAGCAGCTCGACAACCTGACCTTCGTCATCAACTGCAACCTGCAGCGCCTCGACGGGCCGGTCCGCGCCAACTTCCGCGTCGTACAGGAGCTGGAGGGCCAGTTCCGCGGCGCCGGCTGGAACGTCGTCAAGTCGCTGTGGGGCTCCGCCTGGGACGAGCTGTTCCAGCTCGACACCAAGGGCGCGCTGATACGCCGCCTGCGCGACGTACCGGACGCACAGTTCCAGACGTACGCGACCCGCGACGTGGCGTACATCCGCGAGCACTTCTTCGGCGCCGAGCCCGCGCTGGCCGAGCTGGGCAAGCTGCTCACCGACGCCAAGATCGCCGAGTGCTTCCACACCTCCCGCGGTGGCCACGAGGCCCGCAAGGTGTACGCGGCGTACAAGGCGGCCGTGGAGTTCAAGGGCGCCCCGACGGTGATCCTCGCGCAGACCGTAAAGGGCTACACCCTCGGTCCGGGCTTCGAGTCGAAGAACGCCAACCACCAGATGAAGAAGCTCTCCGGCAAGGAGTTCCGCGCCATGCGGGACCTGCTGGAGCTGCCGATCCCGGACGCGAAGCTGGACGAGGAGCTCGTACCGTACGGGCACCCCGGCGCCGACTCCCCCGAGGTCCGCTACCTCCAGGAGCGCCGCGCCGCTCTCGGCGGCCCCGCCCCGGCCCGCCGGGTGCACGCGGTGGCCCTGCCCGAGCCCGCCGACCGCGCCTTCAGCGCCCTCCTCAAGGGATCGGGCAAGCAGGAGATGGCCACCACCATGGCCTTCGTACGCCTGGCGAAGGAGCTGATGCGGGACAAGGAGACCGGCAAGCGCTGGGTGCCGATCGTCCCGGACGAGGCCCGCACCTTCGGCATGGAGTCGCTGTTCCCGTCGGCCGGTATCTACTCGCCGCTGGGTCAGACGTACGAGCCGGTCGACCGCGACCAGCTCATGTACTACAAGGAAGCCAAGAACGGCCAGATCCTCAACGAGGGGATCACCGAGGCCGGTGCGATGGCCGACTTCATCGCCGCGTCGACGTCGTACGCGACGCACGGCGAGCCGATGATCCCCTTCTACATCTTCTACTCGATGTTCGGCTGGCAGCGCACGGCCGACCAGATGTGGCAGCTCGGCGACCAGCTCGGCCGCGGCTTCATCGTCGGCGCGACGGCCGGTCGTACGACCCTGACGGGCGAGGGCCTCCAGCACGCGGACGGCCACTCGCACCTGATCGCGTCCACGAACCCGGCGTCGCTCAACTACGACCCGGCCTTCGCGTACGAGATCGCGGTCATCGTCAAGGACGGTCTGCGCAGGATGTACGGCCCCGAGGCCGAGAACGTCTTCTACTACCTGACCGTCTACAACGAGCCGAAGCAGCAGCCCGCGATGCCGGCCGGCGTCGAAGAGGGCATCGTCAAGGGCCTCTACCGCTTCAGGGAGGCCGCGAACTCCCCCAAGCTCTCGACTTCGCTCGAGCAGGGAGGTGCCCCCACCTCCGAGACCCCGCGCATCCAGCTGATCGGCTCCGGCACGGCGATCCACTGGGCACTGGAGGCGCAGGAACTCCTCGCCGCCGACTGGGGCGTGGCGGCCGACGTCTGGTCCGCCACCTCGTGGGGCGAGCTGCGCCGTGACGCGCTGGAGTGCGACGAGGCGCTGCTGCGCGGTGAGATGCGTACGCCGTACGTCACCCGCGCGCTCGAAGGCGCCGAGGGCCCGGTCCTCGCGGTCAGCGACTGGATGCGTCAGGTCCCGGACCAGATCAGCCAGTGGGTCGAGCAGGACTACTCCTCGCTCGGTACGGACGGCTTCGGTCTCTCCGACACGCGTGAAGCGGCCCGCCGCCACTTCGGCGTCGACCCGCAGTCGATCGTGGTCGCCGCACTGGCCCAGCTCGCCCGCCGCGGCGAGGTGCCCGCCTCGGCGGTGAAGGAAGCCCGCGAGCGTTACGGGCTGTAGGGCTCAGGCCGTAGCGGCCGTCTGTCGGTGGCAGCGTGCATGATGACGTCATGCGCGCTGCCCGGCTGATCAAAATGGTCCTCCTGCTCCAGTCCCGGCCCTCCATGACCGCGGGCGAGCTGGCGCAGGAGCTCGAAGTCTCCGAGCGGACCATCACACGGGACGCGCAGGCCCTTTCCGAGGCGGGCGTTCCGGTGTACGCCGACCGGGGGCGGGCCGGTGGTTTCCGGCTGATCGGCGGGTACCGGACCCGGCTCACCGGCCTCGCCCGCAGTGAGGCCGAGGCGCTGTTCCTGTCCGGACTGCCTTCCGCGCTGCGGGAGATGGGGCTTGAGGACGCCGCGTCCGCCGCCCGCCTGAAGGTGTCGGCGGCGCTCATGCCGTCCCTGCGGGACGCGTCCGACTCGGCGGCGCAGCGTTTTCATCTGGACGCGCCCGGCTGGTACCAGGAGCCGGAGACACCCGACCTGCTGTCCGCGATCGCGGAGGCGGTCTGGGACGACCGGATTATTACGGCCAAGTACGGGCGGCCGGACCGTGAGGTGGAGCGGGAGCTGGAACCGTACGGCCTCGTGCTCAAGGCCGGTGTCTGGTATCTGTGCGCCCGCGCGGACGATGACTTCCGGGTCTACCGCCTGGACCGGTTCGCCGCTGTGGCCGTCGCGGAGGAACGTTTCGTACGGGACGAGCACTTCTCTCTGTCCGACTTCTGGGAGGAGCGGGCCGCCCAGTTCGCCCGGTCGATCCTGCGCACCGAGGTGGTGGTGCGCCTGACGGACGCCGGCGCCCGGCGGCTGCCGTACGTGACGGATCAGGCGGCGGCGCGCGAGGCGCTGGCGGCGGCAGGGCCGCCGGATGGGGAGGGCCGGGTCACGGTCACGCTCCCCGTCGAGTCGGCGGAGGTGGCTTTCAGCCAGCTCCTGGCGCTGGGGCCGGAGCTGGAGGTGCTGGAGCCGGTAGACCTGCGCGCGAGGTTCGCCGATGCGGCCGACCGTATGCGCGGGCTCTATCGCTGACTCAGCCGCTGTCGGCCGTCAGCGGTAGTCGGCGGCGGCGGGGCCGGCCGTCAGCGGTAGTCGCTCGCCGGGGCGTCCTTGCCGCCGAGCGTGACCTCCGTGATGTACGCCCAGGCGTCCGGGCGGCTGCCGTCGGCGTCCGTGAAGCCGTACTCCCGCGCGAGCTGTCCGCTGGAGAGCGACTGGCCGTTCCAGCGGGCCCGGTCGGGGTCGGAGGCGACGGCCGCCACGGCCCGGCCGACATAGACCGGCGACTCGGCGATCACGAATTCGGGGACCTTGGCGATGGCGTCGCGCCAGTTCTCCTCCGTGACGCCGAAGTTGTCGAGCATCTCCTCGGAGCGCAGGAAGCCGGGGGTGACGCAGACCGCCGTGCAGCCCACGTCCTTGAGGTCCTCGGACAGGGCGAAGGCCATCCGGATCGGCGCGTTCTTCGCGAGGTCGTAGTAGAAGTTCTCGCGGAACCTGCGGTTGTACTCGGCTGTCCCGTCCGTCATTTCGACGACAAGACCGCCCCTGTTCCGGATCAGCAGCGGCAGCGCGTAGCTGCTGGTGATGACGTGGGTCTTCACCCCGAGCTCCAGCATCCGCAGTCCGTGCTTCAGCTCCGTGTCCCACATTTTCTTGCCGAATTCGAGCAGATGGTCACCGCCCCAGATGTCGTTGACCAGAATGTCCAGCCGCCCCCGCTCCCGGTCGATCCGCTCGATGAGCGCCTTGACCTGGTCTTCTTCCAGATGGTCGGTCGGTACGGCGATGCCCTCGCCGCCCGCGGCCTTGACCAGTTCGGCCGTCTCCTCGATGGTCTCGGTCGTCCGCCCGACCTCGCTGACCTTCTCGCGGGTGGTGCGCCCGGTCACGTACACCGTCGCGCCCGCCGCCCCCAGCTGCACGGCAATCGCCCGCCCCGCACCCCGGGTCGCCCCGGCGACCAGTGCGATCCGGCCCTGCAGTGGTGCGTTCTGCTCGGTCATGCGTTCTCCTCCGGTTGCCGCTGGTCATGTCGTACGTTCGACACTGACACCCAATCCAGACACCTGCTGTCGTGAATTGCCGACGGTCTGCCGTGAGCCGTGGGTAACGAGACAGCCGCATCCGGTGCGCTCCGCGTGCGCGGGCCTGCGCAAACCACGATGCTTGACCCGTGATGGACGAGACGGAGTTCTGGGAGATCATCGACAGCACCCGCGAGGCCGCCGAGGGCGACCCCGAGGAGCATGCCGACCTGCTGGTGGAGGCGCTGGTCCGGCGCGATCCCGATTCCGTGCTCGACTTCGCCAGGCACTTCGAGGCCCGCTACAACCGGGCGTATCGCTGGGACCTTTGGGGCGCGGCGGCCGTACTGCTCGACGGTGCCAGCGACGACGTCTTCGACTACTTCCGCTGCTGGCTGATCGGCCAGGGCCGGGAGGTTTTCGAGGGCGCGCTGCACGACCCGGACAACCTGGCCGACCTCCTCGACGAGTTCGACGAGGAGGTCGACGGGGACGGCGAGGAGCTGGGGTACGCGGCGGACGAGGCGTACGAGCAGCTCACCGGCGCGGTCGCACCGGACCTGGGTGTCCCGGCGCAGACGCCGGAGCCGGAGGGCACGCCGTTCGACTTCGAGGACGACGGGGCGCTGGCGGACCGTTTCCCCCGGCTGTGGGAGCGCTTCGGGCAGGGGTGACCCGAGCGGCGCCCGGAAGAGCTCATCGGCGCGACACGGCTGCCGGCTCCGGGTCGCCGACCCGGCCGGGTTCGAGCGCGAGCAGAGCCACGTCGTCGTGCACATCGCCCGCCTTGCCCGCGAAGCGGACCAGGTCCGCCCGCACGGCCTCGTTGAGGGCCATCAGGTCTTCGGACGGTACGGACGCGGCCAGTTCCGGCAGCCGCAGGGCGAGCGGGTAGAAGGCGCCCGAGCTGTCGCGCGCCTCGGTCACTCCGTCCGTATGCGCCAGGATCCGGTCCCCCGGCTCCAGCGGTACGGTGACCACTTGGACCAGGCCGGGCCCGGTCAGGCCGAGTCCCAGCGGCGGCGCGGGCGCCACCGGAATCTCGCGTGCGCTTCCGTCGCGCAGCAGCAGCGGCGCGGGATGGCCGCAGCTGACCACCCGTACGACATCCTCGTCCGCCGGGAACTCCAGCACGACGGCGGTGGCGAAGAGCTCCGCGTGCTCCACAGGGGCCGAGTCGACGACCAGCCGTCTGTCCATCCGCGCCACCACGGCCGCCAGGTCCGCCTTGTCCAGTACGGCTTCGCGGAAGGCACCGAGGAGCGCGGCGACCGTGGAGACCGCAGCCAGGCCGTGCCCCTGCACGTCGGCGGTCAGCGCCCGTACGCCGTGAGGCCCTTCGCGTACGTCGTACAGGTCCCCGCCCACCAGCGTCCCGGCCTGCGCGGACCGGTAGAGCCCCGCGCAGCGCACCCGGCCCACGGCGGTGGGCAGCGGCGGGAGTACGGCGAACTGGGCGGCCTCCGCCACCGTGCGGACGGTCACCAGCTGTTTCTCCCGGCGGGTGCGGACCCACGAGATGATCACGCTGAGCGTTACCACGACGAAGACAGCGAGGAGGTCGGTGGCCTCTACGTCCCAGATCCGGCGGCCGTACGGGACGGACAGCGCGACCATGATGAGCCCGCCGAGCAGCGCGACGCTCACCGGGCCGTACGCGAGGGCCGAGACGGGGGTGAGGGCGACCACGAAGAAGCCCAGCTGGATGGTCTCGGGCGTGATGATCTGGGCCAGGGTGAGCAGCGCGAGGATCAACGCGGGCAGGAATTTGAGCCAGCGCGGCTGCGGCGTCCCGCGCAGCCGGCCGGCGGCTACCTCGGCGCCCCTGGCCCGGACGGAGCTCATCGGTCCGCGGGCCCGCGGCGGCCGGAGTGGGTCGCTGACATGGGCGGCATCCGTGCTCCTTCTTACCTGCCCACTATGGCTCAGGGAGCCAGCGACCGCCCCATGAACACATCGTCGACGTACTCCCCCTGGAGGAAGAACTCTCCGGGCAGTACGCCCTCGACGACGAAGCCCTCGGCTGCGTAGAGCGCGCGGGCGGGCGCGTTGTGGCCGAGCACCCGCAGGGTGATGCGCAAAGCGCCCAGCCGCCGCGCCCGGTCGCACGCCGCGCGCAGCAGCGCACGGGCGACGCCGTGCCCGCGCGCCTGCTCCGCCACGGCCAGGCCCTGGATCTGCTGGACGTGTGCGTTGGAGACGAGCGGGGTGGGCGCGACCAGCCGGATGTAGCCGACGACGCGGCCGTCGAACTCGGCCACCAGGATGTCCTCGGGCCCGTGATTGTCGTCGAAGAACGGGCTGTACGGCGGCTCGGGCTTCGACTGCACGGCGTGCAGCGGCGACCAGGTCTCCCGGTCGAGCTCGGCGAGGTCCTTCTCGTCCTCCGTGGTGGCGGGACGTATGACGGGACGTACGACAGAGGGCATGTGGGGCTCCGGCATGACTGTCACTCTGCCACGGGGCGCTCCCGGTACCGGATGAGGGGCAGGATGGTCCCCATGCGGATTGCCGTCACCGGCTCGACCGGTCTCATCGGTTCAGCGCTCGTGCGCTCCCTGCGCGCGGACGGACACGAGGTGGTGTGCCTGGTCAGGCGCCCCGCGCGGACGGCGGAGGAGGTGACGTGGGATCCGAAGCGGCAGTACGTCGACGCCGACGGGCTCGCGGGGTGCGAGGCCGTCGTCCACCTTGCCGGGGCGGGCGTCGGTGACCACCGCTGGACCGAGACGTACAAGAAGGAGATCCGGGACAGCAGGGTCCTGGGGACCGCCGCGATCGCCGAGGCCGTCGCCTCGCTGGACGTACCGCCGAGGGTCTTCGTGAGCGCTTCCGCGATCGGTCTGTACGGGGACACCGGGGAGCGGGCGGTGGACGAGGACGCGCCGCCCGGCGAGGGTTTCCTGCCCTCTGTATGTGTGGAGTGGGAGGAGGCCGCCGCTCCCGCGGAAGAGGCGGGCGTACGGACGGTTCTGGCCCGTACAGGACTGGTGATCGCGCGCGAGGGAGGGGCCTGGGGGAAGCTCTTCCCCGTCTTCAGGGCGGGGCTCGGCGGACGGCTGGGGTCGGGCCGCCAGTACTGGAGCTTCATCGCGCTGCACGACCACATCGCGGCCCTGCGCCACCTGATCGACACGGAGCCGCTCTCGGGCCCGGTGAATCTCACGGCGCCGCAGCCGGTCACCAACAGGGAGGTGACCGAGGCGATGGGACGGGTGCTGAGGCGGCCCACCCTCTTCGCCGTCCCGGCGCCCGCGCTGCGGCTCGTGCTGGGCGAGTTCTCCTCGGACGTGCTGGGCAGCCAGCGGGTGGTGCCGCGGCGGCTGGAGGAGTCGGGGTTCTCGTTCGCCTTCCCAGGGATCGACGAGGCGTTGCGGGCTGCGGTACTGCGTTGAACAGCTGAGGATCCGCTGCGGTTGCTCCGCCGAGGTTGATCCACTGAGCCGGTTTTGACTGTTTCCGATCGCTTTCTGTCCGACGCCCGACCATTGCACTCCGTTTGTGCTCCGGTTGTGCTCCGATGCCCCGGTCGGTGCGCGACTGTGCTCGGCCGTTTCCGCTCCTACGCTGCAACTCGAACTCGGGTATTCCGTGGACCTGTTGAGGGCATGAGACCCCCAGCATCCGCGCCGACCTCGGGGAGGGGCCGTGCTCAGCACCGCACACCATGCGGACGTCGTCATTGTGGGGGCCGGGGTCGCGGGACTCTCGGCCGCCCATCAGCTGACCAGCGCCGGCGTAACAGTCAGCGTCCTGGAGGCAGCCCCTTACGTGGGCGGGCGGATGGCCACCGAGGAGGTCGACGGATTCCGTCTCGACCGCATCGGCCAGGTCCTCAGCACCTCGTATCCGGAACTGCTCCGTACGCCGGGTCTCGAAGGGATCGAGCTGCGCACGTTCTCGCCCGGCGTCCTCGTCCACAGCGAGGGCCGCCACTACCGGGCGGGAGGGGTGCGGGGCACCCGGTGGGGTTCCCCCCACGCCCTCCGGGGCGTAGGGGGAGCGCTCGGCGCCGCCCGCGCCCTGACGAGCACACCCCGCCCGCCGTTCGGCGGCGCGCTCGACCAGGCCCGCCTCGGTGCGGCGCTCGGACGGTTGGCGGCCACGCCGGTGGGCCGGCTGATGGCCCGGCCCGAACGGCCCGCACACGAAGCCCTGTCCGGGCGCGGGCTGCCGGCCCGTACGGTCAACGGCTTCCTGCGCCCGCTTCTCTCGGCACTGCTCTGCGACCCGGAGCTCACCACGTCGAGCCGGTGCGCCGATCTCGCGCTGCGCGGTTTCGCACGCGGCAGACTGTGCGTGCCTGCGGGCGGCGCGTCCGCGCTGCCCGAACTGCTGGCCGCCGCCCTGCCGCCGGGGACAGTACGTACGGGCGTACGCGTCACGGCCGCTTCGACCACATCGGTCACCACCGAGGAGCACGGTGAACTCACCTGCCGTTCCCTCTTACTGGCGACCGGTGCCCGCGCCGCGGCCACTCTGCTGCCGGGGCTGCGGGTGCCGTCCTTCCACCCCGTGACGGTCTTTCACCATGCCGCGTCGACGCCTCCGTTGACGGACCCTGCCCTGCTGCTCGACGCCGACCGCAGCGGCCCCGTCTCGCACACCGCCGTCCTCAGCGAGGTCGACCCCTCGCGGGCGCCGCGCGGCCGGGCCCTGATCTCGTCGACGGTACTGGGCACTCCCCCGCCGGATCCCGACCCTGCGGTACGTGCCCACCTGGCCAGGCTGTACGGCACCTCTACGGAGGGCTGGGAACTCCTCGCGGTCCACCACGACAGGGAGGCGGTCCCCGCGATGCCGGCCCCGCACGACCTGCGCCGACCAGTACGGCTCCTTTCGGGGCTGTACGTATGCGGCGACCACCGCGAAACAAGCACGGTCCAGGGCGCGCTGCACTCGGGCCGCCGAGCGGCGCAGGAGATCCTGCTGGACTTCGGCATCCGGCCGGGTTACGCGGCGGGGGAGCTACGGGAGGCGGCCTGAACCTGGCCGGGTTCTGCGGGGCCTTGTTTCCCCACCCCGCCCCTTCCCGAACTCCTCATTCGCCGGAGGGGCTGGAAAATCCAGCCCCTCCGGCGATTGAGGAGCGGGGTCTGGGGCGGGGTGGGGAAAGAAAAGCCCGTCACCCCAGCGCCGCAACCCGGTCCCGATACGTCCGCACCGCCGCCGCATCCCGATAAGGTTCGAGCCGCTTCTCGAAGTCCCGTACGTACTCCACCGCCCGAGCCGACCGCATCTCCGTAGCCTGCTGCGCCGCCTCCGCCCCCAGCGAGCACGCCTGGTCCAGCTCCCCCAGGCCGAGCCGCGCGGACGCCAGCACCACCCGGCAGAACAGCCGGCTCCGCGCATAGCCCGGCCCCCGCAGCTGCAGCGACCGTTCCGCGTGCTGCGCCGCCGCCCGGTACTGCTGGAGGTCCCGGTGGCAGTGGCCGAACTCGTCCGCCATCTGCGCCTCGTCGAAGAAGCGCGCCCAGTACGGCACTTCGTCCCCCGGCCGCGCCGTCTCCATCGCGCGCTCCGCCCGTACGAGCGAGGCCGTGCACGCCCGCACCTCTCCCAGCACCCCGTGCCCGCGCGCCTCGACCGAGTGCAGCATCGCCTGTACGACGGCCGGCGCCGAACTCCCCACGCCCTGCTGAGCGACCCGCGCCAGCTGCACCGCCTCACGCCCGTGCCCGAGGTAGACGGCCTGCCTGCTCATGGTGACCAGTACGTACGAGCCGTACGACCGGTCGCCCGCCGCCTGAGCCAGCCGCAGCGCCTGTACGAAGTACCGCTGGGCCAGGCCGTGCGCCGCGATGTCGTACGACGTCCAGCCCGCGAGGCGGGTCAGGTCGGCGGCGGCCGCGAACAGCCGGCGCCCCGTCGCCTCCCCGTACGTACCGCGCAGCATCGGCTCCGTCTCGTGCTCCAGATACCGCACGAGGGCCTGCCTCGCGTGCCCCCCGCCGTACGCCTGGTCCAGCGTCCTGAACAGCTCGCCGACCGAGCGCAGCGCCGCGATGTCCCCCATCGTGACGCGCTGCCCGGGCCCACGGTCGGTCTGCCGCTGGCGGGGCACAGCGAGGCGGCCCTGGGCGGGCACGCGCGCTCCGTTCACCGCCGGATCACCGCGCGCCACCCTGTCGTCGGCGCGGCCGATCAGCCAGTCGCGGCTCGGGACGACGAGCCCGGCCGGGGTGAAGGCGATCTTGCGCAGCTCGGCGTGGCTGCCGGAGTCCTTGCGCCAGAGACCGCTGACGATGTCGACGGCTTCCTCGGGGGTGGACGCGAACTCCAGGCCCGCGTAGACGGGCGCACAGGCGTCCAGTCCGAGGTCCTGGGCGGTCAGCCGCCGCCCGAGCCGCCGGGTGAAGACCTCGGCGATCAGGGCGGGCGTGGTACCGCGCGGTTGCTGTCCGCGCAGCCAGCGGGTCACCGAGGTCTTGTCGTAGCGAAGATCCAGGCCGTGCTCCAGGCCAAGCTGGTCCACCCGTCGGGCAAGGCCTGCGTTGGAGAATCCCGCTTCCGCGATGAGCGCGGCGAGCTGGCGGTTGGGCGTGCGCTGCGGAGGTCGATCCGTCATCAGCTGTGCGGTCTCCTGCCTTCTGGGCTCCGGGAGCAGCCCTCATGGAACGGCGCGAATTTAGCCGCCCGCCCCGCTCGCTCTGTCGCCTTCGCCCCGCATTCATCCGATCGTGTGAGGATCCGGGCGAACGCTGACGAAAATGACCTGCCCGGTGACCAGTGGCGCCCCGGTCGTACAGTGGCTGAGGCGCCCAAATGTGCAGGGTGCCGGTTCTAGGGAGGCGTTGCCGTGAGTGAGCTGCGGTTTGTCCGACTGGGGTTCGGCGAGGAAGCCGTCGAGTACCAGGAGGCATGGCAGAAGCAGCGCGATGTGCACGCGGCACGGTTCGTGGACGAGGTCCCGGACACCTGCCTGCTCCTCGAGCACCCGCCCGTCTATACGGCGGGGCGGCGCACCCAGGACAACGAGCGCCCGCTGGACGGCACGCCCGTGGTGGACGTGGACCGCGGTGGCAAGATCACCTGGCACGGCCCGGGTCAGCTCGTCGGCTACCCGATCATGAAGCTGCCGCGTCCGGTGGACGTCGTGGCGCACGTACGCCGCCTCGAAGACGCCCTGATCCGTACCTGCGCGGAATTCGGCGTGGAGACGACCCGGATCGAGGGCCGCAGCGGTGTCTGGGTGCTCGGCGATCCGGTGGATCAGCGTCCGCCGCTCGGCGGCCTGTCCCTCGACTTCGATCCGCGACTGCACGACGACGAGTTCGACGCGCGTCTGAACGGTCCCGAGTACGCTCCGTCCAACGCCGGCCAGCGCCGCGAGGACCGCAAGCTCGCCGCCATCGGCATCCGCGTCGCCAAGGGCGTCACGATGCACGGCTTCTCGCTGAACGTGAACCCGGACAACACCTGGTTCGACCGGATCGTGCCGTGCGGCATCCGCGACGCGGGCGTCGCCTCGCTCTCGGGCGAGCTGGGGCGCGAGGTGCCGGTCGCCGAGGTGCTGCCCGTCGTGGAGAAGCACTTGCGCGACGTACTGGAGAACGCGGCTCTGGCGCCTCGCGTCGTGGAGCAGGCGTCCGCCTAGGGGTATGCGCGGGAATGCGCCCCTCTGGCCAGAGGTTGTTGTCACAGCCAGCGCAAAGCGCTGTCCGCCAGGGGTGGTGGTCGGGCGACGGGCGGGCGTAACACCGTACAAATATCGGGCGTACCCTGGTGTTCGCCGAAGAATCGAAGTCGTAGGGAGCCGGACGTGTCCGCAGTCGCACCCGACGGACGCAAGATGCTGCGCCTGGAGGTCCGGAACAGCCAGACCCCCATCGAGCGCAAGCCCGAGTGGATCAAGACCCGGGCGAAGATGGGCCCCGAGTACACCAAGATGCAGGCCCTGGTGAAGGGCGAAGGATTGCATACGGTGTGCCAGGAGGCCGGCTGTCCGAACATCTACGAATGCTGGGAGGACCGCGAGGCCACCTTCCTCATCGGCGGTGACCAGTGCACCCGGCGTTGTGACTTCTGCCAGATCGACACCGGCAAGCCTGCCGCGCTCGACCTGGACGAGCCGCGCCGCGTGGGTGAGTCCGTCGTCACGATGGACCTGAACTACGCCACCATCACCGGCGTCGCGCGCGACGACCTGGAGGACGGCGGCGCCTGGCTGTACGCGGAGACCGTGCGCCAGATCCACGGCATGACGTCGGAGCGCGCGGACGGCCGTACCAAGGTCGAGCTGCTGATCCCCGACTTCAACGCGGTCCCCGAGCAGCTGGCCGAGGTCTTCTCGTCCCGCCCCGAGGTGCTCGCCCACAACGTCGAGACGGTGCCGCGCATCTTCAAGCGCATCCGCCCCGGCTTCCGGTACGAGCGCTCCCTCGAAGTGATCACGCGGGCCCGCGAGGCCGGTCTGGTGACCAAGTCGAACCTCATCCTGGGCATGGGCGAGGAGCGCGAAGAGGTCAGCCAGGCGCTGCAGGATCTGTACGACGCGGGTTGCGAGCTCATCACGATTACGCAGTACCTGCGCCCCTCCCCGCGCCACCACCCCGTCGAGCGCTGGGTGAAGCCGCACGAGTTCGTGGAGCTGAAGGAGGAGGCCGAGGAGATCGGCTACTCCGGTGTGATGTCCGGGCCGCTGGTCCGTTCCTCGTACCGCGCGGGCCGGCTCTTCGGTCAGGCGATGGAGCGACGCGCCGAGAAGGCCACCACCCAGGCCGTGTGAGCGCAGGCTGGGTGAGTGCAGGCTGTGTGAATCGGCGCACAAGCAACTACCCGCTAGTAATGGCAAGTTGATGCGGCCCGTAGGGTCCCCGCAGGTCAGGGGACCCTACGGGCCGCGTCAGTGTTTCGGCCGTACGCGTCAAGGATTCATGGGCGTTTGACCGCCCGGTCACGCACTGGTAACACCAGTCAGTGACCCTAGGTTTACGCAGAGCTCCACTCCGCTCCACCCTGAACCGCCCGCTCCACCCCCAGCACGGACCCAGCACGCGCTCGTTCCCGAGTCTTCCGCTCCGAGGAGGGACCTCCCCATGCAGGCCGCGACCGACGTACGCGCCACCGCCATCCCGTCCGTCACCGACGCGCTGCGCGCCGTCGAGTCTCTGCTGATGCGCGGCGGCCAGCGCACCGCCCGCCGGAACGCCTGGACGTCGGTCCTCGAAGACCGGCGCAGGGCGAAGGACCGGGTCGAGGCTCAGCACGTACTGGAGGCCGTGGCGAGCCGTACTTCCACGGCCACGTAAACTTCGGAACATGGCGAGGAAGGCAAAACAAGACAGCGCTGAGGCTGCTGCGAACCCCGGGCGACTCAAGCAGATCGCCCTGACCTACAAGATGACCCGCAAGGCTGACCCGAAGGTCGGTCTTGTCGTCGCGGGCGTGGGAATCGTCACCTTCGGTGTCCTCCTCGCGATCGGCTTCTTGATCGATCACCCGGTCTATCTGGGCATCCTGGGCTTCCTGCTGGCCTTCCTCGCGATGGCGATCGTCTTCGGACGCCGCGCCGAGCGAGCTGCCTTCGGGCAGATGGAAGGACAGCCGGGCGCTGCGGCCTCCGTGCTGCAGAACGTCGGCCGGGGCTGGACGACGACTCCGGCCGTGGCCATGAACCGCAACCAGGACGTCGTGCACCGGGCGGTCGGCAAGGCCGGCATCGTCCTGGTGGGCGAGGGCAACCCGAACCGGCTCAAGACTCTGCTAGCGGCGGAGAAGAAGAAGATGGCGCGCATCGTGGTGGACGTACCCGTCCACGACATCGTCATCGGCAACGAAGAGGGTCAGGTGCCGCTGAAGAGGCTGCGCACCACGATGCTCAAGCTGCCGCGCGTCCTCACGGGCCCGCAGGTCACGTCGGCCAACGACCGCCTGCGCGCGATGGGCGACCTCATGTCCAACATGCCGCTGCCGAAGGGTCCCATTCCCGGGCGTGGCACGCGGGGACCACGACAGCGGTAATACGCGCTTGATCTGTTGATCTGCACGGAAAAGCGGCCCGGACCACATGGTCCGGGCCGCTTTTCCGTTACGTAACCTCAGGTCCGCACCTGCACGGCGCGCGCCAGCCTGTCGTGCAGCCCGCGGCCGTCGCGGTCCCAGACCAGCGCCGGGATCGCGAGGCAGAGCAGCACGCTCCGCACGATGACCCGGAAGACGCCGAGGCGGGCACCGTCCTCGGCGACGACGCGGAGGCCGAAGAGCCGCTTGCCCGGGGTGAAGCCGACCGTTCCGACGGTGAGCACGCTCAGTACGAGCAGAACGCCGAGCGCCCAGTTGCCGGACGCCTGCCAGTCACGGCCGGCGAGGAGCCCGTATGCGATCAGCATGCACAGTGACCAGTCGATGAAAAGGGCGCCGAAGCGGCGGCCCAGCGGGGCGACGGCCCCGGGGCCCTCCTCGGGGAGACCGAGCCGCTCACCGCGGTAGCCGGTGACGGCACCCATCTGTTTGGCGGCCTCGCCCGGCCCGGACAGCCACGATCCGATTGCTTGCCTGTTGTCCACGCGACCACGGTACTGTGCCCGGTTTCGTACCCTGGAAGTCGGGGCCCTTCGGAGCCGCCCTGGTTAACTTGCGCGAAACAAATGGGTCACGCTTGAGAAATCCGGCCTGCCTATGGTCGGGTCCAGCGTGTGCCACCGCACTGGCCGCACGAAGAGCTGCAACCCCGCCCCTCCCGGGTGGGAGTAGGAGGAGTTGGATGTTCCAGAACGCCGACGACGCGAAGAAGTTCCTCGCCGACGAAGACGTCAAGTTCGTCGACGTCCGGTTCTGCGACCTGCCCGGAGTGATGCAGCACTTCACGATTCCGGCCGCGGCGTTCGACCCGAACGAGGAGCTGGCCTTCGACGGATCGTCGATCCGCGGCTTCCAGGCCATCCACGAGTCCGACATGGCACTCCGTGCGGACCTGTCGACGGCACGCGTAGACCCGTTCCGCAAGGACAAGACGGTCAACATCAACTTCTTCATCCACGACCCGATCACGGGCGAGCAGTACAGCCGTGACCCGCGGAACGTGGCGAAGAAGGCCGAGGCGTACCTCACGTCCACCGGCATCGCCGACACGGCGTACTTCGGCCCCGAGGCCGAGTTCTACGTGTTCGACAACGTCCGTTTCCAGACCTCCGCGAACGAGTCCTTCTACCACATCGACTCCGAGGCAGGCGCCTGGAACACCGGTGCGGTCGAGAACAACCGTGGCTACAAGGTCCGCTACAAGGGTGGCTACTTCCCGACCCCGCCGGTCGACCACTTCGCCGACCTGCGTGCCGAGATCTCCCTGGAGCTGGACAAGAACGGCCTCCAGGTCGAGCGCCAGCACCACGAGGTCGGCACGGCCGGCCAGGCCGAGATCAACTACAAGTTCAACACCCTCCTCGCCGCCGCCGACGACCTGATGCTCTTCAAGTACGTCGTGAAGAACGTCGCCTGGCGCAACGGCAAGACCGCGACCTTCATGCCGAAGCCGATCTTCGGTGACAACGGCTCGGGCATGCACGTCCACCAGTCGCTGTGGGCGAACGGCGACCCGCTGTTCTACGACGAGACCGGCTACGCGGGCCTCTCGGACACCGCGCGCTACTACATCGGCGGCATCCTCAAGCACGCCCCGTCGCTGCTCGCCTTCACCAACCCGACGGTGAACTCGTACCACCGCCTGGTGCCCGGCTTCGAGGCCCCGGTCAACATGGTCTACTCGCAGCGCAACCGCTCGGCTGCCATGCGTATCCCGATCACGGGCTCGAACCCGAAGGCCAAGCGCGTCGAGTTCCGCGCCCCGGACCCGTCCTCGAACCCGTACCTCGCGTTCTCGGCGCTGCTGATGGCGGGCCTCGACGGCGTGAAGAACAAGATCGAGCCGGCCGAGCCGATCGACAAGGACCTCTACGAGCTGGCTCCCGAGGAGCACGCGAACGTCCAGCAGGTCCCGACGTCGCTCCCGGCCGTCCTGGACGCACTCGAGGCGGACCACGACTACCTTCTGGCCGGCGGCGTCTTCACGCCCGACCTGATCGAGACGTGGATCGACTACAAGCGCACGAACGAGATCGCCCCGATCCAGCTGCGCCCGCACCCGCACGAGTTCGAGCTGTACTTCGACATCTAAAGATCACGGTCGGTCTGTAGTCACTGGTTGAGGGCCGTTGCCCCGCATCTTGCGGGGCAACGGCCCTCAGCTGTACCCGGTCGCAACCGTTCCGTCGGATGGCGCAGAGACGTTCGCCACCGCTCGCTGGCGTCCCCACATCGATCTAGCGTCAGGGAGACGGGCTGTCTTCGAACGTGGATCGAGGAACTGAGATGGCAATTCTGGTGGTCAACCAGGGCGCGGACTGGACCAAGGAGCTCTACCAGGCGACCTTCGACCGGGCGATCCCGGACCGTGCGTATCCGCCCAGCGGTCTCATCGCTCACTTCGCAGCGCCCGGCGAGGCGGGCGGTTGGCAGGTCATTGACGTATGGGAGTCGGAAGACGCGTTCCGGCGGTTTCTGGAGGGGACGGTCAAACCTGCCGCGCAGGCGCTCGGGGCGCCGCCTTTCGAGTCCAAGGTGGTTGAGGTTTACAACTCACTGATGCCGTAGGCAGGGGCGATGAGCGGGTCAGGCCAGAAGTTCTCGTAGTTCGCTCACCGCCTCCCGGAGCCGGTCGGCGAAGGTGTGCATCTGAGGGGCGACCGGCTGAGGGGTGCTCAGGTAGATGTTGAAGCGTTCGGGGAGCAGGACGTAGGCGACGCCGATGCAGCGGCTGCTTGTCGAGCCGAAGCCGAAGTACTGGATGTTGGCGGACGGGGCCGAGCTGGTGCTCAGGTAGTCGTCGCGCATCTTCAGCCAGCCCGGCGTCCGGTACAGGGGTGGTTGTTCGGTTACGCCCAGAGCCTGGCCCCGGCGTCGTTGGATCAGTTCCAGTTCCCAGAGGTGCTGTTCCGGGGCCTCGCCCAGCTGGCATTCCTTGGCGCGCTTCACGTGTGCCTCGGCGGCGGCCCGGAAGGCGGTTCGGCGGGTGTCGGGGTTCGTTGTCGGGTCGTTCATCGCTGATACGAACGCCTGCGCCTCGGGGGTGACCACGCGCATCGCCTCCGTCCGTCCGCGCCGCCACTGGCGCGTGGCGATCGACTCGTACGTGGCGCCCAGGTGGCCCTTGGCGCGCTGGTGGGCCAGTTGGTAGGCGAGTTGTACGAATGCGTCCGGTGAGACGCGCAGGGCTTTTGCGGTGTTGGCGCCGAAGTCGTCGAAGGAGACAGTCCTGGTCGCCGTGTTGTTTCCGTAGTCCGCAAACGCTTCGGCGGCGGAGCGGATCTTGGCTCGCAGGGCCTCGTCCAGTTCGAACGTGATCGGTTCCGGATTCGGGCCGCCCTGGGGGCGGGCGCCCGACTGCTCCGAGTGGTCCTCGGCTGAGGTGCCCAGCAGGGCGTCGACGAAGCTGAGGATGGTGGTTCCGTCGAGCTCGCAGTGTTCGACGTTGATTCCGGCGCGGCCGTCGGCGAAGACGATCAGGGACACGGCCTTGTCGAACCAGCGGTTGCCCCGGTCTCCGTACAGCAGCTCGTCGCACGTCTCCTGGGTGTCCGCGGGTGCGAAGTCTTCCAGGCAGACGCAGAACAGTGCGGTTTCGACGGCGTCCAGCGCCTCCGCGTTGCCGGGGTGGCAGGCGAGCAGGGAATGCCGGGCCGCCGCCCATTCGGCTCGGGCCATGGTGGTGAGGTGGCCGACCTGGTCCCCCGCTGTGTCCGCACCGGTCTTCATTACGGCGCGGAGCCCTGCCTCCAGGTCCTCCAGGCTGTGCGGGACCCCGTCCGGGCCGTATACATCCAGCCGGAACATGGCGCCCCGGAAGAAGACCACGATGTGCCGCGCTGTGGACGGGCCCGGCCAATCGTCCGAGTAAGGGCTGCGGACCGTGTCCTGTTCCTGGCCCGGAATGCGGGTGGTGGAGAAGAGGAACTTGTTCTGTTCCATCGACTGGGGGCGGCCGCGCTGCATCACCGGCGGGACGACTTCACGGTCGAGCTGCCCCTTGTAGTGGACGGCTCCGGCGATCAGGCCCGCCGCCCTCTCCACCTGCGGCTGCCCGGAGTCCTTGAACAGGAAGAAGAAGTTGGCGTTGAGCGCGATCCGGTCCCTGCGGCCCAGGTAGCGATACGGCCAGAAGGTGTCGAGCCAGCTGTGTACGCCGTCGGTGGCGTCGTACTCCCCCAGCGCCGCTTGCAGCGCGCGGCCGGGGCCGTCGGGGCTGAGGAAGGCGGCGGCCTCCGCCTCGGTCGCCGCCCGCTCGTCGGCCGTCAGCAGCGGCGCGCACCAGGCGAGGAACCTCTCGCAGCTCGCCTCCAGGGTGGGCAGCGGGACGCGCGGCAGGCTGTCCTCCAGGGCGAAGGTGGTGGGGGCCGCTGCCGTTCCCTGACTGGTGTTCACGTTCAATTCCGCTCTCGATTCGTGGCTCGGGGACCTGTCGTTTCCTCGTCGGCGGGCCGGGAGAGGTAGAGCTGTGCGTAGAGCCAGCCTTCCGCTTCCAGGCCCTGCGCATCCACCCCGGCGGCCGACATTCTGTCCAGTACGAGCGCCTGCTCGTCCGGTGAGGCGAACCGCCGCTGTTTGAAGACCTCGTCGACACGGACCGTGCGGTACCCAAGTCCGGTCAGGGCGCGCTCGACGGAGTCGAAGGGGAACATCCGCAGCACGAAGTGCGCCATCCAGGGCCGGCGGCCGCCCTGCGCCCGGACGACGCGGGTGAGTGTCCGCTCGGTGACGTAGCCGAGGCAGCCCGTCGAGATCACCAGGTCCGTCCCGGCGAACTGGGCGCGCTGGGCGGGGGTGGGCTCGTGCTCCTCCAGGTCGGCGTGCACCGCGTCGTCGAGGAATCCGGCGTCGAGGGCGTACGACAGCGCGCTGGAGGATGTGTCCAGGCCGACGAAGCGGATGCGGTGCGCGGGGCGGCGCGTCGTGGCCAGTTCGCGGTCGCGGGCCAGCAGTGCCTCGCGGCTCCCGGTGCCGGCGTAGCGCGCGTACAGCTCGTCCATGGTGGCGTCGTACTTCAGGAGGGCGGCGTTTATGCCGTACGAGCAGCCGATGTCGAGGACTTTCGGCTCGGCGACCTGCCGGGACTCGCGGTACTGCTTGATGAGCTTCTCGAAGTAGGGCTTGGCCTGCTGCGGTACGCAGTATTCGAGCGGGCGGAGCGCGTTGAAATAGGTGCGTGGATCGGGCTGAGTGTAGATGTGGTCGAGCGAGACTTTTCCGGTCGCGTCGAAACGCACAGGGCTTACTCCTCCGTGGATCGCGTGGCTCGCGGTGATCGCGGTGGTCTCGTGATCGTTGCGGTGGTCGCGGTTAATCCAGCAGTCGGTCGCTCCGGACGGCGCGGCCCTCGGCCGTCAGGTGCTCGGGCAGTACGCGGCCGAAGAGCTGCCGGGTCCGTGCCACGCTTCCGATGACGCCGGGGCGCTCGCTGTAGGCGAATATCGCGGAGTGGCGCGCGATCTCGCCGCGCACGGGGCTCACCCGGTGCAGGGAGTACCGGCCTTTGAACAACTGCAGGTCACCGGGTTGCAGCGGGAGGCGCCGGGTCAGCCGCTCGCCCCGGCCGTCCAGTACGTCGCGGACGTCGTCGAAGCGCTCGTCGTGCGCGGACCTGATGTTGGGGCAGTACTCGAAGTCGCCGCCGGACCGGGCCTGCTGGGTGAGCATGCTGACGGTGAACTCGTTGGTGTCGAAGTGCCAGGGATGCTCCATGCCCGGCGCGACGACGTTGAGGACGAGACCGGACAGCGGGTCCGCCAGCTCGTGCAGCTCGGGGAGTCCGAAGCAGCGGGCGACGAAACGCTGGAACACCTCGTGTGCGTACAGCCGGCTGATGAGGGAATCCGCGGGGATACGGTCGCGGGCCACAAATGCGTTGCCCCGCTGGAAGGTTCTCCGGCCGGGGTGGTTCTCCGGCAGAGCCGAGTCGACCGCGATGTTGTAGACGTTGACCGTTTCTACGTCAAAGTGCGCACGGGGGGCGATGGCGGAGCACTCCTGCCGCAGGGCGTCGCGGACCGACGGGCGGACGAAGTCCGGCAGTACGGTGCAGCCGAGGGTCGAGAGTTCGCGCCGGGCGCGGGAGACGACGGCCTGTCCTTCGGCGCTTTCGAGTTCCGACAGGGGGTACTGAGCCGTGTCGACCACCTGGTCGAGGGGAACGGCTTGCAGAGTGCTCATTCGATCCTTTCCACGTACGGGCAGACCGTGCCGAGCCGGGCCCTCACCGTCGGCTCTTCATCAACTCGACTGAGTAGTAACACAGTTGAAGCTCCCACAGCGGGCTACGGGTTGTCTGTGACCCGTCCCACTGAGCGGCGTCCGCGACGTGGTGGATGTGGGGGGCCGGGAGGCGTGAAAGCCCACGCCTCCCGGCCCCGAACGGCAGCGTCAGCGGCCGTAGCGGATCAGAGCGCGCACCATCCGGCAGGTCGTGTCCGACGGCTGGTGTGCGCCGATGAGCTCCGCGGTGCTGCGTATCTTGCGGTTGTTCGCCTGCTCGGGCAGGTACACCCCCGTGTCCAGCAGGGCGATGGCCAGACGCATGGCCTTGAGGCGGCGGTTGTGGGTCTCGTACCAGACGCGCGGCCGTCCGGCCGGGAGCGGACGCTTTGCCAGGGTTTGTGGAGCGATCGAGAACAGTGCGGCTGCGGCCATGGGCATCCTCCTGAGGCGGTCGGGAACCCTCTCTGACTGCCTCAATTTTACTGTCCACCACTGACAATCGGACCTGGCCAGGCGGTGTTTGCGGAGTGCCTGGCGGTACGGTTGGGGCCATGGAGATCTGGATCAATCCCGCGTGTTCCAAGTGCCGCGGTGCGCTGCACCTGCTCGACGAGGAGGGCGCCGAGTACACGGTGCGCCGCTACCTCGAGGACGTACCGACGGAGGACGAGATCCGTGCGGTGCTGGAGCGGCTCGGACTTGAGCCGTGGGACATCACGCGTACGCAGGAAGCGGTGGCGAAGGAGCTCGGGGTGAAGGAGTGGGCGCGGGACGCCGGTTCCCGTGACCGGTGGATCGCGGCGCTCTCCGCGCACCCGAAGCTGATCCAGCGGCCGATCATCACGGCGGAGGACGGTACGGCCGTGGTGGCGCGTACGGATGAGGCGGTACGGGACGCGATGTCCCGGTCTTGAACCGGTCGCCACATATGGGCTGTTGATCACCGGGCGTGCCGGGGGTGGGGGGACGCTGTTACCCTCCGCGCCCATGACTCTTGGTGATCATGGTGCACACGGTGGCATGTACCCGCCCTCTCCCCCGCCCCCGCCGGCCCCGAAGACGGGGCACCGTATATGGCTCATAGCCGGCGGCACCGCCGCCCTGACCGTCGCCGTGGTGGCGGGCGCGGCGCTGTACGCCGGGCAGGGATCGCCGCCCGGCTCCGGTGCGGATGCGGCGGCCGGTCCGGCGGCGTCGGCATCGGCGGCCGGGCCCGCGTCCGCGCCCGCCGCCGTACCTTCGGTCAGCGCCGCGCTGCCCAGCGACGCACCTTCATCGCTGCCGTCGCTGCTCGCCCGGCCCGTCGTCCGCCCCGCCCAGGCCTTCCCGGAGAAGACCGTCCGCCTCGCCGACGGCACCGTCTACCACCGGGTCGAGGTGCGCACCACGACCGAATGCGACCGGGCCATGTCCCAGCAGCTCGCCGGAGTCGTCGCGCAGGGCTCGGGCTGTCTCCAGCTGGCGTCGGCCCTGTTCACCGATGCCGAGCGACGCTCACAGGTGACGGTCGGCGTGCTCAGCCTCAAGCGGGCCGAGGACGCGGCATCGGTCTTCGGGATGGTCTCGATGGACCCGGTCACCTACCAGGTCGTCTCGCTCGATCCGCCGCCCGAGGCCGGTCTGCCGACCGTTCCGCCCGGCTCGGCCGGGGTGTTCAGGCGGCTGATGACGGTCCGGTCGGTGGTCTTCGCCAACGGCCAATGGTCGGACGGCTCGGAGTCCCGGGAGGCGGCAATCACCAAGCAGACGGAGCAGCTCCTCTCGTACGTCAACGAGAACGTCGCGACGTACGAGCAGGGGAAGGGGTAGGGGACCGGGACCGGGACCGGGAAGGCTGAGCCGGTCAGGAGACGCGCTCGTCCTCGCCCGCGACCTTGGCGGTGGCGAGCGCGATCCGGTTCCAGGTGTTGGTGACTCCTCCCCGTCCTGAAGGGCGGGGCTTCTCGCTATGCCTGGTTGGCGTCGCGACGGACCAGCCCGGCCCGTAGAACATTGAGTGCTCCGACGGTGTCAGCGTGTGCCCGGTGGCCGCACGAGACGCAGTGGAACTTCTCCTGTGTGGGCCGGTTCTCCCTCGCGGTGTGCCCACACTCGGGGCACCCGCGGGAAGTGTTGCGGGGGTCCACGGCCATCACTTCCCGCCCGGCGCTCTCAGCCTTTGCGTTCAGGATCGCGAGGAACACCCCCCCCCAACCGGCATCAGCGATCGAACGGTTAAGACCCGCCTTTGCCGCAGCCCCGTTGGGCAGAAACACACCCGGCGTCTCGGGGTCGGGCTTCGGCTTGGGGGCTTTGCTCATGTTGCGGATCTTGAGGTCTTCGTGCGCGATGAAGTCGTGCTCACGCACCAGGCCGAGCGCGGTCTTGTGTGCATGGTCGAGCCGTTGACGTCGCACCTTGCCGTGCAGGGCCGCGACCTTCTCCACGGCCCGCTGGTGGTTGCGGGTGCGATTCTTGGCCTTGCAGCGCGGGAATCGGCTCAGGGCCTGCTGTGCGGCCTCCAGTTTCGCGGCGGCCTTGCGGGCGTGGCGCGGGTTGGGGACGTGGACGCCGTTGGAGTCGGTGAGGAACGAGGCAATGCCGAGGTCGATGCCGACCACGGAGCCGGTCGCGGGCAACGGCTCGGGCCGGGGCTGCTCGACGGTGAGAACGACGAACCACTTACGGCCCTCGCGCTTGACGCTGACGGTCTTGACCTTGCCGACCACCGGCCGGTGCTGATTGACCTTCACATGCCCGACGCCCTGCAGGCGGACGCGGGTGACCGGGTCGTGCGGGGTGGAGTCCCAGCGGCAGCCGTCACCGTCCTTGGGAAAGTCCACCGTGTCGAACCAGTTCACGCCACGAAAGCGCGGATAACCGGGCGTGTCCCCAGCCTTGATCCGCCGGAAGAACCCGGCGAACGCCTTGTCCAACCGGCGCAGCGTCGCCTGCTGCGAGCTGAACGACCACCGGCCCTGACGCTCCGGATCGAAGGCCCGGATGTCCTTGAGCTGCCCGGACTGCTGCCCGTACTTGACGCTCGTCTTCGAGGGGTGCCGGTAGGCGTCGCGGCGTTCCTGCAACGCCCCGTTGTAGAGCGAGCAGTGATCGCGCAGCATCTCACCGAGCGCGATGGTCTGGCCCACGGTGGGCCGCATGAGGAACTTGTACGCACGTATCACCCAGCCCACCCCCTCCGGTCGAGTCCGCTGACCACACTAATCTTGGCAGATTTCACCACGCTGGGAACCAGATCCCGATATCCGCCGGGAAATCATGTCATCCACAACCTGCACGCCCACTTGGTGTTCGTCACCAAGTACCGGCGCGGTGTCTTCAACGACGACATGCTGACGCGCTGCGAGGAGATCATGCGGGACGTCTGCCAGTCCTTCGAAGCGGAGCTGCGCGAGTTCAACGGCGAAGAGGACCACGTCCACCTGCTCGTGCACTAGCCGCCGAAGGTCCAGCTCTCCAAGCTGGTCAACTCCCTCAAGGGCGTGTCCTACCGCTACCTCCGCCAGGAGTTCACCAGCCGCACCAACCGGGCGATCACGCACGACCGGTTATGGTCCCCGTCCTACTTCGCCGGGTCCTGCGCCGGAGCACCCCTGAGCATCGTCAGGGAGTACATCGAAAACCAGAAGCACCCAGCATGACCGTCACAACGGAGACGCGAACCCCGACGCTCACGCCTCCACCCCAAGTGCCGCATTCCCGCCCGGCCTACATGTGCAGGCAGTAGGCGTACTGGTTGAGGTGCGAGGAGCGGATCTGCACCAGGTCGACCAGCGTCGGGTCGAGGCCTTCGCGGTGCGGCGGCGCCGAGGCCGATCACGGCCTTGAACGCCTTGGGAGCGGCTTTGGCGAAGTTGACCGCGCTGTGCCGGGCCTTGCCGCCTGCCTGATACGGAAGTTGTTGGTTGGGCGGTTGAGTCGAAGCGGCTTGCTACTCGTACGTAACGGCACACGGAAACCCAGCCGGCCGTGGCGCACACGGCCGAGGACAGGAGTCACACGTGTCGCGCAAGAAGACCCTCAGCCGCAAGAAGAAGCTCGCCCTGCTGGTCACTGCCGTCGCACTGGCCGGAGGTACCGCCGTGGTGATGACCGGCACCAGCCAGGCCTCGGTGGCCTGCGACGGGCTGGACACCGCGCTGAGCAACAACGAGCAGTTCATCGCCGGGCAGCGGGCCAATCCGGATGCGCAGTCGGAGGCGCGGATCGCCAATCGGGAGGCCGTGATCGAGGAGATCAAGCGCAAGCAGGCGGCGTCGGGGTGCGAGGTCGGGGGCGGCGCGGGCGAGGCGGATGCGGGGGCCGGTGCGGAGGCCGGTGCGGGCGAGGACGGCGGCGCGGGCGAGGACGCGGGGTCCGGTGCGGGCGCGGATGCGGGGGTCGGTGGTGACGCCGGTGCGGAGGCCGGTGCGGGTGGTGAGGCCGGTGCGGGCGAGGAGGCAGGAGGAGAAGCCGCTCAGCCGCCGGCTCAGGAACCTGGGGACGCCGCCCCTGCCTCGCCACCCGCCGAGGGTGGGAACGGCGGCGAAGGCGAAGTCGTCTGCGCCGGGTCCACCGTGACGCTCTCGGGCGAAGGCGGGGCCCCCTCCGCGTCCAGCAACGAGTTCCCTGTGGGCACCAAGCTCAAGGTCACCAACCTCGACAACGCCAAGTCGACGACCGTCGAGGTCACCTCGGCTTCGGGCAGCTGCGCGCTGCTCAACAACGCGGCGTTCGAGCAGGTACGGGAGCCCGGCAAGTTCCTGATCCGCAAGGCGCGGATCGAGCGCGTGGGGTAGACGCATTACTGCGTCCAGGGGGACCCCCACGGGCTGAAGATGCCGCAGGAGGAGGCCTGGGGCAGAGCTCCCACCCTGGGCGCCCTCACCGGCCCAGCCGCAGTTCCGCCTCCGCGAGGATCTCCGTGACGCGCAGTCCGAACGTCGCGTCGCACGGATGCGGTTCTCCGGTTCGTACGGTGTCCAGCAACGCGTCGACAGCCGCCCTGAACGACCCGGTTCCGCCGCCCCACGAGGGGAGCCGGGTCTCGCCCTGAGTGCCCCAGAGTTCGACGGTGGCGCCCGCCGCCTCCGCCGGGGCACTCAGGCTCAGCGTCACCGTGCTGGACGCCCCCGAGGTGTGGCGCAGTGCGAGGTGGACGGTGTCGCCGGGGCCGTCCGCCGCGCTCACCGACGTAACGTCGCCGAGCACCGGCAGCAGTACGGACAGGGCGTGCGGACCCACGTCCCACAGGGCGCCCCCTTCTCGCCGCGCCACGGCGACGCCTGTGCCGAGAAGTCCGATGCGCGGGCGCGGCCTGTTCAGGGATGCGGTCATGGCCGCCAGTGTGCCGGGCGGGTCAGGGCGCGCGCAGGGCGTCGACGGCAAGGCGGGCGGCAGTGCCGATGACGGCGTCGGCCGCGGGGAGCGTGGCTGCGGTGCAGATTTTGGACTTGATGGGGCGCAGCCTGTTCTGATCACGGCATGGACTCACGTATCCGGGGCGCCGCCCTCGCACTCTTACTTGCGGCCACAGCCGCTCTCACCGGCTGTTCCTCCTCCCCCGCCGAGCCTCCGGGCCCCAGTGCCCCGGCTCCCTCCGCTCCGGCCCCCTCCGCCACAGCCGCTGACAGTCGCGCGTACCTGAAGGTGGACGGCACCAAGCGCGACTATCTGCTGCACCGCCCCGGCAAAAGCGCCGAGGCCGGTCACGCCCGCAAGCCGCTCGTGATCGCCTTCCACGGCCGTACCCACAGGGCCGAGGACATGCGAAAGCTCAGCGCTCTCAACAAGGCCGCCGACCGCCACGGCCTCCTCGTCGCCTACCCCCAGGGCCTCAACAACGGCTGGGGCGACGGCAAAGCACCCACAGCGCGCCGCCCCGACCCCGACACGGACGTGCGCTTCACCGAGGCCCTCGTCAAGAAGCTGATCCGGAGCGAGCACGCCGACCCGAAGCGCGTGTACGTCGTCGGATTCTCCAACGGTGGCTCCATGGCCCTGCGCATGGCCGCCCAGCGGCCCCGGCTCGTCACCGCCGTCGCCACCGTCGCGGGCCAGCTCCCCACCAAGGCCGCCGCGGTCCGGCCCACCGGTCCGGTGCGCGCCCTCCTCATCTACGGGGACAAGGACCCCGTACGCCCGATCACCGGGATGCCGAACCCCGCCCCGCCCACCGGAGGCAGCGAGCCGCCGACGCCGACGATGTCGGCCAGGGCGAGCGCCGAGGCCTTCGCCGCCGCCGGCGGGGCCGGTGCCCCGGCCACCGAGAAAGAGAAGGGTTACTCCCGCACCGTGTGGGCCGCCCCGCCGGCCGACGCCGAGGTGCAGCTGCTCGTCGTACACGGCGGTGGCCACAGCTGGCCGGGCTCCGCATGGAGCCCCAGCACCTCCTTCGGCCCCACGAGCAAGGCTCTGGACGCCACCGGCACCATGGTCGGCTTTCTGACCGGCACGCGCTCGTGATGCGCAGGAAACCTGAGTAACACGGGGTTCACATATGAGCAACGGACGGGAAATCACGCCTTGCAAGGCTGCCCCCACAAGCCCGCCGCGCCCGCAGAACCCCGCAAAGGATGGCGTCCGTGACCTTCAAGGCCGAGTACATCTGGATCGACGGCACCGAGCCGACCGCCAAGCTTCGTTCCAAGACGAAGATTCTGCCGGGCTCTGCCGCAGGCGTCGACGAGCTGCCCATCTGGGGCTTCGACGGATCCAGCACGAACCAGGCCGAGGGTCACGCGTCCGACCGCGTACTCCAGCCGGTCTTCTCCTGCCCGGACCCGATCCGCGGCGGTGACAGTACTGGTGACGTACTCGTCATGTGCGAGGTCCTCAACATCGACATGACGCCGCACGAGTCCAACACGCGTGCGCTGCTGCGTCCGGTCGCCGAGCAGTTCGCCGCCCAGGAGCCGATCTTCGGCATCGAGCAGGAGTACACCTTCTTCGACGGCACCCGTCCGCTCGGCTTCCCGGTCAACGGCTTCCCGGCCGCGCAGGGCGGCTACTACTGCGGCGTCGGCTCCGACGAGATCTTCGGCCGCGACATCGTCGAGAAGCACCTCGACCACTGCCTCACCGCCGGCCTGGGCATCTCCGGCATCAACGCCGAGGTCATGCCCGGTCAGTGGGAGTTCCAGGTCGGCCCGCTGGCGCCGCTGGAGGTCGCCGACCAGCTGTGGATCGCCCGCTGGCTGCTCTACCGCACCGCCGAGGACTTCAACGTCTCCGCGACCCTCGACCCCAAGCCGGTCAAGGGCGACTGGAACGGCGCGGGCGCGCACACCAACTTCTCGACGAAGGCGATGCGCGAGGGCTACGACGCGATCATCACCGCGTGCGAGTCGCTGGGCGAGGGCTCGAAGCCGATGGACCACGTCAAGAACTACGGCGCGGGCATCGACGACCGTCTGACCGGTCTGCACGAGACCGCCCCGTGGAACGAGTACAGCTACGGCGTCTCGGACCGCGGCGCTTCGGTCCGTATCCCGTGGCAGGTCGGCCAGGACCAGAAGGGCTACATCGAGGACCGCCGTCCGAACGCGAACGTCGACCCGTACGTCGTGACGCGGCTGATCGTCGACACGTGCTGCACCGCGATGGAGAAGGCCGGCCAGGTCTGATCCGCCGAGCTTGACGAAGGGGGCGCCCGCCGGTCCGGTGGGCGCCCCCTTTCGCGTACCAGGGTGCGGGACGGGTCTGCTGCCGACGGCGTGCATCTGGTTCAATAGGGCTCATGGGCAGCTTCCGGGACACCGCGACAGGTCGTAGCGACCTCCAGCCGTTCTGGCCTTCCCGTCAGCACCACGACTTCGACCGGGTGTGTTGTCGCGCGACGAACGCGCGGGCCCTCTAAAGCCGTTCACACCGGTCTTCGGCCAGCGCGCACGACGTAGTACGTCCCTCGACGACTCCTCCGCGCGAAAGAGCTGACCTCTCATGGCGAACACCCGTACCTTCACCGCTGCCGTCCCCCAGCCTCCGTCCGTCGTCGGCCGTCATCGGCTGCGCGCCGTCGACCGGGACGAGGTGGTCCGTAACAGCAGGCCGTTCGATGTGGCGGACTTCCTGCCGCCGGGCGCCACTTGGCTGCCCGCGCCCCAGCACACGCTGCCCACGCTGCCGGGTCAGCCGCCGATGATCGGCTACCTCGTGCTCGTACCGGCCGATCAGCAGCCTGCTGTTCTCACTGGCGAAAAGCCCGCGGAGTCCGGGGACTTCGGGCCGGTGCGGATCGACGGTGTCCAGCGCACCGCCGCCGTCGACGGGCGGACGCTGGACCTGACGTATCTCGAATTCGAGCTGCTCGCGCACCTGGTGGCGCATCCCAACCGGGTGCACACACGCGACCAGTTGGTGACCACCGTGTGGGGTTACGGGCATGTGGGCGACGGCCGGACCGTAGACGTCCACATCGCCAGGCTGCGGCGCAAGCTGGGGGCCGAACACCGCGCCACGATCCAGACGGTGCGGCGGGTGGGTTACAAGTACACCGTTCCCGCGAACTGAGTACGAGCCATCACGCGCGCTACCGCACCGGCTCCGTCGCCTCGCGCTGGTGCGGTATCGCCATCGGCGCCTCGCCCTGCTGCACTGTCACGGTCCGCTTCGGGGCGGGAACCCTGATGCCCTCGGCCCGGTATCGCTGGTGCAGGCGCTTGATGAACTCGTGCTTGATCCGGTACTGGTCGCTGAACTCGCCGACGCCGAGGATCACCGTGAAGCTGATCCTGGAATCGCCGAACGTGTGGAAGCGGACGGCCGGTTCATGGTCGGGGACCGCGCCGGTGATGTCCGTCATCACGCTCTCCACGACCTCGGTCGTGACCCGCTCGACGTGTTCGAGGTCGCTGTCGTAGCCGACTCCCACCTGGACCATGATCGACAGCTGCTGTTCCGGCTGGCTGAAGTTGGTCATGTTGGTGCCGGCGAGCTGTGCGTTGGGGATGATCACCAGGTTGTTCGACAGGTTGCGCACCACGGTGTTGCGCCAGTTGATGTCGACGACGTAGCCCTCTTCGCCGCTGCTGAGGCGGATGTAGTCGCCGGGCTGCACCGTCTTCGCGGCGAGGATGTGCACGCCCGCGAACAGATTGGCCAGCGTGTCCTGCAGCGCGAGAGCGACCGCCAGACCGCCTACGCCCAGCGCCGTGAGCAGCGGCGCGATGGAAACGCCGAGGGTCTGGAGTACGACGAGGAAGCCCATGGCAAGCACCACGACGCGCGTGATGTTGACGAATATGGTGGCGGAACCGGCCACTCCCGACCTGGACGTCGCCAGGGACTGCACCAGACCGGCGATCACCCGGGCCGCCGTGAGGGTCCCGGCGATGATGAGCAGGGCCGTCAGCGCCGTGTTGACATTGCGTCCGGTCGTGGGGGTCAGTGGAAGCGCTGCCGCGGCCGCCGCGGCGCCGGCTGCCACCGCTGCCCAGGGGACCAGGGTCCGCAGGGCGTCGACGATGACGTCGTCTCCGCCCCACCGCGTCCTGCTGGCCCGTTCTCCCAGCCACTTCAGGGTCGCGCGCAGGAGCAGGCCTGCCGCGATGCCGACGGCCACCGCGATTCCGGCGACGATCACGTCGTGCAGTGTGAGGGCCCGGTACATGTAGGTGTCTCCCGTGGTCCGATAGGTGCGCGGTCGTGGCGCGGGCGTACGGGCGAGGTCCTGCACGGACGAGGTCCGACGCCGTCCGACGCCGTCGTCATCCTGCCGCATGCGGCCGGCCGGGTCGCAGGTGCCCCCACCTGGGCCGTTCCCTCAAGTTCGGCTCGCACGGGCGCGGTTCGGCGCCCACCGGCGCCCAGCGGTCCGGCCTGCCGCATGCGCGGGGCGGGGAGGCCGCCCGTAACCGGACAGCCTCCCCGCCCCTGCCTCAGGCCGTCGTCCGCGTGCGGGCGCGCGTCACCATGCCCAGCACCGCGTCCACCACCAGGAACACCAGCAGGCTGATGCCCAGCAGCGGTACGAACCAGCCGACCAGGGCCGTGACCGCCGCCAGCGGCAGCAGTGCCGTGACCGGCACCTTGCGCCAGGCGCCGCGCGGCATCGGCCGGCCGACGCTCAGCCTGCGCTCCTTCGTCGGCCTGCGCAGCCACCACATGCGGTAGCCCCAGACGATCAGCATGATCAGGGCGAACGCGAGGGCCGCCAGGGCCAGCTGGTTGGCGAGGCCCAGGAAGAGTCCGGTGTGGGCGTCGATCCCGAACCGGGTCAGCTTGGCGAGCAGCGGGTAGTCGGCGAAGCGCAGTTCGTCCATGACCTTGCCGTCGGCCGGGTCGACGGCGACCGAGTCGAGGTGGACCGGGAACTGCTTGTCGGTCTCCTTGACGACGTAACCGCTGCCGTCGGCCGGCAGGATCACCGAGAGCTCGCCCCCGATGCCGGCGGCGCGGGCGGACGCCAGCGCCTTGTCGATGCCGACATCCATCCCGGTCATGGCCTCGCCGGGACCGGCGTCGCCGTGCCCTGCGTGTTCGCCGCCACCGTCTCCGGCGCCCTCGGACAGCGCAGCCGAGACCACCGGGGTCGCGCCGCCGAGCTGGTCCTGAACGGCGCCGATGTTCTCGCCCGCGTACCGGGACCAGGTCAGGCCGGTCGCCGAGAGCAGTACGAGCCCGAGCACCGCCCACATGCCGATCGTGCCGTGCCAGGACATCGTCCTGCGCCGGCCGGCGGTCCCGCGCCGCGAGGGCACAAGCAGGCCGCGGACCCCGCCGCGCTGCGAACGCCTGCGCCCGACCCACAGCGCCACGCCGCCGAGCGCGACCACCCACAGCCAGCTGGCGGCCAGTTCGCTGTAGTAGCGGCCGAGGTCACCGAGGTGGAGGTCGCGGTGGAGTTCGTCGAGCCAGGTACGCAGCGGCAGGGCGCCACCGCTGAGGCTGGTCAGCTCGCCCCGTACCTCCGCGGTGTACGGATTGACGAAGACGGCGAGCGGCTTGCCCTCCTCGACCTCGGGCGTCGTCATCAGCACCCGGGTCGTGGCGCCGTCCTGCGCCGAAGGCCAGACGGCGGTCACGGTGCCCTCGGGGTGGGCCTCGCGGGCGGCGGCGAGCTGCTCGCCGAGCGGTACGGAGCGGTCGCCGACCGGGACTTCCAGCTCATGGCTGTAGATGAACTTCTCGGCCTGGAAGGAGAGCGAGTAGAGCAGCCCGCTGACGGCGGCGATCAGCAGGAGAGGGGCTATCAGCACGCCCGCGTAGAAGTGGATGCGCAGGACGAGGGGGCGCAGGGCGCCCCAGGTGCTTCGGCGCTCGGCGGCTGCCGGAGCGTCGGCGTCCGTTCCTTGTGCGGGCTGTACGGGGTCGTCAATGGCCATGGCTGTCCTCGGAGTTGTCGACTGGTGACATGGGGGCATAGAGCCCGGGGCATGGGAATCGGCCCCCTGGTCACTCGGTCAGACAGAGGAAAGCGTGGGGGCCGTGGCGCGGGGTACGGATCCCCACGGCGGCCCGCGCCGCGACAGCGTGTGCGCGAGTACGACGCCCAGCACCGGGCGGTGGGCCGTGCGAGGCCCGCGCGGCCGTGCGCGGTGCGGCGGTTCGGGGACGCGTACGACGGCGAACAGCAGCCGCAGCGGAGTGAAGGCGAGCGCGCCGATGGCGTGCGCGAGCTTGAAGAAGGCCGCTTCGCCGCGCGCGAGCCACAGTCCGCAGAGGAGCGCGGCGGCGAGGTGGGCGCCGGTCATCGCAAGCGACGAGCCCTGGGCCTGGATCTGGGCCTCGACCTGCGCCTGGACCTGGCCGGCGCCGGCCGCCATCGCCATGGTCTCCGGGTCCATCGGCGGCATGTGGGCGACGGGCATCCGGTGGTGGCCGCCGTCCGCGCCCTGCGCCGTACCGAAGATCAGGTGCAGTGCGCCCTGTACGGCGAGGAGTCCGCCGCCGACGGCGAAGATCCCGCGCCGCCGACGGCCCGCGCTCCAGGCGAGGCCGCCCGTTACCGCGAAAGCCGCCAGCAGTCCCGAGACCGGAACTTCATGACCAGACATGAACGAATGCCCCACAGCGGACACAATGACGCAGACCGCCGCGAAGAGTGCGGCTCGCAGTGCGCGCATCGGCGACCGGGCGTCCGTCATGGTCCGCTCATGTTGCCATCCCGGCGGTCCCGGTGGGGTCATAGGTGCAGCACACAGCTGGGTGGCAGCGGTCGCGGGGTGCCGTACGGGGGTGGTGCTGGGTACACCCCGGGACCGGGGGCCGGGCCCAATGCCTCCGCCGGGTCCACCGGCAAGACTGTGGGACATGCCCGGCGGACGGGCCGCCGATGAGAGGGTTGACCACCATGATCGCGACGAAGATACGCAGCGCATTCCTGGCAGCGGTACGAGGACTGGCCCTCTCGGTCGTTACGCTCGCCGGCTCGATCACGCTGTTCGTGTTCACGGTCGTCTCGCTCTCGCTCATCGTGATCGGCATCGGCCTCTTCACCACCCCCGTCGTGCTGACCGGGCTCCGTGCGTACGCCAATCAGCGGCGGCTGTTGGCGGCCAAGTGGTCGGACGTGCGCATCCCCGTCCCGTACCGGCCGATGCCAGCCGACCTGCACTCCGGCATCACCGGCCAGGTCGAGCGGTGCATGCTGATGCTGAAGGACCCGGCGACCTGGCGGGACGTCCTGTGGCTGCTGAGCGACATGACGGCGGGCTTCGTCACGGCGGTGGTGCCCGCCGCGCTGTTCCTGTATCCGGTCGAGAGCGTCGTACTGGCCGCGGGCCTGTGGCGGGCGTTCACCGACGACGCGTACTGGTACGGCTTCGTCCCCGTGGACAGCCAGGCGACGGCCCTCCTCGCGCTCGCCCTGGGCTGCGCGACCTTCGCCGTGTCCCTGCGCCTCACGCCCGCCCTGATGCGCGTCCACTTCCTCCTCACCAAGTCGCTGCTCGCCCCGACCAGCGAGATGACGCTGGCGCAGCGCATCGACCACCTCACCGAGACGCGGCACGACGCCGTCGACACCTCCGCCGCCGAACTGCGCCGCATCGAGCGGGACCTGCACGACGGTGCGCAGGCCAGGCTGGTCGCCATGGGCATGAACCTCGGCACGATCGAGGCGCTCGTCGAGAAGGACCCGGCCCAGGCCAAGAAGCTCCTCGCGATGGCCCGCGAGTCCTCCGCGGAAGCCCTGACCGAGCTGCGCGACCTGGTGCGCGGCATCCACCCGCCGGTCCTCGCCGAGCGCGGACTGGGCGACGCCGTACGGGCGTTGGCGCTGCGTCTGCCCATCGAGACCGAGGTGACGGTGGATCTGCCGGGCCGCGCGGAGGCCCCGGTCGAGTCGGCGGCGTACTTCGCGGTCAGCGAGGTCCTGACGAACGCGGTCAAGCACTCCGGCGCCGACCGTATCTTCGCCGACATGCACCATGCGGACGGCATGCTGCGGATCGCCGTGACCGACAACGGGCAGGGCGGGGCGGCCGTCGGGGCGGGGTCGGGGCTGAGCGGCATCGAACGCCGGCTCGGTACATTCGACGGCATCCTGGCCGTCAGCAGTCCCGCGGGCGGCCCCACCATGGTGACCATGGAGATCCCTTGCGAGTTGTTCTAGCCGAAGATCTCTTCCTGCTCCGCGACGGCCTGGTGCGCATGCTCGAAGCCTTCGACTTCGAGATCCTGGCCGCCGTGGAGACCGGGCCCGAACTCACCAGGGCCCTGGCCGAGCTGGAGCCGGACGTCGCGGTCGTCGACGTCCGGCTTCCGCCGTCCCACACCGACGAGGGCCTCCAGTGCGCCCTCGAGGCCCGCCGCGCCCGACCCGGACTGCCGGTGCTCGTACTGTCCCAGCACGTGGAGCAGCTGTACGCCCGCGAGCTGCTGGCCGACGGCAACGGCGGCATCGGCTACCTGCTCAAGGACCGGGTCTTCGACGCGGAACAGTTCATCGACGCCGTACGCAGGGTGGCGGCCGGCGGCACCGCGATGGACCCGCAGGTGATCTCCCAGCTCCTCTCCCGCCGCTCCCAGGACAAGCCGATGGGCGGGCTGACGCCGCGTGAGCGGGAGGTCATGGAGCTGATGGCGCAGGGCAGGTCGAACGCGGCCATCGCGGGCCAGCTCTTCGTCACGGAGCGGGCGGTGGCCAAGCACACGTCGAACATCTTCGGCAAGCTCGGCCTGCCGGTGTCGGACGACGACAACCGCCGGGTGCTTGCCGTACTGGCGTACCTGGACCAGGGCCAGAACGGCGTTTAGGGGGTGTCCGGTCCATTTCCGGCGACGCCGCGGAGATCGACCGGGACACCCCCTAAACGCCGGAATTCAGGAGCCGAACCAGCCTACCGCGTCCAGCCGGAAGCCGCCGCCCGGCACCATCGCGCGCAGGTCGGCCTCCAGCGCACCGACCCGCTGCTCGCCGAGTGTCTCGACCCAGCGGGCGCGCAGCCGGTCGAAGATGGCGGCCGATCGCGTCAGTACGTCGACTCCGCGCGGCGTGAGTCTGACCAGCTTGCGCCGCCCGTCCTCGGGGTCGTCGGCCCGTTCGACGTATCCGAGCCGCTCCAGGCGCTCGACGGTCTTGCCCGCGGCCTGTTTGGAGACGCCGAGCCGCCGGCCCAGTTCACCGGCGGTCGCACCGCCGGGCCCTACGGCCTGGAGGGCGAAGCCGTGCGCGGGGCGGACGTCCGGGTGGCCCTGCTCGGCCAGTTCGGCGTGCAACTCGTCGATGAACGAACGGAATCCGGCGAACAGCAGGAGCGGAAGTTCGTAGCCCTCAGCCATTGCGCAACTCGACAACTTCGTTTACGTTTTCGTCAATCACGTTGTCGAGTTTACCTCAGGAGAGCCCGCCGCATGTCAGAGACCCAGCCGTTCCCGTTCCCCGACCACACCGTCGACACCGCCCCCGCCGCCGCACGCCGCTCCATGGAGGCGACGACGAAGCGGCTGGGCTACTTGCCCGCCCCGGTCGCCCGCCTGGCCACCTCCCCGCACCTGCTCGACGGCTTCCTCAGGCTCAGCGCGATGTTCGAGTCGACCACCCTGGACCCGCTCTCCCGCGAGACCGTCATCCTCACGATCGCCACACGCAACGGCTGCGAGGTCTGCGTGGCCATGCACACGGCGAAGCTGACCTCGCTGGGCGCCGACGCCGCCCTGATCGAGGAACTGCGAGGACGGCAGCCGCTCAGCGATGAACGGCTGGAAGCGGTACGGCAGTTCACGCTGGAGGTGCTCGCCACCACGGGAGCCGTCGGCGACGGGCCCATGAAGTCCTTCCTGGCTCAGGGCTACACCGCACAGAACGCCCTCGAGGTGGTCATGGGCATCGGCGTCTACACGATGTCGACCCTTGCCAACCGGATGACCGGCGCTCCTCTGGACGAACGGCTGGCGCCGTTCGCCTGGGACGAGCCCACGGCCTGACGGTCTTGTACGTCGGGTTCCGTCCCCCTTTGCGAATGTAGATTTCTACAAAACCAGAAGGCGTTTGAACGCGCCGCGAACCACGTCCGTATGGGACGGAGCGCTTCTCCCCTGCCGGGACCCCCCTTACCTTCACCCGGCAACGAAGCAGAGGAGTTCCATGCGACGCGCATCACGAAAACGATCCACGCTGGCGAGCCGGGCGATTGCCGCATCGGCCGCTCTGATCCTGGGCGGGGGTGGACTGGTCGCCGTCAATGTCTATGCATCTGCGGGAGAAGGCTGGTCCGGACCCGACAGCGGTCAGACCGGTCAGATCGAGAACACCGGCCAGCAGATGTCGACCATTGACTGTCCGGAGGTGGCGAACGACCTGACCGAGGTACCCGATTCGGTGCGCCAGGAAGTCGACCAGGAGCTGGCGGCTCTCGACTCGCAAATCACGGACGCGTACAAGCAGTTCGCCGATTCCTGGAAGCAGATCGCCCAGGATCCGAACTATGCGGAAAACGCCATTCTCCAACCGCTGGAGGACAAGCGGCTGGCGTCCACCGACCGTATAGCCACCGCCATTGACCGCGAGGGCGAGCGCCCCCAGGGCCTCGAAAGCCTCTCGGCCTGCACACTCCGCGCCGACGACAACGGAGGGGCCGGCGAGGACGGGCAGGTTGACGGAGGCCAGGACGGCGACGGTCAGGTCGATGGCGGCCAGGAGGACGGGAACCAGGGTGACGGCGATCAGAACGACGGCCAGGATGGCGGCCAGGATGGTGACCAGGGCGACGGTCAGGGCGATGGCCAAGGCGACGGCCAGGGTGACGGCCAGAACAACGGCAACGGCGGGCAGGCCGGCAACGGCCCGGCCGCCGACGACTTCGTCGACATCCAGTCCGTCCAGCCGAACGTCCAGCAGCCTCGCAACCAGGGTGGCGCTTCTCGCGGTACCTTCACCACCGATTGCGGGCGGAACGAGAACGGAAAGTTCAATCCGGACAATGTCATCGTCGCCCCGGGTGTGAGCAATGGCGCGCACCATATGCACGACTACGTCGGCAACCAGGCCAATGACGCATTCGCAAGCGACGACGACCTCGCCCGCGGCAACACGACCTGCCGGAATCAGGGCGACAAGTCGACGTACTACTGGCCCGTCCTGCGCCTGCAGAACGGCCAGAACGAAAATGACGCCAACGCGGACGGCGGCGGCAAGGACAGCAACGTAGGAGAGATCCAGACTCCGTCGGAGGTCTCACTGAAATTCGTCGGAAGCCCCGTCAGCAAGGTCACGGCCATGCCGCGCTTCCTGCGGATCATCACCGGCGATGCCAAGGCATTCACCAATGGTGACGCCAACGCCAACGCTTCCTGGAGCTGCACCGGATTCGAGGACCGCCAGCTCAAGGACAAATATCCGATCTGCCCCGAGGGCAGCCAGGTGGTCCGTACATTCAATTTCCAGAGCTGCTGGGACGGGCAGAACACCGACAGCGCCAATCACCGCACCCATGTGGCGTTCGCTGACGAAAACGGCAGCTGCCCGAACGGATTCCGCGCCATTCCCCAGCTGGTCCAGCGGATCGTGTACGACGTTCCTCCGGGGCCGGGATTCGCCGTCGACTCGTTCCCCGAGCAGCTCCACAAGGCGGGCACCGACCACGGCGACTTCATCAACGTCTTCAACAGCCGGCTGATGCAGAAGGTGGTGTCCTGCGTGAACGACGGCCGTCAGTGCACCTAGCCACAGCCACCGACGGTCCGGCCGCCGCCCCCTAGCAGGCGGCGGCCGGACCCCCAGAACCTGCGCGGTCAGCTCCCGTGGTGACCGGAGTGCTCCTCCTCGTTCCCCCCACTGCCACCCTCCCCAGAGTGGTGCGAGGAAGTCTCCACGGTCCCGCCGAGCTGGCCGCGCAGCGCTGTGACCACCTTCTTGTCGCCCACGGCGACCCACTTCCTGCCGACCAGGTACGCACCGCCGTAGTCCTTGGCCTCGTTGATCCATTCGCGCTGACCGCGGTCGGTCGCGAAGGTGGCCAGCACATACCGGCCGTCACCGGTCTTGCAGTTCGCCTGACGCAGCTCTTCCGCGTCCGTCTGGATGTTCGGCTCGCACTCCACCTTCTTCGCGAGCTGCTCCAGGCTGCCCTTCGCCGTCTCCGGCACGGGCTTCTTGTCATCGCTGTTTCCACCGGCGCCGCATCCCGCGACGAGCAGGGCCAGAACGGCTGTGGCGGATGCGGCAGTTGCTGTACGTCGGCCTTGGTAGCGCATGGGGACATCGTGCCGTGTACGGCCATGCGGTGGGGCGTGAACCAACACATCGCGCGCCCCATTGCTGCACCCCCGCGCCGTCATTAACGTGCGATCCGTACTCCCCTGTCGCCCCGTCAGGACTGCACTGAGTCCGCTACCGAGCCGTACTGAGCCGCTGCTGAGCCCCCCACGAGCCTCACCGAGGAGCGCCGATGACCGAGCACCCGTCGCGCCGTACGCTGCTGAGCACCGCTGGAGCCATCGGCGTAGGCGCCGCGATCGGGGGACAGGCACCGGCCATGGCAGCACAGAACCCCGGCATCAGCCGCGACAGCCGCAACGGCGCCGAAGCCCCTGACGCCACAGCCCCCGCCCGCGCCGCCCTGGAGCGCCTGCTCCCCCGCCACGCCGACCAGTTCCGCCTCAGCGCCCTCGAGAGCGGCAGCGGGGCCGAGCGATTCCGGGTCGACGGCGCCACAGGCCGTATCGATGTCGCGGGCACCAGCCCCGCCGCCACGCTCACCGGCGTCCACTGGTACCTCAAGTACGTCTGCGGGGCGCACATCTCCTGGTCCGGCACCCAGCTCGACCTCCCGCAGCGGCTGCCCGCGCCCCGCGCGCCCCTGGAGCGCTCGGCCACCGTCCCGCACCGCTTCGCGTTCAACGACACGCACGACGGCTACACCGCGCCGTACGCCGACTGGGCCCGCTGGGAGCGGCTGATCGACGTACTCGCGCTGCACGGCTGCAACGAGGTGCTGGTCACCACCGGCCAGGAGGCCGTCTACCACCGGCTCCTGAAGGACTTCGGCTACAGCGACACCGAGGCCCGCACCTGGCTGCCCGCCCCCTCCCACCAGCCCTGGTGGCTCCTGCAGAACATGAGCGCGTACGGCGGCCCGCTCTCCCCCGAGCTCATCGCCACACGCGCCGCCCTGGGCCGCCGCATCACCGACCGTATGCGCGAGCTCGGCATGGCGCCCGTCCTCCCCGGCTACTTCGGCACCGTCCCCGACGGCTTCGCCGCCCGCAACCCCGGCGCCCGCACCGTCCCGCAGGGCACCTGGTCGGGCCTGAAGCGCCCCGACTGGCTCGACCCGCGCACCCCGTCCTTCCGCAAGGTCGCCGCCGCCTTCTACCGCCACCAGTACGAACTTTTCGGCCCCGTACAGCACTTCAAGATGGACCTCCTCCACGAGGGTGGCAGCGCGGGCGACGTGCCCGTCACGGAGGCCGCCCGCGCCGTCGAGACCGCCCTCCAGACGGCCCGGCCCGGCGCCACCTGGATGATCCTCGGCTGGCAGACCAATCCCCGCCGCGAGCTGCTCGCCGCGCTCGACAAGAAGCGCCTGCTCGTCGTGGACGGGCTGTCCGACCTCGACCGGGTCACCGACCGGGAGAAGGACTGGGGCGGCGCCCCGTACGCCTTCGGCACCATTCCCAATTTCGGCGGCCGTACGACGCTCGGCGCCAAGACCCAGACGTGGACCGAGCGTTTTACCGTCTGGCGCGACCGCCCCGGCTCCGCCCTGGCCGGCACCGCCTACATGCCGGAGGCCGCCGAGCGCGACCCGGCCGCGTTCGAGCTGTTCTCCGAGCTGGCGTGGCGGCGCGAGGCGGTGGACCGGGAGGAGTGGTTCCAGGGGTACGCCGACCTGCGCTACGGCGGCCGCGACGCCGAGGCCCGCGCCGCGTTCGCCGCGCTGCGCGACACGGCGTACCGCATCACCAACCGCGACGGCCGCCCGCACGACTCGGTCTTCGCTTCCCGCCCCAGCGTGTCCGCCACCTCGGGCACCTACTACGCGACGCACGCTCCCTCCTACGACCCGGCGGCCTTCGACAAGGCCTTCGGCGCGCTCATCGGCGTACGCGCACCACTGCGCGGGAGCGACGCCTACCGCTACGACCTGACCGACCTGGGCCGCCAGGCACTCGCCAACCGCTCCTGGCACCTGCTGCCGCAGCTGAAGGCGGCGTACGGGCGGAAGGACGTGAAGACCTTCCGCGCCCTCTCCTCCCTCTGGCTGAAGCTGATGCGGCTGAGCGAGGACATGACGGGCTCTCACCAGGCGTTCATGCTCGGTCCGTGGATCGAGGACGCGAAGCGCCTGGCGCCGACCGAGGCCGAGGCGGAGCAGCTGGAGCGGACGGCCCGTGTCCTGGTCACGACGTGGGCCGACCGGCCCAGTGCGGACGGCGGCCGCCTCGCCAACTACGCCAACCGCGACTGGCAGGGCCTCATCGGCGACTTCCATCTGCCGCAGTGGCAGGCGTATCTGGAGGAGCTGGAGGACGCGCTCGTCGCGAAGCGTGCGCCGAAGCCCTTCGACTGGTACGCCGTCGAGGAGCCGTGGACGCGCGAGCGCAAGGCGTATCCGCTGCGTCCGCCGAACGACGCGTACCGTACCGCCCGCCGCGTCCAGGACGTCCTCGCCCGCGCGCCCTACCAGGGCGCGGTCACCGTCACCGCCGAGCCGGCCGTCCTCGCGCCCGGCGGCTCCGCCCTGGTCACCGCCGCCTTCCGCAACGTCAACGGGCTGCGCGCCACGGGCCGCGTCGACTTCGCCCTGACCGGCGCGGCGGCCGAGCCGGACGGCCCGACGTTCCTGCCGTCCGTCGAAGCGGCGGGCACGGGCGCGGTCGCCTGGCAGGCCAAAGCCCCTGCGGGGCCGCTGCCCCGCCCGCTCGTGCCGATGCCGTACGAACTGAGCACGACGTACGGCCCCCAGGGCGAGGCCCCCGTAACCGCCGTCCAGGAGGGCGTCCTGTACGTCGCCGGGCCGCTGGGCGCGGGCTGGCGCACGTACACCAACAACGCGGCGGTCTTCGGGGAGCTGGACGGCCGGTACGCGATCAATGGGGCGGGCCAGGACCTGTGGAAGACGACCGCCGAATTCGGGGCGCTGTACCGGGAGGGGGCGCTGCGGGAGGGGAGCGGTGGCTCGGTGACCGTGCGGGTGGATGCGCAGGAGGGGACGGGGGCGTGGGCGCGCGCGGGGATCGCGGTCCGCAACAGCTTGTCGACGCAACCCGGCTCCCCCGGCTCCCTGGGGTTCCTCAACCTCGCCGTCACGCCGGAGAACGGTGTGGTGCTGTCGTACGACACGAACGGCGACGGCACGGTGGACGCCTACGAGCGCATCGCCGGCATCAAGGCACCGGTGCTGCTGCGGCTGTCGCGCGCGGGCGATACGTACACCGGCGCGTGCTCCACGGACGGCGGGACAACGTGGCGCACGGTCGCGACGGTGGGCGTGGCGGGCGCTACGGCGGTGCAGGACGCGGGGATGTTCATGAGCGCGTCGCACGGAGGGAGTGGGGTGCGGGGGACGGTGGAGTTCAGTGGGTGGCTGGTCGGGTGAGAGGGGTGGTGGTGGGGGGGACCCGGGCCCGCCTGGGTCCACGTCCACCCCGAGGTGACCATCCGACCATTCGCTCGTTTTGCTGAACGTGCGCCCACAGGATGTCATCAACCGCCCTGGCCCAGACCCCATCGATGTCGAGCAGGCCGAAGCCGCGCTCGTCGAGCACTACCCGCGGCTCGTCCGCCTGGCGTACCTGGTACTGCCGCCGCACCTCGGCCGCAACCGCCGTGTACTGACCGCTCATTCGCTCGTGCAGCGCTCGCTGCCGCGCAGCCGTACGCCGGGGGTCTCCGCAGGCATTCCGCTGCCGCGCCGCACGGAGGGCGCATCGGACGGTCCGGGGTACGCGTACGTGCGCCAGCGGGTGCTGCGCCAGGCGCTGGATGCCGGGCTTCCGTTGCGCCGCAGGGCCTGGCCCAAGCGGGCCCAGCTGCCGCCGCTGCTGCCGCAGGTGTGGGGGCTGCGGCTGTTCCCGCGCTCCGGCGGAGCCGATGAACTCTCCCTGGACCAGCGGCTTTCCGCTCTGTCCGGGCCTGCCCGTGCGGCGTACGTACTGCGCGGTCTGGAGCGGATGCAGGACGCGGAGGTGGCGCAGGTCCTCTCCGCCGCCGGGACCGTCGACCCGCACGCGGCGCTCGCCGAGGCGGACACCGTGGAAGCACCCGGCAGCGCCGCGAACGGGGCGAAAGCGGCGGCCGCCAACATCGCCGCGCTCCTCAAGTCCGCCGAGTTCGACCCCTGCTCCCTCCAGGCCAGGCCGACCGACCTCATGCGGCGCAGGCAGCACGCGAAGGCCGCGCTCGCAGCGACGGCGGCCGTGCTGGTGTGCGGGGCGCTGGTCGGGCTGCCGGGCGACGGCTGGGGCGCCGATGGGGCGGCCGCGCCTTCGTACGCCCGTAACCCGGCCGCCGAGCGGGCTCTCGACCCGGCGAAGACCGTCCGGGTGGCGCCCGACGTCTGGAAACAGTCGTCCCGTACCGACTTCTCCGTCTGGCCCACCCGGGGCAACCTCGCCGACGACGAGGCCCTGTTGCGCCGCGCCCTCGCCGTCTGGTCCAGGCCCGGCCCCAGCGTGCAGTCCTCAGCCACCCCCGCCACCCCCGCGGGCCCGCCGATGGGCCCGCCCCAGCTGCTCTTCGCGGGCGACGTCGACCAGGCGAGAGTGGTGCTGCTGTACGACGGTCTGCGCGTCGTCCGCTACGCCGAGCCGCAGGACGGCACGGCCGGCGCTGCGCTCGACTTCGCGCGCGTCGACGGCGCGGACGCGGCTGCGGCGAGCGCCTTGGTGGTCGGCCGCACCGTCGGCAATGTCCGCTATCTGACGGCTCCCTGGGTGCGCAAGGCGTCCGTACGGGACCTGCTCGACCCGGCCGGGGAGCCGTTGCCGCTGGCCCGTACACGGGACGGCGTGACGGACCCGCTGAACAGTCCCGCGCAGGCGAGCGACTGCGACTCCTGGGACGCAGTCGAACTGCGCGACGACGGGGGCACACGACTGATGACCGACCTCGGCGAGCTGGCCCCGGCCCGGCTGACGTCGGGCCCGCCGTCCGCGCCGCGCGATGTCACCGGCGCGAGCGAGCGGGCGCGCTGGGCGCGTACGGCCTGCCTGCTGCCGACCGTGCGCTCGCACGGCGTACGCAGCGTGAACTCCTGGTCCTTCGCCAAGCAGACCCTCCCCGAGGGCAACGGCACCGCCGACTGGCTGTGCACGCGCGCGGAGACGTGGCGGGGCACCGGCAGCCGGGTGTTCGCACAGTTCCAGGCGCCGTCCGCGCAGAAGGGGGCACCGGGGGCGGTGGCCGCGCGCGCGGAGCACTCGCCGGCGTGCGGGGTCCGGGATCCGCGGGTGCTCGCGGGCGTGCTGTGGAAGTCGCGGGGCGGCAATTGGTACGTCCTGGCCGCGGGCAGCAAACAGTTCACGTCGGTCACGGCCTCGGGCGGCGTCGAAGGCACCGCCGAGGGCAACCTGCTCGCAGTGCGGGCGAAGGAGGGGGCGCAGGCGGAGCTGGACGGGCGTGTGGAGGGCGGTGCGCGGGTGGGGGCGCTGCGGTAGGGGGTGCGGATGCGGGTGGGGTGCGGGTGGGGAAAGAACTCCCTGCACGCACCTATGCCGAGGTCGTACCCGTCAGTACATTGACGCCATGTCTAATACGCAGCAGGGGCCGGCCCCCGTCGCGTCCGAGCGGACGCCCCTCAAGGCCCGCAAGGTCTCCTTCGAGTGGGACGACACCCCTCTCCACTGGATCCCCGGCGACCCGTTCGCCACGCACACCATCAACGTGCTGCACCTGCTGCTCCCCGCGGGCGAACGCTGGTTCGTGCACGTCTACAAGCAGGTCCTGCCGTACATCCACGACGACGACCTCCGCGCCGACGTCATCGGCTTCATCGGCCAGGAGGCCATGCACTCCCAGGCCCACGACGACGTACTGCCGCACCTCAAGAAGCTCGGCCTCGACCCCACGCCGTACACCGCCCAGGTCGACTGGCTCTTCGAGAAGCTCCTCGGCGACCGCACCCTGCCGCCCGGCAAGGCACGCAAGTGGTGGCTGATGGAGCGGGTCGCGATCATCGCGGCGATCGAGCACTACACCGCGTTCCTCGGCGACTGGGTCCTCAACGCCGAGGCCCTCGACCGGCGCGGCGCCGACCCGACGATGCTCAATCTGCTGCGCTGGCACGGCGCGGAGGAGGTCGAGCACCGGTCGGTCGCCTTCGAGCTGTTCATGCACGTCGACGGCAGCTACCGGCGGCGGGTCAGGACCTGGGCGACCGCGTTCACCGCCCTGGTGTTCCTCTGGCAGCGCGGCTCGCGGTTCTTCATGGAGAACGACCCGACGCTCCTCGAAGGCAAGGCCACCCTGAAGGACCTCGTACAGCGCGGGCGGCAGGGCGTACTGCCTGCCACCGGTGACATCGTCCGCTCCGTCCCGCGCTATCTCAGCCGCACGTACCACCCGTCCCAGGAGGGCAGCACGGCCCAGGCCGTTGCCTACCTGGCCGGTTCCCCCGCCGCGGCCGCCGCCGAGAACCGCACGACCGGAGGTTCCTGACATGCCCCGCGTACGTACGCTCGTCCTCGCCACGGGAGCCGCCCTCCTGGCCCAGCGGGCCATGCGCCGCCGGATCAGGCGCTCCCCGCTGTGGCCGCTGCCGGCGCTGGAGAACCCCGTCTCCGGAACCCGGACTCGCGCGCAATCCCTTCGCCTTCTCGTCACCGGGCGCACCGAACCGGCCGTCGGCGTCGTGGAATTGCATCTGGAAGCCCTGGACACGGCCGACCTCCCCGCCTGGGAACCCGGCGCGCACGTCGACCTGGTCCTCCCGTCCGGCCACATACGCCAGTACTCGCTGTGCGGCGACCCGGCCGACCGGAGTACGTACACCCTCGCCACCCGCCTCATCGAGGACGGCAGGGGCGGTTCACGCGAGGTCCACGAGCAGCTCCACGAGGGCTCGGAGGTCGAGATCCGCGGCCCCCGCAACCGCTTCCCCCTGAACCTGACCGATGCCCAGGCCCCTGCCTACGTGTTTGTCGCCGGCGGCATCGGCATCACCCCGATCCTCCCGATGCTCCGCGCCGCCGACGCCGCGGGCGTCGACTGGAAGCTCCTCTACGGCGGCCGTACCCGCGCCTCGATGCCCTATGTCGAAGCCGTCGAGAAGCTGGCCGCCCCCGAGCGCGTGACGATCGTCGCCGAGGACGAGGACGGGCTGCCCGACCTGTCCGCGCTCCTCGCCGGCACCCCCGAGGGCACCGCCGTCTACTGCTGCGGCCCCGAGCCCCTGATGGCCGCCGTCACCGAAATCCTCCCCGCCGGCCGCACCCTCCACCTGGAACGCTTCGCCCCCGCCACCCTTTCGGGCGGCACCGGCTCCTTCGAGGTGGAACTCCGCCGCACGGGCCGCACAGTGACCGTCCCGCCCGACGGTACGGTCCTGGCGGCCGTCCGCCCGGAGGTCCCCAACGTCTCGTACTCCTGCGAGCAGGGTTTCTGCGGTACGTGTCAACAGCGCGTACTGGAGGGCGAGATCGACCACCGCGACGAACTCCTGACCGACTCCGAGCGCGACGACTCCATGCTGATCTGCGTCTCCCGCGCGCGCGGCAACCGTCTCGTCCTCGATCTGTAACTGGCGTCCTGCGCGAGGCCCGTTACGCTGCTCGTATGACGACCGGGGTACGCCGAAGGATGGGCGTCGAGGAACGCAGGCAGCAGCTGATCGGTGTCGCGCTGGAGCTGTTCAGCCACCGCTCGCCCGACGAGGTGTCGATCGACGAGATCGCGGCCGCCGCGGGCATCTCGCGGCCGCTCGTCTACCACTACTTCCCGGGCAAGCAGAGCCTGTACGAGGCCGCTCTGCGGCGGGCGGCCGACGAGCTGGCGGGCCGGTTCGTCGAGCCGCGCGAAGGGCCGCTCGGGGCGAGGCTGCTGCGGGTCATGGGCCGGTACTTCGACTTCGTCGACGAGCACGGCCCCGGCTTCTCGGCGCTGATGCGGGGCGGGCCCGCCGTGGGTTCGTCGAATGCGAACGCGATGATCGACGAGGTACGGCAGGCAGCGTACGAGCAGATCCTCGCGCACCTCGACGTCGACGCCGTCGCGCCCCCGCCCCGGCTGGCGATGGTCGTGCGGTCGTGGGTCTCGCTGGCCGAGTCGACAGCGCTGATCTGGCTCGACGGACGGGTGATCCCGCGCGCCGAGCTGGAGTTGCAACTGGTGCACGACTTTGCGGCGCTGGCGGCGGTGAGTGCGGCGTACGACGACGAGATGGCGGGGATTCTGCTGCGCATCGTCGCGGCGGAGCCGGACGACGGGCCGTTCGGGGAGCTGATCGCGCGGCTGGTGGCGTTGGGGCCGGGGCTGGAGAGGGTGCCGAGTCAGCGGCCGCCGACGCCTTAGCCGATGGTTCTACGGTGATCGGTATGACTGCTGCACACGTGTCTTTCCGTATCGCTGACCACGATGACCTCACCGCTCTCGTCGGGCTCTACGACGGGGCTGCCCACTGGATGCGCCGCAACGGCATCGAGCAATGGCAGCCGGGGGGCAAGGACGAGGAGCACTTCGGCCTGCGGATGAAGGAGGGCGAGGTCTGGCTCGCCGAGGCGGGCGGAGGGCGCGTCGTCGGGGCGTACGAACTGTGGTGGGACGACGAGCCCGCGTGGGGCGTGCAGCCGCCGGTCGCCGGTTACGTGCACCGGCTGATGACCGACCGCACGGCCGCGCCGGCGGGACTCGGACGCGTCATGCTGGTGCAGGCCGAGCGGCGGATAGCGGAGGCGGGGCGGGAGCTGGCTCGGCTGGACTGCCTTACGTCCAATGCGCGGTTGCGTAGGTACTACGAGGGCGTCGGGTATCAGGTTGTGGGCGAGGAGCCGTGCAAGGCGGATGCGGCGGGTGGGGGTTCGTACGGCGTGACGTTGCTTGAGCGGCGGTTGTAGCGGGGGGCTCCGCCCCAGACCCCCGCTCCTCAAACGCCGGAGAGGCTGGTACTTCGGCCCGTCCGGCGTTTGAGGCCCGCGGCGGAGCCGCAAATGTCACAGCGGGAAGTGGCGGGTAGGGGAACCGCGCCGCAGGCGACCGCAGCGCCTACTCCTGGGTGAAGACCGCCACCGTCCGCCCCGGCACCGTGAACGTGCCCGTGTCCCCGGCGTACGAGGACTTCTTGACCGTCGGGTCGGAGCCGTTCGCCTGGAGTGCGTGCAGGGCATAGTCCTTGCCCGCCAAGGCGGTGACCTTCTGGGTCTGCCGGTCGGGGGTCGCGTTGAAGACCACGACCAGCTTGTCGAGCCGCATGGTGATGACGCCCGGCGTCTCGTCCTTGCCCGAGAGCGGGAAGGCCAGGCGGCTCTGGACGGCGTCCGCCGTCGACTGGCTGAACGCCCCCTCCGTGGTCCGGATCCTCAGGAGGTCCTGGTACGCGCCCGACGCGCCGTCGATCTCCGCGCAGCCAGGCGTGAGCGTCGGAGCCGTCAACAAGGGCTTCGCGTATGACCACTTGGACTTGTTGTCCGCCGCCGGCGGCAGGCCCCGGCCGAAGCCGTTGCCGTCCCGGCAGTCCCAGTGGATCGCGTTGAACCAGTCGCCGCTGTCGTACGAATTGCGGTCCAGCGACTTCGAACGCAGCAGGTCGCTCCCCGACTGGGAGAGCGCCGGGCCCTGGGAAAGCGCCGCCGTCGCCATCGCCAGTACCTGCATGCGCGCACGGTCCGCCACCGCCGTGCCGCGCGGGAGTTTGAAGGCGAGTGCGTCGTAGAGGGTTTCGTTGTCGTGGGCGTCGGCGTACGCGAGGGCGTCGCCGGGGGCCGTCGCGTAACCGGCGGGGGCGCCGTTGTAGTCGACCTCGGAGCCCTTGACCGTACGGCCGCTGGTGTCCGTGAAGGTGTACGCCGCGAGGTTGCCGGACAGGCCCACCTTGATCAGGTCCTGGTAGTGCAGCAGGCGGGACTTCTGCTCGGCCACCGTTCCGTTGGCGGGAGAGGTGTTCGGGTCCGTGTAGAGACCGGACGCGAAGCCCTGCACGCCCGGGTCCTCGTCGAACGGCCCGCCGCCGCGCACCGCGTCCCGCGCCCGGTCGGAGAAGGTCGCAATGCCCGTGCCCGCCATGTTCTTCTGCGTGGCCTGCTCGAAGCGCGCGTCGTCGGCGATCTCGCCGAAGTTCCAGCCCTCGCCGTACAGAATGATCTTCTTGCCGTCCACACCGTCGCGCGCGACCGTCAGTTCGTCGAGTGCCTTGCGGACGGCGAGGATGTTGGCCTTGGGGTGGTGGCCCATGAGGTCGAAGCGGAAGCCGTCGACCTTGTATTCGCGGGCCCAGGTCACGATCGAGTCGACCACCATCTTGCCCATCATGGCGTTCTCCGGCGCCGTGTTCGCACAGCAGGTGGAGGTGGCCACGCTGCCGTCGGCGAGCAGCCGCTGGTAGTAGCCGGGGACGATCTTGTCGAGTACGGACTTGTCGGCCTGGCCCGAGGCGACCGTGTGGTTGTAGACGACGTCCATGACCGTGCGCAGGCCGGAGTTGTTCAGGCCCTGGACCATCTGCCGGAACTCGACCGTGCGCCGCGTCCCGTCCGGGTCACTGGCGTACGAACCCTCGGGCACGGTGTAGTGCAGCGGGTCGTAGCCCCAGTTGTACGCGTCCTTCGCCGCCGCCTTCGCCACGCACGCCTGCTGCTCGTCGGAGTCGGGTGCGTAGACGGAGAGGTCGCAGGCGGGGCGCTGCTGGTCGGACTTCTTCTCGGGGATCGTGCCGATGTCGAAGACGGGGAGGAGGTGGACGTACGACGTGCCGGAACCGGCCAGCTTGTCGAGGTGCTTCATGCCCTTCGAGCCGCGGTCGGTGAAGGCCAGGTACTCACCCGGGTGCTTGGCGGTGCTGTCCGCGACGGAGAAGTCTCGGACGTGCAGCTCCTGGATCTGCGCGTCGCGCAGCGGGGTCGCGGCCGGCTTCTTGAGCGTCGACCAGCCCTTGGGGGCCAGCTTCGGGTCGGTGAGGTCGACGACGAGGCTGCGCGCCGAGTCGGCGGTGAGTGCGGTCGAGTAGGGGTCGGTGACCTTGTTGGTGACGACCTTCTGGATGCTGGGCGCCCAGACCTTCACGGCGTAGCGGTACGGCTTGCCCGCCCAGCTCCTGCTGCCGGTGACGGACCAGACGCCGGTCGCCGCGTTCCGCTTCATCCCGACGGTCTTGCCGTCGAGTTCCAGGGCCACGGACTGGGCCGTGGGTGCCCAGACGGAGAGAGTGGGCCTGCCCTTGCGGTCGAAGACCGGGCCCAGGGCCGTCTTGGTCGCCTTCGAGCCGTACAGGTCGTCCAGTACGCCCGGCAGCTGGACGCCGGTGGCCGCGAGCAGTGCGCCGTTCGCCGCGCGCTGGGTGGCGATGATCTGGCCGCGCAGGGATGCGCGGACCCGGTCGCGGTCGCGCGGGTCGACGGTGAAGGCCGGGTAGTCCTTGAGGTGCGGGTACTTGGCCTTCTGCGCGTCGGTGAGGGTGGACGGGCCGAGGCGCAGCCACCGGCCCTCGTCCGAGAGCGCGCCGTCGACGACCGAGATGCCGCCTTCGGGTGCGTACACGAGCTGCTGACTGGTGGCCTCGGTGGCCTTGACCTTCCAGACGACCGTGTCGGCGTCGATCCACTGGGCCTCGGCCTTGGTCGGATCGAGCGTGGCCGCGCCGCCGGTCTGCGGCAGCAGGTACTTGGGCTGCCCGGCGAGCATCCACACCTCGTGGCCGTAGGTGGCGAGGTCGAGGGACTGGTCGCTCGGGAGGTCCTTCTCGTCGCCCTTGTGCAGGATGTAGCTGAGCGAGGTGGCGCCGGAGGCGAGCGGGACCTCGAAAGTCGCGCCGTACGCGTCCTTCTTCACCGGCATCAGCGGCTTCGACCAGTCGGTCGGGTCCTTGGCGCCGGTCCAGGTGTGCAGGCCCCATCCGTCGTAGTCGCCGTCGGCCCGCTGGTAGTGCAGGACGGCCTTGGTCTTGTCCTGGGGCGGGTAGGCGCCTTCGGGAGCCTTGGCCGCCTGTCCTTCCTTGCCCTGCTCGATCCAGACCTCGCCGGTCTTGCCGAGGTCGACGGTGCGCTGCGGGCCGTCGGCCGTGCCGTTCTTCTCGACGGTGTACGGGAAGGAGCCCGCGCCCTCGGCGAGTTTGATCCATGCGAAGGCGCCGTAGGCGTCGCGGCCGGTGAAGGCGGCTTCCTTGTCGCCGCCGGACTTGAGCTGCCAGCCGTCGTAGTCGCCGTCGGCGCGCTTGTAGTGGACGACGGCGTAGTCGCGCTCGACGGCGGTCGGCCTGTCGGGCGCGGGGGCCCGGCCCGCCGTCGTCGAGGCGACGGCGCTAGCGGTGCGCCCGGCACTGTCCACCACAACTGCCTTGTACCGCAAGGCGGTTCCGGCCGCTACGCCGCCGTCCAGATGCTGGGTGACCTTGTACGGGGCGTGGTCGGCGGAGCCGAGGGTCCGCCACTTGCCATTGCCGGTCTGGGCGGCGAAGACGACACGGTTGAGCTGCCCGCCGTCGGTGTCCGCGCTGATCTCGACGGTGCCGGTGGCGCCGGTGGCAGGGGCCTTGAGGGTGATGGCCGGCTTGGCGGCGGGGGCGGGGAGGGGCTCGGTGGCCTGGAGTACGACGCTGGAAAGCGCGGGCACGGTGACCTTGATCTTGCGGTCGGCGTCGCTGCGTACCGTGTCGGAATCGCCGTACAGGGTACGGAAGCCGGTGTTCGCCGAGCCTGTCGTCAGCTCTACGGTCTTCGGCTCGGGACCGTTGTTCACGGCGACGACGTACTCGGTCCTGCCCTTGGCGTCCGTACGGGAGAAGGCGTACACAGAGCCTTCGGCGTGCAGCTGCTGCTGTACGCCGTCCCTGAGGGCGGGGTGGTCCTTCGTGAGCTCGGACAGCTTCGCGATGGACCGGTAGATGGGGTGCTCCGTGTCGTACGCGTCGGAGGCGTGCGTACGGTCCGTGCCGAGCTGGTCGTCGTCCAGATAGTCCGCGGTCTTCGACGCGAAGAGCGTCTGGCGGGCGTCCTTGTCGCCGCCCGCGCCCGTGAAGCCCTGCTCGTCGCCGTAGTAGACGACCGGGTTGCCGCGCGAGAAGAACATCAGCTCATTGGCGAGGCGCGCGCGCTTCAGCAGCTCGGCGTCTTCGGCCTTCGGGTTGTCCTGCTTGAGGAAGGTCCCGATGCGGCCCATGTCGTGGTTTCCGGTGAAGGAGACCTGCTCGTAGGCGTTGGCCTTGTCGGTGGTGTAGCGGTAGTCGTCGCCGAAGACCTTGGCGAGCCTGCTCGCCGCCGCGCCCTGGGAGGCGTACGCGCGGGTCGCGTCCTGGAGCGGGAAGTCGAGGGTCGAGTCGAGGCGGCCGCGCGTGACGTAGGGCGAAGTGACCTGCGGGTCGGCGGAGTAGACCTCGCCGAACATGAAGAAGTCGTCGCGACCGTGCTTGGCGGCGTACGCATCGAGGGCGGTCGCCCATTCGGTCCAGAAGTCCAGGTCCACGTGCTTCACGGTGTCGATGCGGAAACCGTCGATGTCGAAGTCACGGACCCACTTCTGGTAGATCTCCGCCATGCCGTCGACGACTTCGGGGCGCTCGGTCCACAGGTCGTCGAGCCCGGCGAAGTCGCCGTACTCGGAGCTTTCGCCCGCGAAGGTGGAGTCGCCGCGGTTGTGGTACATCGTGGGGTCGTTGAGCCAGGCCGGGACCTTCTTCTCGGCCTCGGTCTGTCGTTTCGGCGTGTACGGGAAGGTGTCGGCGTCGACCTCGGAGATGCCCTCGCGGTCGTCGAAGGGCCTGCCGGACTTGTCGAGGTAGGGGTACGCGCCCTTGGGGCGGTAGCCGTACTTCTTCTCGGCGTAGTCGACGGTGTCGGCGGTGTGGTTCGTGATGACGTCGAAGAAGACCTTCATGCCCTTGGCGTGGGCCTTGTCGATCAGCTTTTCCAGGTCCGCGTTGGTGCCGAAGTGGGGGTCGACCTGGGTGAAGTCGGTGATCCAGTAGCCGTGGTAGGCGGCTGAGGCGTCCTTGCCGGTGCCCTGTACCGGTTTGTTCTTGAAGATCGGTGCCATCCAGATGGAGGTGGTACCGAGGTTCTTGATGTAGTCGAGCTTTTCGGTGAGGCCCTTGAGGTCGCCTCCCTGGTAGAAGCCCTTGTCGGAGGGGTCGTAGCCCGTCTCCAGGCGTGAGCCGGTGAGGCCGCCGCGGTCGTTGGCGGTGTCGCCGTTCGCGAACCGGTCGGGCAGTACGAAGTAGAACTGCTCCCGGGTCAGGTCGTGCCGCGCGGGCGTGGCGGCGAGAGCTCTGTCCGACGGCGGGGCCGGCGGCTTCGCGGCGGCGGATGCCGTTGCGGCTGCGGGCGGCGCGGGTATGAGCGCTGCGAACAGGGCGGCCGCGATGGCTGCGCCGGCTCTGCTGGGCATTTGACGTGGTCTCCTTCGTCGGAGGGTTGCGTTGGTGTTGGAGTGGGTGGGGGAAAGCGCCGCAGGCAGCCCGCACCTGCGACGCCCCCGGGGATCAACCCGCGTTACATGTCCGCGCATTCACATGCAGCGCAACCGCCGTGTTCGCGCCGAGCGTGGCCGTGAACTGGCCGGAGCCGTTGACCGTCACCGCCCTGTTGTTCTGCACGTCGCAGTACGTGCCGGCCGCCAGCGACGTCTGGAACGTACGGGTCAGCGACGAGCCCTCGTGGTTGATCGCGACGTACGCCTTGTCGCCCCGCCCGAACGCGATCTGGTCGCCGCCGTTGTCCCACCAGTTCGTGACGCCCTGACCGCGCGCCACGTTCCGGAAGCCGACCATGCTCTTGATCTCGGGCCAGTTGTGCTGGCACTTCCACCCGTCGCTCCAGCACGCGTTCACCGTCCCGCCGTTGGGCGGCCCGGCGTCCTTGTCCGACCATTCGTAGCCGGAGTGGACGTCGGGCGAGCCGTAGGGCCAGGCCAGCATGAAGACGTTGGCCAGCGTGTAGTTCGCGCCGTCCTTGTAGTTGAGGGTGTCGCCGCCGCGCTCGGTGTCGTGGTTGTCCACGAAGACGGCGGACTTGCCGCTCTCCATGTAGCCCCAGCCCTCGCCGTAGTTCTTCAGATAGGCCAGGTTCTCCTGGTTGAAGACGCGCTTGAGGTCGCGGGCGTACCGGAACTCCTGCACATCGCCCGAGCCGAGGTACTCGCTCGGCGAGACCGCCTCCCCCGCGCCGTAGATCGCCTCCTGCTTCCAGTACACGCCCGGATTGCTCAGCCGGGACTTGATATTGGCGAGGTCGGCGGCCGGCATGTGCTTGGCCGCGTCGATGCGGAAGCCGTCGACGCCCAACGACAGAAGGTCGTTCAGGTACGTTGCGATCCGGCCGCGTACGTAGTCCTCGCCCGTGTCGAGGTCGGCGAGGCCGACCAGCTCGCAGTTCTGGACGTTGGCGCGGTCGCCGTAGTTGCTGCCTATCTGGCTGCGGCAGTCGTCCATGTCGGCGCCCGAGTAGGTGCCCGGGTAGTTGTACTTCTCGTACGACGAGCCGCCGGTACCCGTCCCGCCGGCCGACGCCATGTGGTTGATGACGCTGTCGGCGATGACCTTGACGCCCGCCCCGTGGCAGGCGTTGACCATGTTCGCGAACGCGGTGCGGTCACCGAGCCGTCCCGCGATCTTGTAGCTCACGGGCTGGTACGAGGTCCACCACTGGCTGCCCTGGATGTGCTCCTGGGGCGGGGAGACCTGGACGTAGCCGTAGCCGGCCGGTCCGAGTGTCCGGGTGCACTCCGTGGCGACCGAGTCGAACTTCCACTCGAAGAGGACGGCGGTGACGTCCTTCTCGCCCGGCGGTGCGGCCTGTGCGGTGCCGGTGGACGCCACGAGGACGGCTCCTCCGGCCGTGAGGGCGAGGGCGAGCGCGGCAGAGAATGGTCTGCGGGCCATATTTCCTCCTGCATGGGGGGAGGTGCGGGTGCGACGGTGCAGCCTCGCGCGGCAACGCGCCTTGCCCTCAAGGCTTGAATGTTCTTGCAGCAATAGTTGAAAACTTGCCGCGGGGCAGACCGTACGAGCCCTCACCAGCGGGGTCAACCCTTGCGACACACTCCGCTAACCTGCGGGAAATCTTGCGGATTGGCGGCAGATTTCTTCTTGCAATCTCTTTCGCAAGTACTTGCGGAGCTGTTACGTTCTTCCCGGCTCCGGCTCGGCCGGCCGGGGGTCCCGGCACGTCCGGGCCCCACGCGCCCGTCCGGTCGGGCCGGGTACGACAGGGGCTCCCCGGACCATCGATTCCCCGCGGCCCGACCTGGGCGGGTCCGGGGCTCCCCCTGCCGCCCCCGACCCGCCCCCGGCCTCTCGCAGAACTCCGGCCTCTCGCCGAAGCTCCCCGCTGCGTCCGCTACATCCGCTACGCGCGCGCCGGCGCGGTGGAGCCCCGTACCACCAGCTCCGGCTGGAAGACGTACTCCGTGCGCTGCACCGGATTGCCGCCGATCTCCTCCAGCAGCGCACCCACCGCGGCCGTCGCCATCGCCTGCACCGGCTGGCGCACCGTGGTCAGCGGCGGGTCGGTGAAGGCGATCAGCTGCGAGTCGTCGAAGCCCACCACCGAGACGTCGTCGGGCACTTCCAGCCCGCGCCCGCGCGCCGCGCGCACCACTCCGAGCGCCATCATGTCGCTGCCGCAGACAATGCCCGTGCACCCGCTGTCCAGCAGCGCGCCCGCCGCCACCTGGCCGCCCTCGACGCTGAACAGCGTGTGCTGGACGGCCAGTTCGGCCTCCTCGCGGGGCACCCGCAGCACGCTGCCGAGCGCGTCGACGAAGCCCTCCCGCTTGCGGCGGGAGGGGACGTACCGCTGCGGGCCGACCGCCAGGCCGATGCGCTCGTGGCCCAGGTCGGCGAGATGTCCGACCGCCATGCGCATCGCCGCGTGGTCGTCGGGCGACACGAAGGGCGCGCTGATCGCCTCGTTGTAGCCGTTGATCAGGACGTACGGGACCCCGCGCGCGGCCAGCGCGGCGTACCGCGCGGGGTCGGTCGACAGGTCGGCGTGCAGCCCGGACAGGAAGACGATGCCGCCCACGCCGCGCGCCACGAGCTGGTCGACCAGTTCGTCCTCCGTGGCGCCGCCCGGAAGCTGGGTGCACAGCACGGGCGTATAGCCGTGCCCGGCCAGCACCTGCTCGATGACCTGGGCGAACGCCGGAAAAATGGGGTTGGTCAGCTCGGGCGTCACCAGGCCTACCAGGCCCGCACTGCGCTGCCGCAGCCGTACGGGCCGCTCGTAGCCCAGCACGTCGAGCGCCACGAGCACCCGCTGACGCGTGGTGTCCGCGACGCCCGGCTTGCCGTTCAGCACCCGGCTCACGGTGGCCTCACTGACACAGGCGTGCTCCGCGATGTGCGCCAGCCGGGGCGCGGGGACGGTCACACCGTCCACCACACCGTGGTGTCCGCAGGCAGTTCGAAGTCGCCCTCGCCGACAGTCACTTCGGCGCTGGCGAGGAGGAGACGCCCGGGGGCCGGGATACGTACCTGGGTGCCCGTCGTGTTGACCGTGCAGACGAAACCCTCGCGCGCGAAGGCCACAACGCCGTCGGGGGCGTCCAGCCACGACACGTCCGTGCCCGCGCCCAGACCGGGGTGCTCGCGGCGCACGGCCAGCGCGGAGCGGTACAGCTCCAGGGTCGAGGCCGGGTCTCCGGTCTGCGTCTCGACGCTCAGCCCGGCCCAGGACTCCGGCTGCGGAAGCCAGCTTCCGCCCGCCCCGAAGCCGTACGACGGACCCTCGGCCGTCCACGGAATCGGGACACGGCAGCCGTCGCGGAAGCCGTCCTGGCCCTCCGCACGGAAGAAGGACGGGTCCTGGCGGGCCTCGTCGGGCAGGTCGGTGACGTCGGGCAGGCCGAGCTCCTCGCCCTGGTAGACGTACGCCGATCCGGGCAGCGCCAGCATCAGCAGCGACGCGGCGCGGGCGCGGCGCAGGCCGAGCTCGCGGTCGCCCGCCGTGCGCAACTGGGTGCCGAGCCCGGCCGGGTTGGCGAACCGGGTCGCGTGCCGCGTCACGTCGTGGTTGGACAGCACCCAGGTGGCGGGTGCGCCGACCGGGCGCATCGCGGCGAGGGAGACGTCGATGACCTCGCGCAGTGCGGCGGCGTCCCAGTCGGTGCCGAGGTACTGGAAGTTGAAGGCCTGGTGCAGCTCGTCGGGGCGTACGTAGTTGGCCGTACGCTCCACGGTCGGGGTCCACGCCTCGGCGACGCCTATGCGCTCGCCCGGGTACTCGTCGAGGATCTGCCGCCAGGAGCGGTAGATCTCGTGGACACCGTCCTGGTCGAAGAACGGCATGACGTCATTGCCGAGGAGCTTGAGCTGGTCGTGGCTGCCGAGGTCGGGCAGTCCTTCCGCCTTGACCAGGCCGTGTGCGACGTCGATACGGAAGCCGTCGACGCCCATGTCGAGCCAGAAGCGGAGGATGGAGCGGAACTCGTCGGCGACGGCCGGGTTCTCCCAGTTGAAGTCGGGCTGCTCGGGGGCGAAGAGGTGCAGGTACCAGTCGCCGGGCGTGCCGTCCGGGTCGGTCGTACGGGTCCAGGCGGGGCCGCCGAAGATGGACTCCCAGTCGTTCGGGGGGAGTTCGCCGTCCTCGCCCTTGCCGGGCCTGAAGTGGTAGCGGTCGCGCAGGGCGGAGCCGGGGCCCTCCTTCAGCGCGCGCTTGAACCACTCGTGCTGGTCGGAGGAGTGGTTGGGCACCAGGTCGACGATGATGCGCAGGCCCAGCTCGTGGGCGTCGCGGATCAGTGCGTCGGCGTCGAGGAGGGTGCCGAACATGGGGTCGATGGCCCGGTAGTCGGCGACGTCGTAACCGGCGTCGGCCTGCGGGGATGCGTAGAAGGGGCTGAGCCAGACGGCGTCGACGCCGAGCTCCTTGAGATACGGGAGCCGGCGGCGTACTCCTTCGAGATCGCCCATGCCGTCGCCGTTGCCGTCGGCGAAGCTGCGCGGATAGACCTGGTAGATCACCGCGTCCCGCCACCAGCCGGTGCACCGGTTTCCAATGGTGGGGGCACTGGTGGAGGCGGTGGGAGCAGCGAGGTGCTGGGTCATGTCGTCCCTGGAAGTCATGGGGTGGGAGCGGCGCCGGTGTGGGGTGCGGCCCGGCGCCGCCGACTGGCTGTACGCGGGTGGGAGGGCGTCAGCCCTTGGTGGCGCCCGCTGTCATTCCGGCCACCAGATGGCGCTGCACGAAGACGAAGACGACGGCGGCCGGGACGGCGATGAGCACGGAGGCCGCGGTCATCGGGCCCCACTGGGCGCCGTACTGGTTGACGAACTTCTGCAGACCGCCGGCGAGGGTCAGGTTCTCGTCGCCGACCATGAAGGCGGAGGCGTACGCCACTTCGCCCCAGGCGGTGATGAAGGAGTAGAACGCGGTCACGGCGAGGCCCGGCTTGGCGAGCGGCAGGATCAGCCGCCAGAAGGTGCCGAAGGGGTTGAGCCCGTCGACGCGGCCCGACTCGTCGATCTCCTGCGGGATGGTGTCGAAGAAGCCCTTCATCATCCAGGCGCAGAACGGCACCGCGATGGTGAGGTACGTGATGACCAGGCCCGCGGGCTGATTGAGCAGGCCCATCTTCGACATGATGTTGTAGATCGGCACGATGAGGACGGCGACCGGGAACATCTGGGTGATCAGCAGCGTCCACATCAGCGGCTTCATGCCGGGGAAGCGGAAGCGGCTGACGGCGTAGCCGGTGGTGGCCGAGACGAAGACGCCGAGGACCGTGGTGAGGCCTGCGACGAGCAGCGAGTTGCCGAACCAGGTGAGGAACGGGGTGTCGTTCAGCAGGTTCGTGTAGTTCGCGAGCGTCGTCTCTTTGAAGAACGCCGTCGTCGATGCGTGCTTGGCGGGCTTGAGCGAGGTCAGCAGGACCCACAGCACCGGGAAGACCGCGATCACGGACGTCACGATGAGCGTGGCGTGCAGGCCGAAGGAGGCGAGCGGCGAGCGCTCGCCGCGCGGGCGGACCCGGCCGGCGCGGCGCGAGGGCTTGCCTGCGGTGTTCTTCGCTGCGGTGTTCTGCACTGCGGTGGTGGTCACCAGACTTCTCCCTGCTTGCGGAGGGCTCGCCGGTAGACCGCGGCGAAGACCATCAGGAGGATCAGGATCAGTACGCCCCAGGTGGAGGACATCGCGAAGTCGCGGGGGCTGATCTCGAAGGAGAATTTGTACGCCTGGGTGACCAGGATCTGGGTGGCCTCGCCGGGTCCGCCGCGGGTGAGCAGGAAGATCACCGGGAACATGTTGAACGTCCAGATGGTGCTCAGCAGGACCACGGTGGAGCTGACCGAGCGCAGCCCGGGCATGGTGATGTGGCGGAACCGCTGCCAGGCGCTCGCCCCGTCCATCTCGGCGGCTTCGTACAGCTCACCGGGGATGGACTGGAGGCCGCCGAGGAGGGCGACCATCATGAACGGCACGCCGAGCCAGACGTTGACCACGATGACCGCGAACTTGGCCCAGGTCGGGTCGTTGAGCCACGGCACCGCGTCGATGCCGCCGCCCGCGAGGAGCTTGTTGAGCAGGCCGCGGTCCTCGTTGTAGAGGAAGCGCCAGGCGAAGACCGACACGAAGCCGGGCACGGCCCAGGGCAGGATCAGCATCATGCGGTACGCGGAGCGTCCCGCGATCCTGCGATTGAGCATGTTGGCCAGGGTCAGGCCGAGTACGAAGGTGACGGAAACGCAGGAGACCGTCCACACCAGGGTCCAGCCGAGGGTCGACAGGAACTGGTTGCCGGTGAGGGCGTCGGTGTAGTTGTCCAGCCCCACGAACTTGTAGGTCGCGGGCAGGTGATTGACCCCGATGGACCGCTCGACGTTGCGCTCGTTGGCGTCGGTCATCGACAGATAGATTCCGCGACCGAGCGGATAGCCGATGATCACGCCGATCACGATCACCACGGGGGCGATCATGGTCCAGGCGTACCAGTGGACCGAGACGGCCCGGCGGAACCTGCCGGGCGGTTTTCCAGCGCCGCGGCTCCGGCCGCGGGCGACATTGTCGCCCGCGGCCTTCGCCACCGACTGGCTGGTGTGGACAGCCATCAGCCGGCCTCCTGCCTTCCTGTCACTTCTTGCTTACTTCCAGCCCTTGAGGAGCTTCCGGTAGGAGTCGCCGGTGGCCTTGGCGCCCTTCTCCGGGGTGGTCTGGCCGGTGAGGACCTTGGTGTACTCGGTCTTCAGCGGCTCGAAGAGACTGCCGGTCTCCGGGATCCAGGGGCGCTCGACGGCCTTGTCGACGACGGGCTTGAAGAAGCCGACGATGTGGTTGCCGGACACGTCGGGCTGGGAGTACACGGAGGTGCGCGTCGGGAGCAGGTTGAGCTCCTTGGCGACCAGGGCCTGGCTCGTGGCGGAGGTCATGTACTCGCTGAAGGCGTACGAGGCGTCCAGGTTCTTGGAGCCCGCGTAGACCGCGAGGTTGTGGCCGCCCTGCGGGGCGCCCTGTCCGGCGGAGCCGGCCGGCACCGTGGTGATGCCCAGGTTGGCCTTGTCCTTGAATTCCTTGCCGGCGAAGGTGTCGGCGACGGCCCACGGGCCGTTGATCATCATGGCGGCCTTGCCGTCCTTGAAGGACGCCTGCATGTTCTCCCACCCGTCGGTGGCGTCGGTCTTGGCTGCACCGGAGTCGACGAGGTCCTTGACGACCTTGAGCGCCTTGACGCCGGGCTCCTGGTCGACCGTGACGGTCTTCTTCTTGGCGTCGACCAGGTCGCCGCCCTCGCCGTAGAGGAAGGACAGGAACCAGTACGCGTCGTCGCCGCGCAGGTAGAGGCCGGTCTTGCCGGTCTTGTCCTTGATCTTCTTCGAGACGGTCTTCAGCTCGTCGATGGTCTGGGGGACCTTGACGCCGGCCTCCTTGAAGATCTTCTCGTTGTAGAAGAGACCCATGGAGTCGATGACCTGGGGCACCGCGTACGTCTTGCCGTTGTACTTGGTGCTGGCCGCGGCCTGCCCGAGGAAGTCCTTCTCGTTCTTCAGGGCGGTGGTGCCGTCCAGCGGGGCGAGGTAGCCGAGGTCGGCGAACTGCGGGGTCCAGGCGACCTCGGCGCGGATCACGTCGGGGGCGCCGGAGCCGGACTGGGCGGCGTTCTTGAACTTGTTCTGGGCCTCACCGAACGGAACGTTGACGTACTTGACGTCGACGTCCGGGTGCTTCTTCTCGAAGCCCTCGGCCAGCTTCTTGAAGACCTTGTCCTCACTGCCGACGGTCGAGGTGTCCCACCAGGTGACTGTGCCGGACAGCTTGCCCGAGCTCTTCTTCTCACCGCTGTCACCACTGTCGCCACCGCAAGCCGTCGCCGCGAGCGCCAGGGTCGCGACCAGGGCGGTGGCCGCTATGCCACGTCGCATCTGAACTCCTTCAACTGCCGAACCGCTCCGTCGCGGCGCCGGGTCGTCGAGGAACGTAACAAGGATGAAAGAAGACCGAAAGACCTTGCGAAGATTTTCCGCAAGACCAGCCGATCGTTACATCGGCGTGTCCTCACGGTTGCCGTCCTACCCCTTGTCAGGCAGGCCACAGGCGCTCTCACGGCCTTGCCGGGGACCCTGCAAGCACTACCGCAAGGACTTGCAGGACTGTTACTTTCGTAGGGCATCCGCGTTGATCTCGTAGTTACCGATCCAGCCCCGTACGAGAGGGACCTTCATGACGCAGGAGCTCACGCCCACACGGACCGCACAGCGGGAATGGTGGCGCGACGCCGTCATCTATCAGGTGTACGTGCGCTCCTTCGCGGACAGCAATGGCGACGGCATCGGCGATCTGCGCGGAATCCGCGACCGGCTGCCGCACGTGGCCGCCCTGGGCGCCGACGCGGTCTGGCTCACCCCCTTCTACGCCTCACCCCAGGCCGACGGCGGCTACGACGTGGCGGACTACCGTGTCGTGGACCCGCTCTTCGGCAGCCTCGACGATGCCGCCGAACTGATCAGCACCGCCCACGAGTTGAGCCTGCGCGTGATCGTCGACGTCGTGCCGAACCACACGTCCGACCAGCACGCGTGGTTCAGGGCGGCACTCGCCGAAGACACAGAGCGGGACGGAGGGCCGGCCCGCGAGCGCTACCACTTCCGCCCGGGCCGGGGCATCGACGGCGAACTGCCGCCCAACGACTGGGAGTCGGTCTTCGGCGGCCCCGCCTGGACCCGCCCTCCCGTCTCCCACCACCACCCTTCCAAGGAAGGCCCTTCGGGCCCTTCTGATTCCGACGGCGACTGGTACCTGCATCTCTTCGCGCCGCAGCAGCCCGACCTCAACTGGAACAACCCCGAGGTCCACGAGGAGTTCGACTCGATCCTGCGCTTCTGGCTCGGCCTGGGCGTCGACGGCTTCCGTATCGACGTCGCCCACGGCATGGTCAAGGCCGAGGGCCTGCCCGACATCGGCTCCCGCGAGCAGGCGAAGATGATCGGCTCCCAGGTCCTGCCGTTCTTCGACCAGGACGGCGTCCACGACATCCACCGCGGCTGGCGCAGGCTTCTCGACTCGTACGCCGGTGAGCGCATCGGCGTCGCCGAAGCCTGGGCCCCCTCCCCCGAGCGCCTCGCCCTGTACGTACGCCCCGACGAGCTGCACCAGGCCTTCAACTTCCAGTTCCTGAACTGCCCTTGGGACGCGACGGTGATGCATGCCGTCATCGACGCGTCACTCGCCGCGACCGCCTCCGTCGGCGCCCCCACCACCTGGGTCCTGTCCAACCACGACGTGGTCCGCCACCTCACCCGGTACGGCGCCGGGGACGACGCCCTCGGCCTGCGCCGCGCCCGCGCCGCCGCACTGCTGATGCTGGCGCTGCCCGGGTCGGCGTACCTCTACCAGGGCGAGGAGCTGGGCCTGCCCGAGGTCACGGTCCTGCCCGACGACGTCCGCCAGGACCCCTCCTTCTTCCGCAGCAACGGCCAGGACGGCCTGCGCGACGGGTGCCGGGTGCCGATGCCCTGGTCGGGCGGCGAGCCGCCGTACGGTTTCGGCCCCGCCGGCAGCTGGCTGCCGCAGCCCGACACCTGGAAGTCGCTGACCGTCGAGGCCCAGACCGGCGACCCGCTGTCCACCCTGGAGCTCTACCGCTCGGCGCTCGCCCTGCGCCGCGAACTCCCGGGCCTCGGGGACGGTGAGATGCAGTGGCAGGAGTCCCCCGAGGGCCTGCTCACCTTCACCCGCCCCGGTTTCGCCTGCACCCTCAACACGACGGACCACGAGGCCGAACTGCCCACACCGGGCAGGCTTCTGATCGCATCCGCCGCCCCCGTCTTCTCCGACGACACGGTCGCCCTATCGGCTGATTCCTGCGCATGGTGGGCAATCTGACATGCGCCCGGTACAGTCCACTCCCATGACCGCACGGCTTGCCGACATCGCAGCCCAGGCGGGGGTCAGCGAAGCGACGGTCAGCCGCGTACTCAACGGCAAGCCCGGGGTTGCCGCGGCCACCCGCGAATCCGTTCTTGCCGCACTCGACGTCCTCGGGTACGAGCGCCCCGTCCGTCTGCGCAGGCGCAGCGCGGGACTGGTCGGCCTCATAACCCCCGAGCTCGAAAACCCGATCTTCCCGGCGCTGGCCCAGGTCATCGGCCAGGCCCTGACCCGCCAGGGCTACACCCCGGTCCTCGCCACCCAGACCCCGGGCGGGTCCACCGAGGACGAGCTCACCGAGATGCTCGTGGACCGCGGCGTGTCCGGCATCATCTTCGTCTCGGGGCTCCACGCGGACACCACCGCCGACATGCAGCGCTACGAGCAGCTGCGCGCCCAGGGTGTCCCCTTCGTTCTCGTCAACGGTTTCTCGCCGAAGGTCCAGGCGCCCTTCATCTCACCCGACGACCGGGCGGCGATGCGGCTGGCCGTGACGCACCTGGCGTCCCTGGGACACACCCGGATCGGCCTGGCGGTCGGCCCGAAGCGGTTCGTGCCCGTACTCCGCAAGATCGAGGGCTTCCGGGCCGGCATGCAGGAGCGGTTCGGCCTGACCCCCGAGGAGACGGAAGAGCTGATCCAGCACTCCCTCTACACCCTGGAGGGCGGCCAGGCCGCCGCAGCCGCCCTCGTCGAGCGCGGCTGCACCGCGATCGTCTGCGCCAGCGACATGATGGCGCTCGGCGCGATCAGGGCCGCCCGGCGGCTCGGGCTCGACGTACCGCGCGATGTGTCGGTCGTCGGATTCGACGACTCGCCGCTCATAGCGTTCACCGATCCGCCGCTGACCACGATCCGGCAGCCGGTGACGGCGATGGGACAGGCCGCAGTCCGCACCCTCCTCGAAGAGGTCGGCGGGACACCTGCTCCGCACAGCGAATTCGTCTTCATGCCGGAGCTGGTCGTACGCGGTTCAACCGCCTCGGGGCCTCGTCCTTAAGACGTAGGGAGTGCGATCAGGAACCGACCGGAGGATGATCGAGGAGTGGTCCTCATCTGGCAGACTCTCTCCCCATGGGTGACGCGACCGTGAAGACTCTGGAAGGCCGGACGGCCAACGTTCCCTCACCCATCGTGGAGGAAGAGGAACGGCAGCCGTCGACACGGCTCGCCGCTCTCAACAGGCTGCGAGCGCCGCGCCGGCCCCGTATCTGGTTCGAAATCCTGCTCATCGCGGTGAGTTACTGGACGTATTCACTGGTGCGCAATGCGGTACCGGAGCAGCGGGCAGCGGCCCTGCGCAACGCGGACTGGATCTGGGAGGCCGAGAAGTCCCTGGGTCTCGCCTTCGAGGAATCGGTCAACCGCGCCGTGAATTCGGTGACATGGCTGATCGTGACCATGAACTACTACTACGCGACGCTGCACTTCATTGTGACCATCGGCGTGCTGGTCTGGCTCTTCCGCTGTCATTCCGGCCGCTATGCGGCTACTCGCCTGGTGTTGTTCGCGACTACAGGCGTGGCCCTGCTCGGTTACTACCTGTATCCGCTGGCGCCGCCGCGCCTGATGAACGGGCACGGCTTCATCGACACGGTCCTGGTCCACGAGACGTGGGGCTCGATGGCCTCCGGCAACTTCAAGAACATGTCGAACCAGTACGCGGCGATGCCCTCCATGCACATCGGCTGGTCGCTGTGGTGCGGCCTGACGATCTTCGCGCTGGCCGCCGCGCCCTGGGCGAAGATCCTCGGCCTGCTCTACCCGACGGCCACCCTTGTCGTGATCGTCGCGACCGCCAACCACTTCTGGCTCGACGCGGTGGGCGGCATGCTCTGCCTGACGTTCGGCTACGCCCTCAGCTTCTCCTGGTACGGCGCGATGCCGCACCGGTTGCCGAAGCTGATAGACGGGCCGCGGCGCCGGATCTGGCCGGTCCGGGCATACCTCCGGGGATAGCTCCGGGCACGATTGCCTGACCTCACCCTCTGTGCTGCCTCACTCCCGGTGCGTGATTCCTCCCCCGGCGGCCGTCAGGCGTACGGGCGCCTCCGCCACCTCGTCCGGGGGCAAGCCCCCAGACCCCCGGACGGGCTGAAATGCCGAGGAGCGGGGTCTGGGGCGGAGCCACCCGCACCCCTACGCCCCGTAGAACAACTCCTCCACCACCGCCCGAGCCCTCCGCGTCGTACGCCGGTAGTCGTCCAGCATGTCGCCCACATGGCCGGCGTCGTACCCGAGGTACCGTGCCACCGCCGCGAGTTCACGCCCGTCCGACGGGAACGTGTCGCCGGCCCGCCCCCGTACCAGCATGACCCCGTTCCGCACCCGCGTAGCCAGCACCCATGCCTCGTCCAGCGTCTGGGCGTCCTCCGTGGCGATCAGGCCCGCCGCGTGCGCCGCGGCCAGAGCCTCGCGGGTGCGGGGCGTGCGCAGGCCCGGCTCCGCCCAGCCGTGCTGCATCTGGAAGAGCTGCACCGTCCACTCGACGTCGCTCAGCCCGCCCCGCCCCAGCTTGGCGTGCAGCGTCGGATCGGCGCCGCGCGGCATTCGTTCCGACTCCATGCGTGCCTTGAGGCGGCGGATCTCGCGTACCGCGTCTTCGCCCAGCCCCTCCGCCGGATACCGCAGCGGGTCGGCGAGCTCGATGAAGCGGCGGCCCAGGTCGGGATCGCCCGCGATCGGTTCGGCGCGCAGCAGCGCCTGGCTTTCCCAGACCAGGGACCACCGCCGGTAGTACGCCGCGTAGGACGCGAGCGTACGGACGAGCGGGCCGCTCTTGCCCTCCGGACGCAGATCCACGTCGATCAGCAGCGGCGGGTCCGTCGTGGGCAGTTCGAGCAGCCTCCGCATCTCGGCGACCACCGCATTCGCCGCCCGCGACGCCTCCTGCTCGTCGACCCCCTCGCGGGGTTCATGGACGAACAGCACGTCCGCGTCGGACCCGTAGCTCAGCTCGTGCCCGCCGAAACGACCCACCCCGATCACCGCGAACCGCGTCGGCAGCTCGTCGCCCCACTGTGCGCGCACGGTGGCCCGCAGTGCGCCCGCCAGCGTGGCCGCGTTCAGGTCCGTCACCGCGTTGCCGACCCGGTCGACGAGGGCCCCGGGGTCCTGCTCCGCCGGGTTCTCCTCCGTACCGTACGAGCTGATCAGGTCGGCGGCGGCCGTACGGAACAGCTCCCGGCGGCGTACCCCGCGTACCGACGCGACCGCCCCCTCGGCGGTGTCCGCACGCCCGACCGCCGCCAGGACCTCCTGCTCCAGATGATCCCGGCCGCGCGGCTTCAGCCCCTCGGGGTCACCGAGGATCGCCACCGCCTCGGGGGCGCGCAGCAGCAGGTCGGGGGCGAGCCGCCCGGCCGAGAGCACCCGGGCCAGATTCTCGGCGGCGGCGCCTTCGTCCCGTAGCAGCCGCAGGTACCACGGCGTCTTGCCCAGCGCGTCCGACACCTTCCGGAAGCCGAGCAGTCCGGCGTCCGGGTCGGCGGAGTCCGCGAACCACCCCAACAGCACGGGCAGCAGCGTCCGTTGGATGGCCGCCTTCCGGGTGACCCCGGACGACAGCGCCTCCAGATGCCGCAGCGCGGCGGCCGGATCGGCGTATCCGAGCGCCTCCAGCCGCTGCCCGGCCGCCTTGGGGCTGAGCCGGATCTCGCCGGGGGCCAGCTGGGCGACCGCGTCCAGCAGCGGCCGGTAGAAGATCTTCTCGTGCAGCCGCCGCACCACTCCCGCGTGCCGCTTCCACGCCCTGTTCAGCTCCGCGACAGGATCCGTGCGCAGCCCGAGCGACCGCCCGAGCCGCCGCAGGTCGGCCTCGCCCTGGGGCACCAGGTGGGTGCGGCGCAGGCGGTACAGCTGGATGCGGTGCTCCATGGCGCGCAGGAAGCGGTACGCCTCGTCCAGCTGAGCGGCGTCGGCCCGCCCCACATAGCCGCCCGCCGCGAGCGCCTCCAGCGCTCCCAGTGTCGACCCGCTGTGCAGCGTGGCGTCACTGCGCCCGTGCACCAACTGCAGCAGCTGTACGGCGAATTCGACGTCCCGCAGCCCGCCGGGCCCGAGCTTGAGTTCGCGCTCGACCTGCGCCGCCGGGATGTTGTCGACGACGCGGCGGCGCATTTTCTGTACGTCGGCCACGAAGTTGTCGCGTTCGGCGGCCTGCCAGACCAGCGGCGAGACCGCCTCGGCGTACTCCTCGCCGAGCGCCAGGTCGCCCGCCACCGGGCGGGCCTTGAGCAGCGCCTGGAACTCCCAGGTCTTGGCCCAGCGCTGGTAGTACGCGAGGTGGCTGGACAGGGTCCGTACCAGCGGCCCGTTGCGCCCCTCGGGCCGCAGATTGGCGTCGACCGGCCAGATGGTGCCCTCGATGTTCGTCTCGGAGCAGATCCGCATGAGGTGGGAGGCAAGCCGGGTGGCGGCGTTCATCGCCTTCCGTTCGTCGGCTCCGTCCGCCGCCTCCGCCACGAAGATCACGTCCACGTCGGATACGTAGTTCAGCTCGTGCCCGCCGCACTTTCCCATCGCGACCACCGCGAGCCGGCACATGGCGGCATCGGCAGGTGCGGCCGTACTGGCTATGGCGAGGGCGGCGCGCAGCGTCGCGGTGGCCAGGTCGGCCAGTTCGGCGGCGGCCTGGGCAACGTCCGTCGTACCGCACACGTCGCGTGCGGCTATGGACAGCAGGCAGCGCCGGTACGCGACCCGCAGGGTGACCGGATCGACGGCTCCCGCGAGCCCCTGTTCGAATTCGGTGATTCCCGGGTGCAGGTCCACGGCCTCGTACGTGACGAGCGCATGCCAGTCCCTGGGGTGCCGCGCCAGATGGTCGCCGAGCGCCTCGGACGCGCCGAGCACCCCGAGCAGCCGGTCACGCAGCGGCTTGGCCCTGACGAGCGTGTCGAGGAAGACGTGCCGCTCGTCCGGGTCCTGTGCCTCCACCAGGCGTACGAGCCCGAGCAGTGCCAGATCGGGATCGGCGGTCGCGCCGAGTGCGTCGAGGAGCACCGGGTCGGTCTTTACGGCCGAGAGCTCGGGGGCGTCGAGGAGCCGCTCGGCGGCGGAGGGATCGGTGAAGCCGTGCCGCAACAGCCGAGAGAAGTTGCTGCTCCTGCGCCCCGGAACCGACATGGTGCCTCCCGCTCCGGCCGTACAACCGTCCGATCAAGGTCCAAGTCACGAGCCTATCCGCAGGAGCGGGCGCGGCGCCTGCCTCGTCTGCCCCGCGGTCGGCTCCCGCAAACCACGTGAGATGTACAACAACGTGAGCTTTCACCTTCGGTGAACCGGATGCCCTGTTGCACCATCTTCACTGCCAGCTCAACCGTCAGCGCAGATCAGCGCCGTCCTGGGCGCCATATCCCGTACCGACGCACACCGAAAGCACCTTCTCTATGTCGCCCAGGGCCCGTAGTTCCGTTCTGCTGTCACGCCGCAATCTGCTGGGCGTTCTGCTCGCGAGCGTGGTCGTGACGGTGGGGGGTATCCAGCTCGCTGTTCCGAGTGCTTCCTCCGGTTCCGAAGGCTCTGCGCGCTCCGAAGGCTCGGCCCGCGCCGAAGGTCCTGACCGTGCGACCGGTTCCACGGATTCCACCGGTGTCACCGGCAAGCCCGCCACCGCCCCCGTGAAGCCGCTCCGTACCGACGGCGAATCCGTGGTGCAGATCGTCTCGCACCCGGACGACGACCTGTTCTTCCTGAACCCCGACCTCAGCCAGTCGATCCGCTCCGGCCACAGCCTGGCCTCGGTGTTCCTGACGGCGGGCGAAGCGGACGGCGTCAACGCGCCCGGCGGCAGCAAGTACGCGGGCATCCCGCGACCCGCCGCCGACAAAGCCCGGTACGCCGAGGCCCGGCAGAACGGCATCCGCGCCGCCTACGCCGAGATGGCCACCGGCGACCGCACCAGCCCCTGGCAGCGCTCCGCGATCCGCACGGACGGCGGCGGCTGGGCGGAACTCGACACGCTGAAGGCACGGCCCGAGGTCAATCTGGTCTGGGTGCAGCTGCACGAGGCGGGCGCGAGCGCCGCGAACCGGCCGAACAGCCTGCACGGGCTGTGGGACGGCAAGGTGGAGACGCTGGAGTCGGAGCTGTCGTCGGGGACCCCGGTCGCCGAGAACTACGCGTACACCAAGGACCAGGTCGTACAGACGATCACCGGGATCCTGAAGCGCTTCGAGCCGACGTTCGTACGGATGCTGGACCCGACGAACGGCCGCGCGGAGACGCCGCACCTGCTCCCCGACCACCAGGACCACATGTACGGCGCCAGGTTCGCCCAGAAGGCGCTCACGGAGTACGGCAAGACCAAGGGCCACCCGCACTTCAGCGTCCAGAACTACCTGGGCTACCTCAACGGCGAGATGCCGCACGTCCTGGACCCGGCCACCGTGCGGGACAAGCTGCACACCCTGAAGACGTACGCCTGGACCGAGTACCCCAGCAATTACTGCGCCACCGACGCCGGCTGCGGCGACCGCAAGGTGTCCGGCCGCCCCGCGGGCCCCGGCTGGGCGTACAGCATCCGCTACTCGCGCAACACCAGCACCTCCTGGCTCCAGAGCGGCGCCCAGGAGGGCGAGCTGTGGGCGTTCTCCGTGCTGGACACGCGGCTGGCGGTCTGGCACCGGGCGCCGGGCGCGAACGGCACGTGGACGGGTCCCCGGCTCGCCGAGGGTGCGGGTCTGGACAGCGGAATCGCGTCCGAGAAGCTCCCCGACGGCCGAATAGCCATCTTCGGCACCCGTACGTCCTTCGACGCCCCGGCCGGCTACCGCAGGGACGTCGTCACCAGCGTGCAGAGCACGCCGGGCGGCCCGTTCGGCCCCTGGCAGTCCCTCGGGATGCCGCGCCCCGCCCACGCACCCGATTCCCTGGACATCAGCGCACCTGCGGTGACAGTGGACCGCGACGGCCGTACGACGGTCTACCTCCGCGACGGCGGCCACGCCCTCAGCTCCCGCACGCAGCTGCCCGACGGCAGCTGGGCGCCGTGGCAGACGCTCGGCGGGCAGCAGGTGTACGGCGACCCGGCCGTCACCACCGACGCCTCGGGCCGCCAGTACGTCTTCGCGCACACCCTCACGTCAGCGGTCGCCTGGACCCAGGACGCCCCCGGCGCCCCGATGCGCGGCCCGGTGCCCACGGGGCTCCCCGCGACCACCCTGCCGCTGACCGCCCGGGCGGACGGTGACGGCGTACACCTGTACTTCCGCAAGCCCGGCTCCGGCGCCGTCCAGGCGGCCCGCTTCACCGGCGGCGCCACGGAGGCGGCCATCACGGCCACCGTCACGGATCTGGGCGGCCGGGCGGGCTTCGGCCCGGTCAGCGCCACCGGCTCCCTGCTGGCGGCCCGGGACGGCTCGGGCCGCCTGGGCACGGTCGACCTCGCCACGGGCGGTACCGGCGCCACGGGCACGACAGGCACCCCCCGGTGGAACCAGGGCGACTTCCTCTTCGCGGGCGCCCCGGCGGCAACCACGGACCTGGCGGGCAACACCTCCATCGCGGCGGTGGCCCTCGACGGCCGCCTCTACTGGAGCGGCCGGGGCGCTTCCGCCTGGCACCCGGTGGGCCCGGCCCCCGTGGCCACACAGCTGACGACGCACACCAGCTGAGTTTCGCTCCCGCTCGCGGTCTGTCTTCCTTGGAGGAAGACCGCGAGCGAGAGGGAGCGAAACCATGGAACCCCTGACCCGCCTGGACGCCCGCTACAGCGACAAGAACGCGACGGCCACCGCCTGGCCCGATGCGGTGACGCGCCTGGAGCAGGCGGAGCTGTTCTGGCTGACGACCGTACGCCCGGACGGCCGCCCTCACGTCACACCGCTGCTGGCGGTCTGGCAGGACGACTCACTGCACTTCTGCACGGGCCCGCAGGAGCGCAAGGCACAGAACCTCGCCGCCAACCCGAACGTCATCCTGACGACAGGCACCAACACGCTGCGCGAGGGCTTCGACCTGGTGGTCGAGGGCGAGGCGGTTGCGGAGACCGACGAGTCACGTCTGCGGCGCCTGGCGGAGCGGTACGAGACGAAGTACGGCCCCGACTGGCACTTCGACGTACGGGACGGGGCGTTCTACGGCGACGCCGACCGCGCCGTGGTGTTCCGCGTCGCGCCCACCACGGCCTTCGGCTTCGGCAAGGGCGTCTACAGCCAGACCCGCTGGACCTTCGGCTGACCGAAGCCGGGCCTGCCCGAGCCGGGCCTACACGCTCGCTTCGAGCACATCCTTCAGATGCTGCTCGTTCCTCGGCATCTCCTTGCGCGCATGCGGACGGACGACGAGCGGCGCGAGCAGCTTGCCTATCCCGTGCGACTCGAAGTCGAGGGCCAGGGTCACCCGCGACCGCTCCCCGTCGGCGATCGGCTCGATCGTGCCCTTCACGTGCCCTCTGACGGGGCCGTCGATGCCGTCGATACGCCAGCTCCTCGGCGGATCCAGCTCGGACACCTGCATGGTCATCGGCATTTCCCGACGCCCTATCCGGCGGGTGACCTTCACTTTCGAACCCACGGCCAGGGGGGCGTCACCCAGCTTGGTCGCCGATACGGCGCTCTCCTGCCATTCGGTGATGTGCGAGGGCTCGGTCACGTAGGAGAAGACGTCCTCGGGGCGGCGGTCGATGTCGATCGTTTCCTTGATGACAGACATTTCGCTCCCTTCTTGATGCTTTCCCCCAAATGGTCCCACCGGTGCGGATACCCCGCCAGGCCCGCCGCCGGGCGTACAGAAGGAAGATCATGTCGTTTATAGTTACCACTTAGTAACTACCCGACGTAGAACAAGGGGAAGCTCATGCGTCGACGCATTTCCACCGTCGCTGTGACCGTAGCGATGGCCGGAGGCGTTCTGTTCACGGCTCTGCCCGCACAGGCCGCCACGACCACTGGCCAGCAGACCATGGCCGCGCGCGGCGGTGCCATCACCGTGAACATCAACCAGCTGCGCCAGCAGTCCGCCGACCTGAAGGCCAAGGCCAACCGCCTTGAGCGCGAAGGCGAGTACGCGGCGGCCAAGCGTTGCCGCGTCGAGGCGGCCGCAATCGACCGCAGGATCAAGGCGTACCTCGACGCCGAGAACAACATGTCGTAATCCGCTCCACCGACCACCGTCGCCCGCCTCTGAAGAATCAGGGGCGGGCGATGTGTTTGTCCGCCGCCCGGCTCAGCCACAGATGAGATGAGATCGTCCGCAAGATTTCTGTTATCGGTGTCCGGCGGCCGGGTCTCCTGAGTGTTGGACCAGCACTCACCAGCCCCACACCGGAAGTTGACCCGCATGAACCAGGAACCCGAGACCTCGCCGTACGACCCGGCTCCCGCCCGGCACAGCCGCCGAAGCGGGGCACACCGAAGCCGCCGACCGCGGCGGACAGGCGTCGCAGTCGGAGCGGTGGCGCTGATAGCGGTCGTCGCCGGCGGATACGGCGCCGTCCAGTCGCTCGCGAACTCCGCCGCCCGGACGAGCACGGCGGCCGAGGCGTCTCCCACACCGGAGGCACTCCGGTCCAGCGGAACCCCTTCCGCCACCCCGTCGGTCAAGCCGTCCGGCACTCCGTCCCGCAAGGCCACCACCTCCGCCTCCCCCTCCAAGGCCAAGCGCAGCACCACCCCCAAGGCGACCCCCACGGCCGAGAAGAGCCGCACCCAGGCGCCCGCCGCCCCGAAGCGCACCCCCGCACCCGGCTCCGGCAGCGCCGGCAAGCCCTCCGTTACGAACGCCGCCCCGGCCGGCGGGAAGACCGCGCAGCTCGCGGCGCAGGTCATCGAGATGGTCAACACGGAGCGCGGCAAGCATGGTTGCTCCCCCGTCACCTCCAACGCGAAGCTCCAGGCGGCGGCCCAGCGGCACTCCGACGACATGGCGGCCCGTAACTTCTACGACCACACCAATCCCGACGGTGCCGGTCCCGGCGAGCGCATCACGGCTGCCGGGTACCGCTGGACGACGTACGGCGAAAACATCTACAAAAGCCCCCACGACGCCCGCACGGCGATGGACGGCTGGATGAAAAGCCCGGGACACCGTGGCAACATCCTGAACTGCGCCTTCAAGGAGATCGGCGTCGGCATCAACCTCAGTTCGAACGGCCCCTGGTGGACCCAGAACTTCGCCGCTTCCTCCTGAGGCAGCCCCGACGGTGCGGGCACAGGGCACGGCGCGAGCCGGTGGACGAGAGCGGACGGGCGTGGAGCAGGCGGGCGTGGACAGGGATTGCGGAACCGCGGTGGTGGCAGCCGCGGTAGCGGGGGACGTGCAGGCCAGGGAGCAAGTGCTCGCGGCTCACCTGCCGTTGGTCTACAACGTCGTCGGCCGCGCGCTCGACGGGCACGCCGACGTGGACGACGTGGTCCAGGACACCATGCTGCGTGCCCTGAACGCCCTCGACGACCTGCGCGATCCCGGGGCATTCCGGTCCTGGCTCATCGCCATAGCGATGAATCAGATACGCCGCCACTGCTCGCCCGGCGCCCGCCCTCCCGTCGGCGCGCTCGACCAGGCGCGGGAAGTCCCTGATCCGGGGGCCGACTTCGTGGAGCTCACCATCTGGCGGCTCGGCCTGTCCGGGCAGCGCCGGGAGGTGGCCGAGGCCACCCGCTGGCTCGACGCGGACAACCGGGAGCTGCTGTCGCTGTGGTGGCTGGAGGCGGCGGGCGAGATCACCCGGGGCGAGCTGGCCGACGCCCTCGGGATCGCGCCCGCCCATGCCGCGGTCCGCGTCCAGCGGGTGAAGGAGCAGCTGGAGGCCGGGCGGCTGGTGGTGCGTTCGCTGGCGGCCGTGCCGGGCTGCCCCGGCCTTCAGGCGCTCACCGCGTCGTGGGACGAGGCGCCGTCAGCGCTGTGGCGCAAGCGCATAGCGCGGCATGTGCGGGACTGCGGCGACTGTTCGGGGCGCTCGGGGGATCTGGTGCCCGCGGAGGGGCTGCTCGCCCGCCTCAGTCTGGTGCCTCTGCCGTTGTCCCTGTCGGCCCCCGAATCACCCGGCATGCAGGTCACCGCCAGCGCCACACCGCGACAGCGACCCCGTACCGCTGCTGTCGTCGCGGTGGCGGCGGTGCTGGCGGCGGCCGCCGCCGTCGCGCTGTGGACGTGGGGGCCCGGCGGGACACCCACGGCTCCGGCCCCGGCGGCAGCGCCCCCGCAGAAGGCGGCTCCCGTACGGCCCGCGCCGAAGGCACCGCCCACAGCGAGAGCATCGGCATCGGCGAAGCCCACGCGGTCCCCCACCGCAGCGCCGTCGCCCACGCCGCCGAAGGCGACCCGCACGCAGGCGCCCGCCCGTAAGAAGCCCGGCGTCGAACAGCAGGTCGCCACCTGGTCAACGCCCACCGGGCGCGGCGCGGCTGCCCGCCCGTACGCGTCGACCCGCAGCTGCACACGGCGGCGCAGCGGCACGCGGACGACATGGCCGCCCGCAACTACTTCGAGCACACCGGCCCGGACGGGCGCGACCCCGGCACACGGATCTCCGCCGCCGGCTACGCGTGGAGCGCCTGGGCCGAGAACATCCATCGCGGGCCCACGACGGCCGATGCCACGGTGGCCGACTGGATGAGCGATGCCGGCCACCGGGACAACATCCTCAACTGCCGTTTCACCCACATGGGCATCGGCCTGACGTCCGGCCCGGGCGGCCCCTGGTGGACCCAGGACTTCGCCGCCCGCTGAGGGCGGTGGCTAGAGCACCGGAAGGTTCTTGCGGAGCTCGAAGGCGGTGACCTCGCTCCGGTACTCCTCCCACTCCTGCTTCTTGTTCCTGAGGAACTTGTGCGGCTCGCATGCGGCCTCGGAGGGCCCAAGGCAAGAACGGCCCGACCAGCAGTCAGGCGGTCCTCCATGGTCGTTGTTGGTCACTCTGGGCCGCCCTTCGACGGCCCACAGACGGCCCAGCTCTGACCGAACACGGCTCAGGAGGGGGTGTAGCTCTTCGGTGTTCTTACTGGTCAGAGCATTGAATGCTGCGTGTGAGCAGTCACCCGTCCACAAATAGGCCAAGATTCGAATAGTGAGGCTCGCTGGCTCTTTCGGCGAGAGTCGAGGGCGACAGGCCCTACATCGCCGGAGAGAAATGCGGCAGCGGTACTGCCTAAGCCCGTCTCGGCTTCTTGCCGTCGTTGAGGTGGGCCCGGGCGGCTTCGGTGAACGCACGGATCGCGTTCAGAAGTTCCATATGGTGGTTGTGATATCCGCGAAGAGGGCGCCCCTCAAGCGCGTCGAAGAGGGTGTCCGGAGCCTCATCTCGGAGAGCAGTGACATGCACATTGTGAGCATGGTTCTCGATCCGCTGCGCGATCTCTGCGATGTGCTCGGGGCCTTCGAGCTGGACGACGGCTTCTGCAAGTCGCAGCGGTTCAGTTGACACCTCGGCTTGGATGCGGCAGGCCCGTCAGTCGGCTTCTTCTCGCCTCTCCCTCGGAGGGTAGGAGATCCCCAATTGGGCACAAGCCTGTAGCGAGCACTCCGCCCACATGGTTTGACGTACATAGCTGTTGGCTGCTGCAAGGAAGTCGGCATAGGCATCACGTTGGTGTTGGCGTCGCACGGCGTCCACCGGGCCCTGGTAGGCGCCTCGCCCCTGAACGCGGCCGGCGCCGTATGCGGCTGTGGCTGCCAGGAGCGCAACGGGACTGGATATGAGGGCGGTTGTTACGGCGGGGTCCATGGACCAGCATCTTCCCTTGCTGCGGACCCGTGGGGGCCTGCTTGGGGAAGGTGCAGGCCAGCATGGCGCGATCACGGGGTTCATCAAGAGTGTCGTACTGGGCGCGTGTGACCTCATCGACGCGATGAGTAGATAGATCGGGAAGAGCACAACTGGTCATGAGCGGCCGCTCATGACCTGCTGCTGACCTGTCGGAAGTTGTCGACGTTGATCACCGCCGAGCGCCCATCCACGGCCCGAGGGCGGCCGGGGAAGGGCGCTCGTGCGTGAGCACCGCATTAGGAGTTCTACCGACCGCATGGCTCACCGGTTGCTGAGCCGACGGAACGGCGTAGTACACACCTTGGGAAGCCGTTGAGATGCGCTCTCGTCTGCTGACGTTGCCGTCGGAGACTGCCGTCAGACTCCAGGCGGAACGGCTTTCAAGAGCGCTGCCATCCGAGCACGTGCATCGCTCTGACCTGCCCGGGGAGGCTGTACGCGGTCTGGAACGCCCAGGCTGGCCCACACATGGCCCATCGCCTCCACGTGCGTCTCTCCGAGGGGAGGTGCACGGTGCCGCATGGCGCATGGACCGCTTCAACAAGGTCTGTGACTGAACGTGAGTGACGGGTGTTTGCGGGAATAGGTGCACATGCCTTCTAACTGGTGCCCGAACGCTCAGCGAGCATTACGCTCCGTCCATGGCAGCTACTGTCCTCTCCATCTGCGCGCTTGCCGTCAGCGTCGTTTCCCTCACCTGGCAAGTGGTGTCCTGGCTCCGAACCGGCCCCGTGATCAAGGTACGCACGCACTACGCCATCCCGGTCATCGCCGGCGAGATCGGATCCCAGCAGTACCTAGCTGTGGCAGCGACTAATCGAGGACGCGCCCCGGCAACGATCACCAATTGGGGGCTGCTGCTGCCCGATGACGTGACGACAGCGTCCCAGAGCGCCGCGCTGCCAGGTGTCGAAGAGCTGCCGCATCGTCTCGATCCTTACGCGGAGACGAGCTGGTATCTCGGACTGGGCGAGCTGGACCGGATCTGTCAGGAGCGAGGGATCGCGCGAGGGCAAATCCGTCCCTTCGTCAACGTCTCCGGGCAGGGCCGTAAGGTTGGCAAGCCTCTCGCCTGAGCCTGCCTCACGGCTACTGCGGCCTGATTCTCAGGGCATCGGCACGTACGGGACGGAGTCTCTCGCGGCTCGCATCTGCGATACCCGCTTTAGGAGTTCGGCCAGAGGCTGTTCCGGCCGCCGCAAGCCACCAGCACGACGGCCGGACAGGGATGCTGGAGTGCACCGCCGTCCGGCGTCGTTGATGTCAGCCGTGGATGTCACAGACCTTCTGATCCGTAGCTCTAGCGGGATCGGTCAGTTACGGCTATTCCGGCCGCTACCGAGCCCCGCAGGGGCGCTACCGGACGCGGGCGATCGCTGGGGTTGCGGTACCTGGCTGCTGTACCGCAAGATCCAAACGGGGGTGACCATGGAACGGCAGGTACTGGAATCGCTGTTGGCTGGTGATGACGAGGCGTCCGTGATAGCTCTGGCCACCCTCCGCAGCGGCGCCACCTACTGGGTGGGAGACCGGGCACAACCCGCAGGCCAGCATGCCGGAGTCTTCAAGCGCCGACTTCAGCGCATGCGGATGCATGGACTCGAACCTCTTGGGCTGGAACGAGCAGTGCAGCTCGTCCGCGAACATGGCCGGCCCGTGCGCACAGGGCTGATCGATTCTGCCGATCGGACATGGACCACCCTGCTCTTCCTCACCGAGGACGGCAGCGCACTAGTGGCCTGCGCCGGCTGGCCGCTGCCGCTTGTTGTCAGGAAGCCACCGCTTTAGGAGCGAGGTGGGGCAGCATGTGGTCTGAGCTGCGAGAACACAACTAGGGCTTGCTCAGGCCTTCGTGGCTGCCGATAGCCCGGACTCCCCGTGGTTCCCCGCCCCTTCTGGCACGGCTGTGGCATGCCTGAGCCCCTCGATGCGAACTACGGGCGGGCCGGTCGCTGAGGTCTCACAGCCAGATCAACCGGGCTCTGGTGCTCGTTGAGGTGCGTGGACGGTCGGCGAGGTTGCTGTACTTCGTTGCTGTACCCCGGCCGGTGGCAAGTAGTGGCAGTGGAGCCGGCCCGTTGTGCACTCGAATCTGAGGCCAAGCGCTTAGAAGGCGCTTGGATACTCAAGCCCGCCGGGGTGCGTGACCTGCACGATCACGTTGAGTGGGCGGCTGATCCGGCTTACTTCGACACGCATTCGACAGACGGTCTCAACGGGCAGTGTGGCCAGCTTCGTTGGCACGCCTCAATCCTCTTCGTCACTCCGTTCCAGAACCAACCCGACGGACCCGTCCGTCAGACCGTTGCTGTCCTCCAGATGCAGATGGCTCCCGTCGGGAACGCCGTCCTTCGCGAGCGTGAGCAGGTGGCCAGCCAGCGTTCTGAGTCCTGCGGCATTCGCCTCGATCACGACCTCGCCACCGAGGTTTCGGACCTCGATACGCGCACCCTCCTCCCAGTGAAGACTTGTGCGACACCATCGGTCACGACCGTGACCTGGACGTCTCCTGCGGGGCACTGCTGGGTTCGGCAGTCATGGCGCACATCATGCCGGTCTGCGCACACGACTCCGGAGGCCCCGTCCGTCTGTGGCATCACAGCAGGTCAAACCCCGATGGGCGATCGCACTGCGCGTCTTCGTCCACGGATAGTCCACGCCTCGCGACGCCTACTGTTGCTGTGCTGTCCGGGCTCGGTGTCAGCTGGGCGGCTCGGTTCCGCCGGGTGGGCCACAAGCTTGCGCTTGCGAGGCAGGGCCCTCAGCGCGCACGTAGACGTGTCGCTCACGTGTTCGCCTAGCCGAGGGTTGAGGGGGCACGGGTGAGCTTCTCGAAACGCCGCTTGAGGACTGCCAGCTCGCCCTTGACATCCTCACTGGCGCCGGCGGCGATCAGGCTTTGTGAATGGATCCTGGTCCAGTCGTCCCGCATGCGCTCCGTCACTTCCTCGGGGAGCGGCCGGAGGGACCTTCCGTCCGGAGCCAGGACATTCAGCGCGTGGCGCAGGAACGCGAGCCATGTAACCAGGTTTTTCGGGTTCGCCTCGCTGGCGTCCTCGTAGGCGTCGATCGCGCGATCGTAGTATTGCCCGACATCGACCCCGGGACCGAAGGCGGCCTTGGCCAGGAGTACCGTTCCGAGCGTGGTAAGGCTGTAGGAGTCCCTAACGATGCTGACCGCCCGGAGCGCGAACGACTCCGCCCTGGCCCACGCCTCCGGCATGGATTTCCCCGCATGCCGGTTCATGATGGCGCGCTGCTCCCAGTATCGTGCACTCCAGTCGCCGAAGGTGCCGCTCAGCCCCCCGTACCACTGATCGAGATCTGCCTCGGGAAAGACGCTGACCACGTTCTTGTAGGTCATGAAAGCGGCCACGAGCAGCGACGTGGCATTGCGTTCCCGATGACTGGACCTGCCCAGCCGCGGCGCGACGTTGTTCATGGCCGTCCCCAGAGTGGCGAGGGCGTCCCGACTGCCGAGTCGCTCGACACACGCGTCGAGTGCCATCCAGCGCTGCCTTGGCCTGATCCAGGTGCCGTCCGTCTTCAGAACGGAGGAGATCGGAGGGTAGTCGCGGACCAGCCGCACGAGGGAGTCGCTTTCCATGCCCACCATCCGGGCGGCGTCGACTGCGTGGAACCTGCAGTCGAAGCGGGACGCAAGCGCGGCGAGAAACAGCACCCTGATGTGGTCCAGATCGCTGATCGCGTCGACCAGCTCACGCACCCTTCGGCCGAAGCCAGGAGCGTTCTCAAGCTGTGCCATCGCATCGAACAGCTCGCGGCCGCGGAAATGGCTCCGCCTGCGTGCGTCCTTCCGCTCCAACTCAAGGATTCCTAGCCGTCCGATCGACTGGAGCTTGTCTACCAGGTGGGCGGCGTCGGTGTTCGTCAGGTGAGTGTTGATGGTGGTCACACGGTTGCGGAGCAGGTAGGCCTCGTCGAGGCGTCCGAGAATGTTCGCGCTTCGGTCCACCTGGTCGACAGCGACGCAGACGATCTGGAGGCTCGCGTTGCGGGCCAGGCTAAGGATGGACGCGACGTCGTCGGCGATGTCGGCGACGGAATCGAAGAGCAGAGCGATCGCCTGGCCGTTGGCGGCAAACTGGATGATGGCTTCTACGTCCGGCCGTTCGTCCCCGACGTATAGATAGGTGCGCCACGAGAGCTTCCGCAATGCCTTGCTGATCGCCAGTAGGCCGGTGCTGCGGCCGGTGAGGCGATTGCCGACATAGATCATTGCGCTGTTGACGCGGGCGGTCCGGCCAAGCTGTCGGCAGTCGGACGACGCCTGTCTGATCCAGTCGAGATCCGCGTTCAGTCCGTTCCGGATGTCGATCCACTCGGGCTCGTCGCCGCCGATGAAATCGTGGTCACGAGATGCCTTCCTTACACTATCGATTCGCAGCTCCCTGAACTGCCGACCGATACGGAACGCCACCTCCTCACGTCTCGTGGGGGCCTTCTTCAGATTTATTTCGGTGAGTTCCGGCCAAGCCTCCGCAAACTCCTCGGCGGTCATACGTACCGGCACGAGGTTCCACGCATGCAGGTCCCTCTCTACTGCCGACGAGATGTTCGGGCTCACGTAGAAGCTGGGGGCCTCGTGGGTCGGCGTCCGATTGGCGATTACCGTTTCGATGTCGGGCTCGTCGCGTAGCCGTGCACCGATAATTACGAAGGGCGAAACTCCATAGGTATCACGAAAGTTCAATGGCCAGGCCGCCTGGGCTACCGCGCTGCCCGCATACTGGCTCAAGGAGAAGATCAAGTGCCGCATGGCGTCGCGGTCGACGCAACCGTGCAGATGGACCACGGCGAGATCGTGGCTCTGTCGGAACTCGTCGTCCCAGTTCACCGTAACTAGGGATCGTGAGACGTCGGACCTCACCCGCGCGTAGGCTTGTTCGAAGACGTCGTCGACGTTGAGCGTCCAGACGCTCGCCCATGGGGCTCTGGCGTAGACGTCCATCCAGCCAGGCGGAGTGACTCCCCAAAAGCGGCTCTTGAGCCAATCGTAGACGGCTCGTTCCCCGGCGTCCTCGACTGCCCGGGCATAGACCCGCCACAGCAGGTCGCCTTCCTCGATCGGTACCTTGAACTGGTCGGACAAGAGGGTGGCCAGCTCGGGGCCTGTTGGAAGTTTTGAGCCGTCCCTGGCTACCGCGTCGCGACTCGCCCCCGCACCGAGCAGGAGGTGGTAGTCGCTGTTTGCAGCGGCTCTCCTGAGCGCCTTCTTCTGATTGGTTGAGAGGTCAATCGCCACGAGGCCTCCTGCGCTCGCCAGCATGAATAACACTCCAACCTACAGGCCGACAGTCCGCAGAGCAGTCGAAAACCGTTGTGCCGGCCATGTTGTCGTGGATTCACCCATCGCAGATGAACGGTCCCGCCACAGGTTCAAATCTTGCCCCGCGGCAAGGGCCCTCCAGGCTCCGAGGCGGAGTCGGCCAGCTGCGGGCGGAGCTACGACCAAGTGACCAGAACCGGCCCAAGGTCTTCGCTGCACGTGATTCCCGTCGCCCCTGCTTAAGCCTATGCAGCGGGCACAGTGCGACACCCGGGCAGGGTCCATCGGACCTGCCATACTCGCGGCGTGATGAGTGCGATGTTCCTCGCTGGTAGACAGTCATCTGACCTACCCGCTGCTGCCATCGTGGCAGGCTGTGCGCTGATCTTTACTGTTGCCTCCTTCTGGTGGCTCAATGCACGCCAGGGGCGTCTGACTTCGTACGAGCCGCATTCTTTCGCTGCCGTCGCGAATGAGACTTCCACTCAGCTTCGGTTGCCGTTGGTGATCTATAACACGGGCGCCAAGCCGATCGTTGTCCAGAACCTTCAGCTCCGTTTTCCAGACGAGCCTGACACGGCATTGCGGCTTCTGTGGGTCACGACAAGGCGGTATCTCAAGCCCGATAGTGGCGACGGCCACGCATTTGCGGCGGCTTTCCCTGTGGGAGGAAGAGAAGCCAAGCAACTCTTCGTTGAGTTTCGTGCTCCGTTCCCTGACTTCGTTCCGCAGGCTCGGGACTACAAGGTCTCGGTTGAAGCAAAGGTTGGACACCACGACGACTGGCGCCACCTGCTGACCTTCACCTGGCAGGCAGCTCACATGGTGGATCCCGGGTCCTACATCACCTATCGCAACACGGCCGATGACCTGACCACCGACGATGTCGCAAAATCGGATGCGGCTCTCAAGAGGTTGGCAGCCAAGGCTGCAGCAGCTCGGGCTTCGTGAGCCGCACGGACGCCCTGAGGTCGGTGGAGTCTCAATGGGGCGAGTCAAGGGCCTGTCTTCTTGCCCTGGGTCTCACGACCGATCTTGGCGACCTGCGTCTTCGCAGCTCCGACCGGTGATGGCTGGCACTCGACTTGGCAGCGATGGCCGTCGTTGGTCACTGTCGAGCAGCCCCGGACGGCCCAGGGCCGACCCGACTCGCAGACTTTAGCCTGCCAGCAGATAGTGGATTCATGAGCGAAGACGTGACGGTCTGGGTAAGCCCGAATGCCGTTGAGGGTGTCAAGATTCGCATGGCGCTTTCGCGAGAGGTGATCAACCATCTTGCTGGTCCAGACGGTGACAGCCCCATCACCTTGCATGGGGAACGCCTTGCCGAAGAAGGACCGGATCAACTTGGGATCGTCAGCGTAGAACTCTGGCGTGCTGCGGATTGATCGTTATCTGAGGTCGGCTCCACGGCTTTGGCCGGTGTCCTGCCCGGTTTGGGGTCGAGCATGATCAGGGGGCCGTACGCTTGCCAGCAACTCGGGCAGGCTGTGATCCTGCCCGGAATTTGAACGAGTGGCCCCCTGGTCTTGCTCGACGCGGGACCCGAACCGGGGAGGTGGGTAAAGCCGTGGAACCGACCGTCCCCACCCCCGGCCTGGTATTTCGCCCCCCTTGTGGGCGCGGGCGGGCGACGACGCGCGGCCCGGTGACGTAGGCATGGAGGGCGGCGCGTCGGCGTCCGGCCGGCGCCGCCGCGCTGTGCGCGGCACCTCTGATCCCTGCATCAGACAGCATCGCTGTTCAGGAGGCTAAGGGCTGTCCCGTAAATG
>NZ_JAGGPB010000019.1 GCF_018614055.1 Streptomyces sp. ISL-98
GGAATATCGCCCGCTGTTCTCAGCGTCCTCTCTGTGTTTGCCTACCCGACGAATGGGCCGGTAGGACTTCAAAGGAACCACCAACCCACCGAAGTGGGCCGGGGTATCAACATATCTGGCGTTGACTTTTGGCACGCTGTTGAGTTCTCAAGGAACGGACGCTTCCTTTGTACTCACCCTCGCGGGCTTTCCTCCGGGCTTTCGTTCGGTATTTCGTGTTTCCGACTCTATCAGACTCTTTCGCGTCCGACTTCCTCGGTGCTTTCCAGTTCTTCGCTTTCGCGTTTCCCTTTCCGGCGGTTCCGACTCTATCAGATCCTTTCGGGCCTGACTCCCAGTCAGCGGGTTTTGTCTTTCCGGCTGTTGGGCCGTTCCGACGAGCGAGACTTTAGCGGAATCCTGGCTCCCGAGCTAATCGGGCGGCGTCCCTTCGAACGCGGATTCCTCATTTCGCAAAGACGCACAAAAGTAGGACGACAGTGTCGTTCGCTCTAGTGGTTGTTGCGGAATGGCTGTCCGGGGACCGACCGGGGCCGGTGCTCACGTCGGACAACTCGGAGAACACTACGGAGGGGGCAATGCCCTGTCAACTGAGGGCCTGCGGAGCTACAGTGAGGCCCGTGACTACGCGCACGTGCACTCATCAGTGGCGGGCCGCCTGACGGCGGCCGGCAACACATGCGCGTTCAACGGCCGCCGCTTCGGCGGCCGTTCGTGTATCTCCCTCCGGGGGTCGGCCGCTGGTAGCGGCGGCTCCGACCAGGAGGCAAAGAGATGACGCGAATCTTCAGCGGGGTCAAGCCGACCGGGCACCTGACGCTGGGCAACTACCTCGGGGCCGTCCGGCGGTGGGCCGAGACCGATCAGCACCGGGCCGACGCGCTGTTCTGCGTCGTGGACCTGCACGCGCTGACCGTCGAACACGATCCGGCCCGGGTGCAGAGACTCAGTCGGCAGGCGGCGACCCTGCTGCTGGCGGCCGGGCTGGACCCGGCGCTGTGCACCTTGTTCGTACAGAGCCATGTGGATGAACATGCGCGGCTCTCCTTTGTACTGGAGTGCACGGCCACGGACGGGGAACTGCGGCGGATGATCCAGTACAAGGAGAAGAGCGCGCAGGCGCGGGGCGCCGGGGAGAGTGTGCGGCTGTCGCTGCTGACGTATCCGGTGCTGATGGCGGCGGACATTCTGGCGTACGGGACCGATGAGGTTCCTGTGGGTGATGACCAGACGCAGCATGTGGAGCTCACGCGGGACCTGGCGGTCCGCTTCAACCAGAAGTACGGGCACACCTTTGTGGTTCCGAAAGCCACCCATCCGGCGGTGGCCGCGCGTGTCATGGATCTTCAGGACCCCACTTCCAAGATGGGGAAGTCGCATGCGGCCACCGCGGGGATCGTCTATCTGCTGGACGAGCCCGAGGTGGTGCGGAAGAAGATCATGCGGGCGGTGACCGACAGCGGGCGCGAGGTCGAGTACGACCGGGAGGCCAAGCCGGGGGTCGCGAATCTGCTGGATGTGCTCGCGGCTTGTGAGAGTGGGAACCCGGAAGCGCTGGCCGGTGTATATGAGTCGTACGGAGCGTTGAAGAAGGACACCGCGGAGGCTGTCGTCGAGCTCCTGCGGCCGGTGCGGGAGCGGCACGCAGAGCTGGCGGCCGACCCCGGGTACGTGGACCAGGTGCTGAAGGAGGGGGCTGAGCGGGCTCGGGGGATGGCCCGGCCGAGGGTGGATGAGGCCTACCGGGCCATCGGGCTGCTGCCGGCGGGCTGAGTCTGAGGTTGGCGGAACGCGGCGCGGTAGTTGCGCGGGCTGGTTGCGAGGTGGGCGGCGAAGTGCTGGCGCATGGTCACCTCGCTGCCGAAGCCCGCGCGGCGGGCCACTTCGGGGATGGGGTGGTCCGTGCGTTCCAGCAGTTTCCGCGCGGCGGCGAGGCGCTGGGTGATGAGCCAGCGCTGCGGGGTTGTGCCGGTGGTGGCGGAGAAGTGCCGGGCGAAGGAACGGGGGGACATGCCGGCGCGGGACGCGAGGTCGTTGACCGTGAGCGGTTCGTCGAGGTGACGCAGGGCGTATTCGCGTACGTAGGCGAGGGTGTCGGCGTCGCGGTCCGCGCGTGGGGTGGGCTGCTCGATGAACTGGGCCTGGGTGCCGGTGCGGAAGGGGGCGGTGACCATCGAGCGGGCGATGGCTGCGGCGGCTTCGGCGCCGTGAGCCGTGCGGACGAGGTGCAGGCACAGGTCGATCCCGGCGGCGGTGCCTGCGGAGGTCCAGATGTTGTCGTCCTCGATGAAGAGGGCGTCGGGGACGACGGTGACGAGGGGGTGGTGCGCGCGGAGGAGGTGGGCGAGGTTCCAGTGGGTGATGGCACGGCGGCCGTCGAGGAGGCCTGCCTGGGCGAGGGTGAAGGCGCCGCCGCACAGGGCGGCGATGGGGGTGCCTCGGGTGTGGGCTCGGCGTAGCGCGTCCAGGACCTGAGCCGGGGCCGGGGTGAGGTGGTCGTCGAGGCCCGGGACTACGAGCAGGTCGGCGTCTGCGAGCCAGCCGAAGGTGCGGTCGGGGGTGAGCGTGAGGCCGCCGCGCATGGGAACGGGGGTGCGCTCGGCGGCGACTCGGCGCAGGTCGAATTCGGGGACGCCGCGGTCCGTGCGGTCGACGCCCCAGACCTCGGTGATGACGGAGACGTCGAAGGCGCGGATGCCCGGGAAGGAGAGGAGCGCGATGCGGGTGGTCTCTTGGGAGGTCACCTTGGCAGTAAACCATCGATCGATGGCTTTCTCTGGTCTGTGGCGTGCGGTGGTGGGGCGGCAGCATCGTCGGCATGGAGATCGCAGAGAACGCAGCGCTGGTGGTTGTCGACGTACAGAAGGGGTTCGACGAGGAGGGGCACTGGGGGACGCGGAACAATCCGGCGGCCGATGACAACATCGCCGCGCTGATCGACGTATGGCAGGCGACGGGACGGCCGGTCGTGTTCGTACGGCATGACTCGACGAAGCCCGGGTCGCCGCTGCGGGCGGGGCACGAGGGGAACGACTTCAAGGAGTACGTGGAGCAGCGGCGCGGGAAGAGGACCGGGGCGGAGCTACTGGTGACGAAGAGCGTGAACTCCGCGTTCTACGGGGTGCCTGATCTGGATGCGTGGCTGAAGGGAGCGGGGCGTGGCCAGATTGTGGTAGCCGGGATCCAGACCAATATGTGCGCGGAAACCACGGCGCGGATGGGCGGGAACCTGGGGTACGAGGTGTTCTTCGCGCTGGATGCGACGTACACGTTCGACGGGGTCGGGCCTTGGGGTTGGACGTTGAGCGCGGACGAGCTGGCGCGGGCCACCGCCGTGTCGCTGCACGGCGGTGGGTTCGCGAAGGTGGTGGCTACGGAGGAGCTGGTGCGGGCCGCGGGGGCCGTCGGGGTGGGCTCGGGCGGCTAGGGCGCTTCCTGCGGATCAGGCCGACTTCGCGGTGCGGCTCCTTCTCTGTGCTGGTGAGCGGGGCCTGGTGCGTGCAGCTGCAAGGCGGAGGAGGGAGCCGACGCAATGGGGGTCCCCCTGCTCGAGCGCAAGTCGAGAACTTGGGGAAGTCGGCGACGGACGACAACGCCGGAGGGGGCCCCTGACCCTTAGGCCTAGGGGGAGCGCGTGCTGCCAGGCCCCGCGGCGCAGGCTTGAGCCGCCGGAGACGCCCTAACCGTTGCCGGAGGCCAGTTCGCGGCTGCGGTCGCGGGCTGCTTCCAGGGCGGCGATGAGTGCGGCTCGTACACCGTGGTTCTCGAGTTCGCGGATCGCGTTGATGGTGGTGCCGGCGGGGGACGTGACCGCCTCGCGGAGCTTCACCGGGTGTTCGCCGCTGTCGCGGAGCATCACGGCTGCGCCGATGGCTGCCTGGACGATCAGGTCGTGGGCCTGGGCGCGGGGCAGGCCAAGGAGGATGCCGGCGTCGGTCATCGCCTCGACCAGGTAGTAGAAGTACGCCGGGCCCGAGCCGGAGAGGGCGGTTGCCGCGTCCTGCTGGGACTCGGGGACGCGGAGGGTCTTGCCCACGCCGCCGAAGATTTCCTCGGCGTGGGCGAGGTGCTCGGGTGTGGCGTGGCTGCCAGCCGAGATGACGGACATCGCCTCGTCCACGAGGGCGGGGGTGTTCGTCATGACGCGGACTACGGGGGTGTTGGGGGCGAGGCGCTCTTCGAAGTACGCGGTCGGGATGCCGGCGGCGCCGCTGATGACGAGGCGGTCGGCGGGCACGTGGGGCGCGAGTTCGTCGAGGAGCTTGCCCATGTCCTGCGGCTTGACCGTGAGGATGAGGGTGTCGGCGCGTTTGGCGGCTTCGGCGTTGGTGACGGGCTCGACGCCGTAACGGGTGCGGAGCTCGTCGGCGCGCTCGGCGCGGCGGGCCGTGACCAGGAGGTCGGCGGGGTGCCAGCCTGCGCGGATCATTCCGCTCAGCAGGGCCTCGCCGATTTTCCCGGTGCCGAGGACTGCGACTTTCTGGGTCATGCGGGTCACCTCGCCGGTGGTGTGCGTGTGTGCTTGGTGCTTGGGGCTGTTTGGTTGTTCTTGGGACATCTTCGCACCGGGGGCGGGGCCTGGGGCGGGGTGTCCGGTTGGCGGACCGGTGGGTCAGGTGGTGCGGCGGCGGAGGGTTGCCGCGCCCAGGGTCAGGACCAGTAGGGCGCAGGCCGCGACGACTGTGGCGTCGCGGATGAAGGTGGCTGTGACGTCCGTGTGGCGCAGGACCTCGTTCATGCCGTCCACCGCGTATGACATGGGGAGGACGTTGGAGATGCCCTCCAGTACCGGGTGCATCGCGTCGCGCGGGGTGAAAAGGCCGCACAGCAGGAGCTGGGGGAAGATCACCGCCGGCATGAACTGGACCGCCTGGAATTCCGACGCCGCGAAGGCCGAGACGAAGAGGCCCAGCGCTGTGCCGAGCAGCGCGTCCAGCAGGGCGATCAGGAGCAGTAGCCAGGGGGAGCCGATGACGTCCAGGTCCAGCAGCCAGAGGGAGATTCCTGTGGCCAGGGCCGATTGGACGATGGCGAGTACGCCGAAGGCCAGGGCGTAGCCCGCGATCAGGTCGGCTTTGCCCAGCGGCATGGCGAGGAGGCGTTCGAGGGTGCCCGATGTGCGTTCGCGCAGGGTGGCGATGGATGTCACCAGGAACATCGTGATCATCGGGAAGATGCCGAGCAGTGACGCGCCGATGTTGTCGAAGGTCCGCGGGCTCGCGTCGAAGACGAAGCGGAGCAGCGTGATCATCACTACCGGGGTGAGGAGAAGCAGCGCGATCGTGCGGGGGTCGTGGCGCAGTTGAGCCAGGACGCGGGCGGCGGTGGCGAGGGTGCGGGACGCGTTCATCGTGAGCTCTCCTGGCGGGCGTTGGCCTCGTCCACCAGGTGGAGGAAGGCGTCCTCGACCGTGGCGGAGCGGGTGCGGGAGCGGAGGGCGTCGGGGGTGTCCTCGGCCAGGATCTCGCCTTCGCGCATGAGGAGGAGGCGGTGGCAGCGCTCGGCCTCGTCCATCACGTGGGAAGAGATGAGGAGCGTGGCGCCGCGGTCCGCGAGGGTGTGGAAGAGGTTCCACAGGTCGCGGCGGAGTACGGGGTCGAGGCCGACGGTCGGTTCGTCGAGTACGAGGAGTTCGGGCGTACCGAGGAGGGCGACAGCCAGGGACACGCGGCTGCTCTGGCCGCCGGAGAGGTTGCCGGCCAGGGCGGTTTCGTGGGAGGTGAGGTCGACGTCGGAGATGGCGCGGCTGACGGCCTCGTGGCGTGCGTCGCGGTGGTCGCGGCCGGGCTGGAGGACGGCCGCGAAGTATTCGAGATTCTGGCGGACCGTCAGGTCGGCGTAGACGGAGGGGGCCTGGGTCACGTAGCCGATGCGGGGGCGGAGGGTGGCGGCGCCTGCCGGGCTGCCCAGGACTTCGAGGGTGCCGGTGACTTTGGCCTGGGTGCCGACGATGGCCCGCATGAGGGTGGTTTTGCCACAGCCCGAGGGGCCCAGGAGGCCGGTGATCCTGCCTCGGGGTACGGCGAAGTCCAGGCCGCGGAGGACGGTGCGGGGGCCTCGTACGACGGTGAGGGCGCGGGCGGTCACGGCAGCCCCCTCTGCCGTGGCGGCGGGCCCGGGCGCATAATTCATCATGCGATGAATAATCCTCCGGGCGGTGGTCCGCGTCAAGGCCCGGGAGGAGTGACCGCGCGTCGGGGTCGGTTACGTGAGCCGGTTACGTAAGCCGGTCACGTAGGCCGCTGACATAAGCGGAAGCGGAACGTCTGCTTACTTATGACTCCGGGCGGGGACGATGCGTAACAGAACGTCCTGCGATGTCCGACTCCCTTGCGGAGTAAGGGATTTCGTGGGTTTTGGTGTCTGTGGAGGTTCCCTTTGCGTCGTCTGTCCTTACCCCGAGCCGACTTCACCGCTTCCCTTGTCGTCTTCCTCGTGGCTCTGCCGCTGTGCGTGGGCGTCGCCGTCGCGTCCGGCGTACCGGCCGAGCTCGGCCTGATCACCGGCATCGTCGGCGGGCTCGTCGCCGGGGCGCTGCCCGGCAGCAGCCTGCACGTCAGCGGCCCGGCCGCCGGGCTCACCGTCCTCGTGTACGAAGCCGTGCAGCGGTACGGCGTCGGCGCGTTGGGGGTTCTTGTCCTGGCCGCCGGACTGATGCAGTTGGCGATGGGTGCGCTCCGGCTCGGGCGGTGGTTCCGGGCGATTTCCGTGGCCGTCGTCCAGGGGATGCTCGCCGGGATCGGACTCGTGCTCGTGACCGGGCAGGTCTATGCGATGGCCGATGCGGTGGCGCCTGCGGGCGGGGTGGCGAAGATCGCCGGGCTGCCGGGGCTGTTGTTCAGTGGTTCCGCCCGTCCCGAAGCGCTCGCTCTGGGGGTGGGGGCGGTCTTGGTGCTGGTCTTGTGGCCGAAGTGGCTGGGGGTGGCGCGGGTGGCTGGTTGGGTGCGGGTGGCCCGCGTGGTGCGGGTGGTGCGTGTAGTGCCTGCGCCGCTTGTGGCTGTGGGGCTCGCGTCGGGGGTGACCGCGCTGCTGGAACTGCCGGTACGGCGCGTGGAGGTGCAGGGGCTGTTGGATGCCGTGCAGCCGCCGGACGCGGCCTCGTTCGTGCGGCTCGCGGAGTTCGGGGCCGTCGGGACGGTGCTTGCCTTCGCGCTGATCGCCTCCGCCGAGTCGTTGTTCAGCGCGACCGCCGTGGACCGCCTGCACAACGGGCCGCGCACGGATTACGACAAGGAACTGATGGCGCAGGGCGCGGGCAACGCGGTCTGCGGGGTGCTGGGGGCGCTGCCGATGACCGCCGTCATCGTGCGCAGCGCCGCGAATGTGCGGGCGGGCGGGCGCACGAAGGCTTCGCGGGTGCTGCACGGCGTGTGGCTGCTGGTGTTCGCGGCGGCGGTGCCCGCGGCTCTCGGAGTGATTCCGGTGGCGGCGCTGGCCGGGATCCTCGTGCACGCGGGCTGGAAGCTCATTCCCGTACGGGAATTGGTGCCGCTGTGGCGTGAGCACCGTGGGGAGGCGGTTGTGCTGGCGGTGACGACGGGCGCGATCGTGGCGACGAACCTCTTCGAAGGGGTACTGGTCGGGCTGCTGCTGGCCGTCGCGAAGACCGCGTGGGACACCAGCCATGTGCATGTGGAGACGGAGGATCTGGGGGCGGAGGAGGGGTTGCGGGTGCGGGTGCTGGGGAACGCGACGTTCCTGCGGCTGCCGAAGCTGATGGACGCACTGGAGGCGTTGCCGCACGACCGCCCCGTACAGCTGGACCTGGGCGGCCTGCGGCACGTTGACCACGCGTGCACGGCGGCACTGGAGGGGTGGGCGGAGCGGAGGCGGGGGCCGCGTGCGGGGCATGCGGGTGCCGGTGGGGATGCTGCGTCGGGGGACGGCGAGGACGACGGGGTGGCTTCGGCACTCGTGGCTTGATGGCCGGGGTGCGGTAGGTGGGTGGGAGCGCGGTCAGTGGGAGGTTCGGGCCACTGTCAGGTCCAGTGCGTACGCCTCTTCGACGATGCCGTCCGGGAAGAGTGTGAGGAGCTCGGCCCGTTCGGCGGCCAGTACCGGCGCCGCGGCCGACTTGCCCAGCACCGCGAAGTACGAGCGGCTGCCCAGGTGGGCGAGGTGCGTGTCCAGCGGGATGCGACGCGTCCAGTGAAGGCGGCGGAAGACAGGGTCGAGGGACGTCGGGGCATGGCGCTTGATGATGGCCACGGCCTCGTCGGTGAGGCTGTGGCCGTGGTAGCCGGGCAGGGCCCGGGCGAGCCGCGCCTCCTGTGCGGCGGTCCACTCGGTGTCCGGGTCGGGGACGTTCCACCAGACGGCAAGGGCCCCGCCCGGCCTGAGCACGCGCAGAGCTTCCGGGACGGAGCGGGCCTGGTCGGTCCAGTGCCAGGACTGGGCGTACGTGATGAGGTCGGCGGTGGCTGCGGCGAAGGGGAGGGCGTTGCCGTCGGCGCGTACGAGAGGTACATCCGGCAGTGACTGCCGCAGCTGGGCGGCCATGCCGGGCCCCGGCTCGACGGCGGTGACACGGGCGCCACGGTCGCGCAGGAGGCGAGTGGCTATGCCGGTGCCGGCACCGATGTCGAGGGTGCGGGCCCCGGGAAAGGGGCGGCCCGTCAACTCCTCAACGGCGTTGAAGAGGGCGGGCGGGTAGCCGGGGCGCGCGGCGGCGTACTGGGCGGCGACGGTGTCGAAGGAGAGGGCGAAGTCGTGGGTGGCCATGGCCTCATCCTGCGGCGTGGAGAGCGGGTGGCGCCTGGGGTTGTCTCTTTTCCCGGGGCGCGGGGGCTTGTGGGGTTGCCCTGGCAGAAGAGGTGAAGGGGGCGCGTGGGCGCTGCGCTGGGCTTTCCCCTAACCGCCCCCATCCCGAAACCGGGGGCAGGCCCCAGGCCCGCAACGGCGGCACCGCCCGGCGCCACCGGCGCCTCGGGGGCCCTCGCCCGGGGCCCTGGCGGAGGTCCGGAGATCTGGATTCGGCTCGGCCCCGTCGGCCCGCGTTCTAGCGTTCCGGGGCGGGGGCTCCGGCTACCTTCGCTTCGGCTTCGGCTTCGTCTTGCGGGCTGCCGGGTTGCCCGTGCGTGTGCCTCGGCGGCGTTCGTACTGGGTTACGGCCGTCTCGTACTCCGTGCGGTGCAGCTTCTCGCCCGGGGCCTCCGTCAGTGAGCGGAAGAAGCAGGCGAGGAGTACGCCGACGAAGCCGATGCCCTTCAGGCTGCGGAGCGTTGCCTCTGTCGTCGGGTCCGGGCGGCGGGTGTAGCCCTGCCACGTGCGGCGGAACGCGATCGCGCTGCAGATGGCGAACATCGCGACGAGCAGGATGTTGACGAAGCCGCCGACGTCCGCGATCGCCAGGCCGTCGTAGGCGAAGCGCAGCACGAAGCAGCCTGCCGCCGCTGCTGCCAGTGAGCCCACAGCCACCCCGGCGCGGCGCAGCCCGTAGCCGTTGTCGTGGCTCACCCACGTCGTGCCGAAGAAGCGGATGGGAGTGGGGGTGGGGGGTGTGTTCCTGGTGGGCTCGCTCACGCGGGCGATTATCCCCTGCCCCCGCGCGTCAGGAGCAGCGCGGTGCCACGTAGCCGTCGCTGCCCGTCTTGATGTACGCGTCCGAGACGAACTGGCCGCTCGCGATGTTGGACCAGAGATTCGTCGTGCCGTACGGGCCGGTCACCCACGTGCCGGGGCACTGGCAGTTGATCGGCACGGTGGCGCCGTACGGGAGGACCTTCACGATCCTGTAGTTCGTGCCCGGGCCGCTTCGGACGTTCACCCTGTAGCCCGGGGCCACCGGGTACCTGACCGCCAGCGTGCCTGCCGTGGCCGTCGCCTCGGCGGTCTGTGCGGGCTCTGTGCTCTCTTCTGTGGCCATTTCGGTCTCCCCCGTTGATGTTCGTTCTCCGTACGCCGCGCAGGCTAGCAACCCGCACCGACATCGCACGCATCATCGACTAGGCTCCGTGCGTCGCGCTTGCGGACGAACACACACGGGGGTGGACGATGCCGCCGCTGCGCAGAACCGGGACAGGACCGGAAGCGGAGCATCCGGAATATGCCGGGCAGTATCGGCTGGAGTCGGTACTGGGCTCAGGCGGCATGGGTGTCGTCCATCTGGCCACGTCCGCCTCGGGGTTGCGGCTTGCCGTCAAGGTGGTGCACGCCGACTTCGCCGCAGATCCCGAGTTCCGGGCCCGCTTCAGGCAAGAGGTCGCCGCTGCCCGCCGGGTGAGCGGTGCCTTCACCGCACCCGTCGTGGACGCAGACACCGACGCCGAACGCCCCTGGATGGCCACCCTCTTCATCGAGGGGCCGACCCTCGCCGAGCGCGTCAAGCGGAACGGCCCTCTGGGCACCGAGGAGTTGCTGAGGCTCGGTGCCGGGCTCGCCGAGTCGCTGCGCGACATCCACCGCGCCGGTGTGGTGCACCGCGATCTCAAGCCGAGCAATGTGCTGCTGGCCGCCGACGGGCCCAAGGTCATCGACTTCGGCATCTCCCGGCCGTCGGACAGCGATCTGCGTACGGAGACGGGCAAGCTGATCGGTACGCCGCCCTTCATGGCGCCCGAGCAGTTCCAGCGTCCGCGCGAAGTCGGCCCCGCCGCGGATGTGTTCGCGATGGGCTCCGTACTGGTTCACGCGGCGACAGGCAGCGGGCCCTTCGACTCCGACAGCCCGTACATCGTGGCGTACCAGGTGGTCCATGACGAGCCTGACCTGACGGGCGTACCGGAGGCCCTCGCCCCGCTCTTCGCCCGCTGCCTCGCGAAGGACCCCGACGACCGGCCCACGCCGGACGGGCTGATGATGGCGCTGCGCTCCGCCGCGTACCGGACCGGAGACGACACCCAGGCCTTCATACCCGCGCAGCGGACGCCCAGCCGGGTGGAGGGGGCGGTGAGGGGGCAGGCGAGCGGGCCGGTACAGCGGAGTGAGGTGGAAGCCGAGCCGCAGCCGGGCAGCCCCATCCGTATCCGTCGGCGCGTCGTCCGGCGGGCCGTCCTCGCCGTCGCGCTGGCATCCCTTGTCGTGGGCGGGGCGTTCGGCGTACGCGCCCTGACCGCCGACGACGGCCGCCACCCCGCCCCCTCCCCCGCCGCCCAGCAGTCCGGGACCGGCGAAGGCTCGCGGCCCTGGCACGTCTCCCTCCAGGGCGGCGGTGACGGCGCGAGCAGTGCCGCCTCCTGTTCGTACGCCGACAGCTCCCTCTACTGCAACGCCCCCGGCATCAGCGCCTCCCGCCTGAACGCCGCCGACGGCACCGTCGCCTGGTCGAAGAAGACCGGCGCCGGCTCCGAGCCGGCCTGGGACGACACCGCGCCCGTACTCTCCGGAGGACTGCTGCATGTCGTGGCACCCGGCGGGGAACGCCTGGAGGCTCTCGATCCGAAGTCCGGCGATCGCCGTTGGAGCGTCGACGCGTCCGCCCACCCCGTGGTCCTGCACACCCGGAAGTCGGTGCTCCTCGTGTCCCCGGACGGGACCGTCGAAGCCGTCAACAGCGCCACGGGGAAAACGCGCTGGACCCGGCGCCACGGCGTACCCGGCACCCAGTGGATGTCGCCGTCGCCCGGCCACGAGGGTCCCGTCTTCGCCGTCACCCCCTCGGCGGACGGCACGGCGAGCACAGTCGTCGCGGTCGACCCCGACAACGGCTCCGCGCTCTGGACGCAGCGTCTGAACGGGATGCTCACTCCCGTCGCCGCGTCCGACGGAGCCCTGTTCCTGCTGTCCTACGACACCGCCAGCCTCACCCGCGCTGTCGTACGCCTCGACACCACGGCCCGTACCGCCCGCCGTATCCCCCTTCTCGCGCCCGTAGACCAGGCGCAGGCGGCTGTACGCGGCGACACGGCGTACATCTTCGGCGCAGGCGGCTCCCTCGTCGCCGTGGACACCCGCCGCACCGCGAGCGCGCAGCAGGCTCAGCAGTGGCGGCTCGAAACATCGGTCAGCCACGCATCACGGCCGGTCGCGACCGCCGGCCGCGTCTACCTGACGGCGGCCGACGGGCGACTGCTGGCGGTGGACGCCGCCGACGGAAGGCTGCTCGGCCAGACCAGGCCGCGTATGGCCGAGGCGCCCGACACGTTCGCCACGACCCTGCCTGCCCCGACTGCGGCCGCCGGCAAGGTCTTCGCGACAGCGCCCGACGGGTCGGTCTTCGCCGTGGACGACGGAGACCCGGCGCGCTGGTGAATAGCAAGAGCCGGTGAACAGCAAGAAGGGAGGGACGGGCTTCGCGCCCGTCCCTCCCTTCCACACTTCCCAGCCCTAGCCGAGCATCGACACGTCCCGCACCGCACCCTTGTCCGCGCTGGTCGCCATCGCCGCGTACGCCCGCAGAGCGGCCGACACCTGGCGGTCGCGGTTCTTCGGCGCGTACACGCCGTTCAGGGCCTCGCGACGGGCCGCCAGTTCCTCGTCGGAGACGAGGAGTTCGATCGAACGGTTCGGGATGTCGATACGGATCCGGTCGCCGTCCTCGACGAGCGCGATCGCGCCGCCCGAAGCCGCCTCGGGCGAGGCGTGGCCGATGGACAGGCCCGACGTACCGCCGGAGAACCGGCCGTCCGTCACCAGCGCGCAGACCTTGCCGAGGCCTCGGCCCTTGAGGAAGGACGTCGGGTAGAGCATCTCCTGCATGCCGGGGCCGCCGCGCGGGCCCTCGTAACGGATGACGACGACGTCGCCCTCCTTGATCTCCTTGCGGAGGATCTTGTCGACGGCCTCGTCCTGCGACTCGCAGACGACGGCCGGTCCCTCGAACGTCCAGATCGACTCGTCGACACCGGCCGTCTTCACGACACAGCCGTCCTCGGCGAGATTACCCTTGAGGACGGCCAGTCCGCCGTCCTTCGAGTACGCGTGCGCCGCGTCCCGGATGCAGCCGCCTGCCGCGTCCGTGTCGAGGGTGTCCCAGCGCTCCGACTGCGAGAAAGCGGTCGCCGACCGGACGCATCCGGGCGCGGCGTGCCACAGCTCCACGGCCTCGGGGGACGGGGAGCCGCCGCGCACGTCCCAGGCCTCCAGCCAGTCCTTGATGCCGCGCGAGTGGACGGTGTGGACGTCCTCGTTCAGCATCCCTGCGCGGTAGAGCTCACCGAGGATGGCGGGGATGCCGCCGGCCCGGTGGATGTCTTCCATGTAGTACGTGCCGCCGGGGGCGACGTTCGGCGCGACCTTGGACAGGCAGGGCACCCGGCGCGAGACCGCGTCGATGTCCTTGAGGTCGTAGTCGAGCCCGGCCTCCTGTGCGGCGGCCAGCAGGTGCAGGATCGTGTTGGTCGAGCCGCCCATGGCGATGTCGAGGGCCATGGCGTTGTCGAAGGCCGCGCGGGTGGCGATGTTGCGGGGCAGGACCGACTCGTCGTCCTGCTCGTAGTAGCGCTTGGTGATCTCGACGACCGTACGGGCCGCGTCCTCGTACAGCGCCTTGCGGGCCGTGTGCGTGGCGAGCACCGAGCCGTTGCCCGGCAGGGAGAGGCCGATGGCCTCGGTCAGGCAGTTCATCGAGTTGGCGGTGAACATGCCGGAACACGAGCCGCAGGTAGGGCAGGCGTTCTCCTCGATACGGAGCACGTCGGCGTCGGACACGGAGTCGTTCGCCGCGTCCACCATGGCGTCGATCAGGTCGAGCTTGCGGACCGTGCCGTCGACGAGGGTGGCCTGGCCGGCCTCCATCGGGCCGCCGGAGACGAAGACGACCGGGATGTTGAGGCGCAGTGCGGCCATCAGCATGCCCGGCGTGATCTTGTCGCAGTTGGAGATGCAGATCAGCGCGTCGGCGCAGTGCGCCTCGACCATGTACTCGACGCTGTCCGCGATCAGGTCGCGGGAGGGCAGCGAGTACAGCATTCCGGCGTGGCCCATCGCGATGCCGTCGTCGACCGCGATCGTGTTGAACTCGCGCGGCACGGCGCCCGCCGCCAGGATCGCGTCACTCACAATCCGGCCGACCGGTGCGAGGTGCGTGTGCCCGGGGACGAACTCCGTGAACGAGTTGGCGACAGCGATGATCGGCTTGCCGATGTCACCGCTCGCTACGCCCGACGCCCGCATAAGGGCGCGCGCGCCCGCCATGTTGCGGCCGTGGGTGACTGTGCGGGACCTCAGCTCGGGCATCGTCGCTCGCTCCTTAGGCAGATGAGACTTACTCCGAGCGTACGCCTCGGATCCAGGATCTGGACAGCATGTCCGGTATCCGGGACGGGCTGCTCAGCCTTCGGTCACGCCTCGGCGAGATACCGCTGGAGCGTCGGCGCCACCATCTCGATGATCTTCTCCGGGTCCACCGACGCCAGCGGCTCCGCCTTGATGACGTACCGCAGAATCGCGATGCCCACCATGTGCGAGGCGGCGAGCTCCGCCCGGAAGGTCGGATCCGGTACATCGAGTTCCGCCGCGACCCGTTCGAGCAGACGGCGCAGTACGAACGTACGCAGCACCTTCGCCGCCGTCTCGTTCGTCAGCGCCGACCGTACGACCGCGAGCAGCGGCGCCCTGGTCGCCGGGTTCTCCCATACGCCGATGAAGTAGCGGGCCAGCCGCTCCCCGATGCCCTCCTTGCCCTGGGCGAGGACTGCGGGCACCACCAGCGCGGGCTCGAAGGACATCTCGATGGCAGCGGCGAAGACGTCGTCCTTCGTGCCGAAGTAGTGGTGGACGAGCGCCGCGTCGACGCCCGCCGCCTTCGCGATGCCGCGCATGGACGTCTTGTCGTAGCCGCGCTCGGCGAATTCGTCGCGGGCTGCCTGGAGGATCCGCTCGCGCGCTCCCGGCCCCGCGTCGTCCGGCGAACGGCGCGGCCGGCCGCGCCGTCGCGGCTCCGTGTCGCTCACTGCTGGGGCACCCGGGACGCGAGGTGCAGACGGGTGAAGGCGAGGGCCTCGGCGAGGTCGGCCTCCCGTTCGGCGGACGACATCGCCCGCCGGGTATTGACCTCGATGACGACATGGCCGTCGAAGCCGCTGCGCGCGAGCCGCTCCAGTACCTGGGCGCAGGGCTGGTTGCCGCGCCCCGGCACCAGGTGCTCGTCCTTCGCCGAGCCCTTGCCGTCCGCGAGGTGGACGTGGCCGAGACGGTCGCCCATCCGGTCGATCATGGCGAGGGTGTCGGTACGGGCGGTCGCGGTGTGCGAGAGGTCGACGGTGAAGTGCCGGTAGTCGTCCTTGGTCACGTCCCACTCGGGGGCGTACGCAAGCATCTCGCGGTCCTTGTAGCGCCAGGGGTACATGTTCTCGACGGCGAAGCGGACGTCCGTCTCGTTCGCCATGCGCCAGATCCCGTTGACGAAATCGCGGGCGTACTGCCGCTGCCAGCGGAAGGGCGGGTGTACGACCACGGCCGACGCACCGAGCTTCTCGGCGGCCGCCTGCGCCCGCTGGAGCTTCACCCACGGGTCCGTGGACCAGACGCGCTGCGTGATGAGCAGACAGGGCGCGTGGACGGCCAGGATCGGCACGCCGTGGTAGTCGGAGAGTCTGCGCAGCGCCTCGATGTCCTGGCTGACGGGGTCCGTCCACACCATGATCTCGACGCCGTCGTAGCCGAGGCGTGCCGCGATCTCGAAGGCCGTCGCCGTCGACTCCGGATACACGGACGCCGTGGACAGTGCGACCTTCGCATCCGGGATGCGCACCACTGGATCTGCCACGAGGGACAGCGTACGGGCCGCCCCCGGGTGGGTGTCAGGCGGTCAGCGCGTCGTTGACGTGTTCGTCATGGTCTCGCCGTCGCCGTGTCGTCACGTCGTCGGCATGTGGTCCAGGCGCCGCAGGATGACGCCTTCGCGCAGCGCCCACGGGCAGATTTCCAGCTCGTCGACCCCGAAAAGGTCCATCGCGCCCTCCGCGACCAGGGCTCCTGCGAGCAGCTGCGCGGCGCGGGCGTCCGAGACGCCGGGCAGGGCGGCGCGCTGGACGGCGGGCATCGTGGCCAGCTTCGGCACCCACTCCTCCAGTGATTTGCGACCCAGATCCCGCTGTACGTACAGCCCCTCGCCGGACCGTGCCGCCCCGGCGATGCGCGCCAGCTGCTTGAAGGTCTTGGAGGTCGCCACGACGTGGTCGGGGGTGCCGAAGCGGCTGAATTCGCCGACCGTACGGGCGATCTGGGCGCGTACATGGCGACGTAGCGCCTTCACGTCCTGCGCGTCGGGCGGATCGCCCGGCAGCCAGCCCGCAGTGAGGCGGCCCGCCCCGAGCGGCAGCGACACCACGGCGTCGGGCTCCTCGTCGATCCCGTACGCGATCTCCAGCGACCCGCCGCCGATGTCCAGGACCAGCAGCTTCCCGGCCGACCAGCCGAACCAGCGGCGTGCGGCGAGAAATGTGAGCCGCGCCTCGTCGTCGCCGCTGAGCACCTGAAGATCGACACCGGTCTCGCGCCTGACCCTGGCCAGTACCTCGTCGGCGTTGCTCGCCTCGCGCACGGCGGAGGTGGCGAAGGGCAGGACGTCCTCGCAGCCCTTGTCCTCGGCGGCCTGGAGGGCATCGGCGACCGTGGCGACGAGGCGGTCTATGCCCTCGGCGCCGATGGCTCCGTCCGCGTCGAGGAGTTCGGCGAGGCGAAGCTCCGCCTTGTGCGAGTGCGCGGGCAGGGGGCGGGCGCCGGGGTGGGCGTCGACCACCAGCAGATGAACCGTGTTCGAACCCACGTCGAGGACTCCGAGTCTCATATGCGGAACGCTACTGCGGCTGCGCGCTTACCCTTGCCCTCGTGCCGAAGACGAAAAAGGCGAAGCCGGGCAAAGCCACGAAGCAGCCGAAGAAGAAGACGAAGACCACCGCGTCGGCCGAGGCCGTCGAGGCGGTTCAGGACGCCCGGACTGTCCCGGTCGTCCGGGATGTCCGGGACGACGAGCGGGGCGGGCTGGACTTCGCCCGTGCCTGGGTGGAGTTCCCTGACCCCGCCGACGACGAACAGATCTTCCGCTGCGACCTGACGTGGCTGACATCGCGCTGGAGCTGCATCTTCGGCAGCGGCTGCCAGGGCATCCAGGCGGGCCGTGCGGACGACGGCTGCTGCACGCTGGGCGCGCACTTCTCCGACGAGGACGACGAAAAGCGTGTCGCGGGCCATGTGGCACGCCTCACGCCGGATGTGTGGCAGTTCCACGACGTCGGTACGGAGTCGGGCTGGACCCAGACCGACGAAGACGGCGAACGCCAGACGCGCCGCTGGGACGGCTCCTGCATCTTCCAGAACCGCCCGGGTTTCGCGGGCGGCGCGGGCTGCTCGCTGCACATCCTCGCCCTGAAGGAGGGCAAGGAGCCGCTGGAGACGAAGCCCGACGTGTGCTGGCAGCTGCCGGTCCGGCGTACGTACGACTGGATCGACCGCCCGGACGACACGCGCATCCTGCAGATCTCGATCGGCGAGTACGACCGGCGGGGCTGGGGTGCGGGCGGCCATGACCTGCACTGGTGGTGCACGTCGGCGACGTCCGCGCACGGGGCGGGGGAGCCGGTGTACGTCTCGTACGCGCCGGAGCTCACGGAGCTCATGGGCAAGGAGGCTTACGGGCGGCTGGTGGAGCTGTGCGAGGAGCGACTGTCGTCGCTGCTTCCGATGGCTCCGCATCCGGCGGACCCCTCTTAACGCCTTAACGCCGCCCTCGCACCGCTCGGCCCTGGCGGGCCTTCCGGGCTTCGACCGGCTGCGGTGGACTCCGTCCACCGGGGACGTGGGCGGAGCGCGGTGGTGCGTGCGGGTTGCCTGCGGCGCTGTGCCCCTCCCCGCGCGGTCGAGGAAACAAACCGCCCTCAGCCCGGCGCCGACTGCGATGTCGACTCCGTCGGGGGCTGGGTCGGATCCTCCGACGGTGGCGGCGTCGTCGGGTCCGTCGGCGTAGGCGTCGGGGACGGCGGAGGTGTCGTCGGCGCCGTGGGTGTCGGAGACGGGGACGCGGGCGGCGTCGTGGGGTGCTGGGAGGGTGGCTGTGTCGTCGGCGACGGGGGCTTCGGAGGCTTCGGGCGGGGTCGGCCCTGCCCGTGCACCGCGATCACCGCACCCGACGGGTTCACACCGATCCGCGCCCGCCACCGCCCCGCCGGCTCCCGCTCATGGTCCACGGACACGTACAGAGTGATCGATTCTCCGGGGGCCAGCGTGCCCGACGACTGGCTCAGGTAGAGCCAGGACACGTCCGTCCACGCCGACCACGCAACCCGCTCGCTCCCGCCCGTCGCCCGGAGCGTGACCACCGTCGTGCTGCCCGCCGCGCGCGCCTCCACCGACAGCCGCGCCGGCCCGGACTGGTCCGTGCCTGGCGTGCCCGGCGTCGACGTACCGCCGGCGATGACCTCGACCGATACGTCCGGGGACCGGCTGCCCTCGGTGAAACGCGTGTCGGGGGTCGTGCGGGCGTTGCCCGCGTTTTCGTAGGCGTCGTAAGCGGAGCCAAGCGCGCCGTCGTTCATGTCGCTGTCCAGGCCGCCGGGCCCGTCCGCCTCGCTCGCGGTGACCGACGTACCGCCCTCGCTCTCGCCGGTGAGCGGGGCTCCCCGGTACGCCGCCCAGAGCGCGAACACGGGAGCGGCGACGACCGTCGCCACCACCGTCGTCGTGAGCGCCCTGGTCCGCAGCCGGTCGCGCCGCGCCGCGTGGTCCTTGGGGTCCAGCGGGAAACCGTCGCGGTCGAACCTCGGCCCGGCCCCGCGCACCTTCGGAGCATTCGTCATCGCCACATACGCCGCCGCCCGGGGCACCTCCACCACCGGCAGCGCGGCAGGCGCGGCGACGGTGCCCGGCCACGGGCCGGCCGCCTCGGCGCGCTCGGCGGCGCGACGGCAGCGCGGGCAGTTGTCCACGTGCCGTACGAGCTCGCGCCGCAGGGCCGCGCCCAGCAGTACCTGGTTGTCGCCGGTCAGCCTGGCCACGATCGGGCAGCCGCCGCTCTCCACGACGGTGAGCGCGGCCCGGGTCCGCTCGACCTCGCAGGCCGCTGCGGCCAGCAGTTCGCGGGCGGCCGAGTACTCCATGCCCAGGACCGCGGCGACCTCACGCGGGCCGAGCCGGTGGCGTACGGCGAGCTCCAGGGCGTCGCGCTGCTCCGGTGTGGTGCCGGCGGCCTCGGGCCAGGCCAGCAGGGACAGTTCGCGCCGCCTGCGCTCGGCCGTCTCCTCGGGCACGTCGGCCGCTGGACCGGGGGCGACCGCGGGGGGCCGATGCCCCGAGTGCGCCCCCTGCCGGCGCCGCTTCTGCTCGGCGAGCCTGCGCAGACAGGCCCAGCGCGCCAGCGCGTAGAGCCAGGCCTTGCGCTCCGGTTCCCGGGCCGGGCAACGGCCGTAATGGCGCTCGGAGATGGCCAGTACGTCGCCGAGTACCGCGGTCGCCGCGTCGTGGTCGCAGAGGACGGACAGGCAATAGGTGAACAGACCGTCCAGATACGGCTCGTAACGCGCGGGCGGTGTCTGCACAAGCGTCGGCCGGGGCGCACGACTGTGCGCCCGGGGTGCGCCGGTGGTGTGCGTGGGGGGTTCCAGCCTGCTGCTCGTCACCCGGCGACCGTAGGCAGTGGAGGCATGCCGCCTTGTACCTCTTGCGCACTTTTAACCCGTACGGGTGAACACATCCCTCGAAAGGGGACAGGAACGGGGAATTCCGTAGACAGGGTTGGGATGTGAGTGCAGGGGCGAGCGGGGGCCACCGGGCAGCGCCGTCGGCGTTGTCCGACCTGACCTGTACGGTCACCACCATGGCTGCCCGTACATCTCGTTCATCCGCGAAGGACCGGCCGTCCTACCGCTGCACCGAATGCGGGTGGACGACCGCCAAGTGGCTCGGCCGCTGCCCCGAATGCCAGGCGTGGGGCACGATCGAGGAGACCGGCACGCCCGCCGTACGGACCACCGCGGCCGGCCGCGTCAGCTCCGCCGCGCTCCCCATCGGCCAGGTCGACGGCCGCACGGCCACCGCCCGCTCCACCGGCGTCGACGAGCTGGACCGCGTGCTCGGCGGCGGGCTCGTCCCCGGCGCGGTCGTGCTGCTCGCGGGCGAGCCCGGGGTCGGCAAATCGACCCTGCTCCTGGACGTGGCCGCCAAGGCGGCGAGCGACGACCACCGGACGCTGTATGTCACGGCGGAGGAGTCCGCGAGCCAGGTGCGCCTGCGCGCCGACCGGATCAGTGCACTCAGCGACCACCTCTTCCTCGCCGCCGAGACCGACCTCTCCGCCGTCCTCGGCCACCTCGACGCCGTCAAGCCGTCCCTCCTCGTCCTCGACTCCGTCCAGACCGTCGCTTCGCCCGAGATCGACGGCGCGCCCGGCGGCATGGCTCAGGTCCGCGAGGTCGCGGGCGCCCTCATCCGGGCCTCCAAGGAGCGCGGCATGTCGACGCTCCTGGTCGGCCACGTCACAAAGGACGGCGCGATCGCGGGCCCGCGCCTGCTGGAGCACCTCGTCGACGTCGTGCTGTCCTTCGAGGGCGACCGGCACGCGCGCCTGCGGCTCGTGCGAGGAGTCAAGAACCGTTACGGCGCGACGGACGAGGTCGGCTGTTTCGAGCTGCACGACGAGGGCATCACCGGCCTCGCCGACCCCTCGGGCCTGTTCCTCACCCGCCGCGCCGAATCCGTCCCCGGCACCTGTCTGACGGTCACCCTCGAAGGGCGCCGCCCGCTCGTCGCCGAGGTGCAGGCGCTGACCGTCGACTCGCAGATCCCGTCCCCCCGGCGCACCACCTCGGGCCTGGAGACCTCGCGCGTGTCGATGATGCTCGCCGTACTCGAACAGCGCGGGCGGATCACGGCGCTCGGCAAGCGCGACATCTACAGCGCGACGGTGGGCGGTGTGAAGCTCTCCGAGCCCGCCGCCGACCTCGCGATCGCGCTCGCGCTGGCCAGCGCGGCCAGCGACACCCCGCTGCCGAAGAATCTTGTCGCGATCGGCGAGGTGGGCCTCGCGGGCGAGGTCAGACGGGTCACCGGGGTCCAGCGCAGGCTGGCCGAAGCCCACCGTCTGGGCTTCACGCACGCCCTGGTCCCGGCCGACCCGGGGAAGGTCCCGGCGGGCATGAAGGTCATCGAAGTGGCCGACATGGGAGAGGCCCTCAGGGTCCTTCCGCGCCGGTCTCGCGCACAGGCCCCCCAAGGCGAGGAACAGCGCCGGTAGACTTTGCCCTGGTCTCGCCCACCCGTACGAGTACGCGAGGCGAAGTTCAGTGCCCCCAGGGCACCGCAACCCCGTGACCGGAGGAGTGCAGTGGCAGCCATCGACCGGGCAGCAGCATCCGGAAAGTCCGGCCAAGGCTCGGGCACCGAAGCGCTGATGCGCGCCTCGCTGAGCGCTGTCGCGCCCGGCAAGGGACTGCGCGACGGCCTGGAGCGCATCCTGCGCGGCAACACCGGCGGCCTCATCGTCCTCGGTATGGACAAAACCGTCGAATCCATGTGTACCGGCGGATTCGTGCTGGATGTGGAATTCACCGCGACCAGACTCCGCGAGCTGTGCAAGCTCGACGGTGCGCTCATCCTCGACAAGGACATCACCAAGATCCTCCGGGCCGGCGTCCAGCTGGTCCCGGACGCATCCATCCCGACCGAAGAGACCGGCACCCGCCACCGCACGGCGGACCGCGTCTCCAAGCAGTGCAACTTCCCGGTCGTCTCGGTCTCCCAGTCGATGCGCCTGATCGCGCTGTACGTCGACGGGGAGCGCCGGGTCCTGGAGGAGTCCGCGACGATCCTCTCCCGGGCCAACCAGGCACTGGCCACCCTGGAGCGCTACAAGCTCCGCCTCGACGAGGTCGCGGGCACGCTGTCCGCGCTGGAGATCGAGGACCTGGTGACGGTCCGCGACGTAACGGCAGTGGCGCAGCGGCTGGAGATGGTGCGCCGTATCGCCACCGAGATCGCCGAGTACGTGGTGGAGCTGGGCACCGACGGGCGTCTGCTCTCCCTCCAGCTCGACGAGCTGATCGCGGGCGTCGAGCCGGAGCGCGAGCTGGTCGTACGGGACTACGTCCCCGAGCCGACGGCGAAGCGTTCCCGCACGGTCGACGAGGCGCTGACCGATCTGGACGCGCTGCCGCACACCGAGCTGCTCGAACTGCCGGTCGTGGCACGGGCTCTGGGCTACAGCGGCTCGCCCGAGACGCTGGACGCGGCGGTCTCGCCGCGCGGTTACCGGCTGCTCGCCAAGGTGCCGCGGCTTCCCGGCGCCATCATCGAGCGGCTCGTCGAGCACTTCGGCGGCCTCCAGAAGCTGCTCGCCGCGAGCGTCGACGACCTCCAGACGGTCGACGGCGTCGGCGAGGCGCGGGCGCGGTCGGTGCGCGAGGGGCTGTCCAGGCTGGCGGAGTCGTCGATCCTGGAACGCTACGTCTGACCCACCGGACACGAGAAGCGCGGTACGCCCGGACGGGGCGTACCGCGCTTCTTTTTGGCTCTTTCAGTCCTTCTTCAGCGTGAAGGTGGCCGGCGACTTCGCGCCCGCCATCTCCAGCAGGTACGTCCCGTCGCCGACGGCCGACGCGGGCGGCGTGGCGCACTGCGGCGCGCTCTCCTTGCGGTCCCACTCCACGGCGTGCGTGACGGTGCTGTGCGCAGGGACGCGGAACAGCAGGCTGCCGGGGCCCTCGGGGCAGTCCTTGGAGGACCACACCGTGTTGTTGTCGTCGTCGGTGATCGTCAGCACGGCGGTCTTCGGCCCGAAGTCGATCTTGCAGGAGGCCCCGGAGCGGTTCTCCGCGATCACCTCGAACTTCGGCTTCTCGCCCGGCTCGTACTCGTTCTTGATGCTGCGCAGGGACAACTCGATGGTGGACGCATTGCAGTTGGGGAGGCTGGATCCGGCTTGTACGCGCTGAGCGGCTCCGCCACCACCGCCGCTGCCCGAACCGGTGTCGCCACCGTCGCCGTCACCGTCGCCACTGTCACCGCTGCCGTCGCCCGAGCCGCCGCCGTCGCTGCCGCTGCCCGCGTCCGTACCGCCGTCGTCTCCGCCGCCACTGCCGGCGCCGTCGCTGCTGCCGCCGTCGCTGCCGGTTTCGCCCGGCTCGTCGCGGCCGCCGGGGTCTTCACTGATGGCGGGTCCGGAGGAAGCGGGGCCGGGTGTGATCGACGGTGCGGGAGTGGCGCCGCCACCGGTGTTCTTCTCCTTGCCGCCGTCGCCACCACCGGACATGACGACCCATAGGATCACCAGCGCGAGCAGCGCCAGCACGGACAGCGCGACTGCCCTCCGGCGCCAGTAAATGGAGGAGGGAAGCGGCCCGACTGGATTGCGCATAGATCCCACGGCGCAAACTGTACGAGAGATCGGGGCCAACTCCTGCCCCACCCGCCGCTCCTGGCCCCAACTTTTCACGATCATCATTCCGGACCCTGGCATCCGTCAGGTCGTGGAAGGATCGGTGGTGCCATGACTGCGACAAGCGACACCACCGCCACCGCCCTTCACACCCCCGTCATCGCGTGGTTCGACACGCATGCCCGTGACCTCCCCTGGCGCCGCCCCGAGGCGGGCGCCTGGGGCGTGATGGTCAGCGAGTTCATGCTCCAGCAGACGCCGGTCAGCCGTGTGCTGCCGGTGTACGAGCAGTGGCTGGCCCGCTGGCCGCGCCCCGCCGACCTGGCCGCCGACGCCCCCGGCGAAGCGGTCCGCGCCTGGGGCCGGCTCGGCTATCCGCGCCGCGCGCTGCGCCTGCACGGCGCGGCCGTGGCGATCACGGAGCGGCACGGCGGCGACGTACCGAGCGACCACGCCGAGCTTCTGGCCCTGCCCGGGGTCGGCGAGTACACGGCCGCGGCCGTCGCTTCCTTCGCGTACGGGCAGCGGCACGCGGTGCTCGACACGAATGTGCGCCGCGTCTTCGCCCGTACGGTCACCGGCGTCCAGTACCCGCCGAACACCACCACCGCCGCCGAGCGCAGGCTCGCCCGCTCCCTGCTGCCCGACGAAGAGGCGAGGGCAGCCCGTTGGGCGGCTGCCTCGATGGAGCTCGGCGCGCTCGTGTGCACCGCCAAGAGCCCGGACTGCGGGAGCTGCCCGGTCTCCGGGCAGTGCGCGTGGCGGCTGGCGGGCAAGCCGGCGCACGACGGGCCGCCGCGGCGCGGTCAGACGTACGCCGGTACGGACCGTCAGGTGCGCGGCAAGCTCCTCGCCGTACTCCGGGAGGCGGCCGGGCCGGTCCCTCAGGCCGCGCTCGACGCGGTGTGGGACGAGCCCGTACAGCGGGCGCGTGCGCTGGACGGACTGGTCGCCGACGGGCTCGTCGAGCCCCTGGCCAGCGGTGTCTACCGGCTCCCCCTGGCTTGAGCACATCTCCGTTACACAACCGATGGACAGCCGTGCGCCTGCCGAGGGCTGGCCCGCACAGTGCCGTGACAACGCCTCCGTAACTTCGTCGACGTAAGCGGGACACACGGGGTTTTGCAGCGGGACGGAGGCGGTTCTAATGGCGCACGGCGAGGTGCTCGAATTCGAAGAGTACGTACGCACTCGGCAGGATGCTCTGCTGCGGAGCGCCAGGCGCCTGGTCCCCGACCCGGTGGACGCGCAGGACCTCCTCCAGACCGCGCTGGTACGTACGTACGGCCGCTGGGACGGCATTGCCGACAAGTCGCTCGCCGACGCCTACCTGCGCCGCGTCATGATCAACACGCGGACCGAGTGGTGGCGGGCCCGCAAGCTCGAAGAGGTGCCCACCGAGCAGCTGCCGGACGCGAGCGTCGAGGACGGCAGCGACCAGCGCGCCGACCGCGCGCTGCTGATGGACATACTCGGAGTGCTGGCACCGAAGCAGCGCAGCGTAGTCGTGCTGCGACACTGGGAGCAGATGAGCACCGAAGAGACGGCTGCGGCGCTCGGTATGTCGGCAGGTACGGTCAAGAGCACGCTGCACAGGGCGCTGGCACGTCTCCGGCAGGAGCTGGAGAGCCGCGAACTGGACGCGCGCGCCTTCGAGCGTGCGGAGCAGGGTGACGAACGGGGGCGGGAGCGGTGCGCGGCCTAGGCAGGGGCGGCAGGTTCACAGTGGCGGCGAGTGGCACGGCAATGGCCGGCCTCGCCGCCGTCGGCCTGCTTGTGGTGGCGTGCGACGCGGGGGGTACGGGCGCGCGCGACGCGGGTCCGGCGCGGACGGACCCGGTGGTCAGGGCGACGCCCTCGGAGGGCGGCACGACGCCCCCGGCCGCCAAACGGGTGGACCCGGTGGCGCTGATACAGGACGACCCCAAGGTCAGCGACACGGTCAAGCAAGACCTGCGGCCCTGCGTGAGGGACGAGTACCCGGTGGACACGTCGTACGGGAAGCTGACCGGCGGGCCCGGCAACGACGTCGTGGTGAATGTGATGACGTGCGGGGATGCCGTGGGCGTCGGGACGTATGTGTACCGCGAGGACGGCGACTCGTACAAGAATGTCTTCGCGGCCGAGGCGCCCGCGGTGTACGCGGAGATCGACCGCGGCGACCTGGTGCTGACCAAGCCGGTCTACGGGAAGAACGACCCGATGGCGTATCCCTCCGGCGAAGAAGTGATCACGTACCGCTGGTCGGGGACCAAGTTCACAGTGCACGACCAGGTGCACAACGACTTCAGCCGTTCGGTCGGCGGGGAGGGCGACGCGGGCGGCACCGAGCCCCTGCCCACACCCCCGCCGGAGAGCTGAGACGGCCGAGACCGAGATCAAGACCGCGAGAACGAGAACGAGAGAGTTGAGAGCAGCGGATGGCCGAGACCCATGTCCTGTTCGTGGAGGACGACGACGTCATCCGTGAGGCCACGCAGCTTGCGCTCGAACGCGACGGTTTCGTGGTCACCGCCATGCCCGACGGGCTTTCCGGCCTGGAGGCCTTCCGCAGCAACCAGCCGGACATCGCGCTGCTCGATGTGATGGTGCCCGGGCTCGACGGCGTGAGCCTGTGCCGGCGTATCAGGGACGAATCGACCGTTCCGGTGATCATGCTGTCGGCGCGGGCCGACTCGATCGACGTCGTACTGGGCCTGGAGGCCGGGGCCGACGACTACGTGACGAAGCCCTTCGACGGTGCGGTGCTCGTCGCGCGCATCCGCGCGGTGCTGCGCCGCTTCGGGCACGCGGGCGGGCCGGCGGGCGGGGCGCACGGCGGGGACGACGGGACGGACTGCGGGCCGCTCGTCTTCGGCGACCTGGAGGTCGACCGAGAGGGCATGGAGGTCCGCAAGGGCGGCCTTCCGGTGGGGCTGACGCCGACCGAGATGCGGCTGCTGCTGGAGTTCTCGTCGGCGCCCGGGACGGTCCTGTCGCGCGACAAGCTGCTGGAGCGGGTCTGGGACTACGGGTGGGGCGGGGACACCCGTGTCGTGGACGTCCACGTGCAGCGACTGCGCACCAAGATCGGCCAGGACCGCATCGAAACCGTGCGGGGCTTCGGCTACAAGTTGAAGGCGTAGAGCATGCGCCTTGCCCTGCGCACCGGCGTCCGATGGAAGATCAGCATCGCGATCGCCGCCGTCGGCGCCCTCATCGCGGTCGCGCTGAGCCTCGTCGTCCACAACGCCGCCCGTGTCTCGATGCTCGACAACGCCCGCGACGTACAGATAGAACGGCTCCAGTTCGCCCAGCGCTGGTACGAGTCGTCCGGCGACGCCAGATTCGGCACCAAGCTCAACGACCCCGCCCTGCCCCGGGAACTCAAGGCGAGAACGTCCAACAGCCGCCGCGCCACGTACGTCACGGACGGCCACAGCGGCGTGCCCGACGTATGGGCCGCCGCCCCCCTCGAAAACGGGGACGTCCTCTCGCTGCACACCCGCTTCACGGACCGCAGCGCCGCCATCATGGACGACCTCGACCGCGCCCTGGTCATCGGCTCGGTGTCGGTCGTCTTCGGCGGCTGCGCACTCGGCGTGCTGATCGGCGGCCAGCTCTCCCGGCGCCTGCGCAAGGCGGCCACGGCGGCCGGCAAAGTCGCGCAGGGCAATACGGACGTACGCGTCCGGGATGCCGTCGGCGGCGTCGTACGCGACGAGACCGACGAGCTCGCGCGCGCCGTCGACGCCATGACGGACGCCCTCCAGGAGCGGCTCGAAGCGGAACGGCGGGTCACCGCCGACATCGCGCACGAGCTGCGCACCCCCGTGACCGGGCTGCTCACGGCGGCCGAGCTGCTGCCGCCCGGCCGCCCCACCGAGCTCGTACGGGACCGTGCTCAGGCAATGCGGACGCTCGTCGAGGACGTCCTGGAGGTGGCACGCCTCGACAGTGCGGCGGAGCGGGCCGAGCTCCAGGAGATCGCGCTGGGCGAGTTCGTCAGTCGCCGGGTCGCGCTGCTGCACCCGGACGCGGTGGTGAACGTGGTGCACGAGTCGTGGGTGAACACCGATCCGCGCCGCCTGGAACGCATCCTCGGCAACCTTCTCGGCAACGCCGCCAAGCACGGCAAGGCCCCCTTCGAGGTCACGGTCGAAGGCCGGGTCGTGCGGGTCCGCGACCAGGGCCCCGGTTTCCCCGAGGCGCTGCTCAAGGACGGCCCGAGCCGGTTCCGTACGGGCAGCACCGACCGGGCGGGGCACGGCCACGGCCTGGGCCTGACGATCGCGGCCGGTCAGGCGCGCGTACTGGGCGCACGCCTCACCTTCCGCAACGCCCACAAGGACGGCGGGGCGATCGCGGTGCTGTGGCTGCCCGAGCACGCGCCGACGACGACGGGGAGCTTCCCGATGGTCCGGCTGCCGGACGACGGGGAGCGGCCGCAGTAGCGGCACCGGGCCGTAGCAATCCCCTGCCTCAGCAGGCCGGGTCCATCTCCCCGTCGAAGCCGCCAGTCCGCGCCTGGGTGAACGAGAACCAGTTCCCCGAGTCGTCCCTGAAGATCGCCTCCGTGCCGTACGGCCGCTCCTGCGGCGCCTGCACGAACTCCACCCCGCGGGCCTTGAGCGTCGCGTAGTCGCCATGGATGTCGTCGGTGGTCAGTACACCGGCTCCCAGAGCACCCTCCGAGACCAGCCGCCGTATCGCCTCGGCGGACACGGGGTCCAGGGCCGGCGGCCCGGGGACCATGAGCGTCAGCATCACGTCGGGCTGGTCCTTGGACCCGACGGTCAGCCAGCGCGTCCCGCTTGTGCCCAGGGTCATGTCCGTACGGGCTTCGAGTCCCAGCTTCTCGGTGTAGAACTCCTTGGCCCGGTCCTGGTTCAGGACCCAGACGGTGGATACGGCTAGTCCCTTGATCATGGAGAGCTCCTCGGGAGGGCGTGTCCTGCACAGTCACCGTAGGCAGCGGACCTCACCCCCGCTTCTCCGGAAGTACGCACTCCGGCCCCCGGCGCGAACGCCGGGGGCCGGAGGTCAAAACGAGTTTCCCCAGGTCAGGACAGTGTCAGGTCAGTACGGACGGGCCGGATCCGGTCAGGCGGATCCCTTCACCATCTCCGGCTCAGTGGCATCCGCACCCTCCGCAGCCGGCTGCGGCCCGGCTCCCCGCAGCGGCACCTCCTTCACGAAGAAGGCAGCCACGAACCCGATCACCGCGATCGCCCCGCCCAGCAGGAACGCCGCATGCGTGCCGGAAGCCACCGCGAACTGGTACGCCTCGCGCACCTGCTCAGGCAGCTTCGCCAGGCTCGCCGCGTCCAGCGTCGCCGACTGCTGGGTCACTCCGGCCCCGCCCCGTTCGGCCATCGCGTCCTGGACCCGGCTGGTGAAGAGCGCGCCCATGATCGAGACGCCGAAGGAGCTGCCGAGCGTACGGAACAGGGTGGTCGACGAAGAGGCGACGCCCATGTCCTTCATCTCGACGCTGTTCTGCGCCACCAGCATGGTGATCTGCATCAGGAAGCCCATGCCCGCGCCGAGTACGGCCATGTAGATGCCGGAGGTCAGCCGGGTCGTCTCCGTGTCCATCTGCGCGAGCAGGAGCAGACCGGCGACCATCAGCCCGCCGCCCAGGATCGGGAAGATCTTGTACTTGCCGTTGTTGGTGGTCATCCGGCCCGCGACAAGCGAGACGACCATCATCGACATCAGCATCGGCAGCAGGAGCAGACCGGAGTTGGTCGCCGAAGCACCCTGTACGGACTGCTGGAACAGCGGCAGGAAGAGCACCGCGCCGAACATCACGAAGCCGGTGAGGAAGCCGATCACCGACATGAGCGTGAAGTTGCGGTTGCGGAAGATGTGCAGCGGCATGATCGGCTCGACGGCCCTGGACTCGACGAAGAGGAAGCCCGCGAGTGCGGCGACACCGACCGCGATGAGCTCCATGATGATCGTCGACGACCAGGCGTACTCCGTACCGCCCCAGGTCGTGACCAGCACGATCGCCGTGATTCCGACGGTCAGCAGCCCCGCGCCCAGATAGTCGACGCGCGCCGTCGACCGCTCCTTCTTCGGCAGGTGCAGTACGGCGGTGACCATCGCCAGGGCGATCGCGCCCAGCGGAAGGTTGATGTAGAAGCTCCAGCGCCAGCCCAGGTGGTCGGTGATGGTGCCGCCGACGAGCGGTCCGCCGATCATGGCGAGCGCCATGACGCCGGCCATCATGCCCTGATACTTGCCGCGCTCGCGGGGCGGGATCAGGTCGCCGATGATCGCCATGACGCCGACCATCAGGCCGCCGGCGCCCAGTCCCTGAATGGCACGGAAGCCGATGAGCTGGCCCATGTCCTGGGCCATTCCGCTGAGCACGGAGCCGACGAGGAAGACGACGATCGAGGTGAGGAAGATGCCCTTGCGCCCGTAGAGGTCGCCGAGCTTCCCCCAGATCGGCGTCGAGGCGGCGGTGGCGAGGGTGTACGACGTAACGACCCAGGAGAGATGCTCCAGGCCGCCGAGCTCGCCCACGATGGTCGGCATCGCGGTGCCGATGATCATGTTGTCGAGCATGGCGAGCAGCATCGCGATCATCAGCGCGAGCAGAACCACCCGCACGCTGCGCGGCTGTGGCGCCGTTCCTTGCGCCGCTTCTTGCTCCGCTGCTTGCGCCGGTGTCACCTTTTCCCGCCCTGGTTTCCCGCTCGCCCCGTTGCCCATGCTTCCAGCTCCCCTGTTTACTTACTTGCCGCCCGGCAAGTTGACTACACTGGGCAAAGTAGACCGCTCACTAGCCGGGCGTCAAGTAAGTTCCATGGGGAGTTCAACGTGTCCAGAGGCAACACCCGCCAGCGCATCCAGGACGTCGCGCTTGAACTCTTCGCCGAGCAGGGATACGAGAAGACCTCGCTGCGGGAGATCGCCGAGCGGCTCGATGTCACGAAGGCGGCGCTCTACTACCACTTCAAGACCAAAGAAGACATCATCGTCAGCCTCTTCCAGGACCTGACCAGGCCCATCGACGAGCTGATCGAGTGGGGGCAGGAGCAGCCGCACTCGCTCGACACCAAGAAGGAAATCCTCACCCGCTACAGCGAGGCGCTGACCGCCGCCGCTCCGCTCTTCCGCTTCATGCAGGAGAACCAGGCGACGATGCGCGACCTGAGCATCGGCGAGACCTTCAAGGAGCGCATGCTCGTGATGCTCGACCTGATCAAGGAGCCGGACGCGGCACTGACCGACCAGGTCCGCTGCATCAGCGCGCTCTTCACGATGCATGCGGGGATGTTCGTACTCAAGGACGTCGAAGGCGACCCCGAGGAGAAGCGCAGGGCTGTCCTCGAAGTCGCCGTCGATCTGGTGAGCCGGGCACACGGCCAGGCTCCGGGTGTTACAGGCTGACGCCCTCCGCGCGGAGGAAGCTCACCGGGTTGATCGCGGTGCCGTAGTTCGGCGTCGTACGGACCTCGAAGTGCAGGTGCGGGCCGCTCGAGTTACCGGTGTTGCCGGAGAGCGCGATGCGCTGACCCGTCTTGACCGTCTGGCCGGGCTTCACATCGACGCGCGAGAGGTGGGCGTACTGCGAGTACGTGTTGTTGTCGTGCTTGACCACGATCGCGTTGCCGTACGCCGGGCCGTCGCCGGCGCCGTTGGGACCGGACTTCACGACGGTGCCGCCGTGCACGGCCTCGACCGCGGTGCCGGTGGGCACGGCGAAGTCCTGGCCGGAGTGCTTGCTGGCCCACATGCCGCCGCCCTTGCCGTACGTCGCACTCAGCGCGTAGTGGTCGAGGGGCTGCTGCCAGGACGCGGCCTTCTTCGCCATGGCCTTCTTGGCCTTCGCCGCCTTCGCCTTGGCGTCGGCCTTGGCCTTGGCCTTGGCCTGGTCGGCGGCCTTCTTCGCGTTCACGGCCGCCTTGGCCTGCGCCTCGGCCTGCTGCTTGACGGACGTGGCCGCGGTCCCCTCGGCGGCGAACGCCACGCCTGCCGTTCCGAGCACCATCGACGCTCCGAGTCCGGCGACCACGAGGGCGGTGCGGCGGGTGCGGGCGGACGAGGAGCCGATTCGGGAGAACATGTCGCGCTTCTGCATACGGGGGGAAACCTCCGGGGCGTGAATGAACCCGGCTGGTCGCCGGGCTTGCTCCACCTTGGTAACCCGGGCTCCCGCCCTGCCCAAAATGGGCTATCTACTACCACCGGCCGTATATGCGACATCTTCTTTTCGGCTCTTGACGGCCATCTGCCCCCTCTGCCAAGTAGGGGCTATAAACCCTCAAATCCCGGTTTAAACCCAAGCCAGAGCCGAGTAAACCGGCCATAAAGCCAGGTCTCGGACCCCCGCCGGTAAGCGGTGCGAAGGTCCCCCGGCCACCGGGACGAAAGTCCCTCACCCCGGCTGGAACACATCCACTATTCCGTTTCGTAGGCCCCTCACGGCCTGTGCGCCTTGTCACCGCCAGACCCCTCGCTAGGCTGATCCACTCGGACAGCACAGGCCTCAGGGGGACGGCACGTGGATCCCGTAAGCATCGGCGCCCGGCTCGTGTCGAGCGCTGTCGCACCACTGGTCAAGAAGCTCTTCGTGAGCGAGGGCCCGGGCGCCGGGCTGGTCGACAAGCCCGTCCGGCTCTCCGGCTACGTCTCCTTCAGGGGCGAGAAGCGCACCCTCGGCGAGAACGACCTCCGCAAACTGGCCGCCGAGCTGGTCAGACAGGCCCTCCGTACGGGCGAGCGGCCACTGCCCGCCGACGAGGAGCGGGCCGTCACCGACGCCCTGACCAGCACGCTGTACGCGCTCGGAGACCTCACCCTCAGCGACGTGGAGGCCGTCGAACTGGGCCACACCGCCCTGGCCCGCGAACTGCGCCGTGCCGACGACCGCCCGGAGCGGCAGCTGTCCACGGACGCGACGTACTTCTACGAGCGCCTCCTCGACGCCACCTGCCTGCACATCCTGAACTTCTTCACCCAGCGGTCGACCTTCGTCGCGGCGACCCTCGTCGCGCAGAGCCGCCGCCAGGCCGAGCTGATCGCGAAGGTCGACGAGCTCATCTCCCGCCGGCCGCTGCCGGGCGCGGAGGACGTGGCGTTCGAGCAGCGCTATCTGGCGTACGTGGCGAAGAAGCACAGCAAGCTGACGATCTTCGGTATCGACCTCAGCAACTCACCGGGGAAGTGGCCGCTGGACGCGGCGTATCTCAGCCTGGAGGCGACGGCCGTCGGACCCATCCGCGGGGACACATCGGTCCAGACCCTCCGGGACTACGTCGGCGGGATCGGGGCCGACTCCCGCCTGATGTCCGGCAGCCTCGACACCGTCTTCGAGCCGCGCCCCGCCGACCAGGCGCTCGCCGAACACGACCGCGTCCTGCTCCGCGGCGAGGCCGGCTCCGGCAAGACCACGCTCGTCCAGTGGCTCGCCGTCTCCGCCGCCCGCCAGGACCTCGACGACCGCATGGCGTACCTCTACGACCGCATCCCCTTCGTCCTGCCCCTGCGCACCCTGACCCGCCACGGCGAGCGCCTCCCCGCCCCCAGGGACTTCCTGGCCGCCGTCGGCTCACCGCTCGCCGGGGAGCAGCCCGCCGGGTGGGAGACCCGCGTACTGAACGCCCGCCGCGGCCTGGTCCTTGTCGACGGCATCGACGAGATCCCGGATGCCGAGCGCTCCCGTACCCGTGGCTGGCTGAGCGACCTGATCGACGCGTACCCCGGCAATCGCTGGCTGGTCACGTCCCGCCCCTCGGCCATACGGGAGGACTGGCTCGGCGACGAGGACTTCACCGAGCTCGCCCTGTCCCCCATGCGGCCCGCCGACGTCGCGGCCTTCATCAAGCGCTGGCACAGTGCGGCCCGTACCGGCTCCGAGGACGAGGACACTGCCCTCCTCGCCTACGAGAAGCAGCTGCTCGAAGCAGTGCGCGCCAAGCCGGACCTGGGGCGGCTCGCGACCAACCCGCTGATGTGCGGGATGATCTGCGCGCTGCACCGCGACCGCCACGGCTTCCTGCCGCACGGCCGCAAGGACCTCTATACGGCCGCCCTCTCCATGCTGCTCGTACGCCGCGACCGTGAGCGCAACATGGGGCTGCCGGAGCTCCGCGAGGAACCGCAGATCCAGTTGCTGCAGCGGCTCGCGTACTGGCTGATCCGCAACGGCCGCACCGAGATGGACCGTTCGCGGGCGGAAAGCATCATCGCGGACGCACTGCCCGCACTGCCGGAAGTGGCCGAGCTCGGTGAGGCGAAGGCGGTGTTCGACCACTTCCTGCACCGCAGCGGGCTGCTGCGCGAACAGGCCCCCGGAACCGTCGACTTCATCCACCGCACCTTCCAGGACTTCCTCGGCGCGAGGGCGGCCGTCGAGGAGGGCGACTTCGGGATGCTCGTACGCCACGCCGCGAACGACCAGTGGGAGGACGTCATCCGCATGGCGGTCGCCCACGCACGACCGCGCGAGCGGGTGGAATTCTTCGGCGACCTCCTCTCGTACGGCGACGAGAATCCGGACGACGCCGCACGGACCCGCGTCCATCTCCTGGCGGCGGCCTGCCTCGAAGACGCCACCGAGCTCTCCCTCGCCGTACGCCAGGAGGTCGAACGCCGCACGGAGGCCCTCATTCCACCGCGCAGCGCCGAGGCGGCCCGCGAACTGGCGGCGGTCGGCCCGATGATCCTGGACCTGCTCGACGGACCGGAGCGGCTCGACGAAGAGGCCGCCGAGCATGTCGTCATCGCTGCGTCCCATGTGGCGTCGGAGCGGGCGATTCCGTTCCTCGCCCGCTTCTGCGGGCACCAGGCGGAGCGCGTCCGAGCGCAGCTCATCTGGTCCTGGGACCGGTTCCACACCCAGCAGTACGCCGCCGAGGTCATCTCCCGGATCGACCCGACCGGCCTGTACTTCACCGCCCGGACGGACGAACAACTGGACGCCCTGCGCACCCTCGGCCCCCGGCCGATGCTCGACGCGAGAGGCCCCATTTCGCCGTCCGCGCTGCTCGCCTACACGGACGCGGCGGAGCTCACGAGGGCCAGGATCCGCGAGAACCCCGACCTGCGCGATGTGTCGTTCCTGCGCGGCCAGAGCGGCCTCACCCATCTGACCGTCGCCGGCTGCCCCCGGCTGACGAACCTCACCGGGATCTGCCGCCTCCCTCTGCGCACGGCCGTACTGGACATGGCCCCGGGCGCCGACCTGGGCGCCCTGTCGAGGATGGACCGGCTGGAAATCCTCACCCTGGGCGGAGGGCTTGCCTGGTCCACGTCCGACCTCCCCGCACGGGCGCCGCTGAGGACGCTCGACCTCGTCGACATGGTCCGCCCGGAGGACGGCCTCAGGGGCCTCGGCAGGCACAGCGCCCTGCAGGACGTCTCGCTCGGCCCTGCGAGCAGTCCCCGGAGCGCGGAGGAGTGGGCCGTCATCAGCCGGCTCCCCCGGATAAGCGCCTTGCGCGTGAGCGGGGAATCGCTCGCGCTGGCTCCCTTCTCGGGCAGCCTGGCGAACGTGGAGCGGCTCACGCTCCTCGGCCGGTTCTCCCAGTCGGCGCTCGACATGGTGCCCGAACTGTTTCCCAGCCTCACCTCGCTGGTGGTCAGCGGTCCCACCGACGAGTGCGATGTCACGTCGCTGGCCGCCCTGACCTCGCTCCAGTACATCGAGCTGCTCTCGCTTATGGCCGTCCGGGGCGTCGAGCAGCTCCCCGGCCGGGTCAGGGTCCTGGGCCGGAGACGGGGCTTCACCGGCTGACGGTTGACGCCGCGTCAGCCGTTGGCAGAGGCGTCCTTCCGACGAGCGCCTCCGTCCGGGATGCTCCTGTGCCATGAGTAGACCTGTGATTCGACCTGTGATTCGCGCGAAGCGCCGTACGCACGTCTGGGTCTGGCCCGTGGCCGTAGGCCTCGCCTGCACACTCACCTGGAGCTCCCCCGCCGGAGCCGGCCCCTCCGACACCGGCATCAAGGGCGCCATCGACACGATCCTCACCGACCCGCGCCTCGACGGCGGAGCCGCGAGCGTCGTGGTCGCCGACGCGACCACCGGCGAGACCCTCTACCAGCGCGACGGCGCCGACCGCCTGATGCCGGCGTCGAACACCAAACTGCCCACGTCCATCGCCGCCATGGCCCTGCTCGGCCCCGAGTACCGCTACCGCACCGACGCCCTGACCACCGGCAGCCGCCAGGGCTCCGTACTCCTCGGCGACCTGTATCTGCGGGGCACCGGCGATCCCACCATGCTCGCCAAGGACTACGACCAACTGGCCGCCGCCATCGCCGAGTCCGGCATCAAGCGCGTCGTCGGCCGCCTCATCGCCGACGACACCCGCTTCGACACCCAGCGCCTCGGCCGCTCGTGGGCAGCCGACGACGAGTCCGCGTACTACTCGGCGCAGATCTCCGCCCTCACCGTCGCCCCCGACACCGACTACGACGCGGGCACGGTCATCGTCACGGCATCCCCCGGCGCGAAGCCCGGCGACCGCCCGGTCACCACCCTCACCCCGCGCACCGACTACGTCGACATCGACGTCCGCGCCACCACGGTCCCGGCCGGACAGCCGGACACCCTCACCGTCGAGCGCGAACACGGCTCCAACACCATCGCCGTCACCGGCAACATCCCGGTCGGCGCGAACCCCACCAAGGAGTGGATCAGCGTCTGGGAGCCGACCGGCTACGCCGCCGAGGTCTTCTCCGACGCTCTGAGGGCCCATGGCGTACGCATTACAGGCCCCACCAGCCACGGCCGCCCCACCCCCGGCAACGCCAAGCCCCTGGCGACCCACACATCGATGCCCCTGAAGGAGCTCATGCGCCCCTTCATGAAGCTGTCGAACAACATGCACGCCGAGGCCCTCACCAAGACCATCGGCTACGAGACGGCCGGCAAGGGCACCTGGGACGCCGGCCTGGCCGCCATCGCCACCCACCTCACCAAGGAAGGCGCGGACGCCTCCAAGCTCCGCCAGGTGGACGGCTCCGGCCTCTCCCGCATGAACAACATCTCCGCCGCCCAGCTCGCCAAGCTCCTCCTGTCCGTACGTACCGCCCCCTGGTACGCCGACTGGTACGCATCCCTCCCCGTCGCCTGCAACCCGGACCGCACCATCGGCGGCACCCTGCGCTCCCGCATGTGCAACACCCCCGCCGCCCTCAACACCCGAGCCAAAACCGGCTCCCTGACCGGCGCCTCCGCCCTGTCCGGGTACGTCACGGACGCGGGCGGCCGCGAGCTGGTCTACAGCATCGTCCTGAACAACTACCTGGCCTCCTCGGTCAAGAGCATCGAGGACGCGATCGTGATCACCCTCGCGAAGTCCACGAAGACCGACACCCAGCTCGTACGCCCCAGCCTCCAGCGCAACGCCACCCCCGCCACCGACCTCGAATGTTCCTGGCGCAAGCCGGCCCTCTGCTGAAGGCTGAAGCCGACGCGGACAGGCAGACAGCGGACAGGCAGACAGCAGACAGGCAGCAAAAGGGGCTGCCCCGGAACCCATACGGTTCCGGGGCAGCCCCTTCAGGCGCTCAGGGCGCTGTTACGCGTCCTTCGACAGGTTCGGGCCGGTGCTGCCGCCCGCTGCCTGCTCGATCGGGGGAACATCGGGGAGTGCCGACTTCTCCTCGCCGCGGAAGGTGAACGCCCTCGCGTCACCCTCGCCCTCGACGTCGACGACCACGATGTGGCCGGGACGCAGCTCGCCGAAGAGGATCTTCTCGGACAGGATGTCCTCGATCTCCCGCTGGATCGTCCGGCGCAGCGGCCGGGCGCCCATGACCGGGTCGTAACCCTTCTTCGCGAGCAGCGACTTGGCTTCCGAGCTGAGCTCGATGCCCATGTCGCGGTCCTTCAGGCGCTCGTCCACCTTGGCGAGCATGAGGTCGACGATCTGGATGATGTCGTCCTCGGTCAGCTGGTGGAAGACGACCGTGTCGTCGACACGGTTGAGGAACTCGGGGCGGAAGTGCTGCTTGAGCTCTTCGTTGACCTTGTTCTTCATCCGCTCGTAGCCGGTCTTGACGTCGCCCTGGGCCGCGAAGCCCAGGTTGAAGCCCTTGGAGATGTCCCGGGTCCCGAGGTTGGTCGTCATGATGATGACCGTGTTCTTGAAGTCCACGACGCGGCCCTGGGAGTCGGTCAGACGACCGTCCTCAAGGATCTGCAGAAGGGAATTGAAGATATCGGGGTGGGCCTTCTCGACCTCGTCGAAGAGGACGACGGAGAACGGCTTCCGGCGCACCTTCTCGGTGAGCTGGCCGCCCTCTTCGTAACCCACGTAACCGGGGGGAGAACCGAAGAGACGGGAAACCGTGTGCTTCTCGCTGAACTCCGACATATCGAGGGAGATCAGTGCGTCCTCGTCGCCGAAGAGGAATTCGGCGAGCGTCTTGGAGAGCTCCGTCTTACCGACACCGGACGGGCCGGCGAAGATGAACGAGCCACCGGGGCGCTTCGGGTCCTTCAGACCGGCTCGCGTACGGCGGATCGCCTGCGAGAGGGCCTTGATGGCGTCCTTCTGGCCGATGACGCGCTTGTGGAGCTCGTCCTCCATGCGCAGCAGGCGGGAAGACTCTTCCTCGGTGAGCTTGAAGACCGGGATGCCCGTGGCCGTGGCCAGGACCTCGGCGATCAGTTCCTCGTCCACCTCGGCGACGACGTCCATGTCGCCGGCCTTCCATTCCTTCTCGCGCTTGGCCTTGGCCGCAAGGAGCTGCTTCTCCTTGTCGCGGAGGGAAGCCGCCTTCTCGAAGTCCTGCGAGTCGATCGCGGATTCCTTGTCCCTGCGGACACCGGCGATCTTCTCGTCGAACTCGCGGAGGTCCGGCGGTGCGGTCATCCGGCGGATTCGCATCCGGGAGCCGGCCTCGTCGATCAGGTCGATCGCCTTGTCCGGCAGGAAGCGGTCGGAGATGTAGCGGTCGGCCAGAGTGGCTGCCGCGACAAGCGCCGAGTCCGTGATGGACACACGGTGGTGTGCCTCGTAGCGGTCACGCAGGCCCTTGAGGATCTCGATCGTGTGGGGGAGGGAAGGCTCCGCCACCTGGATCGGCTGGAAGCGGCGCTCCAGCGCAGCGTCCTTCTCGAGGTGCTTGCGGTACTCGTCGAGCGTCGTCGCACCGATGGTCTGAAGCTCACCACGGGCGAGCATCGGCTTCAGGATCGAGGCCGCATCGATCGCGCCCTCGGCGGCGCCCGCACCCACCAGGGTGTGGAGCTCGTCGATGAACAGGATGATGTCGCCGCGAGTGCGGATCTCCTTCAGGACCTTCTTCAGGCGCTCCTCGAAGTCACCGCGGTAGCGGGAACCGGCGACGAGCGCGCCGAGGTCGAGGGTGTAGAGGTGCTTGTCCTTGAGGGTCTCGGGCACCTCGCCCTTGACGATGGCCTGAGCCAGCCCCTCGACGACCGCCGTCTTTCCGACGCCGGGCTCGCCGATGAGAACCGGGTTGTTCTTGGTACGACGGGACAGCACCTGCATGACCCGCTCGATCTCCTTCTCGCGCCCGATGACCGGGTCGAGCTTGGATTCGCGGGCGGCCTGAGTCAGGTTGCGGCCGAACTGGTCCAGGACAAGAGAGGTCGAGGGCGTGCCCTCGGCCGGGCCGCCGGCAGCGGCGGTCTCCTTGCCCTGGTAACCGGAGAGCAGCTGGATGACCTGCTGCCGCACCCGGTTCAGATCGGCGCCCAGCTTCACGAGGACCTGGGCGGCGACGCCCTCGCCCTCGCGGATCAGGCCGAGCAGGATGTGCTCGGTACCGATGTAGTTGTGGCCGAGCTGAAGAGCCTCCCGGAGCGACAGCTCCAGGACCTTCTTGGCACGGGGAGTGAAGGGGATGTGGCCGGACGGGGCCTGCTGCCCCTGACCGATGATCTCCTCCACCTGCTGGCGGACCGCCTCGAGCGAAATCCCGAGGCTCTCCAGGGCCTTAGCGGCGACACCCTCACCCTCGTGGATAAGGCCCAGGAGGATGTGCTCGGTGCCGATGTAGTTGTGGTTGAGCATCCGGGCTTCTTCCTGAGCCAGGACGACAACCCGCCGCGCGCGGTCGGTGAACCTCTCGAACATCGTTAATCGCTCCTCAGAGCGGTCGGGCAGTGAGGGGTCGGTCCCCTCCCAGTCCTTCCGCATGCTAGTCCCGTGGGACGGGACAGCTCATTCCAACTGCCGACATCCGTCCGGATCACCCCGCCCTTGCGGGGAAACCTCACTGCCGGAACAGCTGTCTACTGCTCCAACCTGATGGTGCGAGACGATGTTCCCGCAGGCCAAGCAGATACCCGTTCATTCAGTACGCCGATGGCGAACGTGAGACGGCTCGACCAGCGTGTCGCCCCTTCCCACTAGGAATGTCTTACCCGCAAGCACTGACACTCCATGCAGCGCACACCGGTTCCCTCCGCTACGGGCGAACAACCTTGCGCGGCCGATTACGCCCGCACGCCCGCCGAGCATCAACAGAGCGCAGTCGTGTGCCTACGAAGCGTAACTTGCGAAGTGTTTCAGGAGTTGGTCCGGACATGACGACGCCCCCGAGTCAGGTCCCGCTCCCGCGTACGCGGATGCCGTTCGCGAACGGCATCGCGCAGTCGATCGCGCAGTGGTACGAGCACGAGCTCGGCTGGGCCACGGCGAACTGGGCCACGGCGGAGGGCCTTCCGGCACAGGGCCCGGTGCAGCTCCTGACGGGCCTGCGCTTCGACGTACTGGAACTGCCCTCCGACGCGGGATTTGCCGTCCTGCGGCGCCTCAGGGGCCTCACAGGGCCCGTTGCGCTCCTCGGGCGGCGTATGAGGCTGCTGGTCGCCGCGGGGAGCGCAGAGGAGCTGCCCGGGCTCCTCGACTGGCTGGAGTGGGGCGGCGTCGCCCTGGATCTGCGCGCGATCGGGGCGGGCGGGCGGATGGCCGCGCCCACACCGCCGGGATGGACAAGCTCGCAGGGGGCCGCCATGTGGCTGCGACCCCCCGAGCCGCGGCACGAGGTCGAGCCGATGCTGCCGGCATTTGCCGGACTCGGGTGCCGTGCGGAAACACCCGATCTCGTACGACTCGTGGGCACGGCGGCAACTGAATGCCACCGGGCCCGGTTGTTGCACTCGAATTTCGCTGACGCGAATGCTCAGCCGTTGGCCTTCTCGTAGGCCTCACGGATGTCTGCCGGGACGCGGCCACGGTCATTCACGTTGTAACCGTTCGCCTTGGCCCACTTACGGATCTCGGCGGTGTTCTGGTTGCCACCAGCGGCAGCGCGCGCCTTGCCGCGGCCGGAAGCCGCACGGCCACCGGTGCGCCGGCCGCCCTTGGCGTACGGGTCGAGCAGACCACGGAGCTTGTCCGCGTTCGCGGTGGTGAGGTCGATCTCGTAGGTCTTGCCATCCAGAGCGAACGTCACCGTCTCGTCCGCCTCGCCACCGTCGAGGTCATCGACAAGAAGGACCTGAACCTTCTGTGCCACCGGATTTCCTTTCATCGAAAATGCAGTACGCGGAAAGGAAACCGCTTTTCTCTGGAAAACACAAACCCCCGGTCGAGGTTCAGTACCTCATCAACACGGGAAACGTGCGCGTTTCGGACATAGGGTGTTCCGGCGGCTTCAGAAGATCACAGGTGCAGAAGCATCCGGCTGTTGCCCAAGGTGTTCGGCTTCACCCGTTCGAGACCGAGGAACTCCGCTACACCCTCGTCATAGGAACGCAGCAGCTCGCTGTAGACATCTCCGTCGACAGGAGCCTCACCGATCTCCACGAAGCCGTGCTTGATGAAGAACTCGACTTCGAAGGTGAGACAGAAAACCCGGCGCACACCGAGCCAGCGCGCTGTCTGGAGCAGCTTGCCAAGCACTTGATGCCCGACTCCGGCGCCCTTGAAGGCCGGATCGACCGCGAGAGTTCGTACTTCCGCGAGGTCTTCCCACATCACATGCAGAGCGCCGCAGCCGACAACGGCCGCGTCCTCGTCGCGTTCGGCGACCCAGAACTCCTGGATGTCCTCGTAAAGCGTCACGTTCGCTTTGTCGAGCAGGATCCGCTTCTGTGCGTACGTGTCCACAAGGTTGCGGATCGTTGGCACATCACTGGTCCTTGCCCGCCGTACGGTGATGGCTTTTGCAGCGGCATTGGGAAGCGCGGGAAGCTCTGAGGGCATACCGGGACGCTATCGCTCCGTGTCGTCCGCGCTCTCGTCGCCCTCTGCCGAAGATGCGCCCTCTGCGGGAGATGCGGGATCGGCGGGATCGGTGCGCTGACCTACGACGCGCATCGCGTCCTCCAGAGCATCGCGCTGTTCCGCCGACATCATGCCGAAGAAGGCGACCAGGGCTGCTGCTGGGTTGTCACTCGTGGACCAGGCTTCGTTCATCAGTGCGGCCGAGTATGCGGCGCGAGTGGAGACCGCCGTATATCGATAGGCGCGGCCCTCGACTTCCCTGCGCACCCAGCCCTTCTGATGGAGATTGTCCATTACGGTCATGACCGTCGTGTAGGCGATGGACCGTTCCTTCTGAAGGTCTTCTAGGACTTCCCGGACGGTGACCGGTCGGTTCCACTGCCACACGCGCGTCATGACGGCGTCTTCCAGCTCTCCCAATTGGCGAGGCACAGCGCCACCATAGTGGGAGATTTCCAGTAATGGCAGGTATTTGCGCAGCAAAAAGGGCGTACGGCTCGGAATGAGTCGTACGCCCTCACGCAGCACCTCGCGAGCCTCGCCCCAAGCATCGCCTCAAGCCTCGTCGTGAGCCTGACGTGAGCCTCGCGAAGAGAGTGCCGTCAGGCCTGGCCCGCCTCGGGCGTCCGGGTCTGCTGCGCCGACTCGGCGCGGGAGAGGGCGGCGTCCACGGCCGCGTCTTCCTTGGCCTTGTTGGAGCCACCCTGCGACTTGACGATCGTCGTGACCAGGGCGATGAAGAACACGGCCATCACCACGGGGGGCAGAAGCGCGGAAACGTAGTCCATGCCGTCCAGAGTAGCTACCCCGCCGCCCTCTGCTCCGGCGGGGGCACGGGGCGGCGGCGCGGCGGAAAGACCTCGGACGGCTTCGGCATCGGACGGTCCCCGGGGGCGCGGGGGCCGGGCTTCGGTGCGGGTTTCCCCGGCTGCGGCGGGCCGTCGCCTTTCCGGGGTTGCGGCGGGTCGTCGGCATGGGAGGCCGTGGCCCTGCCGCCCACGAGCGACAACAGCCGGGTACGCGGCGCGGGTGCGGGGCTCCGGCCGGCCAGGCGGGCCCGTACCGACTCCTCGGCGACGTCCCGGCAGCGGTCGAGGAGTTCGGCGCCGCCCGGCATGTCGCGGAGCGTACGCAGGGCCGCGAGGTCGTCGGGGGTCGGCCCGTATCCGGCGGCCAGGGCGTCCTGGAGCAGCTCCAGGTAGCCGGCGGCCGCCCCGGGGAGAGCCTCGCGGTAGCGGACGAGGTCGGCGAGGAGGAACGCGCGCAGCCGGCCCGCCTCGCGGACCGCCTCGTCCAGGGAGTCGGCGAGGCGCAGGCAGTCCTGGACGTCCTCATCGGACAGTGACGCGGGATGGAGGGCGACAGCGAGGGCGCGTCGGAGCACACGCAGCTCGTCAGCGCCGAACGCCATGCCGCCACGGGATCCGTATGGCGTGGGCATGTAGTGACAATACGCACGAAACGGACAAAATCGGTTTAATGGTTGTACGGCGGCGCGGCGGACGGGCCGGGTCGCCGTACGGACCGGGCCGCCCTGCGAACCGGTCCGTCGTACGGGGCGCGCTGCCCGTACGACGCACCGCATCCGGCACCGCATCGGCGCTACATCCGCGCCACGTTCCGCTCGTACACCAGGCGCAGCCCGATCAGCGTCAGCCACGGCTCGTGCTCGTCGATCTCGGAGGACTCGCCGAGCACCATCGGCGCCAGGCCGCCCGTAGCGATGACCGTCACGTCGGCCGGGTCGCCGTCCGGGCCCGCGAGCTCGCGGGCCATGCGCTGCGCGACACCGTCGACCTGGCCCGCGAAGCCGTACACGATTCCGGCCTGCATGGCCTCTACCGTGTTCTTGCCGATCACGCTGCGCGGCCGGGCCAGCTCGATCTTGCGGAGCTGGGCGCCCTTGACGCCGAGCGCCTCGACGGAGATCTCGATGCCGGGCGCGATGACGCCGCCCGCGTACTCACCACGCGCCGATACGGCGTCGAAGGTCGTCGCCGTACCGAAGTCGACGACGATCGCCGGTCCGCCGTAGAGCTCGACCGCCGCGACCGCGTTGACGATGCGGTCCGCGCCGACCTCCTTGGGGTTGTCCATCAGGATCGGCACACCCGTCTTGATGCCCGGCTCGACGAGCACGGCCGGGACGTCGCCGTAGTAGCGGCGGGTCACCTCGCGCAGTTCGTGCAGGACGGACGGGACGGTGGAGCAGATCGCGATGCCCTCGATGCCGTCGCCCAGTTCGTCGCCGAGCAGCGGGTGCATGCCCATCAGACCCTGGAAGAGCACGGCGAGTTCGTCCGCGGTGCGGCGGGCGTCGGTCGAGATGCGCCAGTGCTCGACGATCTCCTCGCCGTCGAACAGACCGAGGACCGTGTGGGTGTTGCCGGCGTCGATGGTGAGCAGCATGGGTTACTTCGCCTCGCGGAGGTCGAGGCCGATGTCGAGGATCGGGGAGGAGTGCGTGAGCGCCCCGACGGCGAGGTAGTCGACGCCCGTCTCGGCGTACGCCCGGGCCGTGTCGAGGGTGAGGCGCCCGGAGGATTCGAGGACCGCGCGGCCGTTCACCAGGGCCACCGCCTCCGCCGTCTGCTCCGGGGTGAAGTTGTCCAGCAGGATCAGGTCGGCGCCCGCGTCCAGGACCTCGGTGACCTGGGCGAGGGTGTCGACCTCGACCTCGATCGGGACCTCCGGGAACTGCTTGCGTACGAGCGTGAACGCCTCGGCCACACCGCCCGCCGCGACCACGTGGTTGTCCTTGACCAGCGCCGCGTCCGACAGGGACATGCGGTGGTTGACGCCGCCGCCGCAGCGGACCGCGAACTTCTCCAGGGAGCGCAGACCGGGCGTCGTCTTGCGGGTGTCGCGGACCTTGGCGCCGGTGCCTTCGAGTACGTCGGCCCATGCGCGGGTCGCGGTCGCGATGCCGGAGAGGCGGCACAGCAGGTTGAGCGCGCTGCGCTCGCCGGTGAGCAGGTCGCGGGTGCGGGTGGTGACGCTGATCAGCTTCTGGCCGGCTTCGACGCGGTCGCCGTCCTCGACGTGCCGCTCGACCTCGAACTCGTCCGTGCAGACGATGGAGAGGACCGCCTCGGCGACGCGCAGACCGGCGACGACGCCCGCCTCACGCGCAGTGAAGTCGCCGGTCGCGACGGCGTCCTCGGGGACGGTCGCGACGGTCGTCACATCCACGCCGTGGGCGAGGTCCTCGCCGAGGGCGACGTTCGCGATCTCCTCGACCTCGACGGGGTCCAGGCCCGCTTCGACGAGGAGCTGGACGAGGCCCGGGTCGAGGGCGCACTCGCTGGTGTCGAGTTCGTACGTCTCCCCGCAGCCGCAGGAGTCGCCGCAGCCGCCGGAGGCGGTCGGCAGGAGCTGGGGGTTGTCGGGCGTACTCACGGTTACTGCTCCCTCTGAGCGTGTGCGGGGCGGCGTGCGGGACTTGCGGGATGTGCGGTGCGTACGGGCGGGAATGAGGCGGAGTCGGTGCGGCGCACCGCGAGGTTGCGGTCTGGGGTCAGCCGTACGACGAGGTGCTTGCGCCAGGCGTCGTCGTCGCGGTCCGGCCGGTCCTCGCGCCAGTGGCAGCCGCGGGTCTCCTCGCGCTCCCGGGCGGCGGCCACCAGGACGCGCGATACGAGGAGGAGGTTGGTGGCCTCCCAGGCGTCGACGCCCGGCTCGGCGTCCTTCGCGTCCCCGTCGGCCTCCAGGGCGGCCGCGCGGTACAGGGCTTCCAGGGCATCGGCCGCGTGGTCGAGGCTCTCGGCGGAGCGGAGCACTCCCGCGCCGGCCGTCATGACCCGCTGGATCTCGATGCGGGCCGCGGGGTCGAAGAGAGGGCCGGGTTCCTCTTCGTTCTGCACGGCGGGGCCGGGCGAGGCGGGGGCGGCCGCGATGTCCTCCGCGATGCGTTCCGCGAAGACGAGGCCCTCCAGGAGGGAGTTGGACGCCAGGCGGTTCGCACCGTGCACGCCCGTGCAGGCGACCTCGCCGCACGCGTACAGGCCGGGCACCGTCGTACGGCCGTGGAGGTCGGTCCGTACGCCGCCGGACGCGTAGTGGGCCGCGGGGGCGACCGGGATGGGCTGGGTGACCGGGTCGATGCCGTGCGAGCGGCAGGCCGCCAGGATGGTGGGGAAGCGGGCCTCCCACATGTCGGCGCCGAAGTGCCGGGCGTCCAGGTACATGTGCTCGGCGCCCTGCTCGCGGATGCGGCGCATGATCGCCTTGGCGACGATGTCGCGGGGCGCCAGTTCGGCGAGCTCGTGCTGGCCCGCCATGAAGCGCACGCCGTCGGCGTCGACGAGATGCGCGCCCTCGCCCCGTACGGCTTCCGACACCAGCGGCTGCTGGCCCTCCGCGTCGGCTCCCAGGAAGAGCACGGTCGGGTGGAACTGGACGAATTCGAGGTCCGAGACCTCGGCGCCCGCGCGCAGCGCCAGCGCGACGCCGTCGCCCGTCGAGACGGACGGGTTGGTGGTGGCCGAGAAGACCTGGCCCATTCCGCCGGTGGCGAGGACGACGGCCGGGGCACGGACCGCGCCGACGCCGTCGTGCTGGCCCTCGCCCATGACGTGCAGGGTGACGCCGGCGGTACGGCCGTCCACGTCCGTCAGCAGGTCCAGGACCAGGGCGTTCTCGATCGTACGGAGCGAGGCGGAGCGCACGGCTTCGACCAGCGCGCGGGAGATCTCGGCGCCCGTGGCGTCGCCGCCCGCGTGGGCGATACGGCGGCGGTGGTGGCCGCCCTCGCGGGTGAGGGCGATGTCCCCGCCGGCGGTGGTGTCGAACTGCGCACCGGTTTCGATCAGCCGGCGTACGGCGTCGGGGCCCTCGGTGACCAGGGCCCGTACCGCCTCCTCGTCGCACAGGCCCGCGCCCGCGACGAGCGTGTCGTCCAGGTGCTGCTCGGGGGTGTCGCCTTCGCCCAGCGCGGCGGCTATGCCGCCCTGTGCCCAGCGCGTTGAGCCGTCGTCCAGGCGGGCCTTGGTGACGACAACGGTACGCAGACCGGCGGCGGTGCAGCGGAGCGCCGCCGTCAGGCCGGCGACGCCGGAGCCGACGACCACGACGTCTGCGTCGATGGACCAGCCGGGGGCGGGGGCCTTCAGCCGTATACCGGTGCGGGTCATGCCGAGGCTCCCTGCTCGCGGGTCTCGCGGGTCTCGCGGATTTCGTGGACGAAGGTCAGCGGAATGTTGTCGATCAGGCGCGTCGCGCCGACCTTGGCGGCCACCGCCAGGACCGCGTCGCCGCGGTAGGTGTCGGGGACCTCGGTGAAATCGGACGGGTCGACCAGGGCCACGTAGTCGAGGTCGAGCGGGGGGTCGAGGCGCGTGGCCGCGTCCAGGACGGCGGCCGCTGCCGCGCGGACGGCGGCGGGGCCGCTCAGGTCCGGCTGGCCGGCCTGCGCCACGGCGTACGCGTCGGCGGCGGCCCGCGTCTCGCCGACCGCGGCGAGCCCGGCCACGCGCTGGGGCGTCGGCGGTACGGTCTGGGCCGACGCGCGGGCCTGCAGGGCCTCCTGGGCGGCAAGCCGGTCACGGGCGGCGAACAGGGCCCCGGAGAGGGCGAGCGCGGTGCGGCGCTCCTGGGGCGACAGGTACCGGTTGCGACTGGACAGGGCCAGGCCGTCTTCCTCACGGACCGTCGGTACGCCGACGATCTCCACCGGGAAGTTGAGGTCCTGGGCCATGCGGCGGATCAGGGCCAGCTGCTGGGCGTCCTTCTGCCCGAAGAAGGCGGCGTCGGGCGTCGTCAGGTGCAGCAGCTTCGCCACGACGGTCAGCATGCCGTCGAAGTGCCCCGGCCGGGACGCTCCTTCGAGGCACTCGCCCATCGGGCCCGCGGCGATACGGACCTGCGGCTCTCCGCCCGGGTAGACCTCTTCGGCGGAGGGGGCGAAGACGACGTTCGCGCCTGCCTGTTCGGCGAGGGCGAGGTCGGCTTCGAGGGTGCGGGGGTAGCGGTCGAGGTCCTCGCCCACGCCGAACTGGAGGGGGTTGACGAAGACGGTGACGACGACGAAGCCCTTGGGTCCGACGTGCTTGCGCGCGGCCCGGATCAGCGTCGCGTGGCCCTCGTGCAGGGCGCCCATGGTCATGACGACGGCGGTGCGGCCGAGGGCGCCGAAATGGTCGAGAACGTAACGGAGGTCTTCGCGCGTGGGGACCAGCTCGAAGGCACTCATCGGACCTCCCCTTCGTCCTGCTTCGCCAGTACGCCCAGCAGGTCCTCGGCCAGCTCCGGCTTGAGCAGGCCGTGCGCGAGGGCGCGGTCGGCGGTCGTACGGGCCATCGCGAGGTATCCCGACACGGCGTGCGGCGCGTGCTTGCGCAGCTCGGCGACGTGCGCGGCCACGGTCCCCGCGTCGCCGCGCGCGACGGGGCCGGTGAGCGCCGCGTCGCCGGAGCGCAGGGCATTGTCGAGGGCGGCGCCGAGCAGCGGGCCGAGCATCCGGTCGGGGGCGTCGACGCCCGCCTCACGGAGCAGCTCCATCGACTGGGCCACCAGGGTGACCAGGTAATTCGCGCCCAGCGCCAGGGCGGCGTGGTAGAGCGGACGGGACTCCTCCGCGATCCACTCGGGCTCGCCGCCCATCTCGATGACCAGGGCCTCGGCGGCCAGCCGCAGCTCGTCGGGCGCGGTGACGCCGAAGGAACAGCCGGCCAGCCGCTGGACGTCCACGGAGGTGCCGGTGAAGGTCATCGCGGGGTGCAGGGCGAGCGGCAGCGCGCCGGCGCGCAGGGCGGGTGCGAGGACCCCGGTTCCGTACCGGCCGGAGGTGTGCACGATCAGCTGCCCCGGGCGGACGGCGCCGGTCTCCGCGAGACCTTCCACGAGGCCCGGCAGTGCGTCGTCGGGGACCGTCAGCAGCACCAGTTCGGCGCGGGCCAGTACGTCGGCGGGGGTGACCAGCGGAACGTCGGGCAGGAGCGTCGCCGCTCTGCGTACGGACGCTTCCGAGACGCCGGAGACGGCGACCGGGCGGTGCCCCGCCAGTTGCAGCGCGGCGGCGAGGGCCGGGCCGACCCTGCCGGCTCCGACCACGCCGACGGTGAGGCGGGCTGGTCGGTCCCTGGCATCCAGGGGCTCGTGTGGTGCGTTCACATTCACGCGGGGACGGCCTTCCGTTCCAGTCCGCGGCGGGTACCGGACGATTTCTCGTCATGCTACGCCAGCGTTTCGCGCACCCGCCGCGCTGTCCACAGCCTGTGGGCGGCGGCCGCGCCGCACGCTGTTCCCCTACCCCGGCCACCGCTCAGCCGCACACAACGGGACGGCTGTCCGCAGGACGGGTGGTTGAAGGGGCCGGGGCCCTGGAGGTGAAGAGGCGAGTCAGGGCGGCGCGGACGCGGCCCCGCGCGGGCCGGCCCTCGACCACCGCACGGAAACGTTGGTAATCGCGAACCTCCCGCACAACCTGCCAGTCACCCTCGCCAGGAGCCGGCGGAGCAGAACCGCCCAGCTGGGCGGTGCGATAGACGTCGAGCATGTGCTGCTGAATGGCGTTCATGTGCATCACCATGCGTACGCCCCCAGCCGAACGCGCTTCGTTTGACGAGCCCCGTCAATCGGCGGCCCGACTGTCAGTGGCGGCAGGCACGATGAACCCATGAGCGTGTCAATCGACATCACCGGCCTGCCGCCCGAGCGCATCTCCTTCGAGACCTCTCCGCTCGCGGAGCTCGGCATGGCTCTGCACGCCCTGGCGGAGCCCGGGCACCACCCCGGGCTGCACGGCTGGGCGACCGCGACCGCCGCATCGCTGAAGCCGGACCTCGCCGACCGGCTGCACGAGGCGGACTTCCTGTGGCGCAGCACGTTCTCGGACGTCTTCATGCCGTTCGCCGGCGTGCGGGACGGGGACGGCAGGACGGGCTCGACGCTCACCGAGGACCTGGACGCGCTCGACCGGCTGGACGACGACCGGTTCGTCTCCTCCGCGCTGGAGTTCACCTGCTCCAGTACGTACGGCATCGGCGGCCCGTCCCCGCTCCACGACCCCGCGCTGCGCGAGCGCGCGCTGGAGCTGGCCGCCGCACGCGGGCCGAAGCAGACCGACTTCGCGGCCCGGCTGCTCGACGACCCGACGTCCGTGCGGGCCTGGCTGCGGCGGCTCTTCGAGGACTGCGACCAGGCGTTCTTCGCCGACACGTGGCGGCGTATACGGGTCCAACTGGCCGCCGATGCCCGGCACAAGGGCGAGGTGCTGCGGCACAAGGGCCTCGCCGAAGCGTTGTACGCGGTGTCTCCCGCGCTGTCGCTGGAGGAGCGCCGCGGCGGTGCGGGGCGCGGCGCCCGGACCCGTATCCACGCGGACAAGCTGGCCGAGGGACGCACCAGCGCCATGGACCCGGCCGTCGGCGCGGGGCTCACCTTCGTCCCGTCCAGCTTCGGCTGGCCGCACTTGTCGGTCCTGCACGCGCCGGGCTGGCGGCCGGTGATCCACTATCCGGTCGGCGCCCCCGAACTCCCGACCCCCGCCTCGGTCGAGCTGCTCAAGCTGCGGATGGAGGCGCTGGCCCACCCGATGCGCATGCGCCTGTGCCGCAACCTGGCCCGCTCTCCGTACACCACGGGCGAGCTCGCCGACTCGCACGGCATCAGCGCACCCGAGGTGTCGCGGCACCTGACGGTGCTGAAGAAGGCGGGCCTGGTGACGATGCAGCGGCGCGGGCGGTATGTCATGCACCAACTGGACCTCCAGGCGGTGTCCCGGCTGGGGAGCGACTTCCTGGAGGGAATCCTGCGCTGAGGCAGGGGAAAGCTGAGGCAGGGGAAAAGAGTTTCCGAAGCGGGGCGCCCGCTCGACCGCGCGCCGTCTCGCGCTCCGGCTGGCACCGGACCACCGCACACCGCACGCTGGAGGCATGACGTTTCCGGGCGAGTCGGCCGAGTACCGTGCCGCGCGCGATCGGCTGCTCCTGCAGGAGGTCTCGTTGCGCCGTGCCACGGAGGCGGTGGCTGCCGCGAGGCGCAAGCTGCCGCCAGGCGGGCCGGTTCCCGAGGACTATGTGTTCCAGGGGGCCGGGGCCGACGGCGCTCCGGCCGATGTGCGGCTCTCGGAGCTGTTCGCGCCGGGCAAGGACTCGCTGGTGATCTACGGTTTCATGTTCCCGCGCCACCCCGGTGACGACCGGCCGGGCCCCAAGACGGGGCGCACAGCGCAGCTGAAGCGCGAAGAAGGTCCGTGCCCGTCGTGCACGGCGATCCTCGATCAGCTCGACGGCGCCGTCGAGCACGTCACCCAGCGCGTCAACTTCGCGGTCGTGGCGAAGGCGCCGCTGCCCCGGCTTCTCGCGTTCGCCGAGGAGCGCGGCTGGCGGAGGCTGCGCCTGCTGTCCTCGGCAGGCAATACGTACCGGCGTGACTATCTCGCCGAGACGGCGGAGGGCGTATCGATGCCGATGCTGAACGTGTTCCGGCGCGACGGCGAGGAGATCCGCCACTTCTGGGGCTCGGAGCTGCTCTACGCGCCCACCGATGATCCCGGCCAGGGGCCCCGCCATGTCGGCACCATCGAGCCGCTCTGGAACCTGTTCGACCTCACACCGGACGGGCGCGGAACCGACTGGGACGAGCAGCTGGACTACTAGGACTGCTTGTAGGACTGCTTGTAGGGCCGCTACTTAGGACTACTACTAGGACTACTTGTCGATGTCGCCGACGACGAAGAACAGCGATCCGAGGATCGCGACCATGTCCGCGACCAGCGTCCCCGGCAGCAGCTCCGTCAGCGCCTGGATGTTGTTGAACGACGCGGAGCGCAGCTTCAGGCGGTACGGCGTCTTCTCGCCCTTCGACACCAGGTAGTAGCCGTTGATACCGAGCGGGTTCTCGGTCCAGGCGTACGTGTGCCCCTCCGGGGCCTTCAGCACCTTCGGCAGCCGCTGGTTGATCGGGCCGGGCGGCAGGTCGGCCATCCGGTCGAGGCAGGCGTCCGCGAGGTCCAGCGCGTTGTGGGTCTGGTCGAGGAGGATCTCGAAGCGGGCCAGGCAGTCGCCCTCGGTCCTGGTGGCGACCTTGAGGGTGTCCTGCAGTTCGCTGTACGCGAGGTACGGCTCGTCGCGCCGCAGGTCGAAGTCGACACCGGAGGCGCGGGCAATAGGGCCGCTGACGCCGTACGCGTGCACGGCCTCGGCCGACAGGATGCCGACCCCGCGCGTACGGCCCCGGAAGATCTCGTTGCCGACGACGAGGTTGTCGTACACGTCCATCCGGGAACGGACGTCCGCGACGGCCTCGCGGGCGCGGCCGAGCCAGCCGGCGGGCAGGTCCTCCTTGAGGCCGCCGACCCGGTTGAACATGTAGTGCATGCGGCCGCCGGAGACCTCCTCCATGACGGCCTGGAGCTCCTCGCGCTCTCGGAACGCGTAGAAGACCGGGGTGATTCCACCCAGTTCGAGGGGGTACGACCCGAGGAACATCAGGTGGTTGAGGACCCGGTTGAGCTCGGCGAGCAGCGTACGGGTCCAGACCGCCCGCTCCGGGACCTCCATGCCGAGCATCCGCTCGACGGCCATGACGACGCCGAGCTCGTTCGAGAAGGCGGACAGCCAGTCGTGGCGGTTCGCGAGCATCACGATCTGGCGGTAGTCACGCGCCTCGAAGAGCTTCTCCGCACCCCGGTGCATGTAGCCGATCACCGGCTCCGCGTGCTGGATGCGCTCGCCGTCGAGGACCAGGCGGAGGCGGAGGACGCCGTGGGTGGAGGGATGCTGGGGGCCGATGTTGAGCACCATGTCGGTGCTCTCCGCCGCGCCGCCGATGCCGACCGTGGTCTCCGTCATGCGGCCAGTATCCCCCGTGGGCCGTACGGGGCGGGCGGGGGCTCCTGCGGAAGCAATTTCCGCAGCCCGCCCGCAGACGCGGCGGCACGGACCCCGACGGCGGTGCGCCACCCGCTAAGGGCGTCCACCCCTATTGCCCCCATTGGACGGACGGCCGGGTGGAAAAGGCGCCCACTGCATCAGCCAGCCGAAGTCCCCCAGGCCGCCCCGTGCCGTCAGCTCCGCCGCTTCACCCGTCGACGCGAGCGCCCGTACGTACGCCGCCGGATCCGTACTCGCCAGCGCGAGCGGCGGCCGCGCGGCCGTTACGCCGAGGCGGTGCAGGGCCTCGCGCTGGGTCAGCAGTTCCGCCCCGGGCAGCGCGCACGCGTCCAGGGCCACGTGGGCGGTGATGTCGCAGCTTCCGTCGGGTACGGGGCGTACCTCGCGCCCAGCCCGGAACCCGGTCAGCGAGCCGAACGGCGGACGTGCCGCGCAGGAGTGGGCGTAGTCGACAGCAACCGCGAGCCCAGCGTCGAGCGTCGCAACGGCGGTGGCCCACGCGACGTCCCGGGCCCGCCCAATCTCGGCCCGCAGCCCGGCTTCGGCCCCCACGCCACCAGCACCAGCACCAGCACCAGCACCAGCACCAGCACCAGCACCCAACGGCCACCACCGCGTCAGCCACTCCGCGTCCGCGCCCGTCACCGCGTCGCCCAGGCGTTCCTCACCGTCCGCCGCCCGTACGAGCACGTATCGCGCCGTACCCTCCGCGTCTGTCTCCGCCACGTCCACCGGCACGTTGTCCAGCCACTCGTTCGCGAACAGCAGCCCGCTCACGCCCGACGGCGGCTCGGCCCGCCACTCGATGCGGGGGTCCAGGTCCGCCGGGCGGGGCGCCCGTTCCACCGCGTACGGCCGCACCCGCACCGAGAGCTCCGGCGGCAGCGCCGTCAGCACGCCGGTCAGCAGCTCACCCCGGCCCGCCCCGATGTCCACCAGCGCCAGCTCGTCCGGCTGCCCGAGTGCGTCGTCGACCTCCGTCAGCAGCCGTGCGACGGCCGAAGCGAAGAGCGGGGACGCGTGTACCGACGTACGGAAATGGCCTGCCGGACCAGGCCCTCCGGGGCGTACGTAGAACCCTTCGGGCCCGTACAGCGCGGCCTCCGTCGCTTCCCGCCACCCCTGCCACTCATCCGTCACGGCACCAAGTCTCCACCTTGGGGAGTAGGCTCCGGCCCACCGGATCGCTCCTCCGGTTGACCCCTGCACCTATTGGGTTTCCCTACGCTGGGTTACGTGCAACGCCTCTACGACTTCATCCGCAGACACCCGACGAGCGTCGACAGCTTCTGGGCTGTGATGCTCTTCGGGTTCTCCATGCTGTGGGCCGTCCAGGCGACGATGGGCACCGAGCCGCGGATCGCGGCCATCCCGATCGTTACGCTGCTCTGTCTCGTGGTGGCGCTGCGCCGCCGCGCACCGCAGAAAATGCTGCTGCTGGCGATCCTGATGGGCGTCGCCCAGCTCGCGTTCGACGTCGAGGTCAATCCGGCCGACTGGGCCATGCTCGTCATCATCTACACCGTCGCCGCGAGCGACGGGCCACGCTGGATCTCGCGTGTCGCGCTCGTCGGCGGCCTGGCCGCGGCCCCGCTGGCGCAACTGCGCTGGCCGGCCGACAAGGACGGCACGGTCCTTCCGGCCATCTTCTTCTCGGTCGTCATGGCGCTGCCGTTCGCGCTGGCGTGGGTCCTCGGCGACTCGATGCGGACCCGGCGCGCGTATTTCGCGGAGCTGGAGGAGCGCGCCGCGCGCCTGGAAAAGGAACGCGAGGCGCAGTCGAAGGTGGCCGTCGCCGCCGAGCGGGCCCGTATCGCCCGCGAGCTGCACGATGTCGTCGCGCACAACGTCTCGGTCATGGTGGTGCAGGCGGACGGCGCGGCGTACGTCCTGGACGCCTCCCCGGCCCAGGCCAAGCAGGCACTGGAGACCATCTCGACGACCGGCCGCCAGGCGCTCGCCGAGATGCGGCGGCTCCTGGGCGTACTGCGCACCGGCGAGCAGGCGGTGAGCGGTGAGTACGTGCCGCAGCCCGACGTCGAGCAGATCGAGGACCTCGTCGAGCAGGTACGGACCGCGGGGCTGACCGTCGACTTCAAGGTCGAGGGCACGCCACGGCCGCTGCCGAGCGGGGTGGAGCTCACGGCGTACCGCATCGTGCAGGAAGCCCTCACCAATACGCGCAAGCACGGCGGCCCGGACGTGGGCGCGAGCGTACGGCTGGTCTACTTCGACGACGGGCTCGGCCTGCTCGTCGAGGACGACGGGCGGGGCGCGGCGCACGAGCTGTACGAGGACGGCGGGGCCGACGGGCAGGGTCACGGGCTGATCGGCATGCGGGAGCGCGTCGGTATGGTCGGCGGCACGCTGGACGCGGGGCCGCGGCCGGGCGGCGGCTTCCGGATCAGCGCGCTGCTCCCCCTGAAACCGTCCCACTGATCTGCCCATTTCTTCCGAGTACCTGAACTCCGAGTGCCTGACGAAAGGTCACCCTCTCCATGTCCATCCGCGTGATGCTCGTAGACGACCAGATGCTGCTGCGCACCGGCTTCCGGATGGTCCTGGCCGCTCAGCCGGACATGGAGGTGGTCGCCGAGGCGGGCGACGGGGCGGAGGCGATCGAGGTCCTGCGCTCGGCGGCGGTGGACGTGGTCCTGATGGACGTACGTATGCCGAAACTGGACGGGGTCGAGGCGACACGGCGGATCTGCGCGGAGCCGGATGCGCCGAAGGTCCTCATCCTGACCACCTTCGACCTGGACGAGTACGCCTTCTCCGGGCTGAAGGCGGGGGCGAGCGGCTTCATGCTGAAGGACGTACCGCCGGGCGAACTGCTGGCCGCGATCCGCTCGGTGCACAGCGGCGACGCGGTCGTGGCGCCGTCCACGACCCGGCGCCTGCTGGACCGCTTCTCGCCGCTGCTGCCCAGCACGGGCAAGGAGACGCAAGCCGTCAACAGCGCGCTGGGGCGCCTGACGGACCGTGAGCGCGAGGTGATGCTGCTCGTCGCGCAGGGGCTGTCGAACGGGGAGATCGCGGCACGGCTGGTCCTGTCGGAGGCCACGGTCAAGACACACGTGGGCCGCATCCTGACGAAGCTGAACCTGCGGGACCGCGTCCAGGTGGTGGTGCTGGCGTACGAGTCCGGACTGGTCCGGGCGGGCGGAGCCGGCGGCCTGGCTGCGGGTTAGCCGGATTTCAGCCCGTCCGGCGAATGTCACAGCCGGGAAGAGCGGGGTCTCCCCGGCTCGAACGAAGTTGAGAGCTTGGGGAAAGGTTGGGGAACAGTGCCGCAGGCACCCGGACCCCACCTCGCACCCGCACCCGCACCTACGAGATCGCGCTGCGCAGCTCCGCCACGCTGAGCTGTTCCGTTTCGTCGTGGGCCGTCAGGTCGATGACCTGGCCCACCACCCGCGCCCCCGACGCCCTGCTCGCCGCCGCCAGCGCCTCCTCGCCCACCACGTCCGCGAGGTCTTCCTTCTCGACGGCTTCGATCGCCGCCGGGCCCGGCTTCTGTGTGCCGAAGAAGTCGAAGCCGCCCTCCGTGCGCGACGCACGGCGGTTCTGTGCGGCGTCGTACGGGACGACCGCGGAAGCGGACGCGACGGGGCGCGTGGCGATGGCGGACGACGGCCGCGCGTGTTCCGGGGAGGACTCGCTCCCGGACACGGCATCGGTACCGGCGGCCGCCTCGTGCTTCCCCTCCGGCTGCTCCACCCCACCTGGTCCCCGCGGTTCCCGCGCCTGCTTCGCCGCGTTGCGCGACAGGTTGTCCAGCGCCATGGTGGCCCGCAGGTACGCGGACGGCGTCGGCGTACTGCTCGCCGCGGGCAGTGCCTTCGCGGGGGACGCCGCCTCTATCGCCAGCAGCCTCCGGCCCTCCAGCGCGCTCGCCCGCTCCGTCTCGGCGGTCGCGTACCGGCGCAGCAGCGCCGCGTGCTCGCCCCGCAGCGCGGCCAGCTCGACCCGCTTGGCGCGCAGCTTCGCGTCGAGCCTGGCCCGCAGCGCACGCGATTCGTCGAGGTCGGACTCGAGATCGGCTATTCGCTCCTCGGTCTTCCACTCGTCGCTCGCCCGCGCCCGTGTCAGCTCGGCGACTCTCCGCCCCGCCGAACGGTCCCAACTGCGCATCATGACCGCGCCGGTGACCGCGGCAGCGGCCGCGACGGCGACCAGGCCGCGCAGCACCACCGGTTCCGCGAACAACCACGCACCGGCGGCGCTGATTATCGATGCGCCGGCGACCGCGGAAGGCGGAAGGATCCTGTGCAGGGGTGGGGAATGGCGGTGGCGTCCACGTGGCATGGCCTGAAATTTACCGTGCGTGGACGATGGATGGGGCCCCGCCCGGCAATCTGTTCCCGGGCGGTTACCCATTTGCTTACCGGGGCTACTTCTTGATCAGGCCCTTGGACTCCAGATACGCCTTCGCGGCGTCGGCGGGCTTCACCCGTTCCGCGTCGATCCTGCGGTTCAGCTCGACCAGATCATCCGTCGTCAGCGCCTTGGTGAGCTTGCCGAGAGCGTCGGCTATCGCCTGCGATCCGGCGTCCTTCGCATTGACGACGGGCAGTACGTTGTCCGCGTTCTGGAGCTTCTTGTCGTCCTCCAGGAGTACGAGCCCGAACCCCTCCAGCGTCGCGTCCGTCGTCGTGGTCAGCACCAGCTGATCGGCGCCGTCCTTGACGGCCTGCTTGGCCTGCGGAGTCCCTACGCCCTTGGGGTCGACGCCCTTCACGTCGATCCCGTACGCCTTCTTCAGACCCGGTGCGCAGAAGGGCCGGACCGTGCATTCGTCACCCGCGGCGATCTTCACCCCGAGCTTGGACTCGCCGAGGTCGGAAAGCGTCTTGAGCTTGTTCTTCTCGGCGTATTCTTTGCTCACGGCGAAGGCGTTCTGGTCGACGGCCTCGCCGGCGGGCAGCGCCTTGAGTCCGCGCGGCTCCGCAAGCTTCTCCAGCGCTTTGAAGGTGGCGGTGACATCGCTGGACGCCACCGGATTCTTCTCCGGCGCCTTGGGGCCGTTGGCCTTCGCGTTCAGGAATTCCGCAAGCGTAGCGGCGTATTCCGGTACGACGTCGATCTCGCCCTTCTCCAGGGCGGGTTCGTACAGCTCGCGGTTCTTCGCCGTCTTGATCGACGTGTCGTATCCGGCGTCGGAGAGAAGCTGCGCGTACAGCTCGGCCAGCACCTTGGACTCGGTGAATCCGGCCGAACCCACCACCAGCGAGCCGTTCTTGCCCGCCTCACCGCCCTTGTCCTTCTCCAAGCTCTCGCCGCCGCACGCGGCCAGGCCGCCGGCCAGTGCGATCACGGCCAGTACCGCACCCGCTGTGCGCGAAGTCCTGCTCATGAGGTTCACCATCCAAGGAGAAAGGGGACGAAAGGGAGGACAAGGCAAGAAAAGAGGAGAGGCATCGTCAGGCTGTCTTCTGCGCTCCGGAGGCTCGCCGGCGCATCGGGTCGAGCAGCCGGTCCGCCGCCACCAGTACGCCCTCGACCAGCAGAGCGAGCCCCGCCACGAGCAGCGCGCCCGCCACCACCTGCGGGGTGTTGTACGTGTTGAAGCCGGCCGTGATGATCCGTCCGAGGCCGCCCTCGCCCGCCATCGCCGCGAGCGTCGCCGTGGCGACGACCTGGACGGCCGCCGACCTGAGCCCCGTCATGACCAGCGGGTACGCGAGGGGCAGTTCGACCCGCACGAAGAGCTGGCGCCCCGACATGCCCATCCCGCGCGCGGCCTCCACAACTGCCCGGTCCACCTCCCGCATGCCGATGTACGCATTGGTCAGCAGCGGCGGCACCGCGAACAGTACGAGCGCGATGATCGTCGGCAGGTCGCCCTGCCTGCCCAGTGGTGTGAGCGTCAGCAGGATCAGCACCGCGAGGGTGGGAATCGCCCTCCCCGCATTGGAGAGGTTGATCGCGAGTGCGCCGCCCCGGCCGAGGTGGCCGAGCCAGAGCGCGACCGGCAGTGCGATCAGACATGACAGCAGCAGGCACACGCCGCTGAAGTAGAGATGCTCACCGAGCCGGTTCCAGACGCCGCTCTCGCCCTGCCAGTTGGCGGCGGTCGTCAGCCAGGTGAAGGCGTCCCCGATCGCTCCCATGGATCAGCCGACCTTCGCGATACGGGCAGCACGGCCGCTACGGGCGGCTGCCGTACGGCCGGTGCGTATTCGGGGCGTACGCACCCGGGTCCACGGGGTCAGCGCCCGCTGCAGCCAGAGCAGCAGCAGGTCGGCCACCACAGCCAACAGGACGCAGATCACCGAAGCAGTGAGCACCTGTGCCTTGAAGAGGGAATCGAGGCCGTCCACGATCAGCGTCCCCAGCCCGCCGTACCCCACGATCGCGCCGACCGTCGTCAGGGCGACCGTCGACACCGTCGCGATCCGCACCCCGGCCAGCAAGGCGGGCAGCGCCAGCGGCAGTTCGACCTCCCACAGCAGTCGCGCCGGCCCGTACCCCATGCCCTGCGCGGCCTCCCGTGCTTCCGCGGGCACCGCTTCCAGTCCGGCCAGGATGTTCCGTACGAGCACGGTCAGCGAATAGAGCACGAGACCCGTGACCACCACGGCCGCCGAAAGCCCGAACAGGGGCAGCAGCAGCGAGAACATCGCCAGCGAAGGGACCGTGTAGAGGACGGTCGTCAGGCCCAGAATCGGACCCGCGAGCCTGCTGCGGCGGCCGGCCCGCCCGCGCGCGAGCAAGGCCAGCGGAAACGCGATCAGCAGTCCCAGCACGACCGAAATCGCGGTGATCCACACATGCTGCACGGTCGCATCGGTCAGCTCCTGGCTGCGGGAACGCACATACTCCCCGCAAATCCAGTCGTTCGCCGTCAGACAGCTCTGGCCGCTCATGCGTCCCCACCTCCCCCGAGTCCCCGAACTCATGTCTGACGACATTCACGTCTCACGACCATATCCTCGGCCACTGACAATCGCCGAGGGCCGCCACATTCCTGCAACACGGAGCGGGGCATGGGGGTCGTCCCCCGGAAAAGTGACAGCACGTCGCACGGGCAACAATGGGGAACCATGATCCGATTCGAGCACGTCACCAAGCGGTACGCCGACGGCACCACCGCCGTCGACGACCTCTCCTTCGAAGTCGCGGAGGGCGAACTGGTCACGCTCGTCGGGCCGTCCGGCTGCGGCAAGACCACCACCATGAAGATGGTGAACCGGCTGATCGAGCCGACCGAGGGCCGGATATTCCTCGACGGGGACGACATATCGACCATCGACCCCGTTCAGCTGCGCCGCCGCATCGGCTATGTCATCCAGCAAGTCGGCCTCTTCCCCCACAAGACGGTTCTGGAGAACACCGCCACCGTCCCCCACCTCCTCGGCGTCAAGCGCGCCAAAGCCCGCGAGCGCGCCGCCGAGCTCCTCGACCTGGTCGGCCTCGACCCGTCCGTGCACGGCGACCGCTACCCCGACCAGCTCTCCGGCGGCCAGCGTCAACGCGTCGGCGTGGCAAGGGCTCTGGCCGCGGACCCGCCGGTGCTTCTGATGGACGAGCCGTTCGGCGCGGTCGACCCGGTCGTGCGCGAGCATCTCCAGAACGAGTTCCTGAAGCTCCAGTCGCAGGTGCGCAAGACCGTCCTCTTCGTCACTCATGACATCGAGGAGGCCGTCCGTCTCGGTGACCGCATCGCCGTCTACGGGCAGGGCAGGATCGAGCAGTTCGACGCCCCGGCGACCGTACTGGGCATGCCCGCCACCCCCTATGTCGCGGACTTCGTCGGCGCCGACCGGGGCCTCAAGCGCCTCTCCGTCACGCCCATAGAGCCCGGCGATCTGGAACAGCCGCCCGTCGTGCACCTCGACGACCCGGTCAAGCAGGCAGCCGCCGCACTGACCGCGGAAGGTGCCCGCTGGGCCGTCGTCCTGGACAGCGAGGACGACCTGCACGGCTGGATCTCCGCCGAGCAGGCCCGGACGGCCACCGGGACCGTACGCGAACACGCCCGTCGCATGGAGGCCTGGCTGCCCGTCGGCGCCTCGCTCAAGCAGGCCTTCTCCACGATGCTCCAGCACGACGCGGGCTGGATCGCGGTCATCGACAAGGAGAGCGCCGGACGTTTCCTCGGCGTACTCACCCCGGCCCGTCTCCATGAGGCACTGCGCCGTTCCATCGATGCCGACGCCCAGGCCCTCCCCCGTACAGCGGTGGAAGTGGAGTCCGTCAGTTCGCCCTGAGCCTGCCGCTGATCCACTCCAGGGCGGGCGCTATTTCGCGCCGCCAGGTGCCGAAGTTGTGGCCGCCGCTGTCCAGGGTGATCGACGAGACCCGGGCGGGCGGCTTCACCTTCTCGATGAAAAGCCGGGTGCCCTGCAGATTGCCCTCGCCCTCCCTGGAACTGGTCACAAGGAAGAACGACTTCGACGGCTTCAGGTGGTCAAGACTCCACAGCAGGTCGGCCCGGTTCGCCTCATTCCTGTTGCCATGGAAGAGGTCCCCTGTCGTCGCGTCTTCGGCCGCCTTGTAGTACGCGGACATGCCCGCTCCCGCACCGAAGTTTCCGGGGTGGTGCATGGCGATTTTCAGGGCGCAGTATCCGCCGGTGGAGTTCCCCATGAAGCCCCAGTTCCGCGGCTTTGTGCCCACCCTGTAGGACTCGGATATCGCTTGGGGCAGGTCCTTGGCGAAGAAGGTCTCGGTCTGCGGGCCGCCCGGTACGTCCACGCATTCGGTGTCCCGGGGCGGCGCGACGGTGGGCCGCATCATCACCAGGATCATCGGCTGCATGTTGCCCGCCGCCGCCTGGATGTACGCCGTCGCCGGATAGCGCAGTCCCTTGAGGAGGTTCTCCGCTGTCCCCGGATAACCGGTGAGTACCACGGACGCCGGGAAGTTCCTCCTGGCGTAACGCGGTTGGAAGTACTCCGGCGGCAGATAGACGTAAGCGGGGCCCTCTATCTTCGACTTCTCCCCCGCTATGACGACCTTCTGTATCTGGCCTCCCACCGCCGGCTTGTGACCGCCCGGCACGTCAACACCCAGCGTTTCTACGACCTTGAGGTGCTTCGCGCCGGCCGAGTGGTCGACGACCACACCCATTTCGGTCTCCTGGCCGAAAAGGTCGGCCCAGGAGCCGTAAAAGAGGAAGGACTTGTTGGCAGCCAGTCCCACGGAGGCGAACAGCATCAACTGGGTTGCGAGCAGCAGCCCGACACGGCCCAGTACGGAGCGCGCGTTGCGCCCGGCCAGACGCGGCCAGAGCCAGATCGTGGCGATGAACAGCGCCACCGCCAGAAGGACGGCGAGTGCCAGAACCTTATTGCTGGTGAGACCCATGATGACGATCGAGCTTTCTGCCAGAATTTCCGGTGAGCGAGTGAACCCGTACCGCTGATGCGCCGTCCTAGAGAGCGCAAATTGTCCGGCGCTTCGGCCCACGGACAGAGAATCTTTCGCGGAGCCACGGGAAGCGATGTCTATCAGGCTAGATGGGGATAAATCGGGAGCGGTTCCGAATCGAGTACGGCGGATCCTGAGCGGTCCGCGACCCGAGTCGGTGCCCTCCCTGGTCGGTACGGCCTGCGCCGTCGTAGGCCTTCTGGACATCGCCGCCGGTGTCTTCCCGCGCTTCCGGCACAGCCGGATGCACGCCGCCGCCGAGGTGCTGCCCGGGGCGCTCGGCCCGTTCGCGGCCGCCCTCGCGATCAGTGCGGGCGTACTGCTGCTGCTTCTCGCGCACGCTCTCAAGCGCCACAAGCGCCGCGCCTGGCGGGCCGCCGTGGTGCTGCTGCCTGCCGGTGCCGCGGCGCAGTTCACGTACCGGCATTCGGTCATCGGCGTGGTGATCTCGCTCGCGCTGCTCGTCCTTCTGCTGCGCCACCGCGGCGAGTTCGCGGCGCTGCCCGACCCGCGGAGCCGTTGGAAGGCGGTGGCGAACTTCGTTCTCCTCGGCGCCGGTTCCCTCGGCCTGGGCCTGGTCATCGTCAGCTCGCACCCGGCGAAGGTCATCGGTAATCCGAGCGTCGCCGACCGGCTTGAGCACGTCCTGTACGGGCTCTTCGGTTTCGAGGGCCCTGTCGACTACGCGGGCCGGGTCTCCTGGACCGTCGGCTACTCGCTCGGCGCGCTCGGCCTGCTCACGGCCGTCACCACCATCTACCTGGCCCTGCGCCCGGAGCACCCGGCCGCCCGCCTCACCGCCGACGACGAGCACCGTCTGCGCGAGCTGCTGGCCAAGCACGGCGGCCGCGACTCCCTGGGCCACTTCGCGCTCCGCCACGACAAGGCCGTCGTCTTCTCCCCCAGCGGCAAGGCCGCCGTCACCTACCGCGTCGTATCCGGCGTGATGCTCGCCAGCGGCGACCCGATCGGCGACGTGGAGGCCTGGCCGGGCGCCATCGAACGCTTCATGGACGAAGCCAAGGCCCACTCCTGGACCCCGGCCGTCATGGGCTGCAGCGAGACCGGCGGCGAAGTGTGGACCCGCGAGACCGGACTCGACGCGCTGGAGCTCGGGGACGAAGCGGTGGTGGATGTGCCGGATTTCTCCCTCGCCGGGCGCGCCATGCGGAACGTACGCCAGATGGTCAAGCGCATCGAGCGCGGTGGTTACGAAACCCGGGTACGACGCGTCCGTGACCTCGGCGAAGCCGAGTTGGACCGCATCCGGCGGGCCGCCGCCGACTGGCGCGGCACCGACACCGAGCGCGGCTTCTCGATGGCGCTCGGCCGCATCGGCGAGCCCGGCGACGGAGACTGCGTGATCGCCACCGCCCACAACACCGCCGACGCGGATTCCCCGTACGGCGACCTGAAGGCCGTACTCCACTTCGTCCCGTGGGGTACGGACGGCATGTCCCTCGACCTGATGCGCCGCGACCGCTCCGCCGACCCCGGCATGAACGAACTGCTGATCGTCGCCGCGCTCCAGGCCGCACCCCAGCTGGGCGTGACCCGCGTCTCGCTCAACTTCGCGATGTTCCGCTCGGCGCTCGCCCGCGGCGAGAAGATCGGCGCGGGACCGGTGCTCCGTATCTGGCGCGGGCTGCTCGTCTTCCTGTCCCGGTGGTTCCAGATCGAGTCGCTGTACAAGTTCAACGCCAAGTTCCGGCCGCGCTGGGAGCCGCGCTTCGTGGTCTTCCGCACCACCCGCGACCTGCCGCGCATCGGCTTCGCGGCGATGCAGGCGGAGGGCTTCGTGACGCTGGCGCTGCCCCGCCCGTTCGCCTCCCGACGGGCGTCGGCCAGGCAGCCGCGCCCGTGCGCGCACCTCGACCAGGTGCGGGCGCGCGAGGCCGGGCAGTCGGCCGCCTGAGCCCGTCTGTATTCTCCGATCAGCCGACGCTGATCGCGATCTTGCCGCGGGTGTGGCCCTCCATGCTCAGCCGCAGCGCGTCGGCGGTCTCCTCCAGCGGGAAGACCGCGGCGACCTCGACGGCCAGCGCACCGCGCTCGGCCAGCTCGGTCAGCGCCGTCAGGTCGGCGGTGTCGGGGCGTACGAAGACATAGCTGCCGCCGAGCCCCAGGACCGCGCCGTCGGCGATGGACGCCAGCCGTCCACCGGGAGCGAGCAGCCCCGGCGAGACCTTGAGCGCGTCGCCACCGACCAGGTCGAGCACGGCGTCCACGCCGCCGGGCGCGAGCGCCTTGACGCGGTCTGCGAGCCCTTCGCCGTACGTCACAGGGGTGGCGCCCAGCGACCGCAGGTAGTCGTGATTGCGCTCGCTCGCCGTGCCGATGACCCGGACGCCGAAGGCGCGGGCGATCTGCACCGCCAGCGAGCCGACGCCGCCGGCCGCCGCGTGCACCAGCAGCGTGTCGCCCTCGGTGACGCCGAGGTGGCGGGTGAGTGCCTGGTACGCCGTGAGGCCGGCCAGCGGCAGCCCGGCCGCCTCCTCGAAGGTGAGGTTCGCGGGCTTGCGGGCCAGGGTGCGCACGGGTGCGGCGACGTACTCGGCGAAGGTGCCGCGCGAGACGAAGTCCTCGCGGACGTATCCGATGACCTCGTCGCCGGGTGCGAACTCGGTCACACCGACGCCCGCCTGCTCGACGACGCCCGCGACGTCCCAGCCCGGGATCACAGGGAAGACCGCGTCGAGTGCGGATTCGAGGTAGCCGGCCTGGATCTTCCAGTCGACGGGGTTGACGGAGGCCGCCCTGATCCGGACGAGCACGGCGTCGGGGCCGAGCTTGGGGTCCGGCGCGTCGCCGTATTCGAGGACGTCCGGGCCGCCGTAGGTGCGGTAGGTGATGGCCTTCATCGTGCTGCTCCCAAAATGCTTGAGTACGTCAAGTAACGATTAGACCGTAGACCTCAATGATTGAGATAGTCAAGCTTTGGTTGATAGGCTGGCAACGTGACAGAGACCATCCCCACCACAGCCCAGCTCATGGAGCGGCTCGCCGAGTCCTTCAGCGGCTACTACGGCGACTTCTCCCTCGCCGCCGCCGACGCGGGCCTCACCGCCAGCCAGGCCAAGACCCTCGGCGTCCTGCGCGCCTCCCCCGCCTCCATGCGCTCACTGGCGACCACGCTGGCCTGCGACGCCTCCAACATCACCGGGATCGTCGACCGCCTGGAGAAGCGTGAGCTCGTACGCCGCGAGGTCAGCCCCACCGACCGCCGCGTGAAGAACGTCGCCCTCACCGAGGCCGGCGAGGAGACCGTCGACGCCATCCGCGCCCGCATGCACACCACGCACGCCGCCATCGACGCCCTCGACGACGAGGACCGCGCCACGCTGTACGAGCTCCTCGGCCGTGTCTTCGGCGGATCAGGCGGTCTACGCGGTTCAGGCGGTTCGGGCCCGGCCGCCTGACGCCTAGGCTGGACGCATGAGTACGTTGCGCGAGCGTGGCCGGATCGAGGGTCTGCCGGACTGGGACCGCTGTGCGGTGATGGGGGTCGTCAATGTGACCCCCGATTCCTTCTCCGACGGCGGGCGCTGGTTCGACACGACCGCCGCGGTCAAGCGCGGCCTCGAACTCGTCGCCGAGGGCGCCGACCTGATCGACGTCGGTGGCGAGTCGACCCGCCCCGGTGCCTCCCGTGTCGACGCCGACGAAGAGCTGAAGCGGGTCATCCCCGTGGTGCGCGGCCTCGCCTCCGAGGGCGTCTCCGTCTCCGTCGACACCATGCGCGCCGCCGTCGCCGAGCAGGCGATCGCGGCGGGCGCTGTCCTGGTCAACGACGTGAGCGGCGGTCTCGCCGACCCCGCCATGATCCCGGCGGTCGCGGCGGCCGGTGCGCCCTTCGTCGTCATGCACTGGCGCGGCTTCAGCGACCGGATGAACAGCCGCGCGGTGTACGCCGATGTGGTCGGCGAGGTCGTATCCGAGCTGCACGCGCGCATGGAAGCCGTGGTCGACGGCGGCATCTCCCCCGAGCGCATCGTCATCGACCCCGGCCTCGGCTTCGCCAAGCAGGCCGAGCACGACCTGGCCCTGGTCGCCCACCTCGCCGACCTGCGCGCCCTGGGCCGCCCCCTGCTCGTCGCCGCATCCCGCAAGCGGTTCCTCGGCCACGTACTGGCGGCATCCGCCGGCGAGGGCGCCACCCCGCCGCCCGCGCGCGAGCGCGACGCCGCCACCGCCGCCGTCTCCGCGATCGCCGCACACGAGGGCGCCTGGGCGGTGCGCGTCCACGAGGTACGGGCGACGGCCGACGCCGTACGGGTCGCCAGGGCCGTCGAGGGAGCCCTGTGAGCCGGGCCAACACGGACATCGAGCAGGTCGAGCTGGCCAACACGGCGTTCTACGAGGCCGTGGAGCGCGGAGACTTCGAGGAGCTGTCGTCCATCTGGCTGGACGACGAGGTCTCCTGTGTCCACCCGGGCTGGCCGGTGCTCTCGGGCCGCGGCGAGGTGTTGCGCTCGTACGCCCTGATCATGGCCAACACCGAGTACATCCAGTTCTTTCTCACCGACGTGAAAGTGACGGTGCTGGGCGACACCGCGCTGGTGACCTGCACCGAGAACACCCTCAGTGGCGGCCCCGCCGAGGAGGCCGGCGAGCTGGGGCCGCTGGTCGGCCAGCTGATCGTGGCCACCAATGTGTTCCGCCGCACCGAGGACGGCTGGAGACTCTGGTCTCACCACGGGTCCCCGGTCCTGACCGAAACCGGCGACGAAGAGGACGACGAGACCCCGGCCTGAGTGGGTAGGGGGCCTCTTGAAGGTTGGCGCCCCTGGCCCCTGGGTATGGGCGGCTACCAGTCCCGTGAGCTTCTGTCCATAGCCCCCTTGGGCGTCCGCTGTCAGTGCTCGCAGGTAGATTCGGTTGAGGGCGGCGTGCCGACCGCACTCGGCAGGAGCCCTTGTTCACTACGACAGCAGGAGTGATTCGCGTGGATCGTGTCGCGCTGCGCGGCCTCAAGGCCCGTGGGCACCACGGTGTGTTCCCCCGGGAGCGGGAGGAAGGCCAGACCTTCATCGTGGACCTGGTGCTCGGCCTCGACACCCGCCCCGCGGCGGCCGACGACGACCTGGCGAAGACCGTGCACTACGGCGTGGTGGCGGAGGAAGTCGTGGACGTCGTGGAGGGCGAAGCGGTCGATCTGATCGAGACGCTCGCCGAGCGGATCGCCCAGCAGTGTCTCAAGCACGACGGCGTGCAGGAGGTCGAGGTGTGCGTCCACAAGCCGGACGCACCGATCACGGTCCCCTTCGACGATGTGACCATCACCATCACCCGGAGCCGAGTATGAACCCCGCACAGAGCGACCCGACAGTGCAGCCGGTGCCCGCCTCCGTGGTGGAGCAGGTGGATGCGGCGGATGTGACGCTGTCCAACCCGAAACGTGCGGTGATCTCCCTCGGCTCCAATCTGGGCAACCGGCTGGAGACTCTCCAGGGCGCGATCGACGCCCTGGAGGACACGCCCGGCCTGCGGGTGAAGGCCGTCTCGCCGGTGTATGAAACGGAGCCCTGGGGCGTCGCCCCCGGCTCCCAGCCCTCGTACTTCAACGCGGTCGTCGTCATCAAGACCACCCTGCCGCCGTCCTCCCTCCTGGAGCGCGGCCAGGCCATCGAGGAAGCGTTCGACCGGGTACGGGAGGAGCGCTGGGGGGCGCGCACGATCGACGTGGACATCGTGGCGTACGCCGATGTGGTGTCCGACGACCCGGTCCTCACCCTCCCGCATCCGCGCGCCCACGAGCGTGCCTTCGTGCTCGCCCCGTGGCACGACGTGGAGCCGGAGGCCCAGCTGCCCGGCCGCGGCCCGGTCGGCGAGCTGCTGGCCGAGGTCGGCGTCAGCAGCGTTCACCCGCGCGCCGATCTGGAACTCCGCCTGCCCGAGTAATCGTTAGGCTTGCGGAACATTGTGCGGATGTGAGGGGCGCTCTCGGTGAAGCAACTTCGGCTCGGCGTACTGGCCGGTCTCTTCGCCGTGGCCGGAATCCTCTCCTGGGGCGCCGCCCGGCTCTGGGACACGATCGACACCCTGCCGAGCGTGCCGCTGGCGGCACCCGTCGTGCTGGCGGTGATCGCCGCCGTGCTCACCGCGACCGCGCTGTCGATCCGCTCCCGGCTGCGCGCCCAGCGCGAGCGCCGTCCCGGTGCCAAGGGCGTGGAGCCGCTGATGGCGGCCCGGGCGGTGGTATTCGGCCAGGCGAGCGCGCTGGTGGCGTCCCTGGTCTGCGGGATGTACGGCGGGACGGGCGTCTTCCTGCTGATGAACAGCCTCGACGTACCCGCCCGCCGGGACCAGGCCATCTATGCGGGCTTTGCGGTCCTGGCGGGCGTGGCGGTCGTCGCGGCGGCGTTCTTCCTGGAGCGCGTCTGCAAGCTCCCGGACGACGAGGACCAGGGCAACAGCAGAGCCTCCGCGACCTAGGGGGTGTCCGCTCCTTCTCCCACGGAGATCGACCGGACACCCCCTAACGCGCCAGTATCAGGCTCATCGCCTCGGAGCGGGTGCTGCCGTCCCGAAGCTGACCGCGTACGGCAGACGTCGTGGTCTTCGCCCCGGGCTTACGGATCCCGCGCACCGACATGCACATGTGCTCGGCCTCGATGACGACGATCGCGCCGCGCGCCTCGAGGATCTCCATCAGGGAGTCCGCGATCTGCGTGGTGAGCCGTTCCTGGACCTGCGGCCGCCGTGCGTAGACATCGACGAGCCGCGCCAGCTTGGAGAGCCCGGTGATCTTTCCCGTGTCCGCGGGGATGTAGCCGACGTGCGCCACGCCGTGGAACGGCAGGAGGTGGTGCTCGCAGAGGCTGACAATCTCGATGCCCTTGACCAGGATCATCTCGTCGTGGCCGAGGTCGAACGTCGTCGTCAGGACGTCCTCGGGCTCCTGCCACAGCCCGGCCAGGATTTCCCTGTACGCCCGCGCCACGCGCCCCGGCGTCGCCCGGAGGCCCTCCCGGTCAGGATCCTCCCCGACCGCGATGAGGAGCTCACGTACGGCGTTCTCGGCCCGCTTCTCGTCAAACTCGCCGATGGAGCCCTCGCCCGCCAACGTCACCGGGTCGGTCATCACTGCCTCGTTCCTGTGCTTTCGTGCGCGGCCGAAAAACGCCGCGCCCCCACAGGCTAAAACCTGGGGGACGCGGCATCCATTCCGGGCCCCTCGGGGCCGGGGTGATCAGCTCTCGGGGCGCTCCTCGGGGATCGCCTCGGTGGCCGGGGTGTCCACAGAACCGGCGGTCACCGCGGGAGCCGCACCGTTGGCGTTGTTGACGCCATTGGTGAGCGAAAGCTCCTTCGGGGAGAGCACCGGCGGCCGCGTGGACGGCATGCGGCGGGAAGAACCGGTCCACGCGGGGCGGGCCGGGCGCTTCACGATCGGGCTGAAGATCTCGGCGATCTCCTCCTTGTTCAGCGTCTCCTTCTCCAGGAGGGCCAGAACCAGGTTGTCGAGAACGTCACGGTTCTCGACGAGGATCTCCCACGCCTCGTTGTGCGCGGTCTCGATGAGCTTCTTGACCTCTTCGTCGACCAGCGCGGCGACCTCTTCCGAGTAGTCCCGCTGGTGACCCATGTCACGGCCGAGGAACGGCTCGGAGCCGTCCTGGCCGAACTTGATCGCGCCGAGGCGCTCGGTCATGCCGTACTGCGTGACCATCGCGCGGGCCGTGGCAGTGGCCTTCTCGATGTCGTTCGAGGCGCCCGTCGTCGGGTCGTGGAACACCAGTTCCTCGGCCGCACGGCCGCCCATCATGTAGGCGAGCTGGTCCAGCATCTCGTTGCGCGTGGTCGAGTACTTGTCCTCGTCCGGGAGCACCATCGTGTAACCGAGGGCACGCCCGCGGGACAGGATGGTGACCTTGTGCACCGGGTCGCTGTTCGGAGAGGCCGCCGCGACCAGGGCATGTCCGCCCTCGTGGTACGCGGTGATCTTCTTTTCCTTCTCGCTCATGATCCGGGTCCGCTTCTGCGGTCCGGCCACGACGCGGTCGATCGCCTCGTCCAAGGAGTGGTTGTCGACCAGCTTCTTGTCGCTACGGGCGGTCAGCAGCGCGGCCTCGTTCAGCACGTTCGCCAGGTCGGCGCCGGTGAAGCCGGGCGTACGACGGGCGACGGCCCGGAGGTCGACCTCCGGCGTGACCGGCTTGCCCTTGGCGTGCACCTTGAGGATCTCCAGGCGGCCCATGAGGTCCGGGCGGTCGACCGCGATCTGCCGGTCGAAGCGGCCCGGGCGCAGGAGCGCCGGGTCGAGGATGTCGGGCCGGTTCGTGGCGGCGATCAGGATGACGCCACCCTTCACGTCGAAGCCGTCCATCTCGACGAGCAGCTGGTTGAGCGTCTGCTCGCGCTCGTCGTGGCCACCGCCCATACCGGCACCGCGGTGCCGGCCGACGGCGTCGATCTCGTCGACGAAGACGATCGCCGGAGCGTTCGCCTTGGCCTGCTCGAAGAGGTCACGGACACGAGAGGCACCGACACCGACGAACATCTCGACGAAGTCGGAACCGGAGATCGAGTAGAACGGGACGCCGGCCTCACCCGCGACAGCACGCGCGAGCAGCGTCTTGCCCGTACCGGGCGGGCCGTACAGCAGCACGCCCTTGGGGATCTTGGCGCCGACGGCCTGGAACTTCGCCGGCTCCTGCAGGAACTCCTTGATCTCGTGGAGCTCCTCGACAGCCTCGTCCGCCCCCGCCACATCGGCGAACGTCGTCTTCGGGGTGTCCTTGGTGATGAGCTTGGCCTTGGACTTCCCGAACTGCATGACCCGGGAGCCGCCGCCCTGCATCTGATTCATCAGGAACAGGAAGACAACCACGATGAGGACGAAGGGGAGCAGCGAGAGCAGGATCCCGACGAACGGGTTCTGCTTGGAGGGGGAGACCGTGTAGCCCTTGTCGATGTCCCCGCTGTCGAACTTCGACTGCAGCTTGTTGGCGAGCGCGACGCCCTGGTCGCCGATGTAGCTCGCCTGGATCTTGCTGCTGTCCTTGACCTTCTGGCCGTCCTTCAGCTCGACCCTGATGACTTGTTCGTCACCGGTCGTCAGCTTGGCCTGCTTGACCTGGTTCTTGTCGATCGCCTGGACGACCTCGGCAGTGTCCACCGTCTTGTAGCCGCCGGACGAGCCGACAACCTGCATCAACACGACCACGGCGAGGACGGCCAGCACGATCCACATGACCGGCCCACGGAAGTATCGCTTCACGTCCATCCATACGGGGCGGTAATCGCCCCGTCCCTCCTGCCCGTAGGTAAATGCTGCTGTTTAAAAAGACTGTTCTTCGGACGGTACCCCAGCATTGTCACCCGTGACTGCGGGGGACGGCTGACAAACCCTCCTTCCCATGCTCCAACGGCGGGACACGGGCGAGGGTTCCCCTGGGGAAGGTGCGGCTCGGCTCAGCCGCCGTAGACGTGCGGCGCGAGAGTGCCGACGAACGGCAAATTCCGGTACTTCTCGTCGTAATCCAGGCCGTAGCCCACGACGAACTCATTCGGAATGTCGAAACCGACCCACTTCACGTCGATCGCGACCTTCGCCGCCTCCGGCTTGCGCAGAAGGGTGCAGACATTCAGGGACACCGGCTCACGCGAACCGAGGTTCGACAGCAGCCACGACAGCGTCAGTCCCGAGTCGATGATGTCCTCGACGATCAGGACGTGCTTGCCCTTGATGTCGGTGTCGAGGTCCTTGAGGATCCGGACCACGCCGGAGGACTGGGTGCCCGCGCCGTACGACGACACCGCCATCCAGTCCATCGTGACCGGGGTGGACAGCGCACGCGCCAGGTCCGCCATCACCATCACTGCGCCCTTGAGGACACCGACGATGAGCAGGTCCTTGCCCGCGTACTCCGCATCGATCTTCTCAGCCAGCTCAGCCAGCTTCGCGTCGATTTCTTCCTTGGTGATGAGCACCGATTTGAGGTCGGTGCCCATGTCGTTCGCGTCCACCCGCATCACTTTCGTAGTACTTCGGCTCAGCCCTGCCGAATGACCAGTCTGCCACCCTGCCGCTGTGCCTCGACCCGGCCGGGGAGGTTGATGGCTCCCTGCCCGCGCCAGCCGGTGATCAGGCGGTCCACCTCCTCGACGTGCCGTGCGAAGAGGGATCCAGCCGGTGCGCCCGCCGCAATGGCGGCACGGCGCAGGACGCGACGGCGTACGGCCGGCGGCAGGGCGTAGAGCTTCGCGCAGACCAGCAGCCCGGCGTCGTCCCGTACGGACGCGTCCGCCTCGGCGGCCCAGTCGTCGAGGGCGTCGGCATCGTCCCGGGAGAGCTGCGCCGTGCGCGCCAGGGCCTCGACGACGCCCTTGCCGAGCGCCTTCTCCAGGGCCGGCAGGCCGTCGTGGCGCAGTCGTGAGCGGGTGTACGCGGGGTCGGTGTTGTGCGGGTCGTCCCAGACCGGGAGCGACTGGACCATGCAGGCCTTGCGGGCGGTCTGCCGGTCGATGTGGAGGAAGGGGCGGCGGTAGCGCCCGGCTCCGGTGACGGCGGCCATTCCGGAGAGCGAGCGGATGCCGGAGCCGCGGGCGAGGCCGAGCAGGACCGTCTCCGCCTGGTCGTCGCGGGTGTGGCCGAGCAGGACGGCGGCGGCGCCGAGACGCTCGGCGGCGGCGTCCAGCGCGGCGTAGCGGGCGTCGCGGGCGGCCGCTTCGGGACCGCCTTCGCGGCCGACGGTCACGGCGACGGCCTCGACCGGGTCGAGGCGCAGCGTGGCGAGGCGGTTGACGACCTCGCCCGCGCGAGTGTCGGAACCGTCCTGGAGGCCGTGGTCGACGGTGACGCCGCCGGCCCGGATGCCGAGTTTGGGTGCTTCGAAGGCGAGGGCGGAGGCGAGCGCCATGGAGTCGGCACCGCCGGAGCAGGCGACCAGCACGAGCGGCGCCGTCGGCGGCTCGTGGGAGGCGTGTGAGGGGTGGGAGGCGCTGGTGTGCTCGGTGGTGTCGTTCAGTACGTCGTGGAGTACGCGGCGGACCGCCAGGCGTATCGCTGCGACCGCAGGATGGGGACCCATGTCCGGTGCCCTTCGGTGAAGTTGGGGGTGCCTCGGGAGGAGAAGCCAGTCACTCAGAGTGCGTCGATGGTGACAGAGCCGGGCCATTCCCCGAGCATTGCACGCCTACCCAGCGCTCACGGTCCCTCGGATGGGTGATTAAGAGGGGTGTTCTCCTGCCATCGGCCGCATCGCGCTTACGACTCTGCCTTACGGTGCACCCGCGCGACCCAATCCGCCGGTTTGGCGATCTCCGCCTTGGTGGGCAGCGTGTTCGGCGAGGTCCAGACCCGGTTGAAGCCGTCCATTCCGACCTCCTCCACCACAGACCGCACAAAACGCTCACCGTCACGGTACTGCCGGAGCTTGGCGTCCAGGCCGAGCAGCTTGCGCAGCGCCTGGTCGAGACGGCTCGCGCCGCGGGCCCTGCGCTGCTGGAACTTCTCGCGGATCTCGGCGACGGACCGCACCACGTCGGGGCCCACACCGTCCATGACGAAGTCGGCGTGGCCTTCGAGCAGCGACATGGCGGCGGTCAGGCGGCTGAGGATCTCGCGCTGTGCAGGGGTCTGGACGATCTCGACGAGGCTGCGCCCGCTCTCGCCGGCCTCGCCCTCGGGTCGGCCGCCGGCCAGCGACTGGGCCGCCTCGCGCAGGCGCTCCAGGACGGTCATCGGGTCGACCTCGGTCTCGCCGAGGAATGACTGGATCTCGCCTTCGAGGTGGTCGCGCAGCCAGGGCACGGCCGTGAACTGGGTGCGGTGCGTCTCCTCGTGCAGGCAGACCCAGAGCCGGAAGTCGTGGGGGTCCACTTCCAGCTCGCGCTCGACGTGGACGATGTTGGGGGCGACGAGCAGGAGGCGGCCGCCGCCATTGGCCCCCGCGGGGAACTCGCGGGTGGCCGGGGCGAAGGTCTCGTACTGGCCGAGGACGCGCGAGGCGAGGAACGACAACAGCATGCCGACCTCGACGCCGGTCACCTTGCCGCCGACCGCGCCGAGCACGGCGCCGCCGGGGCCCGAGCCCCTGCGGTCCTGCATCTTCTCCAGCAGCGGCCTGAGGATCTCCCTGAACCCGGCGACGTTCGCCTTGATCCAGCCCGCCCGGTCGACGACGAGGACCGGGGTGTCCTCCGGCTTGTGGCCGTCGGGGATCATCCGCGTGAAGCCGCGGACGTGCTCCTCCGCCGCCTTGGCGTGCCGGCGGAGCTCCGCGACGACGGCGCGCGCCTCGTCGCGCGTCACGTCGGGCCCCGGCCTCACCAGCCGGGTCGCCGTCGCCACCGCGAGATTCCAGTCGACCATCTCCGCACCACCGATGCTCGTCATGCGTCAACCGTACGTTGTCGAACCGGCCTGCGGTGAGGTGTTGTCCTCCACCCGTCCCCCTGAACTTCCTCGGGGTTCACGAGTTCCCGGGCCGTCCCTCGGCGGGCTCGCAGCCGCAGTTGGCGATCGCGGAAGCCAGCTTGTCGAGGGCCGACTGGGCCGCTCCGGGGCCGCTGGTGCCCGAGGCGAGAAAGGCGAAGGCCAGGAGGCGGCCGTCCGCGTCGACGACAGTTCCGGCCAGGGCGTTCACGCCGGTGAGGGTGCCGGTCTTGGCGCGGACCATGCCCGTACCGGGAGATTCCTTCGTGTAACGGCTCTTCAGGGTGCCGTTGAAACCTGCCACGGGGAGGCCGGTCAGGACGGGCCGCAGCTCGGGGTGGGCCGGGTCGGCGGCGCGGGCCAGGAGGCTGGACAGCAGAGAGGCGGAGACGCTGTCGGCGCGGTCGAGGCCGCTGCCGTCCGCGAAACGGGCGCCGGACAGCGGTAGTTGAAGCTTCTTCAACCGGGCTTCGATCGCCCTTTCTCCGCCTTCGAAGCTCGCGGGCTCGTCCGAGGCGAGGGCCGTCTGCCGGGCGAGGGCCTCGGCGATGTCGTTGTCGCTGTTGGTGAGGGTGCGCTCGACGAGTGCGGACAGCGGCACGGAGAGGTGCTTGGCGACCGGCTCGGCCTCGTCGGGCGCCTTGCCCGGCGCCGGGCCCCCCTTGGTCGTCAGACCGCGCTCGCTCAGCAGGTCGGCGAAGGCTCGGGCGGCGTCGCCCGCCGGGTCTCCGGTGCGCGGGGCGGGGCCGCTGCGCGACCCGTCCAGGCGGCCCTCACTGACCATCAGGGGGCTTACGGGGCTGATGTTCGCGTTGGGGCCGATGGGGTGAAGGTCGGGCCCCGAGTAGAGCGAGGTGTCGTACGTCAGCTCCGCCTCGCCGACGCCGCGGTCGCGCAGCGCCCGTACGGTGTCGTCGGCCAGGGAGCCCAGGTCTTCCCGCTCCAGGGTCGGGTCGCCGCCGCCGACCAGCGTGATCTTCTTGCCGTCGGGGGCCGCCTCGACCGTGGTGGCGATGCGGTGGTCGGGACCGAGCGCGGAGAGCGCGGCCACCGTCGTGGCGATCTTGATGGTCGAGGCGGGGACCATCTGGTCCCGGTCCCCCTTCCCGTACACCTGCGTGCCTGTCGCGGTGTCGATCACCGACGCCGTACGAAGCGTGCCGAGGGCGGGGGCCTGGAGCAGGGGTTCCAGGGCGTCGGCGAGGCCGCTCTCGACCGGCGGCGGTACGGGCGCTCCGAGCGCGGCGAGTACGCCGGGGGCGCTGGGGGCGGGCGCCGGGGCGTCGCGCGCCGGGTGTTGGTGACGTGCGCCACCTGTACGGCTCTGGGAGGCGGCCCACTCCCGCTCGGCCTTACGCTGACCGGAGTCCCAAGGGCCTGCCGCGGTCACCGCCCCGGCAGAGAGGGCGAGACCGAGCACGGCTGCGCCCGCCGCGAGCTGCCACGTTCTCCACTCCGGCACCTCGGACCAGCCCCTTTCGCGATCACACACCTGCGTGAGGGACACTTAACCACCCGAAGTATGTGCTGATCATGGAGGAGCCACCCGTGGAGTTCGACGTCACCATCGAGATCCCGAAGGGTTCGCGGAACAAGTACGAGGTGGACCACGAGACCGGTCGGATCCGCCTGGACCGTCGACTCTTCACTTCCACCAGCTACCCCGCCGACTACGGCTTCGTCGAGAACACCCTCGGCGAGGACGGCGACCCGCTGGACGCCCTTGTTCTGCTCGACGAGCCGACTTTCCCCGGCTGTGTCATCAAGTGCCGCGCAATCGGCATGTTCCGTATGACCGACGAGGCCGGCGGCGACGACAAGCTGCTGTGCGTACCGGCGTCGGACCCGCGTGTCGAGCACCTGCGCGACATCCACCACGTGTCGGAGTTCGACCGGCTGGAGATCCAGCACTTCTTCGAGGTCTACAAGGACCTGGAGCCCGGCAAGTCCGTAGAGGGCGCCGACTGGGTCGGCCGCACCGAGGCCGAGGCCGAGGTCGAGGCCTCCTACAAGCGCCTGCAGGCGCAGGGCGGCAGCCACTGACGCCACTGGCGACCCTGGCGAAACCGATGAGCCTCCGGGCTCTCGTGGCATGAAAAACGGCGGGCGGTGCACCCCAACGGGGGCGCACCGCCCGCCGTGTGTTGAGCCCCTCGTGACGGGAAGCAGTCCATCCGCATACTGAACCGGGGCGGACGGGCCCGGCTGGATCAAGGAATGGAAGCGAGGCGAACGGTGGCGGATCCGAAGCGCGGCGGCAGCGGGGCCGAGAGCCAGGGCCCCGAAGACCGCAAGCCGCAGTCGGACGAGGCGCGCAGCGCCTTCACGCCACCGGCCGGAATGGAGCAGCCGGGGCCGCCCGAGGAGGACCACCCGAGCTCCGAGTTCGCCGTCCCCGAGGGGATGACGACCGAGCAGCCCGCACCGCCCGAGTCGTCCGCCTTCGATACGCCGAGCACGTACAACGCCAGGAACGCGCCGCCCGCCTTCACCCCGGCGCACGGCGTCCCCATGGTCAGGCTGACCAAGGAGGCGCCCTGGCAGGACCGGATGCGTACGCTGCTGCGCATGCCGGTGGGCGACCGGCCCGTGTCCGAGCCCGTGCAGAAGCACGACGAGACCGGGCCCGCCGTACCGCGCGTGCTGGACCTGACGCTCCGTATCGGCGAGCTGCTGCTCGCGGGCGGCGAGGGCGCGGAGGACGTCGAGGCGGCGATGTTCGGCGTCAGCCGGGCGTACGGGCTGGACCGCTGCGAGCCGAACGTCACCTTCACCCTGCTGTCGATCTCGTACCAGCCCTCGCTGGTCGACGATCCGGTGACGGCCAGCAGGACCGTACGCAGGCGGGGCACCGACTACACCCGCCTGGCGGCCGTCTACCACCTCATCGACGACATCACGACGCCGGAGACCGACGTCACGCTGGAGGAGGCGTACGGCACGCTCGCGGAGATCCGCCGCAACCGCCACCCGTACCCGGGGTGGGCGCTGACGATGGCGAGCGGGCTGCTGGCCGGCGCGGCTTCCGTGCTGGTAGGCGGTGGGCCCGTGGTCTTCGTGGCGGCGGCGATCGGGGCGATGCTCGGCGACCGGCTCGCGTGGCTGTGCTCCGGGCGGGGGCTGCCGGAGTTCTACCAGTTCGTGGTGGCGGCGATGCCGCCCGCCGCGATAGGCGTGGCGCTCACGCTGGCCCCCCAGACGTCGGCGTGGGACGCCCGGCCCTCGGCGGTGATCACCGGTGGTCTGTTCGCGCTGCTGCCCGGGCGGGCGCTGGTGGCGGGCGTGCAGGACGGGCTGACCGGTTACTACATCACCGCGTCCGCGCGCCTGCTCGAAGTCATGTACTTCTTCATCGCGATCGTCATCGGCGTACTGATGGTGCTCTATCTGGGTGTGCAGCTGGGCGCCGAGCTGCAGGCGGCGACGGCGCTGGAGAGCTCCACGCGTCCGGTGACCCAGATCGTGGCCTCGATGCTGCTCTGTTTCTCCTTCGCGATCCTGCTCCAGCAGGAGCGGAACACCGTGCTGATGGTGACGCTGAACGGCGCGGTGGCCTGGATCGTCTACGGCGCGATGCATGACATCGGCGAGATCTCGCAGGTGGCTGCGACGGCTGTCGCGGCCGGCCTGGTGGGTCTCTTCGGGCAGCTGTTCTCGCGCTACCAGTACGCCTCGGCGCTGCCGTACGTCACGGCGGCGATCGGCCCGCTGCTGCCCGGTTCGGCGACGTACTTCGGTCTGCTCGGCATCGCGCAGAACGATCTGAACTCGGGTCTGGCCTCGCTGTCGAAGGCGGCGGCCCTGTCACTGGCGATCGCCATCGGGGTGAACCTGGGTGGCGAGATCTCCCGGCTGTTCCTCAAGCTGCCGGGAGCGGGCCGTGGGGCGAGCCGCCGCGCGGCGAAGCGGACGCGCGGCTTCTAGGGCCTGACCGGCCCGGGCGAGTGCCCTGGCGGAGGTCAGCGCTTGGCGTGGCGGCCGCGCTGGGACGGAGGCGTGCCGTCGGCCGGGCCCTCGGCGGCGGCCGCCTTCTTGGACTTGCTGCGGGCGCGCAGATACTCGATGGCGATCGGGACCACCGAGATCAGCACGATCAGGATGAGGATCGCTTCGATGTTCTTGTGGACGAAGTCGATCTTGCCGAGCGAGGCGCCGAGCAGCGTGACGCCGGCGCCCCAGAGCACGCCGCCGATGACGTTGAACGTGATGAACGAGCGGTAGTTCATCCTGCTGACGCCGGCGATGATCGGCGTGAAGGTGCGGACGATCGGCACGAAGCGGGCCAGGACCAGCGACTTCGGCCCGTACTTCTCGAAGAAGTCGTGGGCCTTCTCGACGTTCTCCTGCTTGAAGAGCCTGGAGTCCGGACGCTTGAAGAGGGCAGGCCCGACCTTGCGGCCGAAGAGATAGCCGACCTGGTCACCGATGATCGCCGCGAGGACGACCAGCAGGCAGACGAGCCACAGCGGGGTGTCCAGCGCGCCCGTGGTCACGAGCAGGCCGGTGGTGAACAGCAGCGAGTCGCCCGGCAGGAAGAAGCCGATGAGCAGCCCGGACTCGGCGAAGACGATGACCAGCAGGCCGATCAGGCCGAACTGCTCCAGCAGATAGTCGGGATCCAGCCAGGACGGTCCGAGCGCAAGCGTATTCACGGGTACCGGGCTCCAGGGTGGGATCGATCGTCTGCGGGGTGTGCTGCCCAAAGCTATCAACGCCACCGGGGCTCTCCTGGTTCCAGTGGCTCCCCAGCGGATGCGCGGTGCACGGACTGGGGCAAAGCTGTCCGTCAGGAGGTGGATGCGTATGGGCATCGAGGATTACGGCGGCGGGCAGAGCGGGCATTCGGACGTACTGGTGGTCACCACCAACGACGTGCCCGGCCACCGGGTGGACCGGGTCATCGGCGAGGTCTTCGGCCTGACGGTGCGCTCCCGTCACCTGGGCAGCCAGATCGGCGCCGGGCTGAAGTCGATGATCGGCGGCGAGCTCAAGGGGCTCACCAAGACGCTGGTGGAGACCCGCAACCAGGCGATGGAGCGGCTCGTCGAGCAGGCCGGGGCGCGCGGCGCCAACGCGGTGCTGATGTTCCGCTTCGATGTGACGGAAGCCGCAGACGTGGGCACCGAGGTGTGTGCGTACGGCACAGCGGTCGTCATCACCAAGGAGTAACGCGTGCCGCTTCATCGGGGCGCTGAGGAACGCGAGGACAGCGAGCCGCGCCCCAGGCTCTCCGTCAATCCCTTCTACGACGCTGCGGACCCGGTCGGCGGCATGGAGTCCGCCCCGCCCAGGCACCGGCTGCCCGACGGGCCGGTGCCGCCCGCGACCGCGTATCAGCTGGTCCATGACGAGCTGATGCTCGACGGCAACTCCCGGCTCAACCTCGCCACCTTCGTCACCACCTGGATGGAACCGCAGGCCGGTGCGCTGATGAGTGAGTGCCGGGACAAGAACATGATCGACAAGGACGAGTACCCGCGCACCGCTGAGCTTGAGCGGCGCTGCGTCGCCATGCTCGCCGAGCTCTGGAACGCGCCCGATCCGGCGACGGCCGTGGGCTGCTCGACGACCGGGTCCAGCGAGGCGTGCATGCTCGCCGGCATGGCCCTCAAGCGCCGCTGGGCCAAGCGCGCAGCGACACGAAAGGAGGGGGACCGTTATCCGGGCGGTGCCCGGCCCAACCTGGTGATGGGCGTGAACGTCCAGGTCTGCTGGGAGAAGTTCTGCAACTTCTGGGAGGTCGAGGCCCGCCAAGTCCCCATGGAGGGCGACCGTTTCCATCTCGATCCGCAGGCCGCGGCCGAGCTCTGCGACGAGAACACCATCGGCGTCGTCGCCGTACTCGGCTCCACCTTCGACGGTTCCTACGAACCGGTCGCCGAGATCTGCGCGGCCCTGGACAGCCTCCAGGAACGCACAGGTCTCGATGTGCCGGTTCATGTCGACGGTGCCTCCGGCGCCATGGTCGCCCCCTTCCTGGACGAGGACCTGGTCTGGGACTTCCGGCTGCCGCGGGTCGCCTCCATCAACACCTCCGGGCACAAGTACGGCCTGGTCTACCCGGGGGTCGGCTGGGCACTGTGGCGCTCGCCCGCCGAGCTCCCGGAGGAACTGGTCTTCCGGGTCGACTACCTGGGCGGCGACATGGCGACCTTCGCCCTCAACTTCTCCCGGCCGGGCGCCCAGGTCGTGGCGCAGTACTACACCTTCCTGCGGCTGGGCAGGGACGGATACCGGGCCGTGCAGCAGACGTCGAGGGACGTGGCCCGCGGGCTCGCGAAACGCATCGAGGCGACGGGCGACTTCCAACTCCTCACCCACGGCAATGAGTTGCCGGTGTTCGCCTTCACCACCGCCCCCGGCGTACGGAACTTCGACGTCTTCGACGTGTCCCGGCGACTGCGCGAGAGCGGCTGGCTGGTGCCCGCGTACACCTTCCCCGAGAACCGCCAGGACCTTTCCGTACTCCGCGTCGTCTGCCGCAACGGCTTCTCCGCCGACCTCGCGGCGCTGCTGACGGAGAGCCTGGAGCAGCTGCTGCCCGAGCTGCGCCGCCAGTCGCACCCGACCCGCCAGGACCGGGCCGTCGCCACCGCCTTCCACCACTGAGCGCTTCACATCACCCCTCCTCAGCCCTGGCAGTCACCCAACCGGAACGCGGACCAGCGCACGCCGTCGGCGGATATCCGGTAGTCGCAGCCGCCCCCGCCGGCCAACCGGCCGAGCGGCACGGTCGAGGCGTGCTCGATGTCCGGCTCCGCCGCCCTGAAGATGCGGCCGCCGTCGGTACTGGTGAAGCGGCCGCTTTCGGCGTGCACCACCAGCCGACCGCCGGGCCCGGGCACCAGCACCCCCATCAGCGACCGCGGTTCGCCCTGGGGACCTGCCCTCCACGTCCGCTCCCAGGTGCGGCCGCCGTCCCGGCTGCGGTAGATGGCCCGTAGAGGATTCTTGACGTCCTGAACGCCCTTGAGCTCCCCCATCTCCGCGGCGTAGACGACTCCTTCGCCGACCGAGACCCGCAGGTGCCACGCAAGCTTCCCCACCGACCGATTCGGCACACTCGCCGTCCAGCTGCGCCCAGCGTCGCGGGAGAAGGCGACCGCCGGAGCCCCCGTGGCCCGGTCCTTCCCCGAGACCCACCACGACCCGTCAGGCTCCGCGTACGCCGCAGGGAGCAGCATCCCGGACAGCGGCGGGCGGGCCTTGAGCTCTCGCAGTCTGCCGTCGTCGGGGGACATCACCATGAGCCGGTTCTTCCTGCACTCCTGCTTGTCGGGGGCGGCCGGCGGCGCGCACTGCGCGGACAGGACGGCGCCCTTCGGTATCGACCGCACCGCCCCGACGCGCTTCACGTCACGCGCCTGCCAGGAGCGGCCGCCGTCCGCCGTGAACCAGCTGCGGTCCGGGTCCTGCTCCGTCCACTCCTGCACCCACGCCCGGCCGGAGCCGAACACCCTCAGGTCCGCCGACACGCCCTCCGTGCCGGACCGTTCGGTCAGTGGTGACGTGCGCAGCCGCCACTTGGAGGCCCCTTTGTCTAGTTTGTCCAGCACCGCCACGTACTGGCGGCAGAATCCGTTCTCGGGTCGCCTCGGGTCCTCCAGGCATTTCGCGAGCAGCGCGAAGCCGCTCCCGTCCGCCGCCAGCCCCACCGTGTGCGCCGAGCCGGGCAGTTCGCGCCCGGACGCCACCTTCGGCGCCGGGGACGGAGATGGCGGCACACCCGTGCCAGTGCTGGGTACACGCGGATCACGCTCCCCCGTGCACCCCGCCAGCAGCAGCGCCAGCAGCAGCCCCAGCGCAACGAGGACGGCGCCGGTCAGCGCCCCGACTGTATTGAACGGCTTACGCATCGAAGCCCCCGGTCCAGCGGTCCGCGGCGGACCACTTCTCCTTCTGGTACACCGCAGACCGCTTCCGGGTTCCCCTTCTCAGCCGACCGATTTCAGTGGCTCAGCCGCCCGAACCGCCGTACCGCCAGCGGGAAGAACACCGCGACCAGCGCCACGGGCCACGCCACCGCCAGCAGCTCCGCATGGTCCGCCGCCCACGATCCGCCCGCCGCACCCGGGTTGCCGAAGAGGTCACGCACCGCCGTCGCCGTCGCCGACATCGGGTTCCACTCGACGATCACGCCGAGCCAGTCCGGCATGCTCTGCGGAATCGCGATGGCGTTGGAGAGGAAACCGACCGGCCATACCAGGATCTGGACCGCCTGCACCAGCTCCGGTTTGCCCGCCACCAGCGCCAGATGAATGCCGATCCACAGCATCGCGAACCTCAGCAGGAGCAGCAGCCCCACCGCCCCCAGCGCCGCCATGAAGCTGCCGTGCCAGCGCCACCCGATGGCGTACCCGACCCCGATCAGAGCGAGCAGGCTGACCGCCGACTGGAGCATGTCCGCGACGCACCGCCCGACCAGCACCGCCGACGTCGCCATCGGCATGGACCGGAAGCGGTCGATGACGCCTTTGCCCAGGTCCTGGGTGACCGCGAGCATCGTCGCTTCCAGACCGAAGGCCATGGTCAGCGCCAGCACGCCCGGCACCAGGAATTCGACGTACTCCCCGGCGACGCCCTTGCCGCCGCCGATCAGGAATCCGAACATCAGCAGCAGCATCACCGGGAAGACCAGGCCGACGACGACCTGCACCGGTTGCCGCCCCCAGTGGGCGAGTTCGCGCCGCGTCATGGTCCAGGAATCCGTGACCGCCCATGCCGCACTCATGCCGCCACCCCCTTGATCCCGCCGACCTCGCCGGCCTCGCCGGAAGCTCCCGTCCCGCCGGTTTCCTTCGTAAGGTGCAGAAACACCTCGTCCAGCGTGGGCCTGCGCAGTGCGATGTCCTCCGCCTCGATCCCGGCCGTCTCCAGCGCCCGTACGATCCCGGTGAGCGCCGCCATCCGGTCCGTCACCGGCGCGCTGATCAGCCGCCGGTCCTCGTCCGTCTCGGCCCCGGGCCCCAACAGACCTGCTGCCGCGCCGAGTTGGCGCACATCGTGCATCACCACATCGATCCGGTCGCCGCCCACCTTGCCCTTGAGCTGGTCCGGCGTGCCCTCCGCGATGGACTTGCCCCGGTCGACCACCGTGATGCGGTCCGCCAGTTGGTCGGCCTCCTCCAGATACTGCGTCGTGAGCAGTACGGTCGTACCTCCCCCGACCAGCGAGCGCACCGCGCCCCAAACCTCCGCCCGCCCGCGCGGATCGAGCCCCGTCGTCGGCTCGTCCAGGAACAGCACCTGCGGATCAGTGATCAGCGACGCCGCCAGGTCGAGCCGCCGCCGCATCCCGCCGCTGTACTGCTTGACCGCCTTGCGCCCGGTGTCCGCGAGCCCGAACCGCTCAAGGAGCTCATCCGCCCGTACGCCCGCCCTGCGCGCCCCCAGGTGGTACAGCCGGCCGAACATCTCCAGGTTCTGCCGCCCGCCGAGCTCCTCGTCCACCGCCGCGTGCTGCCCCAGCAGCCCGATCCGCCGCCGCACCTCGCCGGCCTGCGACCGTACGTCGTACCCGGCCACCTCCACGCGGCCCGCGTCGTGCCGCAGCAGCGTGGCCAGGATGCGCACGATCGTGGTCTTGCCCGCTCCGTTGGGCCCGAGCACGCCATGCACCGTGCCGCGCCCCACCACCAGGTCGAGCCCGTCCAGGGCCCGCTTCTCCCCGTACCTCTTCTGTGCTCCCTCGACGACGATCACCGCGTCGGCGTCAGTCAATGCACTCTCCTCCAAGCCCTGTAGTCAAACTTGACTACGGCGCCCTAAGGTAGGCCGGGCTCACGCATTAGTCAAGCTTGATTAGTGACGGTCTCCCTCATCGGGAATCCCGGTCGCGTACGGGTTCTCCTGGTCCTCCGCGAGCACCCCCACAAAGGGGTCCCCCTCGCCCGAGAAGGTGTACGCCCCGCCCTCGATCCGGGCGATGAGGCCGCGCGTCCACTCGGCCCCCGCATCCGCCGAGTGGACCCACATGTTCATGATTTCGCCGATGTGCCCGAGCGACTCGGGCCCGCCCTCCGGCGTGTAGTACTCGGTGACGGCCGCCCGCCACTCCTGAAGCCCCCGCACCCGTTCCTTCAGCAGCTCGACAGCCTCGGCCCGCTCCAGATCCACGATGAAGCCGATGCCGGCCGACAGCACGTCCATCTTCTGGTCGTACGCCGTCAGAGCCTCGCGGAGCAGCGCGAGGTACTCCTCGACGCCCTTCTCCGTGAGCTCGTACTCGGTACGCGGCGGCCCGCCGGCCGTGCTCGGCGCCACCTCGTGGGCCAGCAGCAGCCCCTGCTTGGCCATCTGCTTCAGTGCGTGATAGATCGACCCGGGCTTGGCGTTGGACCACTCGTGGGCGCCCCAGAACTCCAGGTCGTTGCGCACTTGATAGCCATGGGCCCGCCCGTGCTGACGGACGGCACCGAGGACCAGCAGCCGGATCGCCGACATCACCGCACCCCTTCCTTCTACTCAATTTCCTTCTACTCAATTTTGACTAGAGTATCCGGCGAGGCGAGAACAGAACCCGTCAGGCGGTCAGCCCCGGACCATCAGTCCCAGCTCTCGCCGCGCTCCAGGGCGACCAGCTCGAACGCGGTCTTGCCGTCCAAGGTCTCGCGGATGATGTCCGCATGGCCGGAGTGCCGGGACATCTCGGTGATCAGCCGCAGCAGCAGCCAGCGCATCGACACATCCTCCTTGGGGAACCACGGCTCGTCGGGCAGCGCGAAGGTGTCGTCCAGGCTGGGCACCGACCGGATGAACTCCTCGGTCTGCCGTGCCACCTTCTCCCAGTACGCCAGCCGGCTCTCGACCGTCTCGTCCCCGACCAGCCGGAAGCTCTCGTCCCAGTTCGACTCGTCGCGCTGCGTCTCCGGCTCGACGCCCTTGGCCCGCGACAGCCAGCTCTGCTCGGCCTCGGAGACGTGCTTGAGGAGCCCGGAGAGCGAGAGCTCGCTGGCGCTCGGCTTCGTGGCCGCCTGCTCGTCCGTCAGGCCGAGCAGCGCGCGCCGGATGCCGCCCCGCTCGGCGTCCAGGAAGGCCAGGAGCGCGCCGCGCTCGTCGCCGTGGGCCTCTGCGTTCACGTGTACGACCATGGGTCCGCCTCTTCCGTAAGGTGTCTCGCCGCCCTGACAAGAACCACGTTACGAACCCTTGCGGTCAGGTTCTGTCCGCAATCGGCAGCCGGTCAGAAGGGGAATTCGGTCCGTCCGTGCTGCACCGAAATCCACTTCTGCGTCGTGAGCGCCTCCACCGCCGAGTCGCCGTTCAGCCGCCCGATCCCCGAGTACTTCTCGCCCCCGAAGGCCACCTGCGGCTCGTCCGCGACGGTCGAGTCGTTGACGTGGATCATCCCGGTCACGATGCGCTTGGCGAAGCGCACACCCCGCTCCACGTTCGCGGTGTGGACCGCCCCGCTGAGCCCGTACTCGCTGTCGTTGGCGATGCGTACGCCCTCCTCCTCCCCGTCGAAGGGAATGAGCAGCGCGACGGGCCCGAAGATCTCCTGCCCCAGGATCGGCGAGCCGTCCGGCAGCCCGGTCAGTACGGTCGGCTCGACCAGATTGCCGCGCGTAGACCCTCGTACGAGCGCTGTCCCGCCCTCCGCGAGCGCCTGTTCCACCAGCGTGGTCAGGGCATCCGCCTGGAAGGTGTTGATGACGGGGCCGATGTGGGTCTTGGGGTCGGCCGGGTCGCCGGTGACCAGGGACCGTACCTTCGCGACGAACTTCTCCGTGAACTCCGCCTCGACCGACCGGTCCACCAGGATGCGGTTGGCGGCCATGCAGACCTGACCCTGGTACACGAAACGACTGAAAACCGCGGCGTCCACGGCGTAGTCGATGTCCGCGTCGTCCAGCACCACGAGCGCGCTGTTGCCGCTCAGTTCGAGCACGGAGCGCTTGAAGTGGCTCGCGGTGACGGCAGCGACGTGCCGTCCGACCTTGTCGGAGCCCGCGAAGGAGATGACCTTCGGGACGGGGTGCTCTATGAGCGCGTCACCGATCTCCGCGATGTCCGTCACGAGCACATTGAGCAGCCCGGCCGGCAGCCCCGCGTCCTCGAAGATCTTGGCGATCAGGCCGCCGCCGACGACGGGAGTGTTCTGGTTCGGCTTGATCACGACCGCGTTGCCGAGGGCCAGCGCCGGAGCGACCGACTTGAGGGTCACCAGGAAGGGGAAGTTGAAGGGGCTGATGACCCCGACCACGCCGACCGGCAGCCGGTAGACCCGGTTCTCCTTGCCGTCCACCGGCGACGGCAGGATCTGGCCCTCGGGACGCAGCGCCATCCGCGTCGCCTCGCGCAGGAACTCCTTGGCGAGATGGACCTCGTACACCGCCTTCAGGCGCGTACCGCCGAGCTCGTCGATGATGGCCTCGACGATCTCGTCCTCGCGGTCCTGGGTGACCCGCAGGGCGCGTTCGAGAACGTCTCTCCTGCGGTACGCGCTCGACTCGGCCCAGGCGGGCTGTGCGCGCTCCGCGGCCCGGTATGCCTCGTCGACCTCACCCACCGAGGCCACGGTGATCGCGGCGAGCTTCTCCCCGTTGTACGGGTTGAAGTCGATGATGTCCCACGAGCCGCTGCCGGTCCGCCACTCGCCGTCGATGTACTGGTGGGCCAGGTCGGTGAAGAAGGACATGCGATCCCTTACTGCAAGGTGTGCAGGTGCAGACTCCTGATAAAACGTCATCCTACTGGCCGGTTATGTGAGTTGGAGTAGACCGCGGAGGACATCGCGTGACTCCGCCGGACTCGGACTGTCCTTCTGTAGCCGTTCCATCACCCGCCGGTACTGGGCGACTTCTTCGGCCTTGTCCAGATAGAGCGCACTTGTCAGCTGCTCCAGATAGACCAGATCGGAGAGGTCCGACTCGGGGAACTGCAGCATCGTGAAGGCACCACTCTCGCCCGCGTGGCCGCCGAAGCTGAACGGCATCACCTGAAGGGTGATGTTCGGCTGCTCCGAGACCTCGATGAGGTGCTGCAGCTGGCTCCGCATCACGCCCCGGTCGCCGTACGGGCGGCGCAGCGCGGCTTCGTCCAGTACGGCGTGGAAGTGCGGCGCACGCTCGGACACGAGGACCTTCTGGCGCTCCAGGCGCAGCGCGACCCTGCGGTCGACCTCGGCAGCGGTCGCTTGCGGCATGCCGCGGGAGACGACCGCGTGGGCGTAGCTCTCCGTCTGCAACAGCCCGTGCACGAACTGGACTTCGTAGATCCGGATCAGTGAGGCGGCACCTTCCAGACCGATGTACGTCTGGAACCAGCCGGGCAGCACATCGCCGTAACTGTGCCACCAGCCAGCCACATTGGCCTCCCGCGCCAGACTGAGCAGGGACTCGCGCTCTGCTCCGTCCGTAACGCCGTAGAGCGTCAGCAGATCCTCGACGTCCCTGGCCTTGAAGCTCACCCGTCCCAACTCCATGCGGCTGATCTTCGATTCGGATGCTCGGATCGAGTAGCCGGCCGCCTCGCGGGTAATGCCTCGCGATTCACGGAGACGTCTGAGCTGGGATCCCAACAGGATGCGCCGCACTACGGAGCCGCTCGACTCGCCTGCGGTCACTTCTCCGACCCTCCCCAGTCCGAAAGTTCAGTAGCGGGTGCCTCCCCCAAGTTCCCGAGAGCCGCAGTCTGCCATCAAAACGCTTCACCCCGTACTCATTCGATTACGGAAATGGCAAGGGCTTCGCCAGCCACTGAAAGTAGTGGGTGGAAGAAATGAGCAAGAACCGGCACGGGATCGGACAGGTCCGGCGCGTGCACGTGCATCTGCCCTTGCATCTGCCGTACGCATTCGGAACCATGGTCCGCGCGCACCTGCATCTGCATGCTCTTTCGTGCTGACGCCGCACCACCGCTGTATCGCAACGACCGCGAATCCCGGGAGTGCCTCGCATGGGGACGAATGGATCGACCGTGCTCGAGCCGTTAAGGCAGGGCCTGCCACCCATCGACCCCGCAGCGGTCTCCAGCTCGGCCTCCTGCGCGCTGCCGCCCAGGTACGAAGCGGTGGGCGGGGCAAGACAGTTCACCAAGTCGACGCTGGCGAAGTGGGAGCTCGGCGAGCACTTCGACGACGTGGCCCTGGTCGTCTCCGAGCTCGTCACCAACGCCCTGCGGCACGCTTCCCCAAGCTCTCAACTTCGTTCGAGCAGGGGAGACCGCATCCCCGCGGACACCCCGTGCGAGGGCGATCAGGACCCGCCCGTACGGCTGCACCTGATGCACTGGACCTCGCGTCTGGTGTGCGCGGTGCGCGACCCCAGCCACGAGAGCCCGATGGCGCGTGAGGCCGACGACCTCTCCGCCGAGTCGGGCCGTGGCCTGTTTCTGGTGGATTCCTTCAGCGACAGCTGGGGCTGGCACCCGCTCGCGGGCACGCTGAGCGGCAAGGTGGTCTGGGCACTCTTCCGCCTGAGAGCGTCCGAGCAGCAGTAGCGGTCGGCCCTGCTCCCGACTTGAGGCGAAACGATTCAGCCACCTGTCAGGTGGTCGAACTCCCCGTCCTTGATGCCGAGCAGCATCGCCTCGATCTCCGCAGGCGTGTAGACCAGAGCGGGACCGTCCGGGTGGCGCGAATTACGGACTGCCACATTCCCCCCCGGCAATTTGGCGAACTCCACGCAGGACCCCTGCGAGTTGCTGCGCCTGCTCTTCTGCCAGACCACCCCGTGAAGCTCTGTGGCCGCCATGCCGTTGTACGCGTGGTGCACAGGTCGCTCCCGGAAAGTGCAGATGTCAACTGCCCCGGATCATAGCTTTGTTCACTTGCTGATGCATGGGCAGATGCACGTGCACGCGGGGTGGCCTCTTGGTTACAGGAGTCCGGATCAGCGCGACGAGTAGGGGAGAAGGGCCATCTCCCTGGCGTTCTTGATGGCCCGGGTCAGCTGGCGCTGCTGCTGCGCCGAGACCCTTGTCACACGCCGGCTGCGGATCTTCCCGCGGTCCGAAATGAATTTCCGCAGCAGATCGGTGTCCTTGTAGTCAATGTACGTAATCTTCGCCTGGTCCAGCGGATTGGGCCGGGATTTCAGGTGCTTGCGGGGGTCATTACCTCGGGACGGGCGGGACATCAGGCCTCCAGAAGAGAATCAAAAGCGGGCGGCAGGCGCTTCCACGCATCGCGCCCTGCCGCGTATTCGGCATCGGTCAACAAGCAGGATTCGAGGAGCTCTTCGAGCCCGTCGCGGTCAAGCCCCGGAGAAGTGAACACCAGGTGCTGGCAGCAGTCCCCGTGGTCGGGGTCCCAGTCGAGTGCGGCCGCCGCCCTGCGCATCGGCGGCACCATGTCCCACGCGGCGTCCGGCAGCGAGGCCAGCCAGGGCCCCGCGCTCTCCACGCACAGCGCCCCGCCCGCCGCATCCCACGCCATCAGCGTGTCCGGGCGGTCGGCGAGCCAGAACCTGCCCCGGCTGCGGGCCGCCGCACACGTCAGGTCCTCCAGGGCCTCGTACAGCCGCTCCGGGTGGAAGGGCCGGCGCCGGTGCCACACCAAAGTGCCGACACCCGACTCGTCCGCCTCCTGCGGGAGCAGTGCGCAGGCCGGGTGCTGGCGGGCCGCGGCAGCCTCGACGTCGAAGCCCGCGAAGGCGGCCTCCGCGAGGTCGCCGGACGCGGCCTGGACGCGGCGGGCGGTCGGATGCAACTGCGCGAGCAGCGCCTCGTCCGCCTCATCGGCCTCTTCGCTCTCGACGATGGCCAGGACCGGGGCGTACTCCAGCTGCCGTGCCCAGGTGTCCGCGACCGTCCGCTGATCGCTGGCGGCCGCCGCGAGTCCGGCCTCCGCGAGGTCGTCGCCGCAGCCGAGGTACGGCAGGAGCAGCGCGGGGTCGACCGCGGTCATCACGGCGGTCAGGTCCAGTACGTCGCCGCCGTGCGCGACGACGACCTCGGCCATCGCCTTGGGCTCGACCGAGTCCCACAGCTCCACGACCGCGAGCCGCGTCAGGCTGCTGCCCGCCAGCCGCTCCAGTTCGGGCACGAGGTCCTCGCGCAGCGCGCAGCAGGCGCAGTCGTTGACCAGCGGCGCCTCGCCCGACGAGCTCTCGCCCAGGGCGTCGCGGACACTGCGGCGTACCGTCCCTTCGGCCGCGGTCGACAGGTCGTGATGCAGCGCGACACTGCCGGGAACGGTGCGCAGCAGGCGGTCGACCACCTCCTTGCGCGCGTCGGAGTGCAGCCCGCCGACGATCACGACGGGCAGCTTGGCTCCCCTCTCGCCCACTACTTCGCTCCGTAGCGGCGCTCGAAGCGCTCCACGCGTCCCGCGGTGTCCAGCACGCGGGCCGTCCCCGTGTAGAAGGGGTGGCTCTTCGAGGAGATCTCGACGTCGACGACGGGGTACGTACGGCCGTCCTCCCACTCCACCGTCTTGTCGCTGGTCATGGTGGAGCGGGTGAGGAAGGCGAAGCCGCCGGCTGTGTCGCGGAAGACGACGGGACCGTACGGCGGGTGGATTCCGGGCTTCATGAAGTGAGCCCCCTTCTGGCTTCTGACTTCTGGTGCTGGGCCGGTGAGCTGGTGATCAGCGCTCTTCGCGGAAGTCGACGTGCCGGCGGACGACCGGGTCGAACTTGCGGAGCGTCATGCGGTCGGGGTCGTTACGGCGGTTCTTGCGGGTCACGTAGGTGTAGCCGGTCCCCGCCGTGGACCTGAGCTTGATGATCGGGCGGACTTCGTTGCGTGCCATGTGGTTAGTATATGGAAATGGTTCCCATTATCAAAGAGAGGTGATTGGCCTTGTCCGCCCACTGCCAGCTGACCGGCGCCCAGCCGGGCTTCGGCAACAACATTTCCCACTCGCACCGGCGCACGTCCCGGCGCTTCGACCCGAACATCCAGCGCAAGCGCTACTGGCTGGCGAGCGAAGGACGCCATGTCCGCCTCACGCTCAGCGCCAGGGCGATCAAGACCGTCGACACGATCGGCGTCGAGGCCGCCGTTGCCCGGATCCGTGCGCGGGGAGTGAAGGCCTGATGGCAAAGAAGAGCAAGATCGCCCGCAATGAGCGCCGCAAGTCGGTCGTCGAGCGGTACGCCGTGCGGCGGGCGGAGTTGAAGGAAATCATCCGCAGGCCGGGGACGTCCGAGGCCGAACGGGACGTTGCGGTACAGGAGTTGCGACGTCAGCCGCGCGACGCGAGTGCGACGCGCGTACGCAACCGGGACAGCGTGGACGGCCGACCCCGGGGCCACCTCAGGAAGTTCGGCCTCTCGCGCGTGCGGATGCGTGAGCAGGCGCACGCCGGATTCCTGCCCGGAATTCGAAAGTCCTCCTGGTAGTTTGGCGCGTTCTGACCTACCAAAACTGGGGAGTCCGGAGTGCGCAAGCACGTACGTAACACCGCCGCCGCTGCCGCCATTGCGGCCGCCCTCGCGCTGACCGGTTGCAGCAGCGAGAGCAAGGACAACGTCGAGGGCGACAAGGGCAAGGAGACGGGCGCCGGCGCTCCGTCGGCGGGCGGAGACGAAGGCGCGGTGGCCGATGTCACCGGGTCCTGGATCGCGACGACCGATGGGAAGATCGTCGCGCTGATCGTCCAGGGTTCGGACGCTGCCGTGGCGGGCGAGCACGTCTGCTCCGGCAAGGTCGCCAAGGCGGACGAGGTGACACTGGAACTCAAGTGCGCCGACGGGAACGCCGATCGTACAACCGGACTTGTCACACCGGGTGCGGACGGCAACACCATCACGGTGAAGTGGGGCAGCGGGATCGAGGACACCTTCAAGAAGTCCTCCGGCGAGAAGCTGCCGGAGGGGATTCCCACGGACTTCCCGAAGCTGCCTGCCTCCTGACCTGCTGCCCGGCGTACGGGCACACAGGCGTACGGGCTTTGCACATGCCTGGGCCGCGGTTCCCTCACGGGGGCCGCGGCCTATCGCCGTTCAACCCGATGATCACTCCTGGGAGTGGATCCCGGCGGCCAGTGGGCGGAGCGTGGCCCGGGCGTGACCCCTTCCTTCAACGGCGGCCCGGATGCTGCCCCTTGTCTGAGCTGCACGATGACGAGAGGCGAGTGGACCGCATGGCCATGTCGATGTCCATTTCTGGTCTGAGACCGGCGTTCGGAAAAGCCGCAGACCACCTGCACGGTCTGCGCGTCGGCCGGGCACGCCGGGCAGGGGTCGCGGCAACCGCGGGCCTCGCGCTCGTGCTGGCCCTGCCCGGAGTCGCGGCAGCCGCCGCGGGCGACCTCGATCCCACCTTCGGCGGCGACGGCAAGGTCATGAGCGACCTCGCCGCGCAGGAAGACAGCCAGGACGTGGCTCTGCAGCCCGACGGCAAGATCGTCACCGCCGGCACCATCTGGGCGTTCGAGGGCCCCGGCGACTTCACTCTGGCTCGCTACAACGCCAACGGCAGCCAGGACACCGGCTTCGGCAACGGGGGCGTGGCGACCGCCGACATCGGCGGCGACACCAACGACGAGGCGCAGGCCGTGGCGCGGCAGGACGACGGCAAGTTCGTCGTGGTCGGCCGCAGCGACGCGCCCGACGGCACCAGGGCCTTGTTCGCGATGACTCGCTTCAACGCCGACGGCAGCCTGGACACAGGCTTCGGCAACGGCGGCAGGATGACCACAGACTTCGGGACCGCCGGAAGCTCGACCGGCAACGCCGTGGCGGTGCAGCCCGACGGCGGGATCGTCGCCGCCGGGAACTCCGGCAGCGATTTCGTGGTGGCCCGCTTCGCCCCGGACGGCAGCCCCGACACCGGCTTCGGCGACGGCGGCAGGGTCATCACCTCCTTCGAAGGCGGCGGCTCGGCGGCCTTCGACGTGGCGCTGCAGGACGACGGCAAGATCGTCGCCGCAGGCCATGCCAGGTTCAGCTCACCGGACTTCGCCGGCGATTTCGCGCTGGCTCGCTACAACCCCGACGGCAGCCCGGACACGGGCTTCGGCGACGGCGGCAGAGTGACCACCGCCACCACCGCCGCGGATTCGGCTCGCGGGGTGGCCGTGCAGTCCGACGGCAAGATCGTTGCCGCCGGGAACTCCGGCGGTGATTTCGCGGTGACGCGCTACAACTCCGACGGAAGCCCGGACACCGGCTTCGGCGGCGACGGCAGCGTCACCGCCGACTTCGGACCTTCCGGGTCGGTGGCGTACGACATGGCGCTCCAGGACGACGGCAAGATCGTCGCCGCCGGGGGGGCCAACGCCGATTTCGCGGTGGCGCGCTTCAACACCGACGGAAGCCTGGACACCGGCTTCGGCGGCGACGGCAAGGTGACCACCGACTTCGAAACGTTCTGGGACGAGGCCCACGCTGTGGCGGTCCAGTCCGACGGCAGGATCGTCGTCACGGGCAACGGCAGCGACAACCACGCTCTGACCCGTTACGAGGGCGAAGGCAGCGAACCGCCGCCCCCGGCCGCGGACGTCTCGGTCACCAAGACCGGGCCTGCCACCGTCAGCGTCGGCGACCAGGCGTCGTACACCGTGCAGGTGACCAACACCAGCACCACCACGACGGCCACCGGTGTCACGCTGGACGACGCCCTCGGCGGACCGGCCGCCTCGGTCGTGTCGGCCGCGACCACCCAGGGCATCTGCAGCACGACAGCCACCACTGCCGCCTGCACGCTGGGCAGCCTCGCCCCCGGAGCGAGCGCCACGGTGACCGTCGTGGCCGAACCCCGGGCCACCGGAACCCTCACCGACACGGCCACAGCCGACGCCCTGGAGTCCGACCCCACCCCGGCCAACAACACCGCCACCGCGACCACCACCGTGAACAACGCCCGTGGCTGCACGATCACGGGCACCAGCGCGGTCGACCAGCTCGTCGGTACGGCCGGCAACGACGTCATCTGCGCCCTCGGCGGCGGTGACACCATCACCGCCGGCGGCGGCAACGACACCGTCTACGGCGGCTCCGGCAACGACAATGCCGACGGCGGCAACGGCCACGACAGGCTCAACGGCGAACTCGGAAACGACACCCTGACCGGCTACTACGGCGACGACACGATCAACGGCGGCCCCGGCAGCGACACGCTGAACGGCGGCTACGGCAACGACCGTCTCAACTCCGTGGACAACATCTCCGGCAACGACGCGGCCCACGGCGGCCCCGGCTACGACACCTGCACAACGGACTCGGGCGACACGCGCACGAGCTGCCCGTAGCGACGACGGGACGTAGCCGCGTTCGGGCTCGGCAGCACCTGAGGTTGTTGCCGGGCCCGAACTCAGAACTGAGCGCTTCCCAGGGCTAGGCGGACTCGGGCCAGGTGCGGCGCTGTGTGAAGTGGATCCCGGCCGTTACGGCCATCAGGATCGCCGTTGCTCCGCCGAGCGTCATTACCGTCGCCAGAGACGTGCGGTCCAGTACGGCACCACCCACCAGCGCGCCGATGGAAATCGTCACCTGGAACGACGCGGTGAAGAGGACCGAAGCCGCCTCCGGCGCTCGGGGGGACGCCTTGGAGAACCAGGTCTGGGATGCGACCGGTACGGCGCCGTACGCGCTGCCCCAGACGATCAGCAGCGCGATCGCGCCCGGCTCCCATCGGCCCAGTACGGGAAGCAGCAGCGTGGCGCCGGCGATCAGTGCCGCGGCAATGCCGAATGTGGTGCGCGGGTGGAGCCTGACCGTCGCGCCTCCGACGAAATTGCCGACGATGCCGGCGGCTCCGTACAGGAGAAGGAACATCGTGATCCGGGCCGGGCTCACCTGGGTGATCTGCTCCAGGAATGGCGTCACATAGGTGTACGTGCCGAAGTGGGCCATCACGATGAGGAAAGTCATCAGCAGTGCGAACCGGGTGTTGATGTTTCCGAGCATGTTCCGGAGAGCGCTCAGGCGGGTTGCCTGGACGGGAGGGAGTGGAACCGCAGCAAAGATCACCGCTGTGGCCTTGGTGACTGATTGCGCGGACACCAGGCGTTCGGCGAGGCCCGCTCCGATCGACCAGAAGCCGCCGATGGAGATTCCGACCATCACCCGGGAAAGCAGCATGAGCCAGTAATTCGGGGCCGTTGCCGCGAGGAAGTTCGCCAGGACCAGCAGGAGCGCGAACGCGCACAGCATCAGACGGCGGTCGATTCGCGCGGTCGCAACCGTGACCAGTGGGGCGGACAACGCGGCCAGGAATCCCGGCAGGGTCATCATCAGGCCCGCCGTACCGTCCGAGATCGCGAAGCTCGAACCGACCGACGTCAGCAGGCCGATCGGGAGGATCTCGGTGGTGACGATCGAGAAGATCCCCATCATCACCGCGACCACGGCGAGCCATCCGACGAGCGGGGAGCGTGGTGATGCGGCGGCGGTGCGCGGTGTGGCGGTGGTTGTCCTGGTGGGCATGGACATGAGTGCAGCAATCGCCACCGCGGCTTGTCTGGCAGGTTGGCGACCTGACCCTTGCGGCCTACGAGTTCACGGACTCGCGCAGGTCGCCGTACCGCTGTTCCAGGTACTCGCCTTCGGCTTCCGTGTAGCCCGACGCCCAGGGCGTGGGGCACGGCGAGGCATGGTCCGGGTCCGGGCAGGCCACTCGGGCCAGCTCGTCGCGCAGGGTGTCCATCTGCTGCCGTGAGACCAGCACGCCCACCCGGATCTCATGGATCTCCCGGTTGCCGGGATCGGCGCCCGCGTGCCCGTACCGCCATTCCTCCGGGAGGTCGTCGTAGAACTCGGCGAGTGGGGTGCCGCCCGGTTCGGTCGTCTGCCCCTGTCCGGCGACGCTCAGGCGGTACGGCCACGCGCGGCTGTCCAGGAGCCGGGCGCATCCTCCGGCGAGGGCCTGTGCGTCTTCCGGCGTTGCGTAGACGCCGAGTTGGATTTCGTAGAGGCGGCATTCGGGAGGCACTGGAACTCCAGAGTTGTGCGGCTACGGGCCCCGCCGACCGTACTGGACAGTGCGCCGTGCCGCCGCTCAGTTTCCGGGGCGGATCGGGCGTCGCGCCCTCGGCATGTCCGCCCGGTCCGCGGCGGCCGTGCCGTGTTCCCAGCCCGCATGGTCCGTAACCCCGCGCACCCGCGTCGACGTCGTCTCCGGGAACATCCGCTCGGTACGGTCCTCCACCGCCACGTCCCGCGCCGCCAGAACCGGCAGCAGCGAGCCGTCCGTCTGCTCCTCTTCCGCCGTGACGTGTTCCGTGGCTTCGGACAGGCGGTGGCCCACGCGGCTCGCGTACGCCGTCAGGAACGCCTGACGGAACGCCTTGGTCCGCTTACGGCCGCCCGCACGCTGGGCCGCCTCCGCACGGGTCATCGCCGACGTGCCCTGCACCAGCAGCGACGTATAGAGCAACTCGACGGATTCGAGGTCCGGTTCGAAGCCGACGACCGTGGAGAAGCCGAAGCTGCTGTTCCACACGGCACGGCAGCGGTTCGCGGAGGCTGCGGCGTCCAGGAGGATCGCCTTCGCCGTCTCGTACGGCGCGTCCACACCGATCCGGCACGCGGTCGGCGTATCGCCGGTGTGCCCCCGCGCGGCCAGGAGCGCCTCGTCGATGCTGTGCCGCGCCATCAGCTCCTGCGCCTTGCCGGTGAGTGCCTCCGCCTCCTGCGGGTAGTCGGTCGCCTCGGCCTTGGCCAGCAGGGCGCGGATGCGGGTGAGCATGCGCGGCTCGCCGTGGTCACCGGCGGAAGGCGCGGTGACGTGCATGGGCTCGCCCGGGGGCGGGCCGACCGGCTCGATCGCGGGGAGGCGGATCAGGAGGCGGAAGAGTTCGAGGAGCACCGTCGCCAGCGAGAAGCGGTCCGCCTTCTCGCGCCCGGCGAGCGCGTCGGCGTACGCCTCGTCGCTGCCCCACCAGGCCTCGGTCGCCTCCAGGTCGCGGAGCTGGGCCTCCCAGCGCGGCGCCAGTCGTGCTCGCGCGTACCGCCGGTTCTCCGCCGCGATCAGGTCGGCGGCCAGGCGGACGTGACGGTCGTCGAGCTCGCGGCGGACCATGCGGGCCACATCGGCGGGCTGCCAGCCGCGCTCCCAGGCGCGGCGTACGAACTCCTCGCCCCGGCGGAGCAGTTCGCGGCCCGCTTCGGGCCACGGTGCGGCGGCGAGGAGCGAGGCGCCGAGGTCCAGGCCCGCGTCGCCCTCGGCGTACACCGCCGCTGCGACCGCCTTCTCGACCTGTTCCACCGGTTCCACCGGAATGCCTCCTCACGCAACCGCGGCCGCGACCGCACACCACCCGCCACCTGCCACCTGCCACCTGCCACCTGCCACCTGCCACCTGCCACCTGCGATGGTCCCAGCTTCGGCAGGGGACCACGAATGGGGGGCGGGCCCGGAAGGTAGGGCCAGGCATACCCCCAAGACTCGGCTCAGCGGTCGTGTCCGGGCGGCGCCGGGCCGGAAGTCTGGACGCATGACCACACCCGCCGTGCGGCTCACCGCACTCCGCAGGACATACCGCGAGGTCAACGCCCTCGACGGGGTCGACATCGACTTCGGTACGGGCACCTTCACGGCCGTGATGGGCCCCTCGGGTTCCGGCAAGTCGACGCTGCTCCAGTGCGCGGCCGGGCTCGACCGGCCGACCTCGGGGACGGTCACCGTCGGCGGCACGGAGCTCGGCGGCCTCAGCGAGCGCAGGCGGACGCTGCTGCGGCGGGACCGGATCGGCTTCGTCTTCCAGGCGTTCAACCTGCTGCCGTCGCTGACCGCCGCCCAGAACGTCTCTCTGCCACTGCGGCTCGCCGGCCGGCGCCCGTCCCGTACCGACGTACGCGCCGCCCTTGAGCGAGTCGGGCTCGGCGACCGGGCCCGGCACCGGCCGACCGAGATGTCGGGCGGGCAGCAGCAGCGGGTGGCGATCGCGCGGGCGCTGATCACGCGGCCCGCCGTGCTGTTCGCGGACGAGCCGACGGGCGCGCTGGACTCCACGACGAGCCGCGAGGTGCTGGTGATGCTGCGGGAGCTGGTGGACGCGGAGGACCAGACGATCGTGATGGTGACGCACGACCCGGTGACGGCTTCGTACGCGGACCGGGTGGTCTTCCTGGTCGACGGCCGGGTCGCGGACGAACTGGTCTCCCCCACCGCCGAGCAGGTCGCGGCGCGGATGACGGGTCTGGAGCGTACGCCGTGCTGATGGTCGCCCTGAGTACGCTGCGGACCCGCTGGGCCACCTTCGTCGGAAGCTTCGTGGCGCTCGCGATCGGCGTGGGCCTGATCGCGATCATGGGCCTCGGCGTCGCCGCGACGTTCGATGCGCCGGAGCGCGTGCCTGAGCGGTTCGCGTCGTCGCCGGTGGTCGTGATGGGTACGGACACACTGACGGTTGAGGTCGAGCGGGGGCCGAACACGGGCCACGTGTCGAAGAAGCTCGCGCATCCACACCTGGTGGACGCGAAGCTGCTGCGCGAGCTGCGGTCGCTGGGGCCTGTTGTGCTGAAGGAGGTCGCTGCCGAGGACCGCGATCCCGGCTCGGCCGCCGGGGCGGGCTCAGGCGCCGGGGCGGGCCGCGGTGCGGATGCCGGGGGCGTGGATGCCGTCGGTGTCGACGCCCCCGTCGACGAGGTGCGCGCTGTCGTCGGTGACCGCGCCCGCGTGCTCACCGGGATCGACCGGCGGCTCGCCGACCCCGGGCCTGCGCGGGACGCCGAAGCCCTCGTGGTCGTGAACTCCGTACTCGGCACCGCCGGCGGGGTCACCACCTTCGTCTCGGTCTTCGTCGTCGCGTCGACCTTCGCCTTCGCGGTGGCGGTGCGCAGGCGGGAGTTCGGGCTGTTGCGTACGGCGGGCGCCACGCCCGGCCAGTTGCGGCGGCTCCTGCTGGCCGAGGCCACCGTCGTGGGCGCCCTCGCCGCTGCGGCCGGCTGCCTGATGGGCACGTGGGGTGCGCCCCGGCTCGCGCGGGTCATGGTGGAGGGCGGGCTCGCGCCCGAGTGGTTCGCCATCGGTGACGACACCTGGCCGCTGCACGCCGCGTTCTGGACGGGGCTGCTGGTCGCGCTGGCCGGGGCGTGGGCGGCGTCGCGGCGGGCGGGGCGGATCAGCCCCGTCGAGGCGCTGCGCGAGTCGTCCGTCGACAGCGGCACGATGCCGTTGGGGCGGCGGCTGCTGGGGTACGGCCTGCTGCTGGGCGGGGCCGGGCTGCTGGCCTGGGCACTTGCCACCGACCCCTCGGAGCTGCTCAAGCGCAAGACGTACACGAGCCGGCCGATGGTCCTGATCACCGCCGTGGCGCTGCTCGCACCCCTGCTCGTACGGCCGGTGGCGCGCGCCGTGCGGCTGCCCGGGGCGACCGGCATGCTGGTCCGCGAGAACACGGCCGCCTCGCTGCGCCGTACCGCCGCCATTGCCGCGCCCGTACTGGTCACGGTCGCGCTCGCCGGTTCGCTGCTCGGGTCCGCCGAGACGATCACGGCGGCGAAGGCGGCGGAGGCGCGGGAGCACACTGCTGCGGAACTTGTGGTGACCGGGGAGGATTTGGGAGCTGCGGGGGACGTGGCAGGCGTCGCTGCGCTCTCGCCGTCCGCCTCCACGGCCGTTTACGTACGGGAGGAACAACGCACCGCCGTCATCCGCAGCGACGCCCGCGCGGTGACCGATCCGGCCGCGCTGGCGAAGGTCGCCCGGCTGCCGGTCGTCGCGGGCAATGTGCGCGACCTCGACGACCGTTCGATCATCGTGAACGAGGAGTGGGAGCGCCACGAGGTGGGCCAGGGCGTCGACGTCTGGCTCGGCGACGGGCGCAAGGTGGCGCTGCGGATCGTGGCGGTGCTGGCGATCGGGACGGGCGACAACGGTGCGTACGTCACGGCCGCGAATGCGCCTTCGGCGCCGGTCGACCGTATCGACGTACAGGTGGAGGAGGGGGCGGAGAAGGCGGCCGTCGCGTCGGCCCTGCGTGCCTCGACCGGTGGGGAGGTGGCGACCGTCGAGGACTGGCTCGCCGCCAACCACCCCCGCACCAGCTCGAAGACGCGGCACGGGCTGTGGCTGGTGCTCGGCATCGCGCTCGTCTACACGGCGATCGCCCTCGCCAACACGCTCCTGATGGCCAACTCGGCACGCTCGGCGGAGCTGGCCGCCCTGCGCATGACCGGGGCCACGCGGATGCAGGTGCTGGGGGTGGTGGCCGGTGAGTCGCTGTTCGCGGTGGGGATCGGAGCGGTGCTGGGAATGGCGGTCTCGGCACTGAGCCTGGCAGCCCTGGGCACAGCCCTGGCCACACTCTCGGCACCGGTCGCTTTCGCGGTGCCGTGGGGGACGGTGGGGGTGGCGGCAGGGTGCTGCGGGGTTGTGGCGGTGGTCGCGGGGGTGGTGAGTTGCCCTCGGGGGCGGTGAGCTGCGCTCGGGGCGGCGAGTGGGCGCGATGGGTGGGGGGCGCGGGGGCAGGTGCGTGCGGGCGCGGGTGCCTGCGGCGCTTTCCCCTCCCCACCCTTTTCCGAAACTGGGGGCAGGCCCCCAGACGCCCGGGCCGCCGTCCGTGCGTGTCCTCAAACGCCGGACGGGCTGATTTTTCAGCCGTCCGGCGATTGAGGACCGGGGTCTGGGGCGGAGCCCCAGTTTCGGGAAGGGGCGGGTAAGGGAACAAACGCCGCAGGCAACCCGCACCGTTGTCGCGAACGCCACTGTCAGTGGTGGGTGCCAGACTCGCACCCATGAGCGATCGCTGGGCCGTCGCACCGACCGACGGCGGTGGAGCGCTGCTCGTGCCGCTGGGGCGGGACGGGCGGCCGGCTGCCGGCGTGCGCGAAGAGGCCGACCTCGCGGCGGCGGTCGCGGCCAGGCCCGGCGTCGGCCGCTGGGTATGGCGTTCCACCGCCGAGATCTACCCGCGGCTGCTCGCCGCCGGCGTCCGCGTCGCACGGTGCTACGACATCGAGGACGCGGAGTCACTGCTGCTCGGTCACGAGGGCCGGCACGGTGAGCCGCATTCGGCCGCCGCGGCCTGGGCCCGGCTGCACGACCTGCCTGTACCGCCCGATCCGCCACAGCGCGCCGCCGAGCCCGGATCACAGTCGTCGCTGTTCGAACCGCAGCCGGTGCCGGTTCCTTTCGACGCGCTCCTTGAGGTGTACGCCGACCAGCAGCGCCGGCACGACGCCGCCGAGCACCCCGACCGGATGCGGCTGCTGACCGCCGCCGAGTCGGCGGGAATGCTGGTGGCCGCCGAGATGAACGGGGTAGGGCTGCCGTGGCGGGCGGACGTGCACCGGATGCTCCTGGCGGAGTTGCTCGGCGAACGGTACGCGGGCGGGGGCGAGCCGCGACGCCTGGCGGAGCTGACGGACGAGGTGTCGGCGGCGTTCGGGCGGCGCGTCCGCCCGGAGCTGCCCACAGATGTGATCAAGGCTTTCGGGCAGGCCGGGATCAAGGTGAAATCGACGCGCCGCTGGGAGCTTGAGGAGGTCGACCACCCGGCAGTGGCTCCGCTCATCGCGTACAAGAAGCTGTACCGGATCTATACGGCCCACGGCTGGGGCTGGCTCCAGGACTGGGTGCGCGAGGGCCGTTTCAGACCCCAGTACCTGCCGGGCGGCACCATCACCGGGCGCTGGGTGACCAATGGCGGCGGCGCGCTCCAGATCCCGAAAGTGATCCGGCGTGCGGTGATCGCGGACGAAGGCTGGCGGCTCGTGGTCGCCGACGCGGACCAGATGGAGCCGCGCGTACTGGCGGCGATCTCGCGCGACCCCGGTCTGATGGACGTGGCGGGCCAGCCCGGCGACCTCTACAAGGCGGTCTCCGACCGGGCGTTCGCCGGTGACCGCGACATGGCGAAGCTCGCCGTGCTGGGCGCGGTGTACGGGCAGACGTCCGGCGACGGCCTGAAAAACCTGGCCGCGCTGCGAAGACGCTTCCCGCGTGCCGTCGCGTATGTCGACGACGCGGCGCGCGCGGGCGAGGAGCAGCGGCTCGTACGGACCTGGCTGGGGCGGACCTGCCCGCCTGCGGTCGGCTCGGGCGACGAAGGCGAGGCGGGGATTCCGCAGGACGGCGGAACAGACGCAAAAGAGGAGGAAGAAACTGGCGCGAGAGACCGGGAGTTCACCCCGGGGTACGCCTCGACGAACGCCCGCGCACGCGGCCGCTTCACGCGGAACTTCGTGGTCCAGGGCAGCGCCGCCGACTGGGCGCTGCTGATGATGGCCGCGCTGCGGCAGTCGCTGCACGCCGCCGGGCTCCGGGCGGAGCTGGTCTTCTTCCAGCACGACGAGGTGATCGTGCACTGCCCTGCCGAGGAGGCGGAGACAGTCGCGGAGGCGATCCGCGCGGCCGGTGACCTGGCCGGGCGGATCGCCTTCGGGGAAACGCCGGTGCGGTTTCCGTTCACCACGGCGATCGTGGAGTGCTACGCCGACGCGAAGTGAACCAGCCCCGGCCCCGGGGCATACGGCCTACCTGATGGACGCCCACTTCGCGGTGAGCGCGATCGCCTTGAGCTGCTTCATGCTCAGTGCGGGCTCCGCGCGGGTGGGAGCATCGACCTGCGAGGCCGAGTTGTACAGGCTGCGTCCGCGCACCGCGCGTCAGGACTTCTTCGGCCCCGGCTTGGACGGAGCGGCGACGGTTGCGGCGACGGACGGGCGAGCAGCCACCGAGCGTGACTCTCACTGGTGCTCGCTTTCACCCCACTGACGCAGTCGCGGAGGCGAAGTGTTTCACCCGGAGTCGGCGAGAAGGGCGTCGAGTTCGCCGCGGACACTCGTGTCCGTGCCGTCGAGCGCCGCCAGGGCCAGCCGCCACTGGGCGAGCGCCTCCGTCTCGCGCTCCCCCGCCCGCAGGAGGTGGCCGTACTCGTGCCGCGCGAGGCCCTCGGTGTAGGTGTCGCCGCGCTCCTGGGCGCGGTCGAGCAGCAGCGTGCACTCCTGCTCGGCGCATCCCGTGCGCGCGAGGGCCCGCAGGGCGCGGACGCGGCCGAGGCGGGTCTGGGACTGGGTCTGCCAGTCGCCGTCGTCGCCCATGAGGCGCAGGCCCTCGTCGAAGTGGGGCAGGGCGGCGGCCTGTTCGCCGAGGGTGAGGTGAGCGAAGCCGATGTTGCAGTGCGCGCTGTACTGGAGCAACGCGCTGCCGAGCCGCAGACCGGCGGCGAGGCTGAGCTCGTGGTAGCCGATGGCGGCGCGCGCGTCGGTGTGCTCGTGCAGATTGCCCAGGTGGCTGAGGATGATCGCCTCGCCGTGGTCGTCGCGGAGGCGACGCGCGTAGCCGAGGCTCTGTTCGAGCGCCTCGGCGGCCTCGGCGTGACGGCCGAGGCGTTCGCAGAGCATGCCCCGGTTGGCGAGGCCGCGCTGGATGCGGTGGTCGGCGCCGAGCCGGCGCCACAGTGCGGTCGCCTCGTCGTTGAGGACCATCGCCTCCTCTCTCCTGCCGCTCATGAAATGCACGCCCGCGAGGTCGGTGAGGGCGTGCGCCTCGGCCTCGGTGTCACCGGCGTGCCGCGCGGCGCCGAGCCCGAGCCGGTTGAGGGCGCTCAGCTCCTGGAGTCTGCCCCGGCGTTGGAGGTACGGGAAACAGGCCCGGATCAGCAGGCGGGCGGTCGCCGAAGTGAACGCGTACCGCTCGGCGAGCGCGACAAGCTGCGGCAGCTCGCGATCGCCCCACGCGAATGCCGCCGCCTCCGAGTCGAAGGGCGTGGCGGTGGCGGGGTCGATCAGCGGCGGCACCCGGATCTCGCCCTCGCGGCCGGGCGGGAGGAGGGCGAGCCCTGCCTGCCGGGCGGACTCGGCGTACCAGCGCAGGGCGCGCTCCACGGCGGCGTCCAGGTCGGGGGCGGTGTGGTGGCGGGCGGCGAGCTCGCGGGCGAAGTCCCGTACGAGGTCGTGCGGGACGAACCGGACGTACGACACCTCGTCCAGCAGCGCGACGTCCACCAGCCTGTCGAGCGCGGCGGCCGCGCGCGGAACGCCGGTGTCCATCAGGCGGGCGACCAGCGGCGCACCGTACTCGGGCAGATCGAGCGCGCCGAGGCGGCGCAGGGCGAGGGCGGCGTCGAGGTCGGGGCGGCGGTCGGAGCCGTTCAGCGCGTCGTGCGCGACGGACAGCGAACCCCGCACGCTCAGGTCGTCGTACTCCAGGTGATCGAGGCGGCCCGCCTCGGCGTCGAGCAGCCCGGCCAGTACGCCCGGGGCCAGCGCACGCCGGGCCGCGAGCCGCGCGGCGACGACACGCAGCGCGAGCGGCAGCCGCCCGCACCGCTCGACGAGCCGCTCCGCGTCCCCGGCGTCGAGCAGCTCCCCGCGCCCCGAAACGCTGCGGAGCAGGTCGGTGCTGTCGCGCGCCGACAGCGGGGCGAGCGGGAACCGGACCGCGCCGTCGAGGGCGGCGAGCGAGGACCGGCTGGTGACGATGACGGCGCAACCGGCCCCGGCGGGCAGCAGCGGCCGCACCTGGGCGGCCGACGCCGCGTCGTCGAAGACCAGGAGGGTACGGGTCGGCGCCAGGGTGGAGCGCAGCAACGCGGCCGCGGCGTCCGCGTCTTCGGGCACGCGGCACGGGTCGACACCGAGGTCGCGGAGGAGGGCGCAGAGGACCTGCGAGATAGTGAGCGGAGCCATGCAGGGGGTGGCCCCGTGGAGGTTGAAATACAGCTGCCCGCCGGGGAATTCCTCCCGCAACCGGTGGGCGACATGCAGCGCGAGCGCACTCTTCCCGACACCGGCCATGCCGCTGAGTACGACGAGGTGGGGCCCGGGCGCCGCGCCGGTGAGCGCGGCGCACAGGGCCGTCACTACGTCCGATCTGCCCGTGAAATGAGCCGGTGGGGGCGGTAGTTGGGCAGGGCGTGGCGTACGGGGCGCAGGTGTCGGCGTCAGTGGGCGTTCCGGTTCGGACGGCGGCGCAGAAGCAACCGCCGGGGCCGGGTCGCGCAGGACCTCCTGGTAGGCCTCCTGGACCGCGGGGCCCGGGTCCACGCCCAGCTCCTCCACCAGAGTCCGGCGCAGCGACTGGAAGACGGCGAGCGCCTCCGGCTGCCGGCCCGACCGGTGCAGTGCCAGCATCAGCTGCCGGTGAAACGCTTCCCGCAACGGGAACTCCGCGACCAGCGCCGCCAGTTCCGGCACCAGCGCGCCGCCATCGTGGCCGCCGAGGTGCAGTTCGGCGTCGTACCGCCACTCCAGTACCAGCAGCCTCGCCTCCCGCAGCCGCTGTACGAGCGCGGGCGCCGCGTCCTGCGGCGTGCCCCGCCACAGTTCCAGCGCGCCCCGGGCCTGGGCCACCGTCTCGGCCCAGTCGCCCTGCGCGTGCGCGGCGCGAGCCTCCCGTACGCGCTGCTCGAAGACGTCCGTGTCCAGCTCGCCGGGACCGACGCGCAGCAGATAGCCGGGCGGTACGGCGCGCAGCCGGTCGTCCTCCGCGAGCAGGCGGCGGAGGCGGGTGACGTGGTTGTGGAGGGAGGCATGGGCGGACGGCGGCGGCTCGTCCTCCCACAGCGCGGCCTTCAGCTCGCTCACGGGAACGACGCGGTTCGGGCGCGTCAGCAGTGCGGAAAGGAGGGCGCGGACCTTGGCGCTGCGTACGGGACGGTGCTCGCCCGTCTCGTCGTCGTACACGGTCAGCGGACCTAGCAGGCCGAATCGCATCCGTGTCCTCCAAGACCGGCAACCGGAATGACCGTTGGCCATATGTTAGCGATCTGTTGGCGGCGGCTGTTTTGATCTATCCATCGAATCCGGTCCGCCGGCGCTCGGCGGGGGAAGCGCAGCCGCACTCGGGGGAGTGTGCCGCCGCGGCCGGATTCGGGGCCAGAGAGAGCCCCGGTCATTGAGGTGAGTGACCGGGGTTTTCGGCTGCTCACGGCGACAGCCGACTGCGCCCGGACGTTCCCGGAATACCGCCGCGCTGTCACGATGACCGCATGACAGAGGTGTTCTTGCGGCGGCTGACCCGATGGCAGGCCGACCAGCAACGAGAGTCCATCGCCGACCTGTACGTCGCGGCGTACCGCGGAGAGACGGACCAGGAGTACCACGACCGGCGGGGCTTCCTGAAGCGCTTCGCCGACGATGTACAGCGCCCCGGCTTCGACATGCTGGTCGCCAGCGAGACAACCCTGGCCGGCTGCATATACGGCTACCCGCCGCACCGGGAGGGCGAGTGGTGGCACGGTATGCGCGGCGGCGCACCGGAGGCCGTCGCGGACACGGAGCTCTCCGCCTCGGGGAAGGCCGTCCCGGGCAAGGTCTTCGTCGTCGTCGAACTGATGGTGACCCCTGCGCGCCGCCGCAGCGGTATCGCGACCCGCCTCCAGGAACGCCTGCTCACCCGGGTCGACGCCGATCTGGTCACCACGCTCGTCGCACCGGCGAACACGGCGGCCGCGGCGGCCTTCCGCTCGTGGGGCTGGTCGCCGACCGGCGGCGTCACGCCGGGCGAGGGGCGTCCCGCACTCGACGTATGGAGCCGCAGACCCTGACGGTGCGCGCTGACGCCGATGACGGCCGCGCGCCGACGCCCTCGCGGTCGGCGCGCGATTGTCAGTGGCGGATGCCACGCTGATTCGACAGGTGATTTCACAGCGGATCTGCGAGAGGAAGCGTCATGATCACCACCGACTTCGTGCCCGGCTCTCCGTGCTGGATCGACATCGGCGCCCCTGATGTACCTGCCACGGCGGCCTTCTACGGCTCGGTGCTCGGCTGGGAGTTCCAGCCGATGGATCCGGATACGCCGGAGGGGGGCCAGTACGGCGTCTTCAAGCAGAACGGCAAGACCGTCGGCGGAATCGGCCTGCTCACCGAGGAGGGGGCACGCTCGGCCTGGATGATCTACTTCCATACGAACGACGCCGACGCCACGACCGCGGCGGTCGAGCAGAGCGGCGGCACGGTGCGGGTCGCCCCGATGGACGCCGACGGCGAGGGCCGGATGGCGCAGTACACCGACCCGCAGGGCGGTCAGTTCGCTGTCTGGCAGCCCGGGAAGACCAAGGGCCTGGAAGTGGCGGACCGGCCGGGCGGCCTGTGCTGGACCGAGCTCTACACGACGGACGCGGCCGCCGCGAAGGAGTTCTACGGCAGCCTCTTCGGCTGGCAGACCCAGGACATGGAGCTGCCGGGCGACGGTGGGACGTACTCGATGATCACTCCCGCCAGCCAGCCCGACGAGCGCATGCACGGCGGGATCATGCAGCTCCCCACGGACGCACTCTCGCTGACCGGCGGCCGCCCGTACTGGCACCCGGTGTTCGCGGTCGACGACTGCGACGACACCGTCGCCAAGGTCACGGGGAACGGCGGAAGCGTGCAGATGGGCCCGGAGGACGCCGAGGGAGTGGGGCGGCTCGCGGTGTGCGTCGACCCGTCCGGCGCGGACTTCGTGGTGCTGACGCCGGTGCCCGGAGCCACCGGGGCCTGACGTGCCGGAACGCAGGAGTCCAGGCCAGTCGTCGACTGACCTGGACTCTGACCTGGACTGCTGACCTGTACTCACGACCTGGGCTTCGGTCCGAGCGGCGGTCCCGGCTGCGCGGATCAAGCGGCCACCGCCACCGCCCCCACCGCCGGGGTACGGAGCGTCCGGCGGGCCGTCCCGAGACTGGTGACCAGCGTGGCCGCGGCGGCGACCGCCACGATGCCCAGCCAGATCCCCAAGCCCTGGTCCGGCAGGACCGAGTCGGTACGGACCACGGTGAACGGCACGATCCCGGCGATCCCCGCCACGGTCCCGAAGAACACCCCGGTCACCGTCAGCACGAGCCCCTCGCAGCCGACCATCCCGAGCACCTGCCCCGGGGTGGCCCCGGCGAGCCGCTGCTGGCCGAACTCCCGGCCCCGGTACGAGGTCGCGGCGTACAGACTGTTGATCAGCATGATGCAGGAGAAGACCACGATGATGCCGACGACCACGAGGTTCAGCGTCTCCAGGTTCTTGTCCTCGACCGATTTGGTGAGGCCCGATGCCTTGATCGCGTCACTCTCGACAGCCTGCATGTACAGCGTCGCCGTCGCCATGCCGGTGAAGAGGATCAGCGGCATCAGCACTCCGGACAGTTCCGAGGCACGCCGCCGCATGTTGTGCACGGTCAGATAGCCGCTCGCGCCGAAGAGCGCGACGAGCGGCCGCCCGAACCGGCCGAGCAGGCCCCCCAGCAGCACCGGCGAGAAGACCGCGAAACCCACCGCCAGCAGAATGGCGCCGTACGCCGCGGGCGCCATCGTCATGGGGTCGGTGCCGTCCATCGCGAAGGTGGTGACCACCGACGCCGCACCGGCCACGAGCGCGCCGTACCCGGCGATCCGCCGGGCCCGCCCCCGGGGCTTACGGACACCCGCCGCGGCCTTCGTCGCCCGCCGGACGGCGAGGAACGCGGCGCCCACCGACGCGAGCAGCGTGATGGTGATGCCCGACATCAGCGCGATGGGCCCGAAGGCGTACTCCACGCTGTCGGCGACCTGCCCGCTGTCGCGGAACATCCCGAGCAGCGCCTCACCGCCGAGCATCGCGGGCCCGATCGCCAGCACGGCCCCGACCAGTCCGACGACGGCCGACTCGCCGACGATCATGCGCTTGATCTGCGCCGGAGTGGCGCCGGTGCTGCGCAGCAGGCTGATCTCCCCGCTCCGCTGCCGCACATTGACGGTGAGGGTCGAGGAGACGGCGAAGAACACGAGAAGCGTGCCGTAGCCGCCGACCACGGACGCCGCGACGGTGAGCGATTCCGAGCTGACGTCGTCGACGCCCTTCGCGCCCGCCGTGTCGTGCATCGAGTTGAACGTCATGATGATCGCGGCCCCCAGGAAGGCCGACAGCAGGGTGGCGACGAAGGGTCCGGGGCGCTGCCGGACGGAGCGCATGGCCAGCGAGAACATGCCTCACACCCCCACTTCGACAACGCCGTGGTCCATGCCGTCCAAGCCGTCCACGCTGTCGCCCAGGTGAGCGAGCCGCTCGGCGACAGCGTCCACGGTCGGCGCGTTCAGCCGGCCCGCCAGCCGTCCGTCCGCCAGGAACAGCACGGAGTCGGCGTACGAAGCAGCCACCGGGTCGTGCGTCACCATCACCACGGTCCGGCCATGGACCCGTACCGCGCCCTGAAGCAGCCGCAGTACGTCCCGCGCGCTGCGCGTGTCCAGCGCCCCGGTCGGCTCGTCCGCGAAAACCACGCTGGGCTCGGTGACCAGCGCCCGTGCGATGGCGACGCGCTGCCGCTGCCCGCCGGAGAGCTGGTCGGGACGGTGCCCGAGCCGGTCGCCGAGGCCGACCTGGGTGAGGATCTGCTGCGCCCTGGCCCGGTCGATGCGCCGGCCGGCGAGCTTCAGCGGGAGGGTGGTGTTCTGCTCGACGGTCAGGGTCGGCAGCAGGTTGTACTGCTGGAAGACGAAGCCGATCCGCCGGCGCCGGAACCTGGTCAGCTCGGACTCTGTGCCGCCCGTCATCTCCTCGCCGTCCACCATGACCTGCCCCGAGTCCGGCCGGTCGAGACCCGCCGCGCACTGGAGCAGGGTGGACTTGCCCGATCCGGACGGCCCCATGACCGCGGTGAAGGTCCCGGCGGACAGGCTCAGTGTCACCCGGTCGAGCGCGGTCACGGCGCTCTCCTCGGTTCCGTACACCTTGCTGACCGATACGAGCCGCAGCGCTTCTGCGCCCCTGCGGCTGTGCTTCTGATCTTTACGGTGGTCTTGGCGGTGGTCTTTACGGCGGAACATGTCCCCATCACTCCCTCGTGGCACCTGCTGTGCCGTCAGAAATGACGCTACGGACGGCGAGGAGCCGTGCCGATGGCCGTAAACACCGAGTAAGGGTGCACTCAAGTACACCCTTAGGTCAGGTCGGTCAGGTCAGATCGGTGAATGCCTCCACCGCATGGGTCCTGCCGGTGACAACGAGCACGTCGCCCTTCTCGACCACCGTCTCCGCCGTCGCGTACGTGAAGTCCTGCCCGGGACGCTTGATGCCGACGACGGTCACTCCGTACTTTTGGCGCACGTGGCTCTGCCCGAGGGGGAGCCCCGTGGCGACCTCCGGAGCGACCGTCTTCACCAGGGCGTAGTCGTCGTCGAACTGGATGAAGTCCAGCATCCTGCCGGTCACCAGGTGGGCCACCCGTTCGCCCATCTCGTGCTCGGGCAGAACGACATGGTGGGCGCCGAGGCGCTCCAGGATCTGGCCGTGCTGGCGGTTGACGGCCATTGCCCAGATGTTGGGAACCTCGGCTTCCAGGAGGTTGGTGGTGACCAGGATGCTGGCCTCGACGTCGGTGCCGATGCCGACGACCGCGCTGGTGAATTCGTTCACGCCGAGCTGGCGCAGGACTTCCGGATCGGTGCAGTCGGCGACCGCAGCGTGGGCCAGGATGTCGCTGTGCTTCTGGACGAGACGGGCATCGGTGTCCAGCCCCAGGACGTCCCAGCCGCGCCGGGTCAGCTCGTTGGCGAGCGAGCTGCCGAACCGCCCCAGGCCGATCACCGCGACCCGCTGGTCGCCGTGCTGCCCGGGGTACTGGTCGGCGAGCCGCTTGCCGCGGCCGCGGCCGGGGACACGGCTGCGCTTGCGCCTGCGCAGGGGGTGCAGATAGTCAGCCAATGACGGGTCGCTCCTCAGGCAGCTCGAAGCGGCGGGTCCGTTCGCGCAGAGCCAGCGCCGAAACCAGGGTGATCGGGCCGAGACGGCCCACGAACATCAGCAGAATCAGGATCAGTTGCCCCAGGCCGGGCAGATCCGCGGTGATTCCGGTGGAAAGACCGACAGTGGCGAAGGCGGAGACGACTTCGAAGAGCACGGCCTCGAAGGGTGCCTTGGTCAGCGACAGCATGGCGAGCGTCGCGGCGATCACGAGCCCCACCCCGAGCAGGGCCACGGTCAGCGCCTGACGCAGTACGTGCGGAGCGAGGCGGCGGCCCAGTACAACCGAATTGGTCTCGCCTCGCACCTCGGCGACGATCGCGGCGGCCAGCACCGCGAAGGTGGTGACCTTGATGCCGCCCGCCGTGCCCGCGCTGCCGCCGCCGATGAACATGAGCATGCAGGTCAGCAGCAGCGTCGAGGCGTTCAGGGCGCCGATGTCGAGCGAGTTGAACCCGGCGGTGCGGCTCATCGCGGAGTGGAAGAAGCCGTTCAGGATCTTCTCGCTCCAGTCGAAGGGGCCGAAGGTCTCTTCATTGCTCCACTCCAGCAGGCAGGTCAGCACCGTGCCGACGAACAGCAGGATCGCGGTGGTGATCAGGGTCAGCTTGGTGTGCAGGGTCCAGTTCCGGCGCCCCGTCGTACGCCGCCGGTTGCGGTGGCGCAGTACTTCGAGGAGTACCGGGAACCCGATGCCGCCCAGGATGACCGCGGCCGCGACCGGCAGCGTCACCCAGGGATCCTGGGAGTACCGCGTGAGGCTGTCGGCGTGCAGTCCGAAACCGGCGTTGTTGAAGGACGACACGGCGTGGAAGAAGCCGAGATACACGGCGTCGCCGATCGTGTTCCCGTAGCCGAAGCGGAATCGGAGCGCGAGCATCGCGCCCACCGCCAGCTCCACGACCACGGTGGACCCGGCGACGCCGAGCAGCACCCGGCGTACGTCGCCGATTTGCAGGCTCTTCGTCTCCGCCTGCGCGGTCAGCTGCATCCGGAGCCGCAGCCTGCCGGAGACGAGCAGGCCGAGAAGCGACGCCATCGTCATGATGCCGAAGCCGCCGATCTGGATCAGCGCGAGGATGACGCCTTCACCGAAGCCGCTCCAGTACGTCCCGGTGTCCACCACCGCGAGACCAGTCACGCACACCGCGGAGGTCGAGGTGAACAGGGCGGTCAGGAATGAGGCCGCGGCGCGCTCCTCGGTGGCCATCGGCAGTGCGAGCAGCCCCGTGCCGACGAGCGTCACGAAGGCGAAGGCGAGTGCGACGCTGCGAGCAGGGTGGGCGGCGAGCAGCGACGGACGCGTCCGCATCGTCATGTGTACTGCCACCTGCCGGCCTCCCGGTCACGTGCCGCCGGAGTCGCCTGACACCGCGTCAAGATTATGCAATGGGGTGCCGCGTGCCACCTTCTTGTGGCGGCCGTGGCGCGTGACGCTTCTTGCAGAACCCTCAGAACCCTCTGCAAGTGACAGGAGCCCGCCACATGCATGCACGTGACTTGGCCGAGGACTACGAAACCGTCGGCCTCGACACGGACGCGATGGACGCCGCCCGGCTGATGGCCGAACACCGGCTGCCCGCACTGCTCGTCGTCGACGAGCACGGCGCCCCCCAGGCGATCCTGCCCGCGTCCCAGATGATCAAAGTGGTCGTCCCCGGCTATGTGATCGAGGACCCGACGCTGGCGGCGGTCATCGACGAGCGACACGCCGACCGGCTCTGCGAAGTACTGAGGGGACGGACCGTACAAGAGTGCCTGCCCAGGTCGGCGGCCCCGCCGCCGGTGGCGGCACCCGACGACACCGCGCTGGAAGTGGCCGCCCTGATGGCCCAGGTGCGAAGCCCGCTAGTCGCTGTCGGCGAGAAGGACAAGCAGGGCATGCGCCTGCTCGGCGTCATCACCGCCTCGCACCTGCTGGAGTCCCTGCTCCGACGCATCGGTTGAGCGGCCGGGGCTCCTGGTGCCCGGCGCGGCCGGGCACCAGGAGTCTGCCAAGGAGCCGTAAAGACCCTGTATGGTCCCTCGCGGAGTGCCGGGAAGCCTGGTCGGCGACAAGGGACACGTCTCTTTGCCCACCGACCGGAGCATCATGAACGACTGGCAGAGCTGGGCCGCGATCGTCGTCTTCATCGGCACCTACACCCTGATCATCAGCGAGAAGATCCACCGCGTCGCCGCCGCGATCGGCGGCGCGGCTCTGATGCTGGCGATCGGGGCCACCGACGACAAGTCGGCGTTCTACTCCGAGCACACCGGCATCGACTGGAACGTCATCTTCCTGCTCCTCGGCATGATGATGATCGTCGGAGTCCTCAAGAAGACCGGCATGTTCGAGTACCTGGCCATCTGGTCGGTCAAGAGAGCCAGGGCCAAACCCTTCCGCGTGATGGTCATGCTGATCGTCATCACCGCGATCGCCTCGGCACTGCTCGACAACGTCACCACGGTCCTGCTGATCGCCCCGGTCACCCTGCTGGTGTGCGAGCGGCTCGCGCTGCCCTCCGCGCCGTTCCTCATCGCCGAGGTCCTGGCCTCCAACGTCGGCGGCACGGCCACGCTCGTCGGCGACCCGCCGAACATCATCATCGCCAGCCGCGCCGGCCTGACCTTCAACGACTTCCTGGTCCACCTCGCACCGCTGTGCGTCGTGCTGATACTGGTTCTGATCGCGCTGTGCCGCTTCCTGTTCCGCAAGTCCTTCCTGTACGACGAGGAGCGCGCCGAAGAAGTCATGGCGCTGGAGGAGCGCGAAGCGATCCGGGACCCGCGTCTGCTCGTCCAGGGCCTGATCGTCCTCGTCCTGGTCGTCGCTGGCTTTGTCCTGCACCCCCTGCTGCACTTCGAACCCAGCGTCGTCGCACTGCTGGGCGCCGGCCTCCTGATCGCCATCTCCACCGTGCGGACCGGTGACGTACTCAGCGAGGTGGAATGGCCCACCCTCGGCTTCTTCGCCGGCCTGTTCATCATGATCGGCGGCCTGATCGAGACCGGCGTCATCGGTGAGGTGTCCGAATCCCTCGCCGACGTGATCGGGGAGCACGAGCTGGGCGGCTCGATGCTGCTGCTCGGCGCCTCCGCGGTCCTCTCCGGCATCGTCGACAACATCCCGTACGTCGCGACGATGGCGCCGATCACCAGCGACCTCGTGGAGAGCATGGGCGGAGGCCCGGACCACGTCCTGTGGTGGTCCCTCGCCCTCGGCGCCGACCTCGGCGGCAACGCCACCGCGATCGGTGCCAGCGCCAACGTCGTCGTACTCGGCATCGCCGAACGCAACCGGCAGCCCATCTCCTTCTGGCAGTTCACCAGGTACGGCCTGGTCGTCACGGCCGTGACCGTCACGCTCGCGGCCGTGTACGTGTGGCTGCGCTACTTCGCCCTGGCTTGACACCGCCTGACGGCCCCACGTATCGGAAATGCGACAAGACCTCCGCGACGGACACGCCGCCTCCCCCCGTAGAGCAGATGAAGGATGCCGCGCCGACTCCCGGTGCGGCGGGGACATGGGGAGGGGTCCGGCACATGGCGCGACGGATCGCAGGGCGAATACCAGGCCGGATACGCAGGGGCCTTACGGGAACGGCGGCCGCGGCAGCAGCGATGGCGGCACTGACCGCCTCACAGCCACCGAGCTCCGTGGCGCGCGCCACGAGTGCCGCGGAGAAGGTCACCGGGCAGGCCGACCAGGGCATTTCGGGTGATGCGTTCTACTACACCGAGCTGCCCCCGCTCGGCACCGAGCCGCCCCCCTTGGCGGTACGCGACAAAGCCGGTCCGGCCGCGCGTCCGGGTGGCGGAGCGGTGCCCGCCACGGTCCTCGACGCGTACAGGAAGTCGGAGGCGGCGCTCGCGCAGAGCACCCCGCTCTGCGGTCTCCGCTGGCAGCTGCTCGCCGCGATCGGTCAGGTGGAGTCCGCCCAGGCGCGGGGCGGCGCGGTGGACGCGGGCGGTACGACGTACTCGCCCATCATCGGCCCGCAGCTCAACGGCCGCGGGTTCGCCACCATCCGGGACACCGACAGCGGCGCGTACGACGGCGACAGCTCGTACGACCACGCGGTCGGCCCGATGCAGTTCATCCCGTCCACCTGGGCCATGTGGGGCGCCGACGGCAACGGCGACGGAAGCGCCGACCCGCACAACGTCTACGACGCGGCCCTCGCGGCGGGGCATTACCTGTGTGCGGGCGGTCGTGACCTCGCCGAGCCGTACGACTTCGACCGTGCGGTCCTCAGCTACAACCGGTCCCGGGAGTACCTGCGCATCGTCACATCGTGGTTCGCGTACTTCACGGACGGACACAGAGAGGTCCCGGACAAGAAGGGACGCACAGGGCCGCGCGCAGAACCGGACTCCCCCAGCACCCGTCGGAAGGAGCCGGACAGCCCGCGCCCGCGTACCGGCGCGTCGCCCTCTCTCAGGCCCACACCCGCACCTACCCCCTCCTCCATGCCCAAGCCCACGCCCTCACCGACGCGTGACCGTCCGAGCAGCGGGCCGACGTCCGAGGCGCCCGCGGTCACCCTTCCCGGCACCGTGGTCGAGTTGCCGGACGACGGCGTCCTGCCAGGGGCGGAGCCGGGGGCCGGGCCGCTCACCAGCAACGGTTAGGCATCTCTCGCGCTCCGGCCCTCCACAATTCCGGATACCGGGCGGTAACGTCGCCACCGCCCTGCAGTCAGATGTGAGCGCGAAGGGGCCCTCATGGCGACGACGGACATGCATCCTCCTTACCCGGCCCTGCCCGGTGACGAACTGGCCCGCGCGCGGTGGCAACGTATGTGGAGCCACCGCGAGCAGCTGCTCAGAGTTGCCCGCCGCAGGTCCATGAGCGCCGAGGACGCCGAGGACGCCGTCCAGGAAGCGATGCTGCGCGCCGCCGAGAACCCGCATCTCGACGACGCGCGGCTGGGCGCCTGGCTGACGACAGTGACCATGCGCCTGTGCGTCGACCGGTACCGGCAGGTCAATCGCGAGGCGCAGGTACGCAGCAGTCCTACGCTCACCGCACCCGGCCCGGTCCCCGTCGACGAGGCGGTGTGCGACCGTGCGGAAGCGAAGTGGCTGGCGTTCCAGAGCCGGGAGCTGCCCGCCCGCCAGGCGGAAGCGCTGCGGCTGAAGGCGCAGGACCGGGATGTCGGTCAGGTCGCCACGGAGATGGGGCTCAGCTACCAGGCGGTCGAGTCGTTGCTGGCCAGGGCCCGGCGCACGCTGCGCAACTCGCTGGCCGGCACGCTCGGGCTCGCCCTGTGGCTGTGCGGGCGCGGCCGGACTCAGGCGGGCGGGAACGTCCAGGCCGTGGCCGCCGCATCCACGGCGGCGGCGACGCTGGCTGTGATGGGTCTGGTCCTGCCCTTCGCCTACGAGCCGGACGAGCCCCGCGCTCCGCGAGGCGCCACGACGTCGGAGGTGGCGGACGCGATGGATACGACGGGGCAGGAGATACCGCCGGCCGCGTCCGGTCGAGCCGACCGCGGTGCGGCGGACTCCGCTTCCCCGGCCGGCTCGGTGCCGCCGAGTCCGGGGGCCTCGCCGTCCGGCCTGCTCGGGGTGTTGCCGGAGGTGGCGGAGGTGCCCGAGGTGGGCGTGCCCGAGGTTCCCGAGGTGCCGGAGGTGCCTGGGGCGGCCGTGCCTGACGTACCCGGGGTGCCGGTGCCCGAGGTCGCCGTACCCGAGGTGGCCGCGCGCGAGGTCGCTGTACCGGAGGTGCCCGTACCGGAGGTGTCGCCGTCGCTGCCGACGGTGTCCGGCCCCGCGCTGCCCACGACCGGATCCACACCCACGACCTCGACCTCGACCTCGCCCTTGATTACGCGCTGAATTCGCCCCCGTAAAAAATCTTCGCTTTTTCGCGACGGACGCGCCGCCCTTCTCCGTAGAGCAGATGTCAGAGCTGCTCCCCGCTGAAGGGTGAACCGGATGGGTGTCGAGATCTGTGTGGAAGGGTTGACGAAATCCTTCGGCCACCAGGTCATCTGGCAGGACGTCTCGCTGACGCTGCCCGCCGGCGAGGTGTCCGTCATGCTCGGTCCCTCGGGTACGGGCAAGTCGGTGTTCCTCAAGACGCTCGTCGGCCTGCTGAAGCCGGACCGGGGTTCGATCCGGATCGCCGGGAAGGACATCACCGAACTCCGCGAACGCGACCTGTACGAGGTGCGCAAGCTCTTCGGCGTGCTGTTCCAGGACGGCGCGCTGTTCGGTTCGATGAATCTGTACGACAACATCGCTTTCCCGCTGCGCGAGCACACCCGTAAGCCGGAGAGCGAGGTCAGGCGGATCGTCCTCGAAAAGATGGACATGGTCGGCCTGATCGGCGCCGAGGACAAGCTGCCCGGCGAGATATCCGGCGGCATGCGCAAGCGGGCCGGGCTGGCGCGGGCGCTGGTGCTCGACCCGGAGATCATTCTGTTCGACGAGCCGGACTCGGGGCTCGACCCGGTGCGCGTGGCCTATCTCAACCAGCTCATCGTGGACCTGAACGCGCAGATCGACGCGACTTTCCTGATCGTCACCCACGACATCGCCTCCGCCCGGCAGGTACCGGACAACATCGGGCTGCTGTTCCGGCGCGAGCTGGTGATGTTCGGCCCCCGCGAGGAGCTGCTCGCGAGCGACGAGCCGGTCGTACGGCAGTTCCTCAACGGCCGTATGCAGGGCCCGATCGGCATGGCGGAGGAGAAGGACGCCGCCCAGGTCGAGCAGGAGCTCGCCCAGCTCGACGCCGGTGACCACCGCGGACCGAAAGGCGGCAAGGGGGCATCCGGAGCGGGCATCACCCCGCGCCTGCTGCCCAGCCCCGGCGTCACCCGCCCGCCCCGGTGGCAGGCGATCGCCGAACGCGAGGAGCGGCTCCACCGGGCGGAGGCCGGGAAGGCCGCAGAGGCCACAGAGGCCGAGGAGACGGCAGAGCCCACAGAGGCGGCGGAGGTGGCGGACGCATGAGCCTGTCCCCCACCGGAGCACTCAGGCATTCCGGCAGCCTCTTCGCCATGGCGCTGGATGTCCTCAGGACGCTCCCCCGCCGACCCTTCCAGGTACGTGAGTTCATCCAGCAGGCCTGGTTCATCGCCAGCGTCACCATCCTGCCCACCGCCCTGGTCTCCATCCCCTTCGGCGCCGTCATCGCGCTCCAGATCGGCAGCCTCACCCGGCAGCTCGGCGCCCAGTCGTTCGCCGGCGCCGCCTCGGTCCTGGCGGTCCTCCGGGAGGCGTCCCCCATCGTCACCGCCCTGCTCATCGCCGGGGCCGGCGGCACCGCGATCTGCGCGGACCTCGGGGCACGCAAGATCCGCGAGGAGATCGACGCCATGCAGGTGCTCGGCATCGACCCGATCCACCGGCTGGTGGTGCCCCGGGTGCTGGCCACCATGCTCGTGGCGGTCCTGCTCAACGGTCTGGTCTCGGTGGTCGGGGTCGCCGGTGGCTACTTCTTCAACGTGGTCCTGCAGAACGGCACACCAGGCGCCTACCTCGCCTCCTTCACCACACTCGCGCAGCTGTCGGACCTGTGGGCCGCCGAGTTGAAGGCACTGGTCTTCGGCGCGATCGCCGCGATCGTCGCCTCGTACAAGGGCCTGAACGCCAAGGGCGGGCCGAAGGGCGTCGGCGACGCGGTGAACCAGTCCGTGGTCATCACCTTCATGTTGCTGTTCGTGACGAACTTCGTGCTGACCGCCGTCTACTTCCAACTCGTTCCGCAGAGGGGATAGCGATGGCTCTGCCGAACCCGCTCAAAGGCGCCGGACGCTCCCTGGAGGAGCTGGGCACCCAGCTGGTCTTCTACGGGCGTTCCCTCGCCTGGACCGGCCGCACCCTGCGCCGCTACAAGAAGGAAGTCCTGCGCCTGCTCGCCGAAGTCAGCTTCGGCCGCGGAGCACTGGCCGTCGTCGGCGGCACGGTCGGCGTCATCGCCTTCCTCTCCTTCTTCACCGGCACAGAGGTCGGACTCCAGGGATACGCCGCGCTGAACCAGCTCGGCACCTCCAACTTCGTGGCGTTCCTGTCCGCGTACTTCAACACCCGCGAGATCGCCCCACTGGTCGCCGGGCTCGCCCTCTCCGCGACCGTCGGCGCGGGCTTCACCGCCCAGCTCGGCGCCATGCGCATCAGCGAGGAGACCGACGCGCTGGAAGTGATGGGCGTCCCGTCGCTGCCCTTCCTGGTCACCACCCGGATGATCGCCGGATTCGTCGCGGTGATCCCGCTGTACGTCGTCGGGCTGCTCTCCTCGTACTTCGCCGCCCGGACCATCACCACCGGCTATTACGGGCAGTCCGCCGGCACGTACGACCACTACTTCCAGCAGTACCTGCCACCGGTCGACGTCCTGTGGTCCTTCGGCAAGGTCATCGTCTTCGCCGTCGTGATCATCCTGGTCCACTGCTACTACGGCTACTACGCGAGCGGGGGCCCCGCCGGGGTCGGCGTCGCGGTCGGCCGTGGCGTGCGGACGTCCATCGTCGCCATCAACATCCTCGACTTCTTCCTCAGCCTGGCGATCTGGGGCGCCAACACGACCGTACGGATAGCGGGGTAGGCCCATGCCCATACCGATACCGACTCTGACCCGGGCCACGAAACTGCGGCTGTACGGGATCGTCTTCCTCGTCGTCATCACGCTGCTGCTGTCGCTGACCGTCGCCGTCTACCAGCAGGTCTTCACCCCGGCCGTCCGCATCACGCTGGAGGCGAGCACCCTCGGCAACCAGCTGGAGCCGCGCGCCGACGTCAAGCTGCGCGGCCTGCTGGTCGGCGAGGTCCGCGAGGTGCGCGCCGACGGCAAGAAGGCAACCCTCGACATCGCGCTCAAGCCCGAACATGTCGCGCTCATCCCGTCCGACGTACATGCCCGGATGCTGCCGAAGACGCTGTTCGGCGAGAAGTACGTCGACCTGGTCGCCCCGCGCAATCCTACGGCGCGGCACATCCGCGCCGGTGACGTCATCACCCAGGACCGCACCAAGGTCGGCATCGAGCTCCAGCGCCTGATGAACGACCTGCTGCCGCTGCTGCGCACCGTACGGCCCGCCGACCTGAACGCCACCCTGTCCGCGTTCGCGACCGCGCTCGAAGGGCGCGGCGACAGGATCGGCGCCAACCTCGTACGCCTGGAGGGCTACCTGCGCAAGATCAACCCGCACATGCCGTCCATCAAGGAGGACATCTCGCGGTTCGCGGATGTGGCGGAGGTGTACAGCGAAGCCGCCCCCGACCTGCTGCGGATCCTGGACAACACGCTCACCACCAGCAGGACTCTGGTCGAGAAGGAGGACCAGCTGGCGTCGGTGCTGACCTGGACGGCGACCGCCGCGGACACCGCGGAAGGCGTGCTCGACGACAACGGCGAACGGCTCATCACCCTGGGCCGCGTATCCCGTCCCACGCTGGCCCTGTTCGCCCGCTACTCGCCGGAGTACCCCTGCCTGCTCGACGGTCTGGTGCAGCAGGAGGCGCGGGCCGAAGAGACCTTCAGGGGCGGGGAGATGCGCATCACGCTCGAATTCGTCCATCCCCGGCCCCCTTACAAACCCGGCGAGGAACCGCGCTATGCCGATCGCTCAGGACCGGACTGCAGAGGTCTGCCGAACCCGGGGACTCCCGCCCCACCGACCAAGCTCAATGACGGTACGTCAGGTACTTCTGGTGCGTCCGGTAAATCGGGTACGACCCGTACTTCCGGCACAGCTGCCGAGCAGCGGGCCGTCGCTTCGCTCGTGGCCCCGGTCATGGGTGTGCCGGCCGACGAGGTGCCCGCTGTCGCGACCCTACTCTTCGGCCCGATGGCCCGCGGAACGGCGGTGAGCGTCGTATGAGCGCGATGGCCACTACCGCGCAGCTGGTCAAGTTCAGCGTCTTCACGGTCGTGACCGTGGTGGCGACCGCGGTGCTCGCGGCCACCATCGTCAATGTCTCCTTCACGCCCCAGGACACCTACAGCGCGGTGTTCAGCGACGTAACGAGCCTGGAGGAGGGCGACGACATCCGGGTCGCCGGGGTACGGGTCGGCGAGGTCGAGTCCATAAGGATCAAGGACCGGACGCTGGCCGAGGTCACCTTCAGCGTCTCCCGCGACCGGCCGCTGCTCACCAGCACCGGTGCCGTCATCCGCTACCGGAGTCTGGTCGGACAGCGGTACATCGCACTGACGGAAGGCGCCGGGGACGGCAAGCGGCTGCCGGACGGCGGACAGATCCCGCTCTCCCGCACCGAGCCGGCGCTCGACCTCAACGCGCTGCTGAACGGCTTCAAGCCGCTGTTCGCCGCATTGAGCCCGAAGGACGTCAACCAGCTCGCCACCGAGATCATCAAGACCCTGCAGGGCGAGGGCGGCACGGTGAACAGCCTGCTCGCGCACACTGCCTCGCTCACCACGACGCTCGCGGACCGCGACAAGCTCATCGGTTCGGTGATCGACAACCTCAACACCGTGCTGAAAACCGTGAACAAGCGCAGCACCCGCTTCTCCGATCTCCTCGCGCAGCTGCAACGGGTGATCTCGGGCCTGTCGGCCGACCGCAAGGCCATCGGCGGCTCGCTGGCAGGCATCAACGGCCTCGCGGAGGCCACATCGGGCCTGCTCAAGGACACCCGTCCGCCGCTGAAGACCGACATCGCGGAGCTGTCGGAGCTCGCCGGAACGCTGAAGGACAACGAGAAGACTGTGGAGGGCGTCCTGAAGCGCCTGCCGAACAAGCTCAACAAGCTGACGGGCACCGCCTCGTACGGCTCCTGGTTCAACTTCTACCTGTGCGACTTCGACGGCCGGATCGTGCTGCCGAAGACCTCCGAAGTGATCACCCCCGAACTGCACGTCGCACGGGCGAGGTGCGGCCGGTGATTCCCTTCCGTGAGCGCAACCCCGTGACGATCGGCGCCGTCGGCCTCACCACCATCGCGCTGCTGATCGCCGCGGCGTTCAACGTCGAGAGCCTGCCGCTGATCGGCAACGGCGAGAAGTACAGCGCGGCGCTCTCCGAGGCGGGCGGCCTCAAGCCCGGCGACGAAGTCCGTATCGCCGGGGTCAAGGTGGGCAAGGTCGACGACGTCGATCTGGACGGAGACCACGTCAAAGTGACCTTCCGGATCAAGGGAGGCCCGGAGTTCGGCACCAGGACGGGTGCGTCCATCCGGATCAAGACGATCCTGGGCGCGAAGTACCTGGCGTTGGAGCCGGAGGGCCCCGGGCAGATGCGGCCCGGCAGCGAGATCCCGCTGAGCCGGACGGTGGCGGCGTACGACGTCGTGGAGGCCTTCAGCGACCTGACCACCACCACGGAGAAGATCGACACGGAGGAGCTGGCCACCGCCCTGGACACCATCTCGGCCACCTTCGAGGACTCGCCCGCCGAGGTCAGGGCGTCGATCAAGGGACTGTCGAAGATCTCCCGGACCATCGCCTCCCGGGACAAGGCACTGCGCGAACTCCTCGGCCACGCCAACGGCGTCACCGGTGTGCTTTCGGAGCGGTCGGGCGAGTTCACCAAGCTCGTCAAGGACGGCGACAAGCTGTTCAAGGAGATCGCCGAACGGCGCCAGGTCATCCACGCACTGCTCAAGAGCTCGGTCGCCCTCGGCATCCAGCTCTCCGGCCTGGTCGAGGACAACCGCAAGGAGATCGGCCCAGCCCTCAGCAACCTGAACGCGGTGGTCAAGCTCCTGGAACGCAACCAGGAAAGCCTCAACCGCAGCGTCAAGCTCATGGCGCCCTTCGCCCGGGTCTTCACCAACACCCTCGGCAACGGCCGCTGGTTCGACAGCTACATCCAGAACATGGTCGCCCCCACACCGGTGACCCCGCGGACGGAGGGATCACGGTGATCAGAAACAACCGCTTCATCCGTCGCATCGCGCTCGTCACCGCACTGGTGGTCGTCGCGGGACTGGCCGTCGTGTACTGGCCGGAGTCGCCCAGGGTCCGCATCACCACGTACTTCCCGCGCACCGTCGGCATCTATCCCGGTTCCGACGTACGTGTCCTCGGCGTCAGGATCGGCGAGGTCAAGAAGATCACGCCGGAGGGCGAGCGGGTCAGGGTCGAGCTGGAGTACGAGGGGGAACGCAAGGTCCCCGCGGACGCCAAGGCCGCGATCATCAACTCCTCGGTGGTCAGCGACCGTTACGTACAGCTGCTTCCGGTCTATCGGGGCGGCCCTGCAATGAAGGCAGGCGCCGTCATTCCCGAGCACCGGACGGCCGTACCGGTCGAGCTGGACCGTGTATTCGACAGTCTCCGTACGACGGCGGACGCGCTCGGCCCGAAGGGCGCCAACAAGGACGGCTCGCTGTCCCGGCTCCTCGGGGTCAGCGCGGACAACCTCAAGGGGCAGGGCGATCAGATGCATCAGACCGTCGAGGACCTTTCGCAGGCCGTCACCACGCTGTCGGGCGGCCGGAAGGACCTGTTCGGGACCGTACAGAACCTGCAGGTGTTCACGGCCGCGCTGGCGGCCGACGACAAGAGTGTCCGGTCGTTCAACGACAGCCTGGCCAAGGTCGCCGAGCAACTGGCCGGTGAGCGCAAGGACCTGGCGGCGGCGGTCAAGCACCTGGCGGCCGCGCTGGCCGATGTGGCCGACTTCGTGAAGAACAACAAGAAGGCGCTGACCGCCAACGTGAAGGGCCTCTCCAAAGTGACCAAGGTGCTGGTCACCCAGCGCGCCGCCCTGGAGGAGCTGCTCGACGTAGCCCCCGCCGGGCTCTCCAACCTCCAGAACGCCTACAACCCGGAGTCCGGCACGCTCGACACCCGCAACAACCCCGACCATCCCCAGGACCCGGCCGCGCTGCTCTGCTCCGTGCTCAAGACGACCGGGGAGAAGGCGGACTGCCGGGACCTGAAGAAGCTGTTCGACTCACTGCCGGAGCTGCCCCAGGCCGACCCTGTGACCGGGGAGGCGGGGCCGGTGGCGGGCTCGGGCTCAGGCCCCGGCTCGGGCTCGGTCGACAGGACGCTGGGCGGAATCCTGGAGGCCGGCGCATGAGCACAATCTCCAGTCCTCGCAAGGCGGCCCTGTGGGCGGCCGCCGGTTCGCTGCTGCTGACCGGATGCGAATTCAATGGCCTGTACGACGTCCAGCTGCCCGGCGGAGCCGCCGCGGACGGCCATGCCTACCGTGTCACGGTCGAGTTCAGAGACGTACTGGACCTGGTGCCCCAGTCCACGGTGAAGGCGAACAACGTCACCGTCGGCGCCGTCGAAAAGGTCGAACTGGACGGCTGGCACGCCAAGGTGCGACTACGCGTCGCCGATTCGGTGAAGCTGCCCGCCAACGCGACGGCCGAGCTGCGGCAGACCAGCATGCTCGGCGAGAAGTACGTGTCACTGTCGCCGCCGACGGACGTCGCACCCGTGGGCAGGCTGACCGACGGCGCGAAGATCCCGCTGTCCCGCAGCGGGCGCAACCCGGAGATCGAAGAGGTACTTTCGGCGCTTTCCGCACTGCTCAACGGCGGTGGGGTGGCTCAGCTCCACACCATCACGACGGAGTTGAACAAGGCGTTGGAGGGCCGCGAGAACCGGGTCAAGTCCCTGCTCTCCGAGCTCGACACCTTCATCGGCGGCCTCGACAAGCAGCGCGCCGAGATCGTCCGCGCGCTGGAGGGCATCGACAAGCTCGCCAAGAGGCTCGCGAAGGAGAAGGCCACGATCGGCCGGGCCATCACCACCATGCCGCCGGCACTGAAAGTGCTGGCCGACCAGCGCACCAAGCTGACCACGATGCTCACCTCCCTCTCGAAGCTCGGCAAGACGGGCACGAAGGTGATCAACGCGTCGCGCGCCGACCTGACAGCCAATCTGCGAAGTCTCCGGCCGATCCTCCAGCAGCTGAACAAGGCGGGCAGCGATCTGCCCAACGCGCTGGAGCTGCTGACGACGTACCCGTTCCCGCGCAATGTCGTGGGCGCCATCAAGGGCGACTACGTCAATCTCAAAGTCACCGCCGACCTCGACCTCAACAGCATCTACGGGAACCTCGCCGACGACCCGAAGAAGCCCGCCGAGCCCGGAAAGCCCACGCTGCCCGGGACACCCGATGTCCCCGACGTCCCCGAACTCCCCGAAACGCCGGGCCTTCCGGAGACCCCGGAGCTGCCGGACGCACCGGAGCTGCCGGATTCGCCCCCTTCGAACCGGCCGCCGGGAGAAGGAGACGGGGACGGAGGCGGGGACGTGCTGTGCCCGCCGGTGTGCACCAGCAGTTACTCGTCGTACGGCGACTACTCCTCGTACGGCGGCGTCGGCTCCGACTTCGGCTCCGACTTCGACCTCGCTCTGGCGGAGCTCATGCTGAAGGGGATGCAACCGTGATCACACGTACGGTCAAAGCCCAGCTGCTCGCCTTCTCCCTGGTCACCGCCCTCGGAGTGTCCTACGTCGGCGTCGAGTACACCGGACTGGTCGACCGCGTCCTGGACCGCGGATACACCGTACGAGCCGACTTCGCCGACTCCGGAGGCATCTACTCGGGCGCAGAGGTCACGTACCGAGGGGTCCCCGTGGGCCGCGTCGGCGATCTGCGGCTGACCGGCAGCGGCGGCGTCTCGGTGGCGCTGCAGTTGGAGGGCTCCCCGCAGATCCCGGCGGACACGCTGGCGGTCGTGGCGAACCGTTCCGCCGTGGGCGAGCAGTACGTGGATCTTCAGCCGCGTGCCGAGGGCGGCCCGTACCTCCATGACGGCGGCGCCATCGCCCGTCGGAACACCCGAGTGCCGGTACCCACCACAGACCTGATCCTCAGCCTGGACCGGCTGGTCAACTCGGTGGACAAGCAGGACCTGCGGATCACGGTCGACGAACTCGGCAAGGCGTTCGCCGGCACAGGTCCGCATCTGACCCGGCTGGTGGACTCGGGCAATGACCTGGTCGAGTCGGCGTCGGACTCGCTCCCTCAGACCATCTCGCTGATCGAGGACTCACGGAAGGTTCTGAAGACCCAGGCCGACAAGGGCTCGGCAATCAAGTCATTCTCCAGCGATCTGGCAGACCTGACCGCGCAGTTGAAGTCCAGCGACGGCGACCTGCGCGCCCTTATGGGCAACGGCACTTCCGCCGCCCAGCAGATGAACTCGCTGCTGAAGTCCAACGAGCCCCACCTCCCGGTCCTGCTGGGAAACCTGATCAGCGGCGGCCAGATCACCGTCGCCCGACTCCCCGGCGTGGAACAGACGCTGGTCACCTTCCCGGTGGTGGTAGCGGGCAGCCACACGGTCATCCCCGGTGACGGCACCACCCACTTCGGGATGGTGGTCAACGCCGACGACCCACCGCCGTGCCGACAGGGCTACAAGACGCAGCGCCGCGACCCGTCGGACACCACGAACCGCCCGGCGAACACCGACGCCCGCTGCACGGCGCCGCGCGGAGGCGACACATCGGTCCGCGGAGCCCAGAACGCCCCGGGCGCCGGCAGCCCGACCGGAAGGCCCGTCGAGATCGGCTCGACAGGCGGAGAACAGAACGTGTTCGGAAAGGACTCATGGCAATGGCTGCTAATAGGACCAATGGCATGACCCACACACTCGTGGCCCGCGCGACGCGCCCCCTGCGCCGCCTTTGGGCCGTCCTCCTGCGCGCCGCCCGCCGCGGCAGGGCGCTCCCGACGGGACTCGCCGTAGTGGCCACCGTACTGGCGGCCGCGTCCGGCTGGCTCGGCGTCCAGTGGTACGAGCGCAATGAGACGGACCAGCGGCACGAGGACATCCTGACCGCGGCCCGCCAGTCCGCGCTCAACTTCACCTCGCTCGACTACCGCCACTACGACCGGGACAGCAAGAACGTACTGAACGGCGCGACCGGCGACTTCAAGAAGCAGTTCACGGCGCAGACCGCACAGCTCACAAAGCTCGTCACCGCCAACAAGTCCGTATCCGAAGGACAGGTGCTCGATGCGGGCATCGCGAGGGCCGACGAACGCTCCGCCCGGGTCCTGCTGGTCGCCGACAGCAAGGTGACCAACAGCGCCGCTCCCCAGGGCACGGCCCGCAACTACCGGCTGCAGCTGGACCTGGTGTTCGAGGACGGCCGCTGGCTGACCTCGAACGTCGAGTTCGTCGGCTGAACACCACCAGCACCACCGCACCACCCGTAAGGAGACCCACAGTGGCGAACCAAGCCGTCCGAGTGGCAGCGGCCGCCCGCGCCGCGGCCAAGCGAGCCGATAAGGCACGCCGCGCAGGCAGGCCCGAACCCATCTCGTCCCGAACGCTGTCCGTAGCACCAGTAAGCAAGCCGGACACACCTACGGTGACCGCCCCAGACACCGCAACCAAGCCAACACACCCCGAAAGCCCATCAAGCCACCGCGCCGGCCTGCTCAGCGCGGCTCTGGCGGTCCTGGTCGTAGCGGGTCTGACCACAACCACCGCACTCGCCCTGGACCACCGGGAATCCCAGCGTACGGACCAGGCCCGCACGGACGCACTGGCGGCAGCGCGCCAAGCGGCCCCCACCATCCTGTCGTACGACTACCGCCACCTGGACCGCGACTTCACCACCGCCCGCGGCCACCTCACCGGCTCCTTCCTCAAGGAGTACGGCAGGACGACCAGGACCGTGGTCGCACCGACCGCCAAAAAGTACCGAGGGGTGGTCAAGGCCACGGTGGCGAAGCCCCCGGGCGACGACGGTTCGGCAGCGGTTTCGGTGGTGTCGGCCTCGCCGGACAAGGCCGTCATCCTGCTCTTCATGAACCAGGTCACGAACAGCACCCAGATCTCCGGACCACGCGTCGACCTCAACCGGGTGAGGATGACCCTGACACGCACCCCCGAGGGCTGGAAGGTGAGCGCGGTAGACGCGCTGTAGCCGACGCCCATGAGGCAACGTGGTCGGCATGGACTTGTCCCACGTCATCAGCGAAATATCCCGCTCCGGCGCCCGCTTCGCAGCCACCCTCACCGACACGGAGCTGCGCAGCCCCTCGATGCTGCCCGGGTGGACCCGTGGCCACGTCGCCGCCCACGTGGCTCGCAGCGCCGACGCCTGCGTATGGCTGCTTGCCGTCGCCCGCACAGGTGCCGAGCCCGCGCCGCGGGCCGGCACCGAGGCACTCGCCCGAGCCGTCGAAGCCGACGCCGCCCGCCCCGCCGCCGCACTGGTCGCTGACGTGCGCGCTTCGCTCGCGCGCCTGGTCGAGGACGCCGAATCGATGCCCGCCGAAGCATGGGACACGCTCGTCACGGCCCTGGCGGGCTGGCGCCATCCGGCCTGGTACACCCTGTACCGCTGCTGGCGCGAGCTGGAGACCCACCACGTCGACCTGAACGCCGGCTACTCCACGGCTGACTGGCCCACGGCGTACGTGGCGTGGGCCCTGGACGACACCCTCGCCACGCTGAGCGCACACAACTTCCCGATCGCCCGTATCGAAGCCGTCGACCTCGCCAGATCATGGAACCCGTCCCCGACAGGTCCCACAATCAGCGCCCACGGCCACACCCTCCTCGGCTGGCTCAGCGGCCGCACGCCCAACGCCACACTCACCACCGACGGTCCAGTCCCGAACCCACCCAACTGGCCACTGCCACCAGCCCCGGGCTGGAACTGACCCCGGGAAAAGCAAAAGCCCCAGGTCACGGCGAGTGAGTCCTGAGGCTTCTACAGAGCCGCCTTCGGGATTCGAACCCGAGACCTACGCATTACGAGACCGTGAGCGTTCGTGCTGCGTAGTGCCTGGCCGTGCTGCCGAGTGACGTTTTACCTGATCAGACCATGTGCGGCTGGTCAGTCTGTCCTGCCTCCTATTACGTCGTCCAAAGGCGTCCGGCCACCGGCTGGCCACCGAGAAGGGCACCGCGACGACAAAGAAGCGGGTTCACCCAGGTTGTCGACCTTCCACAGACCGCCTGCGATACCCCCGCACTCCAACGGATCGCTCCAGGGGAAGCTGCTCCAGCGTAGCCGGGAGGCTGTTCCCACGACCGCTGACGGGGAGAACGGGAGCCGGCCCCCGTGTTGCCGCCGGCTGTCCGCTGCCCTCCCCCGCGGCCGATGGGCTGATCCGCTGCCGGGAACCCACACGATGCACGATCATCACCTTGTGAGGCGGCGAACGGCGAAGGAGCCAGTTTCATGGACAAGGGAAAGCCGAGAAGTGTTTCGCGGTCACCGTTCTGCCGGAGGGTGGGATGGGGCCGCGCTGCATTTCAACTCACCTCCGCACAGCCGGGATTGTTCCGGAGGCGCCGCTCGTTCAACCGACCGGGGAGGCCGTCGGGCGGTCCGGGAGCGCGGGGGCTCGGACGTCGTGCCGGGCTCTGGGGCGGCGGTTCTGTTCTTGCAGAACCTGAGGAAGTGGTAGGTCAGCAGCGTGGCGATGGTGCCGAGCGCGATTCCCGTGATGGTGAACGAGTCGGACAGTTGGAGTGAGACCCCTCCGATGCCCATGACCGCGCCCGCGGCGATGGACAGGAGGTTCACCGGGTCCGTGAAGTCGACACGGTTCGTGATCCATATTTGGGCGCCCATCAGGCCGATCATGCCGTACAGGACCACGGTGATCCCGCCCAGGACGCCACCGGGAACCGCGGCTACCAGCGCTCCGAATTTGGGACAGAGACCGAACAGTACGGCGACGGTCGCCGCGACCCAGTACGCCGCGGTGGAGTAGACACGTGTAGCGGTCATCACGCCGATGTTCTCGGCGAACGTGGTGGTGGGTGCGCCTCCGACGGCCGAGGACATGGCTGTCGCCATTCCGTCAGCGGCGATGGCGCGCCCCATGCTCGAGTCGAGGTCGGTGCCCGTCATCTCGGCGACCGCCTTCACATGGCCGGTGTTCTCCGCGATCAGCGCTATGAGGGCAGGCAGTGCCAGGAGGACGGCGCTCGTCTGGAATGCTGGTTCGTGGAGCTGCGGGAGGCCGAACCAGTCCGCGCCGGTCACCCCGGAGAGGTCGACACGGTAGTGCTCCGTCACCTTGCCGGTTGCGTCGGGGCCGGTGAGCGGGCCTGTGAGCAGGTCGAGGAGCCAGGACGAGGCGAAGCCGAAGAGCAGTCCGAGGAAGACGCCGATACGTGCCCACACGCCGCGCAGCAGCGCCGACGCGGCGATCACCACGGCCGTGGTTGCCAGGGCGACCCACTGGTCCTGCGGCCAATAGGTGTGGGCCACGACGGGGGCCAGGTTGAAACCGATCAGGAGGACCACAGCGCCCGAGACGGCTGGTGGGAAGAGGCGGTGGATGACCCGGGGTCCGATGAAGTGGACGAGGAGGCCGATGCCGGCCATGACGAGTCCGGAGATGACGATGGCGCCGAGAACGGTCGGGGTGTCGCCGCCCCCGGCACGGATGGCGGCGACCGCGCCGACGAAGGCGGCGCTGGTTCCCAGATAGCTCGGGACCTTGCCCTTGGTGACGAGCAGGAACACCACGGTGGCAAGTCCCGACATCATGACGGCCAGGTTAGCGTTCAGGCCCATGACGGTGGGGAAGACGAAAGTGGCCCCGAACATGGCGACGACGTGTTGCATACCGAGGGCTGCGGTGAGAGGCCACGAGAGGCGCTCGTCCGGCCGCACCGAGACTCCGGGCGCGGGTGGCCGGCCGTCACCGTGGACGGTCCAGCCCACGCCGAATCTGTTGGCAGGCATAAGAAGTAGTGCCTTTCTGGGCAGGGGTGCGCACGGGCGGTGCGGGCGGCGGCGCTGTACCTCGGTGGGTGCTGCCGCCGCCCTGTGGGGCATGCGAACTCAGAGGTTTGCAGCGCCTGCGAGTACGGCTGCGGGCTCGTGATGGTCCGCGTCGCGGACGCAGCGGCGTACGACGCCGTCGATCTCGTCCAGCAGGCGCGCGGAGATGAGTCCGAACCGCTGGGCGATGCTCTGGAGGGCGGGCAGGAGGTTGTGTGCTTCGGCGAGGTCGCAGGAGAGGATGACGTTGCCGTGGGTGACGCCGTCAATGTTCAGTCGGGTAGCCCGGACCAGGTCCAGTTCCGACTCCAGGGCCGCGATCGCTTGCGGCGTGAGTGCCGTGGCGGGGAACTGGAACGCGAGGCGTCGCTCGGCCTGTTCGAGCTGCCGTGCCTTCTCCGGAGTCCACCGCCCGTGGGCCAGGTCGACGAGACAGGCATACGTGTTGCAGCCCGAGGCGGCGATGGACAGGGTGGTCGAGCCGGACACGCGCGGGTTGATCTCGATGATCTGATACGTACCGTCTGTGTAGATCATCTCGATCTCCGCGGCGCCTTCGATACCGATCCGGGCGCACATACCGCGGATGGCCTCGGCGACGGGTACGAAGTCGGCCTCGGCGGCCGGCCGGGGTGCGGCGTAGCGCAGGCTTCCGAAGGTGAACTCCGGCTTGCCTCCCGTGGCCCCCTTCCAGATGAGGGGCTGGATCACGTACGCCCCTTCGTGGCCGACGATCTCGACGGAGCACAGTTCGCCCTGTACGCACTTCTCCAGCACGACATTGCCGTTGAAGGGCGAGCCGAGGAAGTCGTGGAGGTCGGCCTTGCCGTCGAGGAAGCTGATCCCGTTGGCCAGGCAGTCCCAGAGGGGCTTGGTCAGCAGGGGGAATCCGAAGCGGAGCGCGCTGCGCTCGACGAGTTCGCCGTAGGCCGGCACGGCGAGGCTGCGGCCGTTGAGGAGGTCGCCGTCGAGGAGCATCCCTTCGGGGGTGTCCAGTCCGAAGGACCGGACCAGCTCCTTGGTGTCCCACTTGTTGGCGAGGATCCGGGTGGCGTCGACTCCGTGCATGACCATCGGAATGCCGTGCCGCGCGAGCTCTTCCTTGACCAGTGCGTCCCTCAGCGCGTTCTCGTCCGCGATGGAGAGCGAGATTACGGCGTCGGGCCGCCACTGCAGGAGGTGCGCGACGAGTTGGTCGGCGGTGGTGTCCGTACTGATCTTCGCGGACTCGCCGGGGAAGTCCTCGGCGGTGCAGTCGCCGTCGGTGTAGAAGAGCTTGGCCTGGACGCCGTCGTGGACGAAGGTGTCGTGGAGGCGGCTGAGGTAGGGCGCCGTCTGCTGGATCTCTATCGAACGCAGGAAGGCGATCCTGTGGACCGCGGCCCGTCCAGCGCGAGTCTGCGGTGCCGGTGCCGGTGCTGGGGTCCGCGTCTGGGTCTGGGTCATCGCCATGAGGTGGCCACCTCCACCGACACGGTGTTGGTCATTTCGAGTGCGGCCTTGTTGGCTTCCTGGGCGGTCGCCGCGCGCAGGATGACGTGGCCGACGCGGCCGATGTTGTCCTGCGGTGCTCCGACCTTGTCTCCGGGCATCGTGTACACGGAGGTGGTGACCTCCTCCCCTTCAGGAAGGTTGTGGATCCACCGGAGCGTGCCCGCTTGCGGCGCGGTGAGGAACCGGATGGCCGCGGCCTCGGTCCGCAGCGGGGTGACATCGGGCTGTTCGCCCAGGGCGGTCTGGAGGTAGGCGCGGGCTTCGCTGATGCCGAGCGCCTCGGAAACCAGACGCATGATGTGGTCGCCGGGCGGCCGTGCTCCGATCTCGATGATCTTTGCCGTTCCGTGGGCGTCAGCCTTGATCTCGGTGTGGGCGATGCCGTTGCGCAGTCCGAGGGCCCGTACAGCCTGTTCCGCGGTGGCCAGAACGGCCTGTCGGATATCGTCCGTCAGGTCGGCTGGCACGGTGTGGCCCAGCTCTGCCCGGCTGGACCCCTGGGTGGTGAACTTTTCCGTCACGGCCAGGTGGTGGACCACGCCCTGGCTGATCACGGTCTCGACGCTGTACTCGTCTCCGCCCACGTACTCCTGGGCGAGCAGCGTGGTGTCCAGGGCTATGCCGTGCGGGAACTCGTGTGTCTGCTCCTGTGCCAGCCGTGCGGCTGCGGGAAGGTCCTCGGCGCACCGGACGACGGAGACGCCGATCGATCCCGCGTTCTCCGCAGGCTTGACGACGAGCGGGTAGGCGATTCCCGCCTCAGAGATGAGGAGGGCCAACTCGGTGTGGTCCGCCGCGGCGACGGTGCGGGGGGCCGGCACGCCGTGTGCGGCCAGGACCTCCGACATGAGGCGCTTGTTGCGGCAGGCGTCGGCCAGTTCCACGGCATGTCCGGGAAGCCCCAGTTCGTCGGCGAGCCGGATGGCCAGCGGTGAGAGGAACTCCCAGGACGTGACCACGCCGTCGATGGCGTAGGCGCGGCAGAAGGCGGCCAAGTCGGCCAAGGCCTGGTCCGGCCGGGAGAAGTCGGTGAAGACGGTGCCGCTGATCGCCTCCCTGAGTTCGGTGCCGTACTGCTCGTACAGCTCCTTGTGGGTGGCGACGTAGGCCTGGACGCCGAGCCCAGCAGCCGCGTCCAGCAGTTCCTGACCGGCGGCGACGTTGGCCTCGATCAGCAGGATCTTCTTCATGAGAGGTGGTCTTCCAATGTGTCTGTGTTGTCGGCGGGGCCGGTCGCGAGCTGGTCGGTGGGTTCGGGGGCCGATGGCCGGCGGATCCCGCGCTCCAGACTGAGCACCAAGGGGATGGTGCAGAGGCTGATCGCGGAGAGGAAGAGCCAGGGCCATGCGGGGCCCTGGGCCAGGAGCCAGGTGAGTGCTGCCGGCGCGATGGCTCCGCCGACCGTCCAGGAGAGCTGGAAGACGCCCAGGTAGCGACCGCGGGCGTGCTCGGGGGCGAGCATCACGCTCAGTTCTCCCATGGGCGGTGAGCCGAGCACCTCAGCGAGGGTGTACACGACGACGGCCGCCAGCAGGCCGGCCAGAGCCGCCCAGGACGGCAGCAGGTCGAGCACTGCGAACCCGCCGAACGCGACGGCGTTGACCGCGGCGGCCAGCGCGATGACCCGGGTGGCGCGATGACGTTCGATCCAGCGGCTCGCGAGTGTCTGGGTGGTGGCGACGAGCGCGGTGTTGAGGGTGATGAGGACACCCGCCACCCACGCGCCGGCCTCGAGGGTGTCCGTCGCGTAGATGCCCAGGAGAATGCTCAGCACCATGGATGCGAGGACGAAGGCCACGTTGGCTGCCACGAGCCGCATGTACGTGCCGTCCCGCAGGACGCTGAGGTAGCTCGCCTTGGGGGGGGCTACGGGGTCGGACCTGGTGGTGTCGGCGCTCTGCGGGCTCGCATTCTGCCGCCATGTGCTGATGAGCCAGGCTGCCGCGAGGTAGCTGAGCACATTGAGCGCAACGAGGGTCTTGAGCCCCGTGGTGCTGGCCACCGCGACGGCGAGAGCCGAGACGGCGCCACCGAAGCCGATGCCCACGTTGCGCAGGGCCCGGATGAACGCGAACCACCGCGTCCGGTCGTGGTCCTGGGCGACGAGAGCCACCAGAGCGCTGCTGGAGGTCCAGTACATCGAGGCACCGGTCTGCACGACGAGTTGTGTGACGACGATCTGCCAGGCCGAATCGGTCACCAGCAGGCTCACGAAGCCTGCGGCCGATATGAGATTGCCGAGCGCTACGACCGTGCGGGGGCCTTTCCTGTCAAGCAGCCAGCCGGCCAGCGCGGGTGCGGGAAGCGCCAGTGCGTAGCCCAGGGTCAGCGATGCTCCGACCGTGACCAGGGACAGCGAGCTGGTCTGGGAGAAATACACGACCATGAACGCCATGACCAGGCCACTGGCCAGACTGTCGATGACATTGACGGCGACGAATCGGGTGCTCCCCGTCAGATCGGGGAGACCGAGTCGATAGCCGAGAGACTTTTCACGGCGCCGGGGTGGCGTCGCCTGTTCGGCCTGTGGCATTCATGAACCGTTCTGATCGCAGTGGATTTCAGCATGGGGGCGGACTGTGGCCCTGCATCGGAGACTTCTTCGGCCGCTAAAGGTCGTAGGCGCGCCGGAATTTTTCCATGATGTACTCACCGGAGAGCACCGACTGATGCCTGGGGGGATTTTCGGGTGTAGCGCAGGTCGGGATGCATTCGATGAGCGTGTCGAAGTTCGGCTGGTGGAAGAAGGGCATCGAATAGCGCTCTCGATGCGACACTTCACGCGGCGGGTTGACCACCCGGTGGACGGTGCTCACCCACTTGTTGTTCGTCCATATGGCCATGAGGTCGCCGATGTTGATGACGAACGAGCCGGGGATCACCGGGACATCGAGCCATTCCCCCTGCCGGTCCTGGACCTGAAGTCCGCCAGGAGAGTCGTCCTGGTAGAGGATCGTCAGGCTGCCCCAGTCGCTGTGCACACCCTTGCGCAACTGTCTCGGCTCGGGGGCGATCGGCTGTGCCGGGTAGTAGTTGGCGGTCAGGTTCGTCATGTGCCGGTCGACCTTGCGATCGAACCAGTTCTCAGGGAGCCGTAGGGCCAGGGCGAACAGCCGCATGATTTCGAGGGCGAGATCCTCCATGTTCCCGTAGTACTCGCGGTAAGTATCCGAGAATCCGGGAAGCTCCGGCCACCTGTTGGGAAGCCGCAGACGGCCGTCGACGTCCTCAGGGAGTGCGTTGTCCCCCGCATCGCCGAGGCGGTTGTACGTGAAGGTCTCCGAGAGGTCCGGCCTCGATCGCTCCTCTTGTACCGAGGCGTGCGCGTTCGAAGCGGCGAGGCTCCCCTTCCGTCCGAATCCGCGCATGAGAGGGTCCAGCGGATCACTGCGCAGCGCCTCCTTCTGCTCGTAGGGCAGAGCGAAGAACTTGCGCGTGGTGTCGTACATGTCCGCGATGGACTGCTGCGGGATCCCGTGTCCGACGACTACGAGGAAACCGCTGTTCTCGCAGACCTCGCCGATGGCGTCGGCGACACGCTGACGCTCGGCAGCGGTTCCCGAAAGCGCCGAACTCAGGTCGATGACGGGCACGTACCCGTCCACCACGGTGATCGGGGAAAGGCTGGAGCTGTTCAGATCAGCAGAGATGATTTCAGCCGTCATGAGATGTTCTTTCTGTGCTTTCTTTTTCCGCCGGGGAGAACGACTACGCCGGATCCTTACGGACCGGCACCGGCCCGGGGGCGGCCTGCCACCGCGGTGGCGGTGCCTTCCAGTCGCGGCAGACGCCGAGAAGGTCGGCGGAGTCGAGGATCGGGAGGAAGCCGTCAAGTTCCTCGGGGCGCAGGAAGCCGTTGACGGCCATCCTTCGGGCTGCCCCCAGGAGCCGGTCCCAGTAGCCGTCCACGTTGAGCAGGGTGACCGGTTTGTCGTGGTGACCGAGTACGAGCCAGGCCCACACCTCGACGATCTCCTCGACGGTTCCGACACCGCCCGGCAGCGCGACGAAGCAGTCGCCGAGGTCGGCCATCAGCTGCTTGCGCTCATGCATGCTCTCCACGACGTGGAGTTCGGTGAGCCCGCGATGGGCGATTTCGGCATGAACCAGGGACTGCGGCATTACGCCGGTGACTTTCCCGCCCGCTTCGAGTGCGGCATCCGCCACCGCTCCCATGAGTCCGACCGCGCCGCCGCCGTAAACTATCTCGCATCCGGACCGCGCCAGCTCTGAGGCGAATCTCCTGGCCTCGCGCTCGAATACAGGCTTGTTTCCCAATGCGGAGCCGGCGTAAATGGTTACCTTCACGCCCGGTTCTCCCGCGCTCCTGTTCCGCGATACGTCACGGGCTGACCCGGCCGAATTCATTGAACGCGCCGTGCGTCAGAGGCATCAGCTTGGCGAACTCGTTCTCCATCTGCTCGGCCACTATCTCGATTTCGCGCTGCGGGTGGGAAACGTACGTCGCGTCGTCCCGGTTCGTGCGCAGGCCAAGGAAATGCATGAGAGCGCGGGCATTGCACGTCGCATAGACGGCCGAGTAGGTGGAGACAGGCAGCACCGTGCGAGCCAGCTCCCTGGCCACCCCGGATTCCAGCAGGTGGTTGTATTCCTCGTGCGCTGCACGGAAGGCGCGTGAGGCGGATGTCGTCAGCATGTCGTGGTCGCCCTCGGCGCCGGCGACGTACTGGTAGTCCCCGGGCTTGCCCTCCTGGCGCAGCAGCCGGTCCGAGTCGGGCACGTAGAACACGGGCTTGATCTCCCGGTAACGCGCGCTTTCCTCGTTGAACGACCATGTGCGGTGGCGCATCATGTGGCGCACGGTGAAGATTGGCGCATTGACGAGGAACGTCATGTAGTTATGCTCGAAGCAGCTGCCGTGACGGCTTCGCATCAGGTACTTGATCAGGCCGTTCTTGTATTCGTCACCGCGCTCCTCGCGATGGGCGTCTTCTCCGGCAGTGGATACGCGAGCGGCCCGGACGACTCCGATGTCACTTGCCGAATGGTCCACCAGCTCGACGGTGATGTCGCTACGGAGCTCGAAGGTTCCGGATTCTGCCGTCCCCGCGCTGCTCAGAGTGGCCCGGTCGATCTCGTTGACAGTCATCAGACGTAAATTCCCTTGCTCGTTGACATGAAGAGGGCTCCAGGGTTCTTCACGGCCTTCTGGGGCGCTGACCCCAGCCGCTATCCTGGATTACTTGGCAATGTTCCTCGTGATGCTCCGGATGCGACTTGAAAGAGGAAACTCGCAACCTGTTACGCGAAGCTGGAGGCCGCTTTCCTCGCTTAATCATCATGTCGCTGCGCTTGATTGAAGAGAAGCATCCTTGATCATCAGCTCTATGCATCGCACACACATGATGGTCGACAAAGCGGACATTTATCATTTTCTCACCCTCTGCGTTATTTTGCGGATCCTGATTCAGGGTCTCCGGTTGACTCTTCATGCCACCCGCAGCCACTCACTGCTATGCGTGTGCAACGGCAATGCGATGCACGCCTCCAGGAGTAACAGGCCCCATCAAATGGGAAGAGCTGCTGGTGAAATGGCATCTCACTCCGAAGGGTGCACGAGGGAAGCCGGATCAGCATGTAAGATGATGTTGCTGTTGTTCACAAAAGGGAAGGGATTAAATTCCGTGACGCACAGAGGAATGGCAGGCAGTGGTAGCGCAGAACTGCCGGCGATCCTCGGCACCCTCGCGAAATCGCTGTACCAAAAGGCTTTGGAAAACGGGGAACTCGACCTCGCTGCGGATGCTCCCGAAACGCCCGCCTCCTCTAGCGCCGCGGAGGAACTCCTGAGCTTTGGGCTCCTCGATCCCGCACCGCGGTCCCCCGGCAGGTTCCTGCCCGTCGATCCGCGTGTGGCCGAGGCGAGGATCGGATCCGCATGGCGTACACGCGCGCTGAGGCTTCTCGACCAGGCAGCCGACTTCAGCGACGAACTGGCGCCATTCATCGAGCGGTATCGCTCCCCCGCCGGCCGCCCGGACCCAGGCCCGGGCGGCAACCGTTTCAGCGGAGCCAAGGCGATCAACATCCACCTCGGCCAGGCGCTCGACGAATGCAGGGAGGAACTGCTCACCGCGCAGCCGGGCGGCGGGCGTCCTTCCGGGCTCCTGCGCGAGGCGGTGGCACGCGACCAGGCCGTCCTGAGGCGCGGGGCCTCCATGCGCACCCTCTACCAGCACAGTGCGCGGTTCGACGCGCCCACCCGTGACTACGTCTCCGATGTATCAGCGCTGGGTGCCCAGGTGCGGACACTCGACGAGTTCTTCGAGCGGTTGATCGTGGTGGACCGGAAGGTTGCCTTCATACCGGCGCCCGACAACGACGACGACGCTGTGATCATCAAAGACGAAGCCGTGGTCCGGTACCTCGCGGACGTCTTCGACCGGAGCTGGCAGAGAGCGACCGAGTTTCCGGTAGGCCCTGACGGCTCTGACGTCACAGCGGCCAAGGCCGTATCGAACGAACTGCGCGCCTCCATCGTCAGGCTCCTGATCGAGGGCGAGTGCGTGTCCACCATTGCCAGGCGCGTCGGACTCAGCCAGCGCAACTGCGCCACGCACCTCGCCAAACTGAAGCAGCAGCTGGGAGCGGAGACCTTGTTCCAGCTCGGCTTCCGGGTTGCGGAGTCCGGGTTGTACAGCGTGGGTAGTCCTGCCGGTTCGGACGAATCGTCGGCTTGATCGCATGACCATCACCCTGCCAAGCGCTCGCGTCTCGCAGCCCATGCTTGACGATCATCGTCAAGTGGTGCGCAGGCGCCGGCACGAAGAACAAGGACGGAAGGAGCAAAAGTGAGCGTAACCATCGACATCACGGGCCTTCGCCGGGAACAGATCCTGTTCGCACCCTCACCCCTGTCCGAACTTGCCGAAATGCTGCACGTCATGTCCGCGCCGGCCCACCACCCCGGCCTGCACGGCTGGGCGGTCGCAACCGCTTCGTCGCTCCCGTCCGGCCTCGCGGACAGGATCGACGAAGCCAGCTTCCTCTGGCACGCGACGCGCGCCGACATCCTGCTGCCCGCGCAGCCCCAGACCACCCTGACCGGGGAACTCGATGCCCTGGACCGGTTGGACGACGAACTGTTCGTCGCGGCGGCGCTGGAGATCTCCTGCATGGCGCAGTACTACCGCGGGGTGCCCGAGCCGCTGACGAGCGAACGGGACCGCAGGCAGGCACTGGAGCGAGCCACCGCACGCGGCCCCCGCGAAGCCGCCTTCGCCGAGCGCCTGCTCAGGGACCCGCACAGCACACGCAACTGGCTCCGACGCCTGCTCGAGGACTGTGAGCAAAAGTTCTTCGCCGAGGTCTGGCAGAACACGCAGACGGGCCTGTACAGCGACACCCGTCACAAGGCCGAATTGCTCAAGCACAAGGGAATCGGCCCCGCCCTCACGTCCATGTCCTCCGCGTTCGAGCTAGACGAGGCGAACAGCCGCCTCGTCGCCGACAAACTGGCGGACACCGCGGGAGCGACCAAGGACTTGGGTCTGACCTGCATCCCCACCGCCTTCGGCTGGCCCCACCTCGTTGTCAAACTGGCCCCGGGCTGGAGACCTGTCATCCAGTACCCGATCAGCGGGCCGAACCTGCCTCAGCCCATGGCGGTGAAACTGGTCCAGCTACGCCTCGAGGCCCTGGCGCACCCCGTGCGCATGCGGCTCTGCCGGGCCCTCGCCCGCGGCCCGCACACCGTAGGGGAACTCGCGGGTGCCTACGGACTGACCTCTCCCGAAGTCTCCCGGCACCTCTCCCGTCTCAAAAAGGCCAGCCTGCTCACCACACAGCGTCGAGGTCGCTACGTCCTGCACCATCTGGATCTGACGGCGGTGGCGCGTCTCGGAAACGACTTCCTGGACACTCTTCTACGCTGAGGCCCTCCGCGAGGAGGCGGACGTCGGCGGATGTCAATCCCCCCGTTTCGTGGAGGCTTTCCTATGCAGCCGGCTCCTCGGTGAGGCCGACTCGGTAGTCGTGTTCGTAGTCGATTGGGCTCTTCCAGCTGCAGTGACACAGCGCGTCGTAGAAGGAGTCGGCGGCGGCGATCGCCAGCTCGGCGACCTGTTCGGTGGCCGACCCCGGCTCCGGTCAGGGGCGTTGACGCGGCTGATGTTTGCCCCGGTTTGTGGACATCTCTTGAGGATCGGATCGTGGGGTCCGAGATGGAGGTGTCGCAATGGCTGCACAGCGGTATTCGGAGGAGTTCAAGCGGGATGCGGTCGCTCTGGTGGAGTCCAGTGGCCGGTCGATCAACTCGGTGGCCAGGGATCTGGGGGTCAATACCGAGTCGCTGCGGAAGTGGGTGCGTGCGGCCGAGGCCGGTGCCCGGGGTGCGGGCGGTGAGCCGGTGACGCCGGCCGAGCGTGAAGAGCTGAAGCGGCTGCGCAAACAGGTCCGTGAGCTGGAGCTGGAGAAGGAGATCCTGAAGAAGGCGGCCCAGTATTTTGCGAAGGATATGAGTCGATGACCAGCCGCTGGCGGTTCATCTCCGCCCACCATGTGGAGGACGGCATACAGCGGCTGTGCAGAATCTTCGGCGTCTCCCGGTCGGGTTTCTACCGGTGGCGGCACGCGGAGCCGGCCCGCAGTCCGGTGGCTACCCGAACATGCCCGCGATCCGCTCCGGCGCGTTCCACAACGCCGACCGCCGACACCACTCCGCGAGACGCCATCGACATGACGCCCTCCGGTAGCTGCTGGACGGTCATTTCTCCAGCGACCCGGCTCCATCAGCGACCACAGACTGATCACGGGATTGTCCGGATGGCACAACCATGCGGCCCAAAGACATCTGCGGCCACAAGACGGGCTGCGGGCCCATCTGCACGGTCGCTGCACGCTTGGCCACCAAATGGCCACCACGTCACCTCGAGCGGACGGCCACAAAAGGCAAAAGGCCAGCTCACAGCCCTTCAAGCTGAAACAGTCACAGCCCGCCAACCTCAGACCTACGCATTTCCATGCGTAGGCCACGAGTGTCCGATTGGCCCGAATTCCAAGGTCAACGAAGCAAAGTCTAACCTGGGGTACACCATGGAGCCGCCTTCGGGATTCGAACCCGAGACCTACGCATTACGGGACCGTGAGCGTTCGTGCTGCGTGGTGCCTGGTCGTGCCGCCGGGTGACGTTTCACCTGATCAGAGTACGTGCGGCTGGTTGGCCTGTGCTCCCTCGTATTGCGTCGTCCAAAGGCGTCCGGCCACCGGCTGGCCACCGGAGGGGGCACCGATGACGAATGGAGGAGGTGCAGTGCGGGTTGTAGGTCTTGCACAGTGCCTCCTGCGGCCGATCCCGTTTACCGCGGAACCACACCCAAGAACGCTCAGCCGTACAGACCTCCCTCGCTGGGAAGTGGTCACCGGAGGCTGACTCGCTCCCGACGCCGCCCGCGGACACGCACACCTAACCCGCGCCGCCGGCGACTTCCCCACGGCACTCACCACCGCCCACACCCTCGGCTGGTCCGCCCGCGGATCCCGGGGCCTGGGCCATCCACTCAACTCTTCTCGGCCAAGCTGCCAACGGCCCGTCCGTGACTCGCGAACATTCGCCATCGGATACCTCGTTCTATCCGCTGCGACAGAAAGGGACATGACGGGCTGTTCCTACGGCACGTCCCACAGGAGGGGAAACAGTCCGTGTCCTCCTTCTTCACCGACGGAGCCGCAACCAGCTCCGTCCAACGCCGATGATCTGACCGCGGCGCACATGAACGCGGGTGTCGAAGACACCGCGACCGGTCGGCGCGGAACCCTGGGGGCGATCGCCCCCGACACCGACCATCGTCGCCTGACGGCATCGCCGATGCCCCGTAACGGCGGCGTGGAGTGGACCACCGCCCCGGGCGCTCTCACCAGCCCCGCCCCGATCACACCGGGCACCGCCGTTCTCGACCGGAACTGAGGCGCGTCTGAGCGAAGGCTCTATTTCGGCAATGTGTCGGTCGGAGAGGGGGTGTCCTGATCTATCTTGCTCTTCACCAGGAAGTGGGACATCAGCTCCTGAAGGAACACGCCGCTCGTGCGCGGCTCGTCGGTGAAGCTGAGCGGGTGGATCAGCAGCGGTGCGGCGCCGAACGCGGCCATGGCCGCATGATGCGCACCGATAAGGGGTTCGAGGTTCTCGTACAGGACCTTCAGATGGGTCGCTCCGCGGGCCAGAACCCAGTCGTCTACCTGCGGATCGGGCAACGTGCTCGCTTGCTTCTCGACCACGTTGAGAAGGCGCGGAACCTCCTGCGGGTTCCATGACTGCTGGTTGTCGGCCAGCCAGGCGAGATCAACGGGGGCTTCCAATTGCGGACCTGGGGCACTGCCCGGGTCGGCAGCACCGCCTTCGTCGTACTCCGGAATAGGCGCGGGAAGAGAGGCACACAGTGACGGAAGAACCGCCTCGAAGGGGTTCACGTCGAGCACATTGAAGAACAGCACGCGCGTCATCGCGGCCGCCCCGTAGCGCTGGTTCTCACTGAACGGCTTGATCAACCAGTCAGGCTGGTCGACTGCCTGCTTCGCGAGTGATTCCAGCTGGTTCACCGCGTGGGTGGTCATGTTCGCCCGTGGCGCTCGCGGGTTCTTCTGCGCAGCCTCAGCGGCGGCACGCGTCGCCCGCCACGCCAGGTTGTAGATCTCACCGAGAGGCCGGTGCGCTGAGACTTTTCCGACCGCGTCGACCAGACGGGCGGTGTGGTTGGCCGGTACGTCCGGCAGGTTGAGTTCGTCAAGGCGATTGGTGAAGTAGCGGAGCGCCTCGCCGGCGATGAGCTCCTGCGCGAGCGCGAGAAGGTCTTCCTGGCGGGCCGCCTTCATGCCGGACGGTCGGAGTTCTTCAACAAGGTGATCGTCCAGGGCCTGGACCGCAGTTCCGGCGCTCGATCCCCAGGGGGCAAACAGGCTGGCTGCGAGCGGGTAGAACTGGTCGGTGAGCTCCGGTGACGCCACGGCGTCCAGGTCACCGCCCGCCTGCTCCAGGGCGTCCTCGTAGGACTGGGGTTCCCAGACGAATGCGTCAGGCGGGCTGTCGGGATGAATGGCCAAAAGGCCCGACTGGATCGTGGAGGCGACGATCGTGGAGGCCTTGTCCGTCTCGGGCCACAGCGGTGTAACCCAGTCCCGAACCCGGAAAATCGGTGAGGTCGTCGGCGCGAACCGCAGCAGCGCCAGCGTCGCCACCATCTCCTTCACGCCGGCACTCGGGAACGCGTCGTCGCGGGGGAAAGAGGCCGGGTGGTCAGCCGCGATCGCTTCCTTCTGCTCAGCAATCCAACATGCTCGCGCCTCCTGCGAGGCCTGCTGGGCCAATTCCCGCGCCCGGGCCTGTTCGCGCTTCGCCTTCCGGGCCGGGTCGATGACGGACTGGATTGCCTCCAGCAGGGACGGCGTGCAGTCCACGCACACCGTCTCCTCGTCATCGAGGACCTGCTGGAACGCCGTGCGGGAGGTGAGACTCAGCGCACCGCCGCACTGGGGGCACTCCCGCTCCGGAACCACAGCGCGCACGCCGGCGGCCGCAACCGCGTAGAGCTGTCTCCCCCAGCCCGCAACGCTGATCGCTTTAGTTTTCTCGCACCAGACCGGCGTTCCCAGCTCGGGAGCGAAACCGGCCAGCGCCCAGTACCGCTCCCCCAAGGCCACAAGCTCAGGATCGGCACCAGCTACTGGCACAACGGACGGGACAAGCCGGGCCAGACCGGCAACCAAAGGTGAAGATTCGGAACTCTGCGTCACTAGATCACCCTATCGGCCCTGCACCGCCCCGGCGAAAGTGGATCAGACGGCGTCGCGGCCGTGGCCCTGGACCCGTTTCCCAGCTCGGGAGATGCCTTCGACCGGGTTCGCGCATCCCCGCTTTCTGGCCCAGCCCACACCCGCCGCGGTCGTGGCCGCCGGTATGGACTGCACAAGACCCCGAGCTGGGAGCCGTCCCAAGAAGTCGGACGTCCCCACGGCCAGGGATGCACGCGGTGGTGACCCACGGGGATCAGTCGGGTCGGCGCCGCGGCGCGTGTGCTTCGGTGGATTGCTTCCCGGTCGATGTCTGGCACAGGTCACCGGCCGCGGCCCCGCACGATTGGCAGGGAATTGCTGCGAGGCGTGTGTGGTCGAGAAGCTGGTAGCGAGGGCTGTGGACCTTCCCGGCCGGCATCCCTGTGCCCGGGCGGGTACAGGCCGATCCGGGTCCGGCCGCACAGTATGAGCAGGGCAGCTGTTCTGCGGCCCTGGTGCGTTCCGCGAAGCGCCTCTCGCACTCAGCCTCTTCAGCTTCCTGACGTCGCCGAAGGTCGGCTCTGTGAGCTCTCTCTTCCTCGAGAATTCGCTCGTACGTGTTGGGATGGGTGCGACAGGGCCCCCTCATGGCGAGGTTCCACCGGCACAGCGTGTTGCCGGCTGTACGTGCTCCACATCGGTTCGTTTCATTGCCGGGACCGTGATGCGGGCACGGCTCAAAACGCGTGTCGACTCTGCACGGCCTGCCCGTAGTTACCCCGATGGCGCGGCAGCGGCCGGGCTGGATGGCGGCTTCACCCTCCTGTGCCATCTGCTCTGCAATGTCGGGCCAGTCATCGGAGTCGATCTGGCTGCGCCACCACTCCGCGGTGCCCTGCAGCGAAACCCATCCTGCGTTGTCCACCTTGAACCGTGGCGCGGGCAGTGCCCTGGCCACCTTTGCCGTGTCGTCTGCTTCGTCCACGGAACAGGAACATAGCGAAACCAGTACTCGACGTGGTCCGAGCAGCCTGTTCATGCTTCACAGCGGGTTGACGAGCTTGTCGATTCCTGCTGCGGAGCACTGTGCGGTGGTACCGCTTGCAGGCCCGCCGGCGGTCGCCGGTGCGCTTGCGGACGCAGATGTTCAGGATCCGATGGGGTGGCTGGTGATGGCTTCGCGGGGCGTCGGCCCGGAAAAGGGGCAAAGTGCGTCGAGCCGCTCGCCAGACGCGGTTTGTTCCTGCGATGGAACGCGGTGGCGGGTGCGCCGGTCTGTCGTCTCAACCACGGCGGCTCCGCAGTGCCTGCCGGGCGGCTGTGTAGGCCTCGGTGGGGGACGGTGTGGCGCGCCGGGCGAGGACCCAGTCGTCCTGCAGGACGGTAAAGGGGTAGCAGAGCGAGTCTGGTCCGAGGCGGATCTGTACGCCGGCTTCCGCGTCCGTGATGCGGTTCCGGAGGATTTTCAGGGGCGCGGCCGTGGCCGGCCGCACGCGCTGGATGGCCTGGACGGTGTGGTCGATCAGGCTGGGCTGGGGGGTGTTCAGGTAGAGCGCGACGTTGACGGCGGTGGCACCACCGATGGTGAAGGCCGTGCGGAGCCGGCGCAGCTGGGCGGGGCGCAGTCCGGCACGGGTGGCAGCCGTTTCCGCTTCCGTGGTGGGTCTGCCGTGAAGGAGCCTGACGAGGTCGATGAGGGGGTCTGCGTCGAGAGGCTTCCCACCGAGGAGGGCCTGGGCCCGGTCGGCGGCATCGCGTGCGGTCTCCAGGATCCGGTCGAGGTACGGGGCGCTGGTCGGTGTCGGAGGCAGGTCGTGCTCCCACAGCGGTTGGGCGAGGGGGAGCTGAGCGTTGTGGTTCATGGGCGTGCCGTCAGGGAGCAGAGCTGGATGAGTTCGCTGGCGTCGAGTTCGGTGGGGTCGAACTCTCCCTCGGGTAGCAAGGCTGCGGCCATGTCTCGTTTCCTTCTCAGGATCGCGGTGATGCGCTCTTCGATGCTGTTGGCCGTCACCAGGTAGTGGATGGTCACGTCGCGCTTCTGGCCGATGCGGTGGACACGGTCGTTGGCCTGCTGTTCGGCGGCGGGGTTCCAGAGGCGGTTGTAGTGGATGACGTGATTGGCGTGGGTGAGGTCGAGCCCGACGCCACCGCTTTGCGGGGTGAGGATGAGGACGCCGCCTGTCGTGGCCTTGAACGCGTCCAGGACGGTGGTGCGCTGCTGAGGACTGAGGCTGCCGTCGAAGATCAGCGGGTGGAACCCCCTGGCGGTGAGGTAGGCGTCGAGCAGCTTGTCGGCGACGGCGTAGGTGGTGAACACCAGGGAGGATTCACCGTGCTCCCGTGCCGTGTGCAGGAGGTCGTGCAGCGCCTCCAGCTTGGGGGCCCGGCGGGCGGCTTCCGCAGGATCGGCGAGAACGGAGTCGAGAGGCTCGTCAAGGTAATGGGCAGGGCTGATGCAGACTTTGCGCATGCCGTTGATGAGTCGCAGGACTGAGACGCCGCGCCGGGCCCGGGACGGATTATCCCGCAGCTGACGGAGGCTGTCGCGGAACATAGCTTCGTACAGCCCGATCTGTTCGGGCGACAGCGCGACCAGGTGGGTGGTCTCGGTCTTCTTCGGAAGGGTGAGGCCGAGTATTGGGTCGGTCTTCAGACGTCGCTGCATGAACGGCCTGATGAGCCGTTGGAAGCGGTCGACGGCGTGCTGGTTTCCGTGCGTCTCGGCCGACCCGGCGAGCGGGCGGGTGTAGAGGGCGTTGAACTGTGCCCGTGAGCTGAAAAGTTCGGGGTTCGCCCAGTCCAGGATGGCCCAGAGCTCGCCCGGATCGTTCTCGACCGGGGTGCCGGTCAGGGCGACCCGGGCACCGGTGAGGCACCGGGCCCGCTGGGCCGTCTTCGTCATGGGGTTCTTCATGTTCTGCGCCTCATCCGCGATGACCCGGCCCCAGCTGATTTCCCTGAGCTCCTGAAAGTCCTTGATCAGCACGCCGTACGTGGTCACCACGATCGTGCCGTCGGTGAGTCCTGTGAGCGACCGGTCGGAGCCGCGGTAGAGGAGAACGGGCGTGCCCGGTGCATGTTTTGCGATCTCCGCGCACCAGTGGTCGACCACCGACTTCGGGCAGAGCACCAGGGTTGGGCCCGGTTTCTGCTGGGTGTGCTGAAGGTGGAAGGCAAGGGCGGTGACCGTCTTACCGAGGCCCATGTCATCCGCCAGGAGCGCTCCGAACTCCAGCGAGATGAGCTTGTTGAGCCATTGGACGTTCTGCGCCTGGTAGGGGTAGAGGCGGGGCCCGTGGGCAGGTTGCTGTGCCGGTGCAGCCGCCGGGTTGCTGAGTTGCTCGATGAGATAGGCCAGTCCTTCGGTGGGCAGGCAGGCGAAGGTGCGGCCGTTCACGGTGATGGATCCGTGCAGCACCGACAAGATCGCCTCCCGCCGACGCTGCGGGGGCAGGCGGCGGGTGCGGATCAGTTGCTGGAGGTCCTCGCCGATCACGATCCATCGGTTGCGGAGCCGGACGAACGGCATGGCGGTATCGACGAGCGCGTCGAGCTCCTGCTCGGTCAGTGGGGTGCCGTTCAGGGTGAATTGCCATCGCCGGTCGAGGAGTTCACCAATGCCGAGCTGGCCGCCCTCGACAGGCGCCGGAGAACCGAGCCCTACGGCCATGTGGAGGTCGATGGGGTCGCCCCACCCTTCGCTCCGATCCACCCTGATTCCCTCACTCGCAAGACCTTCAGCGGCGGGGCCGAAGAGGGCTGCGGCGTCGGTGGTAGGGAGCAGGACTGCGTCGGGGTGGCGTTGCATGCCCAGCGGGCGCAGGGCGGGAAGACGGCGGGCAGCTCGGCGAAGGGCGCGTCCGACCCTGTGCGCGAGGTCCTGGTCAGGGTCGGGGAAGGGGACGGTGCCATTCCACACGTCACGGGCATCGACGGCGCTGTCCACGTCGTCGGGGGCGGTGAGCAGGCGCAGCGTGGCAAGCAGTTGCGTGGACACGGAGGTTGCCGGGGGCGCGATGGACAGGCTCATCGGTGGTCCGTCGTCGGGAAGCAGCGCGTCCTGGACCACATCGGCCCAGTCCTGTAGGAGCGCGGGGGGCGGTCCGACGTAGCGAACCGGGGCGAGGAAAGGCTGGGGACCTGAGAGGAGGTATCCGCTGGGCGGCGGAACGAACCGGTCGGCAAGGGCACTCAGTCCAGCCCGCAGCACAGGGGCCGGGTCGCTGGGTCCCTGGTGCGTACCGTCCGGCAGTGTCCGCGGCAACGACTCCAGTTCGGCGGCCAGGAGATGTAGCCGCTGTTCCAGGGGGTCGGGCAGCGGGCCGCACATCCACCGGAATTGCCGCCGCGAGGCGGTGTCTCCGTCGCAGCACCCCGGATACACCGCCCCGGCCGCGATGGCCTCCAACCCGAGGCGTGCAGCTTTCGCCCAGAGCTGCGCCGAAGCGCTCCAGGCTGTGGGCTCCGTGCTGAGCATGGCGGGAAGGAGGTCGCCGAGGTCGATGCGCCAGCACAAGGTGGGGACGATTTCGCCGCCTGCCCGGAGAATGTCGCGTCGGACGCAGGCCTCCGGGTCGATCTCCTCCTCGCAAGGAGGCGGGCTGACCAGCAGCCAGCCCGCGCGTGCCGGGTAGGTGAAGCTATCGAACACAACATCGCAGCCGGTGCCCAGGGCCCGCAGCACGTCAGGGAGCGGCGCGACGGGCGGCTGCAGTCTCTGCTGCGCACCGGTGGTGCTGTCGTCGGCGTCGACTGAGTGGTAGTCCGGCCCGTGGTCTTCGGAATCGGGTGCGTGCGGCGTGCGGCGTTCCTGCTTCGGAATGTCGGCAGCAGGTCCCGGTGCGGGTGCGTCAGGACCGCTCGGCCGGCTGCCAGGGATGTGGGCTGAGGGTGCTGCCGGTGCTTGTGCGGGAATCAGCTGGTGATTGAGGTTGAGCAGCATGCTTTCCGCACAGGCCAGCTTGGCCGACTGCTTACTGGGCCCGGCCCCGATGCTCCGCAGGAGGTGACCGGCGAACTCGCAGGAGACGCGGCTGGTGAAACTCGATCCTCCCTTCCCGGGCTGGAAGGTCAGATGCTCGATCTTGTTGTGCTGCTGAAGTTCGTGCAGCAACGTAATCGCATTCCGGTGGGACATGACGCGCCACCGGAAGCCGCCCTCGGTTGTCCGGCCGTCGAAGGGCACGTTGACCAGCTTGGCCAGGAGATACAGCCGGGAGTGCAGAAGAGCTTTGTCCTTACCCTGTGCCTCGCAGCGGGGGCCGAACACTGCGTCGTCCCCTTTCCCGACGACCGACTGTGCCGTGTGACGCCCCTGGTTCTGCGACGGACCGACGTCGCCGCGCGGGCCGGCGATTCCGGCGTCCTTGGCGTAGCGCTGCAGAAGGGACAGCGGCACCCGGTCGGGTTCCAGGGCGGCGGCGGACAGGGCGGCCGTGCGGGCCCGTTCCCATGGCGGCCCCTGTGTGCTGAACAACAGGAACCCGATCAGCGTGGGCGTCAGCAGACCAGTGCGGGCCCGGATCACTGCGTGCTCGGCCAACTCTGTGATGACCGCCTGTGCGGTCTCTGCCTCCAGGCGGACCAGGAACTCGGCCGCGGTCAGTGCGGCATAGGCATTGGTGACCAAGGGAACGGTGCGTGTCTGGCCAGGAGCGGAAGAGGCCGTGGGTTCCGGCGCAGGCACTGGTTCGGCGGCCCCCACGCTGGTCGGCGTCTCCAAGCCGGCGAGAACGAGGAGCAAGCTGGCATGCGCCTGGTGGCTGGCTTCCTTCTTCGTCCGGGCAGTCAGCCGGTGCCCGCAGCTGACCTGTCCGTCGACCTCGAAGCTGGCCTGCACGGAGAAGCCGGTGAGCGCCCCGGGCCGCGGCTGCGACACCTCGATCCGAGGACCGGGAACCCGGCTGACCTGGGCATGCATGTGGAGGATGCTCGGCGCGAAGTCGGGCCGGTTTGCCACACAGTCCCGCGCTGCCTCGCGGGCCGACCGGGCGCCCGGACCGTCGAACGGCGAGAGAAGAAGTACCCGCAGATCAGCAAGGGACAGATGGCCGGAGTCGGCGCGCTGGCGGATCAGGACGGCATCGCCCTCGTCGATCACACCGCAGTGGAGCAACTTGAGGAGCCAGGGCGTCACGGTCGTCATGGGCGCCGTCCATGAACGCAGGATCCGTGGTCTGAGGTACAAGCGGCGCCGGTGGGAGTCGAGCTCACGACCGGCACCTTAGACTACGTTGTGCAACTTGGTGAAAGCGTAGAGTAGTCGAATGAGTTTGGAACAGGCCACCAACACACCAGAGGCCGGAAGCCACCCCCCGAACGGGCAGAGTGCAGCTGCTCCGCCTCGCCGCAGAACGGTGTACTGCAAGACCAGGACCTTCTCCTGTCCGACTTGCGGAGCGCACGCGTTCGGCAAGGCCGGCCCCCCGGGCTGGTATCTCCTGAATCGCGCCACCACCGACGGAACCGAGGCAATCAGCATCGGCGCCTACTGCACCCTCCCCTGCCTCGTCCGCAGCCAGCGCCGCCACGAAGAAGTAGCAGCGGCCAACGGGCCACGCCTCGGCTTTCCCGAGGACGACCTCGAACTCCGACGGGAACAACTGGAAACGGTCATGTCCCTGATGCACCGGGGGATGACCGTCCGGCAAGCCGGTGACCAGGCCGGCATCAGCACCAAAACGGTCCGGAACTGGCTACAGGCCGCAGGTATCGCCCTCACTGACGGCCGCCTCACCGGCATCAACCCCTCGATGCCCCCCAAGCAGCGTCCGGCCCCAGCCGCGGAGTTCCGCGCCGCGCACTCCAGCACCTCCGCCGTGGGAGGAGTCAACGAACTCGCACAGATCTACGTCCTGCTCGACCTCGACTGGGACACAACGTCGTCCGGCCCCCCGCACAACCCCACATTCACCACCGTCGTGTCCGCGACCCGCGCCGACACATCGACCCGCCTCGATGCCACAGGCACCGACCGCCGAAAGGCAAGAGCCAAGGAGCTCGCCGCACAGGAACTCCTGAACCAGCTGAAGGCCTCCCCTGGCAGCTCCAGTTAGGGACACCCGTCCGGCCGCCCAAGTGGCCCGCCCCGGCGGTCTGGAACCGGAGGTGTGGGGCACCGACACCTCCTGCAATCCAGCCTCTGCTGGGCCGACAGAAGCCTCCCACCAGGCGATCCTGGGCCCACGATGCACTGACCGCTCCAGCTCCCGAATCCGGTTGCCGGTGGCCCGAAGTCCTCCTTCTCCAGGGCCTGCGCGAGCCGTGGCAGTCGCTCAGGGAACTCGCCTCAGCGCCGCGTGACGGCTCGCTGGTTGCGAGGTCAGTCCGTTGTCGCCGACTGGAGCGATCCGCTTGTTGTACCGCGCCGAGATATGGCGTGTTGTTCCGGCGGGTGGTGCCACCCACGGTGGTGAGACGTCCGCAGGGCGGAGGCCGGCGTCGGGCTGGCGACCGTGAAGTTCTGGCCGCGGTCATCTTCGTGGCCACCTCGGGTTGTACGTCGAGGCAGCCCCCACCGGTGTTCGGGCCGGCCTGGCAGACGGCCTACCGGCGGTTCGCCCAGTGGAGCGCGGACCGGGCCTGGGCCCAACTCCACCGCGTGGGCCTGGACGAGCTCGGAGCCCGGATCGAGCTGGACTGGTCGCGGTGCGCGATCGACTCCGTCAGTGTCCGGGCGGTAACGGGGCTCCTGACAGGACCGTATCCGACCGACCGTGGCAAGTTGGGGTCGAAAATCCATCTGGTCACCGACCGGAACGGACTGCCGCTGTCGCTGGGTATCTCCGGCGCCAACATGCACGACAGCCAGCGCTCATCCGTGGAATCCCGCCCATCCGTTCCCGCCGTGGGCCGCGCCGCAGGCGGCCCGCGAAGCTGCATGTGGACAAAAGGCTACGACTACGACCACCTGCGGCGATGGCTCGGTGGACGCGGCATACGCCACCGCATCGCCCGGAGAGGCGTCGAGTCCTCGCAGCGGCTCGGCCGCCACCGCTGGGTCGTGCTGGGTCGTGGAACGAACGGTGTCGTGGCTGGCGGGCTGCCGACGCCTTGGGCTTCGCCCCGCTACGTAGACATCTACGACCTATGCACCCAAATGTCAGACTATGTCTTCGGCGGGCGACCCCAGGTGCCCGGTCTGGTCCTGGCAATGAGCTGCGCGAGCGCGTGGATGGAGTCCGCCCTCGCCGCCCCGGACGGCGGCCGGCCACCAAGAAAGCTGAACCGCCAAGGCGTGATAGGCCGAGGAAGTGCACGAGGACGTGAAAGCCCTGGCGGCCCCCCTCGCCGGGCTCGGAATCGCCACGCAAGGCCGCTGTCCCTGGCGGATGGCGGACAACCACATCGACTCGATGGTCCACCTTCCCCCGGGGACGCTGGCCCGGCACGAAGGCATCCGAGATGTCCGAGCCACCGCTCCAGGTAGGTCTGTTCGCTCGGTTCCGCCTGGCAGGTTTCGGCCAAGATTGGCCTCTGGCTCAGTGCCATGCCCGCAATCCTGAGACCCTCGGCAGTATCGGCCCTTACTATCGCCGCAGCGATCTGTGAGTCGGCTCGTGGACGAGGGGGAGAGTATATGGACGTCTTCGAGACCGGTGGCGCCACATTGGTGGCGCTGTTGGCCACGGACGCGTGGGTGCAGGCACGTGCGGGAGTTGTCGCACTCTGGCGCCAGTTCCGACCCGTGCAGGCCGATGAGGTCACCCTGGCCCTGGACGAGACGCGCGAGGAAGTCCTCGCGGCCCGGGAGTGCGGTGACACGCAGGGGGAGGCGGTCCTGGTGCGTGACTGGGAGCGTCGGCTGCGGCGCATCTTGGGGGAAGATCCGGCTGTCGCCGAGCATTTGCGGCGACTGCTTGTAGAGGTAGACGGGTCTCTCCCAGAAGCCGAACGGCCCACGCTGGGACCGGTCTTCCATACACGGGTCTCCGGTCACGGCCGCTCTTACACCGCAGGGCGTGACCAGCACATCACCGAGCGATGAGGCGGCAGCCACAAGAGCCTTTCGGTCAAGCAGAGTTCAGGGCCGAGGTAGATGGCCACGGGCGTGTCTACCAAGCGCGTGGGGATCAGTACATTACGGCGTATCACGTCGGGCACTCCCAGCGCCTGACAGCGAGGGCGGAGCTGGACGTGCCGAGTCCGGAGTCTGTCCGAGTCCCGTTGGCTTCCCCATTGGGCTCTCCCCTTCGAGATCGCCGCGAATTGCAATCGGCGCTTCTCCGCGACATCCATGAGCCTGGAACAGCGAGCAACGGTCTGCACGTGGTCTGGGGCATGGCGGGGTGCGGCAAGACAGCGGTTGTCCAGACCGTGTTTGCCGAGGCCGTGCGGGACGGGAGCGTTGTCGGACTGTGGGTGAATGCATCCGGCTTGTCCTCCTTCCGCTCCGGGATGCTGGCGGTGGCGCACGATCGCGGTGCCTCGCAGGACGAAGTGGATGCTGCTCGGACCGGCCGGCGTCCAGCAGCGGACTTCGTCTGGGACTACCTCAACCGTTCATCCCAGCCGTGGCTCTTGGTCCTCGACAACGCAGACGACCCAGAGGTGTTCCGAGACGGCCTCTGGTTGCGCACCAGCCCGCGCGGCATCGTCCTGGTCACCAGTCGGCACGGAAGCGCCCCCGTCTGGCGGGCGGCTGCCAAGCATCCCCTGGACGTGCTGAAGATCGACGATGCCGTGGATGTACTGCGCGATCTGACCGTCAATGCCGAGGAGCAGGCGAAACTGGAACTACTGGCCAGCCGCCTGGGGTGCCATCCTCTTGCCCTGTCGCTGGCCGGCGCCTATCTCGGCCGTCAACTGCTGGAGTCGGTCACCGTGGACGAGTACCTCAAGCGCCTCGACGTCGACCCGTCCTTCATCGACCGCGGAGCCGAGCCAGGCGAACAGGACCTGAGCCGGCTCATCAGCAGCACCTGGCAGCTGTCGCTGGACGCCCTGGCTGAGCGGGGCACACCGGAGGCGACGACACTGCTGCGGCTGATCTCCTGCTACGCCCCGGATCCGCTACCTGCTGGTCTGCTGCTTCCGGCAGGGCTCGATGCCACCGGTCTGTCCGACGCCGATCCTCCGCTGCGCGGTGAGCAGGCCAATCGCGCCCTCGAAGGACTACTCTCCCACGCACTCGTGTCACTTCTCGATGCACCTGTCGGTCCTCAGCACCCCACGGTGCGCAGCGTGCAGGCCCACCCGCTTCTGCTGGAGACCGTGGCCGCGCGCATTCCCGTCGACCAGCGCGGCATCCTGCTGAGCGCCGCGGCCGGGCTCCTGAGGGGATTGCTCGCGACAAACGGCGAGCAGCGCATCGATCCGCACACCCTGCGGCTTTTCACTCCACACGCCATCCACCTTCTGCGCCGCACGACCCGCGAGCGCGTCGAGGTGCAGCAGACGGCGCTGACGATTGTTCGTGATCTCCGTGACCGGGCCTACGATTGCAACGACTTCTTCGCCGCCCAAGTGCTCGCCCTCGAGGCCGTTCGCATGACCAGGAGCGTGGTGTCGGCGGAGGCATTGACCGACCTGCATGAACAGGGGCGCGCACTGTCCGGGCTCGGCCGTTTCGCTGAGGCTGTCGAAGCACACAGTGCTGCGCTGCGGGACCGGCAAGAACTTCTGGGCACCGACCATAGGGGCACTCTGGACAGCGCCTACGCACTGGGTCTCGCCTTGTACGGCCTGGGCCGTTGGGCAGAGGACGAGCAGTGCATGCGACGTGCGACAGAAGGACGCGAGCGGGTCCTGGGCCCCGGCCATCCTGACACCATTGATGCCCGCAGTTGTCTCGCGGAGGCCATCGGCCAGCAGAGGCGATGGCAGGAGGCGAGGGAGTTGGCGACCTCGAATCTGCGTATCAGTCAGGAGGTACTGGGTTCCGGGGATCGTCACACGTTGACTGCCCGGATTGCTCTCGCCTGGGTGCTGGCCGGCATCGGCAGGTGGCAGGAAGCCGAAGCTCATACCCGCGAGACCCTGCTGGGCTGCGCACAGGCTCTGGGAGAGGATCACCCGCGGACGCTCGCGGCCCGCCAGAGGCTCGCCGACGTCTTGTCGCACCTTGAACAGTGGCCGGAGGCAGAAGCTGCCGCCCGATCTGTACGGGCGGTGCGGCAGCGCTCTTTGGGGGAAGAGCATCCCCACACCTTGTCGGTGGAGATTCTCCTGTCACGCATCCTGCGCTGCCGCGGCGCTCTTGTCGAAGCGCGCCACCAAGCAACTCGAGTTCTGGAAGCGTGTGTTCGGGTTCTTGGTGATGCCCACCCTGACACCGGTGCCTGCCGACGAGAGTTGCGGGCGGCCACAGAGGCCTTGGCCAGGGCCTGCGGCGATACCGATGTAGAGCCATCGAACGATCATGAGGACGGCCGATCTTGATTGAGTCCATCGCTCGCGTCTGGCGCAAGAGCAGCTATAGCGGAGCCGACAATGCATGCGTCGAAGTACTCACCCCCCCCCCCCGTTGGTCAGGCCTCCATTCGCGATTCGAAGGACCCTGAAGGTCCTGTGATCATCTTTCCCGACCAGGCATGGGTGTCGTTCGTTCGCGCCGTCCGTCGGGGCGAGGTCACGCACGATGCCCACTGACAGGTATCTCCCTCCACCCGGCCGGACCATTCCATGCCTATAGCGACGAAGAGGACGTGCGTCTAGACCATGAGCGGCTCATGGCCCTTCCCACAGCGGCGGGTGACAGCGCCCGATATCTCGATTGCTGACCACGGTCGCCTGGTCAGCGCCGAACGGGACCAGTACATCCTTGAGATCGGGACCTACAACGCCAACCATGCTGCCGGCCCGGGCGGGACACTTCTGAGGGAGCACTCGGGTCCTGACTCGGTTCGCGTTCCCCTGACCGCAGCCGCGCGGTCCCCGATCCGTGACCGGTATGAACTGCGACGGACATTGCTCGCAGCCATTCTCAACGCTGAGTCCACCAGCCTCGCACTGGTCGTACACGGCATGGCCGGCTGCGGGAAGACCGCTATCGCCCGCATCCTGTTCGACGAAGCAGTGGCCGAGCACGGCCTTGTCGGTCTATGGGTCAACGCCGCGACAGAGCTGTCCTTCCGTGACGGCATGCTCGCGGTTGCCCAGGACCGAGGCGCAACGCAGGACGAAGTTGATGCAGCCCGGGAGCGCAGACGCCCACCAGCCGACCTGGCCTGGCACTACCTCGAGCTCTCCGACCAGCCGTGGCTGCTGGTCCTCGACAACGCCGACGACCCCGATGTACTGGGCGACGAAGTGTGGCTGCGCCCAACGATCCGCGGCACCCTGCTCGTCACGACCCGGCACGGGAACGCCCCCCTGTGGAACCGTGCTTCCCGACACCATCTCGACGTGCTCAATCTTTCCGACGCCGTCCATGTGCTACTCGACCTCGATGTGCCTGCCGATGACCAGTCCAAGCTGGAGGTGCTCGCCCACGCGCTCGGGTGCCATCCGCTTGCTTTGGTGCTCGCCGGCACTTACCTCGGCCACCGACTCCTGGATCCGGTAACTGTGGACGAATTCCTCGAACGCCTCCGCCGCGACCCCAGCGCCACCCTCGACGAGGGCGCCGACCCCGCAGAGCGCGATCTACGGCGCCTGATCAGCAGCACCTGGCAGATCTCACTCGATGCCCTAACCGACCGCGGGATCCCGGAGGCGGCAACGCTGATCCGTCTCTTGTCCTGCTTCGCCCCTGTTCCACTCCCGATCGGGGTGCTCCATGCCACCCGGCTCAACAGAACCGAACTGGCCCACGCCACGCCCGCACTGGTCAGTACGAAGGCGGACATCGCGTTGCAGGGTCTGCTGTCGCAGTCCCTGGTGACCGTCCTCGACGTCCCCGGTGATGTCGGTCGGCCTGACGTGAAGTGCATCCAGACCCACGCCCTGCTGCTGGACACTGTGGCCGCACGTATCCCGATGGACCAGCGAGAAGCGATCCTGGAGGCGGCCACCACGCTCCTGCACGAACTGCTGGTCCAGGGAGCTGAGGAAGGCGAGTTCCTCGACTCCCAGAGCCTGCGTCTGTTCACGCCGCACGCGTCGGCACTTCTCCAGCGAACTCACACAGCGCGCTGCGCCTCGGTGGCCAAGGCCCTCAACGTAGTGCGGTATCTGCGCTCGCAGAGCTACGACCGAGGCGACTATCCGACGGCGCACGCTCTGGCAATGCAGGCCGCCCAGGTCACTCGGGACGCCCACACCGCCGATGCGTTAAAGGACCGTTGCGAAACAGGACGCACCCTGATCGCGCTCGGTCGCTTCGAGGAAGCCATAGACGTCCTGACCGCAACGCTCCATGCCCGAGAGGACCTTCTTGGCACCCAGCATCCAGATACTCTCGACAGCGCCTACGCGCTGGGCATCGCCCTGTACGGGCTGGGGCGGTGGGCGGAAGACGAGCAGTACATGCGACGTGCGGCAGAAGGCCGCGCACGAGCCCTCGGCTCGTCCCACCCCGACACCATCGACAGTTTTGGCCGACTCGCTGAAGCCATCGGCCGCCAAGGCCGCTGGACGGAAGCCGAGCCCCTGGCCCGTTCCAACCTCGAAGTCAGCCAGGATGCTCTGGGAGACGATCACCCGCACACCCTCCTGAGCCGCCTTGCTCTTGCGCGCGTGCTGGACGGGCTGAGCCGGGGCGAGGAAGCCGCCGTGCACACCAGGGCCACCTTGGAGGGCAGCGAGCGCGTCCTCGGACCTGAGCATCCCCGCACTCTCGCCGCACGTCAGCGCCTTGCCGCGGTTCTCACTACGCTCGGCCAATGGGACAAGGCGCAGGAGTCAGCCGAGTCCGTGCGCGCCGCACGCCAGCGCATCCTCGGCACCGAGCATCCACACACCCTGTCCGTTCAGATCCTGCTGATCAAGATCCTTCATGCGCGCCAACAGCACGACACGGCTGTCGAGTTGTCGGTCCACACGCTGGATGCGTGCACACGGATTCTGGGAGATGATCACCCGGACACCGTGGCCTGCCGCGCGGAGCACGATCGGGTAGCGAGAGCCGCAGATCAGCCCGATAGGCACCTGGACGAGGAGGATAGATCGTCTTGATGGATCCGATATCCCGAAAATGGCGCAAGAGCAGCTACAGCGGAGCCGACGACGGTTGCGTCGAGATACTCACCCCCCCCCCCGCTGGAAAAGCCCCGATACGGGACTCCAAGGTTCCGCAGGGCCACGTGATCATGTTTCCGGACACGGCCTGGATCTCGTTTGTTGATGCCGTCCAGAGAGATGAGTTGGCCGATCATGCTCCCTAACCGGCCGGCGCGTTCTGCCGACCACAGGCGTGTGAATGTGAGGCGGGGGAATTGAACTCGATGCCGTCGCGGCGCCACTCGAATGTGTCAGTGAGCGATCATGGCCGGTCGTTCCATGCCGACCAGGACTTGTACTCCGTCGAGATCGGAACGTACAACGCGCACTACGGTTCTGCGCCGCAGAGCACGGCCGTCGCGGAGCATTCAGGGCCTGACTCGGTCCGTGTGCCGTTGGCCGCAACGCTGTGTTCACCGGTCCGCGACCGTGATCCGCTGCGCCAGGCTCTTCTGCCGGCCATCACCAGCGCCACGGCTTCGGAATGTCTGCACGTCGTGTACGGCATGCCCGGCTGTGGCAAGACCGCGATCGCCCAGACCCTCTTCGCCGAAGCAGTACGCGAGCACGACATCGTCGGTCTGTGGGTCAACGCTGCCACAGAGCCTTCCTTCCGCAGTGGCATGCTCGCCGTTGCCCAGGACCGTGGCGCCACGCAGGACGAAGTCGACGCGGCCCGTGACGGCCGCCGTCCCGCAGCAGACCTCGTGTGGCATCGCCTCGAGCAATCGGCGGAGCGCTGGCTGCTCGTCCTGGACAATGCCGATGATCCTGCGGCTCTGGGTGACGGGGTGTGGTTGCGGCCCAGCCGCCGGGGCACCGTCCTCATCACCACCCGCCACGGCAACGCCCCCCTGTGGAGACACGCTCAACCGCACCGCCTCGACGTGCTTGACCTTCCCGACGCCGTGTCCGTACTGCTCGACCTGAACGTCCCCGCCGAAAGCCAAGCGAAGTTGGAGGAGTTGGCCCAAGCACTCGGATGCCATCCCCTGGCATTGGTTCTCGCCGGCACCTATCTCGGCCGCCGACTCCTGGATCCGGTAACTGTGGACGAATTCCTCGAACGCCTCCGCCGCGACCCGAGCTCCACCCTTGATGAGGGAGCCGACCCCGCGGAACGTGATCTACGGCGTCTGATCAGCAGCACCTGGCAGATCTCGCTGAACGCTCTCACGGACCGCGGGGTGCCCGAAGCGAGCACTCTCATCCGCCTGTTGTCCTGCTTTGCTTCTGACCCCCTGCCAGTCGGGCTGCTGCACTCCGCCCGGCTGGATGCCACCGGACTCGCGCAGGCGGACCCCCCGCTGATCGGCGCGCGGGCGGACAGTGCACTGGAAGGACTGCGGTCACAGTCCATGGTGGCCACCCTCGACGTCCCGGGAGACGTCGGCCGGCCTGACGTGAAATGCATCCAGGCCCACGCCCTGCTGCTGGACACCGTGGCCGCCTGCATTCCCATGGACCAGCGCGAGACGATCCAGACAGCGGCCGCAATGCTGCTGGAGGATCTGCTCTTCAAGGGGGCCGGCGAGGGGACATTCCTCGACGCACAGAGCCTGCGCCTCTTTACGCCACATGCGTTGGCGCTGCTCGAGCGCACGACGAGAGCCCAGTCCACGGCTTCAGCCAGAGCCCTCGCTGTTGTGCGCTACCTCCGCACCCAGAGCTACGACCGTAGCGACTACACCGCCGCTCACACTCTGGCCGCAGCCGCTGCGGCCGCCCACGACACGCTCCCCACGCCAGACGTGCCCGCAGCACTGGCCGACCGGCATGAACTTGCCCGGACGATCGCGGCGCTGGGACGGTACGGCGAGGCGGCCGCGCAACTCCGCGAAGTGCTGGCGGCGCGGGAGGAACAGCTGGGGCCGACGCATCGCCACACCCTCGACAGCGCCCAGGAGCTCGCACTGTCCCTGTACGGTCTGGGGGCCTGGGCCGAAGACGAGGTACATGCAAGGAGCGCGCTCGAAGGCCGGACTCACATGCTGGGTTCTGACCATCCGGACACCATCATCAGTGCAGCGTGCCTCGCTGAAGCAGTCGGTGAGCAGCAACGGTGGGACGAGGCCGAAGGCATCGCCCGGCCCAACCTCGACCGCAGCCTGAATGCCTTGGGCAAGGATCATCCCAACACCCTGGCCGCCTGCCACACGCTCGCCTGGGTGCTCTTCAAGAAGGGACAGATCGAGGAAGCTCGTTCCTTGATCGAGGGCACTCTCGCTGCACGGATCCGCATCCTGGGAGCGGCGCATCCGCGCACCTTGGCGGCCAGGTCGATGTTCGCCAACATTTTGCGCGCACAGGAGCAGTGGCAAGCAGCAAAGCACGAGGCTCTCACCGTTCTGTCCCTGCGTGAACGCTCCCTCGGCTCCGAGCATCCACACACCCTGGGTCTGCGCACCGTACTGATCCACATTCAGATCGGTGCCGGCGAGACCGACGCCGCCCTGGCATTGGCCGAAACGAACCTCACCGCATGCGTGCGCGTTCATGGCCGGGAGCACCCGGACACCGTCTCCTGCCAGCAAGCCCTGGAGCAGGCTCATACCGCAAAGGACAGTCAGCGTTGACCGACGACATTATCCGAAAATGGCGCAAGAGCAGCTACAGCGGGCAGGAGAACACCTGCGTTGAGATACTCACCCCCCCCCCGCTGAAAAAGCCTCAATTCGCGATTCGAAGAACCCCGGAAGCGGTGTGATCATCTTCAGCGCTGACGCGTGGACCTGTTTCGTGCACGCCCTACAATGCGACGTACCACTGAACCGCAATTGGGTAACCTTGATCGTTCATGAGTCCCTGTCGGTTTAATAACCGAGACTCTCTGGTCGTGCGGTGCGGTCTTTTCGGGGCCGGGGCCGGGGCAGGCGGAAGGCCCAGCTCCCGCGTTGAGTGAGATGCCTGCGCCCCATTCAGTAGAAGCAGGACCTTCGGGCTGAACCCTGGCATTGGGCACCCTTCGATTGAAAGCCATTCCATCGACGCCACCGGCAAAACACAAACCCTGGACCCAGTGAGCAGACCTCCCCCTGCCTGTGTCGCAGCGTCGATTTGCCTGCGAATGCACGCCCTCAAACCTGCCCTGGCTTTGTCGATGACAAGCAGGTTCTGGCACAGATCTTGGTTGCGCCGTGAGGCGCTGTTGGTTCGAGTGGAGGTGAAAGACCTGCACCAACACCCTGTCGCAGCAGGGATGTTGAAGCTGAGGGCAGCCTGATCCGGGTGGTGCCGGGGACGGCGAGAGCGGCCCTGACAAAGCCGGGACGCGCCAGCACTGCCAGATGGTGCGGGTTCGGCGAGCGTGATGGAGAGGAGTACGCGAGGAACCGGCGTGTTACGTCTCTTAAAGCGACACCGGCTCGAATCTGGTGGATCTGGGCCGGGTGTGGCGCGTATCCGGGTCATTCTTTCGGGTGATCTGGAGAACTCCTGGGGCGGTATACAAGAGCCGCCCGGGAGGCCGTGAGGAAAGCCTGCGGCGTACTCGCGGCGATGCCACAGGGACACAGTCGGGCTCCTACTTCATCGAGCGAACCACAGTGAACACGGGAACCGTCCCGGTCCTTGCCCCACACGCCGCGTCCGGCGGTGGTGGCGGGGCTGAGTCCACCGACGACTGACCGGTCCGGGACGGGGCGGAGCCGCCGTAGTACTCCGAGGCCGGGAAAGCCGGTCACACGGGAAAGGGCGGCAGCGGTATCGCGAAGGGAAGGATGCTGCAATGCCGGAAGACGCGCCGCCGAACGGCGGCGCTCCGTCGGCGGACCCCGAACTGGGGCCGCGCCAGCGGGTATCGGAGATGCAGGCCAAGCTTCACCGTTGGGCGGCGGCCGACCCCGGCCGCAGGTTCGACGACCTGTTCAACTTCGTGCATGACCCGGCCACGCTGCGCATCGCGTGGGACCGGGTCGCGGGTAATCAGGGGGCGCGGAATCCCGGCGTGGACGGCCGCACGGTCGTCTGGATCGAGTCCGAGATCGGCGTCCCTGTCTTCCTGGCCGAGGTGCGCGAGCGTCTCAAGGCACGGGCGTGGAGCCCGATGCCGGCGCGCGAACGCAAGATCCCCAAGCCCGGGGGCTCGGGGAAGGTCCGCAAGCTCGGGATTCCTCGGGTGGAGGACCGCTTGGTCCAGGCGGCACTGAAGCTGGTGCTGGAGCCTATTTTCGAGGCCGACTTCGAGCCGGTCTCCTATGGGTTCCGGCCTGCCCGGCGGGCCCAGGACGCGATCGCCGAGATCCACTACTTCGGCACCCGGGGCTATCGATGGGTGCTGGACGCGGATATTGAGGCGGCCTTTGACAACGTCTCGCATCGCTCCGCCATGGACGCGGTGCGTGCCAGGGTCAAGGACAAGCGCGTACTGGAGTTGGTTAAGGCGTTCTTGAAGGCTGGGGTCCTCACCGAGGACGGTCAGTATCAGAACACCCATACCGGCACTCCGCAAGGCGGGATCCTCTCACCGCTGATCTTCAATATCGTCCTGTCGGCGCTCGATGAGCACTTGCATGGGCCGTGGAAGAACGGTGGGGAGATGAGCACCGGCTCCCGGCGGGATCGACGTCGATATCTGGGGCTGCCCAGATGGCGGGTCGTCCGCTACGCGGATGACTTCGTCGTCCTCGTGCACGGCGCCCGCGACGACGTCGAAACGCTGCACGAAGACATCGCTCATGTGCTGGAACCTCTGGGACTTCGGCTGTCACCGGCCAAGACCCGAATTGTGCACATGACTGATGGGTTCGACTTCTTGGGGTTCCGCATCCAGTGGCGCCGCAAGCGAGGCACGAACAAGTGGTACGTCTACACCTTCATCGCCGACCGGCCCCTCCGGTCGCTGAAGGCGAAGATCCGTGCCCTGACGCACAGGACGTCGCAACACCCTCCCAGGGACGTGCTGATCCGGCTCAACCAGATCATGCGCGGCTGGGCCAACTACTTCAAGCACGCAGTGGCAAAACACACCTTCAGTAAACTGGAGCACTTCGTCTGGTGGCGGGTGGCCCGGTGGCTGAGAGCCCTGCACCGCTGGAGGTGGAAGGACGTCCGCCGGTGGCTCGCCGACCCCTGCGGGGGCTGGCGTCGCCCACACGCGGACGGGATTGAACTATTCGACCTCCAGACGGTGACGGTCACCCGTTACCGCTACCGGGCGTCGAGGATCCCCAACCCCTGGACCGGCATCAACCACGCCTGACGGCAGAGACCGTGGAGAGCCCGTTGCGTTGAGAGGCGCACGGCGGGTTCGGCGAGAGGTCCGGAGAAACGGACCGGGAGCAATCCCGGCACCGCGCTCCGGGCCTACTCAGCGGAGCAAGTCACGGGGCTTGCGGAGGTGAGCGCATGGCTCAGCCGATGCCGACCCGTGGTCGGCCGAGCAGCTCGACACCAGCGAGCGCGTACCCGCAGGGATCTGTCGCGCGCACGGATGGAGTGCGGCGGGCGTCATCGGCCACAAGGAGTGGACGAACACCAAGACGGGCCCCCGGCTCGGCACCAAGCCCAAGCCGGACCAGCCCGCACCGACCCCGTAGTTTGAACCGTTCCCCGGGGCTGACTGGTTCAAGGAGAGCCCGTGTTCGGCGGTTCTCACGGCCATGGGCCAGCGTCTCGTCGCCGAGCGCCGTGCGTGATGCTGCGCCAGTGCAACGCACCGTCCCAAGGCAGGCGGCTTGCCCTTCGTCTGGAATATCCCTCTGGCCGTTTCGATTGTTTCCCTTGTACTGATCACGGGAGGGGCGCTGGTGGCCGAGCTGATGTTGTTCCGGCGGGACGCGGACGGGCGGGATGTCGAGCTGTCCGGTTCGACGGTGGCGCTGGAGGTCGAACTGCAGCGGCGGGTCGAGGCGGGCCTGGAGGCGATGCTCGGCATCCGGTTCCTGGCGTCGGAGTACCCGACCGGTCCGTGTGCACCGGGGTCGGATCGACACGCTCGGGCTCGACGAGAACAACACCCCCACGCTGATCGAGTACAAGAAGGGCTCCGACAGCGGCATCATGTCGCAGGCGGTCTCCTACATGTCGTGGCTCGACTCGGCACGTCACGAGTTCGAGGCCCTGGTCAAGGAGAAGCTGGGCGCCGAGGCGGCCGAGGCGATCGACTGGCGGAATCCGCGGATGGTCTGCATCGCGGCCAGCTTCTCGCACCACGACCGGGTCGCGGTGCGCCGCCTGCACGAGCGGATCGACCTGGTGCGCTACCGCATCTTCGACGGCGGCCTGCTGAGCCTGCTGCTGATCGAGTCCACACCTGGATCTCCCCGTCCCGCTCCGGCGCGGCGGCAGCGACGGGAGCGGGAGGACGTGGCCGGTTCCGGCGGGGGCAACGGGAAGCCATCGGTCCAGGCGAACCCGGGCGCGGCTCCGGCTTGCCTGCAGGACCTGTACGTCGAGCTGGACGAGGCCCTCACCGCGTGGGGCGAGGTCGAGGTGGCTCCGCTGCTGCACTACATCGCCTATCGACGGATGGTGAACCTCGCCTCGGTGATCTTCCGTCCGAAGCACGAGGTGATCCTGGTCTACCTCCGGCTCGACCCGGACACGGTCGAGCTGGAGGAGGGCTTCTCCCGCGACATGCGCGGCATCGGACACCTCGGGACGGGCGACCTGGAGGTGCGCATCTCCGCGGCGGCCGACCTGGAGAAGGCGGGGCCGCTGATCCGGCGGGCGTGCGAGGCGGCCTGACGCAAGAGGAAGGGCGGCTGGAGCATCGGTTTCTCGATGCTCCAGCCGCCCTTTTGCGTCTGCGGTCCGTCGGCCCCTGCCTGGTTGGTCTCATGCTCACGCCTCCGGTCCGGCCAGGACGAAGTCGTCCTGGGTCAGCTCCGCCTGGAGCCTTCGCTCGGCGACGGCGGCGTAGTGCGACGACAGCTCGACTCCCACGAACTGTCGGCCCTCGCGCAGGGCGGCGACGCCCGTGGAGCCGCTGCCGGTGAAGGGGTCGAGCACGGTGCCGCCTTCGGGGCAGATCCGCACGAGCTGCTGCATGATCTCGACCGGCTTCTGGGTGATGTGCACCCGGTCCTTGCGGGGCTGGGAGGCGATGAAGTGGCCGGGCAGGTACAGGTCCCGGTCCTTCGCCAGGCTCCCCTTGACGCCCCAGGTGATGAACTCGGCCGACTGCTTGAACCCGCCCTTGCGAGGCCGGCTAGCGGGCTTGATCCACGGGATCGTGCCGCTCCAGGTCCAGCCCGCCATCTGCAGGGCGTCGGACGTGGTCGGCTCCTGACGCCAGTCCGAGAAGACGATGGCGACCGAGTGCTCGGTGGATGCCCGGTACGCCTCGGTGAGCAGGGCGGTCAGCCAGCTCCGGTACGAGCGCTGGTCGCGGTTCTCGCCGGGGAAGTTCTGCAGGTCGTGTGCGGATCCGCTGGTGACGTACTTGGCGCGGGCGGTACGACCGGTGCGGTCGGAGCTGGTGCGTCCACCGGAGTTGTACGGCGGGTCGGTGATGACGGCGTTAACGCTCTCGTCCGGGAGGGTCTTCAGCACGGTGAGGGCGTCACCTCGGTGCAGCGTGTAGCTCATGTGCGGGCCTCTTTCAGGGCACGGCGGGACTGGGCCCGCTCTGACGGTGCTCAACAGTGGCCGTTCGGAGCGGGATTGCGCCGGACGTTAGCCGCAATTTCCGGCCGCACCTAACGAACCGCGTCGTGCTCCGGGCCCGGGTCCGAGAGCCGTTTGGTGCGGCCGGAATCCCGGTCTACTGTCTCGCCATGTCACCGGGACGGAGCCCCGCTCCACCCTCGCTGACCTGTGCTTATCCGTGTTGCCTCGTCCAAAAATGGCAGCACGGGAGGCCCGTTGACCCCTATTTCCCGATGCCGTGAGGAGACCCGGTGTACCGCCTGAGATTACGAGCGCGGCTGACTGCCGCGCGTGACCCGAGACCGGCGTCCGGGAGCTACCAACTCCTCTGACCCGGGCCCGCCCTGAGAGGCGGATTCACATCGGCGCGGTGCCGACGGCTTTGCACGAGAAGCCGGCACCGCGCCTCCTACGAAACCCAAGGAGCCGCTGCGATGCAGCATGCCCTGATACCCCCGCGTCCTGACCCAACACCGCTGTCCGGCTGGCACCACCGCCTCGGTGAACGGCGGCGGCGATGAAGAAGACCACCGGAGCCGTCGTCGGTCTCTTCGCATCCGGTCCGCTGCTGCTGGCCGTTCCGATCCTCGCCATCGGTGCCGGGACGGCTTCGGCCGCCTGCTCGACCGGCGGTGCACAGGCTGTGGATACCTCAGCCGTTGCCGCTCAGGTGAAGGCGATCCTGGACGGCGGCGCCAAGGGGACGGTCTCCGTGCCGGGGCTGGACGATCCAGCCGAGCAGGTCCCGAACGCCAAGACGATCCAGGCCACCGGTGTCGCGATGAAGATCCCCGTCCGGGGGCAGATCGTGGCGCTGGCCACCGCGCTGCAGGAGAGCGGCCTGCGGAACATCACCTACGGGGACCGTGACTCGGTGGGGCTTTTCCAACAGCGGCCGTCGCAGGGCTGGGGCACCGTGGCCCAGATCATGGACCCGGTCTACTCCTCGACGAAGTTCTACGAGGGGCTGCGGGAGGTCTCGGGCTGGGAATCGATGACCATCACCCAGGCCGCCCAGGCGGTGCAGCGCTCGGGCTATCCGGATGCCTACGCCAAGTGGGAGCCCCTGGCGACCGCCCTGCAGAAGGCGATCCAGCCGCTGCTGGCGAAGACCGGTGATCCCGCACCCACGCCCTCCCCGTCGGGGTCCGGGGGCGGCACTGCCAGCCCGGCGCCGAATGCCGCAGGCGGCTGTACGACCGACGGGGACGGAACCGACTTCGGAACCATCCCTCCCGGGACGGTGCCGGACGGATACAAGATCCCGGCCGATGCCTCACCGAAGGTGCAGACCGCGATTCGCTGGGCCATGGGCCAGCTCGGCACTCCGTACCAGTGGGGCGGCACGTGCACCGACTCCCACGGGGCGGACCCGATGGGTCGCTGCGACTGCTCCTCGCTGATGCAGATGTCCTACAAGGCGGCCGGGGTCGTCCTGACGCGGACCACCTACACGCAGGTCAACGAGGGACAGTCGGTCTCAGCCGACGCTCTGCAACCCGGCGACCTGCTGTTCACCAGGGGCACCGCCCAAGTTCCTGAACACGTAGGCATGTTCATCGGCTCAGGCCTGGTCATTCATGCCCCGCGCACCGGCGACGTGGTCAAAATTTCGACCCTCGCCTCCTGGAAGCCGCAGATTCTCGCGGCCCGCCGAGTCGTCTGACCGGCGCTTCTCCCCCTCCTCTCTCCCCTGCACCGCCGCTGTGGCCCTTCGGGCTTTGGCGTACGTGAATCGAACTGGAGTTCGTTATGTTTCTCGCCGACAAGGTCATCCAGCTCGCCTACGACCCGGGGATCAAGCCCAACGAGGGCGGCCTGCCGGGCCTCTCGGTCCTCAAGCAGGTGATGGGGTCGATCAATCTGTTCGGCATCATCGCCGTGGTCGGCGCGCTGGCGGTCAGCGCTGGTGTGTGGGCCTGGGGCCACCACTCCGGCGGCCACCAGGCCGAGGCCAACGGTAAGAAGGGCGTGCTGGTCAGCGCTGGTGCGGCCCTCCTGCTTGGCGCCGCGAACGGCGTGGTGGCGTTCTTCAGCACGCTGGGGACGCAGGTCCGCTGATGTCTTCCCGTTCCACGAACCCCGGCGGCGCATCTCGCGTGCGCCGCCGGGCGCTGATCGGCACCGTCGCCCTGGTCGTGCTCGTCGCCCTCGCCGGCCTGGCCGCCTATCTCACTCGCGATGGCCGGACCTCCTCCGAGGTCTCTCCCTCGCAGGTGAGTTCGGCGTCCCCTTCCCCTGCTCTGCCCCCTTCCTCCCGCCCGTCGTCCGGCATTCGCAGCACGCTGCCTGCGCGCCCGTCCACGCACGACCCGATCGCCTTCGGGAAGGCGGCTGCGGCAGCGCTGTGGTCCTACGACACCCGGGCATACTCGCAGCCGGAACTGCTGGCGGCACTGCATACCTGGCTGACCACCGAGGCCAAGTACGCCGACGCCGCGTCGGTCGACGCGCTCGTCCCCTCGCCCGTGCTGTGGGGGCGGATGGCCGACAACGGTCAGTACGCCACTGCCGTCGCCACCGAGGCCCGATTTCCTGAATCGTTCAGCCGGGCACTTCAGGCCGATCCCGGGGCCATCGCCCAGGCGTACGTCTACGCCGTCACGGTCTCCGGCAAGCAGTCGATCGCCTGGGACGGATCGTCCGCCGGAGGCGCCGAGGACCGGGTCACCACTCTCGCCATCCAGTGCCGGCCCTCCCAGCCCTGCGCTTTGGCCGGTGTCCTGCCGGCCGTCGCGCCCTGACCCGCACCCCAGAAAGGAGGTACCGCCATGGGAGTCTGCGACCTTCCGCTGATGGACAAGGTCTGCGGCGCCGTCGACTTCGCCACCAACCCCGCCGGGACCGTCACCGACGGCATCGGGGCGTGGATCGCGAAGTCAACGGGTGAGCTGGCCGCCAGCGCAGCCGACCTCGCCGCCAAGGCCGTCAACGAAACCACCGCCATCGATCTCAACGCCGGTTGGTTCCGGGACAACTACGAGCTGCTGTTGCCCATCGGCCTCGCCTTGACCGTCGGCACGTTCTGCATCCAGTTGATGTTCGCGGCCTGGCGACGGGACGAACGCGCCCTCGCCCAAGCGGCGATTGGCACGATGACCGGCGTCCTCTTCTCCTTCTGCGCCGTCGCCTTCACCTCCGTGGCCCTCACGGTTGTCGACGCTCTGTCCGACGGCCTGTTCCAAGCAGCCAACAGCTCAGTGGACGACGCGATCCGCCGCGTCATCAAGGTCAACCAGTTGGGGGCGATGTACGGCCTCGGCTGGGGTGTCCCAGCCCTGGTCGCCCTCGGCTGCGCGATCGGCGCGTTCATGTACTGGGGCGTGATGGTCGCCCGCAAGGTCGGCGTCCTGATCATGGTCGCTCTCGCGGTCTTCGCCGGAGCCGGCGGCGGCTGGGAGGTCGCCAAGCGCTGGCGGCGGGGTTGGATCGAGGCCACCGCCACCCTCGTCGTGTCGAAACTGCTGATGACCGTGGTCTTCCTGATCGGCGTCTCGGCGATGGGCAAGTCCGATGCCACGGACGGAATGGCCGCTCTGTCCGACGCGATGGCCGGCATTGTAGTGATGGTCCTGGTCCTGCTCTGCCCGTACGCCACCTACAAGTTCGTCCACTGGGCGACCGACGGCGGCGGACACGACGACCTGCACCGTACCGGCGTCGCCGGCATGGCAGTCGCCGCTGGGGCCGCGAAGACCGCGGGCAGCCTGGCGATGCAGGCCGGCACCGGCACCCCTGCTCCGCAGGGGCCGAGCAAGGTCCCCGGCGCGGGTGTCGATGGTGTCGCCTCCGGCATCAACCCCTCCGGCGGCAACCTCAGCAAGGAAGGGATCGACGCCGGGCCGCCCAAGCCGCAGACCCGCTTCCGGTACGGCGAAGACCCGAACGCTGCTGGCGACAAGGGCCGAGCCCTGATCCAGCGACCCGGCATCCCGCCGCTCATCACCCGACCCAGCGAGGGCGAAGCGGGAGGTTCCGCAGGGGGCGCCCCGGGTGCCGCCGGCGGCTCTGGTCAGTTCGCTGTCGCGTCGGCTCCGGGCAGCAGCATGACCCGCGCCGGTGCCGCGCCGCCTGCCGGCCTGTCGCCCGGGGGCACGAGCAGCCCTGCCGCACCGCCGCCGGCTTCCACCGGTCCGTCGGCAACCGGTTCCCCGACGCCGACGAGCTGGGTGTACCCCAACCAGCCGCGTTCGGGGTCCTGACCAACCACAGCCGGGGGCGGGCTGCACCCCGCAGCCCGCCCCCGTACCCAGCATCGCCGATCACCAGAAACGGAGCCTTTCCATGACCTCCAGAAGAGCGCCGAACGCCTCGCACTCCGCCCGTTCCCACCGTCTGGAACCACCATGTCTGACAAGCCCCAGGCCGAAGCCACCACGGCCACCGTGAAGTTCCCGCACCGCAGCAGGCGCGGCATCCTGCTCGGCCTCACCGCCCCGCAGCTGATCGTCGTGAGCCTCACCGGCCTGCTCCTGCTCGCCGTGATCCTCGCCCGTGGCGTGGTCGGCGCTCTCGAACTCATCCCCGCTTGGGCCGCCATCGCCCTGCTTGTCTTCGTCCGCCACCGAGGCCGAGCCCTGGCCGACTGGGCTCCGATCGTTACCCGGTACGTGCTCCGCCGGATGCGGGGCCAGTTGATCTGGCTCGTCTGGCCCTCCCGCCGCCCAGTCCGCGAAGGACTCCTCCACCTGCCCGGCACCGCCGCCAGCCTGCGCGTGGTCACCGCACCCGACCGCCGGTACGGCGCGGTCCACAACCCCCACACCGGCACGTTGACCGCCGTCGTCAAGGTGTCCTCCCGCGCCTACGCGCTGCTCGACCCGGGCACCCAGAATGCCAATGTCAACGGCTGGGGACGCGCGCTGGCCGCGCTCGCCCGCACCGGCCAGGTCGCCCGTATCCAGGTGATCGAGCGCACCGTCCCGGACTCCGGCGACGCCCTTCGCCGGTACTGGGAGGAGCACGGACAGCCCAATGCCCCCGTGGCCGGCGCGATCTACAGCGAGCTGATCCAGAGCGCGGGCCCGGCTGCGGCTCCGCACGAAACGTACGTCGCGGTGTCGCTGGACGCGAAGGCCGCGCGACGTCTGATCAACCAGGCCGGAGGCGGCCTGACCGGGTCCTTCAGCGTCCTGGCGCAGCTGACCTCGACCTTCGACCAGGCTGCGCGAACCGCCGGGCTCAACCCCACCGGCTGGCTCAGCGCCCACGAGATCGCGGCCGTCGCGCGAACGGCGTACGACCCCAAGACCCTTGCCGCACTGGATCGTTGGTCCACCGCCGGACGTCCCGAGGCTGAGCCCGCCGCTGCCGGTCCCGTCGTGGTCGTCGAGAAGTCGGACCACATCGCGACCGACTCGGCCGTCCACGCCACGTACTGGGTGGAGAACTGGCCGAGGACCGAGACGTCGGCGGGCTTTCTGCACCAGCTCCTGTTCACCGCCGGGGTCCGACGCACGCTGTCGCTGTCGTACGAGCCGAAGGGACTGGACGCCGCCCTGCGTGACGTCCAGCGCAAGAAGTCCAGCGTGATCGCCGACGCCGCCGAGCGAGCTCGGCGCGGCCAGGTCGACTCCGAAGCGGACTCGATCGAGTACCAGGACATCAAGTCCCGTGAGCGCCAGCTCATCGCGGGCCACGCGGATGTCGCCCTGACCGGCCTGCTGACCGTCTCGGCCGACTCCGAGGAGGAACTCCGTTCCGCCTGCGCGGTCGTGGAGACCGCGGCCGTCGGCGCCCAGCTCGACCTCCGGCCGCTCACCTGGCAGCAGGCCGAAGCGTTCACCGCCGCCGCCATGCCACTCGCCATCGCCGCCTGATGCCGGCCTCCCCTCCCTCCGAAAGAGCACCGCCATGTCCCGCACCGCCAGCCCGACCGCGCAGGACTTCGTGCCCTTCGCCACCGCCGCGCTCGACTTCCACCGCGCGCTCAACGTTCCGGGCGGCCCTCTCGTCACCACGCGAGCCGAGCTGGACGCCCTGCACTCCCACCTCGTGTCCCTGCATGGCTTGCTCGACGCCCATACCGCCCGCACCGGACAGCTCGTCCCGATCGAGGGCGACCAGCTCCGGGCCGCCCGCACTCGAATCTGGCAGGCCGCCGACCACGTCCACGCCGCCTACCACGCGGCACCTCAGCCGGACTCCGGCGAGGTGCCCGAGCGCGAGGCGTGCCAGGCCGGCCTGCCCGAAGGGGCGCCAGAGCTAACCATCTGCCAGCGCCATCAGCGCACCGCGCACCTGGTGCGCCGCCGCACCACCCCGGCCGACCTGCACGCGCCGTTCACCGGCCTCGTCCGCCGCTGACCCGCCTTCCGTCTGGAGAAACGTTCATGCCCCGCACCCGCGCCAGCGCCTCCCACCTGTTTGTCCCCCGCAAGGCATCACGCGCCGAGCAGCGGGCCGCCCGCGCCGGCTTCGCCGAGGCCCGCCGCCAAGCCCGCCTCGCCGGAGCCCCGCCGAAGCACCGCGCCGAGGAAACCCTCGACCCGGAACTGCGGCCGACCTACCCGCCGTCCGGACGCCCCGGCGCCTCCTCGGCTCGGGGCGGCAAGCTCAGCCTGCCCGCCCATCGAATGACCACAGCCACCGTCAGCGGGGCCTATCCGTTTCTCGCGGAGGGCGGATTGGGTGCGGAGGGCATCTTCATCGGTCGAGATGTCCATGCGGAAGCCGCTTTCTGTTACGACCCGTTCTCGCTCTACAGCAGCGGCCGGATCGAGGGTTTCACGAACCCGAACGCCGTCCTGGCCGGGATCATCGGCATGGGCAAGTCCGCGCTGGCCAAATCGATAGCCACCCGCGCGATTGCCCACGGCTACCGGGTCTACGTTCCCTGCGACCCCAAGGGAGAGTGGACGGCCGTCGCACAGGCCCTCGGCGGCTACAGCATCGCGCTGGGGCCGGGGCTCCCGGGCCGGCTGAACCCCCTGGATGCCCCGGCCCGGCCCGCCTCGGTGAGCGAGGGCGACTGGTCGACCGAGGTCCGAAAGCGCCGCCTCCTGCTCCTGGCGGGCCTGGCTCGCACCGTGCTGAAGCGCGATCTCCTGCCGATGGAGCACACAGCTCTGGACCTCGCTCTCGACCTGGTCGTCGCCGAGGCCGACGCCAGCGACACGGTGCCGCTGCTCGGCGAGATCGCGCACACCCTCGGCTCGCCCGAGCGCCTCGACCGAGCCCTCGGCGACCAGGCCGGACACATGGGGCCCGCCGCACAGGACCTCGCGCACGCCCTTCGCCGTCTTGTGCACGGCGACCTCAGCGGCATGTTCGACGCTCCCTCGACGGTGGCCTTCGACCCGACCACCCCGATGCTGTCCATCGACCTCTCCCGCCTCGGCGGCTCCGGAGACGACACCGCCTTGGTCTTGGCCATGACCTGCGCCTCGGCGTGGATGGAGAGCGCACTCTCCGACCCGGACGGCGGCCGACGCTGGGTGATCTACGACGAGGCGTGGCGCGTCATGAGGCACGTCGGCCTGCTCGAACGCATGCAGTCCCAGTGGAAGCTCTCCCGCGGGCTCGGCATCGCCAACCTCATGGTCATCCACCGCCTCAGCGACCTGCTCAGCGCAGGCGATGTCGGCTCGCGCGGCCGGGTGCTGGCCGAGGGTCTCCTGGCCGACTGCTCCACCCGCATCATCTACCGCCAGGAGCCCGACCAGCTCGCTGCTGCCGCTTCGTTGCTCGGCCTGACCGGCGTCGAGACCCAAGCGGTGTCCGCCCTGACCAAGGGCCGGGGCCTGTGGAAGGTCGCGGGCCGGAGTTTCATCACCCAGCACATCCTGCACCCGGCCGAGCGCGAACTGTTCGACACCGACGCCCGCATGTCGGCCTAGATCAACTAGCCACCTTCCAAACGGAGTTGAACCATGTCATCGACCGTACCGCGAGCAGGCTACCGAGTCCACGGGGGAGCCCCCGCCCCGCCCGTGAGCCCGGGCACCGTCGCACCGGCCGTCGACTGGAACGACCGTCTCGCCGCAGCCCGGCCCGAGGAGTTCGCCGAGCTGTTCCACGAGGCAATCACGGAGGACTTCGGCGCGGTGGCCCGGCTGCACCAGATGCTCGAAACCGCCTCGGAGTGGTGCCGCGCCCACAGCGCCCGAGGGGTTGCCTCCGAGCTGGACGCCCTCGCCGATCGCCTGACCGACCTCGGCGAAGAGCTGCATCTCGTGGGGGAGGACGTGGGCCACGAGATCCACTCCCGCTCGCATCGGGCGACAGCAGCGGCCCGTGTCTCCCGAGTCGTGTCAATCCGGGGGACTTCCGTCGGCCAGCAGAGCGACGCTCCTGCTCCCCTCCCGCCGCCCACCGTCCGTTCGCTGCCGCGTTCGCGGTGAGCACCGACACAGGAACGAGGACCAACCGTGCCCACTTCTCCCAGCTCTCCCGCTTCCCACGAAAGCCAGCCACCGGCGACCACCGATCACCTGGCGTGGCGGCTGCACATCCCGGCACTGGCCTCCTCCGCCGCCGGCATCAAGCAGGCGTCCGATGCCTGGGACGCGGTCTCGGACTCCCTCTGCGGCCACGACGGCTGGCCCATCGATGAGAAGGGTTATGCGGACGGCAAGGTGACGCGAGACGCCGAAGCGTGGAAACACGTCGAGGTCTTCCTCGCCCACGGCCCCGAGGTGCTGGCCGGTGTCCGCTCCGCCGCCATCGGCGCCGACTACGTCGAGGGGCCGATCAGCGAAGACCTCCAGCGGCTGCGCGGAATCGACACCACCCTGGAACGAGCAGGCCAGATCCAGCACGAGTGGGATCAGGTCATGGCGCTCATGGACGCCTCGCTCCCCGGCTCGCGAGAGATCTACGCGAGCCAGGCGCAGGAGATCCGCAACTCCGAAGGCTGGCACTACGCGGACGAGTTGTCATTCCAAGGCCCGGCGCTCGCCCGGGCTGCCGACTACTTGGCCAACCGGATGGATCCTGATCAGCCCTCGCAGACAGAGCGTGCCCAGGTGGCCCTCGCTCGATCCACCTCCGGCAACCGCGGGGCCCCACCCGCTTCGCCTCCCGCACCGCCCGCGTCGAACCCGACGGCCCCACGTCGTTCCCACTGACGCCCCTAGCACCGACTGCCGGCGAGGCCAAACCGGCCGATCGCCGGATCCTCATGGAACGCCACTACCCCTACCGCCCCACGCGCCTGCGGCTCGCGCCGTCGATCGCTGGGGCACCCGGCCACGGAGAAGCCCCATGCGCCCCGATCAGCCCCTGGTCACCCTCCAACAGGAGGGCACACGCATCACCACGCGCACCAGCGAACCCTTCCCCCAGCAAGCCACTGCCGGCACCCCGGAACGGGAGCACGGGTACGGACACCTCACCGTTCCCCTTCGGCAGCGCGGCCTGGAGTGCACCGTCGAGTACGGCCTCAGCGACTACATCGTCCACGTCGGGCTCCCCGACGGTAGTTCGTTGATCATCTCGCCACCGCAGGAACCGTCGACCGACCATGCACCCGGGCATCCCGACAGCTGGTTGGTGACCCGCGGGCATCCCGACGACTCCGCAGTCCACGAAGTGATCTACGACTCGGAGCCAGACGGCCCCCACGCCCGTCACGGCGGCAGTGTCCCGAGTCTGCTCGCCGCCATCGACGCGCGTCTTGATCAGCTCGACGTGCCTCCACGGCCGGCTTCTGCCTCGCCACGAGTGAGTGCTGCTCTCGCGCTCTCGCCGACCGCCCAGCGCACGGGACCAGCACCACTGCCAGCGGCTTCGGCCGTACAGCCCGCGCTGCCGCCCGCCCGTCCCTCGTCCGTACCCGGTCGCTGACCGCTTCCCGCCTCGGAGTGCGCCATGTCCCGCACCAGCAGAACCATCCCGGCCCTCGACCGCCCCTCTTCCCGAGCCTGCACCGGATGGATCAGCCATGCCCACCCACTACGACTCGCTTCCCGACGTCGCAGTCGGCCGCCACCACGACTACGGCATCGTCGCCGCGAATCCGAAACAACTCGCCGCCAGCACATGGATGTTGAAGGGATTCGACTTTCACCCCGTCCCGGGCCAACCGACGCTGTACGCACTGGCCGACCAGCAACGTGACGGACAGGCCCGCGCCACCCGGGCCGTCGCGCTGCTACGCAAGGCCGGCTACCAGGTCGACGTGGACGCCGCGTTCGACCCCTCACTGGCCTCGGGTGCGGCTCCCGCCCGCGACCGGCCCCCGCGCATAGATCCCGACGTCGCGTTCGCCGAGCATCCGCAGCTCGGCATCGTCGCAGCCACCGATGACCGCTCCTCCGCGCTCGGCGGCCGACTCATCCTGGAGGAACACGGCTGGCGGCTTAACCCGAACCTGGATATCTACACGCTGCCCATCACCACCGACCGCAGCGAGGCCCTGGAGAAGGTCGCCAGCGCCACGGTGTCGATGCACCGATCCGATCTCCAGGTCGCGGTGCAGCCCCGCCTCGCCCACGACGTAGCAGCGCGCCGCCCTTCTGCACCCGCGACGGCCGCGCTCCACGAGCGCAGTCAGGGCTTCACCACCCACAAGTTCCCCATCAGCGCCGCCGCGCTCGCCGCCAGCCCAGCCCGCGCCAGCCTCCCGGGCAAGGCGCCGGTTGCCGCGCCCGCCACCTCCGCTCCGGCGGCCCGCCCGGTCGACCCGCGCATCGCGCTCTCCCGCAACCGCTGACCCAACTCCCGTAAGGAGCAGTTCCCATGGCCGTTGAAGACCATCTGGCAAATCACCCACTCCTGCGGCCACCAGGCCGAGCGAGACCTATCCGACCGGGCGGCCGACCGTCGCGCGGGCTTCGCCGAGTGGCTCGCCAAGCAGGAGTGCTCTGCCTGCTGGCGGGCCGCCAAGGAGGGCGACGAGCTGGTCCTGTCGACTCCCGCCGCCAGTACAGTCGCGTGTGGCAGCGGGGACAACGGTCTACCAGATACATCAGGTGATCCGCGCACAGGAACGTCCACTTCAGCCGCCAGCTCAGCAGCCACCGCCCACCGGACGCCTGTACGCACAGCGGGCACGCCGCCGAGTGATCCCGCAGCCACGGATCCGTCGCCCGCCAGCTCCTCCCGCTGGCTGGTGCGAGCCACGGAAGAACCGTCGGCTCATAGAAACTGAACAGCGTCCGCTCGATCTGGCCCGGCCGCAGCCCGGTCCGCTGCCGTAGCCCCTTCAACTCACCGACGACAAACGGAACTGGTAGGCGCTGAAATTCGCCGTACCGGACAGCCCGAGCGCACGCAGCGCCGCCGCACGCGACAACCGCAAGGCCACCGCCACCGTGTCCACCCAGCTGACGAATGACTCCCCGGCGAACGGAGCCGGAACGTACCCGAGCCGCTGATTACGATCGTCCTCAACCATGGTCGACAGTGTCAGGGCCCGATCGCCGTCCCTCGTCGGGCAGCGCCCCCCTCCGGGGGTTCGAGGCATAACGCTCGGGCCCCTGGGGCTCCGCGTGGGCGCCACTGCTACTGCTTCGAGGTCCCCTTGGGCCGCCGTCGGCCGCTCACGACTGGAACGCCACCACCGGCTCCGGCATCACACTCCAGGGCAGCGTCCTCCGAGCCCTGCGCGAACTGGGCTGTGGGAGCGGGTGGACGCCTCCGGGTGCCTGGCGCGGGCCGTTGGCCGGGCGATCTCCTACCTGAGCAGTGAGAGGCAAACTCCGGCAGGCATAGTGGGACGTTGCGCATGTCGGCAGGCCCTCCCGGTGTGGACGGGAGTACGGCCGCCCAGTGGGGGAGAGGGACAGCGGGCAGATGGCTTCACGACGGGACGAGCTCAATGCGTACACCTTCGCGAAACGGAGGCTGATCGCACAGTTCTTGCAGCCGAATGCGACCGGATCGGAGGAGGGTGCGCCACGTCCGCTGCGTGCGGTGGTACCCGGGGTGATCGTCGCGGTGGTGGTCCTGGCGGTCTTCGGGGCTTGGGGGATGTTCAAGCCGGTCGCCCCCAAGAACTGGAACGCGCCTGGCGAGAACGTCATTATCGCCAGCAAATCAACCACCAGGTACGTGGTGTTGGAGACCGGCGGCAAGACGCAGCTCCACCCGGTGCTGAACATGTCGTCCGCCAAGCTGCTCCTTGACCCGGACAAGGGCAAGGTCATCAACGTCGACGAGTCGGTACTCGACAACGGCAAGATCCCGCACGGTGTCACCCTCGGCATTCCGTACGCCCCCGACCGGCTGCCCGACGCCAAGGAAGCCGGCGCCGCGAAGCGCTGGGCGGTCTGTGAGCGGCCCGGCGAAGGCGGCAGGGCCATCCAGAAAGCGGCATTCGTCCTCGCTGGCCGCGAGCAGAAGAAGACCGAGGGCCCAGGCCGGCTGCGTGGCGGTGAGCTGATGTACGTGCAGGGGCCGGACCGCATCAGGTACGTCGTGGACGCCCAGGGCAAGGCATACGCCGTCCAGAAGGACGAACTGCTGTTGCGCCAGCTCGTGGGCCAGGGCCGCGAACCCCAGCGGGTGTCCGCCGCGTGGCTGGACACCCTGCACAAGGGGGACGCCATCACCTTCCCCAAGATTTCCGGAGCTCCTGGCGCCGACGCGGCTGTCCGCGGCGACCTGGAGCCCGGGACGAACAGGGTGGGCATGGTCCTCACCGCGACTGACGGCACAGGGAGCCAGCAGTATGTTGTCCTGCCGGGCCGTGTCGCGCCGGTCTCGGACTTCACCGCGAAGCTTCTGCTCAACAGCAGGGACTTGGTCGACCTCGGCCAGGCCGGCCACGCGAAGTCCGTCAGCGCCGCCACCTTCGAGCCCGGCGATGCGTTCGGAGGCAGTAAAGACTGGCCCCGGAGCGCCCCCAAGCCGGTCAACTCGGCGAGCACAGCAGAGGGCAGCCGCAACACAGTGTGCAACGTTCTGCGCAAGGTTGAGGACGAGGGGTCCACCACCCTGACCACCTGGGCGGGCACCGATTTCCCCGCCGCACTGCCCACCGGCTCGACCAGCGCCTACGTCACCCCCGGATCAGGCCAGCTGTTCAGGCAGTTCAAGGGCTCCAGAACCGACTCGGGTTTCGTCTTCCTGGTCACTGACACCGGCCTCCGCTACGCCATGCAGTCCAACGGCGACAGTGCGACGAACGATTCCGGCATCGGCTCCTCCGGTACGAAGGAGGAGAAGCAGGCGCGGCAGCAAGAGGCACAGCAGGCCCAGGGCCGGCTCGGCTACAAGGGCGTCAGCCCGGCGCCGATCCCTGCCGCCTGGTCCTCGTTTCTGCCGACCGGACCACGCCTGTCGACCGGTGCCGCCCGCCAACCGCAGGGCTCTTGAGGGGCTAGGCAGACATGACGTACACGTACGGCCGCCTCTTCAGCATCACCGCCGCCACTGTGCTCACTCTCGTCGCCCTGCCCGCGCCCTCTGCGACGGCGGCGGACACGACCGATCAGTGCACGTTCCCCGGGAAGAAGTACGAGGGCCGCCCCTGGGCCCTGCAGCGCGTACTGCTCGACGAGCTGTGGACGCAGTCCACCGGCAAAGGGGTACGGGTCGCGGTCATCGACACCGGCGTAGACGTCAAGAACCCCCAGCTCACCCGCGCGGTGGACGTCAGGAGCGGCCGGAACCTGCTGCCCAAGGGCCTCAAGGACGAGAATGGCACCAAGATCGAGCGCGGCAGGGAGGACGGCACGACGGACGCGGTGGGCCATGGCACCAAAGTCGCGGGCATCATCGCTGCCCGCCCCGCGAAGGGCACCGGTTTCGTGGGCCTCGCCCCGGATGCCACGATCATTCCTGTCCAGCAGAACGACGCCGAGGGAAATGGCACGGTCGGGACCCTCGCCGCGGCCATCAATTACGCGATCCAGGCCGACGCCGACGTGATCAACATCTCCCAGGACACCACCAAGGCCGTGAAGCCCACGCCGGTGCTGAATCAGGCGGTGAACGCGGCCCTGGCCGAAGAGATCGTGATCGTAGCCTCGGCAGGCAACGACGGCCTGGGTGGCAACGTCAAGGAGACCTATCCGGCCTCGTACGAGGGTGTCCTCGCGGTGGCCTCATCCGACCGGAACAACGAACGTGCGCCCTTCTCCCAGTCCGGCGAGTTCGTCGGCGTCGCCGCCCCCGGTGTCGACATGGTCTCCACAGTCCCCGGGGGCGGCCACTGCGCCGACAACGGCACCAGCTTCTCCGCCCCCTACGTCGCCGGCATCGCCGCCCTTATCAAGAGCAAGCACAAGGACTGGTCGCAAGAGCAGATCGTCGCCCAAATCCAGCAGACCGCGGAACGGTCGGTCGCAGGCCACGACCGCCTGGTGGGCTGGGGCGTCGCCGACCCGGTACGGGCGCTGACCGAGGACGACAAGCCCATCGACCAACCGGTCGCCGACGAGGGCATGACCAGGCCCCAGGCACCCACCCCGGCCGAACTACACCTGGGCGAGACGCCGGAGGAACGCGACGCACGCCTCGCCAACTACGTGGTCGTGGGCGGCGGTGTGTTGGTTGCCACGATCGCGGGTGCGGCGGTTGCGATTCGCGATCTGCGACGGCGGAGAAGGGGGACTGCCGGGGAGGGCAGTGCTTGAGGTCACTCCATCGCTAAGTCATCTGCGTGTTATGGCAGTTGGACGTGTCGTAGCCAGTGACTAGAGTGACTTTGATGTGATCGGTGACGTTCGCGTCACTCCGATGGCAGTAAACGGGGACTGTGCAAACGGGGAGGGCGGTCATCGTGACCGATGCAGGTAGTCGCGCGCGCAGCTCAAGAGCGGGGGAGCGACGTTGACCGACCTTGAGCGCGGAGTTGACGCGCTGAAGCGATTCCAGACGCGGGTGAACAAATTGCTGGCGGACTTCGAAGGCGGCGCGGGCAGCAGCGCCAGGGTCGCCGACCAGAGAGTTTCCCGGACCTCCTTCAGCGGCCTGAACTCGAAGTTCGACGAGGCGGAGTCGCTCTTCGGCCAGTACAACCGAGTCCACGAGGAGCTCGTTTCGCTCTCCAAGACCCTTGGCGCCCAGATCGCGATGCTGAGTATCGGCGTGCACGCCGCGGAGGTCGGCTTCGACAACGTGGAGGAGGACATGCGGCGACGGTACGTGGCGATCCAGACACGTATAGACCAGGAACACGAGGCGCAACAGGAGCGGGCGAAGAGCGCCAAGGCTAAGTCGGGGGACTTCGATGACACGAACGACAAGCACGGGTTGTGACCGATGAGTGAAACGAGCCCTCCGGAACTCCCGCCCAAGGCGCAACACGAGCAGGACCAGGTACGGGTCCGATCCCAGCTAGGCGTGACTGATGCCCATCAGCAGGTCACGTCGATGATGGACATCCTCGGATTCGGTGGCCGCGGTCCAGGGCTCTTCGCCAGGACCAGCTTCGAGGCCCACGAGCTCAACGCGATGATCGACCTGGTGGAAACCGCCAACCCGGCGGACATGGAGAGCGCTGGCACCGCTCTCTGGAAGGCCAGAGACGCGCTCAAAGATGCCGCGCGGGAACTCCAGGACTACATCGACAAGGTCGAGTGGAAGGGTGAGTCCGGCAACGAGTTCCGTTCATTCGGCAGCGAGCTCGCCGAGCACGCCAGGAGTCTGGGTACGTTCGCGGACGCCGCCGGGACACAGATCACGGTCGCGGGTACGGGGCTGGCGTCCGTTCACAAGTCCATGCCTCCGCGCGATGGCCGGCTGGCCAAGAAGAGCGTCGAGGACATTGAGGCTCCGGCCCGTATCGAGGGCAATCCGGATTACGACGCGGCCGTGAAGGTGGAGAAGGACCGCCAGGAGGCCATCAACCAGATGAACCGCCTGGCATCGTTCTACGCGGTCTCCGCACAGACGCTGGAGACGCAGGAACCGCCGAAGTTCCGTAGGACGCTGAAGACGAGTGTGCCCCCGCCGAGCGGGTCGGCCGGTCCCGGACCGACCTCTGGTTCCACTCCGGCGAGCCCCGACTTGACCGGCGTTACCGCGCCGCAGTCGGTGCCGGTGTCGAACCACGCGGATTCCAGCGGCACGGGCGGCACGGCCAGGGCTGAAGCCATCGGCACGGTAGCGCCCGGCGCGGTCACGCCCGTTCCGGATCGGAGCCCGTCGATGGAGATCGACAGTGTCGCCGCGCCGCCAGCGCCTACCACCAGCCTCAGCACGCCGCCGGTTTCCTCCGCCACGGGAACAACAAGCCCCGCAGGGACGACTCCTCCCATCATGGCGGGCGGCTTTGTGAACCCTGTGAAAGGCGGCGCAGCGCGCGCGGCCGGTGCGAGCGGCAGGCCGAGGGCAGCGGGGCAGAACGCTGGGACAGTGGGGCGGCTGGGGGCGGCTGAGGGCGGCTCTGCAGCAGCCGCACGTGCAGGAGGAGCAGCGCGGCCGGGGGCTGTCAGCAGTGGTCCGGCAGCGATTGGTCGCGTTGGCGCAGCAGGTCCGGTCGGCTCCGCAGGCCACACTCCCGCAGCCGGTCGATCCGGTGCGGCAGGCCAGCCCATGGCTGGCCGTGCGGGCACGGGTGGTTCGGCCGCACCCCGAGCGGCGGGCAGTGGGAGCGGCATAGTGGGCGGCAACCCGCAGCGAGCCGCCGCAGGCTCATCCTCACCTCGACTTCCGCGCGGAACCGTCATCGGAGGTGAGGCGACAGCGTCGGGACGTACCGCAGGAAGGGCCGGTCAGCAGGGTGTCATTGGAGCGCACCCCGCGAACGGCGCATCCGGGCCGGGCGGGCGCGGCACGGCCAGCTCGAACGGAGTCGTCGGCACGCCTCGCGGCAGCGCCCCAGGGTCACGACCCGGTGTCGGCGGCTTCAGCCAGGGGGGCGCCGGCCTTGTGCGTGGCCCCGCGGGCCAAAGGCAGACCGAGAACGAGGAACAGGAGCGCACCAGATCATCGCGTCCTGACTACCTCACGGAAGACGAAGAGACATGGGCCGCCCGTCGGCGTGGCACCGTGCCGCCGGTGATCGAATGAGCACGGAAGGTTCGGAAGTCAGGATGACGGCACGAATGAGCCAGGCCAGGAACGGGAGGTCACCTCGCTCTTTGCGGCGAGGACTGGTCTGCACGTTGGCTGCGGTCGGCGCTTGGAGCGTGGGCATCGTCGGCTTGGCCCCGGCTGCCCTTGCTGCGGATGCGCAGACGAAGCAGTGGTACCTGGAAGGAATGCGCGCCGAGGAGATGTGGAAGACCACCACCGGCGAAGGCATCAAGGTCGCTGTCATCGATTCCGGCGTCAATCCCTCCACCCCTTCGCTGAAGGGCCAGGTCCTAAAGGGCGTGAACGCCACTGAGGAAGCGGCGGGTGGATCGACAGACGACTACGACGGCCAAGGGACCACCACGGCGGAGTTGATTGCCGGTACGGGGAATGGCGGTGGCCTGCGAGGTCTGGCACCTGGTGCGAAGATCATCCCTGTGCGGATCCCGCTCCTTAAGCACGATGCGGTACCGCAAATCAACGACCCCCTGGCCCGTGCCATCAAGGCTGCGGCGGACAGCGACGCCCAGATCATCAATATTTCGGTCGGGAACGAACACGCCATCGGCTTGGACATGTTCGCGCAGCACTCGGCGTTGGAATATGCGGTGCGCAAAGGCAAGCTGCTGATCGCGGGCGTGGGTGACACAGCCAAGAAGGGGAACAAGGCGCAATACCCGGCCCGGTTCCCAGAAGTCGTCGGTGTCGCTCCGAGTCGTCGAGATGGCCGTGCGACCGAATACTCTCAACACGGGAAATTCGTGGATCTTGCCGCTCCAGGAGTCGATATCCCACGCTGGTGCGACGCGAAGTTCCAGAGCTATTGCGACGATGGCGGCGGTTCCACAGCCGCCACCGCCATCGCCTCAGCCTCTGCCGCCCTAATCTGGTCCGCACACCCGGACTGGACGGCGAACCAGGTACTCCGTGTTCTGTTCGACACCGCCGGTCGCAGCTGGGAGACGGGCACCCGCAGCACTTACCTCGGACACGGACTGATCCGCCCGCGCAAGGTCATCATTGATGGCAAGGGCAACCCCGGCGCGCCCGACGCCAAGCTTTTCGCCGACGAAGTGATGCCCATCCCTTCACGCTCACCCAAACCCTCTGCACCGGCTTCGTCACAGGCCCGGAAGGCCAAGCCCGGTGGCGACGCCGTCGTGGCAGGGTCCAGTGAGAAGGCCGAGGACGACGGCCAGTTGGGCCTGATCATCGGCGCGGCAGCAGCTGCGGCGATCATCGCGGGCGGCGCCTTCGCCGTAGCCCGCAAGCGCCGAAACAGCTGACCCGCCCGCGCGCCCGTACTTGTCACCGTCCGGTGACCGGTGGGACAGCAGGCCCACCGAGTACCCCCTAGAGAGGAATACCACCGCATGGCAGTCCAGAAGGTAAATGGCGTTTCCCTTGGCAAGTTGCAAGGCGAACTGTCCACCAATTTCGACAGCGTCAAGGGTCAACTGCAAAGGCTCCAGGCAACGATTGACAGCCTTGAAGGCCAGTGGCAGGGCATCGGCGCCGGCGCGTTCAACGTGAAGCAGACGCAGATCAACAACAACATGGTGCGGATCGGCAAGCTGCTGCTGAAGTTCCAGGAAGCGATCGCGGCCGCCCGCACCATCTCCGGGACCACAGAGGACGAGGTCGAGGCGGCCCTGAAGGGCATCGACGTGGCCGAAGGTTACGCGGGCGACTCCGGTGCGGAGAGGGCATCTTCGAACCTCAGCAAGTACTGACACACGTGGCGCCAGTACCTCGCATCCGGCATCACGCCGCACATAACAAGTAGTTGGAGGACTCATGGCACAGAACGACGGCACGATGATCGTCACGTACGCCGCACTCGACAGCGCGGCGGGGGACATCAAGAGCCAGGCAGACAAGCTCGACCAGAGCCTCGGAGCGATCAAGGCGAAGATCGCTGAGGTGTCCGAGCTCTGGGCCGGCGAGGCCAGGGAGGCGTACAACGCCGCCCAGGCCGAATGGGACAAGGAGGCCAGGGCTATCCACACCTCGCTCCTGCAGATCTCGCGAGCGGTCCAGGACGCGGCCCCCGCGTACCAGGCGGGAGACAAGAGGGCCGCTGCCAACTTCATGTAGGCGGAGGGCGATACGAGACAGGGTGGGCATGCACGGGAGATGCCCACCCTTGTGCCCATGAATCGCCAGCCCCCTACGTCGACTGCACGGTCTCGCGCTCACCAGCACGCCACAGGGGCTCCCGAGGCACCGCGGTCGGCTGACCGGCCGGGAACCGGGGGACCCGCAGCACTATCCATGTGGTTGGCGGGGCTGACGTGGTGTGTGGGGCGGCTGATAGCTTCTGGAACTGTTAGCGGGGCATGAAGGGCGCACGGGGGTTGCATGAGCCACCATGGTGAGGACAGGGCGGGCACGCGGCTGCCCGAAGGCGTGCCGCCGGTGCGGCGGCCGCGATGGCTGCCCCGGTTGCCGCCCGGGCCCTGGCGCGACAGGCGCAACAAGCTGCTCTGCATCGCCGCGGCGCTCGGGATCGGGGCGAGCCTGTGGGCGTACTGGCTCACCTACACGGATGTGCGGGACAGGGCCACGAGCGAGGACCAGGTTGCCGAGGCCTGTGCCGGGATCGTGGACGCCGAGGCGGCGATGGACCTGCGGGGCGGGGTCGTCAGGGCCAGTCCGGGAAGTGGTGACAACGACGAGCTCCGGCTCGATGCGCTGCCGGGCTCGTGTCAGATCTACCGGGTGCCAGGGCCGGGCAAGTCCGATGGTCTCTTCTCACTCATCGTCCGTACCTCCGCCGACGACGCGCCCATGAACGTAGTGGGTGACGAGACATGGCTCGAACCGTTCGGCCACCGTGAAGACCGGGAATTCCGCCCCGACGACGTGACCCGCCGGGCCGACCACGCCGAGCCCCGTCCCTTGGGCGACGGGGCACTCGGCCATTACAGCGACGATTCCGTAACGGTCCGGGCCGACTGCGCATCCGGGAATCCCGCTTCCTTGCAGGTTACGGCCAGGGCCGATTACGACGACGTATCGGACGAGGACCGCAGAATTCTCGCCGAGCTGGCTCGCGGTTCCGCGGCGCAGGCCGCCAGCAGGCTGAAATGTGACTCTCAACTCTCGCGAATTCCAATGCAATTGAAGACACCCGAGCGAGAACTCCGCGCTCCGAAGGCCGCGAACGCCTCCTGCGCCTGGTACGGCAGACACCTTGACGAATCCCGGCGCGGCCGGCTGCCGGACCGCATGCTGGAGGCACCCACCGGAGCCATGAGTACGACGGAGACCTGCCTGCTGGCAGCCAGCCCTACCAGCGTGCGCGAGATCGCGCCGCACTTGAGCGGATCCCAGCGGGAGTACGCGGACAGGGCGCTCACGCACTCGCCCTGGTGGATGAGAACGGCCTCGTTCTTTGGTGCTGAGACCGAGTCGGTCGCCTTCGAGGGCCTCGACGACTACGAGTACGTCAAAGCGGGCACCGCCGGGGGCGGGGCGGGTCCCGGCGTCTGGTGGGCCTCGTCCGCCTGTGACGGGCGGCCTGCGGTCCACACCCTCACCGTCAGCTACACCTACGACGACGTCGTGCTCGACCGGTTGCCTGCCCTCTTCCGGGCGTACGTCGAAGGCATCACCGAGCGCCGCGGCTGCACCGATGTCGAATTCCCAGCGCCCTCCGCCTTCGAGGCGGACTAAGTGACTCTTCGATCACGAGTTATCCACGTTTGTTGTAGCGGGTAGCGACGGCTCGGAGCTGTTCAGCTTGTTGATCGCCCGCTCTCCATTGCAGTAACTGCGTTCACTCGGCTCGAATACGACTGGTGGACGCTGCTCCCCTATGCGGAACTCGCCCACCCGACGGCCACTTTGGACCTCAACCAGCTCCAGGACGCAAGTGATTCACTGGAGCAGGCCGAACGAACCGTCCTGCTGGAGCCGGCGCTGCTGCACTGCGCCCGCTCGTGCATGAGGACAGTCCGCCAAGCATCACGGAAGCTGACCACCCGCCCCAGCGCGCAACGCATCCGCGAGCTGCCGGACAACTTCCAGCCGTGCGCCGCCAAGATGAACGATTTCGGCTCCAGTGCAGACCTGCTCGACGCGGAGGGAGGGCAGCAGGATCCCGAGCCGATCCAGTTCCTGCCGCAACGCTTCCAGAACCACCTCTGCTTCAGAGGAGTGCATAGCGGTACGCCCCTTCCATCGGGATCATGGCCCATGACTTGACGCCGGTGAGCGGCGGCTCGGCGTCCGCGACGCCGAAGTCCCCGCCGCAGGCATCCATCAGGGTGGCAAGCAGGGGCAGGGATCCGATCCGCCGCTCCCGGCACGCAGCCCCGGTCTGAGGCTCATGCGCCGGATGCTGATCGAAGACTGTGGCTCTGAGGACTTCGTATCGACATCGCAGGGACAGGCTGACATCACTGTCCGGCGTGAACCGGTAGGCGCAGCCGAGCAGTTCGGATACCACCAACTCTGCGAGCGGAGCCATGGCGCCAAGGCCGCGCTCCTGAAGCAGCTGCCGTACGGCGACCCTCGCCAGCCCGACGCAGTACGCGCCGCCGGGCAGACCGAAGGAATAGGAGAGGTTGTCGATGGACGGCCCGACCGGCACCAGCTCAGCCGATGCCGTCGGGCATAGTGTGATGCTCATGCGCGATAACTCCTGTTTCGCTGTGAGGGATTGGAGTGTTCGTACGCAAGCGGTCGTCGGTGACTTGCCTCCCTGGGCGCGGGCACACCTGTCCCCAGGGATGGGCAGGCATGCTCGCGCGGTGGACTTCCGGCACTGCCGCGTGTGAGCCGAGCACTACAGAATGTAGCGGTCTTCAGGGAACGGTTCTACCTGTTCGGTAGAACCGTTCTACGCTATGGACCTTCTGTCACCCTGACGGCAGACTGTGCGTGATGTTGGAAAGGGGGAAGTATGCCGCCCAGAATCACCCCGACCGTGCGCCAACAGCGCCTCGGCACCGAGCTGCGCAAGTTGCGTGAGGCAGCAGGGGTTTCCACCCAGGAGGCCGGCGCCCTGCTCGGGGTCAACCGGACACGCGTCCCCAACATCGAGTCCGGCCGTTTCGGCATCAGTCCGGAGCGCGTGCGCACTCTCGCCTGCAATTACGAGTGCCCAGACCCTGACCTGGTCGACGCCCTCGCCGAGGTGGCGAGCGAACGGGCCACCGGCTGGTGGGAGGCGTACCGCGGGCGACTCCCTGCACCCTTCCTCGATGTGGCCGAACTCGAGTACCACGCCCGGCGGATGACGGCCTTCCTCATGGTGCACATCCCCGGGCTCCTCCAGACGGGCGACCACGCCCGAGCCGTCTTCGAGAAGACCCTCGTCGCACTCCCCTCCAAGGAGGTCGAGCTCCGCGCGGCGCACCGAATCCAACGCCAGGACGTCCTCTTGGAGCGCACCGACCCGGCGCCGTACACAGCGATCATCCACGAGGCAGCGCTGCGCATGCAGTTCGGCGGCTCCAGAGTCGCTCGAGCGCAACTCGACCACATCCTGGCGGTCAGCGAACTCCCACACATCACAGTGAGGGTGATCCCCTTCGGCGCCGAAGGCTTCGCGGGTCCGGGGCAGCCGATCTTCTACGCCGACGGCCCTGTGCCTCAACTCGACACCGTGCAGCTCGACAGCTTCCACGGCTCGGTCTTCCTCGACTCCGAGATGCAGCTGAGGAACTATCGCAGCCTGATCGACAGGATGGCCGCCACGAGCCTCTCCGCCGGGGACTCCCGAACGCTCATCCACACCATCGCGCAGCAACACTGAGAGGCTGGGCAATGACCGAAATCCACTGGCAGGCCCCGCTCTGCGGCGGCGACGGCGGCAACGCCTGCCTCCAGATAGGCCACACCCCCGAAGGTACCCCTGTCCTACGCGAAACGGCCCGCCCGGACGAGCTGATCACCACGACCCACGAGAACCTCCGCAGCCTGGTCGAGGCCGCCAAACGCGGCGACCTCGACCACCTCGTCTGAGGGTGTGGCCAGCCGGTAGAAGCACTCGCGCTGGTCAGCGGCTCGGCGAAGATTTCGGCGGGGTGCGGTACCCAGTACCTCGATGGTGACGGCGGCGTGGTGGAAATTCCGCTCAGCGTGTAGCGGCTGACGTAGCGTCGCGCCGGACCCCCGCCGGCTCTTGGCCGACGGGGGTCTCGTTGCTTCCGGCAACTGGGTTTCCGCCAGCGGGGAGTGCCCAGGTCGAGCTACTTGACTGCGGCGGGCGGCTCGGTCGGGATGACGGGCTTGTTCTGGCAGTCCAGGCTCTTTGCCATCACTTTGGCGGAGTGCAGGAGGTGCTGAAAATGGACTCGAACTCTACCGTCACCCGTCAGCGCGTCCCTCATGGTTGCCAGGACCGGCACTCGTTCCTTCTGCTCTTTTCGCGCCCCGGGAATCGCACACTTGAAGTAGACGTAGTACGAAGGGATGCCGTCATCGCCCTTCCGGAGAGTGAGCGTCACATCGGAATTGACCGGAGTCCTGGTCCCTCCCTCGCCGGCGGAAATTCTGTCAAATGGGAACACCGAGTGTTCGTAACGAACGGTGAAATTCTCTCCGAAGCCTCCTCCCTCTTTGCTGACGCCGCATACGTAAGCTCCCGAGAAAAGGATTGAGTCAAAGGGATCTGCGCTGTCCTTGGGCTCCCAGTCCTGCAGCTCGTAAAAAATCTCCCGGGCCTGCTTGAGGTCGTTGTCGCTCTTCATGCGGAGCTTGCCTGCTCCGGCGCCATCCCTCAGCCAGTCCATTCCCGCCACCCCGAGGACTTCTGAACAGGCCGACTCCTCAGCGGCGCCAGCACCCGGTTTGTCCCCGTCGCGCTCGGAGCTGCACGCACTGACCGATAGGAGTGTTGTCAGTACAGTGACGGTGGCAACGTTCTTGCTTATCAGCCACTTCATCACTTGCTGTCCTCAGTGTCGGTGACGCCCGCACCTACGCCGTACCTCACGCTGGCCTTCTCTGCCAGATCCCATACAGCATCGGAATCCATCCCGTGCGCATCTGCGTAATTCAATAGAGGGGTCATGGCGTTGTGCTGGCCTACTTCCTTGGCTTTTCCGATGCTCTCGATAGATTCATTGGAGTTGTCGAACTCGCGCTCCTTGAGCCAGTCGATTGTCTCCGTTGCGAACTGGGCGTTTGCGGCGCCCCCGACGTTCTCCATGGCCAAGGGGACGGCGATGGCCATGGCGGCACCAGCGGGGACGATCAGCGCCGTTCCCGCACCGACGGCGGTGCCGACTACGGCTCCGACGGCTGCCTTACGCCATTCGGCCTGCTTTTCCAGCTCCTTGTTCCGTTCGTCTTTCTCGTCGCCGAATTCCTTGCCGATGCTTTCGAATCGAGCCTCGTCCATCAGCCCGTGCATCAGGACGCTGTGCCGGCCGACGCGTAGTGCATCCTGAAGGTCGTCTCCCTGCGCGCCCATCGCACTGGCCCCGTATACCTGCTGGGCCGCGGAGAGAGTCTTGTAGGAGTCTTCGTCGGAGGCCAAGGCCCGCAGGAAGTTGGCCCCGTCCGTCTGGCCGAAGTCTCTGAGGTGGTTGCCCTTGGCGTCGAACATGCCGTCCCTGCCCGCTTGTTCCCCCGAGCCGCCGAAGTTGGCCATGGAGTAGTTGAGACTGTCCACATGCCCGGCCGCCATGTTCGTCAGGCTGTCGCGGATCCCGGGCTGCCCGTCGATGACATCGGCGTTCTTGTAGTTGTCCACGACCCGCTGCATGAGCGCGGTCCGGTCGTCCCGAGCAGCCTTCTGCTCGTCGGTGTCCAACGGCGGAATACTCGGGTTCTGGTCGTCGTACGCGTATCCCAGCGTCGCCGACTCCAGCGCATGGCCGAGGTTCTTGTAGCCCGTCGTCTTGCCGTCGTCGTCGGTCGGCCACTCACGGGCGTTCTCGTTCTCCTTGTCGACCAGGTAGTCCCAGTTGCTGAGGGTGTCGAGGTCGTCCTTGCCCCCGCGGCCGGTCGAATCGTTGAAGAATTTCAGGGAGGCTTCCGGGTTGTGGCCGAGCGCTTCCATGAAGCCGGCTACCGGGTCGTTGCCCGGTTTGGCGGAGCCGGGCGGGTAGTTGAGCTGCGCGGGGTTACCGGGGCCGTCCCAGAGCCAGTCGGCGCCCAGTTTGCTGTTGCCGCGCTCGAACTCCACCATTTCCTTGCCGTACGACGTGAGGAAGCCGGACTCGAACTTCCCCTTGCCCATCAGGCTGCTCATGACCTGGAAGCCGTGCGGGGCGCTCATGATTCCGGGGTGCTTGATCCGGTCGTCACCCGCCGCGATGATGCCGTCCTTCCACTCCCGCATGGCGGGGGTGTCGACGTGGGTGGCGGTGGCCAGGGTGAGGCTCAGGTTGTCCTGCACCTTGGCGAGGATCTTCGCCCGTTCCCCTGTCGGGGTGTCGCCACGGCCCGGGTCGGCCAGGCTGCGCCAGAACTGGAGGGTTCCTTCGGGGCCGAGCTTGGTCGCGAAGCGCTCGGCGTAGGCGGGGTTGTCGCGCTGGTTTTTGGCGACTTCATTGAATCGCTTGAGTTCCGCGTCCGTCAGGTCGGCACCCTTGGCGGCAAGCTTCACCTGCGCGTCGGCGTCCTCGATGCCCTGCTGCCGGTCGGCGTCCTTGAGGCCCCGGTAGCCAGTCTCGTCGAAGTCGTATTTGCTGGCGGCGTGCTTGCGCAGCGCACGGGCGGTGATTCGGTCGGTTTCGTTCGCGGCTTCCAAGATCCTGCCGACCTCGGCCGCAGCCGCGTCGACGTCCTCCTGGGTGGGTGCTTCGGTCTTGGCGTTTCCCGCCACCGCACCGGGCGGGGCGGCAGAGACGGCGCCGCCCTTGTCGTTGATGTAGACGTTCCTCTTGGCCCACCTGTCGACGGTGGTCTTCAGTTCTTCCTGGTGCTTCTTGAAGGCTGCGTGGGACTCCTGCAGGATCTTATGGACGCTGCGGGCCTCAGTGACGACATCGTTGAATTCCGATGCTGTCTTGGCCACGAACCCCTTCGTCACCGTAGCGTTGGCGCCGCTCCAATCCGCGGCCTCCGCCTTCGCCTTGAGATCTGCGGCATTGATCCCCCCGCCCCCACCGGTGGCCAGTGCGCGAAGTTTGCCGACCATCTGCTCCCAGTCGGTGACAGCCGCCTTCAGTTTCCCCAGGCGCAGATCGGTCAATTGTGTGACGCTCACCATCCCATTGCCCCCGTCACTTGATGTAGTCCTGGATGCGCGAAACGGTCATAAGCGCACCAGTCGCGTTGCGCAGCTCAGTCTGGATCTTCACTTCGTCCTTGGCGTGCTGAGCACGCGTGAAGTCGAGGTGGTTGGAGATGTGCGCGCAGGCTTCCTTGAGCGTTCCCAGCTGGCTGTTCCAGGCATCGTGCAGCTCGGTGAGGGCAGAACCTGTGTCGAGGCCGTCGTTCATGAGCTCGATGGAGGCGTCGAAGGTGCTCTTGCGGGCGTGATCGCCGTCTACGCGTAGCCCTTCACGTAGTTCGTATGCCATGTTGCCCAATCGGCCGAGCTCATCGTCCCGGACGACAAGGTCTCCCTGGCCCCCGCCGCCCCCACCACTGGCCGGAAGCTGATTGAGCCGCATCTGTGTGGAGTGTTTCTCGGCCGCCTCGGTCTTCAGCTGTTCCCACTCGTCCCATGCCATGCGTGGGTTCCTTCCCCCGTGTGAGCTGTCTCGATGCTCACGTTGCGTGTCAACCTAACAACTCGTTCTGTCTACTTGCAGGTGTGGTCTTCGACTTGAGCCTTAAGGGCGTATCCGGTCACGACTGGTGCACCTCGGGCATGAGGCCCGTCTGCACCAGCGGATTGCCCCGTCGGCGCGTGATGAAGAGGCCCCGCCCCGGTGGCATCGGCCGCGGCCGTACGCCGCCTAGGACATCGCCTTCCTGTGGGTCGCCGGACAGCAGCACGCCCTGCGCGCCCAGTTCCACCATCCGCTGCATGAAGGGCTCGTACGCTGCTCTGCTCGCGCCGGCCGTGTTGCGCGCGATGATGAACCGGACGCCCACGTCGCGCGCGAAAGGCAGCAGCTCCGTGAGCTTGGCCAGCGGGTTGCCGCTCGACGTGGACACCAGGTCGTAGTCGTCCACGACCACGTACACCGTGGGGCCTTGCCACCAGCTGCGGTCCCGAAGCTGCTGCGCTGTGACGTCGGCCGCGGGTGTACGGCGCTGCATCAGGTCTGCCAGGGCGTCCATGTGGTGGTCCATGTTGTTGGACATGGGGACGTACTCCGCCAGGTGTGTGGGCGGGGTGGCGTCCAGCAGTGTGCGCCGGTTGTCGATCACGAAGAGCTTGCAGGTGTCGCCGTCGTACCGCTCGCTCAGCTGTTTGATGAGCAGCCGGAGCAGGTTGGACTTGCCCGATTCGCTCTCGCCGAACACCAGGAAGAACGGGTCGCGTTCGAAGTTGGCGAAGACCGGTTCGAGGTTGTTTTCGTCGATGCCGAAGGCCACTCCCCGTTCCGGGTCCGCCGAGCCCGCCGGAAGGCTGCCCAACGGCAGCGCGCGTGGCAGCAGCCGCACCGCTGGAGCTCCCGGCGCGGGCCAGTGACGGTTGATCTCCTGGGTCATGGAGGCCGTGGCTTCCGACAGGTCGCTGTCGGAGTCGATGCCATCGATCCTCGGCACTGCCGCCATGAAGTGGAGCTTCTCCGGAGTCAGCCCGCGTCCCGGTACGCCCGCCGGGACATTGGCCGCGGCCTTGCGGTCCAGCTCCGAGTCCATGGTGTCGCCGAGCCGCAGCTCCAGCCGGTTCATCAGGTGGTCCTTCAGGCTCGCGCGGACCTCCATGGAGCGCGAGGCGGTGAGGACTACATGGATGCCGTAGCCGAGCCCGCGCGCGGCGATGTCCTGGACGACCTGCTCCAGGCCCTCGTAGTCCGCCCGGAAATTGCCCCAGCCGTCGATGACCAGGAACACATCACCCCAGGGCTGTTCGGTCATCGAGATTCTGCCGCCCATGCGCAGTCGGCGGAAGGTGGCGATGGAGTCGATGCCCGCGCTGCGGAAGTACTCCTCGCGGCGCGACAGGATGCCGTACACCTCGGCGACGGTACGCCGTACCTGCTCCGCGTCGAGACGCGAGGCGATCCCGCCGACGTGCGGCAGGCCGGCGACCGAGGCCAGGCCGCCTCCGCCGAAGTCGAGACCGTAGAACTGCACTTCCTGTGGTGTGTGAGTCAGCGCGAAGGACGCGATCAGTGTCCGCAGCAGGGTCGACTTGCCCGACTGCGGGCCACCGACGATCTGCATATGACCCGCTGCCCCGGAGAAGTCGCGGTAGAGAGTGTCACGGCGCTGTTCGTACGGCTTGTCGACCACACCCAGTGGTACGACGAGACGACCCGAGCCGTCGTACCCGGGCTGAGTCAGCCCGCGGCCCCGTACGCTCGTGAGGCCGGTCAGCAACCCGTCGAGCGTCGGCGGGTCCTCCAGTGGAGGCAGCCACACCTGGTGCGCTTCCGCGCCCTGGCCTTCGAGCCGACGCACGATGACGTCGAGCACCGTATCGGCCAGTGCGTCGTCCTCGGGCGTACGGGCATCGGGTACGGGAAGCCGGCTGTCCGGCTGGACATAGCGCACCGGCACCGGAGCTGCCGTGAACCGCACGGGCCTGCGGTCCACCGGAAGCGGCCCGTCGGCTCCCGCGGTCCGCTGCGGGCTCGTGCGGTACGCCCCGGAGACGTACGCCGCCTTGAAGCGCACCATCTCGCCCGTGCCGAACTTCAGATACCCCGATCCGGGGACGTTGGGCAGCTGGTACGCATCGGGTACGCCGAGCGCCGCACGCGATTCTGCCTCGGAGAACGTCCGCAAGCCGATCCTGTACGACAGATACGTCTCCAGACCGCGCAGTCGGCCCTCCTCCAACCGCTGTGAAGCCAGCAGCAGATGGACGCCCAGCGAACGACCGATGCGACCGATCTGTACGAACATCTCGATGAAGTCCGGCATGGCGGTGAGGAGTTCGCTGAACTCGTCGATGACCAGAACGAGTGACGGGATGGGCTGGAGCGGAGCACCCGCCGCACGCGCCTTCTCGTAGTCATGGATATTGGCGTAGTTGCCCGCGTCGCGCAGCATCTCCTGGCGGCGGTTGAGCTCACCGCGGATGGAGTCGCCCATGCGGTCCACCAGTGTCAGGTCGTCCGCGAGGTTGGTGATGACCGCAGCGACATGCGGCATGTCCGACATCCCGGCGAAGGTGGCGCCGCCCTTGAAGTCCGCGAGGACAAAGTTGAGTGTCTCCGACGAATGCGTGACAGCGAGGCCCAGTACGAGCGTGCGCAGCAGCTCGGACTTGCCGGAACCTGTCGCCCCCACGCACAGGCCGTGCGGTCCCATGCCTTCCTGCGCCGCCTCCTTCAGGTCCAGCATCACCGGAGCGCCGTCCTCTCCGATCCCGATCGGTACGCGCAGCCGGTCCGCCTGTGAGCGTGGCCGCCAGGTGCGGCTGACGTCGACGGAGGACGCGTCTCCCAGGTTCAGCAGGTCGGTGAAGTCGAGATTGGCAAGCAACGGCTCGTCGTCGTCCCCGCCCGAGACCACGCGCAGCGGAGCGAGCTGGCGGGCAAGCGCCTCGGCTGCTTCGGGACTCAGCCGATCGGGCACCCCGTCGTAGACCAGGCCGTGCCCCGACTCCAGCCGCAGCGATTCGGGATGCACGACCACAGACAGCCCACCGCGCTCCCCGGCGACCTCGCCGGTTACGACCTCGATGACGGTCACGCCCTGCAGCCCCTCGGCCGCGGCGAGCGCCGACCCCGGAGAGACCGACTCTCCGTCGAGCACGACGACAATGTGCGGCTGTTCGAGCAGCGGATGTCCGCCGGGCTGGAACCGCGGACGGCCCTCAAGGCGCTCTGCAAGCATCTCCTCCAGCTCCCGTACGCCGTTGGTGATCAGCCGCCGGGTGCCCGCACCGTCATTGCTGCCCGGAACCTGGGCATGCGGAAGCCACTTCGCCCACTCCCACTGCGATGCGGCGTCGCGACTGGTGGCGACCGCGATCACCAGGTCCTCTGGAGAGTGCAACGACGCGAGCGAACCGACCATCGCGCGGGCCGTGGAGCGCACGGACCGCTCCTCGCCGCTGACCGTCAGGTGGTAGAAGGCGCGCAGCGAGACGGCCATGGGCAGGCCGTCCAGAGTGCCGTGCGTCGCCAGGAACTGCTGCAGCGCCCCCGCGGTGAGGGGCTCCAGCTCGTCCACGGGCGCCGTCTCGGGGGCGATGAGCGGCGTGGCGAGCTGCTGGCTGCCCAGGCCGATGCGCACCTGCCCGAAATCGGCGTCGCCGCTGCGTCGCTCCCAGACCCGGCTGCCCTCGGCGACCAGCGCCCACAACTGCTCGGCGTCCGGGTGGAGATAGAACTGCGCGTCCCGCTGGAGACGCGCGGTTCTCAGCACCGCGCGCCTGGTCTGCGTCAAGTATTTGAGGTAGTCGCGCCGCATATCGGCAAGCTGCCCCTGGGTGCCTCGCCGGTAGCGCACCAGCATCGCGATCGCCATGGCGACCGTCGACGCGATCATCACCATGCCCATGATCCGCATGATCGGATTCGGGGTCATGAAGAAGAAGACGACGGAACCCCCCATGCCGAGCATGGGCAGGAGTTGCATGAGCGCGCCCTCCTGCTGGCCGCGCGGCAGCTCGGGCGGCGGCTGCAACTGCACCTGTCCACCAGGCACTTCGAGGGGCAAGGCCCGTGGCAGGCGTTTGACGACGATCTGGCTCACAGCTCACCAATTCCCTTGCCGGACGAAGAAGTTCCTGTCGACGCCCCCGTGGCGAGAAGTTCCGTCCGCAGAAGGGGAGCCTACTGGCGTGGGGGCGACCGGGTGGCGGTAGGGTTGCGCGGCGCGTGTATGCACCCGCGAACTTCTGGAAAGCAAAAGGGTCGTTCGGGGTGCCGGCGAGTCCACGGCCAACGACCGCCCAGCGCACCACAAGCAGCAGCAGGGGGAGCAGCAGGTGACTACGACGGCCCGAGCAGTGGCCCACGGAACCGGGCATTCCATTTATGGGGCTCCGTCGAACAACGGAACCGGTTTCTGCCGGGTCACGGTCGTCGCACCTGACAGCCGCGTCGATGTCGCGCTGCCCGACGACGTCCCCGTCGCTGACCTCCATCCTGAAATTCTGCGGCTGTCTGGACAGCGCCGCGCGGAGAGTGCTCCGGTCGGCTATCACTTGGTGCGTCGCGACGGCACCGTGCTCGACAGCGCACGCTCTCTGGCCGGCCAGCGCATTCTCGACGGAGAGCTCTTGTCTCTGCGCCCCTTCGCGGAGTCGTTGCCCCCGGCGGTATTCGACGATGTCTCCGATGCCGTGGCCTCCGCAGTCGCCCGCCACCGCAGGCTCTGGAACGACAGGCTGATGCGCGGCGCCGGGCTCTTCGGAGGCTCGGTTCTGCTGGTGCTGCTCGCATTCGTGCTGTGGACCGCCGACCCCCGGCACGACATGCACGGTCTGCCCGGCGTCCTGGCCGCAGTCAGCGGCGTACTCCTGCTCGCGCTGGCCGGCGTACGTGCACGGATGTATGCCGACCGGGGCTCCTCGGTGGCTCTGGGGATCGGTTCGCTCGCGAACGCCGCGGTAGCGGGTGCGGGGCTGCTGCCGCTGGGGGAGGGGCAGGGTGTCGGCAAACTGCAGTTCCTGCTCGCCTGCGCTGCCGTGCTGGTGGCCTCCGTGATCCTCATGGTCGTGGCCCCAGGCGGAGACGGTCCCTTCGTCGCGTGCGTCTTTGCCGCCGCTGTCGGTCTCTCGGTGACCTTCGCCGCGATCACCACCGGGATGGACGCGGTCGAGATCGCTGCGGTGTGCGCGCCGCTCTCCGTGGGACTCCTTGCCTTCCTGCCCGGCCTCTCCACCCGCTTCGCCCGCATTCCCATCGGCTTCGAGCCTCCGCCCACCGCCGCCGGCGGCTACGGGGCCGACCCCGCACCCCAGGGGCACGGCCCGGTCGACGCCGAGGGGATCGCCGCCCAGGCACGGCGCGGTCACGAGCTGCTCGTCGGCCTGGTCGGCGGCTGTGCGCTGGTGGTCGCGGGCGCTGCGGCCGTGCTCGGATTCTCCGGCGACATATGGGGGCAGCTGCTCGCACTCGCCACCGGCGTCGCCATGCTGATGCGCGCCAGCCTCTTCCGTTACACGGCACAGGTCGGCTGCGCGCTCGCTGCAGGCCTCGGCGCCCTGGTCCTCCTCGGCCTCGGGCTGTGCCTGAATCCGCCGAAGGGGCTGATGTTCAACGCGTTGAAAGGCGACGGGACAGCGCTCGACATCCGTACGATCTGGCTTGCGGCCGCGGTCGCCGGAATCGCCGCACTGATCATCACCATCGGACTGATCGTGCCGAGCAAGGGCGTGACCCCCTTCTGGGCGCGCATGCTGGAGATCGCGGAGACAAGTGTGCTGCTGACCCTCGTGCCGCTGTGCCTCGCGGTCTTCGGCGCCTACCACTCAATCCGTGCGCTGACCTCCTGAGGTCGGGCTCGAAGGGTGTGTGACTGCCGCCTGGGTACGCGCCTGAGGATCACCCGCAAGCTGCGCCAGACGGATCCCGCCTCCCGAGTAACAGAAGCTCCCCAGAGAATTCGACCTGGGGCACTCGGTGGCTATACGGAGACCAAGAGAACCTGCTGATGCGCGGCTCGGATCGGTCCCGAGACGGTGCGTGGAGCGCCGACGCGAACCTCATTGCACCGGTTAAAGTCTCGGGCATGTCGAACGAACATCCGAACACGCCGAATCCCTACGGACAGCCCAACACTCCGGTCCCGTACGGGGAACCTGGCACCTCAGCCCCATACGGAATCCCAGTCGGCCATGGGGCCCCGGGCACGTACGGGAGCTCGCACCTCGACGCCTCCATGCCGACCAGTGTCCGTGCCGCGCGGGTGGCAATCTTCGTGATGATGGGGCTGTGCCTGCTGGTGTCGGTTCTGGTGGGCGTCGTCGTCAGTCCGCGGGCAGCAGGCGCGGCCTTCGGCCAGAACCTGATGGGTTGTGTGCTCTTCATTCTGGCGTTCCGCTACAGCAAGGCCACAAACGGCGTGCGTGTCACGTCGATTGTCCTGGCGAGCGTGCAGATCGTACTCGCGCTCGGCGGGACTGCTCGGGGAGTCCAGGGCGGAATCTTCGGGCTGGTCGGCGCGATCACCATCGTCGTGCTGCTCAGCCGACGCACCGCGGGCGAGTGGTTCAACAGGCCGCGCACTCCTGACAACGGCCCAGGCCACGCTGTCAAGTGACCTGCTGTTTACCGTCGATCGGGGGCGTCGCAGGCTTGTCGGCCGTGATGGAAGACAAGGCGATCGCGCCGAGGCCCGATGCGCGACGGAGTGAGGCGACTCCCCTAGCTGTAGGGCCTGGTCTGGACGAGCTCACAGCTCTGGACTCCGATTCTTCCGCCGACGCACCCAGCGCGGGTGACATGTATGGCTCTGTCCTCGCGCCAACCCGTGGGGCCTCCCCGGGCCTGCCGCATGCTGGGCACGCCGTGGCCTCGCGGACGTAGCCCGCGTGGAAGGCGGTCGACTCAGCGGATGTCAGCTCGCTCAGCATCATGTCTCTCCCCGCTCCCGGCCTCGATGTCGTACCAGCCCACGGCGAGCAGCCCAGCGTGCGAGGGCTGATCGATCACACATCGACCAGCGCCCCAGAACCACAACCGTTTCGGGTCAAATATCTTTGGCCCTTGGTCATGACCATCAAGCCGCTTGGTCGGCAGGGTGATGGCCGCCTGTCAGCGTCGGGTAGGTGCCGGTCCAGGGCCGCTGCGGGGTTCGGGACTTCGAGGGCACCGTCAATGTCACGTCGATGAGGTCGTCGAGACCCTTATGCACTTCGACGGCTACAGAGCCACACCTGCTTCATGCCCCAACCTCGAGCACGAGGGCATCCCGACGAAGGTGAACTTCCGGGTCGTGCGAGGAGAGAGAAGCCTGGAGGCGTGCCTGCCCTCAGTCGCCTTCTGCACTCGTGACGGACCTCGCGACCACTCTCACATTCAGTGGTTCGAAACGGGTCATCCGCACTGGAGTACAGATGAGAGTGGCCTGGTCAACGGCTTCGTCAAGTGTCACTTCCAGTGGTTGCTCTCACGCCTGCCGGTGGGCCGCCCTGCGCAACCAGGCCAACGGACTCGACATCGTCGCCACCGTCATCCGCCAGGACGGCCGCTGGGCCCGGCTGCACAACGACGCGTACTTCGCACGCTCCGCCTGCGCGGACTTCGCCTACAACCACCGCCTCGACGAGCCGGGGCGTCTACCAGCCATCTCCGGCCGGGCCAAATCGCGGAATCTGCGGATCCTCTCTCCCTGACGGCCCGACCACCCGGGCTCCCGTTCGCCACTCCCCTTCGAGGTAGACGCCGTGATCGCCCACCTGCAGCGCGCCAGCCACACCGCCGGTCTGCTCACGTACCTGTACGGGCCGGGCGAACGCGGTAACCACACCAGCCCCCGGCTGATCGCGGGTGACGGCCACGGAGCCCCGATCGAACTGCTGGCCGTGCCTGACTCGCTGCCCTACCTGGCCCACGCCCTCGACGCACCCGTCGAGCGCCTCGGGGCCCGCGCACCCGAACGGCCGGTTTGGATCTGCTCGGTCCGCTCCGACCCTCGCCGGCCGGACCTCACCGACTCGCAGTGGGCCACCGTCGCCCACCGCCTGGTAGCCGCCACCGGCATCGCCCCGGACGGCGATCCGGACGCCTGCCGGTGGATCGCCCTGCGCAACCAGTCCCGGCAGGTGCACGTCGTGGCCACCCTCGCTCGTGAGGACGGCAGCCTCCACAACGCCTACCGCGACGCCTTCCGCCTCCAAACCGAGTGTCACCGCCTCGCCTCCGAGCTGGGCCACCTGCCCACCGCTCCACGCCCGATACCCCGCGCCCAGGAGATCCACGTGCCTGCCCCCTCCATCACCTTCACCGCCGAGCCCAGCGGCAGCGTCTCGGCGAAGGGCGCCAGCGACGACCTTTCCGCCACGCTCCTCAAGCACGCTGGCTTCCAGCAGATCGACGACTGGTACGGCCGACGCCATCGCCTTCCCACCACCACCCCGGCCGCTGATCGCGCGGCCATCGCCACCCACGCTGCCGAGATGCTCCGCGCCGCCCGCTACGGTGTCGACCTCGACCCCTCGCTCGACACCGCCCAGATGGCCACCCCGGCAAACCCGCTCGGGCCCTACATCGCCGGAGCGGAACTCCTCCGACTCACCGACCAGATCAGGTCCGCCGAGAACGGTGAGGACCTTCGGCGGGCGGTCGACCACCTCCTTCATGCCGAGCACGGCGCGCTGGAGCGTGTCCGGGAAGCGCTGGAGGTGGCAGGCGAGCAGATCACCGATCTCGATGACGAGGCGTACCAGCTCGCCGACCGGTTCGGCTTCGCTGCAGAGTTCGTCAGCTCGGCACAGTCGGAACTCGTGGACTCAGAGGCCGAGTTGCGCCGTGTCGGCCACGCGCAGCAGCCCCCGACCGAGACGCGGACGCACTCTCCGAGGCTCCCCGACCCCCGAAGCGCCGCTCTCGCCACATCGCCTGCAGCGGCCAAGGCCAAGGTCTCCTCGGCCTTCGGCGCCGGGGCGGCGGACGTCAACGCGGCCGTACGTCCGTCACAGGTCCCCGGCCCTCGGACGCGGTGACCCAGATGCCACCGTGAACCTGCCGCTGCCCTCCTCCGCCACCAGACCGGCGCCCGGACCCGAGTCCGTCCGCCCAGGTGGGGAGCACGTGTGCGCGTGCCCCCACCCAGCCCGGAAATCCAGCACAACGACCGAGGAGCAACCGTGCCCGAGTTCTACCCGAGCATCGGCGAGGCCGTCGGCGCCGCGATGCAGCACAACATCCGGCTCGCCCATGGCAGCGAAACGTCCGGCTCCGACAAGCCGGTGCAGGTCCGCTACCTGCCCCATCCTTCCGCCGACCCGTACTCCGTCCCCAGGTTGATCGCCCGGCTCACCGAGACCGCAACGCCCGACGAGGTTGCCGGAATCATCGAGGAGGTCAACAGCGCACTTGTCGGGGCTCTGCCGCAGCTGACCGAACTCGTCGCCGCTGCCGCCGACTGGACCCGCGCACGTCTGGCGTTCGACGACCCGAACCACAACCCCACCTTCGAGACCTGGACGCGGCTGGCCGCTGCCCACGGCATGCTCCGGGACGTCCAGGGGCAATTGGAGATCGTCGAGGACGGGATCGCCGCGTGCCCTGCCGAACTCACCGATCCCAGGAACCACGAGGTGGTCAACGTCCTGCGGACCAGGGAGCTGCTCAGCGACGTCCTCGGTGCCGGCGCGGTCGCCTCAGCCCCGCCCCCCGCCGAGGGCGATCCGGAAGCGAACCGGCAGCGCGCTGCCCGTACCTCCTCGCCGAATGCCGCCGCTCAGCGCACGACGTCCCCGGTCAGTTCCGCAGAGGCGTCGGCGAGCACTCCGCCGCCCCGAGCCCCCCGCACCCGATAGCCCCGACCGCCAACTCTCTTCCCGAACAGGAGCTGCCTCGATGACCAGCAGAAGAGCGCCGCGTGCCCCGCCCCCATCACTCGCCTGCGCTCACTCCCAGGACCCACCATGCCCGCCCCGCGTACCAGCGCACCCTCGACCACCACCGGGTCGGACGCGTTCCTCTACCTCCTCTTCGGCATACTCGGCATCGCGCTCGCCTTCGGTTCGCTGGCGTGGCTGACCGGCAATCTCAGCAACTCCCTCTTTGGCAGCGGGCCTTGGTCCCCGTTCAGGGCCACCGACGCGCTGCTTCATCCCGACGTGCTGTGGCCGCACCTGAGCCCCACGGCCCTGCTGGTCGGCGCGCGGATCATCCCCGGCCTGCTGTCCGTTTGCCTCACCATCGTCGGCCTGGTGCTGTGGATGCGGCTGCGCGGCGGCGCGAAGAACGGCCTCGCCCGGAAGGCCGACCTCGCCCCGCTGCTGGACAAGGAGATCACCGCCAAGGCCAGGACCCTGCGGCCGTCCCTGAGCGGCCGGGAGTGTAAAAGAGGTCGCTCCTGCTGACCGCGGCATCCTGCTCGGCACCCTCTCCCCGGGGCTGGCCAATGTCCGCGCTTCTTGGGAGGACGTGATCGTCGCGATCATGGCTCCGCGAAGCGGTAAGACCTCCGGACTGGCGATCCCCGCGATTCTCGCGGCTCCCGGCCCGGTGCTGCTGACCTCGAACAAGGCGGCCAACGATGCCTTCACCGCGACGGTGGACGCTCGCGCCGAGGTCGGCACGATCTGGACCCTCGACCCCCAGCAGATCGCCCACCACCCGCGCGAGATGTGGTGGGACATCCTGGCCGACGCCCGCGACCTGGCCGGGGCGAAACGTTTGGCCGGACACTTCGTCGCCGCCAGCGTGGACGAGTCGAACGGCTCCGACTTCTGGTCCACCGCCGCGAGCAACACGCTCGGCGCGCTGTTCCTCGCTGCCGCCAGCCACCGGCGGCCGATCACCGACGTCCTGGCCTGGCTCGCCTCCCCCGCCGACCGGACCCCGGTGGACCTGCTCACGGATGCCGGCCACGACGCGGTCGCCGCCCAGCTCCAGGGCACCGTCTCCGGCGCGACCGAGACCCGCGACGGCATTTATGAGACGGCGAGGCAGTACGCGAGCTGCCTGCTCGACCCGGACGTCGCAGCCTGGGTCACGCCGAGCAAGGACCTCCCCGAGTTCAAGCCCTTCACCTTCGCCACGTCCCGCGACACCTTGTACCTCCTCAGCAAGGACGGCGGCGGCAGCGCGAGCGCGATCATCGCTGCAGCGGCCGACGCCGTGATGCGCGCGGCCGTGGTCGTCGCCGAGCGCTCCGGCGGACGGCTCGACCCGCCCGCCCTGTGCGTCCTCGACGAGGCCGCGAACGTCTGCAAAATTTCGGATCTCCCTGACCTGTACAGCCACCTGGGCTCACGGGGCGTGATCCCGATGACGATCCTGCAGTCCTACCGGCAGGGCCAGCGGTGCTGGGGCGAGGCCGGCATGGATGCACTCTGGTCCGCCGCGACCATCAAGATCATCGGAAGTGGCATCGACGACGCCGACTTCGCCGACCGTCTGAGCAGGCAGGTTGGTGACCACGACGTGCAGACGACGTCGGTGTCGACCAGCGACGGCGGCAAGTCCACCTCGGTGAGCATGCGTACCGAGCGGATCCTGCCGCCCGACGCGATCCGCGCCCTCCCCAAGGGCAAGGCGCTGCTCCTAGCCACCGGCATCCGGGTCGCGATGCTCGACCTCCGGCCTTGGTACAAGGAGCCGTCCGCCAAGGTGGTCGGCCCGGCCTCCGCCCGCGCGACGAAGGCCATCACCGAGCGGGCCCTGGCGAAGACCTTCGACCGCGACGACTTCGGGCTGTCGGCATGAGCGCGCCCACACCGCGCTCCGGGCGGCTCGTACGCTCGCCGGTCGTTCTGCGCGACAGTCAGTGGTGGTTGGTCAGCGGGGCCGGCTCGATTCTCGCCACCGATCCCACGTTCACCGGTCTGCTGGACGGCTTCGCCAAGGCGATGGCCGCTGCCGACCAGGCGGTCGCCGACCTCCGTGCCCGGCAGAGCGAGCCTCCCGCTCCCGACACAGGGGGGCAGCGATGAACCCGCTGCTGGGTGCCGAGCAGGCGGTACTCGGCTCCGTGCTACTCGACCCGGGCCAGCTCTCGCATCTTGACTGGCTCGCGCCGGATCACTTCTACCGGCCGGTCCACCAAGCGCTGTTCGCCGCACTGCGCAAGCTCCAAAACGACGGCCACCCCGCGTTGGCAGCCGAGAAGTCCGTACCGCTGTCATGGGTGACCGATGCGGTCGACGAGGCCAGCCTCCACGTACGGGGGCTGACCGCGGTGTACGCCCACACCCTGATCTCGGCCTGCCCGCGTCCCGCACACGCTCCGGTGTACGGCCGCATGGTGCTGGAGGGCGCGATCCATCGCAGCATCACGGAACACGCGATCCGCCTTCACCAAGCGGCTCGCGCCGACGCCCTGCAGGGCGAGGTCGAGGGAGCCCTGCACTATGCGGACGTTCTGACCGGGGTGCTCAGCGATCTCGCACGGCGTTGGGGAACCGAACCTCGCCCGGTCGCGCCTGCTACTCCGCCGGCCACCGCCCCGGCCGCCCCGCCGCCGGTCCGGGCAGACCAGGTCGCCGAGGACGAGCGGTTCCTTCTAGCCGTCCTGGCTGAGCAGCCGAGCGCCATGGACGAGGTGGTGGGCTGGCTTCGGCCGGGCGACTTCGCCGACCCGGCCCACGGGCAGCTCTACCGCTGCCTCGGCGCGCTGCACCACCGGGGGGAGCCCCTCGACCGGATCACCCTGCTCTGGGAAGCCCAGCGGCGCGGGCTTCTGGCCGACGGCACACTGTCCGGCGACCAGCTCACCGCCATCTGCGACGGCGTCGGCCCCGGCAGCGCCGAATGGCTTGGCGAGCAGGTCATGCGTTTCTCGGTCACCCGCACCGCATCCACCTCCGCGCGTGCCATCCGGTCCTTGGCGGAGAACGAGGCCCTGGCCCCCGGGCGACTCATCAATCACGCCCTGCATGCGCTCGGCCCACTCGACGAAGTGCGCACCCGCTGGCAGACCGCGAACGGCCGCCAGGCTCCGACGCCGACGGCTCCAGTCCCTTCACCAGACAGGCCCCCCGCTGCGCGGGTGCACGCCGCCCTCGCCCGCAGCACCCCTCGCCCGGTCTCGCCGCCCTTGGCGCGGCCCGGTTCTGCACCCACCCCGGCCGCCGCGCGACCGCCCTCGCGCGGCCACAGCTGAACCTACCCCCCACAGTCCGTCGCTCCTCCTCTCCACTGGACTTCACCGTGAACAGCAACCCCCTCTCCGACGCCCTGGCCATGCGTGCCACGGCCTCGGCCTTCGATGCCCACCGCGGCAAGCTCCCGGTACCCGGAGGCCCCCACCGCTCGCCCGACAGCGTCGCCGTCGCCAGGCAGATCTCCGAACTCGGCAAGATGATCACCGACCTGGGCGACGAGGTTCTCTTCCGTGCCACCGACCAGGACCGGGAGGTCCACACTGCCCGGGTCATCACCAGCTTCGCCGCCACTGTGCGACCTGCTGGCGAGGCGGCAGCCGCCCTCGGGGCAGTGGCCCACCAGCTCTCCTTCCTGGACCAGACCGAGCACCTCCGCGACCAGCCCGACGCCCGGGATGCTCGGGAGGCTGCGGTGCGGGTGATGGACGACGTCCTCGGTACGGCGGAGGTGGCCCTACGTGAAGCGGCCGACTCCCTGCACGCCGCGTCGGCGACGGTGTCGCCTCCGTCCGTACGACTCCAGGCTGCCCGCAGCCGGTCCACGACCGCGGCTCCCGCTCCCGGGCCTCTGCCCCCGGCTGGCGCCCTGGCGGCGGCAGCACCCCAGGACCGGATCGCGCGGAGCCGGTGACATGCAGACCACCACCGCGCGACCGCCGTTGATCGGCTCGCTCTGCTCGGGGTACGGCGGACTGGACCTCGGAGTGCAGTCCGCCCTCGGCGGCACGCTGGCCTGGCACGCCGAGGTGAATCCGGACGCCTCGCGCATCCTGGCCCGGCACTGGCCCGGGGTGCCCAACCTGGGCGACATCACGACCGTCGACTGGTCCCCCGTCCCCGGGGTGTGCGTCCTGACGGCGGGCTTCCCCTGTCAAAGACGTCTCGGTCGCCGGCCGACGGGCCGGACTCAACTCCCAGACCCGCTCCGGGCTGTGGCTGCACGTCGCCCGTGCGGTCGAGGCCCTCCGACCCTGTTTGGTGGTGATCGAGAATGTGCGCGGCCTCCTCACCTCTCCCGCCGGTTCCCCTGGCGACGTGGAATTCTGCCCGTGGTGTCTGGGAGACACCCCAGGTCAGCCTCCTCTGCGGGCACTCGGTGCCGTACTCGGATCCCTGGCTGACCTCCGGTACGACGCACGGTGGCTCGTGCTTCGCGCCTCCGATATCGGAGCTCCGCACCGCCGCGAGCGCACCTTCCTCGTCGCCTGGCCCGCCGAACACTCTGCTCAAGACGCCGACCAGCAACATCGGCAAGAACGGCGGCTCGCAACACCCCTCCAAGAGGAAGAGCGGGGGCCACGGCCCGAACTTGGCCGACGAGGTGGAGTGGCTCCTTCTGCCGACCCCGAAGGCGTCGGACGGGATCAAGGGCTCGCCCAACCAGCGGCACGGCAACGGGGACATGACATTGCCGAGTGCGGCGGCGTCGCTGCTGCCCACACCGCGGGCCAGCGACACGGGCACCCCGGGCCGCCGCCCGGGCAAGGGGTGGCGCCCTCCCTTGTCAGCGGTGGTCCTGCCGCTCTGGACGGATTCGGCTCTGGGAGCCGGGGAGCAGACCGGCGATGGGGTGCATACGAAGCCGCCATCACCCGATGGGAGATGCTCACCCGTCCCGCGCCGCCGCCCACCGACGCGGCCGGACGGCTCCGTGCCGACTTCGTGGAGTGGATGCAGGGCCTGGAGCCCGGCTGGGTCACCGCCACTCCGGGGCTCGGCCGACCGGCTCAGCTCACCGCGCTCGGCAACGGCGTTGTGCCTCAACAGGCCATCCGAGCAGTGCAGTTGCTGGCCCCGCCCTTCCCGCGTTGCCCCCGCTGCACGGCGGCGTAGCGCCTCACTACCGGGATTTCCCGGCCTGACCAAATCGCGGATTCTCCGGATCCTCTTCCCCATGTCGCCCTCCCACAGATGGAGCACGCCCCCATGTCCGACACCAGCAAGACCGCCCCCGACCCCGAGCCGTTCCGCGTCCCCGACGGGGATCTCGACGACCTCGCCAGCACCCTCGCCAAGACCATGGCCGAGGTCAGGCAGCACGGCGTCATCCTCGACCGCCTAGGCTCCGAGCCCGCTCCCGTGCCCGCTGCACCCCAGCCGACTGACGATGTTCCGGCCGCAGAGGCAACCGACTCCGAGCAGGCAGATGGCCCCACGTCGGTGTTCATCCTCGCCTTGGGCGGCGAGGCGTACGCCGTCGAACTCGCCGCACTCAGCGACTGGGTGAACTACCTCTTCCTGCCGGTGTACGGCCGAGAGATCAGCACGACTCGCCCGTGGTGCGCACAGTGGCACGAACACCCCGAGGCCGTCGCCCGGCTGCACGCCCTCTGGCTCGCGTGGCAGCAGCTCACTGATGCCGAGGCCGGCCTGTCCGGTCCTTCGACGTGGCACCGCGACCACCTGGACCAGGCGCTGGTGCACCTCCGTGCTCCCGACGGACCCTTCGCCGCGTGCACGACGAGCCCTACCCGGCCTAACCACCGTGTGCTGGCCACCCCCGCACCCGAGCAGTTGGGGCTGGCGGCATGAGCGGCGAACTCGACTTCCGTCTCCATGAATTCGAGCCCGCCGACGCGGACTCCGACGCCCAGCGACCGAGTCCTCGGAGGTCGATGTGAGCCGCGCCCGCTTCGCCTTCGCCGCACATCCAGACGCCATCGCGGATCTGCGGGAACTTCCCGACGAGGTACGCGACTTGGCACTGCTTGAGCTGCAGAACCTGGTCCACGGGAGCGACGACTGCCTGCCCCTGAAAGGCCGCCTCGCGGGCTTCCACAAGGTCTACGTCGACCCGTCCGTCTCCTACCGGTTGGTCATTCAGTTCCGCCCGGCCCCGCCTACCTCGAACCACAAACGCGAGATCTATCTCGTCGCCGCCGGTAGTCGGAAGGACTACGCGGTCTACCGCTCGGCCCACCTTCGCACCGGCCCTCGCCAGGACCCCGAGACAGCCTCCGCCACCGAGGCGCGCGTGCAGGCCGCTCGGTCCCGCTCTCCCCGTGCGGGCGACCAGCCGACCGCTGTCCCGGCAACTCCTCCAGCAGCAGCCCAGCCCACTGCCTCCGCCTCCCGAAAGGCTCCCCAACGATGACCGCCAACCGCGCCCCTCTGGCCCGTACCGAACTCGCCAGCCTCCTCAGCGATGCCGCGCAGAGCGTCTCCGGGGTCCTCACCGCCCAGTACCCGACGGCCGCCAGCCGCTCCTACCTGCACCCCGTGCTGGGCGCGCTGTCCGCCGGGCCCCGGGTGGTCTGCGAGTTGAACGACCGGCTCGAAGGGTTCGTGGCCGACGAGCCGCTCCCCGCCACGCCGGCAGGTCTCTTCACTCTGGCCTCCTACGCCTCCGCTCTGGGATGGCTCACCGAGTCCCTCGCCGAGCTGACCACCTCGGTCGACCAGATCTGCACGCGCGTGGGCATCCCCACGGAGCCGCCGGACCCGGCCTTCGCCGCGCTCGCCAGCGTGGAGCAGGACAGCGAGTTCGACTTCGCCTTCAGTGCGCTGGAGTTGGCGGCGATTGGCACCGCCTCCGAGGCCGCCGGTCTCGCGCCGGGCGACTACGTCAAGGTGCTCTCTGAGTCCCTGCTCGCAGCCTCCCGGATCACTGACGCCTGCATGGAGATCTCCAGCGGCCTCCTCGAAGACGCCGCGTACGTCCTCGGCGAGGCGACCGACCACGTCTCGATCGGCGACGGCCCCGACAGCCTGCCCACCCTGGTCCGTTCGCTGCTCGCCCGGATGGAGGCGGCCGAATGAACCCGCACGACGCGGCCAAGAGGCCCGGTGCCCACCTGGTCGCCGAGGAGTTCGGCGTTGAGGACCCATGGGCGCTGAGCGACAACCGCCCGCTGCGCGACCCGCTCGACCTGGTCGGCAGGATGGTCGCCGAGGCCGCCCGTGATGTCGACGAGCTGCACGGCGAACTGACCCGCGCCGCCCAGTCCGCCATCCACCTGCTTGCGCCCATTGCCCAGGGCGATCACGCGAGCATGCGCGGCTGGTACGGCGTCCTGCGGACCACCGGCCCGCAGATCGAACTGCTAGTCGCTCGCCGGGGCGCGGCCTACGAGCAGCTCACCCGGTCCATATCCACCTTCCGTCGCCTCTTGCCTGAACAGGACGCTGCGCGGCCCTCGAAGGCGGCGACTCCCGACCTGGGCAAGGAACAGGGCCCTGGCCGGGGCGATGACTGGGCCATCTCGGGTGATCGCCAGCTCGGAGCCCTCGAAGCCGTCGAGGCCGGCGGACTGCGATTCCACCAGAGCGGGGGCTACGGCTACATCTATCTCTCCGACGGGCGTGGCCAGCGCCCCAACCCGGAGGTCTGGCCCGAAACCGTCCAGCGGCTGGTCGCCGACGGGCTACTGGACCAGGACGCGAGCGAGGGACTGTACCGGCCTGGACAGCTCCTGTCGCTCACGCCGCAGGGTGAGAACGCCCTTCGAGATGCACGTACGGCCACGCCGCGCGTATCCGCCGCCCTCAGCCGCAGCAACTCTGCGGCGATCTCCGGCGCCGCCGCCGATCCAGCTGTCGCACCCGCAACAAGCGCGGCCGCCAAGCCTTCCCGGTCCCGCTGATTCCCCAGAAAGGACGTCCTCCATGTCCACCACGTTTTATACCCGCCGCCTGGTCGAGCACCGGTACGGCCGCCCGCTGGAGGAACTGCAGCGCGGCAACGCCTCCGGTCGCTCCGACGACCCTGTCCTGCCCATCCTGCTGCGACGGCTCGGCGGCCTCGCCCAGACTGACGCCGATGCCCGATCTGCCCGCCGTCACCTCGACGCGGCCTGGCAGCGATGCCGTTCCGGCGAGCACGTCCTCGACGATCTCGTGCTGCTCTACGCGACCGAAGTCGTCGACCTCGAACGCCAGGAGCAGACCGAGGCGGAAGCGGTTTGGGACCTGCTGGATGTCCGCCTCCTGCTGGACCGCCCATCCGCGCAGCGGCCCCCGGCCCACCGAGCTGCCCCTGCTCCTGCCGATCAGGACCTGCTGGCCATCGCCCGCGAGGTCGCCGCCGGTCTGCAACGCATCAACCGCGAGGCACTGCGCCGGGGCCTGCGCGACCGCGGCATCCACGTCAGCAACCGCCGCCTCGGTGAGGTGCTCCAGAGGCTCCGCGCCGAGAACACCTCCCACTGACCACTCGGCCTCACCACACAGCTGGAAAGCCCTCTTTCCTTACCGGAGTTCGCCCCATGACCACCCCCATACAGCCCTCCGCCTTCTCCATCGGCTCGGTCGATGCCCAGCGTGTCGAGGACGCGTTTTCCCTCATAGCACCGAAGTGGACCACCTGGTCGGCGCAGACCCTGGCACAGCAGGGCCACCCCTTGCGTGTGCGTGACGTCGCCGCCAGGCTCCCCTTCGTCAGCGAGCAGCTCGTCGGCAAGCGGCTGGCCCAGATGCACGCTGATGGGCTGGTCACCCGAGCCGACGACCGCCACGGGGCTCCGTACCAGCTCAGCGCGTTCGGCGAGTCGCTGTCTTCGGTGCACCGCACCTTGTCGGACTGGTCTCAGAGCAACCTGTCGCTCGGCGGCAAGGTGGCCGGTGCCGAACGTGTCGAGGACGCCGTGCGGCGTCTGCACCTTCGGCATTCGACCGCCGTGATCCAGGTCCTGGACGCGGGCGGCCCCACACGGTTCGTCCACAGCGCTGAGGAGGCTGGCCTGGACAACGGCTTCACCCGGCAGCGACTCAACCGGCTTCAGGTCGACGGCCTTTCGCCCGTACCGGACCGCGCCACGGCGACCCCTACGTCCTGACCGACGCCGGGCGGGCGCTGGGCCCTGTCTACGCGGCCGTCGAGCACTGGAGTAACCCCGCCGCCACCCGGAGGCACTCCTCGCCCCCGACCGCCGTCACGGCGGCCACCCGGACCCACGCCGGCGTCCCGCTGGGGTCGGATGGCATCCGAACCGCAGCGGCCCTGCGCCGGAGCACCGCCGCACCGAGCGCCCTCTTCAGCCACGCACCGCAGCCGCAACCGCGGGTGCCGGCGGCCGTCACCGCCCAGTCGGCCCCCTCTCGGGGCCGGTGATCCGCGTGGCGCTGAGAGCCAGCCGCGTGTCCCCGTTGCCACGGCGCCCGCGTGCAATCGAGCAGCCCGTTCCGCTGCGCACGCGGGCGCGTTCCCCTCCTATGCCCCCGGAGCCTCGACTATGAGCATCCAGCATCCCTACCAAGAGGTACTCGTCAGCCCCGTGTACCTGGCTGGCTCCAACGGGACCGGAGACGCTGGCTTCGCCCCCGTCGCCCACTGGCCGCACCACCATCTCGACGAGGGGCCCTGCCAGCTCCTCGTTACCTCGCCCGACCAGCGGATTCGTATCGGCTGGTTCGGCGACGACTTCGACCTGTGGAAGATCACCGCAGCCGAGGACGCCGTCTCCGCAACCCGCTGGACGGCAACGTTCAACCATGTCACCCCGGCCGAGATCGTCGCCGGTCTCACCACCGCTCTGGCCCACGACTACGCCGAAGCCGACGCCACCGACGGCAACGGGCGCTTTCTGACGAGCCCGTCGTTGTACTGGGCCGACGCCGTCCGGCCGCTGACCGATGCTGGATGGACGCGTGGCGCGGCCGAGCGTGGCACCGTCGAGATCATCGCCCCTGACGGACAAGCAGGCGTCCTGATCGACAACCGTCTCTCTGACTGGGACAACGAAACCGTCACGCTGTGGGCCGGTCCACCGGGCTGGGGCACGCGCGCGGAGGCGGTCTTCACAGCCCGCACCCCGTCCCACTTGATCGCCGCGCAGCCGCCATGACCGATTCAGCCCCGGTGATCCGTGAGCGGCATCAGCTCGATCGCAAGGTTGAGCACCTGGTCACGCTCACCCCCGTCGGCCCAGCCACACCCCAGATCTCTCGGGCTCCGACCCCACTCGACGTGCGCCGCACCGCTGTCACCCAGGCCGTCCACCGCGCCGCACGCGCCCCGCAGACAGCCGCCGACCTCCGGGTCATGGCCGCCCGCAGCCGCACGGCGTTTGCGGCACAGAGCCGGTCGAGCAATTCCGCGCACACTCTCGGGGCCAGGCCGCTGGCCAGCCCGTCGGCCCCACGCCACAGCCGCTGACCCCCAGGGCTCCGGGCCTTCCGGGGCACCACCTTTGACCAAACCACCTCCGAATGCCGGGAGTTCCGCCATGCCCGACGCCACCCCACTCGACCAGGCCACAACGATGATCGAGAAAGCCTGGGGCCGCCCTATCGAAGCTCTGGAATCCCTCGCGGTCCGCCGCCCGAGCCACGACCCGCTCCTGCGCTCGGCCATGCACATCCGCTCGGCCCTGGTCATCACCGACAACGCAGTGGCCGTGCACCAGGACCGTCTGCACGCCCTTACCCCGCCTGGCCACGTGCCGGCCTTCTACGACCTGGAACGGATCACCAGCTCAGCGGCGGACCTTCGCGTCGCCCAAGCGGAGAGCCGTACTTCCCTGCAGGCAATCAGCCACGTGATCGAAGCGCGTGAAGCCGCTGCGACCTCGGACCGGGCGCCAGCAGTCCGGCTGGCCCAGGCCGCTGTCGCCCGCTCCGGGCACGCGCCACGCGCCGTGGGCCAGGCGCCCGATCAGCCCGCTCGTTCGGCCGCTGTCGGCCCGTCGGTGGCCGACCTGGGGCCGCGCCGCTGATCGGTCAGGCAAGGTCCTCGTCGCGGTGGGCATTCCCGATGCGGGAGCCCACCGCGCGGGCCAGCTCCTCCAGCGTCAACTCGACGCGACGCCCATCCGCGATCCGGTGCTCCACCACCGCGCCCTCGTCACCCCGTCCGTCGGACTGGGCACCGACAGCCCACTGGCCGTCGGCGACCATCGCGATGTCGCCCTCCGTCCACGGCCGCCCGGCCGCCCGGATCTTGCGCTCCAGCCCGGCTCCGTCCCAGTGTCTGCTCGGCTCCGCCATCCCTGCTCCCCCTTCGGTCCCGTGCGGCCCGTTGCCGCAACCCAGTTAGGACAACCGCGTCCGCCGATCCATTCCCGGGCCACGGGCCCTCTGCTGACGGCCGCCAGTTCGCCCACGGCAGACGCCGCTTCCCGGGAAAGGACTACGTACTTCGGCACACCGCATGTCAACGTACGGGTGTTGGGAAAAACCGCAGGTCAACGAAGGGATCGTCCAACCGTGAACGCCTCCGCCACCCTCCTGCCCGCTGTCGTCCGGCCCGCCGTGGAGGAGCGCTCCTGGCTCTCGTCGGACCACTGCGCAGGCCCGGTGCTCGACCTCCTCGACGCGCTCGGTTGGGCAATCGTCGACACCCCGGAGGCCAACGTCCACGCGACGAGCCCGGACGGCCGTGTCTACGTCGGCTGGCTTCCCGAAGACACCGCCGCCTGGAAGCGCGGCATCGTCTGGCAGGTCCGGGTACAGCCCACCGAGGGTGAGCCGTGGGTCCAGGAGTTCGGCCTCTACACCCCCTCCGAGGCCGTTGCCGGTTTCCTCGCCGCGCTCATCGCCACCCCCAGCCGCTGACCGCTACCGCCCCCTGTCTCGGAAGGCCCCCATGGCATACCGCGCCCCGCTCACCAACCACCACGCCGACGGCACTCTCTGCCCGGCGGACCACAAGCACACCAGCTCCGGCAAGCCGCTCAACCCCGACTGCCCTGGTCGCGCGTACACGCAGGCCATCTGCTCGTGCGGCGGCTGGGAGATGAAGCAGTCCGGTAAGGGCTACGTCAACGAGAGCCGTAAGCGGCACCTCACCAGCCACACCCAGGGGCCGAAGGTTCTTCGCGACCTGCTTCGCCTCGACGGTTCCTGACGCTCCACCACCAACCCCGCCCTGCCATCCCGTACCGCTCTTGGAGGTTTCCGTGCCCCACTACCTGACCGTCGGCCACCTGCTCCGCCAGCTCCAGGACCTTGACCCCAACCTGCCGATCCGCCTCGCCATCAACCCTGACTTCCCGTTCACCCACTACTTGGGGGCCGAGGTCGTTGTCCGTGGCGGCAAGGCGTTCATCGCCGACGACGGCCAGGAGGGCTACCTCCCGGTGAAGGTCAGCAACGCCCTCGCCTGGGCCTGACCAGTCCCACCGACACCGCCCCCGGAGGCTCCTATCTCGTCGCGATCCCGCCCTTCGCAGGTCCTTCCCCTGCACAGCCTGGCCGTACGCCCCATGCCGAGCGCCATGCGCGGCGCGCTGGTCCAGCGCGTCTCCGCCCTGCCCGACGGACCGCTCGACGTCACCTGGCTCGCCGCCGAAACCCCGAGACTCCCCCTTGGCCGCATTCGCCTTCACTGGGAGCCTGCCTCCCTCGCGGGCTGGGACGTCACAGCGCATCTGGGCCTGGCCACCACCGAGGTGCATCTCGCCTCCTGGCCTGCCGCCCCGGACGACTGGCCGCGCCTGGTCCGCCCGACCATCCACGAGGTGCTCGGCCTGTGCGCCGCCCTCGCGGTCGCGACCGCCGCCCTCGATCTCTCGAATCGCCTCGCCCAGGTCTGACCGAAACCGCAGAAGGCCGCCCCGTGCCGCTCAGGCAGGTGCCGTACGCCCGGCCGCGTGTTGCGTACGCTCATCACCGACGAACGAGGAGGACACGATGGCCGACGACCAGCAACTCTGGGGGTATCCGGAGGTCGCCGCTCACCTGGGCATCAGCGTCCGAGCTGCCCGTAGCCGCAAGAGCCGGGGCAGCCTGCCGGAGCCCGACGACACCAGCGTGCCGGACCGGCCGCGCTGGAAGCCCGCTACCTTCCAGGGCTGGCGGCCCGTCGGCCGAGGGTTCCGGAGGGACTTGCACGGCCCCTCTCAGCACGAGATCACTCCGTCCGGCTGACCGGCCGTCGTGCCCACCCGTAGGCTGCGGCCATGACGTCCGACTCGCCGATGCCGTCCCCACCGTTCCCTTCTCCCGACAACGCTGCGCTCCGGGTGGTCGTCGGCAACGCCATCGCATCGGTCCGCAGCGGCGAAGCCTCGGCGGAGGAGGCGATCCTGCATGCGGCCGTCCACGGCTGGTACGAGGGTCATATCCAGGGCGAGGACGAGTGCCCCGGCTGCGACTTCCGGGGTGGGCTGCCGAAGAACGGCAACCGCGGCTGACCACCCTGCAATGCCGAGGAGCGCCACCGACATGTCGGTGGCGCTCCTCGGCATTGGTACTTCACTCGCCTAGTCCAGGTAGGTGCTGGCGAAGGCGCCATCGAAGCCGAGCGCGGCGAGGCCCTGCTCGACGCTGGGGTAGGTCGTCCCGTCCGGGATGGCGATCAGGGCGTCGAAGTCGGCGCGGCTGATCTCGGGTTCGAGCCACTGGTTGCTGCAGCGGCAGCAGACCCAGACGTTGCGGCCGTGGTTGATGAGCAACCAGTCGCGCCGGGCACGGCAGGCCGAGCACATCACGGGGATCCCACGAAGGGCCAGCTCGCGCGAGTGGCTGAGGCAGCGCGTCGCGCCAGGGCCGCTGGGCGGCTGCGTCTCGTACTCGAGCTGCAGCAGGGGATCGGTTCCGGCGGGGAGGACAGGCAGCACGGGTGTCGGCTCTGCGGGGCGGTCGGTGGTTCTGAGCACGAGCGTCATCTCCCGGTCGAGGTCCTTCTGTTTCCATCCGTAACAGCCGGTGGAACCGGTTGTCCAGGGGTTTCGCGGAGTCCGGCAGGCCGGTTGACCGGCCTGCCGGACTCCGGTCAGCGGCGCGGTGGGCGGTTGCGCGGGTCGGAGGCGGCGGGGCGAGCTGCGGCCATGGGTGCCGTCCGGGTGCTGGTGCGGTTGGCCGAGGTCTTGGGCTGGCTGGTGCCGGCCTGCGGGCGGCGGGTCGCTTCGCCCGGGTGAGCGGGGAGCTGGGCAAGTCGGCGCAGGCGCCATACCAGGACGTCGTTCACGTCCTCGGCGGTGTCGAGTTCGCGCATGCCGATGGCTTGCTGCAGGAGGGCCTTGGGGTCGTGGCCTGCCTGCTCGGCCTGGGCAAGGGTGGCGGCCAGGGCATCGGTCTTCGTCGACGAGCTGTCTGCTCGCAGCCCCTCTTCCGGCAGGGCTGCACGGATGGCGGCCTCGTGGGTTCGGCGTTCGGCTTCGGGCAGGGCGCGGCCTTGTTCGCGCAGCGCCCGCATGGGCGTTGCGGCAGCCTGGCGGTAGGCGGCTCGCAGATGCTCGGCGGTCTGTCGGGAGGCGTGGGCCTGCTGGGCATGGCCACGGGCGGAGTGCCAGCGGGCGGCGGCGAGGGCGACCAGAACCAAGGTGGAGACGAGCATGGCGGTGGTGCCGCCGTCCTCGCCACGGCCGAGAGCGCTGCCGGCCTGGATGATGCCCCGGGCCGCCGAGCGGATCGCCCGGGTGTCGGCGCGCTCTGCTCGGACGTGACTGCGGGTGGCACGCTCGAAGGCGCGGGCGGCGGCACCCAGCTCGGCGCGGGTGGCGGCCGGGGAGGTCTGTGTCACCGCGTCCAGGAGTTCGCCGACCCCTACCAGTTGAGCTGCGGCTTCGTCGTCGTCGCTGTCGAGCAGGATGGCGGCGTGCTCGGCTAGGCCGGTGGCGTTGCGTCGTTCCCGGGCGGGCGGTGACCAGCCCGGCCGGCCGCTGGTGGCCGCCGGCTGCGTCGCCTGATCAGCGGTGCCGTCGGCCAGGCGGCGGCGGATCTTGGGGAGTGCGAGGTCAGGGGCGAGCTTGGATCCGGGGTACCAGATCGGTTTGCCCTCGCGGTTGCGGTCGCCTGGAAGCGCGACGTTGTAGCCGATGGCGTCGCCGGACGGGGCGTTTCGGATCTTCACACGGAGGCCCGCCTCGCGGAGCCTGGTGAAGAACTCATCTTCGGTGGCCGTGCCCGCGAGGGCTTGACGCACGGCTTCGCGGAGAGTCTCGCGAGGAGCCTCGGGCCGACCGGTGCGCTCGGCCTTGAAACGCTCTGCGCTGGTGGGGGACTTGGCTCCGGTGCCGTCGCCGGGCTTGAGCTGGCGCAGGCCCATCTCCTGCTCGATGCGTCGGCATTCGGCCTGGGCTTTCTTGAAGTCGTAGTTCATCCTCGGGCGGCGCAGATCGCCTCGGACCATGGTGGCCAGGATGTGGATGTGGTCGTCGGCGTGCCGCACGGCGACCCAGCGGCAGCCGTCAGGATCGCCTTCGGGGGCGAGGTTGACGGCGTGGACCAGGCGGCGGGCGACGGTGTTCCACTCGGCGTCGGTCAAGATCCGGTCGCCGGGGTCGGTGCGGATCGAGCAGTGCCAGACGTGCTGGGCCGGTGCCGTGGTGCCAGCCTGCTTGACCCGCAGGTCCAGTGCTGCGGAGAGGCGGGCGAGGGTGACCTTGGGGTCGGGGTCGGGGCTGGTGTCTCGTCCGGGGTCAGGGGCGAAGCCGTCCCAGCTCCCGACGAGGTGGGCGTCGGTGTGTTCGTCGCGTTTGCCAGGGCCGTACAGGTAGACGAGCAGGCCGTGGGTTCGTGAGCCGCGTCGGATCTTGGGGACCATCAGAGTCGCTTCTTCACCAGGGTGTCGGCCGCGTCGTCGATGCGGGCCAGGAGTCGGGTCAGGGTTGCGAGGGCGTGTTCGAGTTCGCCGGGTCGGGGCTGCCCTCCGGCGTTGTGGACGTAGGCGATCTGGTTGATGTTGTTGCCGACCCGGGAGAGGGCGGTGCGCAGGGCGGCCAGCTCGTCGATGGCGGTGTCGAGTTGTTCGTTGGTGTGCAAGGTGGTGGAACCGCGGGCGACTGCGAGGCCGGCGGCGGCGAGGAAGCGAGCGACGGTGACGCTGCGCTGCGCGGCGGCGACGACTATCTCGGCTTTCTCTGTGTCGGAGAGGCGGGTGGTCGTCTTGCGGGTGCGCTCGCTCGGGTTGCGGCTGCGGCGGCGCGGCTTGCGGTCGGGGAAGGGGGACGCGCTCGGGCTCGGCTGCTCGCGGTCGCTGTGGCGGTCTACTTCTCCCCCTGCGACTGGCGCCCCCTGGTGCCGGGAGTCTGGCTGGTCCCCGTGCGCCCTCGCTCGGGGCCCAGCCGGACTTCCCTCGCCCTCCTGGGCGGGGGCAAGTGCGTACGACGGGCCGTAGGACCGTCGTAGGCGACAACTTGCTCCGCCAGGAGCCGTCGTGGGGTCACGCTGCTGTCCGGACGTGGTGGCCGTCGGGTCGCTGGCGGTCACCGGCTCGTCTCCGGGTTCTGCTGACGGATTTCGCGGACGAGGTCCTCGATCCAGTCCATGGCCAGGACCGGGTGGTGCAGGGTCCACGGACGGCTGTTTCGGGTTCGCTGCACGGTCCAGGTGTTATCCGGGCCGGATTGGGCGCGGTGGAGGTGACCGCGCTGGTGCAGGACGGTCAGCCAGGAGTCGACCTCGGTGGGTGTGGCCGGGTGTGTGCGCATGAGGGTGCTCTCCGGTTCGCTTCGGAAGGTTGTGGGGCGCATGTCCGGGGGCGGATGACCGGCCGAGGTGTCCGGCTCGGTCACCCGCTTCGTGCTGTCCGGTCAGTTCCGGGCGGCGGTGACCGGCTGTCCGTGCTGCTCGCGGAGCTGGACCATCAGGGCGGTCAGCGTGTCGCTCGACAGCGGGATCTGCTGACCCCGGATCGCCTGGGCGACCACCTTGCGGGTCAGCTTGTCCTCGGCCCTGACCGCTGACCGGGCGATCTCCAGCAGCTCCTCGGTGTCCGGATCAGGCCGCCGGTCACCGGTTGTCCGGGTGTCCGGGTCAGTGACCGGCGGCGGAGTAACCGGCCGGTCAGTGACCGGCGCGAGGCTGTTCTGGTGGCCGGTGACCGGCTCGGTGCCGGCCGGGCGGTCAGTGACCGGCGGCGCGGTGTCCGACTGTCCGGGCAGGTCAGCGGCCTCGTGCGGCGGCTCGTGGTGACCGGTGACCGGGCTGCTGCTGTCCGCCGGGGCACTGTCCCCGGTCAGTGACCGAGGACTTGGGGTCTGCTTGTCCAGGGACAGTCGCGGCCGGTCGGTCAGGGCAGTGACCGGCTGACCGGCGGTGACCTGACCAGCCTGCGGCTGCGGCTGACCGGGCCGGTCAGTCCGGGTGACCGTGATGCCCTCGGGCCGGTCGGCCTGACCGAGGTGACCGGCCTGTCCGAGGTCGTCGCGGTCACTTCGGTCACTGTCCTTGGCTGGCCCCCGGGCGATGAGGATGTAGAGGTGGACCGCTCCGGCCAGCGCGAGCGGGGCGATGGTGGACAGCACCGCGACCACCGTGTCTCCGAGCCGGAGTCCGGTGGCCGAGGCCGATTCCTCGTTGAGTCGCACCGCGTGGAGCGCGTTGGCCCAGATGCTGGCGGCGGTAGCGGTGCCGAAGAGGGTCCAGACGTAGAGCCGGGCGCGCAGGGGTGCGTCGCGCAGGACCAGGAGGGCTCGGACGCCGTAGGAGATGAACCCGTCGATCACCAGGGGGAAGAGGTAGGTCAGGAAACCGCGGACGTGGATGGCGACGGCCATCTGCTGGAGGGCGTCGTACGACAGGGCGCACCCCGCGCCGCCCAGCGCGATGACGACCGCGCGGTCCCAGCCGGTGATGTGCGCCGCCTTGGGCGCGCTCGCGGTGCTCACGCTGCCGTCCCGAAGTCGTCGCGGCCCAGGCGCTCGCCGTCGGTCTCCGGAGGCGGGGTGGTCTTCGTGGTCTGCTCCAGGTCTCGGTTGCGCAGGGCCCGGCGGGTCTCGCGGTACAGCTTCTGGGCGTGCTCCTCGGTGATCTTCAGGAGCCAGGCCAGGCGCTGTTCGGACAGGCCGTGGCGGTAGGCGGCGTGGACGACCGCGCGGCGCTCGGCCTTGGTGAGGTGGACGTCGCGCCCGGCGACGGTGGCGTTGACGCGGCTGTAGTCCAGGCGGTTGGCGAGCTTCTCGTGCAGCGGCTCGCGCTCCTCTTCCGTCATGCCGCCCCGGATGCCGTGGGTGTCGCCGCTTTCGAGGGCGGCGTCCAGGCAGGTGCGGCGGACCGGGCACTGGCCGCACAGCGACTTCGCGGCGGTGATCTTGTCGGTCTCGTCGGGCTCGGGGAAGAAGGTTTCGGGGTCCACCGGGTTGTACTCGGTGCTCTGGCAGACGGCCTGGTCCTGCCAGGTGTGGTCGCCGAGCGACCGATGGCGGGCAGGGCTGATCGTCGTGGCGGTCACGCGGGTTGCTCCGATCGCTCTCCGCGCGCAAGGGCGTCGGCGGAGGGGTGCGCTGGGTCGGGAGGTGCATGGGGCGGCGCGCTGGGGGCGCGGCCCGGCGTGGCGGCCTGCGGCAGGTCAGGCGGCGGTGCGGAGGCGTCTGCGGTCGACCGGCTCGAACTCGACTCGGGTGGTCATCTGCGCGAGCCGGGAGGTGACGCGGTCGCCGAGGTAGACCCGGAGGTCCTTGATCGCCAGGTTGGTGGTGATCAGCGTCGGGAGCATGTGGTTGTACCGGCGGTTGATGAGCCGGTACGTCACTTCCTCGACCCATTCGGATGCCTTGGCCGCGCCGAGGTCGTCGATGACAAGCAGGGGGCAGCGGCTGACGGCCGCCAGCTCCCGCTCGCTGTCTGCCCCGGGCCGGGGGCGCAGGTCGGCGTACAGGTCGGCGGCGGTGGTCGCGCGCCAGCGCACGCCGACCCCGCTCTGCACCAGTCTCCGGACCGCGCCGTACGCCTGGTGGGTCTTGCCCGCGCCGACGACCCCGGCCATCAGCAGGCTGGGGCCGGTGGTGACCTGCCGCCGGGCTCCCAGGCTGGGGGCGACGGCGGCCTCGGCGACGTCCCGGGCCCAGGCCAGGACCTGGGGGTGGTCGGCGATCGCGTCCTGGTAGCGCGGGGGCATCCCGGCAGACAGGGCGTCCAGCGGCGAGAAGGGCTCGGGCTCGTCGGCCAGTGCGGCGACAGCGGCCGGGTCGATGTTGCGGGCGGCCAGGATCCGGGCCATCCGGTCCAGGGTGCCCTCGCCGAGGGTCTGCGGTTCGCGGGTACGGGTGCGCATCACAGCTCCTCGGCGTAGGCGGCGGCAGCGTTGACCGGGTTGGTCCACGCCTGGTGAGCGGGCACGTTAGGACGGTTTCCCGGCCGCGCCAAACCGCCGGAGCGTGCGTTCATGGCCTCGTTGACCATGCTGGTCAGCACGCTCGGGTGCTTGGGGTTGGCTGCGAAGTTCTGCAGCCCGGCTCGGATGTACTCCGGGGCGATCCCCTCGCCCAGGAGCTTCTTGGTGATCCGCCCGAGGTGGCCGATCACGTCGCTGGGCGGGCGCTCGTCGCAGGCAGCGATGTACTCGCCGACGAGCTGGTTGGCCGAGACGGAGGCTGCGGGCGCTGTGCGCCCCGTAGGGATAAGAGATCCAGGATCCAAGATCCTAGATCCAGGCGCCGAGTCCTCCCCGAAGCTTCGGGGAAGGTTCGGGGAGTCCTCGGAGAATGGGCCCTGACCTGCGGTTTTCGTGTCCGCGTGGCTAGGGGTGCCGGCCATGCCGTCGAAGGTGTCCTGCTGGGCGGAGAAAGCACCGCCTACGTTGCCGGGAGGCGTCGCAGCGGGCTGCGCGGGCAGATCGAGGGCTCGGGGAGCGTTCGGCGAAGCCTCGGCGAGCCCTCGGGTAGGGGTGGGCGACTCCTCGCTTCGCTTGGTGCAGGTGCCCTTGCAGGGGGCGCAGCGGTCGGCCGCGTGGTGCTGCGGGCAGGCGGGGAGGCGGGACTGGCTCGGCTTGTCGATCTTCTGATGCTCGGACCAGGTCGCGATGTGCAGGTAGCGGCGGCCGTCGCAGCCGGTGTACCGGCAGATCAGGCCAGCGTTCGCGAGTTGCTGGAGGTCGTCCTCGACGTGGACTGAGGTGTGCTCGGCGCGCAGCGGCCAGAGCAGCCCGGCGATGATCGCGGCGTTGTCGCGGTGGCGGCCGTGGTCGTCAGCCTGGGTGAGCAGTCCGAAGAAGGTCCGCTCGGCCTCGACGCTCACTTCGGCGAGCGACTCGGAGACGAACGCCTCCGGCTTGATGGTTCGTATCCGCGCCATGTCAGCGGCCCCGACCGGCGGCGATCAGGTCGCTGCGGGTGAGGGTCGCGTCGGCGAGGTCGAAGGTGTGCGGCCGGGTCCAGTCCGCCTCCGGCCAGACTCGCAGGATCCACCGGGCTGCGACCCTGGCGGTGGTCCGGCCGAGCTCCAGCGTCTCCCCGGCCTCGTCCTTGACGATGGCGTGCGGGTGGGGCCACGCCTGCTTCGGGTCGTTGAGGCTGACGCGGATGGTGGCCGCGCCTGGGATCATGTCGGCGAGCTGGGCGGCGAGGCGGTGCTGGCGGTCGGTCTCCGGGCAGGCCGGGATTCCGCTCGGCATGGCGAGCATGCGATACTCCGTTGTTCGTAGGAGTGCGGTGCGGCGGTTCTCGTGCAAAAAGCCCCGTCGCCCGCGAGATGTGAATCGGCGCTCCTCGGGGTGCCGGCCCGGCGCTTGGGAGTTGGTAGCTCCCGGGCGCCGGTTTCCTTTGCCCCGGCGGGCGTCATGGCCCGTGTGCGTGCATCGCCCCTCCCCTCCTGGCCTGTCCTCGGCCGGTGATCCGTTTGCGCGAGGGACCAGGACCATATGGCGACCCCTGGCACAAGTCCAGCCTCTTCGCACCCGCTCCGACCAGGCACGGAACACTGCACTGGACGGACTTAGGGGTCAACGTACACCGCAATGATGCTCCTGCGTCAACTGCAATGGTGGCATGCGGGACGATAGTGGGGCATGATCACCACTGGAGTGGATAGGATGCCGGTAATGGCGAAGGGTTGGAGATGACCGAGAAGAACGAGCGCACCTTCGCGGAGCTGCTCGACTACCTGTTTCGGGAGGTGCACCCAAAGGGGCGCGGCCCGTACACGTACGCGGAGGTGTCACAGGGCATCCGGGACACCTCCGGCGTGACCATCTCCTCGAGCGCCATCCAGCAGCTCCGCACCGGGACCAACACGAACCCGAAGATGCAGACCATCCGGGCACTGGCCGGGTTCTTCGGGGTGAACCCGGGCTACTTCTTCGACGAGGCGGAGGCCGAGCGGCAGCGCGCGGAGATTCACGTGGTCGCTGCCATGCGCGACCAGGGCGTGCGCCGGGTCGCCTTGCGTGCCAACGGGCTCAGCACGTCGAGCCTGCACATGCTGAACACCGTGATCGACCAGGCCCGTCGGCTAGAAGGCATGCCGGACGAGTCGGACGAGTCCGGGCTACTCGACGACGAATGAGTTCGGCCCCGCCCAAACCGCGGCGCGCGTCGGCCTTCCCTGGGCGGATCAAGCGCTGGCGGTTCCTCGGCGGCCTTCCATCAGCACGATCACTCGGAGGCGGTCACTGCGCATGGGTCGCAAGGCGACGATGCGAACAGCGACCTCCCGGCCCCGGTGATACGGGAGCCTGAGCCGACGCAGGTCACCGTCGGCGTGTTCGACCATCTCGCGGCGATCCCACATCTTCCGCGCGGCCGGAGATCCCGCGAGGATGTCGCGCTCCAGTTGCCGAAGGGCCTCGTTCTTCGGATGGCGGGCTCGCTCGTAGCGGATCTGTCCCAGATAGGAGCGGGCCCAGTCCTGCTCCCAGTTCACGAGCTGCTCGCGGGCCTCCGGCCTCAGAAAGGCCCATCGCATCTGATTGGCCTGGTAGGCGGCCCACGGGAACCAGTCCAACAGCGGCCCGTTGTAACCGATCACGTTCCACGCGAGGTCCGTCACGAAGGCAGGGTTGGGGGCCTGGTTGTCCAGGAACTGCTGGAGCACCTCGTCCATCTCCGCTGCCGCGTCGACTTCCGGCACGGCGGCAAGTGCCGGCGGGCGGCCAACTGCCCTCAAGTACAGCGCGTGACGTTCCGCGCGGCTCAGCCGTAGCGCCGACGAGAGCCGGTCGAGGAAGTCGGCGGAGTATCCGGCTTCCTTGCCTCGCTCCAGGGAGCCGTACCAACGCTCGCTCACGCCAGTCAGCCGAGCCACGTCACGCTGCGTCAGCCCATCACTCCGGCGACCCGAGACCGTCAGGCCCGGAACCGCTCGGGGATTCGTCCGGATCCGCCACGATCGCAGCAGCTCAGGCAGGGACTCGCCTTCGGGCTCACCGCCCTCGACCTGCCCACCCCGGGAGTCCATGGCCTGAGATTAGATCCCATGATCAGGTGACATACGTCACGACACGCCCTGAATGACCATCAAAGGATCATGAAACGGTCATTCAGCGTAGTCGGACATGACAGATAGTCGATTGTTCAATCATCAGTGTCGCCCGCCACGCTGCCTTGAGATCTCTAGGGTCGCGCAATGCCGGTCAAGATCGACAAATCCTGACGGCCCGGACTGCCCTCGCCCACCTCCCAGATCGAGTCACCATCCGTAACCGGAACTCTCAGTTCCGGGGAGCGTGACTTCCCCCTTCTTCTTGGCATCCTCATGGCTGTCGCTCGCTAGCAAGTAGGCACACAGCCAAGGCGGAGGGGGGTTGCCATGCCCTTGCCAGAAATCGACGAGAGTCGACTGCGCAAATCGTGTGAGAAGCAGGTCGATCTCCTGCACCTGCCACATCGCTTCAGTACGCGCGAATTGCGCGAGGCGATAGCTGACCTTCGGGGGAAGCCGATCATCCTGAAGCCCTTGAGCACGCTCGGCGCTATCGATGCGCCCTGCGGCATAAGGATCGAGACCCCATCGGCCGACCTCCTCTATTACGAGGAAGGTACGTCTGTCCACCACCAGCGGCACATTCTCACACACGAGCTATGCCACGTGTACTGCGACCACCCCGGAAGCCTGGAGGTCGACGCGGATACGGCCCAAGCCCTCGGGGTGAATCCCACGCTGGTGATGCGCATGTCGGGACGCACGAGTTACTCGACGGCCGACGAACGCGAAGCGGAGATGATGGCGACGGTTATCCGTCAGCGCATCTATCGCGAACGTGAATCCCCTTCTCGCCACCCGGAAAAGGGATCGGATAGCTGGGACGCACTCTTCGCCCAGCCCATTAAGAGAGGTCGCTTCCGCTCACGATGAATGCCGTTTTTCTTGGCATGGCCTGCCTGCTCGCAGCGACTGCCGGCTACTGGATCCTCGGTCGAGGGACGCCCCGTCCGACCGGCACATGGGCCATGGGCGCGCTCCTCGGCTCGTTCGCCCTGGCCTTCGCTTCCTACGCGCCACTGTTCGAGAACGCCGTCGAAGCAGTCGTGCCGCATGTGGCCCGGCTGTTGAGCAACTGCGCTTCGCTGGCCGCTGCCACTGCGGTCCTGGCCGTCTCGTTCCAGCTCAACCTGGAACCCGCGGAAGCACAGCGTCGAATCCGACTGCGCCTCGTTCTCTTCGCCACGTCCGCCTTCGGGATGACCACACTGTTCACGTACGAGCAGATGACGCACCGCTCTCCGCAGGTGTACGCGCTCTACCTGCTCCTGTTCATCTCCTACCTCGGCTTCGCCATCGTCGACTTCCTGCTACAGGCCGTGCGTCAGTCGAAGTCGACTCGTCGAAGCAGCGTTCGGATAGGTCTGCGGATGGCGGCATCAGGCTGCGCCTTCGCGCTGGTCTACGCCGTGTACAAGCTGACGGTCCTCATCTCCTTGGGCTTGGGCTTCCATCTCATACCCGACCACTCGAGGTGCTCGTCGCTCGTCGCCGCGCCGTGCGTCTTCAGCGTGACGTCTCCGGTGCTCGCCGTCCTGCTGATCTGTCTCGGCCTCACGTTGCCGGCTGTGGTCTACCCGATCAGCCAGGCCCGCCGCCGTCGCTGGGAGGTGACGTCCTTCGAGGCGCTCGGTTCTCTCTGGCAGGACCTGTCAGCCGCGAAGCCGGAGATCGTCCTGTCGTCCGCGGACTTCGTCGAGGACGCTTCGAACGACTCGGACTTCCTGCTCCAGCGGCGTGTCATCGAGATCAGCGACGGCATCCTCGCCCTTCGCCCGTACCGGTCCCGCAGAGTACAGGAGATGGCCCAGGAGACTTTCGAGGCCGGAACGGAGGAAGGGGCCGCAGCAGTCGAGGCGGCTGTCGTGAAGGCGGCACTGGCCGCCTCGAAGGCCGGCCATCTCGCCGACGAGGTCGCCCTGCCGTCGGCGGACGCCGCCTCCCGCAAGGACCTTCGCGCGGACACGCAGTGGCTCCTCCTGGTGGCCGACGCCTACGCCCACCGTGTTGGGCGTGTCGCCGACGACGGCCAGCCAGAACCGGTTGGAGCCTGAAAGCATGACCGACCCGACTCAGGACCGCCGCTTCCTTCAGGACCCCTATCCCACCTACGCGGCCATGCGGTCTGCGTGCCCGGTGCAGCAGGTACCCACCGGCTCAAGCGGCCACAGCAGCTACCTGATCACCGGCTACGCGGAAGCCAGGGAAGCCCTCGGCGACGCTCGGCTCTCAAAGGACACGGCCGCCTTCTTCGCGGGCAAGGGGTCACGGCGCCTGCACCCTGCGGTGGCGCACAACATGCTGGCCAGCGACCCACCCCAGCACACCCGGCTGCGCAAGCTGGTGACCAAGGCGTTCACGACGGGGGCCGTCGCGGAACTGCGTCCGTTCATCGCCCGGGTCACCGACGAGCTGCTGGATCAGTGGCCTTTCGACGAGCGGTTCGACTTCGTGGCCGGCCTGGCGGTGCCACTGCCGGTCATCGTGATCTGTGAGCTGCTCGGAGTACCGGAGAGCGACCGGCCCGACGTACAGCGCTGGTCCGGAGAGCTGTTCGCGGCCGGGAAGCCCGACGTCATCGACGCAGCCTCGCACTCCATGGCCGACTACATGACGGGCCTCATCGCTGCCAAGCGCCTGCACCCCGGTGGCTCTCTCCTCGACCGGCTCATCTCGGCGCGCGACGGAGACGACCACCTGAGCGAGGAGGAGCTGGTCTCTCTGGCGGTGCTGCTGCTCGTCGCCGGGCACGAGACCACCACCAACTTCCTCGGCAACGCCGCCCTGGCGCTGCTCCAGCGCCCCACCGAGCTGGATCACCTTCGGAAGAATCCGGACGACATCCCAGCCGTGCTGGACGAGCTGCTTCGGTTCGATTCCCCCGTCAGTACAGCCACCTTCCGATTCACCACGGAGGCCGTCACGCTCGGCGGTACCGATATCCCGGCCGGTGTCCCGGTCCTGGTCGCTCTTGGAGCAGCCAACCGCGACCCGGAACGGTTCCCGTCGCCAGACCTGCTCGACTTGGACCGAGACGCCACTGCTCATCTCAGCTTCGGCCACGGCATCCACCGCTGTGTCGGTGCTCCCCTGGCCAAGGCCGAGGCGGAGATCGCCCTACGAGCGGTACTGATTCGGTTCCCCGGAATCCGGCTTGCCGCACCGCCTGATCGACTGGACTGGCGGCGCACCCGTCTCGTTCGCGGGCTGGCATCGCTTCCCGTCCTGGCGTAGCCGCTCGGTGAACGGCCGTCGGACTTGCTTCCGGCGGCCGTCAGCAGCGGCGTCGCCCACGAGACCGAGCCGCTCCGTGGTCCGTTCCGACGTAGGAGTCGGCTGCCGCCCAGGTGAACGAGGGCGGTGCCACGGTGAGGGGCGTATCGACCGCGCCGGACCAAGGTACGGAACGCCTCACCTGCCGGCGGCGGCGGTGATCTCGATCCTTCGCGCGATCGTGAACAGCTCTGCGACCGCGACGTGGGACGGGAAGCGCTCAACAACGCGGTGGTGCACGTGCTGACGGTGGGCTACTTCGGCCAGTTGCGCGAAGGAGGCCATGTCGAGTTGCTGCTGGGAGGAGAAGCAACCGAGTGCCGCCTCTTTTGCTTTCAGGAGTTCCCGGGTGCCCATGAAGATCTCGTTGGGTTCCAGGCCGACGCTGTAGGGGGAACGGAAGTAGCTCAAGTTCGCGGCTTCGCGTAGGGCGACAGCCGTGACCTCCTGGGCGGTGGCGATGTGGTCGAGGTGCTGGTCGTTCGGGAAGTGCGTATATACGATGTCGGGCCGGTCCCGTCGGAAGACACTGAACAGCTCGCTGTTGATGTCACCGCGGTGGTCGGTGAAACGGCTGTCGGGGATCGTCGAGAAGCTGTAGTCCGCGACGCCCAGGCGCTCGCCGGCGGCCAGGCACTCCTGGCGACGCACGTCCTCTCCGTTGGGGCCGGGGCTGCCGGTGGTGAGGCAGTGCACGCGGACACGGGCGCCGCTCTGCGCGTAGGCGAGCATCCGCATTCCCATCGCGATCTCGGCGTCGTCGGGGTGGGCGACCACGATGAGGACGGTCGTCATCTCGTCTCCTTCGGGGCGGTGATTAGTAGGGCGCTGCGCAGCAAGCGGCCTTCCAGCCCGCGCCAGCGGAACGGGGCGTCGGCGGTGGCGGGCCATTGGAGGTAGTGCAGGCTGCCGACGACGTCGGGTTCCTGGTGGTGTCGGGTGTACGCGATTTTGGAGGTCTGGCCGCCGTCGAGGTGGAAGACCTGGGAGGGGTCCAGCCCGGCTTGGGCGCACAGCTCAGCCGTCTCATGCGTGGTGGTGCCCTGGAAGGTGCTGGTCAAGGGTGCGCCGTCGAAGACGGTGAGCTGGAGATGGTCGTCGTGGAGGGCCAACAAGGTGCGGGGGTATCGGGAGGCTGGCCGGAACGGGGAGGTGCCCAGGCTCTGGTCCCAGGCTCGGGTACGGCCGGCGGAGGCTTCGGCGGCGGACGGGCCGAGGGAGAGCGCAGACTCCAGGTCTCGGACATGGTGGGTGTCGACGCTGGTCACGCCGACGAGGGCGCCGACGATGAGGTGGGTGGGCCAGGGGCGGTGGGCGCGCAGGATGAACGCGCCGGCGAAAAGGTCAGCGCCGCCGCCGGGATGCACGGCGGCGACCCGCAGGCCGGTGCCGGTCGAAGTGACCGTGCAGTCGAGGGCGTCGGGGTCACGAGGGGTCGTGTTGGTGGCGGGGTCGACGTCGCGGAGGAAGCCGGTACGGGGGTCGTCGCGGTAACGGACGCGGCAGTTGGCGGCGCCGAAGACGGTGAGGTGACCGGACTGGCTGGGCGGATGCCGTTCCTTGGAGCCGGTCCAGATGTGCGTGCGGCCCGCGATGGTCAAGGTGCCGGTGGCCGCGAGGGTCCGCACCAGCGGGCGCCCCCGGTGGATGAGGAGGGCGGGTTTGGTGATGGTGGGCAGGCTGGCGACCTGGCCATCGCGGATGGCGAGGTCGAGACAGGGTTCAGCGGGCTGGTACGCGGGGTCGTCGGAGATGTAGGAGAAGGAGCCGCTGCCTGCGGCGACGGCGTCACCGCGGACGAGGTCGCGGAGGTGGAATCCGGCTGGGGAGCTGACGGCGCGGCATTGGGCCTGGTCGAGGTTGACGGCGAGGGTGAAGACGTTGGTGAAGCAGCCCTCGCCCAGTTCCGCGGTCCGGGCGGTGAGGGTTACGCCCGGGGCGAGGCTCCAGCTCGACGGGGTGGTGCGTCGGGCGAAGGGGCTCTGGTCGCGGGCCAGGGCCTGAATGTCGGCGACCTGGATACCACGGGCACGCAGCGCAGCGACTGCGGCCTGGTCCTCCTTGTCGGGCGCCTGGGTCGCGGGGCCGTTCACTCCGGATCCATTCCTGCGGCGCGCAGCAGGTCGAGCACTGTGAACGGGCCGGTGTCCAGCAGGCGTACGACCTGGATGCGGTAGCGCTCGCCGACGGCCGGGGGCGCGGTGGGTGGGTACGGCACGACGTGGGTGGCCAGCCGGTAGAGAAGCACCCCGGCTGTGACCGTGGCGAGCAGCGGGTCCTGCTGCCAGTGCCCGGCCGGTGCGGATCCGGTGTAGGCGTCCAGCAGCGCGGCGGTGATGGCAGGCAGCTCGGCCGGCCAGCGCAGATGGTGGAGGAGTACGTGCGCGAGGAGGTAGGCGACGTCGTAGAGCGGAGCGTTGTAGTGGACGTTGTCGAGGTCGACGAAGGCGACGCCGCCGTGCGCGAGGCTGATGTTCTTCGGGGCGACGTCGCCGAGGACGAGCTGCTGGTCGGGCAGCGCGGCCAGTGCCGTGCAGGCGGCGAGCAGCGCCGGGTGCCCGGTGGGGCGCAGGCAGAAGTCAAAGGTGTGCTCGCGGAATCGGTCGTCGCCGCCTTGCGGGCGGATCGGGGTACGGACCGAGGCGGTGGCGTGGTGGACGCGAGCAAGGGCGCGGCCGAGACGGTCCGCCTCGGCGGGGGTGGCGGGGCGCTGGTCCAAGTGCTGGCGCCAGGTGAGGCCGTCGGGGAAAACGTCCGTCATCAACAGGGCGTGCGCGTGAGGCAGGAACGCAAGGACCTTTGGGAAGAGGTCGGGTAGCGCCTGGCAGTAGAGCCCGAGGGCGCGGTGCTCGTCGGCGATCAGCTCCGGGTTGGTGGCGATCTCGGGGATGTTGGAGAAGCAGGTGCTGCGGATCTTAAGGACGGCCCGGCCTCGTTCGCCGTGGACGCGGAAGACGTGGCTGACGTTTCCACCGGTTGCCCGCTCGATCCGTGTGACGGGTCCGACGTGCTGGCGGCAGGCGGCGAGGACGTCGTCCAGGTACGGGCCGAGCAGATCGGCAAGGTCGGGCGCGGTGCCCGGGAGGGCGGTGGTCACCGTGCTGCCTCCAGCGGGACGAGGTAGTCCTCCGTGCCGGTCGGGGCGGAGCGGAAGCCGAGCCTCACGGGGGCCGGGCCGGTGCTGGTGAACCGGTGGGCCATCGACAGGTAGGCACCGGCCATCAGCTGAGCGGGACGGCGATGGGTGACCAGATCGGAGACCATGTGCTGACGCGGGATCCGCCCGGTCAGGTAGTGAAGGAACTCGGTCACCGCACGGTTGCGGGACGACCTCTGGGTGGGCAGTTCCGCCCCCGGGCCAGCTCCCTGGGTCAGGTCTGCGAAGTCGAGGGTGGTGTGCCGCTTCCAGTCGGGGCGCAGGCGGTTGTTGCGGAAGACGTGGACGGTGACGTGGTCCGCGCCGCCGACCGCCGCCGGGTCGATACCGGGTTCGTCATCGTGGAGCGTCTGCAGGCAGTGGAAGTGAAGGGCCTGGAAGGGGCCCTGCTGGATGATGTGGGTCTCCTGCCCGATGCGGCCGTTGCCCTTGTAGAGGCCGACCAGCGCCGGTTCCAGGCTGCCGCGTTGGGAGAACGTGTGATGGGCGAGGTTGATGCTGCCCAGCGTCATCGTCCGGCCGCCGCTGCGGTAGGCCATCGACAGGAAGGCGTCCACCTCACCGAACGCGCCCGTCAGTTTCTGGAGTTCGGTGTGGCCAAAGGGGTTGCGCTTGGCGAAGTCAGGGAACAGGCGCTCGTGGTCGGCGACCGTGAGCTGGGCGAGGGTGTCGGCCGGGCGGGCGACGTGCGCGTGGACCTCGACCTCGTCCAGCTCCTTGCCGGGCCGTTCCCCGGCATCGAGCAGCCACGGCACGATATCGAACTCGTGGTAGCCGGAGTGCGCGGCCTTCCCATACCCGCGGTCGAACCCGTGGTAGCCGAGGTTCACCAGTTCGTCCGGCAGGCGCCACTGGCCATCGCCGTGGCTCGACTGGATGTTGGTGACCGGGCAGTTCGTCTCCTGGGCGACCTCGGCGATCAGATCCCGCATCCGCTGGAACGCCGGGTGCCATCGGCGCTGGCTCATGACGCTCACCACCACGGCGGGCTCACACAGGCTGGCCTTCCGGTAGGCATCCATGAGCGTGTCGAAGTCCTCCGCGATGGCCCTCGCGGATTCGGGGTCCACGGACGCGCCAGCGTGGACACTCAACGGCTTGTCCAACAGCACGCTCAATCCGCGCTCCAGCGCCCACAGGGCGTAGGGCATGTGCACCGAGGGCTCGGTCGCCACGATGACGGCCCGGATCCGCTCGCGGATCACCACCGCGTCCAGGACGCTGCGCACTGCGGCCGGGAGGATTTGCCAGGAGGTGGGTAACGGCTCCACGCCGACCATCGGCAACAGACGGGGGCTGCCCGGCAGGCCGTAGGTCACCGGCTGCTGCGCCACGGCGGGCAGGTCGATGCCGGTGACCGTGCCGACCAGGCCCGAGTCCTGCCCGGCCGCGAGCGAGGGGAGGTGGTTGAGGCGGGTGTGCGGGCCGACGCCGACCACCAACAGGTTCACCGTCACCGCGCGCCCGCCTGCCCGAGGTGCGCGAGCCGGGGCAGGACGCCTTCGCCGACCCAGTACGCCTCCTCCAGGTGAGGGAACCCGGACAGGATGAACTCGTCGATGCCCAAGCTCGCGTACTCGGCGATGCGGTCGGCGACCTCCTGGTGGGAGCCGACCAGCGCGGTACCGGCGCCGCCGCGCAGCAGGCCCACCCCAGCCCACACGTTGGGGTAGATCTCCAGGTCGGAGGTCCGCGCGCTCTCGCGGTAGTCGGCGTGCAGGCTGCACATCCGGGCCTGGCCGGTGGACTGGCTGGCGGCCAGGGTCGTCTGGACGCGGGCGACGTGCTCGCTGTCCATCCCGGCCAGCAGCCGCTCGGCCGCCGCCCACGCCTGCGCAGAGGTGTCCCGGGCCACGACGTGGAACCGGGTGCCGAACCGCATGGTCCGGCCCTGCTCGGCGGCAAGGCCCCGGATCCAGTCCAGCTTCTGCGCAACCTGCTCGGGCGGCTCACCCCAGGTGAGGTAGGTGTCCACGTGCCGTGCCGCGATCGGCCCCGCCTCCGCCGAGGAGCCGCCGCAAAACAGCTCGGGTATCGGGTCCGGGGGTGCCATGACCGTGGCGCCGCGCACGTCGTAGTGCTCACCCTTGAAGGTGAACGGCTCGCCGGACCAGGCACCGCGCAGCACGGTGAGGAACTCGCCCGTGCGCTCGTAGCGCGCGGCCTTGCTCAGGTGGTCGCCGAAGCGGGCCTGCTCGTCGGCCTCGCCGCCCGTAACGATGTTCAGCAGCAGTCGTCCGCGGGAGATCCGCTGGAACGTGGCGGCCATCTGTGCAGCCAGCGTCGGAGAGATGAAGCCGGGCCGGAACGCGACGAGGAAGCGCAGCCGCTCGGTTTCCTGGGCGAGCGCGGCGCAGGTCAGCCAGGCGTCCTCGCACCAGGTGCCGGTCGGGGTGAGGATCCCGTCGAAGCCCATGTGCTCGGCGGCCTGAGCGATCTGATTCAGGTAGCGGATGCCGGGGGCGCGGAACCGGTCGGCGCCCGGGTCGGCGGCCAGGTACGCATCGTGACCCGGGCCGTGCGTGCCGCGTGTGCCGACCGTCAGGGAACGGCCGTCGCTGGCAGTGGGCAGGAACCAATGGAACTTCAGCATGGTGGGACTCCAGGTGATCAATCAGAGGTGAAGTCGCCGCCGGCGCGGGCCCGCAGGCGGCGTAAGACCTGCTCGGGCACCTCGACGGTGCCGGCGGCCTGGGCGTCGACAGCGCGGGCGCGACCGTTCTCGCCGGGCACGCGCAGCGTGCCGCCGTCGGCGTCCTGGGCGGCGTGCAACTGCTCGACGAGGCGACTGTTGGCGGCGGCTGAGCCGTCGGGGTTGGCGAAGGCTGGGTCGAGGGCGATGAAGGTGTATCCGGTGGTCCAGGTGTCGGCCACGTCGCTGCCCATCGGGAAGCCGAACAGGGAGCCGGTGAGCGCCTGCAGGAGCAGCGAGATTGCGAAGCCGCGGTGTTCGCCGAAGACGACCGCCGAGACGGCACGGTCGGGGTCCTCGGTGGGCTGGCCGTCGGCGTCAACGAAGCATCCGGCCGGGAGCGGCTGCCCGGCGCGGCGGCACTCCCACAGCACGCCCATCGGTGCCACCGTGGTGGACATGTCCGCCGAGAGCGGCTCGTCGAGCGTCGGCAGTGCAAAGGCCAGGGGGTTGACACCCAGCACCGGGGTCCGGCCGCCCGCGACCGCCGCCTCGGCCCGGGAGGTGTTCGCGGCGATGCCCAGCAAGCCGTGCCGGGCGATCTCCTCGCTCCAGATGGCGAGGATGCCGTACCGCTGGGTGTTGATCATCCCGACGAAGCCCGCGCCGTACCGGGCGGCCCTGTCCAGAGCAATCCGGACGGCGAACGCGGCGCTCAGCGGCCCTATCTCGCGATGGGCGTCGATGACCGCGAATACGCCGCGCTCCCGCACTACCTCCGGCGGTGACTGGCGTTCGTGGAAGAACCGCGACTCGAAGCAGAACTTCGTTACACCGTGCGATGTCTTGCCTCGCAGTTCCCCGGCCAGGTAGTGCTCCACCACCAGGGCGGTCTCCTGCTTCGGGACGCGGGCGGCGCGGCAGGAGGCGGCCATCAGCGCCCTCAACTCCTCGATCGCTACGCGCACGGCTACCGCCCTTCGGGAGTCTGCTCGGGCCGCGTCAGCGGCGGCCAGGTGAAATCTGTTGTCCAGCAACGGCGTTGCGGCACGGGGGTCTCCCTCGGGGTGGGGTTGAGCAGGGGCGGGGTACGCGGATCGGAGAACGCCGCTGGCTCAGGTGCCGGCGCGGAAGCGGAGCCACTGCTGTGCCAGCAGCGCCTGCCGCTGCCGTGACGCCCGCCGTAGCTCGGGGCAGTCGGCTGCCTGCTCGGCGCGGCGGCGGGCAAGGGCCGCGACGAAGGTGTCGACAGCCGTCGTCCCGGCGGCCGACCATTCGGGGAAGGTGCGCTGCGCCCAGCGCTCCGCCTCAGCGGGGGTGGAGCCTTCGCCGATGAGCGAGGCCAGCAGGAAGCCGACGTTGAGCCAGGACGCTCCCCTGGCGGGTAGCGCCCAGTCCACCAGGACCGCGCCGCCAGTGCCGATGAGGATGTTGCCCGCGTTGAGGTCCGAGTGGACGAGCCGGTCTCCGGCCAGCAGGTCCAGGTCCAAGTCGCCGCCGAACCGGGCCCACCTCTCCTCGACCGGCGCCGAGGCGGCTGTGTCGTGCTGTACTACGCCGAGCAGCCCCCGCAGCATCACCGCCAGCGGGTCCAGGTCGGGCGAGCGGGGCAAAAGGTCCGCGTGCTGGCCGTCTACGTGCTCGAACAGCAGGTACTCCCAGCTTCCGGCAGTGCCGTGGTGCAGCAGTCGTGGGGAGATCCCCAGGACACTCGGCGCGACGCGCGCCTCGTTCGCCAGGGTGAACGTGCTCCGGTGCGCCCGGCGCATTCCGTTGACGAACATCTTCCCGCCCGGGACGTCGAGCGTGGCCGCGAGCTGCGCGTTCAGCCCGGCCGACGCGGTGGCGGCAGCGCGGAACGGGCCTGTCAGGGCTTCGACGGCGCGGCGCACGTCCTCGGGTACGTCGCCCCAGTCCACACGTTCGGAACCCACAAGGACACAGTGCGCACCTGGGGCGCTGCCGGGTATGCCGGGCTGCAGGGGCATGGCCACTCCCTTCGTGGGATGAGCGGGACTGTGTCGGCGGGCGGTGGCCGAGTGCGCCGCCCGCCCGTGCGGCTACCGGTATTCGTGCGCCATCCGGTCGAGGACCAGGTGGCCGCGCTCGACGAGGTCCACCCGTTCCTTGACGAGTCCGGAGTTCAGGTACGAGACGCCAAGCCTCGTGGTCAGCAGACGCAGCAGCCGCTCCTCCGTGTCCGACAGCGGCCTGCCGTACCCGGCGAAGTAGGCCGCCTTGAGATCCGGGCGCGTGGCCCAGACCGCACCGCACAGCCACACGAACTCCTCGACCGCGGGACCGTGATGGGCCATCGAGAAGTCGATCACTCCGTGGTGGCCGCTTTCGGCGTCCCACAGCCAGTTGCGGGTGGAGTAGTCGCCGTGCTGGTAGACCAGCGGTAGCTGCTCGGCCAGCTCCGGCAGCTCCCTGGAGACGGCCTCCACCAAGGTGCGCTGCTCGGCGCTCAGGTGCTCGGCGGTGCTCTCCAGACAGGCGGCGGCCTCCTGCGCCTGCTCCCGCATCGCCGCGCGGAGGTCCTGGCGGTCCTGCTCCGAGCCCGGGTCAGACTGGTCGTGCCAGCGGCGCAGCAAGCGGCCCGCGTCCTCGTGCACGCGCAGTTCCACTTCCTTCTCCAGAGGCAGGCCCCGGACGACCTTCCCCGGCAGCGGCGAACTCATGATCGCCTTCAGACCGGGGTCCGCAGCCAGGAGCCGGGGGGCCTCGTGGTCGGCCAGGGTCCGCGCGGCGTAGGCGTAGCCGAGGACCTCCCGGTCGTAATCGATCTCGGTCGGGCTGAGCTTCACGAAGGCGGCAGTCGGGCCGGCGGCCACGCGCCAGACCCGGGAGCTGCCCCGGGGCCAGGACACGTCCGTGACCTCGTCCACACCGGGCAGGTTGTCGGCGACCCACACGCGCAGGTCGGGCGGGAAAGGCTTGCTCTCGGTCATGAGGTCTTCGTCTCCGAATGAGCGTGGAATTAGCGGGGGTTACTCATGGTGCGGGCTGGGCTCGGCAGTGCCGATACGGCACCGTCCGACCGGGGACGAGCCGGTCCGGGCAGTGCGCTGGTGCTCGGACGTCCTACCAAGGGCTCAACGGTGAGTCAGAGGCGGTGGGCACGAGAGGCATCGTGGACGCCGGTCAGAAGTAGTCGCCAAGCCACGGCTCCCGGTCGGCGGTGGCCATCAGTAGCCTGGCGATCACGGTGGGGTCTCCGTAGAGTCCGGCCAGCTCGGCCGAGGCCGCGCTTCGGTACCCGCCCGCGTACCAGACCGCGAACTGCCTTCTGGTCAAGGTCAGGTGCGCAGAGCGGCCACCGGGTGCCAGCTCCCCTCGGCCGTTGGTGATCCGCAGGGTGTACCGCTCGGTCTGCGTGCCATCCTCGGTCTCGATGTCGAGCGGAAGGCCGAGGTCCACGTGCTGCGGCCAGCCGCGCAGCTCCACCGCGCGGGACAGGTCCAGGACCCGCAGCATCCACGGGTGCCATGCCGTCGCCGCCGCCGCACCGGATCGGTGCAGCTGGTGCAGGAGCAGCGGGCCGGGTGGCAGGCCGGTGCGTTGGAAGGCCACGGTCGGGATCCGGCTGTTGTGTCTGCCGAGGAAGGCGAGCATCGCGGCGGCGGTGGGATGGTCTGCAGACCAGAAGTCGTAGACCACCAGCCGTCGGCCCTCGGCCGGATGGCGCTCCCCGGCCACCGCCATCACCCCGGTCGGCGCTTCTCCGGACGGACCGAACCGGTAGGTGTTCACGCCCGGGTGCTGCCCCTGCTGCCAGTCGACCCACCATGTGGGTCGCTGCCACGGGCCGTTCCACCGCGCGGCCAAGGCGTCCCGCAGCGGGGGAAGCTGAGCGGTCTCGCCATGCTGGATCTCGACGTCGGCGTCGTGGAATCTGCGCCGGAGTTCGTCGGTGGGCACCGTCCACGAGTACACCTGGGCGGGTGCCTCCCAGCCCATCCGGCGAACGTAGCCGGTGGACGCGGTCCACAGCGTGGCGAGGACGGCACCCTGCTCCTGCAGGGGCCGCAGCCGCTCGGCAATCAGGCGGGCCGCGAGCTGCCCGCCGCGCTCCTCCGGGGCGACGCATCCGCTGGCCATGCTCGCGCTGGGCACCGGCCGACCGCCGAACCACTGCGGGATCAGCAGGCCCAGGCCGCCGGCGACGACCCTTCCGCCGCGCAGGGCCACGCGCCGGTCCGCGCACTCGCCGAGGCGCATGATGGCGTCCACCGGGTGGCCGTAGGCACGCCGGGCCAGGACGTCGTACTCGTGCCACAGGTCCTCGTCGGCTTCCGCGAAGGTCAGCGTCGGAACAGCCACGGTGCCCCTCCTCTCTAGTAACCGGTGGTGTTGCGGAGGGTGCCAGGGTCCGCCGGGACGAAGAAGGTGCGGACACAGCTAAGGACCCGCTCGTCGCGCTGGTTGTGGCCCTCGATGCGGCAGGTGACGATGCCCTGGTCGGGTCGGCTGTTGGAGCGGCGGGCGGCCAGGATCGTGCTCTGGGCTCGCAGGGTGTCCCCAACGTGGACGGGGTTCTCGAACCGCACCTCGTCCAGGGCGAGGTTGCCGCTGGTCATGCCGCTGGTGGAACGGACCGTCATGCCGAGCACGACGTTGAGGGTGAGGATGCCGCAGACCAGCACCTGGTCGCGGCCGGTCCGCTGGCAGAACTCGATGTCCGAGTGGACGGGGGCTTCGTTGCCCATCAGGGCGAGGACCTGAACGTGCTCGGCTTCGGTCACGGTCCGGGCCGGGCGGTGCTCGATGGTCAGGCCCACGGTGAACTCGTCGAGGCCGAGCCCGACGACTTCGCGGACCCGGTTCTCATCGACCTTACGGAAACCAGGCGGGAGGGCATCACTCATGAGCGGACTCCTTGAGGAGGGGGGCGGCGGGTTTCTGGCCCGTTCGGGCGGTCAGGGCACGGGCGGCGGCGACGATCGGAGGGCCCACCATGGCGCCGTCGACCGTGGTGATCGCGCCGTCGGCGCCGTCGGCGGCGCTGATGACGGCGCGTGCCGAAGCCAGGTCGCGTTCGCTCGGTCGGAACGCCGCCTCGATTACCGGAAGCTGTGCGGGGTGGATGGCGACCTTGCCGACGAACCCCAGCTCCGCAGCCTCCTCGGCCTCCCGCCGCAGCCCGTCCAGGTCGTGCAGGCCGAAGTACGGGGAGTCGACCGCGGGCAGGCCGGCCGTGGCTGCCGCAGCGGTGAGCATCGCCCGTGGGTACCACATGGCCCTGCTGGTGATCTTGCATCCGGCCTCGGCCGCGTAGTCGGCCGCCCCGAACACCACCCCGGCGAGCTGCGGGGCACGCAGGATGCCGGTCAGGTTCTCAATTGCCCGCGGGGACTCGATCAGTGCCCATATCTGGGACGGCGTCGTGGATTCGCCCTTGATCCGCGAGACGAGTTCGACGTCGCGGGCGGACTCGACCTTCGGAACCAGCAGCACGGCTGGCCACAGGCGGTGCTCTGCCAGAGCGGTGAGGTCCTTCAACCCGTGGATCGTGTCCGGGGCGTTCACCCGCACTCCCACGATGGCCGACTTCATGTCCTCGGCCGCGCCGACGCGGCGCAGGAACTGGAGCACGCTCGTACGGGCCTCATCCTTGAGCGGGCGCGGCACCGAGTCCTCCAGGTCCAACAGGGCGACATCAGCACCCGAGTCGGCAGCCGTTGCGAACCGGCCGGGGGACACCCCGGGCGTGACGAGCCAGCTGCTGCGACCAAGGCCAGGGACGGCGAGCGATGGGGCGGCCGGGGAGGTTGGATCCGACGGCTTCTGCTGCATGGGAGTTCCCTTCACGCGGCGTCCCAGCAGCAGCGGCCGATCACTTCCGGTGCCGTTGGGGCGATAAGGAGTTGGGCGCGACGAGCCGAACGAATCGCATCGCGACACTGGGGCAGCAGCGACAGCGCGCTCGGCACTTCCGGTCTGCTGGGCTACGGACAACTACCGAGGCGGTCGGCGTGCCGGTCGGCATCAGCGAGTTCCGCCTGCAGGTCGACGATCGAGACTCCACTCAGTTCGCAGACGAGCTGCGACGCGAGGTACCAGCCCGCGAGGGGGTCTCCGTATCGAAGAGCGCGGCCTTCGTCGCCGTGAGGGAGCGCGATCAATCCCTTGCCGGGGTTCAGGGCGTAGTAGGTGCCGAACACCCCGTACAGCCGGGGCTGTCGGACTCGAATTGCGACATGGCCCGCGCGTCCGAGGTGGGCGCACTCACGGACCGACAGCCCGGCGTGCTTCAAGCAGACGGGAGGCTGCACGGTCAGCAGCCCCTCGGGCCAGGACGGCTCCGAGCTGCCGTTCGGCAGCGGCGAGGCCAGAAACAGGAAGCCCTTCTTCGTCCGGCTCGCTGGCCCCCTGCCTACCTGGCATCGCAGCCGCGACATCGTCTCGCGCTGCCGCAGCGGATGGACCTCTCTCCACCGCGGCTTTCCGGTCGGCTCGCCGTCAAGGAGGGACTGCGAGCACCGGGCCCAGAGCACGCCGCGCTCGTCGCGGTCTTCCGGCGTTTCGTCGAGGTAGCGCAAGCCCTTCATGTTCGGCAGCACGCCGAACTTCGACTCGAGTTCCCCTTCCTCTCCTTCTCGCGCCGTGATGTACGGGATGACGGTGGGCCGCACAGGCGAATGGCTCATCTTGCGACCTCCGAAACGGTGCCGGCGAGACGCTGCGGCCCGATGATCCGGCCGTCCGGCAGGATCTGCCCGGTGTCCTCGAAGAGGACGATGCAGTTAACACACCACCCCTGTTCCGGGTGGCCAGCAACCGAGCGAGCGGCCTGGCCATCCGGACAACGCGCGCCGGGACACTCCGGCTTGTGCTGGCACATCGTCAAGTCCTTCTTCTGCATGGCGCCCTCGCCGTCGGAGACGGGCTCAGGACCCCGGGGGGAGGTCCGGTGACAACGGCGAGGGCGCCGCTCTTGGTGGGTGATGAAGGTTCGTGGTGTCTCGGCGGACGACTAGTTCTCGTCGCGCTGAGCGCTGGCAGTACCGCTCAGCCGCTGGCCGTACCAGTGCGACTCATCGGGCGACGGGTCTCGGATGGGCCCCTCCGGGCGATGGCGGGACGTCGCGGCTATCTCTGCCTGCTCGTCGGCGCTCACCATGCGCACCCCAGCGAACAGACGGCGCTCCCAGGAGGACAGATCCCTGGCGCCCCTGGGCACCGGGCCGACTTCGTCTGTCTCATCCACGGCTCAGAGGCCCCTGACGCCGACGAGCACGCGGCCGAGCACGTTCGGGTCCACTCGTGCGGCCCTCGGCACCCCGGGCCCGGCCGTTAGAGGCCGGCCAGGGGAGCGCGCCGCTCTCTCGTCCTCACCAACTCGGCTCGCGGGGACGAGACCGCACTCGGCCCACACCACCTTGCCGGGCATACCCCGAACCGGATAGTGGCCCCAGCGCCTGCTCATCACTGCGACGATGAAGATGCCCCGGCCACCCGTCGCCTCGACACCGACCTCCTTCAAGACTGGCGGCCTCGTGTCGCGGTCCCAGACCGATACCCTGACGGCGTCACCGATGATCTCCAGCGAGATCTCGAAGGTCTGCACCGTGTTCCGCGTGGAGAACAGGGGGGCTTGTTCCTCGCCCTCCTTGGGGTGCCGCACGGCGTTGGTGGCCAGCTCCGAAACCAGGAGCTGCACCGTCTCGACGATGTCGGTGGGCACGCCCCAGCGGGAGAGGACGTCGGCGGTGTGCAGCCGTGCCAAGCCCACAGCGTTGGGCGTGTCGGCCAGCGTGAGTCTGTTACGCGGGTGTGGTGCCTGGGACACGGTGTGCCTCCCGAGTTGGGAGAGGAGCGCGGGGTGCGTTCGCTGGCTCTCGCTCGTTTCGTGATGGGGACCGCCTGACCCGGGTTCGGCGGTTGAGCAGTGGCAGACGGACATCCCGGGTTCGCGCCGTCTCCGGATCCGCAGAGCCGGTGCCGGCTGATTGCCGACTGCACGGTTATCCCCGGACCGGGTACGTCCATAAGAGAACCGCTCCGGCGTCCCGGTAAGAAGGGTGCACGGAGGATGTCTACGGCCACGCGGGTTGGCACGGTTGGTGAAGGGTTGTACGGATGACGGGCTCAGGGCAGGACCGCGGACAGCGAGCGGTGACGGGGCGATTCGTAGGCCGCCGCGTTGTGGTGACGGGCGGCTCCAGAGGGCTGGGCGAGCACGTCGTGCGCTTGCTTCTGTCGGAAGGAGCGCGCGTGGCGACGTGTGCCCGGAAGGCTGAGCCGCTGGAGGCGCTTCGCAGTTCGCTCGACTCGCCGGACGCTCTGTTCACCCAGTCTCTGGACGTCTCCGTGCCGGAGCTGCTGGAGCGGTTCGTGGAGGAGGCCGCATCAGCGCTGGACGGCCTGGACGGTGTCGTCGCATGTGCGGGCGGTGCGCGGGGTCGGGGAATCACCGAAGCATCTGCCGAGGACTGGTCGGCGACGTGGGAGATGAACGTCGGCCATGTGGCCCGGCTGGTCGCGACGAGCACCCCCTACCTGCGGGCGGCCGGTGGCGGATCGATCGTCGTGGTGGCCTCGGTCTCCGGTTGGAAGCCGGCGCCGCAGGCTCAGTACGGCGCGGCAAAGGCGGCCCAGATCCACATGGTTTCGTCGCTGGCGAGGGAGCTGGCCACGGACGGCATCCGCGTGAACGCGGTCTCGCCCGGGTCGATGCTCATCCCCGGAAAGCGGTGGGACCGGATGCGCCAGGAGGACACGCCGGCCTTCGACCGGTTCCGCGCAGAGTTCCCGGGCCGGGAGCTGGTGAAGCCGGAGGAGGTGGCGGACGTGATCGCCTTCCTGCTCTCGGACCAATCGCGAGGGGTGACTGGGGTCAACCTCCCCGTCGACAAGGGCCAGAACGCGCCGACCCCGGAAGGGTACTGACCGAGAGGATCAGGCCGCTGTACCGAGTATCGGCCGAGCCTTCCGTTCGAAGTCGCGAACGACCGCCTCGCCTCGGTGAGGAGCAAGACGTGCGCGGAAGTCGCGCAGGGCCTGAACGGACCGTTCGCTGTGAACTCCAGCGAGCAGGTCCACGGCATTGCTCGCGGTGCCGACTGCCTCGTCCAGCCTGTTCTGCTGGAGGAACGCCGTCGCGAGCACCGAGCGGCTGATGGCCTGGCGACGGCGGCGGTCGCTGTTCGCCTCGACGGACGCCATGGCGAGACGCTCAGCCTGAGCTGCCTCGCAGAGGTCGCGGTGGACCAGGGCGGCTTCAGCCTCCAGATAATGGTGGTCCAGGAAGCGAACCCACGGCGATTCCTCGGCGGGCCCCTGGCTGACGTCCAGTCTTTTGCCAGCCGCGAGCAGGGAGGCTGTGGCCTGACGAGAATCACCGAGGACGGCGTAACCGCGGGCGGCCATGGCGTGCAGGCGCATGAGCCCGAGAAGGCTGCCCGCCGACTTGGCGGTCGCAATTCCCGCCCGCGCCAGCGAGACCCCTTCGGCGGGGTTGCCGAGGCTGGTGGCGAGGTGGGACATGCCGGCCAGGATCTGCCCGCCGAGTACGCGGTCGCCGCCTTCGGCGCACAGCCTCAGCGCCTGGATCATGTAGCGCTCCGCGAGTCCGTAGTCGGCGGAGTCGTACGAGCACCAGCCAGCCATTGCGGCCAGCTTCGCGGCCGAGGTGTAGAGAAGTCGGCGCTGGTGCGTGGGCAGGTTGCGCTGCTGCAGCACGGGGGTGAGTTCGGTGCTCAGGTAGTGCACGATGCTCGCTCGGACTCCGCCGCCGCCGAAGCGGTTGTCCATCTCGTCGAACATCTCGATCATCGCCTGGACCTGCTCGACAGGCCCGCTGCCAGCGACTACGGCGAGCCGGGGGGCCTGTTCGTCCTCAAGGAGCCATAACAGCCACTGCCGTTGCGGGTCCAGGAGGGCAGTCGCGATGTACGGCACCGCGCCGAGGAGGCTGCGCCGCGAGATGTCGGTCGAGCCCAGCTCCGCGAGCGTGTGCAGTGTTTCACCCACGTCTTCACGGTACGTCAAGGCCCTTGCAACCACGGGCCTCTGGGGCTGCTCTGCAAAACCGATGTCAACGGGGGCGGCGGGACGGCCTAAGAAGCCGGCCAGGGCGGCAGCGATGAACTCCGGGGCGCGGCCTCGCGGGGTCATTCCCTGCAGCCATCGGGTCACCGACGCCTTGTCGTAGCGCGACACCTCGCCCTGCAGCGCGCCCAGTTCGTTGACCTTGCGGGCCAATGCGGCGTGCGAGCAACCGGCCTCCAGGAGCACAGCCGCGAACGCGGTGTTGGCCTCGCCGGTCCCCCTTGCACTGCCCATGCGTAGATGATGCCTTGCAGATCACCCTGTGTCCCAGCATTTCGACGCAGAGCCATGAAAGTGCAACCCACGTACAACCGAACAACCCCGCCGCCCCCTCCTCCAGAGCCCCGCCAGCACTGAGACTGAGAGGGCTGCGGGCCCACGGCCCTTCCCGGCGAGGACGCCGCTGGAACGCCGATGCCCTCAGCACCGGAGGGAGAACATCATGCAGCCAGTAGTGATCTTGGACTGCTTCACCGTCGAGCCGAGCGGTCTCGGCGTACCGCCCTACCTGTCGACCTACGTTCGGAACGCCTGGTCGGCGCTGCGGCGGGCAAGGCCGGAGGCGGACGTTCGGTACGTGACCATCGACGATGTCCGCTGGTGTCTGGCAGGCGGCAAGCCCACCGTCGAGCCGCCCCAGAGCGATCCGTTCACGTACTCGACCACCGTCAACCGGGACGCCGCCATTCAGCTTCTGCGGGATGCCGAGATCGTGGTCGTCATCGCCGGAGACGCGGTTCCGTCCGTCCATCTGCACGCTGTGAACGGGTCGTTCGAGGAGATCGCTCGCGCGCTCGCCTGCGCGCGAGGTCGCCGGTACCTGCTCGGACCGTTGTCCACCTACGCCCTGGCCGCTCCTGCGGAGTACGCAGGGCTGTTCGACGCCGTCCATACCCACACCGTGACATCCGGCGACCTTCTGCTCGGTAGCCATCGCCCGGCCGACTACGGGCAGATGCAGCGCGAGCGCGACTCGTTCAGCGGCCTCGTCGAGCAGATGCCCTGGCGTCCGATCGCCGAGCTGGAGCTGTACCGCGGCTGCACCCGGCGCAAGTTCTGCGGCTTCTGCAACGAACCAGCGAAGTCGCCCCTCGTCGCCTTCCGCGAGGTCGACGACGTCGTCGCCGAGGCTGCCCAGCTCTACGCGGCCGGTGTCCGGAACTTCCGACTCGGCCAGCAGACCTGCTTCTTCTCCTACCGCAATCGGGACGAGGACGCGATCCGCGCCCTGCTCGGCGGCATCCGAGAGCGCTGCCCCGAGCTGGAGGTGCTCCACATCGACAACGCGGACCCCCTCGCCGTGGCCGCGCCCGTCGGTTTGCGAATCGCGAAGCTGGTGGCGGACTACTGCACCGAAGGCAACTGCGCGCCGATGGGCATCGAGAGCTTCGACCCGGCAGTCATCGAGAGGAACACCCTCACCTGCAAGCCCGAGATCCTGATGCGCGCCGTCGAGCACGTGAACGAGGCCGGTGCCGCCCGTGGTCCTGGTGGTCTGCCGAAGCTCCTCCCGGGCCTGAACCTCATCTACGGTCTGCCCGGCGAGACCCACGGCACCCACGTAGCGAACCTCCGGGGCCTGGCCGAGATTCTCGATGCCGGCCTGCTGTGCCACCGCACGAACGTGCGCCTGGCGCGGGCTTTCCCCGGTACCCCGCTGGCCGCACTCGGCGAGCTGGAGCCGCTGCCCTCGGCGGAGCACTTCCCGTCGTGGAAGGCGGACATCGACTTCACCTGGGACCAGCCGATGAAGGAGCGGGTCTACCCGACCGGTCTGCGCGTGCCCGGCCTTCACTCCTACTTCATCGGCCAGGGCGGCACCTGGTGGCGACGGCTGGGCTCGTACTCCATCCAGATCGTCGAGCGTGACGCGGCGGCGCCGCTCGGCACTACCGGCGACCTGGCGGTCACCGGTCATGCACCGCGCATGATCTACGGAGAACGTGTTGCATCCGCTTCCTGACGGGACGCTCGCGACGCTGGCAGCCCTGGACGCGGCAGCGGACCGCACCGTCCGTGTAGGGCTACTGCTGCCCTGGGCCAACGTCGCTGTGGAGACCGAATTGACCCGCCTCGGCCTGCGCCACACGGTCTTCCACCACGCGCGGCTCGTCCCCGCGTCCAGGACGACGGCGATCGACGCCTCGTTCTGGCACGGACTGCGTGAAGCATCAGCGCAGGCGCTGGACTCGTTGTCCCACATTCCGCTAGACGCGGTGCTGCTGGCGTGCACGTCAGCGGGCTTCACCGACGGTCCGCCGCTGCCGAGCGGCATGTTCACCGCCTTCGACGCCCTTCGGCAGGCTCTCACCGAGGCAGCCGTGCCGCGAGTAGTACTGGTCACGCCCTACCCCTCCCCGGTGACCGAAGCGGAAGCTGCGGCGCTCGCCGAGGCCGGCATAGAGGTCCTGGCTCAGGCGAGCCTGGGCCTGGCCGACGGCTATCCCGAGGTCACCCCGAATCAGATCCTCGCCCTGGTGGGGCAGCTACCGCAGGACGCAGTCGGGTCTGCCGAAGCGGTGGTCCTGTCGTGCACCGGATGGCACACCCTGCCGGTGATCACTGAACTGGAGCACCGGTTCGGGAAGCCGGTGCTCTCGTCCAACCTCGCCATGGCACTTCTGGCCACCCGAGCCCGTGCTGGAGTCGGTTCATGACGATCGAACGTGTAAAGGCGAAGCCGCTTGAGGTCCGGCGTGTCCACCGGCTGGTCGCCCTCGCCGCTGGCCTGCCGGACGTGCAGGCCGAGGTGGAGGCCAATCACGACGAGAACCGGTGGTGGCCCACATCGATCAGCGATCCGCGGGTACGGATGCTCGCCGCTGGCTGGTCCACCCGCGTCTCCTATCGAATGGTGGAGACATACGCCCGAGTGATCACATCGGCGGAAGCCCGTGGCTTCGACAGCCTCGTTGCGGCCACTGACGCCGAACTGGCTGCGCTGGTACGTCCCATCGGTCTGCCGCAGACCCGGATCGACTATCTGCGCTCCCTCGCCGAGCTTCTCCTTGCCTGGGAGAAGGAGGGGACCGACCCGATTGCGGAGTCCGCCGACTGCGATGCCCTGGTCCTCGACTTCGCCGCGCGGGTGCGAGGTGCGTCCTACAAGGTCGCCCAGTGCGCACTGCTCACCGCCCGCGGGTATCACTGCGGCATCATCCCGGTGGATTCCGGCATGGTCACCAAGCTGGCACCCGCACTGGGCCTCGCCCTTCCGTCGGGGGCCGTGGCACACGAACGTATGCGGCACGTCCTTGAGGCGGCCGTGCACGCCCGCTCAGCCGAGTTCCGCTCGCTGGTCACCGACAACGAGTACCAGGTCACCATCCCCGAGGGGGTGGAGCCGACCTGGTGGGCGCACCTCGTCCTGATCTACTTCAAGCGCCTGTACCTCAACGGTCCCGCCCCACAGCTCTGCCGCCGGCGACCGGTCTGCTCGAAGGTCGTCGACTGCGCACACCGCACCCGCCGTGCTTGACCTCCTGGGGGAGACCGTGGAACGGCTCGACGTGATCGGCAACATCAGCCGGGACATGACCCGCTATCCCGACCACCGTGGTGGATCCCGGCTCGGCGGCGCGGCTCTGCTCCTGTCCTTGGCGGCGGCAAAGGCCGGCCGCCGGGCGGCCCCGGTCTGCGTTCTCGGAAGCGATCTCGCTCACCTTCCGGAGGCGCCGAGACTGGACATGCTCGACTGGTCGGCACGGATCCAGGTCGACGGCATGTCCACCACCTTCGACTTGGAGTACGACCTGCAAGGCGAGCTGGTGGTGGTAGGCACGGACTACGGCGTGGCCGAGGGCCTGACCGAGCATGCGCTCAGGCATGTGGACCAGCACCCGCGCGGCACCTACCACGTCTGCTGCCGCCGCCCGCTGGACGTGGCGGCAGTGCTCGGCCGACTCGCGGGGAACGCGACCGACTTCAGCGTGGACTTCTTCCTGCCGAGCGCGGAAGCGATGATCCGCGCTGCCGCCTGCTGGCTGCCGAAGGCGACCACCCTGTTCGTCAACGCTGCCGAGTACCGACTACTGGAGCAAGTGATCGACTGCGGCACGCTCCCGGAGGTGGTCGTCACCGATGGCCCCCGGGCCGTAGTGGTTCGCCGCTTCGGGCGTCAGGTCGCCTCCGCCGTTCCGCCGCCGCATCCTCCGCGCGAGGTCTCCGGCGCTGGAGACACCTTGGCCGGGACCTTTCTGGCCCATCGTTCGCAGGGCGCGACAACCGCCCAGGCGCTAGCAGAGGCGACAGCAGCCGCAGCCAGGTACGTCGCGGCCCCGTCCCTTCCGATCCCCGCGCCCCGACGCAACTGACCTACCGACTTGGGGGCCTCTCCCGGTGTCCGTCTACGTAGCCCACCGGCTCTTTGCCGCGCATGACCGTGCTCTCGCCGCCGACCTCGCCGATCGACTCGCCGCGAAGGTCGGTCCCGATCGCGTCTTCCTGCCGTTCTGCGACACCGACGAGGAGGACCTGGTCGCCGAGGTCAAGGGGCGACGCCTGTTCGAGCTGGACCGCGAACGCCTCGGCCGCCTCGACGCCATGGTTGCCATCCTGCACGGCCCGAGCCTCGACGACGGGGTCTGCATGGAGATCGGATACGCCGCTGCTTCTGGCGTCCCGGTCATCGTGCTCACCACCGACTTCCAGACCTACTCGCTGACCGAGGCCGGCCCTCGCCTCGAATTCCCCGACCCCCTCCTCCAGGCCGTGGCCACGCGCATCGTGCGCGTCACCAAGCTCGGACCACCGACTCTGCCGTCGACTCCGGCCCAGTCACGCTTCCCGGGCTTCCAAGCACGCAATATGGCCCAGACGAACACAGCACTCGACGCGACCGTCGACGCGCTGCTCGACCTCCCGGATCATGCTCCCCGCCTTGTGGGGTCGCCTGCGGTGATCGGTGCACCCATTTACGTCGAGGCGTCGCCGTACACGGCATGGGGCCGCGATCACCTGGCCAAAGCCTGTGTGGACGCCGGCCACACCGTGGTGGTGTCCCAGCGCTTCACGGCGCCGGACCCAGTGGCAGGGGCCCTGGCTGACCTGACCGCGGTGTGCTCGGCTGCCCGGCTGCTGGCCGACGTCTCCGGCCCGGAAACACCGCCGGGAACCGCCCTGCTCATCGGCGCGGCTGTGGCCAGCGGCGTACGAATCGCGGCCTTCCAGCCGCGCCCGACGTTCACCCACGCCCATGGCCGCGAGCCCAACTGGCGGAACCTCATGGTCCAGTACGCCGCCCACGCTCACCTCGACAACGGCGACGCCGTCCTGTCCTGGCTGGCCGCATGAACCTCGACGAGATCGCCGGCGAGTACCAGACCCTGGTCCTTGAAGGCTGCGACGGAGTCGGCAAGAGCACGCTCGGCGAACGCTTATCAACGGACCACGGCTTCGTCGTGGTGCACTCCCCGAAGACCCCCGACCACCTCGACCTGGCCAGCCGCTACAGGAACATCCTCGCCGGGACCGGACGGATCCTCTTCGACCGGTGCTTCATCAGCGAACTGGTCTACGGCCCCCTGCACCGGGGCCGTTCCCGGATCAACTGGAGCCAAGCGATCGACCTAGCCGAGAGCGTCATCGAGCGATCCGGCGTGCTCGTTCACCTGACCGCACCACCAGCCGTCATCCGCCAGCGGCTTCTCTTGCGCGACGGCGAGGCGGTCAGTCCGGAGGAGGTCTCTGCCCTGGTGACGGGGTACGAGAGGGTCTTCTCCACTCTCGCCGACTACACCCGCGTGCTCACCCTCGACACCACAACCCTAGAACTCCCTTCGGCAGGGTGACGGCCTGACGAAGCCAGCGCGCCAGCACACTGCTCCCGCTAGGCTTCGGGAGCACCTGCTGCACCGCCGCCGGAGGAGTCTTGGAGATCGGATCCGCCCAGAAGCTCGCCTGGGAAAACAAGAATCTCAAGGGGTTCAACACCAAGGACGTGGCCTTGGAGTTCGGCCTTCTCACCGCCGAGGTCGGCGAAGCCTTCACCGCCTGGCGCAAGGGTCTGCCCGACCTCGGGGAGGAGCTGGCCGACGTCTTCCTCTACCTGACGGCCCTGGCCGAGATGAATGGCGTGGACCTCGACTCCGAGGTCGCCCGGAAGATCGAGAAGAACACGCGACGTACGTACGAGCGCAACGAGCACGGGGCGCAGATCCGGACGAGCGACGCGTAGGCCTCCCACTGGTCTGCGACTCTCCGTGTGAGCCTCAACAGCGACGGGCCCCCGGCAGGTGCCGGGGGCCCGTCGTGTGCGCACCTATAGACGGCCACCTCTACGCGGCCAGGCTATGGCGCTCGCTTCTGCCATCGGCCTGGTCCCCATCACCCTGATGGCGCGCCAGCCCCAGCAATTTCAGCAGGTCGGCCGTCACCACTCGGTAGGCGTTTCCGAGCCGCAGAACCTTGACCGGGTACTCCCCCTGCTTGGCGAGTCCGTAGCCGGTGGATCGGCCGATCATCAGCGCCCGGTTCGAGGTGTCGAGGTCGATCACGGCGGGGAGGGCAAGCAGCTCGTCGCCCGTCAGCCCTCGCGCCTCACGGGACGAGTCAGATGCCGTCATGATGCCCTCCTAGGGACTTTCTGGTGTCGTGGTGCCGCCATAGACGTATCACGCAGTTGCGGCAGCGCCTTTTCCGCTCCTAAAGTGTCGCCATGACACCTGATCAATGGCCGACAGCGTTCACCGGTCGGATCGCCCAGCGCTTGCGGGACTCGCGCAAGGCCGCCAGCCTCACCATGGCCGAAGTCGCCCAGGGCTGCGCCGACCGCGGCTTGCCAGAGTTCACCGAGCACTCCATGAAGAACCTGGAATCCGGGCGCAAGACGAGCATCACCGTCGCGGACTTCGTCGTCCTGGCTGACGTCCTGGGCGTCCCGCCAGTGACTCTCCTCTTCCCGCTCGGTTCCTCAGCCACGGTCGAGGTCCTCCCGGGCCGGGAAGTGTCCACCTGGGACGCCATCGCGTGGTTCACCGGCGAGGCTCCCTTGGACGAGCCCGCCCCCGAAGGCACCGCCCGGGACGTCCTCGACCTCTTCCGGCACCACGGCAACCTGGTAGCTGGCGCGATGTCCTCCTACGCCCTGGCCAGGGAAAGGCGACGGGCGGCCAGCACCACCCTGGACCGGACCCGCAGAGCCACCCTCCTGCAGCGCGCCGAGGGCTACGAGGAGCACGCGTACGAGGACTGCCAGGAACTGCGCGCGTTCCGTGGCCGGATGCGTGACCGCGACCTGGCACCTCCGGCCCTGCCCCACGAGCTGGCCTTCGTCGACCAGCCGGAAACACCGACCCGCTCGGAGGACAGCGAGTGAAGAACGGCAATCTCATACGCCGGTGCCGCTGCACCGACCCGAAGACCAAGAAGGAGTACGGCACTTCCTGCCCCAAGCTCAAGTCCTCCCGACGACACGGCACCTGGACCGCCTCCCAGGAACTCGACCCCGCTCAGGACGGCCGCCGCAGGCGGTTCCGTCGCGGCGGCTTCGAGACCTCCACGAAGGCCCAGGAGGAGCTGGACAAGGTCCGTGCCCTCATGGCCATTCCCGAGGAGGACGACGCCTGGGGCAAAACCCAGATCAGCGACCTCCTGGAGAACTGCGTCAAGGACAAGGACCCGGTCCCGGACTACGACGAGACCCGCCGCCGTTTCAAGACAGGGCAGTCCCTGAACTCCAAGGTCACCGTGGCGGAGTGGCTCGACACCTGGCTGGCGGGACGCAAACGTTTGCGGCGCGGCGGGGCGGCTCGCTACGAGTGCGACATCCGCGTCCACCTGAAGCCGCATCTCGGCCACCTGCGCCTCGACAAGCTCCGCGTGCACCACATCGATTCGATGTTCGACGCGATCAACGAGCGCAACATCGAGATCCAGGAACAGAACGCCCAGCGGCGCGTGGTGCGCGACGACCTCAAGGCCACGCCGAACAAGGGTGCCGAGAACCGCGCCCGACGCCATTGGCTGCGGGCCCAGCTCGACGCGATGCCCCCCTTTCGGCGGATCACCGGCCTTAACACCCAGCCGCACATCCGTGACACCCTGCGCGCCGCGCTGAACGTCGCCATCGCCCAGCAGGTGATGCCCGCCTTCAATCCGGCCGCGCACGTCGAGCTGCTGCCGGGCACGAAGCCGAAGGCCCTCATCTGGAGCGACGAGCGCATCGCGCGCTGGAAGGAGACCGGCGAGAAGCCTTCGCCGGTCATGGTCTGGACCCCCGAGCAGACCGCTACGTTCCTCGACTTCGTCGAGCAGGACCGGCTGTACGTGCTCTGGCGGCTCATCGCCTTCCGGGGTACTCGACGTGGCGAAGGCTGCGGCATCCGGTGGGAAGATCACTCGGCCAAGGCGCGCTCCCTGGCCATCGCCACCCAGCTCGTCCAGGACGGCTGGGAGGTCCACGAGGGCGCTCCCAAGACCGACAGCGGCATCCGTCTGATCGCCCTCGACGAGGAGACCAACCAGGACCTCCTCGCCCACAAGGCCCGCCAGCAGCGGGAGCGGGAGGCGTGGGGCGAGGGCTGGCAGGACACCGGCCGGATCTTCACCCAGGAGGATGGCTCCCTTCTCCACCCCGGCAAGGTCAGCGACCTTTTCGAGCGTCTGGTGGAGTCCGCTGGCCTTCCTCCGATCCGGCTCCACGATCTTCGCCACGTCGCAGCGACGCTGATGCTCGCTGCCGGGGTTGATATCAAGGTGGTCTCCGAGACGCTCGGCCACTCGGACACCCGGATCACCCGGGATATCTACCAGTCGGTCCTGGACGATCTCGCCCGTGACGCCGCCGAGAAGGTCGTACAGCTCGTGCCGCACACCCGGAGGCCCCTGACGGCCGTCAGGGACGGAGAGCCAATGGTCTCGCCCCGCCGGCCCAGGATGACGCCGCCGCGCAAGAGCGACGAGGCCAAGGAAGAGCGCTCCGCCTGACTCAGGCGAGAAGGGGCCCCGGTTAACGGGAATCTAACCGGGGCTCCGGCATGTGACAGTTCGTATGTGATCCGGCGGAGCATCGGCTTCAGCGCACGCTTGGGTCGCCCCGCGCCAGCTCAAGGGCATTGGAGCGTCGACCGGAGCTCTGAGCGCGGGCCTGGAGCCGGAGGTTCCTTCCCGGCACCTACGCGCCGTGGGCTGGGTGGTGATCACCTGGCAGGGGCTGGCCACGGTACGGATCTCTCAGCTCTGCGAGCGAGGTCGTGGCGCCGTTGACGTTGATCGTCCAGAAAGTCCACCCGTCGATGTCCTCTCGCCCGGTGACTGCACGAGCGGCCGACGTTGGCGTGGACCAGACACGCGCGTTACAGCTGATTCGTCCATCAACGAGGACCTCAGCCTCGCGGAGGTCACCGTCATGTTCTGCGGTGAGCGTGAATCCGGGCTTGAGGACTCTGGCGGAGATCAGAAAACCCAGGTCGGTTAGATCTACTTCACGCCCTGGAGCAGGGGCAATTGGCCCTGGCTGGCTCGGGTACGAGACATGACGTATGAGTTCATCCGCGGCTTGAGGGTGCATACGAAGCGCTTCCAATGCCGCGGTGCTCCAGTCGGATCGGATCCCAATCTTACGTTCGATCATTTCCCGCGCCGTTGGCGCAGCTGTGGCAATCGTAAGGAGAGGAGCGAGGCCGCTGATGTTATCCATCGTGGTTTTCCTGTCCTCAACGAGGAGTTCTCGATTCAGATCAAGGATGCGTATCGTCTCGTCCGCACGGCACAGAAACCGGCTAACTTCAGCCGCGGATCGAGGCACTCCTGAACGTCGGCGAGCATAGCCCTCCATGTCGAAGCCGATCAGGCGCGCATCTCGGCCATCTGCTGGGTCAAGGAGGACTCGCTGCTCCTTGGCGTAGTCGGAGAGCTCTCCTGTGGCCCGAGTTGATTCGTCCAGCAGGGGGAAGTGGTTGCTCTTGGTACGCCGACCACTCTGTCCGTTGATCTGCGCACCGCCGCTGTTGCAGAAGCCGCACGCCAGGCGGTAGTTCGACGGAACGTAGGCGAGCCACCAGTAGCCGGGGCCGTCGACACCAATGATGGCGGACTTTGGCCGATAGTGGTCCACGTCAGGGTTGTTCCCGTGGATCGGAGTCTCGCAGTACCAACATTTGGGGCCCATGAGCTCGACTAGGGCTTGCCTGAGCCGTGGGTCAGTCCAGTGAGATGGAAAGTTGGGCTTCTTGCCTGAGGAGACCGCCTTGCGAACAGAGTCGGCTGTGTCCGCGATCTTTCTAGTCCACGCGGCGGGTACCACCAAGGAGCTCATGTCAACGTGTCGCATGCGCCCTCACAGTCCGCGTGAGAAGCGTTCGTTAAAGAGCAGACGAACCATCTCAGCAACTTCGTGCGGATCCGGAGGCGTATCGCTGCCGGCGACCTCGATTAGGTCGCGACGTCGGCGGGCCAATTCGGCCAGGAAGAGGGCGACTGTGTGGTCACGACGAGCTGTGGCGAAACCAAATCCCTCCAATGCAGATGTAATTCGCTCCAACTCTGCCCGGGCGTCCACGTCTTGCTCGGCTAGCGGCAGCAACTCGTACTGCCTGTCGATCAACTGCTGGGTCTGCTGGTTCAACTGTGTTTCAAGTCCATAGAGTTCGCTCGTCAGCAGGCCGCCGATGCCGTGGCCTCGTGGATCGGTCTCCGGCGTGTGCGCAGCAGTCCGGCCGACGGAGGCGCTTCGCACAATCCTGATCTGCTCTCGGGGCACATTGACCACAAGCGTGGGGTCGTGGGTGGCGGCGATGAAGTGCGACCGCTGCCCGTCATCGAGCATCTCTCGGACGGACTCATACCAACGCTGACTCCAGCCGGGATGGAAGTGGGCTGCTGGCTCGTCGAGAAGGAACAGAGACTCACCCCCGCGCTGCAGCCGGAGAAGCCCAAGCACTGTCAGTAGCTGCTGCTCTCCGGCGCTGAGATCGGCAGGGGACAAGACGGCCCCGCCCCGGGTGGATAGCTGGACATCCGCAGTCAGCATCCCCAGGGACTGAAGGCGCTCGAGCGCAGCAAACATGCTCAAGTCTGATTCGAAGAGACTGCAGAACGCATCGACATCTTGGCCAGCGATGGAGATCCGGAAGCTTGTGTAGCGTCCAGGGACGGCTCCATCAGGAACGGGACCGAACCTGCCTATCGAGGCGATGCGCTCAAAGAGCTCAGCCGTCGCGCCCGACAGGCCCCAATACGGAGGCCACTGCCTGTCTCGCAGGTGCCGTTGCGTCGCCCATCCTGGGCGCTGGATCACGAGTTCCGCACTGGCGATTCTCTGTACCCCCGCCGTCTCTGCGGCAAAGGGCCCGAACTTCTCCGCCCACTGAGGCACCAAGGCCAGGAGGATCAAGGGAAGTTGGTCGACACGCGACTGGACGAGCGGACGCAGCTGAAACCCCGCCGGGTTGTCCTCTGCGCGCAGAGTCTCAGCATCGCTCGCGACGTGCTGCTGGAACATTGAGTCCCAGCGGGAGGCGTAGATCGCCTGGTATCCAAAAAGATGGTCGGGAAGGTAGCGGGGCCAATCGGCCTTGCGAACCCGAAGCTCACGAGATCCATCGGAAGCCGTCACGGATGCGGCGCGCCCTCCCGCCGGCTGGGAGACCGTTACAACGCTCCCGCGGAGCTCGTAGCGGAGGCGGAAGGCGAAGTCTGTGTGCTTGCCGAGCCAGAGATTGCCAAAGATCTCCACGAGGGAGTGGAGGACTCGGGACTTACCCGCGCCGTTGCGTCCGATGAGTACGGTCACGGGATGCTGGGGCTCATGCAGTCCGTCGGTCAGGTTCAGCTCAAAGTCGCGGAGTCCCCGATAGTCCGGCAGGTCAAGCTCCAGTAGCTCCACACAACCCCCTCGGCCGCCGACCTGTCACCCCTTCACCACAGCACGTGATCGAACAAGGAGCGTAGCGGATCACTCGTTACTCACGCCGGGTTCTGTGACGGGTCCCCTAGGGCGGAGTGCCTCGGCCACCGAAGCGAACTCAGAGAGTGCAGCTTCGAGCTCGTCGACGATCTGGCGAGCGAGAGCATGTGGCTCCACGTTCAGATCCGTGACTTCGAGGCTGTTGTCCTTGAGATCTGCACCGAGGTCGAGGCTGACCTTGTCGCGACTCAGTAGTTCTTCAACCGGGTAGGGCTTAAAGGAGGGGGTTGCCCTCCGCTGGTCTCGCGGCTCGCCAGGCCGGTACGCCTTGACGAAGTCGTTCAGAGCGTGACGGTGAAGGGGGTTCTGCTTAAGGGTGAAGCGTTGGTTGGTCCGGAAGTCGTACACCCAGAGTGTTTTCGTGAGGGGCTTTCCGTCCTGGCGCGGAGGAGGCTTCTCAAAGAACAGGACGTTAGCCTTGACCCCGCCGGCGTAGAAGATTCCTGTCGGGAGGCGCAGCAGGGTATGAACATCGCATTGCTGCAGCAGGCGCCGACGAACGGTCTCCCCGACTCCGCCCTCGAACAGGACGTTGTCCGGGACGACAACCGCTGCTCGGCCGTATGTTTCGAGCAGGGTGTAGATGTGCTGAACAAAGTTCAGCTGCTTATTTGTTGTTGTTGCCCAGAAGTCACGGCGAGAGTAAGTAAGTTCCTTGCGCTCGAAATCGTCCTCTTCTTCGCTGATGATGGTGATGGAGGACTTCTTGCCGAAGGGGGGATTCGCGAGAACCAGCGAGGCGTGCTGTTTGGGCGGTTCAGCCAGGGCGTCGCCCACCGTGATGGGTGATGTCTTGGCACTCGACGGTGCGATGCCGTGTAGCACCATGTTCATTGCAGCAAGTCGAGCTGTCGCGTCAACGAGCTCATTGCCCAGGATCGCGCCCGAGGTGAGGCGGTCCTTCTCTTCCTGCGAGGCGTCTGCTGGAAGGTGGTGCTGGATGTACTCAAATGCCTTGAGGAGGAACCCGCCTGTGCCGCACGCCGGATCCATCACCGTGTCATGGATGGCCGGCTGGGTGCAGTCGACCATCGTTTCGATCAGGGCGCGCGGCGTGAAGTACTGGCCCGCTCCTGACTTGACGTCCTCGGCCCCCTTGGCGAGCAGCTCCTCGTAGGCGTCGCCCTTGACGTCAGTGTTGGTCCCAGCCCAGACCTCCTTACCGATGAGCTCTCGGATGAGTCGCTTGAGCTTCGCTGGGTCCTGGATCCGGTTCTGGGACTTCTTGAAGATCCGCCCGAGGACTCCTGGACGTCCTGCTAGTTCGGCGAGAATCTCCGTGTACCGGACTTCCAGCTCCACACCTTCAAGATCTAGCAGTTGCTGCCAAGCATCAAAGCCGAGGATGTCAATGGGCATGATTCGCCGGTGCATCTGTTCGTGTGCCATTTTCAGGAACACGAGGAAAGTGAGTTGCTCGATATAGTCCAGGGCGGAGACGCCGTCGTCGCGCAACACATTGCAGTACGACCACAGCTTGTTGACCAGTGTCCGGGCGTCGCTGGACGCCGGCACCAGCGGAGCCGACGATGATTGAGGCGTTGCCGCCTTAGACGCGGTCACAGCAAACTCTCCTGTACTGCATAGTGCGTGCTCAAGCTCGATCGGTTCCTCTGTCGGGGGCGCTTCGTCCCGAGATCGCGTCGTGCGCGGTGCAACAATTCCTCGGCCGGAGCATCGCTGGGATCCTGCTCGGTGAGCTGTCCCTTGAACGCTGCCGACAGCACGACGAGACGAAGATGATCAGCACGCTTCTGAGCCGTCTTGGCTGCCTCACTGAGGCGGAGTGCGTCCTGTCGCCACTGGATGATTTCCTCCACCAGTTCCACTTGCCTCTGCATCGGAGGAAGCGGGATGGGACAGCGACGTGCATCGGCGAGATTGAGGGTCTTGCGCGCCACCTCGTTAGAAGCTTGCTCGAGGTGCTGGCGGAAGGTGCCGCTCTGCAGGACAGTCAGCACCCATCGCGGATCAACACGATCTGCATCGAGAGGGAACACCCCAATGGCCCTGGCCACGTTGGCTCCCGCGAGGCGTTCGGTCGCGAGAGCTGCGCGACCGATTGTCCCCACCAGCGAGAGGAGCAGCTCCCCACCTGAAAGGGTGGTGCGCGGGTAACGTTGAGCCACATCCGTCTGGATACGCTTCAAACCGTCGTGATTGACGCGGCCGTCTACAAGATCTCCGACACGAACGAACGGCACCCCATCAACGGTGTCTGGACCTGGAACAAGGACCCCGTAGGCGGGCTTCCGCCCAGCAGTTACGAGCTGATCCAGAGCGGCAAAGGACCAGCCTGAGGGAAGCTCGTATCCCTCGATCTTATGCGCGGACTCTACGGAGAAGAGGGCGTCACTCGTCGCCACATCGACAGTGTCGGGAATAGACGTGGAGAGAGGCAGATCTCGTAGAGCGCGTTCCACGTTCAGACGCTCAAGGCGCTCCAGGATGCGCTGGCTCTTCCGAATTGATTCCGCACCAGAGTCCAGCAGTGAAAGATGCTCCTCAAGCGTGCTCACGATTCGCAGCTGCTCGTCCAGCGGAGGGAGCAGGATCGGGTACTCCGCGATCTGCTGCCACTTCACGCGTGGGCGATCTCCGGCATTGAGGCTGATAGCGAAACTAACGAAATCCGGTGCCAGCAGGCGGTACATCAGAAACCGTGGCGCGAGCCAAGGCTGCGGAGGCAAGGTGATGAATTCCCCTGAGCACAGCCCACTGTACGTGGCCTCGGTCACTTTGTTGAGGTACGGCCGGAGTCGGCCATAGAGCGTATAGCCTGGGCCGACCACGGGAGAGGCACTGGTGATGCTGCCGGACTCCGACAAGCCCGTCACACGCCCGGTGCCCGACTGGACGCCCTCCATGCCCAGATAGGGGCGCTCGTCACCGACAGCTGGCACCTGCCGCTCAGAGCTGGGCTGCGCAACCTCCCCGAGAGTGGTGAGTACCCATCCCGGCGGGACATCGGTCATGCGGTCAGTTCCCGATCCAGTCGTTCAAGAAGGTCCACGGCGCGATCATCACCGAAGGTGCGCAGGAATCCATCAATCCCACCGCGCTCGGTGAAGGGTACTCGCTCGAGATCCTCAGCATCGAACCGCACGCTGACCGCCATCGTGTCGACGATGCGCTCCAGCCACCACAGCTCATCAGGTGTGAACGTGACACCGGCCTGAGACTGGCGCGCGATGAAGTTCGCGAACCGATCCTCCACCACAGAGCGGTATGGGCGGAGCTCCCCATCCAGTCCCAGTTCGTAACGGATGATCGAGACCAAGTCGGGAGGGCCATGCATCGCCCCAGGTGCAGCTGTCGCCTTGCCTAGTTGCTCGTAGGCGCGCCACAGACGGGCGATGGTCCACTGGTGCGGGGGCCGGGCGATTCGCGAAGCCAGATCCTTCAACTGCCGGTACGCCTCGCGAGGCGTGATGTCCCGACCGGTGTCCCCTGTGAGAGCGATCTGGAGTGCCGCGATCTCGTCTCGGTGATCCCGGATGTACTGCTGCCAGTCGTTGACCACTGCCGGCGCGTTCTCCACATGTGCCGCAGAGATCAAAGTGTCCTGGCTGACTTCGTCGTAGACGATCCGCTGTTCGGTACGGATGTTGATCAGAAGTGATCGCAGTTCCCGATTTGACGCGAGTGGTGCAACGGCGTCTTGCACTGCCCAGTACACGGCATGGTCTGGGTCCTCACCCGCGGCTTCAGCTTCACCTCGCATGGCGACTACTCGGTCTACATCGACAGTTCGCATGATCTGGCCGGCGATGCTGTCCAGGCTCTTACCCTCGGCCAGGCGCGCAATTTCTTCCTGCTCGTCCTGTGTCAGTTTTCGGGAAAGCCGAGTGAGTCGAAGTGCAAGTTCTTCAGCTTCGTCCTCCGTGACCCCGTCTCCAGCAGTTTTCTCCAGGAGTTTGCGCAGCGCAAGGCGCTTGACGTCGCGCTCGTCGGTGATAGATCGAGTCTCGCGCTTGTGGGACTCGGTGACTCCGATGGCGTCGACGACGATGAAACGTGTCTTCTCTTCTACGTCCGGTGTCACGGCCCGGAGTTCATTGGAGTCGATTACGCGCGATCCCCGGCCGCGCATCTGCTCAAAGTAGGACCAGGACCGGATGTCTCGCAAGAAGAAGACGCACTCGATAGCTCGGACGTCAGTGCCTGTCGCGATCATGTCGACGGTGACAGCGATGCGCAGCTCGGGTGTATTCCTGAATTCCGACAGAAGCCTGTCCGGGGCCTTCGCCTTTCCGGTGATCTTCTTGCTGAAGTCATCACCCCTACCGAAGATAGTCCGGGTCATTTCCACGACTTCGTCAGCATGATTGTCATCCTTGGCGAAGATGAGGGTCTTCGGCACCATGGGGCTGCTATTAGGCCTGGACACTCGGTCCGGGAAGATGACGGATAGGTTGTCACGGAACGCCGAGAGCGCGACACGGAGCTGATCCGTGCTGATCACCTTGGATCCGATTTGCTGTCCTGTATACGTGAAATCGTCGTCTAGCTCTTCGTAGCGCGTACGCCGCGTGCGTCGATTCTTGATCGGCACGAACGTATCAACAGGGATTACTGAGCCTTGCTCTGCAATCTCTGTCCTAATCCGGTAGGTGAGGTAGTCGACGGCAACTCCGTCGGCTACGGCTTGCTCGTAGGTGTATTCGCTGACGAGACCCTCCTCGCCGCCGAAAAAGGCGAACGTCTGCGCGACGGGAGTGGCGGTGAGCCCAAGAAGGTGTGCGTCGAAGTATTCGAGAACGGAGCGCCACTTGCCGTAGATTGATCGATGGCACTCGTCGATGATGATCAAGTCAAAGGACTCTGGAGGGAGTCGCCGGTTGTAGGACACGCCAATCGGCCGGTCTCCATCCTCCCCCTTTTCCTCTGACTCAAAAGCGGAAGGTTCGGTATAGTCGCGTGCGTCGACGTTTTCCTGTCCGGACAGAATCCTGGAAAGCCGCTGGATCGTTGACACGACGACCTTTGACGACGCGAGCATTCCCGTACCGGTAAGCTGGTCAACGTTATACAGCTCGGTAAACTTTCGCCCGTCATCTGGGGTGGTGTAGTTCGAAAACTCTGATAGAGCTTGATTTCCCAGGTTATTGCGATCGACGAGGAAAAGGATCCGCTCAGCTTTGGCATATTTGAGTAGCCGATAACAGGCTGTGACGGCGGCGTAGGTCTTGCCAGCGCCAGTGGCCATTTGAATCAGCGAACGAGGACTGTTTCGGCGCAGTGCCGCTTCCAGCCCATTGACTGCGTCAAACTGCGCGGGGCGCAGTCGTCCGGATGCCACTTCAGCAGGGTCAAGCGCAGGTAGCCCCGATCGCAAGCGCGCACGATATGTGGGGGCTTCCCGATTGGCTTCCGCTTCACGCATCCAGCGAGCCACCGTTTCTGGCCGCGGGAAGCCAAAGATGCTACGCGTGCGGGAGTCGGGGTCTTGAGTATTGCGAAACAAAACCCGGTTACCGTCACTCACGTAGCGGTACGGCAGGGGAGTGCGCCAAGCTCGCATGGTCTGGGTGTTGGTCAGACCCTCTGCATAGCGGTCAGCCTGCCCCTGAGCGGCTGTGAGGTCGGCCCCCTCCTGCTTCGCCTCGACAACTCCGACGAGCTTGCGATCGACGTACAGCAAGTAGTCAGCACGTCCGGCAGCTGTGGTGACCTCCCGGACCGCAACACCTCGTGAAGCAAACAGGTCTTGCTGTCCCTTGGCGTCCTGAACCACCCAGCCGGCATCGTTGAGCATCTCGTCGATCCGCTCGCGGACCTTGACCTCGCTCAGCGGCTCTTGTGCGGCCAGTCGCGCACGGGAGACGAGTTTTTCGCGCTGCGTCGCGGTGGTTCGCTTAAGCGGCTTCCGCGCCTCAAATCCTGACTGGAGGAGCTCTAGGTCCGCGTCGAGCGCGCTGGCCTGCGAGACCAGCTTCGGCTGTATCTCAGTCGCCCGCCGCAATTCGATGGCAGCGGTCCGACGTGCTGTCTCCTCAGCGGCTGCACGGTCTCGCTCACGATCTGCAAACGACAGCCGAGCTTGTTCCAGGGCCCGCCGGGACCGCTCCACCGCTGCAAGAACCGTCGGCCCGACGGCGGACGGCGGCTGCGGAGGGATGAACGGGATCTGTTCCCTGTCACCTGTGCGAACGCGGAAGAACCAAACTCCGAGCTGGAAGCATGTGTGAACGGCCTGGAAGGCGGCATGCTCGATGTCGTCGTGCTCGGTGGCTGATGTGCCATCGAGACGTCGCAGGTTCTCGAACAGGCCACGGATCCGGGGGTCGAGCACACCAGCTCGAGTGAGGAGGTGGAGGCGGGCCGCCTGCTCTCCGCCGGGGAGGCTCACCCCAGCCAGGCGTGTGAGCTCTGTGGCGAGAACCTCGCCGAACTGAGTGGCCCTGCTGAGGGCTGCACGAGGGTCGGCGTACAGGTTTGCCTCGGCCCCGGCCCCGAACAGGACAAGCAACGGTTCGATTGGCTCCAAGAACCCGAAGTTCGCTGAGCTGGCAGCCAGGTCCTTGATACGCGCCTGCGTCTCGCCGCGCACCTGACCCACGTGACCCTCCGCATCTATTCCTTCGATATCCGTAAGCTACCTGGCTCTGCTCGTTTCCTGCCACCTGTCTCGGTAGGGGGATCCTCTGACCGCCGTCCTCGTCGAGATGCACGACGAATGGATCGCCTTCCCCCGCCGCTACCTCCCCGAAGGGAGCATGGACAAGATCTATCCGCCTGAAGATCAACCCGAGACGGTTACACCCGTTACTCGGCGACGACTTGTAGGGATGGAACAACGACCGCGCGGCCGCCTGCACGTACCCAGTGGCGCTCTTGGCCACCGCCGCTGCACGCCCCTTGCACGTTTGGCCACCGGTCGGCCACCGGCGGCCTCAGCGAGGGTTCTCGGGCTGGGCCGTCACTGCGACATAAGGCAAAGGGCAAGAAAAAACCCCAGGTCACGGCGAGTGAGTCCTGGGGTTAATCCGAGCCGCCTTCGGGATTCGAACCCGAGACCTACGCATTACGAGTGCGTTGCTCTGGCCAACTGAGCTAAGGCGGCGCCGCTGCCGAACCATGGTGCGATCAGCAGCGCGCCCAAGTCTACACAGTTTCCGAGGGTGCTCCGAACATGCCCGCGCTACCCGCCTTTCCGCAGGTCAGGGGCACTTCTTGCCGTCTTCGGGGGCCGTGCCCTCCAGCAGGTAGTTGTTGATCGCCGTGTCGATGCAGTCGCTGCCCCGGCCGTACGCCGTGTGGCCGTCGCCGTCGTACGTCAGGAGCGTGCCCGAGGCCAGCTGGTCGGCCAGGGACTGGGCCCACTTGTACGGGGTCGCCGGGTCGCGCGTGGTGCCGACCACGACGATCGGGGCCGCGCCCTTCGCCTCGATGCGGTGTGGGGTGCCGGTGGGCTTCGTGGGCCAGTAGCTGCAGTTCAGGGAGGCCCAGGCGAGGCCCTCGCCGAAGACCGGGGATGCCTCTTCGAAGGAGGGGACCGCGGCGCTTGCGGCGTCGGGGCCGGTGAAGGCCGGGGGGACGTCCAGGCAGTTCACGGCGGCGTTGGCGGACATCAGGTTCGTGTACGAGCCGTCTTCGGAGCGCTCGTAGTAGGTGTCGGCCAGGGCGAGCAGGCTCGCGCCGTCGCCGCCCATGGCACGGGTGAGGCTGTCGCGCAGCTCGGTCCAGGCCGACTGGTCGTACATCGCGGCAATCACGCCCGTGGCCGCGAGGGATTCGCCGAGGGGGCGGCTCTGGCCGGTCGGGACGGGCTTGGCGTCGAGTTCGTCGAAGAACACCTTCAGGCGCTCGCCCGCTTCGTCGGTCGTATCGGTGCCCAGCGGGCAGTCCTTGCGCTCGACGCAGTCCGTGGCGAAGGACTGGAAGGCGGTTTCGAAGCCGGCCGTCTGGTCGCGGTTCATCTCACGCGCGGGGAGAGCCGGGTCCATCGCGCCGTCGAGTACGAGACGGCCGGTGCGGCCGGGGAAGAGTTCGGCGTACGTCGCGCCGAGGAAGGTGCCGTACGAGGCGCCGACGTAACTCAGCTTCTCGTCGCCCAGTACGGCGCGCACGACATCCATGTCGCGCGCCGATTCCACGGTGGAGACGTGCGGCAGGATCTCGGCCGAGCGCTTCTCGCAGCCGGCCACGAAGCTCTTGAAGGCTGCGACCAGCTTGTCCGTCTCGGGCCGGTCGTCGGGGGTCTGGTCGACCTGCGTGTACGTGTCCATCTCCTTGCCCGTCAGGCATGCGACGGGCTCGCTGCGGGCCACGCCGCGCGGGTCGACGGCCACCATGTCGTACCGGGCGCGGACCGGCGCGGGGTAGCCGATGGCCGCGTACGACTGGAGGTAGCCGATCCCCGAGCCGCCGGGGCCGCCCGGGTTCACCAGGAGGGAGCCGAGGCGCTTGCCGGGGCCGGTGGCCTTCTTGCGGGAGACGGCCAGCTCGATGTCGGCCTTCTCCGGCTCCTCGTAGTCGAGCGGAGCCTTCACCGTGGCGCACTGGAAACCGGGGACGCCGCACTCACGCCAGTTCAGCTTTTGCTCGTAGTACGACTTGAGGGCGGCCGGGACCGATTCGGGCGGTGCGGGTGCCGAGGCACTGGGCGACGAACCCCCCGACGAACAACCGGAGATGAGCAGACCCGCAGTCGCGAGGGCGATGGCGGAGAGCCGGATCAGGTGCCTGGTGTCCATCCTCGGAGCGTAGTGCGGCGATGACGGATCGTGCGTACACCTGCTCGTACGAGTGAGCCGGTCAGCAGTCCGGCCGGTCAGCAGCTCAGCGCGGTCAACCCCGTCACCAGTGCAGCGCGGTCAACCCCGGTCACCAGTGCAGCGCGGTCAGCCGGCGCGCAGCGCCACCGTCATCGCCTCCACCGCGAGCAGCGGCGCGACATTGCGGTCCAGCGCCTGGCGGCACGCGATGATCGCCTCTATGCGGCGCAGAGTGCGCTCGGGGGTCGAGCCCTGCGCGATGCGATCGAGGGAGTCCCGTACGTCCTCATTGGCGAGGGCGACCCGCGAGCCGAGCTGGAGCGCCAGCACGTCGCGGTAGAAGCCGGTCAGATCGGTCAGCGCGAGGTCGAGGCTGTCCCGCTGCGTACGGGTCGAACGGCGCTTCTGCCGGTCGGCCAGCTCCTTCATCGCGCCCGCCGTGCCGCGCGGCATCCGTCCGCCGGACGCCGCGCCGAGCGCCGCCTTCAGGTCCTCGGTCTCCTTGACGTCGACATCCTCGGCCACCTGCTTGGCATCCTCGCCTGCCGCGTCGACCAGCTCCTGCGCCGCCTTCAGGCAGCCGCCGATGTCGGCGACCCGGAGCGGAAGCTTCAGGACGACTGCACGACGGGCCCGGGCGCGCTCGTCGGTGGCGAGTCGGCGCGCACGCCCGATGTGGCCCTGCGTGGCGCGGGCGGCGATCGTGGCGGCCTCGGGGTCGATGCCGTCGCGCCGGATCAGGACGTCGGCGACGGCATCGACGGACGGCGTGCTGAGCGTGAGGTGGCGGCAGCGGGACCGGATAGTGGGCAGCACGTCCTCCAGGGAGGGCGCGCACAGGAGCCAGACCGTGCGGGGCGCGGGCTCCTCGATGGCCTTGAGCAGCACGTTTCCGGCGCCCTCGGTGAGACGGTCGGCGTCCTCAAGGACGATGACCTGCCAGCGCCCGGTCGCCGGGGAGAGCTGGGCGCGTCTGACGAGGTCGCGGGTCTCCTTCACGCCGATGGAGAGCACGTCGGTACGGACGACCTCCACGTCGGCGTGCGTACCGACGAGGCTCGTATGACACCCGTCACAGAACCCGCACCCGGGTGCCCCGCCGAGCGCCCGGTCCGGGCTGGTGCACTGAAGGGCGGCGGCAAAGGCCCGGGCGGCGGTGGACCGCCCGGAACCCGGCGGGCCGGTGAAGAGCCAGGCGTGCGTCATCTTCGACGCGGCGGGGGCGAGGGTGGCCCCCGATTGGTCGGCAACGGCGGTCACGAGCGCGTCGGCGTCACGAGCGGCAGCAGCGAGCTGCGCCTGCACGCGCTCCTGCCCGACCAGGTCGTCCCATACGGCCATGGTGCTACCGCCTTTGCCCGTGCTGTTTGCGTCGAATTGCTGGCTGTCCCCCATTGTGGGACACACCACTGACAGCGGGCCGCGCGGAGCTGGTTCTCCCACCCCGCACCGGCCCGACTACCGGCCCCGGCCGCCGCCCCTGCCGCCGCCGTCGTCCTCGTCCGCCTCGCGCCCGCCGAGGAGCTCGTCCGCCAGCGACGGCAAGTCGTCGAGCGGCGTCTCCTCCGCCCAGTCCGACCGGCGCCGCGCACGGGCACCCGGGGCCGGAGGCTGCGCTTCCGGCTCGAACCGGGGCAGTTCGCGCGTACGGTCGTTGCCGTCCTCCGCACCGTCCCACCCGCCCTGCTCGTCCCGGAAGTAGCCCGGCGGCACCCGGTCCGACGGGTCGGCGGGACGCGCCTCTCGTACGGGCGGGAGGACGGTCGTCTCATCGGCGGGACGCACCTCCCGTACGGGCGGGAGGACGGTCGTCTCATCGGCGGGACCCACGTCCCGTACAGGCGGGAGGACAGCAGTCTCGTCAGCCGGCGAGAAAGCAGGCGACGCCCCAGCCTCAGGCGCCACATCCTGCTTCCGCATATCAATACGCGGCGTCGCCATCGCCTGCGTCACGTCGTCGTCGCGACGAACCACCGGCGTCGGCACCGTCAACTCGTTGTCCGAAGCGGACGGGGCCGGAGCAACCGGCGCCTCCGAAGACGCCGCAGACGTCCCAGACGCGTCGGACGCCGTAGACGCGGCCGCAGAAGCCGCAGCCGCCGCCTCCGCCACCCGTCGCGCCTCTTCCGCCCGCAGCAGCGCCTCCTCCGCCTTGCGCTGCTTCTCACGGCGGCGCTCCTCGGCCTCGGCCCGCAGCCTCGCCTCTTCCTCCGCCTGCTTGCGCAGCCGTTCCTGCTCGGCGGCCCGCGCCTTCGCCTCGGCCTCGCGGCGTACCCGCTCCTCCTCCGCGAGCCTGCGCGCCTCCTCGGCGCGCTGCCGGGCCTCCTCCGCCTGCCGTTCGGCCTCGCGCTGCCGCGCCTCTTCGATCTCGCGGCGCTTGCGCTCCTCCTCCTCGGCACGGAGCTTGGCGAGCTGTTCCTGCCGCTCGCGCTCCAGCCGCTCTTCCTCCGCCTTGCGCGCGGCTTCCTCCTCCGCGCGCCGACGCGCCTCTTCCTCGGCGGCCTTCCGCGCGTCCTCCTGCGCCTTCACCTCGGCGTCGGAGAGCGGCAGCATCTGGTCCAGACGGTGGCGTACGACCGTGGTGACCGATTCCGGGTCCTGGCCGGCGTCCACCACCAGGTAGCGCCCCGGATCGGCGGCGGCCAGCGTCAGGAAGCCGTGGCGGACCCGCGCGTGGAACTCCGGGGGCTCCGACTCCAGCCGGTCCGGCGCCTCGGTGAAGCGTTCGCGGGCAGTCTCCGGCGAGACGTCGAGCAGCACGGTCAGATGCGGTACGAGTCCGTCCGTCGCCCAGCGCGAGATGCGGGCGATCTCGGTCGGCGACAGGTCGCGGCCGGCGCCCTGGTAGGCCACGGACGAGTCGACGTACCGGTCGGTGATGACGATGGCACCGCGCTCCAGCGCAGGGCGTACGACGGAATCGACGTGCTCGGCACGGTCGGCGGCGTACAGCAGCGCCTCCGCACGGTTCGAAAGACCCGCACTCGACACGTCCAGCAGGATCGATCGCAGCCGCTTGCCGATGGGCGTCGCGCCGGGCTCCCGGGTGACGACGACCTCGTGGCCCTTGGCACGGATCCACTCGGCGATGGCCTCGACCTGGGTCGACTTGCCGGCGCCGTCGCCGCCCTCCATGGCGATGAAGAAACCGGTGGCGGAGGTCGCCTGCTCGGTGTCGCTGCCCCGCAGCGCCTCGCGCAGGTCGCGGCGCAGCGATACGCCCTGCCGGTCGTCCGCCTTGGCCAGGACGAGCGCGGCGACGGGCAGCAGCAGCGCGCCGACGAGCATCAGCGTGAACGCCGCCCCGCCGTGCGCGAAGACGAAGCTGCCGTTGGCCAGGCGGTGCGGGCCGATGGCGGCGGCGAGCAGTGGGGCCACGACCGCGCCGAGGGCCACGTAGACGCGTACGACGGCCTGGAGGTGCTCGGTCGTGCGCGCCCGCCGGAAGTCCTCGGTCTCCTGGTCGAGCAGTGTGTGGCCGGTATTGGCCGCTACTCCCGCGGCGAAGCCCGCGAGCAACGTGATCATGAGGACGGTCGCCGTGTCGGGCACCAGGCCCATGGCCAGCAGCGCCACGCCGGTGACGGCGATCGCGAGCGAGAGCAGCCGTCGGCGCGACAGGGTCGGCAGCACCTTCCCGGCGCGGCGGATGCCGATCACCGTGCCGCCCGTCAGGGCGAGGAAGAGCAGGGCGAAGGCGGCAGGGCCGCCACCCAGATCCTTCGCGTGCAGTACGGCGACAGCCGCAGCGGAGGCGATGGCTCCGGCGACTGCGGCGCAGGCCACGACGAGGAGCCGGATCGCGCCCGTACGCCCCTTGTCGACGCCCGTGCCGGTCTTGGGGCGGCGCAGGCCCTCCAGGGGGGAGCGCGCGCGGGGCGTCTGCGCGTCGGGCAGTTCCAGGAAGAAGAGCGTGGATACGGACGCGGAGAAGAGGCCTGCGGCGACATACGAGCCGAGGGCCGCCTGGTGCTGCGAGAACCAGTCGATTCCCGAGCCGAGCAGATTGCCGACCAGCGTGGCCACCAGCAGCACGGCAGCAGCCGCCGGCAGCGCGACGAAGCTCGTACGCAGGGAGAGGCGGCGCAGCGCGTCGAGATGGTCCGGCAGCGGACGCACCGTCGCGCCCTCCGGGGGCGGGGCGGGCAGCAGCGCGGGTGCGGCGCTCTCCTTGGCGACCGTCCAGAAGCGCTCGGCGACGCCGGCGACGAAGACGGTGATCAGGAGAACCGCCTGCGCCTGGTCCGGGGCCAGGTCGATCCACAGCGGTGCGACGACAAGGAGGGCGAGCCGCAGCCCGTCCGCGCCGATCATCGTCCAGCGGCGGTCGAGCGGCCCGGATGGTGCGGTCAGCGTGGAAACGGGGCCCAGAAGCAGGGCTCCGAAGAGGAAGGTGGCAAGGATCCGAGCCCCGAACACGGCGGCGACCACGAGGGCCGCACCGCGATAACCACCGCCGAACGACCCTTCCGAGATCGCCACCTGAAGCGACAGCAACAGCAGCACGAGAAGGGCGAGGGCATCGCCGATATTGCCGACGAGCTGTGCGCTCCACAACCGCCGGAGCGGAGGAAGGCGCAGCAGGGCCCGTACGGCTCGCTCGCGTGAGTCTGCGGCTAGTGCGTCGGAGGTGGGGCTCACGACCGTTGGCTGCTCGGCTCGCGTCATCCGCCCAGCCTATCCGGACCCCGCCACTCCCCGGAGGCCGCGCCCGAACATACGTCTGCTCCGGCGCACGTACGGGAAAGCCCCCGGCGCCGTAACGGCGTCAGGGGCTTCCCCAATGCGGTGCTTCTACGCGACTACTCGTCGTCTGAGGACGCCGCCTTGGAGGCAGAGGCAGCCGTCGCCTTCTTCGCCGGAGCCTTCTTGGCGGTGGTCTTCTTCGCCGCCGTCGCCGTCGTCGTCTTCGCCGCGGTCTTCTTCGCAGCCGTCGTCTTCTTGGCGGCCGTCTTCTTCGCTGCGGTCTTCTTGGCCGGAGCCTTCTTCGCCGCCTTCTTTGCCGTCTTCTTCGCCGGGCCCTTGGCCCGCTTCTCGGCGAGGAGCTCGTAGCCCCGCTCAGGCGTGATGTCCTCGACGCTGTCGTCGGTCCGCAGTGTCGCGTTGGTCTCGCCGTCCGTGACGTACGGGCCGAAGCGCCCGTCCTTCACGACGACGGGACGCTCGCTCACCGGGTCCGTACCCAGCTCCTTGAGCGGCGGCTTGGCGGCCGCGCGACCCCGCTGCTTGGGCTGGGCGTAGATCGCCAGCGCCTCGTCGAGCGTGATCGAGAAGAGCTGGTCCTCGGTCTCCAGGGAGCGCGAGTCCGTGCCCTTCTTGAGGTACGGGCCATACCGGCCGTTCTGCGCGGTGATCTCGACGCCCTCGGCGTCGGTGCCGACCACGCGCGGCAGCGACATCAGCTTGAGCGCGTCCGCCAGCGTCACCGTGTCCAGGGACATCGACTTGAAGAGCGAGGCGGTGCGCGGCTTGACCGCGTTCTTGCCGGTCTTCGGGGTGCCCTCGGGGAGGATCTCCGTGACGTACGGCCCGTACCTGCCGTCCTTCGCCACGATCTGGCGGCCCGTCTCCGGGTCCGCGCCCAGCTCGAAGTCGCCGCTCGGCTTGGCCAGCAGCTCCTCGGCATACTCGACGGTCAGCTCGTCGGGCGCCAGGTCGTCGGGCACATCGGCGCGCTGGTGGCCGTCCGCGTCCTTCTCGCCACGCTCCACGTACGGGCCGTACCGGCCGACACGCAGCACGATGCCCTCGCCGACCGGGAACGACGAAATCTCGCGGGCGTCGATCGCACCGAGGTCGGTGACGAGCTCCTTGAGGCCGCCGAGGTGGTCGCCGTCGCCGTTGCCGGCGTCCGCCGCACCGCCTGCGGCCTCGCCCTCGCCCTCGCCGAAGTAGAAGCGCCGCAGCCACGGCACGGCCTGCGCCTCGCCCCGCGCGATGCGGTCGAGGTCGTCCTCCATCCTCGCGGTGAAGTCGTAGTCGACGAGCCGGCCGAAGTGCTTCTCCAGCAGGTTGACCACGGCGAACGACAGGAAGGACGGGACGAGGGCCGTGCCCTTCTTGAAGACATAGCCGCGGTCGAGGATCGTGCCGATGATCGAGGCGTACGTCGACGGGCGGCCGATCTCGCGCTCTTCGAGCTCCTTGACCAGCGAGGCCTCGGTGTAGCGGGCCGGCGGCTTGGTCGCGTGCCCGTCGACCGAGATCTCCTGGGCGGAGAGCGCGTCACCCTGCGCGACCTGCGGGAGCCTGCGCTCGCGGTCGTCGAGCTCTGCGTTCGGGTCGTCGGCGCCTTCGACGTACGCCTTCATGAAGCCGTGGAAGGTGATCGTCTTGCCGGAGGCGGAGAACTCGGCGTCGCGGCCGTCGCTCGCCCGGCCGCCGATCTTCACCGTCACGCTGTTTCCGACGGCGTCCTTCATCTGGGAGGCGACGGTGCGCTTCCAGATCAGCTCGTAGAGACGGAACTGGTCGCCGGTGAGGCCGGTCTCGGCAGGCGTGCGGAAACGATCACCCGACGGGCGAATCGCCTCGTGCGCCTCCTGCGCGTTCTTGACCTTTCCGGCGTACGTACGCGGCTTGTCCGGCAGGTAGTCGGCGCCGTACAGCTGCGTGACCTGGGCACGGGCCGCCGACACCGCGGTGTCGGAGAGCGTCGTGGAGTCCGTACGCATGTAGGTGATGAAGCCGTTCTCGTACAGCTTCTGGGCGACCTGCATCGTCGCCTTGGCACCGAAGCCCAGCTTGCGCGAGGCCTCCTGCTGCAGCGTCGTCGTACGGAACGGGGCGTACGGCGAGCGGCGGTAGGGCTTCGACTCGACCGAGCGGACAGCGAACGGCGAGTCGGCGAGGGCGGCGGCCAGCGACCGCGCGTTGTCCTCGTCGAGGTGCAGGACGTCGCTCTTCAGTTGCCCCACGGAGTTGAAATCGCGGCCCTGGGCGATGCGCCTGCCGTCGACCGTCGTCAGGCGGGCGACCAGAGAGGACGGGTCGGAGGCGTCACCGGTGCGTCCCGTGGAGAACGTCCCGGTCAGGTCCCAGTACTCAGCAGAACGAAAGGCGATGCGCTCGCGTTCCCGAACGACGACAAGACGTGTGGCGACCGACTGGACACGGCCGGCGGACAGCCGGGGCATGACCTTCTTCCACAGGACCGGCGAGACCTCGTAGCCGTAAAGGCGGTCGAGGATGCGGCGCGTCTCCTGTGCGTCGACCATGGGCTTGTTGAGGTCGCGCGGATTGGACACGGCCTCGCGGATCGCGTCCTTGGTGATCTCGTGGAAGACCATCCGGTGGACCGGAACCTTAGGCTTCAGGACTTCCAGGAGGTGCCACGCGATGGCTTCGCCCTCGCGGTCCTCATCGGTGGCGAGGAAGAGTTCGTCGGACTCCGCGAGGAGCTCCTTGAGCTTCCTGACCTGCGCCTTCTTGTCGGAATTGACGACATAGATGGGCTGGAAGTCGTTCTCTACGTCGACGCCGAGGCGGCGCACCTCACCCGTGTACTTGTCGGGCACCTCGGCGGCGCCGTTCGGGAGGTCGCGGATGTGCCCGACGCTCGCCTCGACGACATAACCAGGGCCCAGGTAGCCCTTGATCGTCTTCGCCTTGGCAGGCGACTCGACGATGACGAGTCGGCGGCCGCCGTGTGCGGTCTCGCTGGTCGGGGACAACTTGGCTCTTCTCTCCGGTCGACACTCAGTGGTCTCTACGTGACGCTGCGGAGTGTGACGGTACAACCCGTCCCCGTGTCAAACGGCAAAAGCCCGCAACGGCCACTCGAACGGTAACCCGACTCCCGGCATTCCTGCCGCCCGGACCGGCCGACCACCTCTGCGGCGCCCCCCTCGGAGACCCGTGTGGATCCCGTGTGGATCTCTTCCGATCAGATCCGGCCGAAACACCACACCCCGAGAACGACGAAGGCCGAGCCGAACAGAGTCGCCAGCGCGAACGAGATCACGGGGCTCACTCCGTACGCGACGGGCGCCCGGTGCAATGCACGTGCCCCCGTCCACCACAGCAGCCCGGCGCCGAACAGCGTGAACGCCGTCGCCGCGAAGATCGCTGGCCCGCTTTCCATCCCCGTACCCCTCACCGTCCGGCGCCTATGGTTCCCCGGACGGTGAGGCTGGCAGCCCGGGAACACCGCCCGGTGACCTGGGCACAAACTGCAGGTGAACGACGCGTGGGTGGTATAGATCGAGCCGCCGCTCCCTACGGCCCGTCCTGGCCCAGCGGCTCCAGGAAGCCCTGTTCGACCAGCATCCGGATCGCCTCGGGCGTACGGTCGCGCAACAGCACCGGGTCCTCGCCCAGAAGTTGGGCGATGGCGTCGAGAATGCGGCCCGCGCTGAGCGATCCGTCGGACACCCCGGCGAAGCCCGCGCCGACCGTGTCGACCTTCGTCGCGCGCCGCATGCCGCGGTTCTGGCGCAGCACGACGTACTCCGGGTCTTCCGCGCCGGGCAGCCCGATCTGCTCCTGCACGACCTCGTCGGCGAGCTTGAAACGACCTGCGAGCAGCGCCGCGTCGTCGTGCGTCCGCAGATAGTCCTGGCGCTCGAAGTGGGCTTGGACGACAGGGCCGAGCGGCTGCTCGACCGGGTGCGGCCACTCCTCGACGGTGATCGAGGGGATGTCGGCGCCGGACTTGCGCAGCGTGATCCAGCCGAAGCCGACGGCCTTCGTCTTGCGGGCCTCGAACTCGTCGAGCCAGGCGTCGTAGAGCGCGGCGTACTCCTCGGGACCGGTGCGGTGGTCGCCGCTGTCGCGCAGCCACAGTTCGGCGTACTGCGTGATGTCCTGTATCTCGCGCTGCACGATCCACGCGTCACACCCGCGCGGCACCCAGGAGGTCACGCGCTCCTGCCACTCCTCGCCTTCGACGTGCTGCCAGTTGACGAGGAATTGCGCATACCCCCCTTCGTTCAGCCGCTCCCCCGCTCCTTGAACGAGCGTGCGGCACAGATCGTCCCCGCCCATCCCGCCGTCGCGGTACGTCAGGCGGGCCCCCGGAGAGATGACGAAGGGCGGGTTGGACACGATCAGGTCGAACGTCTCGTCGCTCACCGGTTCGTAGAGCGAGCCCTCATGCAGCTCGGCTTCGGGCGCCCCGGAGAGCCCGAGCGTCAGCCGGGTGAAGTGCAGGGCGCGCGGGTTGAGGTCGGTGGCGGTGACGCGGGTGGCGTGCTGCGCGGCGTGCAGTGCCTGGATTCCGGAGCCTGTGCCGAGGTCGAGGGCGCTGGAGACGGGCGTACGGACGGTGATTCCGGCGAGCGTCGTGGAGGCGCCGCCGACTCCGAGGACCACGCCCTCGTCGCGGGTTCCCGCGCCGTCGGCGCCGCCGACCGCGCGGCCCAGGTCCGAGACGATGAACCAGTCCTGGCCCGCGTCCCCGCCGTAGGGGCGTACGTCCACGGTGGCCCGTACGCCGTCGGCGCCGCCCGCCTCCTCACGCACCAGCCAGCCGTCCGCCAGGCACTGTTCCAGGGGCAGTGCGGCCGCGGCGCGGGCGGGCGCCACGGTCTGCTGGAGCAGGAAGAGCCGGACGAGCGTCTCGAGCGGGCTGTCGCCGCGCGTGGCCCGGAGAGCGGGCACGGTCTCGCTCCGGGCGAGCGCGGCGTACGCGGGCGCGCCGAGCAGCTCGAGCAGCCCGTCGGCGGTGAAGTCGGCGGCGAGGAACGCGTCGCGGAGGCGGGCGGAGCTTTCGGGCGCGGGAAGGCTGGTCGTACTCACCCGGCCATTGTCGCCGCTCCCACTGACAAAAGCCGCGCGGCTCAGGCCCCCACTTTGGGACACCGAGCCGCGCGGAAGGTCCGTACGCACGCCGTACATGCCCCGTACGCATCCCGTACGTGCGCTGTACGCCCCGTGGTTACGCCTTGGGTGCCTCCGTCTTGGAAGCGCCCGGCGACGGCTTCTGGCACCCGGGCTGCTTCGCCATCGCCTCGCCGACCTCGCCGGACTGGAGCTTCTGGAGCGCCTCGTCGCCGCTCTTGCTGATCTTGTCCAGCTCGTCCGCGATGCCCTTCAGGCCGTCCGCGAACTTCGCCTGGTCCTTGGTGTTGAGGGCGTCGACCTGCCGCCTCAGATCGGCGTACGCCGCAGAGGAGGCGTTGAGCTCCTTGACCGCGTCCTTCTGCGTCGTCTCACCGCCCTCGACGGGCGGGGCGCCCGCCTTGTCCACGGCGCTGCCCATCGCCTTGTAGGCGTCCGAGATCTGCTGGAAGGCCGCGGAGTCCGTCCTCTGGACGTCGACGGGCTTGCTGTTGTCGGCGGTCTGCTTCTGGATCGAGGCATTGGCGTCGGAAATCTTCTTCAACTGGGGCTGCACCTGGTCGCAGACCGTCTTCGCCCAGTCGTCGACCTTGTCGTCTTCGTCGTCGCCACAACCGGACAAAGTCATTGCCATTGCCAGTACCGCACCGCCGGACAGTGCGGCCGCAAACTTCTTGTTCACCGGATTGGTCCCTTCCAAGGCTCTCGGCCCCGGAACATACACGCCAAGTGGGCGACAACCGCGTGTCGTACGTCCGGTCCATGGGGTATTGAAGCCATTTGCACCAAGCGAGAGACAGCTCACGAAACTGCCCCGGAACAGCGGGCAGCGGGCGGACGCCGCGTCAGGCCGCGCCGCCCGCCCGCCTTCTGAGCAGGTGTTACGAGTACTACGAGACGATCTTGGTCGCCACCGGTGGTTCCGCGGGCCTGGGCACCCGCCCCGATCCGCCCGCGGAGTTGTCTTCGTCACCCACGGCGATCCCGCGCCGCTTGGACACGTACACCGCGCCGACGATGACGACGATGGCGAGGGTCGCCACCACCGCCCGCACACCGGCATTGGCGTCGGCGCCGTAACTGAACTGCACCACCGCGGGAGCGATGAGCAGCGCCACCAGGTTCATCACCTTCAGCAGCGGGTTGATGGCGGGACCCGCGGTGTCCTTGAACGGGTCGCCGACCGTGTCGCCGATGACGGTCGCGGCATGGGCCTCGCTGCCCTTGCCGCCGTGATGGCCGTCCTCGACGAGTTTCTTGGCGTTGTCCCACGCGCCCCCGGAGTTGGCGAGGAAGACGGCCATCAGCGTGCCGGTGCCGATGGCGCCCGCGAGGAACGAGCCGAGCGCGCCGACGCCGAGCGAGAAGCCGACCGCGATCGGTGTTAGCACGGCGAGCAGACCGGGTGTGGACAGCTCGCGCAGTGCGTCCTTGGTGCAGATGTCCACCACGCGGCCGTACTCCGGCTTCTCGGTGTAGTCCATGATCCCGGGGTGCTCGCGGAACTGCCGCCGCACCTCGAAGACCACCGCGCCCGCCGACCTGGACACCGCGTTGATCGCAAGCCCCGAGAAGAGGAAGACGACCGCGGCGCCCAGCATGAGGCCGACGAGGTTGTTGGGCTGCGAGATGTCCATCTGCAGGCCCAGCTCGCCGATTTTGGCCCCGACCTCGTCGCGCGCCGTCGCGATGGCGTCCTTGTACGAGCCGAAGAGCGCCGCCGCCGCGAGGACCGCGGTGGCGATGGCGATGCCCTTGGTGATGGCCTTGGTGGTGTTTCCGACGGCGTCCAGGTCGGTGAGGACCTGCGCGCCCGCGCCCTCGACGTCGCCGGACATTTCGGCGATGCCCTGGGCGTTGTCGGAGACAGGTCCGAAGGTGTCCATGGCGACGATGACGCCGACGGTCGTGAGCAGACCGGTGCCGGCCAAGGCGACCGCGAAGAGGGCGAGCATGACCGACGTACCGCCGAGCAGGAAGGCGCCGTACACGCCGAGGCCGATCAGCAGCGCGGTGTAGACGGCGGATTCCAGGCCGATCGCGATACCGGCGAGTACGACAGTGGCCGGTCCGGTCAGCGAGGACTTGCCGATGTCCCTGACGGGGCGTCGGGTCGTCTCGGTGAAGTATCCGGTCAGCTGCTGGATCAGAGCGGCGAGGACGATGCCGATGGCGACGGCGACGAGCGCCAGCACCCTCGGGTCGCCTTCGTGCCCCTTGACGACGGCGTCGGTTACGCCGTCCAGGTCGGCGTACGAGGACGGCAGATAGGTGAAGACCGCCACCGCCACCAGGACCAGCGAGACCGCCGCGGAGATGAAGAAACCGCGGTTGATGGCCGTCATTCCGCTGCGGTCGGCGCGCCGCGGGGCGACCGCGAAGATGCCGATCATCGCGGTGACCACGCCGATCGCCGGGACGATCAGCGGAAAGGCCAGTCCGGCGTCCCCGAACGCGACCTTGCCGAGGATGAGCGCGGCCACGAGCGTGACGGCGTACGACTCGAACAGGTCGGCGGCCATGCCCGCGCAGTCGCCGACGTTGTCTCCCACGTTGTCGGCGATGGTCGCCGCATTGCGCGGATCGTCCTCGGGGATGCCCTGTTCGACCTTGCCGACGAGGTCGGCTCCGACGTCGGCGGCCTTGGTGAAAATGCCGCCGCCGACTCGCATGAACATCGCGATGAGCGCTGCGCCGAGTCCGAATCCCTCCAGGACCTTGGGCGCGTCGGCCGCGTAGACGAGGACCACGCAGGAGGCACCGAGCAGGCCGAGGCCCACCGTGAACATGCCGACCACGCCACCCGTACGGAAAGCGATCTTCATCGCTTTATGAGAGACGGTCGTAAGATCCTTTTCCGGCTCACCCTCGGCCGGTGTCGCTTCACGCGCGGCGGCTGCCACGCGCACATTGCTGCGTACGGCAAGACGCATGCCGATGTAACCGGTCGCCGCCGAGAAAAGCGCGCCCACCAGGAAAAACACCGAACGTCCCGCGCGCTGCGACCAGTTGTCCGCCGGCAGCAGCAAGAGCAGGAAGAACACCACGACGGCAAAAACGCCGAGCGTGCGCAACTGACGGGCAAGGTAGGCATTTGCGCCTTCCTGCACCGCCGCAGCGATCTCTTTCATCTTCTCGGTGCCTTCGCCGGCCGCCAGTACCTGACGTACCAGCAGCTGGGCGACGACCAGCGCCGCCAGTGCCACTGCGGCGATGGCGATCACGATGAGCCGGTTCCCGTCGGTGAGTTCCGCCGCGAGAGTTGAGGGGTGGTCCAGACGATCTGAGGTGAAAAGCCCCGCCATTCGTCCTCCTTGACGCTCAGAGCTCAAGATGTGGACGGATTGTAGGGAGCGGAACCTGATCAAAACAGAGTGCCACAAACGGAATTGGCCTTCGGTTGCCACTCAGCAAATGATCAGGTTCCGCCAATCCCCTCAAAAGCGGTAATGGGGCAAACGCATTGACGATTACGGAATGATCTAGCGCAAAGATCCAGAGAAATACGAAAGGCCCTGCTCAGCAGGGCCTCACGGAGGGATCCGATCCCGAAGGACCGGAAAAAGGATCACGGAAGAGTCAGGGGAGCTCGGTCTCCGCTGTCGTCGGCCAGCTCATGCGGATGACACCGCCGGATTCACCGGCGATGACCTCCACATCGTCGACGAGGCCACTGATGACCGCCAGCCCCATCTCGTCCTCACCGTCGGCATCGGCGTCGGAGTCCGCGCCGGGAACCTCGGAGTCCGCGGAACCGCGAACCCCGGGGTCCGCCCCGGACACTCCGTCCCCGACCTCGATGGAGAACGACTTCTCTTCCTCGGTCAGCACGACCCGGACCGGATCCGATATGCCGTGGTTGCGGTGGAGTCCCACCGCACGGGAGCACGCTTCGCCGACCGCGAGTCGGACTTCGTCCAGCACCGCCTCGTCGACCCCGGCCCGACGCGCCACGGCGGCCGCCACCAGGCGGGCCGTCCTGACGTGCTCGGGCTGGGCGCTGAAGCGGAGTTCAACGGTGGCCATGCGTCCCCCTCGGACGTACGAGCGTGCTTCTCAGAGGCCCGGGCCAATGGCCCGGTGCCCCTGATCTTTCTTCCAGTCTCCCGGAAGCCGTCAGTCGGTGGCCGCGACGGCTTCGTCGACCGAGGTGTGAATGGGGAACACCTTGGTCAGCCCGGTAATCCGGAAGATCTTGAGAATGCGCTCCTGGTTGCAGACCAGACGCAGCGAGCCCTCATGGGCCCGGACACGCTTGAGTCCACCCACGAGCACGCCGAGGCCGGTGGAGTCGAGGAAGTCCACGCCCTCCATGTCGACAACCAGGTGGTAGCTGCCGTCGTTCACCAACTCGACCAACTGCTCGCGCAGCTTGGGCGCGGTATACACATCAATCTCGCCACCGACCTCGACGACCGTACGGTCGCCACCAGGCCCGGAAACATTGCGAGTCGACAGGGACAGGTCCACGGATCCTCCAGCACCTTGCTATCGAGCGGCCGCCCCCCTGAGGTCTCCCCGGCGGAGCCAGAGGACGGAACGCCAGCCGCGATGGCATTCAATCACTTACCAGCAGGCATGCACGACGCCTTGCGACCATTGTCCGTCAAGCCAGTGACACACTCGGTGCCGATGGCCAAGAAACTCCGTCCCAGTAGACCTCAGGAGAGCGCTGGTGCGCGCCCCTCTCCGGGTGCAGTCCTCGACCGGCTCACCGCGGGGGAGAGCCGGGCTACGCGCATCACTCATACGGAGCACTTGCCCCCGCGTGCCGGTCGCCATGCAGTCTGGCCCGATCGCATCCGAACAGAAGTGATCGCGGCCATCCAGTCCGCCGGGATCGAGCACCCCTGGACCCACCAGGCGCAGGCCGCGGAGCATGCCCTGGACGGAGAATCCGTCGTGATCGCCACCGGCACGGCGTCCGGCAAGTCCCTCGCCTATCTGGCCCCCGTCCTCACCGCCCTCCTCGACGGCTCCGAGGCCCCGAACGGGCGCGGCACGACCGCCCTCTACCTCGCCCCCACCAAGGCCCTCGCCGCCGACCAGCGCCGCTCCGTGAAGGCCCTGGCGGGGCCTCTGGGCAACGCAGTCCGGCCCGCGGTCTACGACGGCGACACGCCGGTGGAAGAGCGCGAATGGGTGCGTCAGTACGCCAACTACGTCCTGACCAACCCCGACATGCTGCACCGCGGAATACTCCCCTCCCACCCCCGCTGGGCCTCCTTCCTGCGCGCCCTGCGCTACGTCGTCATCGACGAGTGCCACACCTACCGCGGCGTCTTCGGCTCGCACGTCGCCCAAGTGCTGCGCCGCCTTCGCCGCCTGTGCGCCCGCTACGGCGCGAACCCCGTCTTCCTCCTCGCCTCCGCGACCTCGGCGGAACCCGCCGTGGCCGCCGGCCGCCTCACCGGCCTCCCCGTCCGGGAGGTGGCCGACGACGCCTCCCCTCGCGGCGAGCTGGTCTTCGCCCTCTGGGAGCCGCCGCTCACCGAGCTGCAGGGCGAGAAGGGCGCGCCCGTACGCCGTACGGCCACGGCCGAAACCGCCGACCTCCTCACCGACCTCACCGTGCAGGGCGTCAGGTCGGTCGCTTTCGTACGCTCCCGGCGCGGCGCCGAGCTGATCGCCCTCATCGCCCAGGAACGCCTGGCCGCGGTGGACCGCTCGCTCCCGCAACGAGTCGCGGCCTACCGTGGCGGCTACCTCCCCGAGGAGCGCCGCGCCCTGGAACGCGCCCTGCACTCCGGCGAGCTCCTCGGCCTCGCCGCCACTACCGCACTCGAACTGGGGATCGACGTCTCGGGCCTGGACGCCGTAGTCATCGCCGGATATCCCGGCACCCGGGCCTCCCTGTGGCAGCAGGCGGGGCGGGCGGGCCGGTCGGGCGAGGGCGCCCTGGCGGTCCTCGTCGCCCGCGACGACCCCCTGGACACGTATCTCGTCCACCACCCCGAGGCGCTCTTCCAGCAGCCGGTGGAGTCCACCGTCCTCGATCCCGACAATCCCTACATCCTCGCCCCCCATCTGTGCGCCGCCGCCGCCGAGATTCCGCTCACCGATGCCGACATGGAACTCTTCGGCCCTGCCGCCGCCGACCTGATGCCGCAGCTAGAGGCCGCCAACCTGCTCCGCCACCGGGGCAAGTCCTGGTACTGGACCCGCCGGGAGCGGGCCGCCGACCTCACCGACATCCGGGGCGAGGGCGGCCGTCCCGTCCAGATCGTCGAGGCCGCTACCGGCCGGCTGCTCGGCACGGTCGACGCCTCCGCCGCACACGCCTCCGTCCACGACGGCGCCGTCCACCTCCACCAGGGCCGCACCTATCTGGTGCAGCACCTGGACCTCGAGGACCCCCACGGCCCTGTGGCCCTGGTCGAGGAGGCCAACCCGCCGTACTCGACCACCGCCCGGGACACCACCGCCATCTCCGTCCTGGAGACCGACACCGAGATCCCGTGGGGCGAAGGCCGCCTCTGCTTCGGCTCCGTCGAGGTCACCAACCAGGTCGTCTCCTTCCTGCGCCGAAAACTGATCACTGGCGAAGTGCTGGGCGAGACAAAACTCGACCTCCCTCCCCGTACGCTCCGGACCCGCGCCGTGTGGTGGACGGTCACCGAGGACCAGCTCGACGCCGCCCGCGTCGACCCCGAGCAGCTGGGCGGCGCCCTGCACGCCGCCGAGCACGCCTCCATCGGGATGCTGCCGCTCTTCGCCACCTGCGACCGCTGGGACATCGGCGGCGTCTCCGTCCCGCTGCACCCGGACACCCTGCTGCCCACGGTGTTCGTGTACGACGGCCACCCGGGTGGCGCAGGATTCGCGGAGCGGGCGTTTCACACAGCCCGCGAGTGGCTGACCGCCACCCGTGAAGCCATCTCCTCCTGCGAGTGCGAGGCAGGCTGCCCGTCCTGCATCCAGTCCCCCAAGTGCGGCAACGGCAACGACCCCCTGAACAAGCGAGCCGCCGTCCGGGTGCTCTCCGTACTCCTCAAGGGAGCCCCGAAGCCCCCTGAGGCCCCTGAGAGACCTGCGGAGTGAGCCCTGCGGCCACGGGTCCGGCGGGGCCCGCGCGCGCCCTCACCGCCACGCTGTACGGCCCTACGCCTGCCTCTGCCGTGACGTCCGACACCTCCCTGTACACGGAACAGCTCACCAGCCGCACGTCTTGAGCAGCAGCCACCTCGTCCGCCTCGCCGCAGGCCGCGGACTCTCCCCGCATCCAGTGCCCCGCCGCCGCCAGCGCTGCCAGGTCCGCGGCGCCGCCTGCCCGGTGCCGGGCCACCACCGCCTGCCCCATGGCCAGGAGCCCGGCGAACACCGCGCCCAGCACAGCCATGGCCACGACCGCCCACACAGTGGCCGACCCTCGGTCGCCCGTCTCTCTCGTCCTGCCCGGCTTCCTTCCGGTCTTCCACCCACCGCTCATGACGCCGCCCCCACGGTCTCCTCAGCCTGCGCGACCGCCTCCGCCCGCAGCGTCAGCGACAGCGCGCCGAGCCCGGGTGCGGGCGCCTCGACCGCCACCCGCACCAGATCTCCCTCCCTGTTGATCACGACATGCGCCCCGCGCGGCGCCGCCTGCTCGGCCGCCTCCACGGACGCACCCACCGGCTCCTGGCGCGCGGCCGCTCTGGCCCCGGCCCGCGCGGCGTCCACGCACTGGATCTGCGCGGAGGTCGCCAGCAGTGCCCAGACCAGCGCCATGGTGAAGAGCACCAGTGCCGGCACCACAACTGCCGCCTCCGCCGTGACGTAGCCCCTGTCCGCACCGGCCTCAGAACGGCACATCGAGTGCCTTTCCAACGACCGACTCCAGCGCCGACGCGACCATGTCGCTCGTGATGACCTTGTAGAGAACCGCCGCGAAGGCACACGCCGCGATCGTTATCTCTAGTCCTGTATAGATCTCTGGCACATGAGTGCTGAGCATCTTTCCCTTAGTCCCTGAGAGGTATCTGCTAGGTGTCTGACACATCTGTTACGTATGAAGAAATAGCCCCGCCGTACACAGCGGAGCGGGCGGTGGACCCCGCGACGGAAGCGGTTCGATGGGTGGTGATCTCGGCTGCCTATGAGTTGCACATGGAGGCATGCGCCTTCCTGGCTTCGCTGCGGAGGGTGGACCGATCGGTCAACACGCAACGGACCTATGCGGGACGGGTTGCGTTGTACTTGTCGTACTGCGCGACGCACGGTTTGGACTGGAAGAAGCCAGGGCTGCCCGCGCTGGCTCGGTTTCTTCACTGGCTGGTGGACGAACCGGCGCCTTCGAAGGGGCGGAAGCCCGGCCTGGAGCCCCGGTTCCGCTCGAGCCTGCGCCGCACCAGCGGTACCGCCACCGCGCCCATGGCCAACGGCAGCACCGACGCCGCCAGTACGGCGAGCAGCACCGCCACCGGCACACACAGCCACTCCCGCCCCAGCCGCCCGCGCACCGTCGGCAACAGCCGCTCCCACAGCGCCGGCGAGGTCTCCGGGTCCACCGCACCGCCCGCGAGCATCAGCCGCGCCCGCCGCAGGTCCCCGTCCCGCCCTCCGATCAGCCAGGCCGCAGCCCCCGCACAGACCGCCGCCGCACACACGGGCCCCACTCCGGCCCCCGTCACAACGCACCCCCGATCAACGCCCGGAGCCGGGTCCATCCGCGCTCGTACGAAAAGGCGTCCGCACCCCACCGGAGCGCCGGCACCGTCACCACAAGGCCCGCCGCATCCCGCTCCAGGACATGGACCTCCGCGACCCGCCGCAGTCCGCCCCGGGTCCGTACGAGATGGACCACCACCGACAGCGCCGCGGCCAACTGACTGTGCAGTGCCGCCCGGTCGAGCCCCGCAGCCGCACCGAGCGCCTCAAGACGCGCCGGAACATCCGCCGCCGCATTGGCATGCACAGTCCCGCAGCCACCCTCGTGCCCGGTGTTGAGAGCCGCCAGGAGCACGGCTACCTCCGCACCTCGCACCTCGCCGACCACCAGCCGGTCGGGCCGCATCCGCAACGCCTGCCGCACCAAGTCCTGCAGCGTGACCTGACCCGCACCCTCCTGGTTCGCGGGCCGCGACTCCAGCCGCACCACATGCGGATGGTCGGGCTTCAACTCCGCCGAGTCCTCGGCCAGTACGATCCGCTCGCCCTCCCCGACCAGTCCCAGCAGCGTCGAAAGCAGCGTGGTCTTCCCTGTGCCCGTGCCCCCGCTGATCAGATACGAGAGCCTGGCTTCGATCAGCGCCCGCAGTACCCGGTCGCCGCCGGGCGGCACCGTCCCCGCCGCGACCAGCTCCTCCAGCGAGAACGCCTTCGGCCGCACCACCCGCAACGACAGGCACGTCGAACCGACCGCCACAGGCGGCAGCACCGCATGCATGCGTGTCCCGTCCGGCAACCGCGCATCCACCCACGGCCTCGCATCGTCCAGCCGCCGCCCCGCAACCGCCGCGAGCCGCTGTGCCAGCCTGCGCACCGCCGCCGCGTCCGGGAAGGAAACCCGGGTGAGCTCAAGACCACCGCCCCGGTCCACCCACACCCGGTCGGGTGCGGACACCAGCACATCCGTCACCGAAGGATCCGCGAGCAGCGATTCCAGCACCCCCGTCCCCACCAGCTCGCAGCGCAACTCCTCGGCCGCACCCAGCACTTCCGCGTCCCCGAGGAGACGCCCCTGGGCCCGCAACGCGGCAGCCACCCTGGCCGGCGTCGGCTCGGCCCCGCTCTCCGCGAGCCGCTGCCGCACGGCGTCGAGAAGCTCCGCGCTCATGAGACACCGCCCCCGGCCAGCGCCTGCTCCCAGAACGCCGTGCAGAACCGGGCCAGCGGCCCGCGTGCACTCCCGCCCGGGGGCGTCCCGACCGCCTGCGCCTCCAGCAGTCCTGGCTCCACCGGCAGTTCACCGGCCAGCGGAAGCCCCAGCAGCCGGGCCACCGACTCCTCGTCGAGCCCCGCGGCGTACGGCCCGCGCACCACCGCCCGCAGGTCCTTCAGGACCATGCCCGCGGTCGACGCCACCCGGCTCGCGGCTGCGACGGCCCGCAGCTCCGCGGGCACCACGAGAAGCCCGAGATCCAACTGAGCCAGCGCCTCGGCCACAGCCTCGTCGACCCGGCGCGGCAGATCCACGACCACCACCCCGCCGCTCCGCCTGGCGGCGGCCAGCACCGCCCGCATGGCCTCCGGCGGAATGACCACACGGTCACCGCGGTCCCAGCTCAGCACGCGCAGCGCATGAAGCTCGGGCAGCGACTCTTCGAGGGCGCCGCTGCCGACGCGCCCCCTGGACTCGGCGAAATCCGGCCACCGCATGCCTTCCACGGCCTCTCCGCCGAGCAGCACATCGAGACCGCCGCCCAGCGGATCACCGTCGATGAGCATCGTGCGCTGCCCGGCGCGAGCCGCTCCCACCGCCAGCGCGCACGCCAGCGTCGAAGCCCCGGCCCCGCCCCGGCCACCGAGCACCCCCACGGTCAGCGCCTGCCGCCCCACGCCCTCCGCCACGTCGGCGATGCGCTCGACCAGCCAGGACTCGGCGTCGGGCAGCCGCAGCACATGGTCGGCGCCGATCTCGACCGCTCGTCGCCAGACGTCGGGGTCGTCCTGGTCCTTGCCCACCAGCATCACTCCGCGCCTGCGGGCGGCCCCGCGCCCGATCACTGCCCCGCGCACCCGGTCGGCCGCGTCGTCGCCGACCAGGATCAGCGGGGCACCCTCCCAGCTGCCCCTGCGCTCCGGCACCGCGTGGTGGACTTCCGGCTCGGCGCCGGCCGCGGCGCACAGCCGCAGCAGATCGTCGAGCAGGTCGACGTCCTCTGTGACGATCAGCGGTCCGCCCTGGCGCCCTTCGCCGGTCGGCAGTCCGTCGGAAGTAGTTGATACAGCCACGATCTCCGCCCCCTCTCACTCCGATTCCTCCTGTCCGCGAACTTCGCGGACGGAATCACCGTGGGGGGATCAGGAAAATCGTGTGGATCTTGCTGAAAAACTGGGGACAACTCATCACTTGTGAATATCCCGTTCACCTATACCAGTGACTTCCGGAGAGCTGCGGAACAACTACACAGCGTGACGAGTCTCATGAGTGGAAGGCCGACGCGACAAGGTCCACAAAGGGGAGAAATGATCAGAACCGAAGGATCAAAACGCGTCCGGACATGCGACGACCCCCGCCGGGGGGGAGAGCGGGGGTCGTCTCCACGGCCGACTCGGGGGGGGAGGAGTCGGACCGGGGTAGCACGGTCGCGAACGATCCGTGACTTCCATGGTGTACCCGAGAGCCTTCTCAGGCAAACCCACGCGCCACAGCGTACGCCGAATGGTGGGCGCATATGCTCGCCTCGTGGAAAACCACTCCTTGCCGCGAACAGCCGCCTTCTTCGACCTCGACAAGACCGTCATTGCGAAGTCGAGCACGCTGACCTTCAGCAAGTCCTTCTACCAAGGTGGACTGATCAGTCGGGGCGCGGTTCTGCGCACCGCGTACACCCAGTTCGTCTTCCTCGCAGGAGGCGCCGACCACGACCAGATGGAGCGGATGCGCGAGTACCTCTCGGCGCTCTGCAAGGGCTGGAACGTCCAGCAGGTCCGGGAGATCGTCGCCGAGACGCTGCATGACCTGATCGACCCGATCATCTACGACGAGGCGGCCTCCCTCATTGAGGAACACCACACCGCCGGCCGCGACGTCGTGATCGTCTCCACCTCCGGAGCCGAGGTCGTCGAGCCGATCGGGGAGCTCCTCGGCGCCGACCGTGTGGTCGCAACCCGGATGGTCGTCGGCGACGACGGCTGCTTCACGGGCGAGATCGAGTACTACGCCTACGGCCCCACCAAGGCCGAGGCCATCAGGGAACTCGCCGAGTCGGAGGGCTACGACCTGTCGCGCTGTTACGCGTACAGCGACTCGGCCACCGACATCCCGATGCTCGAGTCGGTCGGCCATCCCTACGCGGTCAACCCGGACCGGGCCCTGCGCCGCGAGGCGCTCGCACGCGAGTGGCCGATTCTCGTCTTCAACCGTCCCGTCCGCCTCAAGCAGCGGCTGCCCGCCTTCTCCATGCCGCCCCGGCCGGCGCTCGTCGCGGCAGCCGCGGTGGGCGCGGCCGCCGCCACCGCGGGTCTGGTCTGGTACGTGAGCCGCAGGCCCGGCCGCCTACCCCGCCCCCGACGTGGAGTTTTTGCCCGCATTTGAATCTAAAAGTAAAGAAGCAGCGCCAGGGGTTTCACTTATGCCGCCACTGGAGTAGAAAGGATTCACGGCCCGCGAGACCAAGGACATCCGAGAGGATCACCTTTTAACGCAAGAAGGCCCCACGGACCGAGCATGAAAGCCGAGCACCCACGCGACGTCGACCCGTCGATTACGGGCCAGCTGCACCAGGTGACGGGCAAAGTTCCCGACCTGATGGGCAAAAATCGAGGACGCTTGGTAACCCGGCGGACGTGCCAGCGGCGGTACCACCCATTGGTACCGCCGCAACCCTTTGTACGGGCACTTGTACAAGCGCGCATTGAGTACGCAGACAGGCGTACGCGGGAAATTCAGGCAGCCCCGCGCTGGAGCGCCTCGCACACGGCCGTCGATTCCCTGGCGCCCAGTTCCGCCGCCCGCCCGCAGTGCACGATCCACGCCGCCACACCCTCCGGCGTACCCGACGCATAGCCGTCCAGCGCAGCGGCATACGCCGCCCGCCCCAGCTCTCCGTGTCCCACCTCCGACGGACACACGGACTTCGGGTCGAGCCCACTGCCGATCAGCACGATCCGCTCCGCGGTGCGTGCCACCAGGCCGTTGTGCGAGCCGAACGGGCGTAGTGCGAGCAGTTCGCCGTGCACCACCGCCGCCGTCACCAGCGCCGGTGCCGAGCCGCCCGCGATGATCAGCTCAGAGAGCCCTTCGAGCCGGCCCGCCACTTCGTCCGCACCCGGCAGCGGAAGTTCGATGAGCGGCTCGTCCACCGGCTCCCCCGCGAGCCTCGGCCTACCGACCAGGTCGTCCGAAATCCCCGCGCCGCCCGCCGCCACCAGATGCAGCCTGGCCAGCACGCGCAGCGGCGACTGACGCCAGATGGAAAGCAGCTGGCCGGCCTCCGCGGTCAGCCGCAGCGCAGCGCCGACGACGCGCGACTCGTCGTCAACGCTGAAGTCGGTACGCCGCCGCACCTCCTCCAGGGCCCAGTCCGCGCCCGCGAGCGCCGCCGAGCCGCGCGCCCCGCGCAGCGCCGCCTCTGCGGTGATCTCGTTGCTGCGACGCCGCATGACGCGGTGTCCGTAGACCCGGTCCACGGCCTTGCGTACGGAGTCCACGGCCTCGGGTACGCCAGGAAGTTCGCCCAGCGCCGCGAGTGGATCAGGTGTCGTACTCATAAGTAAGGAGCCTACGCAGCATTACCACCCGCCCCACCTTGGAGTGGTCTTCTTCACTCACTGCGCGCACGGCTCGCGATCATGCGATTACCCTTGGTGAACATGAAGATCGCTTTCGTGGGTAAGGGCGGCAGCGGCAAGACCACGCTGTCTTCGCTGTTCATCCGCCACCTCACCGCCAACGAGGCCCCGGTCGTAGCCGTGGATGCCGACATCAACCAGCACCTGGGTGCCGCCCTCGGTCTCGACGAGACGGAGGCCGCGGAGCTGCCCGCGATGGGCGCGCACCTTCCCCTGATCAAGAACTACCTGCGCGGCACCAACCCGCGGATCACGTCCGCCGAGACGATGATCAAGACGACGCCGCCCGGCGAGGGTTCGCGCCTTCTGCGCGTGACCGAGGACAACCCGGTGTACGACGCGTGCGCCCGCACCGTGGAGCTCGACGACGGCCGGATCCGGCTGATGGCCACCGGCCCCTTTACCGAGTCCGACCTGGGCGTCGCCTGTTACCACTCCAAGGTGGGGGCGGTCGAGCTGTGCCTCAACCACCTCGTCGACGGCCCCGAAGAGTACGTCGTGGTGGACATGACGGCCGGATCCGACTCCTTCGCCTCCGGCATGTTCACCCGCTTCGACATGACGTTCCTGGTGGCGGAGCCGACCCGCAAGGGCGTGTCCGTCTACCGCCAGTACAAGGAGTACGCCCGGGACTACGGCGTATCCCTCAAGGTCGTCGGCAACAAGGTGCACGGTCAGGACGACATCGACTTCCTGCGCGAGGAGGTGGGCGACGACCTCCTCATCACCGTCGGGGCATCGGAGTGGGTCCGTGCGATGGAGAAGGGCCGCCCGTCCCGCTTCGAGCTGCTGGAGGCGGACAATCGCCTGGCCCTCCAGGCGCTGCAGAACGCAGCGGAGGACTCGTACGCGCACCGCGATTGGGAGCGCTACACGCGCCAGATGGTGCACTTCCACCTGAAGAACGCGGAGAGCTGGGGAAACGCGAAGACGGGCGCCGACCTGGCTGCGCAGGTCGACCCCGCCTTCGTGCTCAGTGAGCGATTCGCGGAGGTCAGCGCCCCTCAGCCGGCGTGACCGGGTGCGTCGCTCCCGTACCGGGGGTGAGCTGTGTGTGGGCGTCCGCAGGCGGGCCGACGACGTTCGGGCCGGCCCCGGGCGGGGCGGCGGCGGGAGGAGCGGCAGCGGGAGGCGCGGGCATGGGCGAGGCGACCTTGGGCTGGGCGGTCAGGAATGATGCCCAGCCCTCCTTCGGTGCCTGGCCGACATCCAGGGTGCGCATCTTCTCCAGCACCGCCGGGTCCTGCGCGTCCAGCCAGTCGGCGAGCTGCCTGAAGGAGACGCAGTGCACCTCCTCCTGCACGCAGACCGTCTTGATCGTCTCCTCGACGGCGCGCATGTACGTGCCGCCGTTCCAGGACTCGAAGTGGTTGCCGATGATCAGCGGGGCGCGGTTTCCGTTGTACGAACGGCCGAACGCCCGGAGCAGTCCGTCGCGCATCTGGTCGCCCCAGACCGCGTGCTGCGACGGATCACCCTTGACCGTTCCCGACTGGTTGACCATGAAGTTGTAGTCCATCGAGAGCGTTTCCAGGGCCCGTCCCGGCACCGGTACCAACTGCAGCGGCAGGTCCCACAGGCCGTCGGTCTTCTTCGGCCACACCTGCTTGCCGACGCCGCTGGAGTCGTAGCGGAAACCCAGCTCCCTTCCGGCCTGGATCATGTTCCGCTGCCCTTCCAGGCAAGGGGTGCGGGCGCCGACCAGCTCCTTGTCGTAGTCGAACGGCAGGGGCTCGGTGTTCTTCAGGCCCGCGTTGGTCTTCCAGCGCTTCACGAAGGCCTTGGCCTGCGCGATCTCGCTCTTCCACTCCTCCTTGGACCAGGTGCCGACGCCACCGTTCTTGCCGCAGAAGTGGCCGTTGAAGTGCGTGCCGATCTCGTTGCCCTCAAGCCAGGCGCCACGGAGCTGGTCCACGGTGTCGCTGATTCCCACGACGTCGTTGAAGCCGATGTCGGACCGGCCCGCCGGGTGCTGTGGCGGTTCGTAGAGGTGCCTCTTGTCCTCCGGCAGCAGATACACGCCGCTGAGGAAGTACGTCATCGTCGCGTCGTACTTCTTGCCGACGTTGCGGAAATGGGAGAAGAGCCGCTGGCTGTCCTCGCCCGCACCGTCCCAGGAGAAGACCACGAACTGCGGCGGTCTCTGACCCGCCTTCAGGCGCTGGGGCTTGAGCTGATGGGGCTGGGTTCCGGTGTACGCAGTGGAGCCGTCGCCGATCAGACGCACCGCACTCTTGGGCGCTGCGGCGGGGCCTTCCTTCTTCGCGCCGTAGGCGCCTTGCTCCTTACCGAGTTCACCGGATTCGCCGGATTCACCGGATCCTGAACCGAGTCCAGCACCGAGGCCGGAACAGGCTGCGAGCCCGCCCGCCATGGTGACGGCGGCGACGCCGACGGCGATCCTCTTCGTGGCGGCCATCATCCGCCCACCTCTTCCCTCAGGTTTCCTGCGCTGAAGCCGACACGGCGCGGCCAACCTCGCACGCCCGAGCGGAAGGAATTGTGTGACAAGCCGGTAAAAATGCTTAATCACCGGATCGGGTGAATGACTGACCTATATGCGCCGGAAATCACCCCTTCGCTCTTTACTCTGCATTACGATTCATTTACCGAGAGTTGAGAAATCCCGCCGCTGCACGCCGTGACCCACGGCCGCGTCCCACGTTCCGCGACCGCGCTGCCCCGGAGGAGACGGGAACCATGCCTGCCTGCCCCACCACTGCGGATGTGTCCGCATCGATCTCCGTCTTTCTGATCGCGTTGCCGCTATCCCTCGGCATCGCCCTCGCCACCGGCTCACCACTCCAGGCCGGCCTCGTCGCCGCCGCCGTAGGCGGCATCGTGGCCGGCCGGTTCGGCGGTGCTCCGCTGCAGGTCAGCGGGCCCGCCGCCGGGCTAACAGTGGTCACTGCCGAGCTGATCCAGCACTACGGCTGGCGCACCACGTGCGCCATCACCGTCCTCGCCGGTGTCGCCCAACTGGCCCTGTCCGCCGTACGGGTGGCCCGCTCCGCGCTCGCCGTCAGTCCGGCGATCGTGCACGGCATGCTGGCCGGCATCGGCGTCACCATCGCCCTCGCCCAATTGCACATCGTCCTCGGCGGCACGCCGCAGAGCTCGGCAGTCGACAACGTCCGGGGTCTGCCCGCCCAGTTGGCCGACCTGCACCCCGTCGCGCTCTCTGTGAGCGCCCTGACCGTCGCCGTCCTGCTGCTCTGGCCACGCGTTCCGGGGCGTACGGGCCGGATGGTCCGGAAGATCCCGGCCGCTCTCGCCGCGGTGGCCGCCGCCACCGCCGTCGCGGCGTTCGCCGGGCTGAGCCTGCCGCGCGTCGACCTGCCGTCCTGGCGCAGCCACGCCCTGCCCGAGCTGCCCGAAGGTCCGGTTCTGGGCATTCTCGCGGCCGTGCTCACCGTCACCCTGGTGGGCAGCGTCGAGTCCCTGCTGTCCGCCGTCGCCGTCGACAAGCTGGTGGCCGCCCGCAAGCGTCCGACGGTCAGGATTCCGCGTGCGGACCTCGACCGGGAGCTGGCCGGGCAGGGCGCGGCCAACATCGTCTCGGGCGCGCTCGGCGGACTGCCCGTCACGGGAGTCGCCGTCCGCAGCGCCGCGAATGTGGCGGCGGGCGGAGTCAGCCGGCACTCGACCATGCTGCACGGCCTGTGGATCGTGATCGCGGCCCTGCTGCTCGTGCCTGTCCTCGACCTGATCCCACTGGCCGCCCTGGCCGCGCTGGTGATGGTCGTAGGAATCCAGATGGTGAGCATCACCCACCTCAGGACCGTGACGCGCCACCGCGAAATGCTGGTGTACGCCGTGACACTGGCCGCCGTCGTGCTCGCGGGCGTACTGGAAGGCGTGGCGATCGGCGGCGCAGTCGCGGTCGGGGTCGCGCTGCACCGGCTGGCCAAGACACGCATCACCACCGAGACGACGCCGGACGGTGTCCATCATGTGCGGGTTCGCGGGCAGTTGACCTTTCTGGCCGTTCCCCGCCTGAGCCGTACGCTCAACCAGGTCCCTCAAGGCACAGACGTGGTTGTCGAATTGGACGGGTCCTTCATGGACCACGCGGCGTACGAAGCGCTCCAGGACTGGCAGGACTCGCATGTCGCGCACGGCGGCCGGGTCGAGGTCGCCGGGCGCTCGGGCAAGTTCTCAGGACCCGCCACGGCCGCCCACATCTGCTGCCGGCCTTGGACACCCTGGCGCAACCACCACTGCGACGACCACACGGCCACCCCGCCCGTCACGCCGGGCGGCCGACCCGGCAGCGGCCAACTCGCCAGTGGGGTCAGCGCATTCCAGCGCAATACGGCGCCGCTGGTGCGCGAAGAGCTGTCCCGCCTCGCCCGCGAGGGGCAGCGGCCCTCGCAGCTCTTCATCACCTGCGCCGACTCCCGGCTCGTCACGAGCATGATCACGTCCAGCGGCCCCGGTGACCTCTTCACCGTACGGAACGTGGGCAATCTCGTTCCGCCGCCCGGAGCGGAGAGTTCGGACGACTCGGTCGGCGCGGCCATCGAATACGCCGTGGACGTGCTCCAGGTGGAGACCATCACCATCTGCGGCCACTCCGGCTGCGGCGCGATGCAGGCCCTGCTCAATACGCCGCTCGACACACCCCTCGATTCGCCGCCCGATTCTCCGGCCGCCGCTCAGACACCGCTGCGGCGCTGGCTCCAGCACGGACTGCCCAGCCTGAAGCGGATGAAAAGCAGGCACCACTCATGGGCCAGGATCTCCGGACGGCTGCCGGCCGATGCGATCGAGCAGCTCTGCCTCACCAATGTGGTCCAGCAGTTGGAGCATCTGCGCATGCACGACGCGGTGCAGCGGCGGCTCGCCGAGGGCACGCTCGAACTGCACGGCATGTACTTCCATGTCGGCGAGGCCCAGGCGTATCTGCTGGAGGACGGCTCCCGGACCGGCGAAACGGCCGAGGTCTTCGACCGCATCGGCCCCGCAGCACTCGAAGATTCGCGCGCCTGAACCGGACCGGCCCCCCGTACGTGAGACCGTATGGCCCTCTCGGATGCGGTCTGCCGGGCCTCTCGAATGCGGCCTGCCGCAGCTCAGAGGTCTAAACCAATTCCCGGAAGGCTCTTGTCACCCGGGCACGGGACTGATGAGCTAGGCACGGGACACACCGGACGCCCTGGGAAAGGGAGATGTCGTGAGCAACGAAAGCCTGGCCAACCTCTTGAAAGAGGAGCGCCGCTTCGCGCCGCCTGCCGAGCTGGCCGCGAACGCCAATGTCACGGCGGAGGCGTACGAGCAGGCCGAGGCGGACAGGCTGGGCTTCTGGGCCGAGCAGGCCCGGCGGCTCACCTGGGCCACCGAGCCGACCGAGACCCTCGACTGGTCGAACCCGCCGTTCGCGAAATGGTTCGCCGACGGCAAGCTCAACGTCGCGTACAACTGCGTGGACCGCCACGTCGAGGCCGGCAACGGCGACCGCGTCGCCATCCACTTCGAGGGCGAGCCGGGCGACAGCCGCGCGATCACCTACACCGAGCTCAAGGACGAGGTGTCGCGTGCCGCGAACGCCCTGACCGAGCTGGGTGTGCAGAAGGGCGACCGGGTCGCCGTCTATCTGCCGATGATTCCCGAGGCTGTCGTGGCGATGCTGGCCTGTGCCCGCATCGGCGCCGCCCACTCGGTCGTCTTCGGCGGCTTCTCGGCCGACGCCGTCGCCTCCCGCATCCAGGACGCCGACGCCAAGCTCGTCATCACCTCCGACGGCGGCTACCGGCGCGGCAAGCCGTCCGCGCTCAAGCCCGCCATCGACGAGGCCGTCGCCAAGTGCCCGCAGGTCGAGCATGTCCTGGTGGTCCGGCGTACGGGCCAGGACACCGCCTTCACCGAGGGCCGGGACGTCTGGTGGCACGACATCGTCGCCCGCCAGTCCGCCGAGCACACTCCGGAGGCCTTCGAGGCCGAGCAGCCGCTCTTCATCCTGTACACGTCCGGTACGACGGGTAAGCCGAAGGGCATCCTGCACACTTCCGGCGGATACCTCACCCAGGCCGCGTACACCCACAACGCCGTCTTCGACCTCAAGCCGGAGACCGACGTCTTCTGGTGCACGGCCGACATCGGCTGGGTGACCGGGCATTCGTACATCGTGTACGGGCCGCTGGCCAACGGCGCGACGCAGGTAATGTACGAGGGCACGCCCGACACCCCGCACCAGGGCCGCTTCTGGGAAATCATCCAGAAGTACGGCGTCACGATCCTCTACACCGCGCCGACCGCGATCCGTACGTTCATGAAGTGGGGAGACGACATCCCCGCCAAGTTCGACCTGTCCAGCCTCCGGGTCCTCGGATCGGTCGGCGAGCCGATCAACCCCGAGGCGTGGATCTGGTACCGCGAACACATCGGCGCCGGCAAGACGCCGATCGTGGACACCTGGTGGCAGACCGAGACGGGCGCGATGATGATCTCGCCGCTGCCCGGCGTCACCGAGACCAAGCCCGGATCGGCCCAGCGCGCCCTGCCCGGCATCTCCGCCACCGTCGTCGACGACGAGGCGAACGAGGTACCAAACGGCGGCGGTGGCTACCTGGTCCTCACCGAGCCGTGGCCGTCGATGCTCCGTACGATCTGGGGCGACGACCAGCGCTTCATCGACACGTACTGGTCGCGCTTCGAGGGCAAGTACTTCGCGGGCGACGGCGCCAAGAAGGACGAGGACGGCGACATCTGGCTGCTCGGCCGGGTGGATGACGTGATGCTGGTGTCCGGCCACAACATCTCGACCACCGAGGTCGAGTCGGCCCTCGTCTCGCACCCCTCCATCGCCGAGGCGGCCGTCGTCGGCGCGGCCGACGAAACCACCGGCCAGGCCATCGTCGCCTTCGTGATCCTGCGCGGTACGGCCGCCGAGTCGGACGGCCTCGTCACCGAGCTCCGCAACCACGTCGGCACCACCCTCGGCCCGATCGCCAAGCCCAAGCGGATCCTCCCGGTGGCCGAGCTGCCCAAGACACGCTCTGGCAAGATCATGCGGCGGCTGCTGCGCGACGTCGCTGAGAACCGCCAGCTGGGCGACGTCACGACTCTCACCGACTCCTCGGTGATGGACCTGATCCAGACCAAGCTGCCGAGCGCAGGCAGCGAGGACTGACCTGGGCAAAAAGCACAACCAAAGCACAACCAGAGGAAGGGCATCCGGCTCCGCGCGCCGGGTGCCCTTCCTCCTCGTATGGTGAAGATCGCCGGATATGCCCTTGCGTACCCCCGGTAGAGTGTTGGTTGCGTCAGGAACGCGTCAAAACTCGACAGGTGCGCCGGGAAGTCTGGTCGGCAACGTGCTTCATGCTGCCCACCCGACCGGAGGTCCTCGCCCGTGCCCGCGTCCACCCGCACGCCCACCCCGTCCCACGAGCGCAAATTCCTCGGACGCCTCTCGCTCCCCGAGCGCACCTTCCTCGCGGACGCACTGCGCGCCGAGACCGTCGGTGGCGTGCTCCTCCTCGTGGCCGCGATCGCCGCACTGATCTGGGCAAACACCACGCTCAGCGACAGCTACGAGTCGATACGCAGCTTCCACATCGGCCCCGCATCGCTCGGCCTCGACCTCTCCGTCCAGCACTGGGCGGCCGACGGCCTGCTCGCCGTCTTCTTCTTCGTCGCCGGCATCGAGCTCAAGCGCGAACTGGTCGCCGGTGAACTGCGCGACCCGAAAGCCGCCGCCCTCCCCGTCATAGCCGCACTGTCCGGCATGGCCGCGCCCGCCCTTGTGTACGCCCTGGTCAACGTCATCGGCGACGGATCCATGGACGGCTGGGCCGTCCCCACCGCCACCGACATCGCCTTCGCGCTCGCCGTCCTCGCGGTCATCGGCACCTCGCTGCCGTCCGCGCTGCGCGCCTTCCTCCTCACCCTGGCCGTCGTGGACGACCTCTTCGCGATCCTGATCATCGCGGTCTTCTTCACCAGCGACCTCAACTTCGCCGCGCTCGGCGGCGCCGTCGCGGGTCTCGCCGTCTTCTGGGTGCTGCTGCGCAAGCGCGTACGCGGCTGGTACATCTACGTACCGCTCGCCCTGGTGATCTGGGGCCTGATGTACAACAGCGGCGTCCACGCCACCATCGCCGGTGTCGCGATGGGCCTGATGCTGCGCTGCACCAAGGACGACGGCGAGGCTCACTCCCCCGGCGAGCACATCGAGCACCTCGTACGTCCCGTCTCGGCCGGCCTCGCCGTGCCGCTGTTCGCACTCTTCTCCGCCGGTGTCAGCGTCTCCGGCAAGGCGGTCGGCGAGGTGTTCACCCGGCCGGAGACCCTCGGCGTCGTCCTCGGCCTGGTGGTCGGCAAGGCGGTCGGCATCTTCGGCGGTACGTGGCTGGCGGCCCGCTTCACCAAGGCCGAACTCAACGACGACCTGGCCTGGCCCGACGTATTCGCCGTCGCCTCACTCGCCGGCATCGGCTTCACCGTCTCGCTGCTCATCGGCGAACTCGCCTTCGCGGGCGACGCCGGGCTGACCGACCAGGTCAAGGCGTCCGTACTCATCGGGTCGCTGATCGCCGCCGTACTTTCCGGGATCCTGCTCAAGTTGCGGGTACGCAGGTACCGCGCGCTCTGCGAGGAGGAGGAGCGCGACGAGGACAACGACGGCATCCCGGACATCTACGAGCAGGATGAGCCCGCGTACCACCTGCGGATGGCCGCGATCCACGAGGCAAAGGCCGCAGAGCACCGTCGGCTGGCGGAACTCGCGGGTGCATCACGCACCAACAGCGACAGTCCGGCATGATCTGACATCAGATCCACCATCTGCATGTGGTTGTGGATGTGGATGCAGACGAGAAGAGGGAGAGAGCGATGAGCGACCCCGTCCGCACCGCTGACAATGTCGACCGCAGCCTCGGCCAGTTGGTCGCATCGGCGACCGCCGAAATGTCCGGCCTGATCCACGACGAGATCGCGCTGGCCAAGGCCGAACTGCGGCAGGACGTCAAGCGCGTCGGCATGGGCGGCACCGCCATTGGGATCGCGGGGGTGTTCGCGCTCTTCTCCCTGCCGGTGCTGAGCTTCGCCGCGGCGTACGGCATCCACAACCTGGGGCTCGGGCTCGCCTGGTCGTTCCTGATCGTGGGCGGAGCGTTTCTGCTGCTGGCGGGCCTCCTGGCGCTGCTGGCCGTCTCGAAGTTCAAGAAGGTCAAGCCGCCGGAGAAGTCCATCTCTTCGGCCAAGCAGACCGCCGCCGTACTCCAGAGCGTCAAGCCGCACCCCCGCCAGGTCGGTGTCAAGGGCGAGGTTGTGGCACGCTCGACCTCATGACCGCCCCTGATAACGGCTCCGGCACGCCAGCTTCTGTCGTACGTCCCGATGGTCCATGGACCCACCGGGACGTCGCGGCCAATGGCGCGCGCTTCCACATCGTGGAAGCCGGTGACGGGCCGCTGGTGCTTCTGCTGCACGGCTTCCCGCAGTTCTGGTGGACGTGGCGGCACCAGCTGACCGCGCTCGCCGACGCCGGATTCCGGGCTGTCGCGATGGATCTGCGGGGCGTGGGCGGCAGCGACCGTACGCCCCGGGGTTACGACCCGGCGAACCTCGCGCTGGACATCACCGGCGTGGTGCGCTCGCTCGGGGAGCCGGACGCTGCGCTCGTCGGGCACGACCTGGGCGGTTACCTGGCGTGGACCGCGGCCGTGATGCGGCCGAAGCTGGTGCGGCGGCTCGCGGTGTCCTCGATGCCGCATCCGCGGCGCTGGCGCTCGGCGATGCTGTCCGACGTCTCGCAGTCGCGGGCGGGATCGTACGTCTGGGGGTTCCAGCGTCCGTGGCTGCCCGAGCGTCAGCTCGTCGCGGACGATTCGGCATTGGTGGGACGGCTGATCCGCGACTGGTCGGGGCCGCGGCTGCCGGAGGACGAGGACGTCGACGTATACCGGCGGGCGATGTCGATCCCGTCGACGGCGCACTGCTCGATCGAGCCGTACCGGTGGATGGTGCGGTCGATGGCGCGGCCGGACGGCATCCAGTTCAACCGGCGCATGAAGCGTCCCGTGCGGGTGCCGACGCTGCATCTGCACGGCTCGCTGGACCCAGTGATGCGCACGCGCAGCGCGGCGGGCTCCGGGGAGTACGTCGAAGCGCCGTACCGGTGGCGGCTGTTCGACGGTCTCGGACACTTCCCGCACGAGGAGGATCCGGTGGCGTTCTCGACAGAGCTCGTGAACTGGCTGAAGGATCCCGAACCCGACCGGTGAGACCGACCAGTGAGACCGGCCGCTGAGCCCGACCAGTAAGCAAAGTTGAACGCTTGTCCTACGAACAGCCAATTGCCTGGCGCATAGGCCAATTGGCCGCCCCCGAAGCGATTACGGACCTTGGGGCACGGGCAAACGTCGGGGTATGGGCTGGACGCACGACTACGGTGACGCAGCACGCAACCGCCGCTCCGCCACAGCGCTGAGCACCCACGAAGGGGGCGGTCCGCAGGATCAGGGCCACGGCCCGCCTTCCCGGGCGATGGGCATTCCACGCATTCTCCGCCGCCGGGCCCGCTGGGTCTCGGCGCGGCTCCGTCATCCTCGCGACTGAGCGTCGCGAGCATCTCGGGTGTCGCGAGCATCTCAGGTGTCGCGAATATCCTGAGTATCGCAAGTGTCGCGCCTGAGGTAGCCGAGTCCCGGATGCGCGCTGCGGTAGCCCTCCAGCAGCCGCCGCGCCACCTGGACGGAGTCGACGAGCGGATGCAGGGCGAACGCCTTCACCGCCGCCCGCTCCGACCCGCTCTCCCCCGCCTCCAGTACGCACCGCTCGACGGCCTTGACGGCGGTCACCAGGCCCGCCTCATGGCCCGTCAGCGGTGAAACGGGGGTTACGGGCCGGGCTCCGGTCGCATTGACCAGGCACGGGACTTCGATGACGGCTGCCTCGTCGAGCACGGAGAGTGTGGCGCCGTTGCGGACATTGAGGATGAGCGTGGCGCTCTCGTCGCGCGCGATGGCCCGCATCAGAGCCAGCGCGACGTACTCGTAGCCGCCCGACTCCAGGTCGTCGGCGGCGCGTTCCCCCGCGCCCGCCGCCTCCCGGTTCTCCGCCATGTACGTCGCTTCCCGCTCGGCGCGCGTACGGTCCCACGCGGCCAGGGCGCCGGACGTGCGGTCCGCCATGTCCTCGTAGAAGCGTGCCTGCTGGTCGCGGAGGAAGGCGCCGCGGGTCTGCTTCGCCTCGCGGTAGGCGGTGACCGCCTCGCGGTTGAAGTAGTAGTAGTGCAGGTACTCATTGGGCACGGAGCCCAGCGAGCGCAGCCAGTCGGCGCCGAAGAGCTTGCCCTCCTCGAATGAGGTCAGGGCCCTCTCGTCGGCGAACAAGGCCGGCAGCAAGTCGTGGTCGGGGGCGTTGTCGGCGTACAGGCCGCGGAGCCAGCCGAGATGGTTCAGGCCCACGTAGTCGAGGCGCGTCCGCGCGGGGTCGGCGCCGAGCACGCGGGCGACGCGGCGGCCGAGGCCCACGGGCGAGTCGCAGATGCCGATGACGCGCTCGCCGAGGTGGCGGGACATCGCCTCCGTGACGAGGCCCGCCGGGTTGGTGAAGTTGATGACCCAGGCGTCGGGGGCGAGCCGGGCCACGCGACGCGCGATGTCGACGGCCACCGGGACCGTACGCAGTCCGTACGCAATGCCACCCGCGCCGACGGTCTCCTGGCCCAGGACGCCCTCGGCCAGGGCGATGCGCTCGTCGGCCGCCCTCCCCTCCAGGCCGCCCACCCGGATCGCGGAGAAGACGAAGTCGGCGCCGCGCAGTGCTTCGTCGAGGTCGGTGGTGACACTCACCGACGGAGCGGACGGCACGTCCGGCGCACCCGTAACGCCGTCGGCCTGGTCGGCGAGGACCCGGGCGATGGCCGTCAGGCGGGCCGGGTCCAAGTCGTGCAGGGTGACGTGGGTGACGCGGCCCTCGGCGCGGTCGCGCAGCAGCGCCCCGTACACGAGAGGGACGCGGAAGCCGCCGCCGCCCAGGATCGTCAGACGCATGTGTGAAGGCCTCTCAGAGCGCGCATCCCTGGCTGTCGACCTGCTGGTTGGCGGCCCGGCCGAGCCGGATGTCCTCGCGGACCTCGTCGGCCGTCAGGGCGTAACCGGTGTCGGGGTCGTCGAGGGACTTGGCGAACACGACGCCGTACACCTTGCCGTCGGGGGTGAGCAGCGGGCCGCCCGAGTTGCCCTGACGGACCGTGGCGAAGAGCGAGTAGACGTCACGGCGGACCGTGCCCCGGTGGTAGATGTCCGGGCCGTTGGCGTTGATCCGGCCGCGGACGCGGGCGGAGCGCACGTCGTACGCGCCGTTCTCCGGGAAGCCCGCGACGATCGCGTCGTCGCCACTGCGGGCGTCGGTGTCGGTGAACTGGAGCGCGGGCGCCCGAAGGCTCGGTACGTCCAGGACCGCGATGTCGCGCTCCCAGTCGTAGAGCACCACCGTGGCGTCGTACCGCCTGCCCTCGCCGCCTATCTGGACGGTCGGCTCGTCGACGCCGCCGACGACGTGGGCGTTGGTCATGACGCGGCGGTTGTCGAAGACGAAGCCGGTGCCTTCGAGGACCTTGCCGCAGCTCTGGGCCGTGCCGACGACCTTGACGATGGACTTCTTGGCGCGGGCGGCGACGGGGCTGCCCGCCAGTGCCGGGTCCGGGGCCCGGACCTCGGTGATCGGCTCGTTGGAGAACGGGCTGAAGACCTGGGGGAAGCCGTTCTGCGCGAGGACCGAGCTGAAGTCCGTGAACCAGGTGTCCGCCTGCTCGGGCATCACACGCGAGACGCCGAGCAGAACTTTGGAGTTACGGACCTCCTTGCCCAGCGTGGGCAGGGAGGTCCCGGCGAGCGCGGAGCCGATCAGCCAGGCGACCAGCAGCATCGCCACGACGTTGACCAGCGCGCCGCCGGAAGCGTCCAGGGCGCGGGCGGGCGACCAGGTGATGTGTCTGCGGAGCTTGTTGCCGAGGTGGGTGGTGAAGGCCTGGCCCACCGAGGCACACACGATCACGACGATGACCGCTACGACGGCGGCTGTCGAGCTGACCTCGGAGCCGTCGGTCAGCTGGTCCCAGAGGAAGGGAAGCAGGTAGACCGCGACGAGGCCGCCGCCGAGGAAGCCGATCACCGACAGGATTCCGACGACGAATCCCTGCCGGTATCCGACAATCGCGAACCAAACCGCCGCGACCAGCAACACGATGTCCAGGACGTTCACATGAGCCACCCTGTCATGCGTGCCAGTCGAGCGGGACCTGACGGGAGCGGTCCCAGGGCCGCTCCCAGCCCGCGAAGTGAAGGATCTTGTCGATGACGCCCGCGGTGAAACCCCAGACCAGGGCGGATTCGACAAGAAATGCCGGTCCGGTGTGGCCGCGCGGGTGCACGCTCGTCACGCGGTTGGCCGGGTCCGTGAGATGCGCCACGGGGACCGTGAAAACGCTGGCCGTCTCGGCCGTATCGACCACGCCGACCGGGCTCGGCTCACGCCACCAGCCGAGGACGGGCGTCACGACGAAGCTGCTGACCGGGATGTAGAGACGCGGCAGCACGCCGAAGATCTGGACGCCGGAGGGGTCGAGTCCGGTCTCCTCCTCGGCCTCGCGGAGCGCCGCCCTCAGCGGTCCGGTCGTCTCCGGGTCGCCGTCGACGGGATCGAGGGCACCGCCGGGAAAGCTCAGCTGCCCGGCATGCGAGCGCAGGCTGCCTGCCCGCTCCATGAGCAGCAGCTCCGGCTCGCCACCGTTCCCGCTGCTGCCCTCGCCGAACAGGATCAGTACGGCCGACTGGCGCCCCGCACCGCTTTCGGGCGGCAGGAAGCGGCTGAGCTGCTCGGGGCGTACGGACCGGGCGACACGCTCCACCGGTTCGAGCCACTCGGGCAGCCCACGGCTCGTCACGGTGACCTCGGGCAGCCCGGCCGCCTCGGCCGTCCTGCCGTCGTACGTCTCGCTCCCACGTGTCATAGGCACCCCCGTCGTCACAACGCCCGTCACGGGCCGGATGGTTCCGCGTAATGCCGTCCGCGGCCGCGCAATCCGGCCGCGTAATGCCGTCACCCGGCCTGGCCCACGGGCGGCGCCGGCTTCCCGGGAGCCCCTCCCGCTTCCACATACGCCGCCGGGGGCTTCAGCCGCTGCCCCGGCTGGCCCCCCATCTCGTACTTGAGGAGCTTCTTGGCCTTCTCGGGATCCGTCTCGCCCTCACCGTACGAGGGGCACAGATGCGCGATCGGGCAGGCGCCGCACGCCGGCCTGCGCGAGTGGCAGACGCGGCGGCCGTGGAAGATCACGCGGTGCGAGAGCATCGTCCACTCGCTCTTGGGGAAGATCTCGGCGATCTCGGCCTCGATCTTCACCGGGTCGTCCTGGTCGGTCCACTTCCAGCGCCGGGCGAGCCGCATGAAATGCGTGTCGACGGTGATGCCCGGCACTCCGAACGCGTTGCCGAGCACCACGAACGCCGTCTTGCGCCCGACGCCGGGCAGCGTGACCAGGTCCTTCAGGCGGCCGGGGACCTCGCCGCCGAAGTTGTCCCTGATGGCCGCGGACAGGCCGAGCAGGGCCCGGGCCTTGGCACGGAAGAAGCCCGTCGGCCGGATGATCTGTTCCAGCTCCTCCGTGTCCGCGGCCGCCATGTCCTCGGGCGTCGGGTACTTGGCGAAGAGCGCCGGCGTCGTCTGGTTGACCCGCAGGTCGGTGGTCTGGGCGGAGAGGACCGTGGCGACCAGCAGCTCGAACGCGTTCTCGAAGTCGAGCTCGGGGTGGGCGTACGGATAGACCTCGGCCAGCTCACGGTTGATCCGGCGCGCCCGGCGGACCATGGCCAGGCGCGACTCGGACGCGGGACTCTTTGCCGCCTTGGGCAATTTGGGCACTTTTGCGGCATGCTTGGGCTGAGCCGGGGGCTGTTCGCCCACAGCGGAATTGCGGCCTTCAGTCACCTGTCCGGCCCCCTTGGCCTGCGCTCTCACCGGCGTTTTGGACACCCGGCCAGCCTAAAGCCCGGCACCGACATCCGCCCCGGTCACAGCCAATTGCCAACCCAATCGGCCCCCTGCCGCACAGTCCGGCACGCCGGTACGTCAAACTTGTGATTGATCGCACTGTTTTACCGTCCGGCATCATGGTGACCACGGTCCCCCTGAGCAGGTCGACAAGGAGAGAACTCGTGGACGACGTTCTGCGGCGCGCCCCGCTCTTCGCGGCGCTCGATGACGAGCAGGCCGCGGAGCTCCGCGCCTCGATGAGTGAGGTGACGCTCGCTCGCGGCGACGCCCTCTTCCACGAGGGCGACCCCGGCGACCGCCTGTACGTGGTGACCGAGGGCAAGGTGAAGCTGCACCGCACCTCCCCCGACGGCCGCGAGAACATGCTGGCCGTGCTCGGCCCCGGCGAGCTGATCGGTGAGCTGTCGCTCTTCGATCCCGGCCCGCGTACGGCCACCGCAACGGCCCTGACCGAGGTCAAGCTGCTCGGCCTCGGCCACGGCGACCTCCAGCCCTGGCTGAACGCACGCCCGGAGGTGGCCACGGCCCTCCTCCGCGCCGTCGCCCGCCGGCTGCGCAAGACCAACGACCAGATGTCCGACCTGGTCTTCTCCGACGTGCCGGGCCGCGTGGCCCGCGCGCTCCTCGACCTGTCGCGCCGCTTCGGTGTGCAGTCGGAGGAGGGCATCCACGTCGTGCACGACCTGACGCAGGAAGAGCTGGCCCAGCTGGTCGGCGCGTCCCGCGAGACGGTCAACAAGGCCCTCGCGGACTTCGCGGGCCGCGGCTGGCTGCGCCTGGAGGCGCGCGCGGTGATCCTGCTGGACGTGGAGCGCCTCGCGAAGCGCTCGCGCTAGTACGCGACGCGCCCGTACGACCGCAGAAAGGGCCGCCCCCTGGAACACCGGAGGGCGGCCCTTTCGCGTGCATACGGCGTACGGTCAGGCCCCCGCGCGTCCGCCCTGCCCGCGCGTCCTAGATCAGGCCGTGCTCCCGCAGATACTCCAGCTGCGCAAGCACCGAGAGCTCCGCCGCCGGCCACAGCGACCGGTCCACGTCCGCGTAGACGTGCGCGACCACCGCCGACGCGCTGACGTACCCGCTCTCGACGGCCGTCTCCACCTGCGCGAGCCGGTGCGCGCGGTGCGCCAGGTAGAACTCGATCACGCCCTGGGCGTCTTCCAGTACGGGCCCGTGCCCCGGCAGCACCGTGTGCACCCCGTCGTCGACCGTCAGCGAGCGCAGCCGCCGCAGCGAGTCGAGGTAGTCCCCGAGCCGCCCGTCCGGGTGCGCCACGACCGTCGTGCCGCGCCCGAGGACCGTGTCCCCCGTCAGTACGGCCCGGTCGGCGGGCAGATGGAAGCACAGCGAGTCAGCGGTGTGCCCCGGTGTGGGCACGACGCGCATCTCCAGGCCCCCGGTGGTGACCACGTCCCCGGCCGCCAGCCCCTCGTCCCCGAGCCGCAGCGCGGGATCCAGGGCCCGTACGGACGTACGCGTCAGCTCGGCGAAGCGCGCCGCGCCCTCCGCGTGGTCGGGGTGCCCGTGCGTGAGGAGCGTCAGCGCGACCCGCTTGCCCGCCTTCTCCGCGGTGTCGATCACGGTCCGCAGGTGTACGTCGTCGAGCGGCCCCGGGTCGATGACGACGGCCAGATCCGAGTCCGGCTCGGAGACGATCCACGTATTGGTGCCGTCGAGCGTCATCGCGGAGGCGTTGGGCGCCAGGACATTGACCGCCCGGTCGGTGGCGGGCCCGGAGAGCACCCCACCACGGGGCTGACCAGGCAGTGCGGCTGCGTCAGTCATTCGGCACCTCCCCTGCCGTCGTCCCGACGGCCTCCCGTCGTCCCGACGCGCTTGGTGAATTCATCATGGCCCGGCCAGCTCAGTACCAGCTCGTCGCCGACCAGCCGCGCCTGCGCGAGTACGGGCGTCATGTCCTGCTCCGACGCCCCCGCGAGGGCGTCGGCGGCCGTGGCGTACGGCTGGAGTGCGCGCAGCGTCGCGATCGTCGGGGGCATCATCAGCAGCTCGCCCTTGTCGTAGCCCGCCGCCGCCTCCGCCGGGCTGATCCACACGGTGCGGTCCGCCTCGGTGGAAGCGTTACGGGTCCGCTGCCCGGCCGGCAGCGCGGCCACGAAGAACCACGTGTCGTACCGCTTCGGCTCGAACTCCGGAGTGATCCAGCGCGCCCACGCGCCCAGCAGGTCGGAGCGCAGCACCAGTGACCGCCGCTGGAGGAAGTCCGCGAAGGACAGGTCCCTGGCGACCAGCGCCTGCCGGTCCGCCTCCCAGTCGTCGCCCGTGGTGTCGCTGACCACGGTGTCGGCCGTCGGGCCCGCGAGCAGCACGCCCGCCTCCTCGTACGTCTCGCGCACCGCCGCGCACACGATGGCCTGCGCCGACGCCGGGTCCACGCCCAGACGCAGCGCCCAGGCATCGAGCGAGGGCCCGGCCCAGCCCACCTGGTGGTCGTCGTCGCGCGGGTCCACGCCGCCGCCCGGGTACGCGTACGCGCCTCCGGCGAAAGCCATGGAGGCGCGTCTGCGCAGCATGTGTACGGCGGGGCCCGAATCGCCGTCCCGCAGCAGCATCACGGTCGCGGCCCGCTTCGGGGTCGCGGCCGTGAGGTCACCGTTCGCCAGGGCGCGAATCCGGTCGGGCCATTCGGGTGGGTACCACTGACCATTGGACATGGCCGGATGCTACGACCAACCACCAGGATGTTCGAGTGGTCAGTCCTGGACCAGCTCGACCTGGATCTCGACCTCGACCGGGGCATCGAGCGGCAGCACAGTCACGCCGACCGCGCTGCGCGCGTGGACGCCCTTGTCGCCGAGCACCGCGCCGAGCAGCTCGCTCGCGCCGTTCAGCACAGCAGGCTGTCCGGTGAAGTCCGCGGCGGACGCGACGAAGCCGACGACCTTGACGACGCGCGCGATGCGGTCCAGGTCGCCGGTGATGGACTTGACGGCTGCCAGTGCGTTCAGCGCGCACGTACGCGCCAGGTCCTTGGCCTCTTCCGGGGTGACCTCCGCGCCGACCTTGCCGGTGCACGGAAGCTTGCCCTCGACCATCGGGAGCTGGCCCGCGGTGTAGACGTACACGCCCGACTGCACGGCCGGCTGGTATGCGGCGATCGGAGGTACGACCTCCGGAAGCGTCAGGCCGAGCTCTGCGAGCTTCGCCTCGACAACACCGGTCATGCCTGCTTCTCCCGCTTCAGGTAGGCCACCAGCTGCTCGGGGTTGTTCGGCCCGGGCACGACCTGGACGAGCTCCCAGCCGTCCTCGCCCCAGGTGTCCAGAATCTGCTTGGTCGCGTGCACGAGAAGGGGCACGGTCGAGTATTCCCACTTGGTCATACGCCGACTGTAGTGCCTGCCACAGACACCTCCTGCGTAGCCCGCGCAGCGACTGGTTAGGCTCAAAGACGTGAGCAGGCTCCAGGTCGTCAGCGGCAAGGGCGGTACCGGAAAGACCACGGTGGCCGCGGCCCTCGCGCTCGCCCTCGCGACAGAGGGCAAACGCACCCTCCTCGTCGAGGTCGAGGGCAGGCAGGGAATCGCGCAGCTCTTCGAGACGGAAGCGCTTCCGTACGAAGAGCGAAAGATCGCGGTCGCACCGGGCGGCGGGGAGGTGTACGCCCTCGCGATAGACGCCGAACGCGCGCTTCTCGACTACCTCCAGATGTTCTACAAGCTCGGAGGGGCCGGCCGGGCGCTCAAGAAGCTCGGCGCGATCGACTTCGCCACCACCATCGCGCCCGGTCTCCGAGACGTGCTGCTGACCGGCAAGGCATGCGAAGCGGTCCGCCGCCGGGACAAGAAGAACCGTTACGCGTACGACTACGTCGTGATGGACGCGCCGCCCACCGGCCGCATCACCCGCTTCCTCAATGTGAACGACGAGGTGGCGGGCCTGGCCAGGTTCGGCCCGATACACAATCAGGCGCAGGCCGTGATGCGCGTACTCAAGTCGCCCGAGACAGCAGTGCATCTGGTGACGCTGCTGGAGGAGATGCCGGTCCAGGAGACCGCCGACGGCATCGCCGAGCTGCACGCCGCCGAGCTGCCCGTCGGCAACGTCATCGTGAACATGGTCCGCCCGCACCTCCTCGACGAGGAGGCCCTGCGCACCGCGGCTGGCGAGCAGCGCAGCGCCGTCGCCAAGACGCTGTCGCTGGCCGGCCTGGGCGGCGCACGCCGTGGCGGCCTCGCCGAACGCCTCGTCGACCCGCTGCTGGAACAGGCCGCGGAGCACGCGCAGCGCGTCGAGCTGGAGCGCGAGCAGCGCGCCGTACTGGCCGGGCTCGACCTGCCCAGGTACGAACTCCCGCTGCTCGGCGACGGCGTGGACCTCGCCGGGCTCTACCGGCTGTCGAAGGAACTGCGGAGCCTTATCGCCCCTGGGGGGACTTCGTGACCGTGAAGACCACGACGGACACCATGACCGGCATCAGCACCATGGACGCGTCGCCCGCCCTGGAGGTCGACCCGCTGCTCGACGACCCCGCCACCCGCATCATCGTGTGCTGCGGCGCGGGCGGCGTCGGCAAGACGACGACTGCGGCGGCTCTGGGGGTACGGGCGGCCGAGCGCGGCCGGAAGGTCGTCGTCCTCACCATCGACCCGGCGCGCAGGCTCGCCCAGTCCATGGGCATCGACGCGCTCGACAACACGCCTCGCCGGGTGAAGGGGGTGGACGAGTCGGCCGGTGGTGAACTGTCCGCGATGATGCTCGACATGAAGCGGACCTTCGACGAGATCGTCGAGGCGCACGCGGACGGCGAGCGGGCCCGCGCGATCCTGGAGAACCCCTTCTACCAGTCCCTGTCGGCCGGTTTCGCGGGCACGCAGGAGTACATGGCGATGGAGAAGCTGGGCCAGTTGCGTGCCCGCGACGAGTGGGACCTGATCATCGTGGACACCCCGCCGAGCCGTTCCGCGCTGGACTTCCTGGACGCGCCGAAGCGGCTCGGGTCGTTCCTGGACGGCAAGTTCATCCGGGTGCTGATGGCTCCCGCGAAGGTGGGCGGCCGGGCCGGGATGAAGTTCCTCAATGTCGGCATGTCGATGATGACGGGCACCCTGAGCAAGCTGATGGGGGGTCAGCTGCTGCGTGACGTGCAGACCTTTGTGGCCGCCATGGACACCATGTTCGGCGGCTTCCGCACCCGCGCGGACGCGACGTACCGGCTGCTCCAGGCGCCCGGTACGGCGTTCCTGGTGGTCGCCGCCCCGGAGCGGGACGCGCTGCGCGAGGCGGCGTATTTCGTCGAGCGGCTGGCGGCGGAGGAGATGCCGCTGGCCGGGCTCGTACTCAACAGGGTCCACGGCAGCGGCGCCCCTCAGCTCTCGGCCGAGCGGGCACTTGCCGCCGCAGAAAATCTTGGCGAGGGTCGCATTGTGGATCAGGAGGCCGGGAAGGCTGGAGTTCGTGACTCCTCGGCCGCCTCTCCCGATGCCGAGGCCGCACCGGGCACCCCGGATCCGGCTCCCTCACCGGACAATGACCTCCCGGCCAGTGACAACGCGGGTCATGACAACCCGGGCAATGACACATCGGACAACAACCAGGGCCACTCCGTCGAGCAGTTGACCGCGGGTCTGCTGCGCCTGCATGCCGAACGCATGCATGTGCTCGCGCGTGAACAGCGAACGCGCGACCGCTTCACCGCACTCCACCCCGAGGTGGCCGTGGCCGAAGTGGCTGCCCTGCCCGGCGATGTGCACGACCTCGCGGGGCTCCGGGCCATCGGTGACCTGGTCGCCACCGATCACGCCGATTCCCTCGGCACTTCTGTCCAGTCCGTCTAACCCACCGCTGCGTACTCGACGTACGCCTCGTCTTCTTCGCCTTCGGGCAGAATGCCCGTGCTGCGCTCGTACTCAGTACGTGCGGTTTCCAGCAGCCGGCGCCAGGAGGTGACGGTGGGGCGCCTGCGCAACAATGCGCGCCGCTCCCGTTCCGTCATTCCGCCCCAAACGCCGAACTCGACGCGGTTGTCCAGCGCATCCGCCAGGCACTCGGTCCGCACCGGACATCCGGTGCACACCGCCTTGGCCCTGTTCTGCGCTGCACCTTGTACGAACAGTTCATCCGGATCGGTAGTGCGGCAGGCTGCCTGCGCACTCCAGTCGGTTACCCAGCCCATGCCGGCGCCGTCCTCTCCCGAATCGAGGCTCCCCCACGGCGGCAGCGGCATATTCACCGCCACCAGTTGAGGACGTTACGGAAGGTGGGCACAGCGCAACACCCCCTTCGGGCCCAATCTTGAATGGCCCGAACGGACTATGCGTAAGCGACAGATCACCCGACGGAGTGAGGCAAGGGCATACGTGATCAACCCGGCGAAGCAGGGCAGTTCAGCCGAGTCGCAACGGTCAACACGTGACGCATGAGGCTGATTCGGACACAGCTCTGGACAAGCTCCGGACACAGCTCTGCCAGATTCGGGACTGACGGAGTTGATGCCTTTGGTGCCAGGGGGCTTGATGCGAAACCGCACTGCTGTGACAGTTGAGAGCAGCTTAGGCCAAGGCATATACGTGTGTCCGGCGAATGAGAACGTAGGCTGCCCTCATGCCAAAGAAGCGCTCGGGCGGGGGTCTCACGGGGACCCAGCAGGCCGCCAAATTCGTCGGTGTCGCCGCGCTGTCCGGGGCCGTGCTGGCGGGCATCGCACTGCCGGCGGCCGGAGCGCTGGGTCTCGCGGCCAAGGGAACGGTCGAGGGATTCGACGAGATCCCCGCCAATCTCAAGACGCCACCGCTGAGTCAGCGCACCACGATCCTGGACGCGCAGGGCGGCAACATTGCCACGGTCTACTCGCGTGACCGCACCGTCGTGGAGCTGAAGGACATCTCCCCGTACATGCAGAAGGCGATCGTCGCGATCGAGGACGCGCGCTTCTACGACCACGGGGCGATCGACCTCAAGGGCGTGCTGCGCGCGGTCAACCGCAACGCCCAGTCGGGCGGCGTATCGCAGGGCGCGTCGACCCTCACGCAGCAGTACGTCAAGAACGTCTTCGTCGAGGAGGCCGGCGACGACCCCACCAAGGTCGCCCAGGCCACCCAGCAGACGCTCGGCCGCAAGGTGCGCGAACTCAAGTACGCGATCCAGGTCGAGGAGGAGCTGGGCAAGAAGAAGATCCTCGAGAACTACCTCAACATCACCTTCTTCGGGCAGCAGGCCTACGGCATCGAGTCCGCGTCCAAGCGCTACTTCAGCAAGTCCGCCAAGGACCTCAAGCTGGAGGAGGCCGCGCTGCTGGCCGGCATCGTGCAGTCGCCGAGCCGCTACGACCCCGTCAACGACGCCGAAGAGGCGACGAAGCGGCGCAATACCGTGCTCCAGCGCATGGCCGACGTCCGCGACGTCTCGCAGGCCGACGCCGACCGGGCGAAGGCCACCCCGATCAAGCTGAACGTCAGCAAGCCGAAGAACGGCTGCATCACGGCGGTCAGCGGCGCGGGCTTCTTCTGCGACTACGTGCGCGAGGTCTTCCACGCCGACCCGGCCTTCGGGAAGACGAAGGAGGACCGGGCCAAGATCTGGAACCAGGGCGGCCTGAAGATCCGTACGACGCTCGACCCGCAGGCGCAGGAGTCGGTGCAGGCGTCGATCAAGGGTCACGTCTACCAGTCCGACAAGATCGCGACGGCCGTCACGCTGGTCGAGCCCGGCACGGGCAAGGTCCTCGGCATGGGCCAGTCCAGGCCGTACGGCTTCGGGACCAACGAGACAGTGATCAACTTCTCGGCCGACAAGAACAGGGGCGGCTCGGCCTACGGCTTCCCGACCGGTTCGACCTTCAAGCCGTTCGTGGCGGCTGCGGCCATAGAGTCCGGCATTCCGGCGACCAAGAGCTACCCGGCGCCGTACGACATGCCGTACCCGAGCCCCGTACAGACGTGTGACAAGCCCTGGGTCAACTCCGGCGGCGACCAGGTCGAGAACGAGAACGAGGCCGAGGTCGGCCCGTACCGGATGAAGGAGGCCATGGCGAAGTCGGTCAACACCTACTTCGTCCAGATGATCTCCGAGATCGGCATCTGCCCGGTGACGCAGATGGCGGGCAAGCTTGGTGTGGTGCAGGCCAACGGCGAGAAGCTGAAGGAAGTGCCCGCGATCTCGCTGGGTACGGAGGGCATGTCGCCGCTGACCATGGCGAACGCGTACGCGACCTTCGCCAACCGCGGCACGTACTGCACGCCGATCTTCCTGGAGTCGGTGAAGACCGCGCAGGGCGAGAACCTGCCGGTGCCCCGGTCGACCTGCTCGCGGGCGATGTCCGAGGAGACAGCGGACACCATAAACACCCTGCTCAAGGGCGTGGTCGACTCCGGTACGGGCCAGCAGGCGGGGCTCACGAGCCGGGACAACGCGGGTAAGACGGGTACGACGGACAGCCGCCACAACGCCTGGTTCGTCGGCTACACACCGAACCTGGCCGGCGCGGTCTGGGTCGGCGCGGCCGGCGCCAAGCAGATCCCCATGGTGGACATCACCATCGGCGGGGTCTACCACGACAAGGTGTTCGGCGGTCAGGTCCCCGGTCCGATCTGGAAGGACGCGATGAGCGGCGCGCTGGACGGCAAGCCCGCGCCCGGCTTCAACACGGTCAACATTCCGGAGCCCGAGAAGGACAAGGACAAGGACGAAGACCGCGATGACGACGACGGCGGCGGCCGCGACGACGGCAAGCCCGGCGACGGTGGCGACAAGCCCTGGCCCGACATCTCCATCCCGCCGGACCTGATCGGCGGCAACGGCCACGGCCGCGGCGGGAACGACAACGGCGGGAACTGGCCGTAGGACGCGGTAGTACGTACGTCGAAGGGGCCCCGGGGCCCCTTCGACGTACGTACTCCTACAGCTACTGCCTACTGCTGCTGCCGGGCTCAGCCCGCCAGGAGCTTCTTCACCGTGGCTGCCACCCGGCCGCCCTCGGCGCGGCCGGCGACCTTCGGGTTCACGATCTTCATGACCGCACCCATCGCGCGCGGCCCCTCGGCGCCCGCCGCCTTCGCCTCTTCGACGGCCTGCCCGACGATCGCGGTCAGCTCGTCGTCGCTCAGCTGCTGAGGCAGGTACGCATCGAGAATCGCGCCCTCGGCCTTCTCGCGCTCGGCGGACTCCGTCCGGCCGCCCTGGGCGAAGGCCTCGGCCGCCTCGCGGCGCTTCTTCGCCTCCTTGGCGATGACCTTCTGCACCTCGTCGTCGGAGAGCTCGCGCGCCGTCTTGCCGCCGACCTCCTCCTTGGTGATCGCGGTGAGGGTCAGCCGGAGCGTGGACGAGGTCAGCTCGTCACGCGCCCTGATGGCGGTGGTGAGGTCTTCCTGGAGCTTGGACTTGAGCGAGGTCATGGGGCTCAGTGTGGCAGGTGAGCCCGCATGACTGCCCGCCGATTTCCTGCGCACGGGTGGTCTGCGACGATGGACTTATGCGCGCACGTTACGGGCTCCCCCTGAAAGTCACCGCAGGTATCACGGCTGTTGGCGCGGCCTGCCTCGCCTACGGCGCCGGTTTCGAGGCCCGTTCGTTCCGGCTCCGGCGAGTCACCGTGCCGGTGCTGCCCCCGGGGGCGCGGCCCCTGCGCGTACTCCAGGTGTCCGACATCCACATGGTCGGCGGGCAGCGCAAGAAGCAGCGGTGGCTCCAGTCGCTGGCGGGCCTGCGCCCCGACGTCGTCGTCAATACGGGCGACAACCTCTCCGACTCGGAGGGCGTACCAGAGGTGCTGGACGCGCTCGGCCCGCTGATGGACTTTCCCGGCGTCTATGTCTTCGGCTCCAACGACTACTACGGGCCGAAGCTGCGCAACCCCGCCCGCTACCTCATCGAGAAGGCCCAGGGCAAGCACGGCCTCAACGGCAACGCGCCGGCGGTCGGCGTCGTGCACAACCCCTGGGAGCGGCTGCGCGACGCCTTCGACTCGGCGGGCTGGCTGAACCTCAGCAACGCCCGCGGCCGGCTCAAGCTCGACGACATGGAGATCGCCTTCACCGGCGTCGACGACCCGCACATCAAGCGCGACCGGTACGACGAGGTGGCGGGCGGCCCGGAGGCCGGCGCCGACATCTCGATCGGCGTCGTCCACGCCCCGTATCTGCGCTCGCTCGACGCCTTCACGGCCGACGGCTACCCGCTGATCCTGGGCGGCCACACCCACGGCGGCCAGCTCTGCATCCCCTTCTACGGGGCGCTCGTCACCAACTGCGACCTCGACACCGCCCGGGTCAAGGGCCTCTCCACCCACGAGGCCGGCGGCCACCGCTCGTACCTCCACGTCTCAGCAGGCTGCGGCACCAACCGCTACACCCCGGTCCGCTTCGCCTGCCCGCCCGAGGCGACCCTGCTGACGCTGACGGAGCGCCCCTGACCCGGGCGTACGGTGGCGGGGCGCAGAAACCGGATTTCGTCTCCGGCCGCGCGTCCGCTAAAGTAATCGATGTCGCCGCAACGCGCGCGACAATCGGGGTGTAGCGCAGCTTGGCAGCGCGCTTCGTTCGGGACGAAGAGGTCGTGGGTTCAAATCCCGCCACCCCGACAGCTGAAACACCAGGTCAGGCCCGGTTTCCTTCTTAGGGAACCGGGCCTGATGCATTCTCCGGGGCCGTCTCGGGAGTGAGTGGGGAGTGGATCATGGAAATCTCACTCCCCGGGGAGTGGCGCAGGAGTGAGACAGCACCGGAGGCGGTGCGATCAGGGTCACCTCGACGCCCCTGCAAACGCCAAAGAGGCCGCTCTCCCGTGAGAGGACGACCGCTTCTGCGTCGTCTATGTCGGCGCCCTCTGTGGCCGACCGAAGCATTCGCGGCCCATCGCAGTGATCGGCTGCCACTGGCTGCTCGCGAACGGCATGCGATCGCTGTCCACGCCGGACAGCCGCGTACTGACCTACGCGTCCTCCACACGCCGTATGGTTCGGCACCGGTCCCTCCCCTCGTGGGGACCGGTGCCGAACCATACGGGCGGCGTCGATCCGCGCCGTACCGGCGCGGATCAAGGCAAGGCCGGACCCGTGGTCGACGCGATAGCAGCCCGGATGGGACTGGCTCCACGGGATCTCTCAAACTCACGCGACGAGACCGTCGCCACCGTCTCGTAACTCCGACGGAAGCTGACCGAGAAGATGCGGCATCATGAGTTGTCTCTCCGAGCGTTGAGCTGGTGGCCTATCTGGGCGACGCCCGGTTGATTCGCTACTGCGTCGAGATCCTGCCAGCTGTGGCTCACGCCGAGGAGGCTCCGGCATCGGGCCAACGACTTAACCGCAGGTCAGCCATCTAAGGTGAGTTTTCCGGTCCGGATGTCCAGGTGCGGGGGAAGTAAGGGGTGGAGACCTTGAGTTCCGACTCAGGGGCACGCACAGCCTTCGCGGAACGTCTCGCGCTGCTGTACAAGGAGGCCGGTAACCCTCCCCTCAAGCGCGTGGCCGAGGCGGTCGTCCGGCTTCAGCGGGTCGACGAACGAGGGCGGCCCGTGCGGGTGTCCGCTCAACGGATCAGCGACTGGCGACGGGCCAAGAACGTGCCTGCCCAGTTCGCCGCCCTCGCAGTGGTGCTGCACATCCTGATTCCCGAAGCGCGGCGCTTGCGGCCCGCGCCCGTGTCCACGGCCCTGTACGACCTGGCCAAGTGGCAGCGCCTATGGGAGCGCGCGGTGGCCGACCCGGTCGGCGACCGGGTCGCGACATCCGCGGAAGAGGAAGAACGACCCGCGGTCGAAGCCCCGGCCGTCCCCGGTGTGTGCCCATACCGGGGGCTGGCTTCGTACCGTCAGCAAGACGCCCGGTGGTTCTTCGGCCGCGAGCGGAGCACGGATGCCCTCATTGCTCAGCTCCGCGCAGCGGAGAAGACTGGTGGCCTGGTCATGCTCGTGGGCGCCTCAGGTGCGGGAAAATCCTCCCTGCTGAACGCCGGCTTGGTGCCCGCATTGCAGAACGGCGCACTGAGGGACGAGAACAGCCAGGCAAGGGGGGTTCTGCAGCTCGCGCCGGGAGGCGATCCTCTCGCGGAGCTGACCCGCCGGATCCCTGAGCTCGCGCACGTCGTCTCTGCCGCGGAGGAACCGGCGGCGAAGGAGCCCGGTACTCCGCAATTCGCGCACGTGGTGAGGAAGGCCGTCACGTCATGGGCACAACGCGAGACATCCTCCGCCGCCCGTCAGGTCGTCATCGTGGATCAGTTCGAGGAGGCGTTCACCCTCTGCTCCGACGAGGCGCACAGGCGCACTTTCATCCAGCTCCTCCACGCTGCGTGCTCGCCCCCCGGCCCCGGTGACCCAGCCCCCGTGCTCGTAGTCCTCGGCATACGCGCCGACTTCTACGAGCAATGCCTCGGGTATCCCGAACTGGCCGACGCGCTGCAGCACCGGCACATGGTGCTCGGGCCGCTGACCACCACGGAGCTGCGCGAAGCGGTGACCGGCCCGGCCAAGGCCGTGGGCCTGGAACTCGAACCGGGGCTGGCAGAACTGATCGTCCGGGAATTGAGCGCTGACAGCCCCCGCGGGGCGCACAACGCGGGGGGTCTGCCGCTCCTCTCCCACGCCCTGCTCGCCACCTGGCAGCGCCGAAAGGCGGGAAGGCTGACGCTGGCCGGCTACCGCGCGGCGGGCGGAATCCAGGGAGCGGTCGCGGCGACCGCCGAGCGGGCCTGGTCCAGCCTCGACCCGGCAGCACGCGCGGCCACGAGACTGCTCCTCCTCAGGCTGGTCCGGCTGGGCGAAGACACGCAAGCCACCCGTAGGCGGGGGACGCGGCGCCAACTGGCGGAGGAGTCAACGGACCCCAACAAGACGGAGGAATCGCTCGAAGCACTGGTTAGCGCCCGATTGGTGACACTCGACGCGGAGACCGTGGAGATCACCCATGAAGCGCTGCTCCACGCCTGGCCACGCCTGCGTGACTGGATCAACGAGGACAGGAACGGCAACCTGCTGCGCCAGCGGCTGGAAGAGGACGGCAGGGCCTGGGAAGGGTCGAACCGCGATACGTCACTGCTCTACCGGGGTTCCCGTCTGGAGCAGGCCCACAACTGGGCGAAATCCGCCGGTGACACCTTCCTGACACGGATCGCGGTGGAATTCCTGGCTGCTTCGGTCAGGCTGCGCAAGCGCACAGTCTGGATCAGCCGTGGTGCGGTGTCGGCTCTGGTCGTCCTGGCGATGCTGGCCGTCGGTTCGGCGGTGGTCGCGTGGCAGCAGCGGAACGATGCGGTGTTCGAGCAGGTGGTCGCCGAAGCCGATCGCGTCCAGTACACGGACCCGTCGTTGTCCGCTCAACTCGACCTGGTGGCTCACCGCTTGCGGCCGAACGACGAGGGCGCGAACAATCGGCTGATCTCGATCGTGAACGCACCGCTGGCCACACCACTTCTCGGCCACACCGGCGCCGTGTACCTCACCTCGTTCAGTCCGAACGGGCGGATCCTGGCCACCGCCAGCTACGACCGGACCGTTCGACTGTGGGACGTGTCAGACCCGACTCGGCCCAAACAGCTGGGCAAGCCCCTCACCGGCCACACGAGTTGGGTGAGCAGCGCGGTCTTCAGCCCGGACGGCCGCACCCTCGCCAGCGCTTCGGACGACGGCAGGGTCCGGCTGTGGAACATGCAGGATCCCAACCACCCGCGCCCGCTCAGTGCGCCCTTGACCCGCCATGGCGGCACGATCTACCTGCTCGCCTTCAGCCCGGACGGACACACTCTGGCCTCCGCCAGCGAAGATCGCACCGTTCGACTGTGGGACATGAGCGACCCGCGCCGACCGAAGGCGTTCGGTGCGTTGACCGGCCACACCGCCGCCGTGCGCTCCGTGGCGTTCAGCCCTGGCGGACGGACGCTGGCAGCCGGTGGCGACGATGACACGATCAGACTGTGGGACGTGGCCGATCCGCGTCATCCGATGCCGATCGACGCGAAGCTGACCGGCCACACGGGCACGGTGCACTCCGTGGCCTTCAGCCCCGATGGCCAAACCCTCGCCAGCGGCAGCGCGGACGACACCATCCGGCTCTGGAATGTGGCCGACCCACGTCACGCGACACCGCTCGGCGCGCCGCTCACCGGCCACACCGGTCCCGTATGGTCAGTCGCCTTCAGCCCCGACGGAACAATGCTCGCCGCCGCCAGCGCCGACAGCACGGCGAGCCTGTGGAACGTCAGTGATCCGGCATACCCGTCGCAGGTCGGCGAGCCTCTCGCAGGGAGCAGCGGCGAGATCTACGCCTTGGGCTTCAGCCCCGATGGCCGAACCCTCGCCACCGGGAGTGGCGACAACAAGGTCCGTCTGTGGTCGATACCGACGTCGGACATGATCGGCCGAATCGGAGCGTTCCGCCCGGATGGGCAGGTGCTGGCCACGGCGGCGCGCGACGGAAGGGTTCGGCTGTGGAACGTGGCGACTCCCGACCGACCCGTGTCGCTGGGCAAACCGTTCATGCCTGGGGAGGGTGATGTGCGTTCGCTGGCGTTCTCCCCCGACGGCCGCACACTCGCGGTGCTGACGGGAAGCCGCGCAGTGCAGCTGTGGAACGTCACCAACCCGACTCGGCCTGTCCCCTACGGGCCGCCCGTCGCGCTGCGGACACGGTTCGCGGGCCCCGGCGCGCTCGCATTCAGCCCAGACGGGCACACGCTGGCAACCGCCCATGACGATCGGACCATACAGTTGTGGAACGTCAGCGACCCGTCCCACGTTCTTCCGCTTGGCGCGCCGCTCACCGGCCACAAGGGCTACGTCAACTCCCTCGTCTTCAGCCCAGATGGCCGCACTCTCGCCAGCGGCAGCGCGGACGACACCATCCGGCAGTGGAACGTGGCCGGCCCACGTCATGCCGCCCAACTCGGCGCGCCACTCACGGGGCACCTCGGCCCCATCAACGCGCTCGCCTACAGTCCGGACGGCCAGACATTGGCCAGCGGCAGCGACGACAACACGGTCCGGCTCTGGAACATCACCGACTCCCGCAAGGCAACCCGGCTGGGCTCTCCCCTCACCGGCCACACCGAAGCGGTCGTGTCGCTGACGTTCAGCCAGGACGGCAGCACCCTGGCGAGCGGTGGCAACGACAACACGGTCCGACTCTGGAACGTCACCCTCCCCTCCAAGGCCGCTCCAATCGGTCAATCGATGAGCCCCAACGCCAAGACAGGCAATTTCTTGTCGTTCAGCCCCAAAAGCCACATGCTCGGAGTGTCGAGCGGGACCGATACCGTCCGGCTGTGGAACCTGGACGTCGACGAGGCCATTCGTCGCATTTGCTCGACCACTCGGGGCGTTCTGACGCCGGAAAAATGGCACGAGTATCTGCCCCGCCTCTCGTACGCGCCTCCGTGCGATCAGTAACGGAGCCTAGTGTCTCGTGATTTTGTTGGCGTTACTTGATCGCGTGTGTCTCGTTGCTGCTGGCATGGAGCTCTCCGTGGAACAGGCCGCTGAGTTGCGGGAGTTGGCGAGCAGTCGTGAGGTGCCTGCGGATATAGCCACGCGGGCCCGGATCGTGCTGTGGTCGGGCGAGGGACGTCGGCGCAAGGACATTGCCGAGTTGCTCGGGGTGTCGCTGCCGACCGTGGACCGCTGGAAGGCCCGTTATGCCCAGCGTGGGCTGGCCGGGCTGGAAGGCGACCGGCCCGGCGGGGCCCGGGAACAGGTACCGGCGCGGGTTCGGGCGCGGGTGATTGCGCTGACGCGTATGACGCCGCCGGCCTGCACCGGTCTTTCGCACTGGTCGACGCGCGAGCTGGCGAAGTATGTGAAGCGGACCGAGAACGTCACCGTGTCCTGGCACTACATCGCGCGGATCTGGCGCGAGGAGAATCTCAAGCCGCACCGCAACGGCACCTTCAAGATTTCGAAAGACCCCGCGTTCGCGGACAAGGTCGCCGATGTCGTCGGCCTCTACCTCGCCCCGCCGGGCGGCGCGGTCGTGCTCTCGATCGACGAAAAGACGCAGATCCAGGCGCTGGACCGGACCCAGCCGGTACTGCCCGTCACCTTCGCGGCCACCGAGAAACGCACCCACGACTACGTCCGGCACGGCACCACGAACCTGTTCGCCGCACTCAACGTCGCCACCGGCGAAGTAATCGGCGAGTGCAAGCCGAGCCGGAACGGCAAGAACTTCCTGGCCTTCCTGAAGAAGGCAGTGAAGCCGCACGCCGGAAAGGAGATCCACGTCGTCCTGGACAACCTCTCCACCCACACCACGCCAGAGGTGAAGGCGTGGCTGGCCGACCATCCACACGTCCACTTCCATTTCACCCCCGTCGGGTCGTCCTGGATCAATCAGATCGAGACCTGGTTCGGCCTGCTGACCCGCCAGTCGATCCGCCGCGGAACCTTCGCCAGCGTCAACGTCCTGATCACACAGATCCGCAACTACATCGACTCCTGGAACTCCGAGGCCAAACCATTCACTTGGACCGCAACCGCCGAAGAGATCCTGGCGAAGGTCCGCCTCGTCCAGACCAACATCAAGAAGCTCGTTGCAAACAACTCAAAGTGATACAAACAGGATCACGAGACACTAGGCTCAACCAACGGCATGTTCTCCGGTCGTCAGGCGGGGTGCCTCCGGTCCGCTCTGTAGTGCCCTTGGTTCTCTGTTCCATCTCCCTTGCGGACCGCGTTGCATGATCCCGATCACAGGTCGTCGTTGCAGCTGAGCAATCGGCTCCCGCCGCACAAGCAGCCTTGTTAGTCTTGGCCACAGCCCGATCGCTGGTGCATCCCCCGTCGCCAGCGGTCGGGCGCTTCCATGTCCTGCGGTGGACGGGACGACCAAGTGGCACGACGTGCTGGCCTTTGGTGAGCGTGCAGCAGCGCTGAAGAAGCGCCTAAAGCGGGGTGCCCGTCGCGGCAGTGCGGGCGACCGCCTTCCAGTCCCCGGGTTTGTCCGGGCCATTCCCGATCACCTCGCGGGCGGCATCGACTGGCGTGTGCGCCTGCTCGTGGTAGGCCCAGGTCCCCCGGCGCGGTTTGATGGCCATCACCGAACGGCAGCCCCGTATCGCCCAGTTCGCCGCAGAACGCATCGTGGTCGCCGTAGGCGCAGTCGGCGGCCACCGCCCGGAAAGCCACCCCGGCTTCTTGTGCGTCGCGGGCCCGGCTGGCGGCGATTTGCGCGCCTGCCGCTTATCGGCCGACCGGCCGCGCGGGACGCCCTGAGGCGCTGTGGGATCTCACCGACATCGCCGACGCCATACGCGCCCAAGGCGCCGCATAGCCATTGAACGGAAACCATGGACTCGAATAACAGCCGCGAATCATGAAGTCTCATCGGCCCGCTCGGTGGATTGAACTGACTGTTGGGTTCGGCGGCGCCGCAAGGGTCTGCGGAGGCCGCCATTAATCGCGGATGGCTGGAGAACCTGGCCTGCAATCGCCGCTTCATCAAGCGCTGCTTCCACAACCTGGGTCATAACCACATCCTTTTTCGGCTTCTCAATCGTCTCGGTCATCCGTTCAGCCTCAAGCAAATAAGTTGATATCAGCGGTTGCCCAAAGTAGTAATTCATTTGAGCCAACGCCTCGTTGTGCGCGCTAATGAAGGTGGCGCCCAGATAGGCAGAGAATGCACTTCCGAGCGCGGTAAGGGATCCGAGTGTCACCTGTGCAGTAATGTCGTGCTGAAAGACGGTGACCGTTGCTCCAGTTACCAATAGGCCGAATCCGATACCCATGGCCATCTGGCTGCTACGAAACGATCGAGCGGCATGCTTCTTCGTGATGGCATGATAGGTATCGATCAACCCTTGGTAAAATTCACGCTGATCCTTTGCTCGCCTTTTTTGTTCCGCTGTCTGTCCCCTAGTTTCATCTTCTGGCGCTTTTCTCGCGATTTCCTCAAACTTTTGCGTCAGCTCCTCAAGCTTTCGCACCTGAGTTGAGGCTACCTTCGACCTAAAGTGGATCACAGCGAAGCCAAGAATGATGGCGAGAAGGATCGTGACGCCACCAACTACAGATGCGGCGATCCACCGCTGATACGTGGCCAAGGTGATAGAGATCCCGAGTCCTATCACCGTGACAGTGATCAAGAGCAGTATGGCGAACCTAAGCATCGCGATATGCTTCTGCACCTCGGGATCGTGCCGAGCTTGCAAGTCGCGAAGATAGTATGATCGCTCTGCGTCGATGAGCGGGTGGTAGATTGCTGAAACATCTTCGGAGAGGAAGTCAGTAGTTGAGGCCCCCCGATCCTCCGAAGCTAGGTTGTACGGGAAGTCCGAGTCCAGTTCCTCGTCTTCCAGCTCTTGTTCCTGGTCGGGTTGCGCCTGAGGAACTGGCCCCTCCCCGTTGTCAGCCACTGCTTCAGGCATGTGGCCGCTCTCCGGAGGGGCGGCCCGATCGGGCGAAGAGTCTCCGTTTCCCTTGGTGCCCATGGATGTACCTCCCGCCTAGTGGCCCTATCGCCAGTTTCCGTCGAGCTGCCAGCCCGCGCAAAAGATGGAGCGAGCCCCACGCCCAAGTCTTTGCCGGTAACGTCGCACTATGGCTGTGATCCTTGCTCCAGATACCACGGATGCCCGCAGACTGACTCCTGGCCAAGCTCTACGGCGATTTCGGCATAACTCATGAGCAACACTCAGCATGTGACGTCTCAAAAGGCCGGATCGGCCCACGACCGGTTCACCGGACCCGCCGCGGCCGTGGTCGGCGAACCCCATCAGCGGATGGTGCCCGAAGGTCTTCTTCCACGTCGCGGCGGTGTCCTGCTTCTCGGAGCGCGCCAGGAGCCATGCTTCGTGGCGATGGCCATGCATATCGCAGATCAGGCCCGGCCCGCTTGTTAGCGAACCGGGCCTGATCGCTGCTCGGGTAACCCGATCAGAACCTCCCGGGATTCTGACTGAGGGAGCAGGCTACCGACGAGCTCTGAGCAGGGCATCGAGCGCAGCAATCGGCGAGCACGGAGACAACGCGGCGCGTGCGGCCAGCGCTGCCTCCCATTGATCGGTTAGTCCGTCCATGAGGCGTCTCCGCATGGTTGGCGTGACGTGGGTGTACCGAGCCTGGACAGAGCCGTCCTCGTGACCGAGGCGCTCGTCCATGAGCTTCGGTCTGGTACCGAGTTCCTCCATGACCGTCTTATGCGAGTGTCGGAGCCCGTGCGGGGTGAGGCCCTTCGCGATCGGCAGCCAGCACGCCTCAGCGCGGCCGGAGGCATTTCGGCCGCGTGCGGGCGCCCCCGGCCACGGATGAGCCAGCACAGGCACCGGGTGTGCCTCCTGCGGAGCCTTCTTCGGGTACCAGCCCGTCGCCGCCGGCTGGAACAGCCAGGTCGCGAATCCGGTCCGGCGCCAGTGCGGCGCGGACTGTCCCGACGAGCCGCTGCGGACGTAGCCGAGTTCAGCGACGGCGGTCTCCACCTTGAACCGCGTCAACTCCGGCACGGTGTCCGGCCGGTTCAGCACATTCGACACTGTTCCGGTGGAGACTCCTGCGCGCCGCGCGACGTCGACGAGCTTCGGCCCCGGCTGACGGGCCGCGGCATTGGACTCCTTGAGTCCACGAAACACGTAGGTGAGTCCGTGGCACTCGCAGGGCTTCGGCTTGGTCCGTGCGATGTGGCTCGCGATCAGTCCGGACAACCAGTCGGGGGTGTCGACGCTGCGATACGAGTCGTCCTTGGGCGGGCAGCGGTGCAACTCCCCCGAGTCCAGTTCGTAGAGCTGCCACTCCACGCGCACCTCGGAGGGACGTACGAACTCGGTCTCCAGGCCGACGACTTCGCCCCATCGCATGCCGGTGTAGCCCTTCAGGATCACGGCTACGAACTCGTCGTCACGACCAGACAGCAGCGAGGCCCGTTCGGCGATGAGCAGCATGCCGAGCGCATCGGTCACCACCTTCTCGGGACCGCGGTTGCGTGAGCGTCCGGCGCGCTTGCCTCGGCCTCGGCGCTTGGTCGCCGGGTTGGAATCCCGGAGCCCTTCGTCCACTGCGTCGGCAAGGATGAGATGCAGCGTGCCCCGCCAGGTCTTCACGCTGGACGCCGCGTAGAGCGCTCTTTCCTTCTTCTCCCAGGCGCCGATGTCCGTGGGCTGGATGTCGGCGATGGCCTTGTCCTCGAACTCGGGGAGAAGGTGCTCTTCGATGTGCCGCTTGTAGTTCTGCATGGTGGAAGCGGCGAGGTCCTGCGCCTCGTACCAGCGATTCACGTACTCGCCGAAGGTTTCCTTCCCTGCATTCGGGTCACGCCAGGCTCCGTCCCTGACCTTGGCCTCGTGGTCGTTCGCAGCTTTCGCGGCCTCGCGCTTGGTGGTGAAGCGCACCGTCGCGCCGTTGGCGTCCACGACGGTGCGGAGCACGCCGGGCGCGATCCAGTACCGGCCTCGGTAGTAGTTGGCACGCTTCTCTCCGTATCCCAATGTCCTTCTCCCTTCTGGCGATTCACGCGGCAAGCGCGGGCTCCGCGCGGATGGCTCGTCGCGGGCGCTTGGCACTGAGGCGAGCGGCCACGGGAACGGACTGCTTCGTGCGACGGGAACGCGGGAGCGAACGCCCCTCGGCTGTGGGCTCCTGGCTCCGGAGGGGGCGCTCCTCGAAGACGCGGACGATCTCCGCGAAGTGCTCCGACGTGAAGCGGTACGCCCCGCCGGGCCGCGTGAACGGGATGCGCCGCTGCCGTGCCTGCTCCTTCACCCACCACTCGGAGCAGCCGAGGGCTTCGGCGATCTCTGACGGTCGGAAGAGGTGGGGCAGGGTGACTGCAGTGACACTGTGACGGCTGTGACTCGTCATGCCTGTCCCCCGTTCTCGCCTGGGACGACATAGCCCCCGGCCTTCCTGATGAGCTGGACATCGTTCGCCATGCGCGAGCAGGTCTGACGGACGAGGGTCGGATCCAGGTTCGTTCCCTCGGCGATCGCCTTCGGCTTGGCCCCGGGATGCGCACGGACGTAGCGCAGGATCGTGGCCCGGGTGTCGCCGATGGTGTGGTCAGCCGCAGGACCTTCGAGGAGCTGCCAGGCGCCGGCCTCCGCATAGAAACGGAGCGCGTATTCGGCCTCGTCCACGTCGCGGCCGGTGACGTGCAGGACGCCGTCGGCCTGGCCGCGGGCGCGCTTGAGTACGAGCGTCGCGTCTGCTGCTCCGGCGAGGCCGTTGGTGCCGGAGACCTCCGTAAGGAAGTCGTCCGATGCGGCCTTGCGGACGTGGTGCACCAGCACCACGGCAATGCCGTAGTGGTCCGCGATCCGCTTGGCGTGGCCGACGGCCGCGTAGTCCGCGTCATACGCGGAGGATCCAGGGGCGGACACTCCACGCATCTTGGCAAAGACGTCGATCACGACCATCCGTGCGTCCGGATTGCGCTCCACCCACTGAGAGATGGCCTCGCCCCCGCCCTGCGGAAGCGGGGGGCAGGAGGTCGCCAGCGTCAGGTTCGAGGGCGCCCGATCCGAGCCGAGCATCTTGCCCATGCGCGACTGCAGCCGACGGGCAGTGTCCTCCAGTGCGAGGTAGAGCACCGGACCGCCCTCCACGGGCACGCTGTCCATGGCCATACCTCCGGCCGCGACCGAGAGCGCTAGGCCGAGAGAGAGCCAGGACTTGCCGACTTTCGGCGGGCCGGCGAGGAGGTTGACCCCCTCGGAGATAAGGCCGGGCACGGCCCAACGGGGCGCCGGGAACTCGGTCGCCATAAGCTCATCAGCGGTCCAGGCGGTGCGCATGCGCTGCTGTGCAGGCTGTAGAGGCTGTGGCTCCGAGCCAGCGTGTGCGGAGTACAGATGGGGCGGGTTGTACGGGGGCTCGTTCACGCGGCCCTCCGTGCAACGGTCCGCGGCTTCTTCGCTCCGGCGCGCTGGCCGGAGGCGACCGTCAGCCGGGCTTCCGTCTCGGCGAGGCCGTTCTGGACAGCAGCAGCGGCGAGCCAGTCGGCCACGTCGCCCGCCTCCAGCTCGCCGCCGGCGACGAGCTGTCCGAGGGCTACGGCCGCCTGGTAGAGGGCGTTATTGCGGTTGCCCGTACGAGCACGGGTGACCCGCTCCAGCTCGCCCGCGACGGCCGCGCGCAGGTACGCACTGTGCCGGTCCGTGGCGATCAGCGGCATTGCGACGGGCACCTGCGGAGGCAGAGGCGCCGGAGCAAGGAGCGTGGCGAGCCAGTCCGGCAGCGGAGCCGGGGACACGTCGTGCACGACCACGTACGGCTTGCCGTCCACGACGCTGCCCGCACCAGCTACGCAGCCGCCGACGGCGCGGGTGTCGACCTTCCAGCCGAGATTTCCCGCCGTGTTACGCAGCTCCCTGCCTGCGGGGGCAGTGAAGTAGAGGTGAGTACCGCCGCTGGCGGTACGGACCGTATAGGTCCCGCCGGGGTACCGCTGGCCGTGCCCCTCAGCAAGCTTGGCCAGCATGTCTGCGCCGTTGGTCACCACCGAGGGAATCCCGGCGGGCGGGAGGTCCTCGGCGTGCTTCGGCATGTCCAGGTCGACAACCACGAGAGCGGAGGGACCGGCGGCAATGCCGAGGTTGTAGTTTCCGGTCGCCCAGCACCGGGCGATGCGCTCGGCGTCGGTCGTCGCGCGCTGCTCCCACGAACGGATGGCCGGGCGCTTGCCGCCGGGGACCAGGGGAAAGACGTGCCAGCCGCGCTCAGCTGCTTCATGAGCAGCCCGGGGCAGCGGGCAGGGAGTGCTTTGGTGCATCCTGATAGCACCTCCTGTTTCATTGGATGGGATGGGAGAGCCGGGGCAGTGGGCTGCGTTGACCCGTCGACCACTGCCCCGGGTACGTTCAGGAGAGCTGAGTCAGCTCCAAGCGCGGTACTCCTGGCGGACGTACTCGCGGTGGTCCGAGCCAGTGACCAGCTCCGCCCCCTTGAGGCTGAGGCCCGTGTGCGCCACGTCGTACTCGATCAGCTGCAGCGCGGCCTGGTCGGCGGTCTCCATCGCCTCTGCGGCAACTTCCGGGGCGTAGGTGGCTGCTTCCTTGAGCGCGATGCGGTCCAGGACTGCGGCCTTGCGGAGCCAGAACTCCCGGTCCTGTTCCTGACCGAACCGGCGGCCGGAGGCGTGCTCGCCAAGCCAGCCGATTTCCTCGCTGACACTCGGGGCGCCCGCGTAGGCGAGATCGAGATCCGGGAGGTTGGGGGCGGTTCCGGGGCTGCTCGCTTCATTCGTCACTAATGCTCCTCGGGAGTGCGGGTGGTCCTGGTGGCCAGAAGCAGAAAGTGCAGGGCGCTTTCGGCGCTCTCGCCGTAGGCATAGGCACTGTCCGCCAGTCCGGCGGCAAATTGCGGAGAGCTGTCAACCTCGGCAACCTCATCGCCCACCAAGTCGTCAAGCCAGTCAAGGCCGTTGACCGCAGCGTGGGCGCGTTCTCGTTTGAGAACCTCGTCTCGCAAGCCGGCGAGCCGTTGGCTACCGGCCCACTCGCCGAGGGCTTCCCGAAGGTCGGGCAGTGGCTCTCCGGGCACTGTGTAGCGGCCGTGGCTATGGCTGAGTCCGACGTATCGCGGACACTCACCCTTGAGTACGGACTCCAATACCGCGGCCGTGCCATGCGCGTAGGCCAGGGCGGTGTTCTCGTACAGCCTCTTGGTGCGGCTCTCCAAGTCCCTGTACAGCTCTCCGAGCTGCCACAGCGCGTCGTCGTGGGGGCGGAAGAAGTCCGGCCCGGGCGCGCTCAGCACGCCGTCGACAGGGAGTAGGCGAGTCGGGTCGGTGTTCCAACGGGCGATCCGTGCCGCTTGGTCGGCGATCCGGTACTCGCGAGCCGCAGCGCCGAGGGCGTACACGCTCTCGGTCAAACTGTGGAACCAAACGGGAGTGGGGGCGGGCATGTGGGCTCCTCTGCTGGGTCAGAACTTGCGGAGGGTGTTCGCGACGGCGGACATGATCTGGTCGATGAATGGAGCGGCGTCGCTCTTGGCGACGTAGAAGCCGAAGAGCAGGGCGACCACGGCGGCGCCGACGCCGAGCGCCTTGAAGCGCAGGAGAAGGGCCAGGAGGACGCCGAACAGCACGATGGAGGAGATCGCGAAGGCCATGACGGCACCTTTCTCAGGCAGGGTCAGCGGGTGCCTTCTCGGTGAAGGCGGGAGGCGATATTGAAGACGTGGCGTCCAACACGGATGCGCTTGCCGTAGCCGCGACAGCGACGGCAATCACGACCGCGGCTGATCCGCCCTCGGCGACTCTGCTTCAGGCGGAAGCCGAACCCCCGGCACTTGCGGCAGTTACCGAACGGACTCACGGCGCACAGCCCGGCGTAGCAGAGAGCGATCAATATCAGGCCCGGCATAGCAGAGAGCAGAAGAGTCATGAGGCCCCTCCCAGGACAGGAATCGGGTTGTGGGCGGGGAGGGCCGCTAGAGGCTAGCGGCCTGCTCACAGGTGGTTTTGCTTGCTAGCGGGGGTGCTAGACCTAGCAGGGGTCCCCGCTAGGTCCAGCGACGCTGGACGGCTATGCGGCGTCGGCGTTTCCGTCACGCTCCGCGATCGCATTGAGGGCGTCGGCGCGCTTGATGCCACGCCGGTTGGCCCCCTTGCCGCCCTCGGTCTTGCCCCATACCTGCATCGTCGGGACCCCGAACGGCTTGAGAGCGGAGGTCAGTTGCTCGGGCTCCCAGCCGGCGTACACATCCGGGCGCAACTCCGCGAGCCGGGCAACGATGGCCTCGTTCCACGCCTTCGGCTCCTCGGCCGGAACGACCGCGAGGACATCGCGCAGGAGGTCGTACGAGGCAGCCGGGTCGGCCGCGGGCTCCTCGCCGAGCGCATGCCCTGCGAGGGTGCCGAGGCGCTCGCGCATCTTCCGGGCCCGCTGGGCGATGAGCTCGGCAACCACGGCGTCGATCTCGACCGAGCGGACGATGCGAGCGTCGGCTCCTTCACCGAGGAAGTAGCAAATGCCCTTGTCGCCCCACGCGAACATGGTCGCGCGAATGCCGCGCTTGTAGGCGCCGGTGCCAAGCACCATGTCGTTCTCGATGTGACTCATGACTTTCAGGCACCAGCGCGCCGAGGCGTTCGCGGAGATGCCCTTCGGGAGACTGGAGTCGTCCGGCCGCTGAGTCGCCAGCAGCAGCACAATTCCCGTGGCCGGACCACGCTTGACGAGATCAGTGCAGATCTCCTCAAGCTCCTTGCCGTACTTGGGGTGTTCGAACCACTTCTGGCATTCGTCCACGCCGACCACGATCGGATGCAGTCCGAGCGAGCGCTTCGAGGCAAGCTCGGTCGTGACCTTCGACTCGGGGCAGATGTCCCGGGGCAGATCACGGATGACTTTCGTACGACGGCGCAACTCGCCTTGCAGCTCACGCATGGCCGCAAGGGCATAGAGGAAGTCCTCCTCGTCGTCGCCAGCCCGGTGCCGGTAGCCGATGGCGTTGCCGACGGCGTCCAGGTCGCCGGTTCCCTTCAGGTCGTAGCTGTGCACCTCAGCTCGGGGATCCAGTGCGGCAATGAGAAGCAGGAGCCGCAGGAGGAAAGTTTTGCCCATCCTCGGGATGGCACCGATGACGCCCGCGATGTACATGAGGGTGACCTCAACCCACCGCCCGCGCTGGTCGGTTCCCCAGGCGATGGGCTTGAAGAGGTCGACCGCCCCAGATTTGACGAGCGGCCATTCCGGCTGCTTCGTCTGGGACATGTCCTGGTCCCCGACCCAGAGCTTGAGTCGGCCGGTGTGCTGGTCGGGGACCGCCTCGGGCCACACAGTGCCCAACGGTCGGCGGAGACCCGAGGCCAGCTTTTCCCGACGGTCGACCACGTCCGTCACCGTCACGCCGTACGGAAGGTCGCCCTCGGCCAGCCAGCCGGGGCCATCGCGGGTAATGGGGGCAGTAAATGCGAAGCCTTCCCCACCCTTGGACTGAGCCTGATTGATCGCAGGGATGCCGAGGGAGCCGAGGGCCCGAAGCACGATGTCGCTCGTGAGCTTGGTTGCCTTCGTAAGCTCCACAGCCCTGTGGATAACTGGATCGTCGGCCGGTTGCCCCAGCCAGCCCAGCGCCATGGCGGCCGCGGCACCCGACAGCACCTGTAGCCATGCCGGGGCGAGAACGTACATGGCCAGCGCCGTCGTGATACCGAAGATCGAGGCAACGACAGCCACCACCGTGCGCCAGCGCACCCGCCGGTCCCGCTGGCGGGAGAGCTTCAGGTAGTCGCCGATGTCCTCGCGGTCGGCCGCTGCCCGGCGAAACGGATCCCCCTCTGAGTCCGCCACCCAGCGCACCGAGCCCGCGACGAACCGCACGGTCCCGCACGGGACCTGCAGCGTGAGCCGCAGGGCGTACCAGGGAGTGCGGACCGCGTGGTACGCGGCAACGTGCCAGGCGTACGCAGCGACGCCCTTGCCGGCGGCCTTGAACTCGGTACGCGACCGTGCCCACGCCGGGATAACCGGACGCCGCTTCGAACCGAGCACCCGATCCATCAGGCCGGGTCCCGACGGTCCGCCGGGGCGGTCGACCATGAGGGCGTCGCCCGGGTCGCCCGACTCAGCGGCACTGGAGTCGGCCGACTCAGTCGGGCGAGGGCGGCTCCGCCGACCTTTGCCGAAGTCGAGCACCGACCCACCAGAGTCGGCGTCCATCTCTTTCTCAAGGCGCTCGAAGAGCTCGTTCTCGTGATCGTTGGAGTCCTCTTGTTTCACTGACAGTTCCTTCCGGAATGACGGGAGGCGGGGGCCCGGCCCTACCCGCCAAAGCAGCGGCCGGGCCCCAACTCACAGGAGTGGAACAGTGGTTGCGGAGGGTGTGCCGTCAGGCCGTGGCCGTGGCCGTGGCCGCGACGGGATCCACTTCCGCGTTCTGCCGACGGCGGTCGGCTCTGAGCGCGTCTCGCAGTTGGCGAGAGCGCTCCTGGCTGCAGCCGACGGCCCTGCGAATGGGATCGGCGTCCAGGTCCCCGTAGGGCCAGTCAGCGGTCACCTCTCGCGCTTTGGCGATCGCCGCGTCCCAGGTCATGCGGGGGTTGCTCTTGTCCGTCCTGCGCTTGCGGCGCGGCTGTGGTGGTTCCTCCGTGTCCGACGGCGGAAGAACACCCTCGGGAGCCAGCTCGCCCAGCTTGAGCAGCACCAAGTCACGACGTGGCGCGCTCCTGCGCCACGAGCGGCCGTACGCCTCGCGCAGCTCGGCACGGACCATCAGCCGCTGCTTCTCCAGCGCCAGTGCTTCGCGGTAGTCAGTGATCTCCCACAGCACCATGCGGCGCCAGAGCAGCAGTGTCGTAAGCGGTGAGAACAGCCAGCGGGAATGACGGATGCGTTCCATCCGCGCCCCGGTGGCCACGCCGATGCGGACGGCGTAAATGTGGGCCGCGATCTCGCCCAAGGCCACCCACAGGAGCGGCATTGAACCGTGCGCGATCTTCGCTGATGCCGATGTCCCAGCCGCGACGTTGAGCCAGCAGGTGACGAGCGTCAGCCCCCAGGGAACGAATCGGACCCACGCCAGCGGCATCCCGAGTCGGATCAAAAGGAGGTTGGCCGCGGTGAACACGGGGATGGCGAGATCAATACCGACCGGCAGCATCCACGGCTCTGTGAAACCCCAGCGACCTGCGGCCTTGGAGACGGAGTCGAACGAGGAGGCAAGCCCCAGCCCACCCACGCCGCCGCCGGCCGGGATGACGACGCCCAGCATCGCCTTCTCGCTGCTGCTCAGCGCGGGAGGTGCTGCGACGCACGCCGTCAACGTACTCATGCCGCAACCTCAATCTCGGAGACCAGGCGGTCCACGGCGTACACCTTGACGGTCACGCCATCCAGGTCCACCGAGAATTGCAACGCGGCGCCCCTGTCAAGCGGGTAGCAGCCAACGCGCATCACGTCGCCTCCGAGAGCCTCGCGCCATGCCTCCAAGTCACTGAAGGACTGGGCCTGCACGTTTACCTCGGGCTGGCAGACGAAGGAGCTGTGGATGCAGATGTACGCAGCGGGGAGTTCCGGGTACCGGCTGGCCAGCCCTGCGACTGTCGTGAATGCGGCGGCCTGCTCGGCCATTGTCGTGTTCTCGCTCATGCCGCCCTCACCAACGGCGTCCGCGGCGTGCTGGCCTTGGCCCGCATCAGCACGACACTGCTGAGCTGCTCGGCGTAGAGCGCGTTCAACCGGGCGATGTCGTCCGTCTCGCTCTGCTCCTGGAGCTCTGCCAACACCTCGCGGGCCACGGCCCTGCGGGCGGCGCGCTCGTCGGCGGACTCGCCGGTCAAGCCGAGGAATAACTCCCGGAAGCCCTCGTGCCAGTTGCCCTGGGAGCCATTGGCGAGCTCCTTGAACTCGGCCTCATTCACGGCCTCTTGATCGCCTACGTACGTACGCATTGGATCTCTCCTAGGTCCTGGATGGGATGGGAGAGCCAGGGGCAGCGGGCTTACGTGACCCGTCGACCACCACCGCCGACTCATGAAGTGCTCAGACGCGAAAGCGCCGGGGGCCCGTCAAGCGCAGCCACCACTGGAAAGCGGTCATCACCGCCGTGTGGTAGCCAAGGCCCATCAGAAACGCCAGCGGCCAGTCGGCGCCCAGATTCAGGGCGGACCGGCAGCCGACGTAGGCCGCCAGCACGGCCACGGCGAGGACGGCCAGCGTCATCACGCTCCGGCCGGTCGTTGTCGGCTTCGCGTACCGCGCCACCAGGTCGAGGTCATCGGGCTCTACGAGGCGAACCGCACCTCCGGACAACTGGAGCGCGACAAGGTTGCCGCTGGACTGGCTGGCGATGCCAGCCACTGTGCCAAGTGCAAAATCGCTGCGATCACGAACCACATCACCGATCGCGAGCTGCATCAGGGTCCCCCTCGGGAGTCGATGGAGCCGCCCAGGCGAAAGTAACTCCTAAAGAGGTCTTCTCCTCAACTCCTCTTTAGGAGTTGCCACTATGGCGTGCATCTCCCCCACTCGTCAAGACCTCTTTAGGAGTCGTAAGCTGAGTCCCGTAAGACGACGGGAACGGTGAGCACCAGTGGCAGTGGCGTACGAGCGGATCGCAGACGACCTCCGTCAGTCCATCCGCGCAGGTGAGCTGAAGCGTGGAGACCGCCTGCCCTCGGAAACGAAGCTCGCGGAGAAGTACGGGCGGAGCGTTCCGACGATCCGCGACGCGCTTCGCCTCCTGCGCGATGAGGGGCTGATCGAGAAGCAGCACGGCGTCGGCAACTTCGTCCGCCGCTCCCGTACGGCAGTGCATCGCACGAACACCCGGCATCAGTGGGAGAAGAAGCGCGCCCGCGAGCCTCAGGTCCTGCGGCAGAAGACCGGGGCCACCGAGCACGACACCGGACTGGAGCTCGACGACCTCGTCTTTTACGCGGCATACCGCGAGATCAAGGCAGGGAAGGAGGTCGCCGACGCGTTCGGTGTCCCTCCGGGCACGGCTCTCGTCGAGCGCACGTACCGCACGCGCTACCGCGTCGAGAGCGCCCCCTTCAACCTCGTGACCTCGTACCTCATTCGCGACCTGGCCGCGAAGAATCCCGACCTCCTGGACGAGACCAAGGAGCCCTGGCCTGGGGGCACCCAGAACCAGCTCCTTACCGTGGGCATCGAGTTGGACCGCATCGAAGAACACGTCACGGCCCGTCCACCAACACCGGAAGAGGCGGAGGAGCTGGAGTTGCCGCCTGGGACCGCGGTCCTGCTACTCCGGAAGATCTCGTACGACACAGACGACCGCGTAGTGGAGATCTCAGACGTCACCCTGCCCGGCGACCGCACGGAAATGCACTTCACCACTCCTCTGGAAAGGTGGTGAGCCGTGCGTCGGCGCATCATCATCATCACTGCCGTGCACGAACCTTCCGCGCAGTACCTGGCGGATGCGTTCAAGTCCCTCTGCGAACAGGAACTCCCCGAGGGGTGGGAATGGCACTGGGTGATTCAACAGGACGGCAAGAGCGACGCAGTTGCTCCCCACGTACCTGACGACCCGCGAGTGACCTTCCGCCAGGGCCGGCCCGGCGGTCCCGGCGTCGCCCGCACTATGGCTCTCGTGCATGCGGATGGCGAGTATGTCAAGGTTCTGGATGCTGACGACCAGTTGCCGCCAGGAGCACTGGCTCGCGATCTGGCTGTACTCGAACGCGACCACACCATCGGGTGGACGACGTCGCGAGTCCTGGACCTGATGCCCGACGGCACCACCGTCGGCTTTCCTGGTGACCCCGAAAACGGACCGATCGAGCGTGGCGCTGTCCTCGAACACTGGCAGGCCAACGACTTCCGGGCGCAGGTCCACCCGGCGACGCTCTTCGTCCGTCGTGACCTGCTCCTGGCCCTCGGCGGGTGGATGGCGCTTCCGGCCTCGGAGGACACGGGGCTTCTGCTCGCGCTGAATTCCACCAGCCGTGGCTGGTTCACGAGTGAGGTCGGGCTCCTCTACCGCAAGTGGCCTGGACAGGCGACCAGCCAGGAAGCCCACACCGACGTTGCCGAGCGCGATGCGCGCATGGCTGTTGTGGAGGCCAGGGCACGGGCGCTGTCGTACTTCCGTTGGCGCTACCCCGTCACGGAGTAATCGGGATTTCGTAAACGATGTCGCAGAGGGCGGCGGGCACGACAATGTCCGCCGTCTCGACCGGGCGGCCATCCTCGCTGTAGTACGTACGGCGGATGTGCGTGACAAACGCGCTCCGTTGCACACCGAGGATGGTCGCCTCTTCTGTGGTGGCCAGCCGTGGCTCCAGCTGCTCCACGGCGTGGTTCACCGTGATACCGATCTCGGCCATGCGGTCGACCACGCCTTTTCCTGCGTGAGGACCGCCCTCCGGCAGCACCACAATCGTGCCGGCCGTGATGCTGTACGGCTCCCAACTGGTCGACAGTTGCGCGGGCTTGCCGTCGGCCAGGAACTCGTATGCCGTGCGGACACACAGGTCCCCCTCGGCGATGCCCAGACGCGCGGCGATGTCCGCAGGAGCGGGAACCTTGGCGTCTGTCCGGCTCTCCCAGGTCCCTCGCTTCCCGAGGGCAGACATATCCGCGCGGAACGGGGAGCCGCCACTCTGTTCGCGGTACTGCGAGCGGACCATCTGCAGACGCTCACGCGGCTCTGCGACGTAGGTCCCCGACCCCGTGCGCCCTTCCAGGACCCCTTGCGAGATCAGCAACTCCTGCGCGCGCCGAACGACGTTCTCGCCCACGCCGCACTCTTGCGCCAGCTGGGCGCGGGAAGGCAATCGGTCGACTCCCGGCGTCCACTCCTGATTCGCGATGCGCTGTCGGAGCAGGTCAGCGACGCGGAGGTAAGGCGGCTGCTCACGCATATGGAAAATCTAGTCCACTAGGTCTAATCTAGTTAACCACCTTCACTCACAGTGATCCAGTGGCGACGGAGGAACGCCTTGTGCTCTCGCCCGAAGCTCGCGCCGACGTCATCGCCGTATACCTCTCCTCCGCTGGATTCAGCCCGCGCGTCACGTACCAGGCCGATCACGCCTGCATTGAGACGGAGGTGCCGGAGTCGGTCTCTGCCAACTCATGGCGAGAGCTCTTGAAGCTGCTTGAAACGGCCGACTGGTTCGGCCTGCACAGCAGCGAGAGCGGCCTCACGGCATGGGCCGGTTTCAGCAAAGGAACCCCCGCGACGATCGCCTTCGTCCGGGGGCACGGCCACCAGCTATAAGGAGCTGAACAGCGTGTTCGACCATATCCGCCGCGCTGCCGAATGGGCTATGCGGCAATTCAATCCCCCCTTGGGGAGCCATCGCCGACAGCCGCAGACGAGGTGGCGGTCCAACGAGCGCTTAGGGCGTTCTGGTGAGCTCGCGCTCCCTGTCCAGCGTTCCCCCAAACACGCGGAACCCATCCGTGCAGACGTCAGCGACATCGTCCGTCCCGACGTGCTGACCATCGACGAGCGTGCGAGGCTGCGCCGCGCACTGCATCGCCGCACGCTGCTGGTCTGCCCGTACTTCTATGTGGCGGAGGCTCACTGATGCCCATCGACCGGCAGCAGCCGGAGCGCCACGGCACGGCCGTGAGCTACCGCTCCCTGCACTGCCACATCGGCACTCACAGCCAGTGTGACGAGACGGAGCCCGCAGACCCGCCGCTCGCCCTCCCGGTGATCTATGAGACGTGCGGTTGTTCGTGCCATCAGCTTGCGGATCAGAACCGCGCCGGTGGGGAGGTCCACTGATGGCATCCCTGGGAACACAGGTCGCCGTCGTCGAGGTCAGCTCGGTCACCGTCATGCGAGGCGACGTCATCAACATCGGAGGTCAGCCGTTCAAAGTCGTGGACCTAACTGAGCTGCCCGGCAGGGCGAAGCGCTTGCACTTCGTCACAGGAGAAACCCTGACCATGCACTCCAGCACTCAGTTGTCCGCCGTGCGGACCGCAAGGAGGCGTTGATCCCCAGCCATGGCTACTCGATACGAGCGCATCGCAGATGACCTCCGCAGCCTCATCGCATCGGGCACGTTGGCTCTTGGCGAGCAGCTTCCTTCAGAGCCGGAACTCGCTTCCCGATACCAGGTCAGTAAGCCGACCCTGCGGAACGCCCTGGACGTGCTCCAGCGCGAGGGCTTGGTTGAAAAGCTGCACGGCCGTGGGAACTTCGTCCGTCGGCTTCTCCCGCAGGTCACGTATGACAGTGACCGGCGTGCGGCAGAAGCACGGACAACAGCTGCTGCACTGCAGATCCGTGTCAGCAGCAGCAAGTTGAAGGCTCCGGATGAGCTCTCGGCGCTCCTGCGGGTTCCGTCCGGCGCATGGCTGACCGAGCACATCTACCTCACTCACCAAGAGGAATGTCCGTACAGCCTGGCGCGCGTCTATGTGCCGTATGACGTGGCGGGCCCCGGCATGCCCACGACTACCCCCTCGCCATGGGGCGACGACATAAGGGAACGGCTCACCACCGCCGGAATCCAGTTGGCGTCCACAGTCCATCGGGTCACGCCCCGCCCCTCGACCCCCGAAGAGGCTGAAGCGCTGCGCATCACCGCCAGGGCCGCTGTGCTGGCGATCGAACGTGTAACGACGGACGTCACGGGCCGTGTGGTTGAGGCGGCGCTCCTGGCGCTTCCCTGCGACCGCACGGAAGCCATCTTCACCACGTACGCATCGATCGACGAGCTGCAGGTAGCCCAGTGACCAAGAACCCGAGCAATGAAGTCTCCTCGATCGCCAAGGCGTGCGGTGGCACAAGCCTGCGGCGGCTTCCGTGGGACACCCCCGATGGGAAGCCGTGTTTTCTGAGCGCGGAGAGCGACGGAGTCATGTCTCAGATCGCCGATGAGATTGAAGAGGCACAGATGGCCACCGGCGAGGAGGTGCTGGGCGAAGCCAAAGCCGTACTTGCAGAATCCCAAACAGGCGTAGAGGAACTCCGATTCACCCTCGTCCGGGCCACCGAGAGCCTGAGGGGCGTACTGCGTATCGCGGAGAGTCGAGGCAAGCGGCTGCCTGAACCGGAATACGACCAGCCGGCCGACGGCCACGGCGATGACGACGGCCCACTACTGCCGGCGGAGGCGTTCGGATGAGCGTCAAAGCCCGGTACCGGTTCGTCAGCTGGACGCTGTCCGCAGCCGAGAACGCGAGCATCCGATTCGTCGGCACCTGCCAAGACTGCCGGGATCACGCTGTCAACTGCGACGACTCGGACGAGGCGACGCTGTGGTGCCTGAGGCATGCCGGGCTGACAGGTCACACCCGGTTCGAGATGACCGCATCCCAGCACTTCACAGCCACCGCCACTGACGCCCAGGAGCCCAACCCGTCCTAGAAAAAGCGCCGCCCTGTGATCACGGCGGCCCCTCACCCGCGGCCCGGCCTCAATTCCATGAGAGCCGGGCCGCATCATGCGAGCGTCTCGGCGTCGCCCGACCGGGAATCAGCCGCGACGGAGGTTTTCATCGCGACGGACAGCCAGATCGGCGTAAGGGGGTACAACACGCGCGGCTAATTGGACGGACGCACGTGAGGAAGAATCAAGGAAGGAGTGAATCGTCTAGACCCGGACTTCGCAGGTCGCCGAAAAGGTTCGCCGCAGCGGCCTCCCAGCGTCCGATCTCGACCGGGCCGGACCGGGACAGCTATCGCCGCTACGGTTCCGATCGGCGAGCGATCGGCTACGACCGCTTGATCTTCACGATCGGGTGACCTGCGAAGTCCGGGTCTAGAGTGGGAAGTGAACTTAATGTAACGCTTCAAGGAGGCGCGCAACGTGAGCGGAGACCCGACCTATCAGAACATCACTGCAACCGTGCGTCCGCCGCGTTGTGTCATCTTCATCAATAGGAACAGTAAATACTGGAAGGCTGCCGCAGATGGCGCCATTGCCAAGGCTTCTGAAGTTTGGGGAGGCCGTTACTTTCTGATCATACCTACTGACGGCGAGAGTATCGGTGACAAACTTTGGGAGCTGCTTGAGACCTACAGTCCTGACCATCTTGCAGTCTTCGATTTGACGTTCAGTGACCTTGAGTACGCAGATCCGAGCCAGCACCAGGCAACAAAGCAGAGATACAAAGACGGATGGGAAGCCAAGGGGAATTCCGTCGATGACTTCGAGGATTGGTTCGCTAAAAGCGCCGATCAGTCGAGAGTGGATATGCTTTCAATAAGCGATGATCTAAGCAAGGAGCTTATCTACAGGCTGAGCCCCTTTCATTTTAGTGCTGCGGTTGACAAACACATTACTAGGAGTTCGGGGTTCGGCTACCCGTTTACGAAGATCGCTAAGATCGCCTCTGCTGCCACGAGGCATATCGGTCTCGTAAGACTCCCTCCGCCGATCGAAGATCCGGCCATGCAACTACTCATCCATTCTGAGACGGGAGTATCCAGCAAAGATCATTATGCCGATGCTGGGTTCATCGCACGCCCGCTGCCAGATAGCTACGAAATTCTGGACCTCCTGAAGCACCTTGGTAGTTCACGGCCACCGGATGTTAATCACGATGAAGAGCCGCGACTCGATGGAAGCTTCCTGCCGAACACCCCATTCGGCCTGAGTATGTTGCACCTTGGTCAGTATTACAGAGCAGATCGCCACATGGCTCACAAGGAGCCGGTCGTTGTCGTTCTCGGTGATACGGTAGATGACTTCTGTTTGTATTACTCTCTCTCGCGGATGCATGAGGGCGTCAAATGGCTTCCGCTCGCATGGTTGCGAGCGTGCACTAAGGCATTGAATGAGCGGCGTGCACGTCGTGAACAAGAGGAGGAACCGAGAAAGTTCACACAGGAAGCGGAGGTCGGCCGAGTGCTCGTGAACCTCTTCTATGAGCTTATCGAGTACGGTCACGATGAGAAACGCGTACAACTATGCAGTATGAGCTTGAACCAGCGTCAGTTGGTCGCCTACCGCACTCAGGTAGCGCGCTGCTCATACTTCGGGACTGACGAAGTTACGTCACACATCGACTGTATTCCAATCGAAGCGGTCTCTACGTCTTGTATCCTTCGTGTCTTCGAGACGAACAACTATGTCAATCATCGCAGCATGGTTTTTGTCGACGGAAGTAGTGTCAGTCCCTTCGACACACCCGCGGTCAAGAACTTCAGTGAAATCAGGCTGCCAGATCACTACTGGCTCACATCGCTCCGAATCGAGGGCTACCAACCACCCTCCCTCCCGACGCTTGGCCCAAAGATCGTCAGCCTGCATAACTCAACCACCGAATCTCGTGTAGCCAATGACGGCATCGTCTACCAGTGCCCCAATTCGATGATCTTCAGTAGTGAGCTCGATGCGGTGCTGGTTCGCCCCAAGGTTGAGATGCCTGGCGTAATAACGCTCTTCGATACCTACTTTGAGGGTGTTGGTGTCAATGTCAAGTATTCCGACAAGGGGAACTACTTCGTAGATACGCTGCGAAGGTTCGGCGGGCTTGAATCTGCTGGAAGGTTCATCAAAGCACCCGCGACTCGAAGCGTGCTTGATAAGTTCATGTCGAAGAAAGTTGCCGACGACGGCAACATCATCTACTTGGACAATGACCAGAGGGCCTATCTCAACCTCAATGCCATTACCGGCAGCTTGGGTGATGAGAAAGTCGCCGCTGATCTGGTAGATGACCTAGTCGGGAAGCAAGTTATTCAGCGGGGATACATCTTTCAATGCCTGAGGTGTCGTCTTGTCTCGTGGTACGGCATGGATGTCCTCGCGACTGATTTCGTGTGCAACCGGTGCTCTCTGCGCCAGCAGTTCACGCGAGAGCACTGGAGGAGTCCGTTCGTGCCGCACTGGTACTACAGGCTTGCCGAGACGGTGTATCAGTTCTACCGGAACAACTCACACCTCACGGCGCAAGTGCTGTACAAGCTCAAGTCAGAATCACAGACAGCCTTCCACTACGCCCCTGAGATTGATCTCGTCAACTTTCCTCGGAAGGGTAAAAGCAGGGAGATGGACGTAGCTTGCATCCAGGACGGCGCGATCATCTTCGGTGAGTGCAAGACACAGCCCCTGCATCCCGACGACGCAGAGAAATTTGAGACTCTGGTTGGTATGCCACTAAAAAACCCGGCTAGAATTATTTTTGCGACAACGCAACCTGTCTCAGAGCAATTCAAGGCAAGGATGAGTGGTTTGCCGAACGCGGAGATTCTTACTCGCGGTGACCTGTACGACGACTAACGCGTCAACGTGCACGCCTCGGTGTCCCTGCCGCCAGGACGTGCTCCGCTCATGTGGAATCTTGCTGCGGCCGCGCGGGGCTCGTACGGTCGTTGGCATGCCCCCTGCCGTGATGCCCCCGCCGCCCTCCGAGACGCATTTGGTACCGCCACCGTGGACACCTCTGCTGATCGCGGCACGCTTGTATGTCCGCTACGGGCCGGGGGTCAGGCTCAAGCGGCTCATGATGCGGGAATGGCTGGACGTCGGCCTGCGGCAGAACCCTCGCCCCCAAATGGTGGTGCGCACGCGCTACGGGACGCGGATTCGGGTGAGCACTACCGAAGACTTGATCATGAGGTCCCTCTATACGTCGGGCTCCTGGGAGCCGTGCGTCTCGGCGTTCATCGCCGCCCGGCTCAAGCCCGGCGACGGCTTCCTGGACGTGGGCGCCAACCTGGGCCACTACTCGCTTCTCGCTTCCCGGCTCGTGGGCCCGGCCGGTGTCGTGGTGGCGATCGAGCCAGCGCCGGCGATCCACGACGAGCTGCTGGCGAACCTGGCGTTGAACCAGTGCGGGAACGTGCGGCCCGTCCGCGTAGCGGTGACAGCCGAGCCCGGCGAGATCACGCTGTTCGTTCCGCACTCTGGGAACCTTGGCGCCACGACCATGCTCAAGCCGGACCGCCACGAAGCAGAAATGGTAGTGCCCGGACTCCCGTTGGCCGATGCGGTTTCCACCGCCGAGCTGGAGCGGGCGCGGATCATCAAGATCGACGTGGAAGGAGCCGAGGGCACTGTACTGGGCAGCCTCGCTCGGATGCTTGGCCATCTGCGCCCGGACTGCGAGATCGTTGTCGAGGTCAGCCCTGAACGGCTCGCAGCCTCCGGCGGGTCCGTCAACAGCCATCTGGCACCGTTCTTGGACCACGGACTGCGCCCGTATCGCCTGGTCAACTCCTATATGCCCGAGGACTATCCGGTGATGCTGCGACGGCCGGCCGCGCCGGCCCGCATCCGCGGGCCGATCACGGAGCAAACGGATTTGGTGCTCTCGCCCGTCGACGCCGACACGCTGGGTTGAGCATCAGGAGCCCCTCACGATTGCGACCAGCGAGCCTTGCCGAGCGTGCCAGGAACATGACGGACGTACCAGCGGCACAGGGCGACCAGGGGCTCTGAAATGGGATTGTTCATCCAGTCGCCTGTCCGCGGGGTTCCGCACGAACCGTAGCGCTGAGGGACAGGCCCCCTCAGCGCCCCACCGCGGTCGGCGTCCGACTCAGAAGCTGGGTACCGTCCGATCTTGGTCCAGCGGCAGCTCCAGCATACGAATGGCGTTCCCGCGCAGCAGCTTGTACACGACATCCTCAGGGAGGCCTGCCATGTGGTCGGCAGCTACCTGCTTCGTGTGCGGCCATGTCGAGTCAACGTGCGGGTAGTCCGTCTCGAAAGTCGCGTTGTTGACTCCCACGGTCTCGATGGAGGCAACGCCGTGCTTGTCGCGGAAGAAGCAGCAGAACATCTGCCGGTAGTAGTACGTCGAGGGAGGCTCCGGAATCAGGTCCTTGACCCCGCCCCAGGCGCGGTGCTCCTCCCACACGTCGTCGGCGCGCTCCAGGGCGTAAGGGATCCAGCCCATCTGGCCCTCGCTGTACGCCAGCTTCAATCGTGGGAACTTCACCAGAACGCCGGAGAACAGGAAGTCCATCATCGAGGCCATGGCGTTGTTGAAGGACAGCGCGGCCTGCACGGCGGGCGGTGCGTCCGGTGATGCAGCCGGCATCTGCGACGACGAACCGATGTGCATGTTCACCACTGTCCCCGTCTCCTCACAGGCCGCGAAGAACGGGTCCCAGTAGCCGGAGTGGATCGACGGCAGTCCCAGGTACGTCGGGATCTCGCTGAAGGTCACTGCCCGAACGCCGCGAGCGGCATTGCGCTTGATCTCGGCAACCGCAAGATCGATGTCCCACAACGGGATCAAACACAGAGGGATCAGCCGGCCGCCGCTGTCACCACACCATTCCTCCACCATCCAGTCGTTGTACGCGCGTACGCAGGCAAGGCCCACTTCCTTGTCCTTGGCTTCGGCGAAGGTCTGCCCGCAGAAGCGTGGAAACGTCGGGAAGCAGAGTGAGGCCTCCACGTGGTTGACGTCCATGTCCGCGAGGCGTGCCTTGGGATCCCAGCAGCCACGCCGCATCTGCTCACGCGTGATGCCGTCAAGTGTCATCTCGTCGCGAGAGAAGCCGACGGCCGCAATGATCCGCTTGTACGGGAAGAGGTTCCCCTCGTACTCCCACCAATCCGTGATCTGGCCGTTCGGGTCGGTGGTGAATCGGTACTTTCCGCCGATGTACTGCAGGTCGCCGATTCCGGCGGTGAGGGGCTTGGGCCCCCAGTCTCGGTACTTGGTCGGAAGCCATGTCTCGAAGAGGTGCGCGGGCTCGATCACGTGATCGTCCACGCTGATGATCCTGGGCAGTTCCCCGGCGCCACTCTCATTGTCGATCACATCGTTCACCCCTTCACTGCCTGCCGGTTCTCCCGGCTACACTTCCTGACGATCCGTCAGATTGAGGGTATGGGTCAGTGACACGACAGGCAAGGAGACGGCGCCAACCCCCTTGCGAGAACGATCGATGTCCGCTGAACTGACGCATCGTCACCTTGGCTTGCGAGGGGAGTGCACCGGTGCAAACGATCTGGCTCAGCGGAGCCGAGTGGTTCGCCATCCTGAGGATTGGCCTTGGCCTGTGGTGGCTGGAGAGCTGGCGCCACAAGGACAAGAAGGACTGGTTCGCAGGCGGCGGCGTGACGTGGGCGGCAGGGGTCGCCGCCAAGCACCGCTGGCCCTTCGTACGCCGCAGCTTCGACCACCTGGTGAAGCCCCGCCCCCGGCTGATGGCGTACGTCGTCGCCTACGCGGAACTGGCCCTCGGCCTTGGTCTCATCGCCGGCCTGCTGACGCCGATCGCTCTCGTCGGCGGCCTCGTGCTCAACGTGATCTATCTCGTGCTGATGATCCACGACTGGGCAGAGCAGGGCCAGAACCTGATGATGGCGCTGATCTCGGCCGGGGCACTGTTTGCCATGAGCTGGCAGACCTGGTCACTCGACAACGCTCTGGGGCTGTTCCCGTAGGCGGGCAGTCGTCATCCACAAGAATCGCGAAGCCCACGCCTTGGAGCCCACCCCTCGGATCCGTTGGGGCGACGGTGGGTCTCTCAGGCCATCGGGCGGTGCCATAGGGACGCCAGAGGCTCGCGCCTCGCCAGCCGCGACCGAGCGCGGTCCCGCCGCACAAACGCCTTGTGCGGCGAGACGAGGGCTACGACTTGTGGAACCGTACTTCCGGGAATTGCGCGGACGGCCCGTCCAGCAACGGCGCGTTCCGACCGCGCAGGTGCGTGTCGATGAACGCGGCGACATAGGCGCGGGTGATGATGTCGACGCGGTCGCCGTCGAGCTCTTGGAGCGGACTGCCGAGCTGCTTGGCGAGCGGCGCCAGGTCGGTGAAGGAGAGGTGCTCGGTGCGGTCGACGCTCAACCAGCGTTTCCACCCGGTGAGTTCGTTCCAGGTCTCGTCCCAGGTCGGGTCTTGGCCGCCGGGTACGTGACTGGGCTTGCCCAGCATCAGGACCGGCCGGTTCAGGGGTGCGTCGTTGGGGAACCGGAAGTTGCCGTCCATATTGACCCCCACCTTGATGCGCGGGTCCCGCAGCATGGCCGGGATCGTACTGAAGCCGCCGGCCGAGTGTCCGACCATGGCGATGCGGCCCTTGTCGATGAGCGCACCGCCCTTCCAGGCCGGGTACTTCCGGGTGAGCTCGTCGAGCACGAAGGAGACGTCCTGGGCGCGGACGGCCCCGACCCTGGGGAAGTCCGTGTTCTCGCACGCCACGCAGGGGGTCGTGTGCCCGTCGGGGAAAGTGATGCCGTTGGCCTCGTAGTTGTGCCCGATTCCGGCGACGACATAGCCCCGGCTGGCGAGGTCCTCGGCGAGCCCGCTCAGGGTGGCGCGCGGCATCCCGAAGCCCGGCGACAAGACGACTAGGGGCAGCCCGCTGCGTACCTTCACCGGCTTGGCGTCAACGGTCGCCTGGGTCGCGACGGTGGTGAACAGGTCCGGCGGCAGGCCCAGTCCGGTGGACTCGCCGTACTCCTTGGACTCCGCGGTGGTCATGTACGGCGCGGGGGTGCCCGAGGGCTTCGTGGCCGGGTACCAGATGGAGATCATCAGCTCCCGGTCTTCCGTTGGCACCCACGGATCGGCCCGGCCCTCGTCCTCCAGATGCACGGTGGTCATCCCGACCGGATGGTTCCCGGTGGGCTCGGGCAACGCGAGTGCGGACACGGACGCTTTCGCGGCCGGTGATTCCGCATGAGCGGTTCCGCCGTAGACGCTGCCGGCCAGTGCCACGGCGACTGCCGCGCCGACGAGAAATGCGCGTCTCATTGACTTCTTCCTGCCGATGCCTCGTCGCGACAGACCCGCCACGACCGGATGCTTGAACGCTACGGATCGGCATCGGGGTTGCCATCGGCCCGTGGCCCTACGCCAGTTGCCTGGCCATACACCCGTGGGGCTACATCCACGGGCTACCAGCGCGGACCCTCACTTGACGGTTTCGAGGGCGGTGCGCCAGGCGGGGCTGTCGACGTAGTGGTTGTCGTACTGCTGGGAGGAGTCCTTGATCTCCTGGAAGCTGGCCTCGCCCCGCATGACCCGCCCGAGGAGGGCGCGGCGGCCTCCGGCAGGCGTGCGTACGGCCGAGGTCAAACTTCGATGAGATTGACCAAACTTCGTTGAGACCGGTCAGGGGTCGCCGCAGCGAGCTGAGAGCATTTCGCCAAGCTGGTGGTCACTGCTTCCGCTCTTCAGGCGTGAACGGGCCGGTCGCGGGGGCTACGCATTTATCGACGACGGTCTTCTCGCCGGCCGCCGAGCCCTCCAAGCAGAGCCGTCCGCCCTTGTCACGCAGGTCGAGGAAGAACCGCGTGGTCGCAACGGACTGCTTGAGGTCGTGGATGCGCTCGTCGACATAGCCGAGGTCGTTCAGGATCGTCCTGACCTTGGTGGGGGTGGGATCCACCAGATCCCAGAGCGCCTGGGCGATGCGCTCTTCATGGAGGGCGCTCGCGCACCAGTCGCGAGCGTTCAACTCCACTTCCGGCCCCGCCGTGGGGGCGATGGGCTCGATCGCGTCGCTCGGCGGTGTCTCCACCGAACCGGGCGGCAGTGTCTCCGCCGGACCGGTCGGCGGCGCCTCTGGCGGGGCGCTCGGGGGACACGACTGCGCGACCTTGTCCAGCATCGCCGTGAAGGCCGCGTCAGGCCGGCCTCCGACGGCGTCTGCGGGCTTGGCTTGCTCTCCGCCAGCGTTCGCCTTCTCGGTGCCGCACGCGCCAAGTGTCAGCACAGCAAGGGCTGTTATCGCGAGGGTGAGCCGCGGGCGGCGCGAGGAGCGGACGAACGTGCTGGTCAAAGCAGGGATGCGTCTCATGCGCACAGTCTTCGATCAAGCCGCCCCCTGCACGTGAGTACGCGTACTCACGTGGGTAGGGGCACTCGCTCAAACTTCGGTGACACGAGCTGCCGGTGATCAAGCTTCGCTGACATTCAGTGAAGGTTCGATGGCACCTCGTCGCAAAGAGGCTGAAACAGAGGGGGTGTCACAGCTGTCACAGAGTCACGACAGTCACCCTGGCTGGGCAAACAGGCCGTGGCTGAGCGCTCCCCCCTGTTTCAGCGTCCTTTCGGCCTGTCGATAACTGACATGGCGAGGCCGGTACAGAGGTCGCAGGAAGATGTTCCCCCTCCCGAGACCTCCCGCAGGTCGTACTCCTAAGATCCTCTAGACATCTTGATGAGTGCCGTGTCTGGGGGATCACTTGGGGACCGCCGAGCAACTCGTGACGATCGCTGCTGTCCTGCTAGGCGCGTTAACCACGCATCTGACTACCTACGCGATGGAGCGGAGCCGAAACCGGCACGCACTGCTGACACGCTGGGATGACAGGAAGATCGACGCCTACGGGGGCTATGTCGACAGGGTGAGGGCGAGCATATTCCTGGCCGTACAGCTCTACGAGCACAAGGAAGGCATCCGCCGGAGCGAGAAGCCCGAGGACGAGATGCTTGCGGAGCTGCTGGAGGCCGGCCGTCTCCGAGGGCGGGCCTTCGAGCGGGTCATGCTGCTCGGGGGCGACGATGTCGTGGAGGCAGCCCACCAGCTGAACGTGGTGGCCCTAGAGGTCGACTGGCAGGCCGAAGGCAAGGTCTCAGGCACCTTGGAGGACTGGCGAGCCAGAAGTCGGGCCGTGTTCCGAGAGGTCAACGAATTCCACGAAGCCGCTCGGGTGGACCTTGGCGTTCAAGGCAGCGTCAAGGGAGAGAAACACCCCGAGCGTGACCTCCTCCTCCCATCCGCCCGCCGCGACGAGGACACAACTGCCTGATCGTGTTGGGTTGTCGAGGAGTTCTTTTCTAGACCCGGACTTCGCAGGTCGCCGAAAAGGTTCGCCGCAGCGGCCTCCCAGCGTCCGATCTCGACCGGGCCGGACCGGGCCGGACCGGGCCGGACCGGGCCGGACCGGGACAGCTATCGCCGCTACGGTTCCGATCGGCGAGCGATCGGCTACGACCGCTTGATCTTTACGATCGGGTGACCTGCGAAGTCCGGGTCTAGAGGCAATACCGGTGACTTTGGTG
>NZ_JAGGPB010000020.1 GCF_018614055.1 Streptomyces sp. ISL-98
GGGCTGCGTTCGCGAGGCCAGTAACTGGCGCACACATCACGCTCTACGCCCCGAACAGCGCCCCCTTCGCAACCCGCCCCCTCGCAGCCGCCCCCACCCCCTTCACCCTGGTCCGCCGGCGGCGCCGGTCGGTGTTCGCGGCGTGCGGCACCACCGCCGGTTCCCGCAACGCCCCCGCCCCTCGGCACCGCCGCGAAGCCTCGGCCGAGGGCGTTGCCTTGCGGGGGAAGTGGGTGAAGTTGTTGTTCGGGGTGGCAGGGCCGGGGCTTGGGGGAGGGGGTGTCCTGGGGCTCTGAGACACTTGGCCCGATGACCGCGATGACCCAGACCCCCATGCGCGTACGTGCCGAGATCGATCTGGCGGCGCTGCGCGCCAACGTGCGTGCCCTGCGCGCCCGCGCTCCCCACGCCCAGCTGATGGCTGTGGTCAAGTCGGACGCGTACGGCCACGGCGCGGTGCCGTGTGCCCGGGCGGCCCTCGACGCGGGGGCGACGTGGCTGGGGACCGCGACCCCCGAAGAGGCGCTGGCGCTGCGCGACGCCGGGTTCGGTGGGCCGTTGCTGTGCTGGCTGTGGACGCCCGGAGGGCCCTGGCGCGAGGCCGTCGAGGCGGGCATCGATGTCTCGGTGAGCGGGATGTGGGCGCTGCGGGAGGCCGTTGACGCCGCTCGTGCCGTCGGGATCGCGGCGCGGGTGCAGCTCAAGGCCGACACCGGGCTGGGGCGCAATGGCTGCCAGCCCGCCGACTGGCCGGAACTGGTGCACAGCGCCCTGGCCGCCCAGACGGAGGGCACGGTGCGTATCACCGGGCTCTGGTCGCATTTCGCGTGCGCGGACGAGCCCGGTCATGTGTCAATTGCCGCTCAGCTCGCTTCTTTCCGGGAGATGCTCGCGTACGCCGAGAAGGCCGGCGCCGAGCCCGAAGTGCGGCACATCGCCAACTCGCCCGCGACGCTGACGCTGCCCGAGGCGCACTTCGATCTCGTACGGACCGGAATCGCCATGTACGGGGTCTCTCCCAGCCCCGAGGTGGGGACGCCCGCCGAGCTCGGGCTGCGGCCGGTCATGACGCTCGCGGCGTCCGTGGCGCTGGTCAAGCAGGTGCCCGAGGGGCATGGCGTCAGTTACGGGCATCACTACGTCACCGGTCAGGAGACCACCCTGGCGCTGATCCCGGCCGGGTACGCGGACGGCATCCCGCGCCACGCCTCCGGCACCGGGCCCGTGCTGGTCGGCGGCAAGTGGCGTCGGGTCGCCGGGCGGGTTGCGATGGACCAGTTTGTGGTCGATCTGGGTGGGGACGAGGTGGAGCCGGGGGCCGAGGCCGTGCTGTTCGGCCCGGGCGACCGGGGCGAGCCGACGGCCGAGGACTGGGCGCAGGCGGCGGGCACCATCGCGTACGAAATTGTCACTCGCATCGGATCGCGGGTTCCACGCGTCTATGTGAATGAGGATCCCCGAAGCTAGGAGAGCGGCACCGTGAGCGAGAGCAGCGCGTCGAGCGCGGTGGAGGTGGCGGCCGAGGCCGCCACCGCTGCCGCCGTCGGCAACTGGCGCCGGGCGGGTGTGGCCGGCGCGGCGATAGGTGTGGTCGCGGCCGGTGCTGCCGCGGGCGTCGCGATCGAGCGGATGACCGTCGGGCGGGGGATGCGCAGGAAGGCGCGGCTCGCGCTCGACGCCTCCGGACCGTACGGCGCTCTGCGCGGAATGCCCGGCCGGGCGCTCGCCGACGACGGCACCGAGATCTACTACGAGGTGGACGAGGTCGACGTCGACAGTGGCTCTGCCGGGCCGCGCCGCCGTCGGTTGTTCGGGCGCAAGACGCCGGCTCCCGTCACCGTCGTCTTCAGTCACGGCTTCTGCCTGAGCCAGGACTCGTGGCACTTTCAGCGCGCCGCGCTGCGCGGTGTCGTACGCACCGTCCACTGGGACCAGCGCAGTCACGGGCGCTCGGCGCGCGGCTCGGCGCAGGCCGAGGGGGTGGCGGTCGACATCGAGCAGCTGGGGCGCGACCTGAAGGCCGTTGTCGACGCGGCAGCGCCCGAGGGGCCGCTGGTGCTGGTGGGGCACTCGATGGGTGGCATGACGGTGATGGCCCTGGCTGACCAGTTCCCCGAGCTCATTCGTGAGCGTGTGGTCGGAGCCGTGTTTGTCGGTACGTCGTCGGGGAAGCTCGGGGAGGTCAATTTCGGCCTGCCGGTCGCGGGCGTGGCGGCCGTACGCCGTGTCCTGCCGCGTGTGCTGCGGGCGCTCGGTTCGCAGGCGGAGATCGTCGAGCGGGGCCGGCGTGCGACCGCCGATCTCTTCGCCGGGCTCATCAAGCGGTACTCGTTCGGCTCGAAGGACGTCGACCCGGCGGTGACGCGGTTCGCCGAGAGGATGATCGAGAGCACTCCGATCGATGTGGTGGCCGAGTTCTATCCGGCCTTCACGAACCATGACAAGGCGGATGCGCTGCAGATCTTCGCCGAGGTGCCGGTGCTCGTCCTCGCGGGCGACAGGGATCTGGTGACGCCCAGCGAGCACAGCGAGGGCATCGCGGACCTGCTGCCCGACGCCGAGCTGGTGATAGTCCCGGACGCCGGACACCTCGTCATGCTGGAGCACCCGGAGGTGGTCACCGACCGTCTCGCGGACCTGCTGGCGCGCGTGGGCGCCGTACCGGCAGCGGCTAACGTTGGGACGTATGGAAGCACCGCACAGCCCGGTGGCTGACCCCACCGCCACAGTCACCGCCACCTTTACCGTCAACGCGCCCGACCTGATGCAGGATTTGGGGCGCCGACTTGCGAAAGTGCTGCGCCCCGGCGATCTGGTGATGCTCACCGGCGAGCTCGGCGCGGGCAAGACGACGCTGACACGCGGGCTGGGCGAAGGGCTCGGGGTGCGCGGCGCTGTGACGTCGCCGACGTTCGTCATCGCCCGCGTCCACCCCTCGCTGACCGGGGGTCCCGCGCTGGTGCATGTGGACGCGTACCGGCTGGGCGGTGGGCTGGACGAGATGGAGGACCTCGACCTCGACGTCTCGCTGCCGGACTCGGTGGTGGTCGTCGAGTGGGGCGAAGGAAAGGTCGAGGAGCTGTCGGACGACCGGCTGCATGTGGTGATCCACCGGGCCGTGGGTGATACCGACGACGAGGTGCGCGAGGTGACCCTCGTCGGTGTCGGCGAGCGGTGGAGCGGCGAGGATCTTGCCGCGCTGGGCGCCTGAACCGGCGTGTCCGTCCGTACGTTCCGACAAGACGTCGGCAAGATGTTGCGCCAGTGCTGCCGAGCGTGGTCACATGGGTACCGAGACCTGGTTAGGTCTACCTAACCACGCGCCTGCCCCCGGAGCCCAGGAGGCATCCATGTCGGCTTCAGAACGAGAAGCGCCGCAGCCGCACCCTCAGCCTGTGTCCATGCGCGATCTGCTGGCCTCGTGCGCAGCGGCCTCGGCGGTCTCCACACCGCCCCGGGAGCCCGACGAGAAGGCCGAAGCCGCTGGGCCGGTGGAAAAGCGTGTGCCCGGGCGTGACGCCGCACAGGACGCCGCATAGCTCGTACGGGCGCTCTTGCGGGACTGGTTCTTACGGGACTGCGACCGGGACTGGTTCTTACGGGACTACGACGACCTTCACGCCGACCGTGGCGAAGGACCACATCGCGTCGCCGTCCGCCCGCGTCATGCGGACGCCGCCCGTTTTGGAGGCCGGGTCCGGGGTCGGCATCGTCCCGTCGACCGCGGCGCTGAAGCCGATCGCCACATGGTCGACGTTCGTGAACCGCACGACGTGCTCGACCTGCACCCCGTCCGAGCCGGTGATGCTTCCGGAGCGCGAGCCGACCGTGTAGCTGCCGGGCGGCGGGCTGACCGTACTCGGCGTGACCGTGAAGGTCTGCGTCTGCTGGCCCTTGGGCCTCACCAGCCACACCCGCCTCTCACTCAGCGAGTAGACGACGCGCACGCCCTTGCCCGACCGGGCCGGCACCGAGAGCGGGTCCCTGCCGTCCTTGCCCCTGCCCTTGCTCTTGTCCTGGGGCGCGAGCGAGGCGTTGGCCGACGGCGACTTGCCTGGTGCTGCCAGGTCGGCCGGTGCGTTCGCCGATGCCTGGTAGGCGAGGAAGGCGACGGCCGCGAGGGCTGCCGCGGTGAGCCCGGCCACGAATCCCGAGCTGCTCCTAGCCACCGTGCTCCACCTCATGTTCTGCCGCGCGCCGTTTTGTGGTGACGGTAGCAGCAGGGGCAGGAAGGGACGGGACGCCGTGCTTCCCGTGTGCGGGCCGTAGGCTGTTTGTGTGCTCCTGCTCGCTGTTGATACCGCCACGCCCGCCGTCACCGTCGCCCTCCATGACGGCACGTCCGTTCTCGCCGAAGCCCGTCAGGTCGACGCGCGCCGGCATGGGGAGCTGCTGCTGCCCGCCGTCGACCGGGTGCTCGCCGAAGCCGGTCTGAAACTCGACGCCGTGACCGGTGTGGTCGTCGGCGTGGGACCGGGTCCGTACACCGGGCTGCGGGTCGGCCTCGCGACGGCCGAGACCTTCGGCCTCGTGCTCGGCGTGCCCGTGCACGGACTGTGCACGCTGGACGGTCTCGCGTACGCCGCGGGGGTCACCGGCCCCTTCGCGGTCGCCACCGACGCGCGCCGCAAGGAGGTCTACTGGGCGCGGTACGCCGATGCCCGTACGCGCGTTTCCGAACCCGCCGTCGACCGGCCCGCCGACATCGCCGAGGAGCTGGAGGGCCTGCCCGTGGTCGGCGCCGGGGCGCTGCTGTACCCCGACTCCTTCCCCGACGCGCGCGGCCCCGAGCACCAGTCGGCGGGCGCGCTCGCGGCGCTGGCCGCCGAGAAGCTCGCGGCGGGGGAGTCCTTCCTGGCTCCGCTGCCGCTGTACCTGCGCAGGCCCGATGCGCAGGTGCCGAAGAACTACAAGGTGGTCACGCCCAAGTGACCGCGGTGCTGCGCGAGATGCGCTGGTGGGACATCGATCCGGTGCTTGAACTGGAGCGCGAGCTGTTTCCCGAGGACGCCTGGTCGCCCGGGATGTTCTGGTCCGAGCTCGCCCACGCGGGAGGGCCGCAGGCCACCCGCCGCTATGTGGTGGCCGAGCAGGACGGCAAGATCGTCGGGTACGCCGGGCTCGCCGCCGCCGGAGGCCTCGGCGACGTACAGACCATCGCTGCCGCCCGCGACCAGTGGGGGACCGGGCTCGGCGCCCGGCTGCTCACCGATCTGCTGGAGCACGCGACCGCCTTCGAATGCGCCGAGGTGCTCCTCGAAGTGCGCGTCGACAACACGCGCGCGCAGAAGCTGTACGAGCGCTTCGGCTTCGAGCCGATCGGCTTCCGGCGCGGCTACTACCAGCCCGGCAACATCGACGCGCTCGTGATGCGACTCACCGACCCGGCGAACCCGGCAAACACAGCGAACCCCGCAAACACAGCAGAAGAAACCGAGATTCACCATGGCTGACGAACCGCTCGTCCTCGGCATCGAGACCTCCTGCGACGAGACCGGCGTCGGCGTCGTCCGCGGTACGACCCTCCTCGCCGACGCGATCGCGTCGAGCGTCGACGAACACGCCCGCTTCGGCGGTGTGGTGCCGGAGGTCGCGTCGCGCGCTCACCTGGAGGCGATGGTTCCGACCATCGAGCGCGCGCTGAAGGAGGCGGGCGTCGCCGCCTCGGACCTGGACGGCATCGCGGTGACGGCCGGTCCCGGGCTCGCGGGTGCGTTGCTGGTGGGGGTGTCCGCGGCGAAGGCCTATGCGTACGCGCTCGGAAAGCCGCTGTACGGCGTGAACCACCTGGCCTCGCACATCTGCGTCGACCAGCTGGAGCACGGGCCGCTGCCCGAGCCGACGATGGCGCTGCTGGTGAGCGGCGGCCACTCGTCGCTGCTGCTGGCCCCGGACATCACGAGCGATGTACGTCCGATGGGCGCGACCATCGACGACGCGGCGGGCGAGGCCTTCGACAAGATCGCGCGGGTGCTGAACCTGGGCTTCCCCGGCGGTCCCGTCATCGACCGGCTCGCGAAGGAGGGCGACCCGAAGGCGATCGCCTTCCCGCGCGGGCTGACCGGGCCGCGCGATGCGGCGTACGACTTCTCCTTCTCGGGGCTGAAGACGTCGGTGGCGCGCTGGATCGAGGCCAAGCGCAGCGCGGGTGAGGACGTGCCGGTGCGTGATGTGGCGGCGTCGTTCCAGGAGGCGGTCGTCGACGTACTGACGCGCAAGGCCGTCCGGGCCTGCAAGGACGAGGGCGTCGACCACCTGATGATCGGCGGCGGCGTGGCTGCCAACTCCCGGCTGCGGGCGCTCGCGGCGGAGCGGTGCGAGCGGGCCGGCATCCAGCTGCGCGTGCCGCGCCCGGGGCTGTGCACGGACAACGGGGCGATGGTGGCGGCGCTGGGCGCGGAGATGGTGGCGCGCAACCGGGCGGCGTCGGACTGGGATCTGTCGGCGGACTCGTCGCTGCCGGTGACCGAGACGCACGTACCGGGTGCCGCTCACGATCATGATCACGTGCACGAGATCAGCAAGGACAACCTCTACTCATGACCGTCGCTCTGATGTGGGAGGCCCGCGCTGCCGACGGCGCGGGTGCGGAGCTGCTGGAGTGGGCCCGCGCGCAGGTGCAGGTCCTGGCCGCCGAGCCGGTGCGCCGGGAGCTCTTCCGGGCGCCGCAGGACCGCGTGCTGGTCATTACGTGGTGGGACGCTCCGTACGACGCCGAGCTTCCCGAACTGCCGGAGCCCGACGCGCACTTGATCAGCCGCGCCGTGCACCGCTGGCGCTTCGAGTCGGTCGACGGGAACGCGTGAACGAGGACGGGTAATCTCGGCGGCATGTCCCTCCGTACGCCGCTGCCTCCTCCACCTCCACCCGCGCACATACAGGCCTGGCCCCGCCCCGAGGCGATGCTCGCCGACCGGGCGAGGGCTCTGGACGAGCTGAGCAGGCGGCACTTGGGGCCGGGGCGGCTGGCGCTGTACTGGGCGCAGGTGGCCGGTGCTGTGCTCGGCTGGGGGTTTGTGGGGGTGGCCCTTCAGTCGTTCGAGGGGCTGATCGATCCACTGGTCGCGGTGTTCGGGGCGGCGGCCGGTGCGGTCGGCGTGGCGGGTGTGGTGACGTCGTGGATCTTCATCGGGATCGGCGTCGGGCGCGACCGTACGATCCGTCAACTGCTGGGCGAGTGGGCCGAGGTGGGGCGCAGCCACGGTTCCGCCGCCCGCCGCTGGCGCGCGCCCGGGCTCAGCCTTGCGTGGCTGCTGCCTTCGGTGGTGGTGTGCGGGTTGGGGCTGTGGTCGTCGATCGGGTTCGCGCTGGGGGCGCGGAGGGGGTCGGAGACGTACCTGGAGGCGGTGTTCTTCATCGGGCTCGGCGTCATTTTGTGGGTGGCGGGGCTGATTGGGGTGTCGAAGGCGGTGGGCCACTACCGGTGGGCGTTGCGGGTGTGACGGTGGCCCTTTCCAGCCCGTCCGGCGTTTGAGGGCACTGCGCCGCAGGCACCCGCCCGGCTGCGTCACCGTGCCGGGTGGCCGATCAGTACCGTCGGGGCGCCCGCCACCCGCGTCAGGAACACCGTCGCCGAATTCGCCCCCGCCAGTTTCATCTTCTTGCGCAGCTCCTCCGGCTCGACCGCCGAACCGCGCTTCTTCACCGTCAGGACGCCGACCCCCCGCTCCCTCAGCAGCGCCTTCAGCTTCTTCAGGCTGAAGGGAAGTTGATCCGTGATCTCATACGCCGTGGCGTACGGCGTCGGCCGCAGCTCGTCCGCCGTGATGTACGCGATCGTCTCGTCGATGAGCCGCCCCCCGACCCGTTCCGCGACCTCCGCCACCAGGTGCGAGCGGATTACCGCGCCGTCCGGCTCGTAGAGGTAGCGGCCGACCGGGCCCGGCGCCGGGTCCGGCAGGCCGGTGCCGAGGAGCGTGTGCGGGCCCGGCAGCAGTGTCGCGCGGACCGCCTTCGCAGCCGTGCCGAACCAGAACACCGCCTCCTTCACGTCGCCGCCGTCGGAGATCCACTCCGCCTCGGCGTCGTCCGGCACTGCCTCGTGCGGCACGCCCGGAGCGATCTTGAGTGCGGCGTGTGCGGACGTACGAGCCGCCTCGATCGCCCAGGAGAGCGGCGGGGAGTACGCCTCGGGGTCGAAGATCCGGCCGCGGCCGCCGCGCCGCGCCGGGTCCACGAAGACGGCGTCGTACGGGGACGTGTCGATCGCCGTGACGTCGGCGCAGCGGACCTCGATCAGCGCGGACAGGCCCAGTGCCTCCGCGTTCGCGCGGGCGACCTCCGCCGTCAGCGGGTCGCGGTCGACGGCCAGGACGGAGATTCCGGCGCGGGCGAGGGCGATCGCGTCGCCTCCGATGCCGCAGCACAGGTCCGCCACGCTCCGTACGCCCATCCCGGCGAATCGGTCCGCGCGGTACGTCGCGACCGTCGTACGGGTGGCCTGCTCGACGCCGTTCGGCGTGAAGAACATCCGGTACGCGTCCTCCGCGCCGAATTTCGCCACCGCACGCTGCCGCAGCCGCGCCTGCCCCAGCGCCGCCGAGACCAGCGCGGCCGGGTGGTCGCGGCGCAGCCGGGTCGCGGTGGCCAGCTCCTCCGCCGGGTTGTAGTCGCGGAGCGAGGTCAGGAGGGCCCGGCCCTCGTCGGTGCGCAGGGCTGCGAAGGAGGCCAGCGGGGTGTCGGGGGCGTCGTCGGAGGCGTCGAGGTCGTTCACCCGGTCAATTGTGGGCCAGCCGGGGGACCGTGCGCGCCCGGTCGCGGTGTCGGCCGGGCGGCGGGCCCGTGCGCTGACAGGATCCGACTCCATGCAACTAGTACGACAAAACGACAGAATGACCGGAAAGGGGGGCAGGCGGGCCCGGGTGGCCCTGGCCGTGCTCCTTGTCGCCGCGGTCGGCCCCGCCTGTGCCGCCGAGGGAAAACCGGCCGGGAACCCCGCCCCCGCCCCCGGCCAGCAGCGGGAGTACCAAGCGGCTCCTGCGGGGTCCCTTGCCGAGTACGCCGAGCGTCTGCGGCGTAGTCAGGTCGCGCGCGTTGCCGCCGCCAAGAAGTGGGGGCTCGTCCAGCCCCCGCTGCCCACACCGCCGCCGCCCTCGGTGAAACCGGAGATCAAGACACGGAAGGGGTTCGAGGCGGGCCCCGGACTGCCACCCGTTTTCACCACTGTCCCGGTCGAGGAACGGGTTGTTTTCCTGACGATGGACGACGGTGCCGAGAAGGATCCGAAGCTGCTGCGGATGATGACCGAGCTGGGCATCCCGTACAGCGCCTTCCTCAGTGACTACCTGGTGCGCGAGGACTACGGCTATTTCAAGAAGATGCAGGACCGAGGTGTTTCCCTGCAGAACCACACCCTCAACCACCCCTACCTGCCCGGTCTTTCGTACGCCGAGCAGCAGCACGAGATCTGCGGCCAGCAGGCTCTCATCGAGAAGCGGTACGGCAAACGGCCGTCGCTCTTCAGGCCGCCGTACGGCAGCTACAACGGGGAGACCCTGCGCGCCGCCAAGTCCTGCGGGATCAAGGCCGTGCCCCTGTGGGCAGCCGAGGCGTTCCCGGACCGGATGGAGTGGCGGGAGTGGGACCGCGACCTGCACCCCGGCGACATCATCCTCACCCACTTCCGTGGGCGCGGGGACTGGAAGGGAACCATGCCGGACATGATCCGGCGGGTCATGAAGACGGTCACCGGCAAGGGGTACGCCGTAGCCCGGCTGGAGGACTACCTGTGAGTCACGCGCACCGGCCGGCGGCCGGGCTGCCGGCCGGTGCGCTCCTGGTCGCCGGGTGTACGCAGTCCGTCGGCCCGATCGAGCGGCTGGGGAGGAAAGCGGTGCGGAGTGTCGCGCCGGCGAGGGCGGAGGAGGGCCCGCACGCGGGGCCGCGGGCGAGGCCGAAGGGACAGTCGCGGCCGCGCGCCGGGGCGTACACGCGGTGGGGCCTGCCCGCGCCGCTCCGCCCGGCGCCGGCGCCCCCGGCCCGTAAGCCGGAACGACCCTTCGTCGTGGACCGCGTGCCCACCCGCGACAAGGCCGTCTTCCTCAGCGTCGACGACGGCGCGGAGCGCGACCCCGCATTCGTCCGGATGGGCGACGACCTGAAGTTGCCGATCAGCATGTTCCTCACGGACAGCGTGGCCTCGCCGGGATACGACCAGTTCGACCGGCTGAGGCGCGCGGGCGGCGGCCTGAGCGCCGTACAGAACCACACGGTCGGCCACGCCTATCTGCCCGGTCTGCCGTACGCCGGACAGCGCGCCGAGATCTGCGGCCGGCAGGACCGCCCGGAGGCCCGCTTCGCACCCGGCACGGCTCTTCCGGCCGCCGTACGGGGCGTACAACAGCCGGACACTGCGGGCGGCGGGGGACTGCGGGGCCGAGACGAGACGACGGCGCGGATTCTGCGCCGTATCCACGAACAAGGTTTCGCGGTGGCGCGTATTGAGGATTACCTCTGATGGCGGAAAGGGCGGGCCGGGGGAGAGCGGGAACGCACTTCCGGCCGCGCTGGATTGGCACTCCGCTTGACCGAGTGCTAACCGCGTCATAGTCTCGGCGTTGGCACTCTCCACTGGGGAGTGCCAACAGTAGCGACGGGCAGGTCCGGCACCCGCGACGACGGATCCACCTGGTCGCCACCCCACATCAGTTAACCCCGTGAGATCTCCGAAGGGGGAGACCGGACCGTGACGACCACCAGCTCCAAGGTTGCCATCAAGCCGCTCGAGGACCGCATTGTGGTCCAGCCGCTCGACGCCGAGCAGACCACGGCCTCTGGCCTGGTCATTCCGGACACCGCCAAGGAGAAGCCCCAGGAGGGCGTCGTCCTGGCCGTGGGCCCGGGCCGCTTCGAGAACGGCGAGCGCCTGCCGCTCGACGTTTCCGTCGGCGATGTCGTGCTGTACAGCAAGTACGGCGGCACCGAGGTGAAGTACAGCGGCGAGGAGTACCTCGTCCTCTCGGCTCGCGACGTGCTCGCGATCATCGAGAAGTAACTCGCCCGAAGATTGCTTTTGATCTGCGCCCCTGGCCCCCCAGCGATTGCCGGGCGGCAGGGGCGCAGTTCGTTTTGAGAGGACTGAGACAGCTCCATGGCGAAGATCCTGAAGTTCGACGAGGACGCCCGTCGCGCCCTCGAGCGCGGCGTCAACAAGCTTGCCGACACGGTCAAGGTGACGATCGGCCCCAAGGGCCGCAACGTCGTCATCGACAAGAAGTTCGGCGCCCCCACCATCACCAACGACGGTGTCACGATCGCCCGTGAGGTCGAGCTCGACGACCCGTACGAGAACCTCGGCGCCCAGCTCGTGAAGGAGGTGGCGACCAAGACCAACGACATCGCGGGTGACGGCACCACCACCGCCACCGTGCTGGCCCAGGCGCTGGTCCGCGAGGGTCTGCGCAACGTCGCCGCCGGCGCTTCCCCGGCCGCCCTGAAGAAGGGCATCGACGCCGCGGTCAAGGCGATCTCCGAGGACCTCCTCGCGAACGCCCGACCGATCGAGGACAAGTCCGACATCGCTGCCGTGGCCGGGCTCTCCGCCCAGGACTCGCAGGTCGGCGAGCTCATCGCCGAGGCGATGGACAAGGTCGGCAAGGACGGTGTCATCACCGTCGAGGAGTCCAACACCTTCGGCCTGGAGCTCGACTTCACCGAGGGCATGGCCTTCGACAAGGGCTACCTGTCGCCGTACATGGTGACCGACCAGGAGCGTATGGAGGCCGTCCTCGACGACCCGTACATCCTGATCCACCAGGGCAAGATCGGCTCGATCCAGGACCTGCTGCCGCTGCTGGAGAAGATCATCCAGGCCGGTGGCTCCAAGCCGCTGCTGATCATCGCCGAGGACGTCGAGGGCGAGGCCCTGTCGACCCTGGTCGTCAACAAGATCCGTGGCACCTTCAACGCCGTCGCGGTGAAGGCCCCGGGCTTCGGTGACCGCCGCAAGGCCATGCTCGGCGACATCGCCACCCTCACGGGTGCGACCGTCATCGCCGAAGAGGTAGGCCTCAAGCTCGACCAGGCCGGTCTGGACGTGCTGGGCTCCGCCCGCCGCGTGACCGTGACCAAGGACGACACCACCATCGTCGACGGTGGTGGCGACTCCGCCGAGGTCACCGGTCGCGTCAACCAGATCAAGGCCGAGATCGAGTCCACGGACTCCGACTGGGACCGCGAGAAGCTCCAGGAGCGCCTCGCGAAGCTGGCCGGCGGCGTGTGCGTGATCAAGGTCGGCGCCGCCACCGAGGTGGAGCTGAAGGAGAAGAAGCACCGTCTCGAGGACGCCATCTCCGCGACCCGCGCCGCGGTCGAGGAGGGCATCGTCTCCGGTGGTGGCTCCGCTCTGGTGCACGCCGCCAAGGTCCTGGAGGACGGCCTGGGCAAGACCGGCGACGAGGCCACGGGTGTCGCGGTCGTACGCCGCGCCGTCGTCGAGCCGCTGCGCTGGATCGCCGAGAACGCCGGCCTCGAGGGCTACGTCATCACCGCCAAGGTGAGCGAGCTCGACAAGGGTCACGGCTTCAACGCCGCGACGGGCGAGTACGGCGACCTGGTCAAGGCCGGCGTCATCGACCCGGTCAAGGTCACCCGCTCCGCGCTGGAGAACGCCGCGTCCATCGCGTCGCTGCTGCTCACGACCGAGACCCTGGTCGTCGAGAAGCCGGCCGAGGACGAGGCGGACGCCGGTCACGGCGGCCACGGCCACTCCCACTGACGTCTATGACGTATGACGTCTGACGCGTCCGCCTGACGCGTCGTGGAAAGCCCCTGTTCCTGCCGCTCGGCGGCGGGAACAGGGGCTTCCTGTTTTCGTTTCAGCCCAGCTTTTCGTTTCAGCCCAGCGCGCCGAGCTGCCGCATCAGGCCCAGTGCGTCGAAGTGCCACCAGCCTTCCTGGATCATTCCGTCGTGGAAGCGGAAGACCGTGGTGCCGGTCATCTTGCACTGCTGGCCGGTGGGGGCGATGCCCATGAAGGTGCCCCTGTGGGTGCCGACCCAGGTCCACAACGTCACTACGTCGTCGCCTTCGGCGATCTGCCTGTCGAGGTTGAAGGTGAACTCGAAGGCGTCGCGCCAGCCGGTCACGTCGCTGCGGATGACGTCGCTCCCGGTCGTGGTGTCCTCTTCCTTCATGATGTCGTGGTCCTTGTAGTCGGCCACGAACATCTCGTCGATGGCGTCGAGGTTGCCTCCGACGGCCACCTCGTGGAAGAAGCGGCGGGCGGTCGCGGCGTTCAGCTGCTCGTCGCGGACCACGTCGAGGTCGGTGAACGACGGCATCCCGTCACAGAGCGCCACCATCTCCTGGAAGATCTGGTCGGTCTCCGGAAGCTGGGAGTTCTTCATTGCCTCTTCGTACGACGGGAACTCGACGATCTCGACGAAGTGCGAACCGTCGGCGCGGTCCTTGCCTATGAGGCTGTGGGTGGCGGTCCGCTTGCCCTTGGTCTGTTCGACCCACCGGTCCATGAGCTGGTTCATGCCGTCGAACCGCTGGGTCTTGTAGTCGACTATCTGTACGAACTTCATGGCGCCTCCCGGCGATGGAGGGTGATATCTCCAGTTTAGGGAGGAATGCACCCGAGCGAGTGGGTTACGCAGAGTGATCCAGGGCCGCCGGGTGGACGGGGTCGGCGAAGGGAAGTCCTGCGGCGTAACGCTCCAGCTCGTCCAGGGACCGGTCGGCCATGCGGTGGAGCTCGCCGCCGAGCGAGCCTGCGATGTGGGGGGTCAGGAGGACGTTCGGGAGGTCGTACAACGGTGAATCGGGTGGCGGGAGCTCGGGGTCCGTCACGTCCAGCACGGCGTTCAGGCGGCCGGAGGCGAGTTCGGTGAGCAGGGCGGACTCGTCGACGAGGGAGCCGCGGGCGGTGTTGATCAGGGTTGCGCCGGTCGGCATGGAGGCGAGCCGGTCGGCGCTGATCATGTGGTGGGTCGCCGGGAGCTGGGGGGCGTGGACCGAAACGACGGAGCTCTGGGCGCAGAGGTCGTCGAGTGCGGCCGGTTCGGCGCCGAGCGCTTCGGCTTCCTGTGGGGTGACGTACGGGTCGTACAGCAGGACGCGGAGGTCGAAGGGGCGCAGCAGTTCGATCACTCGGCGGCCGATGCGGGAGGCGCCGATGATGCCCACGGTGCGGCGGTAGTTGCCGGCGGCGTGGAGTTCCTCGCGCCAGTCGTGGGCGGTGCGCAGGGCGCGGTAGCGGTCGGCGGAGTGCAGGACGCGCTTGCCGGCGAAGAGGATCGCGGCGAGCGTGTACTCGGCGACGGGCAGGGCGTTGGCCGCTGCGGCCGAGGTCACGGCGATGCCGCGGTCCCAGCAGGCGTCGGTGATGTGGTGCTTGACGGAGCCCGCGGCGTGGATGACGGCGCGCAGTTTCGGGGCGGCGTCCAGGACTTGGGCGGTGAGCGGGGTGGCGCCCCAGCAGGTGAACAGGACCTCGGCGTCGGCGAGGGCGGCCGCGATGTGCGGTGCGGGGGCGGTGAGGTCGTGGGCGACGAGGTGGGGGTCGGTGCGCGCCAGCCCGGCGAGGCGGCTGCGGTGGTGGTCGGTGAACAGGCGCTCCGCGACGCCGGGGCCCATGGCGAGCAGCGCGGACGGTCGGGGCGCGGACGGTCGATTGTCAGTGGCGTGGTGCATGGTGGAACTCGGGCTCCTCTTGAGTCACTTGACGCTTCCGGCGGTGAGCCCGGCCTTCCAGTGCCGCTGGAGGGAGACGAAGGCGACGATCAGGGGGATGACGGCGAGGAGGGAGCCGGTGACGACGAGGGGATAGAAGTCCGGCTCGGCGTGGGCGTTGCTGTTCCACGCGTACAGGCCGAGACTCAAGGGGAAGAGCTTCTGGTCCGAGAGCATCACCAGGGGGAGGAAGAAGTTGTTCCAGATCGCGGTGAACTGGAAGAGGAAGACGGTCACGAAGCCCGGCATGATCATGCGCATACCGATGGACCAGAAGGTGCGCAGCTCCCCGGCTCCGTCGATACGGGCGGCCTCCAGGGCCTCGTCCGGGATGTAACCGGCGCTGAAGACCCGGGCGAGGTAGACGCCGAACGGGTGGACCAGCACGGGGACGAGCACGGCCCAGTAGGTGTTGACGATGCCCACCTCGCTGGCGAGCAGATATATGGGCAGGGCGAGCGCGGTGGACGGGACCAGCACGCCCAGCAGGACGACGCCGAAGAGCTTCTCCTTGCAGGCGAAGTCGTACTTGTCGAAGGCATAGCCCGCGGCGACGCTGATCAGGGAGCTGACGACGGCGCCGCCGCCCGCGTAGAGAAGGCTGTTGAGGTACCAGCGGAGATAGACGCCGTCGCTGTACGCCGCCAGGGCGGAGAGGTTCGCGCCGAGGTTGAAGTCCTCGAAGGAGAAGGCGTTTCCGGCGAGCAGGCCACCGGTGTCCTTGGTGGCGGCGGTGATCAGCCACACGAGGGGGAGAAGCATGTAGAGCATGGCGAGGACGAGCGCGCCGTTGACCGCGGTCTTGGACAGCCATCGGTGGGTGGAGGTCGAAGAACTCATGCCTTCTTGCCCTTCCGGCCGGTGAAGCGGGTGACCGCGAAGGAGAGCAGCGCGGCGGTGAGCGCGAGGATTACGGATGCGGCGGCCGCGAGTCCGTAGTCGTTGCGGTCGAAGGCCGCGGTGTAGGCGTACATGTTCGGCGTCCAGGTGGAGGTGACGGACGATCCGGTGCCCTTGTTGATGATCAGCGGCTCGGTGAACAGCTGCAACGAGCCGATGACCGTGAACAGGGCGACCATCGCGACCGACGCGCGGATCAGCGGGACCTTGATGCTGAACGCGATGCGCCAGGAGCCCGCACCGTCGACGGTGGCCGCTTCGAGCACGGAGCGGTCGACGGCCTGGAGGGCGGCGTAGAAGATCACCACGTTGTAGCCGAGCCATTCCCACAGCGCGATATTGATGACGGAGGGGAGGGCGCCTTCGGGTGAGAAGAAGTCGAAGCCGATGCCACCGGCCTCCATCGCGTCGACGACCGGGCTGAGTTGGGGCGTATAGAGATAGACCCAGATCAGCGCGGCGATGATGCCGGGGACTGCGTGCGGCAGGAAGAGCGCGAGCTGGAAGAAGCGCCGGGCGCGGGCGAGCGCCGAGTCGAGAAGGAGGGCGAGTGCGAGGGCTCCGCCGATCATCAGCGGGATGTAGAAGACGCAGTATCCGAGGAGTACGGCGAAGCCCTCGTGGAAGGCCGGGTCACCCAGCGCCGCCGTGTAGTTGTCGAGGCCGCTGAAGACGGTCTCCGTTCCGCCGAAGCCCAGTCCTGACTGCTTCTCGGTGAACAGGCTCAGCCAGACCGCGTATCCGATCGGCACCGCCATCACCAGGGTGAAGAGGACGAAGAAGGGAGTCAGCAGTACGCCGGCGGCGGCATTGGTGCGGGTGCGGGCCTTCACGTTCTGCTCAGCCCTCCACCTTCAGGCCGCGCTTCTTCAGCTCGGAGACGGTCGCCTCGTGCCCGGCCTTCACCGCGTCGGCGATCGTGGCGCCGCCGTTGGCGATCTTGCCGAACTGGTCCTTGATGACGGTGTTCGTGGTGCCCGTGCCCGGCCCCCACGTCCAGTCGCGGCCGATGGAGGCGCCGGAGTCCTCGAAGAGCCGGTAGATGTCCTGGCCGCCGAAGTACGTCGCGTCGAAGGCCTTCTTCGCGGCCGGACGCAGCTCGGCGGCGGCCGGGAAAGCGCTCGAAGTGCCGGACGCAATCCGGGACTTGATGCCATCCTCGGTGGTCGTCATCCACGTCGCGAACTCGACAGCGGCCTCGGTCTTCTTGCTGCCCTTGGTCACGGCGAACGTGGAGCCGCCCAGCATGCCGCTGGCCGGCTTGCCGTCCCAGCTCGGCATCGGGGCGACGGCCCACCTGCCGCTCTGCTCGGGGAGGGTGCCCGTGAGGACGCCCGCGCCCCAGGAGGCGCCGAGGTAGCCGACGGTGCTGCCGTTCTTGAGGGAGTTGGTCCACTCCGGGCTGAAGGAAGCGTTGTTGTGGACCAGGTCGTCGTCGAGGAGTCCCTGCCAGTACGTGGAGACCTTCGTCGTCGCGGCGTCGGTGGTGTTGATCTTCCAGGTGTCGCCCTCGGCCTTGAACCACTGGGCGCCGGCCTGCCAGGCCATAGCCTGGAACGTGGTCGGGTCGTCGGGGAAGAAGGTGCCGATGCGGGCCTTCTTGTCGGCCTTCTTGACCTTCTCGGCCGCCTTGCGGAAGTCGTCCCAGGTCTTGGGGACTTCGACGTCGTACTTCTCGAACAGGTCCTTGCGGTAGTAGAAGACCTGCGGCGACGCGTCGAAGGGGACGGCCCAGTTCTTGCCGCCGAGGGTGGTCAGTTCGACCGCCTGCGGCAGGAACTTCTTCTTGACGTCGTCGGTGACGTACGGGCTGATGTCCTGGACCGAGCCCTGGCTGACGAACTCGGGGAGCATCGGGTACTCGATGGAGACCAGGTCGGGGGCGTTGTCCGCCTTCACCGCGTTGGAGATCTTCGCGTAGCCGCCGGCGTTGCCGGAGGGTATCTCCTCGAACTTCACCCGGATGTCCTTGTGCGAGGCGTTGAAGGCGTCGACGACCTCCTTCGACCCCTTGGCCCAGCCCCAGAACGTGATGGTCACGGGCTTGTCCTGGCTGCCTTTTGCGTTGTCGTCACCGCCGCCGCAGGCCGTGAGAACGGCGAGGGCGGTGGCGGCGCCGACTATGACATGCGACGTTCTGTTCCAACTGCGGCTCACGGCACGGCTCCTGAAAGGGCGGCGACAGTTTCGTTGGCCGTGATCCTTGAGCCAGCCCTGACCGAAGTCAAGAGCGAAAGATTGATTGATCGAAAAAAGATCAGACCGTTGAGGCGCCGCAGGAAGCCCTGACGCGCAGTTGCGGAAGGAGGGTCACGTGCCTCCGCGGCTCCTCGCCGCCCGCGCCCCGCGCCTGGCCGAGCCGCTCCACGAGCAGCTCCGTCGCATGCCGCCCGACCTCCCGCTTGGGCGGTGCCACCGCCGTCAGCGGAGTGTCCGCGAGCGCCGCCACCTCGTCGTCGTACGCGATCAGCGCCAGGTCCCGAGGCACCCGGACACCCAGCTCCGCCAGCCGCTGCACCACCTGGATCGCATCCACGTCGTTGTGGATCAGCGCCGCCGTCGCCGACCCCGAAGAGACCGCCGCGTGCAGAGCCTGCACCGCCGCCTCGAAGCGGTCCGGATACAGCTCCGCCGGTACGGAATCGATCACGTCCCGCGGCGCGCGCAGCCCGAGCACGCCCAGCGCCTCCTCGTACCCGGACCGCACCGCGAGCGCCGTCGGCGAGTCGTCGCGGGCCATCAGCAGCGGCGCCCCGTGCCCCAGTTCCGCCAGGTGCCGCACGGCCAGCAGCGCGCCGCGCCGGTGGTCCGAACAGACCCGGTCGATGCCGTCCAGCCGGGACCCCGGCACCGGCTGCCGCTCCAGCAGTACGGCGGGTACGGGCAGCGAGGCGATCCAGTCGCTGTATGCCGCCGGGTCCCCGGGCCGCCGCCAGCCCGGCGCGACCAGCAGGCCCTCGGCGCCCGCCGCCAGCAGGCTCTCGGCGCGCGCCTGGTCCTCCTCGGGGCGGTAGTCGGAGATCCGCAGGATCAGCCGGGCCCCGGCACGCGCCGCGGCCTCGTGCGCACCCCGGATGACCTCGGCGAAGTAGTACGTCGCCGAGGGCGCCAGCATGCCGAGCACTGGCCCGCCGCCGGCCCCGTACGAAGCGGCGCCGGCAGAGCCCTGCTCCTGCGGCCACGACACCGACCCGTGCACCCGGTCGAGCAGACCTCGCCCGGCCAGATCCTCCACGTCCCGGCGCACCGTGACGGGCGAGACGCCCAGCTGGGCGGCGAGGTCCGAGACGCGGGCCGAGCCCCGTTCCCGTACGAGCCCCAGCAGTCGGTCGTGACGTTCAGCAGCACTCTCGCGCACGGCGGCAGTCCCCCTCGCAGTGTGTGGCGCATCGCAATGTGTGGCGCAGGCCAGTGTGATCGAACGATAGAAGTTTCGATCATTCAACCGCAATGCGTTGACGTTCGATCAGTCAGGGTTCTAGATTCCGTCAACGCAGCAGCCTGCCTCCAGGCCTCCAGGCATCAAGGCACCAAGGGAGCATCATGCCGTTCGGAAACCGGCGGAGCAGCTCGTACACCCGCTGGACCCGCAACAACTGGGAGGCGACAGCCGACCAGCTCCTGCTGGCTGTACGCCCCCACGCGTCCCCCCGCCGCGGCCTCATCAATCTGCCGGGCAAGCGCGCCAGTTCGTCGGGCCCTCGCTCCGACGGCCTCGAAGGCTACGCCCGTACGTTCCTGCTCGCCGCCTTCCGCGTCGCGGGCGCGGACGGCCACGACCCCCACGGCCATCTCGCCCGCTACTCCGAAGGCCTCACCGCGGGCACCGAAAATCCGGTCCCCACCGGCGAACTGACGGCCGAGGCGCCCGAAGCCTGGCCGCTCATGGCCGGCGTATGCCAGGCCGTCGTCGAATCCGCCTCCATTGCCCTCGCCCTGCGCCTCACCCGCCCCTGGCTCTGGGACAACCTCGACGAGCGCACCCGCCACCGCACCGTCGACTGGCTGCTGCCCGCCCTCGACCCGTCCCCCGTCGACAACAACTGGTGGCTGTTCGGCCTCACCGTCGCCGGATTCCTCCAGGACATCGGCATCGAGACCGACCGCGCCCGGGCCACCGTCGACCGCTCCCTCGCCCGCATCGAGGAGTGGTACCTCGGCGACGGCTGGTACAGCGACGGACCGAACCGAGCCTTCGACCACTACAACGCCTGGGCCCTGCACTTCTATCCCGTCGTGCACGCCCACCTAGCCGGCGACCAGAAGCTCCTCGACCTCTACGGCCCGAGGCTGTACGCCCAACTCGAAGCGCACACCCGTCTCTTCGACGCCAACGGCGCCCCCATGCCGTACGGGCGCTCCCTCACCTACCGCTTCGCCGCCGCCTCCGCCCCCTGGCTCGGCGCGCTGACCGGCCACACCCCGCTGAGCCCCGGCGCGACCCGCCGCCTCGCCTCCGGCACCCTGCGCCACTTCCTCGACCGGGGCGCGGTCGGCGACAACGGGCTGCTTTCGCTGGGCTGGTACGGCCCGTACGAACCGGTCCTCCAGACGTACTCGGGGCCGGCCTCCCCGTACTGGGCGTCCAAGGGCTTCATCGGCCTCCTTCTCCCGGCCGACCACCCGGCCTGGACCGACCCGGAAGAGCCGCTGCCCGCCGAAACGCAGGACGCGGTCACCACACTCGCCCCGCCCAACATGCTGATCCAGTCCACCGTGGCGGACGGCCTCGTACGCCTCCACAACCACGGCAGTAACCACGTCACCGCGGACGACGACCCCGGCTACGCCCGCTTCGCCTACTCCACGCGCACCGGCCCCACCACCGACGGCGACCCGGCCGACAACCACTTCGCCCTGCTCATCGGCGGCGTACCGACGACACGCGGCCCGGCCCAGCCGCTCGGCCACGGCCCCGGCTGGGCCGCGTCCGAACACACCCCGGCCCCCGGCATCCGCGTCGTCTCCGCCACCGCCGTCCACGGCCGCGCCGAAGTCCGCGCCCATCTCGTCGTCGGAGCACCGGAGGGCACGCGCGTACGCCAGACCGGCTGGGCCACCGACCACCTGGTGACCGCCCAACTCCACCCGGTCCACGGCTACGACAGCGCCCACGAGTCGGCCACCGGCCCGACCCTGGCGGCCCCGCGCACCCGTACCGCAGCCCTCGAAGGCCGCACGACAGAGGGCGAGTCGCTCTTCGTCGCCCTGGCGTCCCTCACGGCCGAGACCGCCCCGGCGCCCGTCGCCACCCTCGCGGACGTCCGGATCACGGGCCGCAGGACCCTCCAGGTGACCTGGAGGAACGGACCAACTGCCCGGCTGTCCCTAAGCCCGGACGAGCTGAACGAGCGGAAGGAGCAGTAAGCGCGAAAGGAGCAGTATGCGCGGAACGCTTATTGAGGCCCGTACTTCCGCCCGGTCTTGGAGGTGATCCCTCCCAGCAGGCCGCGCGGCACCAGCTTCACCGCCCCCATCACCACCTTGTACCGGGGATCCGGCACCGAAAGCGACTTCCCGCGTGCCAGATCGCCCATCGCTGCGGCCACCAGCTTGTCCGCGTCGAGCCACATCCAGCCCGGGATGTTGTCCGTCCCCATCCCGGCCCGCTCGTGGAATTCCGTCCGTACGAAGCCGGGGCACAGCGCCATCAGCCGTACGCCGGACCCCGCGAGGTCCCGCGCCACGCCCTGCGTGAACTGCACGACCCACGCCTTGGAGGCGCCGTACGTCCCGCGCGGTACGAAGGCCGCGATCGACGCGACGTTGACGACCCCGCCCCGGCGCCGCTCCTTCATGCCCGTCGCGGCCGCCGCCGTCAGCCGCATGACTGCCTCGCAGTGGACCTTCAGCATGGTCAGTTCGTCGGCCATGGGCACTTCGAGGAAGCGCCCCTTGTTGCCGAACCCGGCGTTGTTGACCAGCAGATCGACCGGATGCTTGCGGTCCAGGAGTCGCGCCTCGACCGCCGCGATCCCGTCGTCCGTCGCCAGATCGGCGGTCAGCACCTCAGCCTCGATGCCGTGCAGGTCGTGCAGCTCTGTCGCCTGCTCCTGGAGCCGCCCGGTGTCGCGGGCCACCAGCACCAGGTTGTGCCCGTCCGTGGCGAGGCGCCGCGCGAAGGCGGCGCCGATGCCTGCTGTAGCTCCCGTAATCAGTGCAGTCGTCATAGCGGCACGTTAGTGCTTCGCGTGTCCCGCCCGTCCGTCAGGGACTCCCCCTCACGACACACATGACGACACGCACTACGGCACGTGTTACGACACGTACTTGCGCGCGTTCGCCAGCGCCTCGGGGTGCAGCGCCTCGCCGGCCGCGAGGATGCGCGGCAGCAGCTCCCGTTCCGTCGTCGCCGCCCGGAACTGCAGGCTGACCGTGACGTCGTGGTCGGGCCGGTGCACGATCTCGACGGCGTCGCCCGCGCGGATCTCCCCGGGCTCGATCACCCGCAGATACGCCCCCGGGGCGGCATGCTGGGTGAAACGCCTGACCCACCCCTTCTCGCCGAGAGCGCCTGCGAACGTACGGCACGGAATGCGGCCGCAGGTCACCTCCAGCACCAACTCCGCCCCGATACGCCACCGCTCGCCGATGAGCGCGCCGTTCACATCGAGCCCGAGCGTGGTGAGGTTCTCCCCGAACGCGCCATTGGCCAGCGGACGCCCCAGCTCCCGCTCCCACCCGTCGAGGTCCTCGCGAGCAAAGGCGTACACAGCCTGGTCGTTGCCGCCGTGATGACGCGTGTCGCACACCGCGTCGCCCACCACTCCGCTCGCGCCGACACCCTTGGGACCCGGCGCCACCACCCGTACGGGCCCATCGGCCGGATGTTTGTGCACGCCCGTCGTCCCGCTCGGCGCATCGGTGTAGTCCACGGCCTCCGGCCGCCCCACGTTCACGGTCAGTAGCTTCATCAAGTCCATGGCACGCACGCTAACGGGGCGGCCCTCAAAGCTGCACATCGCTCTCCTGCGATCACCCCAAGAGTCACTTATGCTTCAGGGGTGATCGAAGCCCGTCATCTCCGTGTCCTGCGCGCCGTGTCCGCCACCGGTTCCTTCTCGGCTGCCGCGCGCGAACTGGGCTGCACACAGCCCGCCGTCAGCCAGCAGATGAAGGCCCTCGAACACTCGACAGGCACCCCGCTCCTCATCCGCACGGGCCGCGAGATGCGACTCACCCAAGCGGGTGAAGCCCTGGTCCGTCACGCCGCCGGAATCCTCGCCGGACTGACCGCCGCCGAGGAGGAGGTCGCCGCCATCGCCGGACTGCGCGCAGGCCGGGTGCGCCTGGTGTCCTTCCCCAGCGGCAGCTCCACCCTGGTCCCCACCGCGCTGGCCGCCCTGCGCGCCGCCCACCCCGGCACCAGGGTCTCCCTCATCGACGCGGAGCCCCCGCGCTCGGTGGAGATGCTGCGCGAGGGCGACTGCGACGTGGCTCTGGCCTTCCGTTACGGGCCCGGCGGCGCCACCGAGGACTGGCAGGACCTGGTCGTACGCCCGCTGCTCACCGACCGTCTCGTCGGCCTCGTCCCCGAGGGGCACCGGCTCGCGGAGGCCGGCCAAGTCGGCATCGGGGAGCTGGCGGACGAGCCGTGGATCGCAGGCTGCCCGCGCTGCCGGAGGCAGCTGGTGGAGGTGTGCGAGAGCGCGGGCTTCGCGCCCCGCATCGATTTCGCGACCGACGACTACCCGGCGGTGATCGGCCTGGTCGGCGCCGGACTCGGAGTCGCGGTCCTGCCGGAGCTGGCCATGGAGTCGGTACGTCCGAAGCGTGCGCGCACCGTGGCGCTGGTACCCGCCGTGCAGCGTGAGATCGTGGCGCTCACCCTGCCCGACCTGGCTCAGGTCCCGGCCGTAGCGGCCACGCTGGACCAGCTGGCGCTCGCAGCCGCCCGGTGAGCCGGCGGCCGGGGCTGGGAGTCGGGGCTGTGAGGTGGAGCGGTCCTGGTGAAGTTGGTGACGAGGGAAAGAAGTGAAAAAACGTTTCAGCGGCCTGGTGTGGCGGTCGGCCTCGTGGCCGGCGCCGCCGGAGCCCCCGTGGAGGCGGTGATCAGACGGTTGCGCGCGCGGCCCATGAGCTCCTCGCGCTCATCCTCGGTCAGCCCGCCCCACACGCCGTAGGGCTCACGGACCGCGAGTGCGTGCGCCGCGCATTCCGCACGTACCGGGCACCTCATGCAGACCTCCTTTGCCGAGTTCTCGCGCGCACTCCTGGCGGCACCCCGCTCCCCCTCCGGGTGAAAGAAGAGCGAGCTGTCCACCCCGCGGCAGGCTGCAAGCAGCTGCCAGTCCCACAGATCGGCGTTGGGTCCGGGAAGGCGGGAGAAATCTGCCATTGCTTGTCCCCTTGCATCGATTGCATCGAGAGCGCATCTGGGCTGAGGCGGCACCCACTTGTGTAAGCAGATGTAAATATGACCCATTGCGAATCTAGCCACAGGCGCCAGCAAAACGGAAGAAAAGCCGCTAAACGGGGCATGTCTTTACTTTGGAGACATCGCACCCCGCGATGCGCTTCTCTGCAACCGGGCCCTCACGTAGAGTGCCGAAGATGGCCGTCCACCCCGTAACTCTTTCGAGTGACCGTCGTTGAGAGTGCGAGGCGGTTGAAAGAACAAGCGATCGGGCAGATGTCCGAGAGCGTCAATCGCACAGGTGACGAAATATGTACCAGCCTGGAGGCTCAAGGTGACGCGCATCAGCTGCGGAGGGCGGCCATGACATCCGTCCTCGTCTGCGACGACTCCCCCCTTGCCCGAGAGGCGCTCCGCCGCGCGGTCGCGACCGTGCCCGGCGTCGAGCGCGTGACGACAGCGGCCAACGGTGAGGAAGTCCTCCGCCGGTGGGGCGCCGACCGCTCGGACCTGATTCTGATGGACGTACGCATGCCCGGTCTTGGCGGTGTCGAGACCGTGCGCCGGCTGCTCTCCGCCGATCCGGGCGCCCGGATCATCATGCTCACGGTGGCCGAGGACCTCGACGGCGTCGCGCTCGCGGTCGCCGCCGGTGCCCGTGGCTATCTGCACAAGGACGCCTCGCGCGCCGAACTGCGAGCCACCGTCACGCAGGCGCTCGCCGACCCGACCTGGCGGCTCGCCCCGCGCAGACTGCGCTCGGCCGAGATGGGTGCGGCGCCCACACTCACCGCACGTGAGATTCAGGTGCTCGAAGGCATGAGCCACGGCCGCTCCAACGCGGAGATCGGCCGTGAGCTCTTCCTCTCCGAGGACACGGTCAAGACGCATGCCCGGCGGCTCTTCAAGAAGCTCGGCGCCTCGGACCGGGCGCACGCGGTCGCGCTCGGATTCCGCTGGGGCCTGGTCCGTTAGGACCGGGGCCGGTGCGCTGCTGCACGGGTACGACGTGCCCCGTCCGCCGTCCGGCGGGCGGGGTGACGGACGTCCGTGCCCCGTTCCGTCGCCGATGCCGCATCCTTGAGGGGTGGAGTTCCTCGGGGACGATTCGGTCGAGCGGGAGGGGAGGGCTCAGGAGATGAGTTCCGGCGTACCTGCTCATAACGCTTCGGTGCACAACTACGGGCGTGGTGCCACGGAAGGTTCGGCGCCAAGGCACCATGGACCGATGCGCGACGACGAGACGACGGTGATCGGTGCACTCGTCCGCCGTGCGGTCGATGGCGACGAGCAGGCCACGCACGACCTCCTGGCCCGGGTTCACCCGCTGGCCCTGCGGTACTGCCGTACGCGGCTGAGCCGGCTTCCCGGTGATGCCCGCCACTTCGTGGAGGACCTCGCGCAGGAAGTCTGCGTCGCGGTCCTCATGGCGCTGCCGCGCTACAAGGACACCGGCAGGCCCTTCGAGGCCTTCGTCTTCGCCATCGCCGCGCACAAGGTCGCCGATCTGCAGCGGGCCGCCATGCGGCACCCCGGATCGACCGCCGTGCCTTCCGACGAGATGCCGGAGCGTCCCGACGACTCCCTCGGGCCCGAGGAGCGCGCGCTGCTCAGCAGTGACGCGGAGTGGGCCAAGAAACTTCTGGCAAATCTTCCCCAGGCGCAGCGCGAGCTGCTCGTGCTCAGGGTCGCGGTCGGGCTGACCGCCGAGGAGACCGGGCAGATGCTGGGCATGTCCCCAGGTGCCGTGCGGGTTGCGCAGCATCGCGCGCTCAGTCGGCTGCGGGCGCTCGCCGGGCAGTGACGGGCCGAACCGGGCCCCCCGCGCAGGCCGTGCGAACGTACAAACTCTCTGGGTGATCTTGATCGTGGAATGAGACACCTCGCGATCCCGTTAGCATGGACATCCGCGCCGAGCAAGACCATTTGGGAAGGTGTCATGACTGCCAACGTCGATGGAGTGCCCGAAAAATTCGCGATGCTCGGGCTGACTTACGACGACGTGCTGCTGCTGCCTGGCGCGTCGGACATGGCACCCGACCAGATCGACACCTCCTCGTACATCTCGAAGAACGTACGGGTGAACGTCCCGCTGCTCTCCGCCGCGATGGACAAGGTCACCGAGGCCCGCATGGCCATCGCCATGGCCCGTCAGGGCGGTGTCGGTGTCCTGCACCGCAACCTGTCGATCGCCGACCAGGCGAACCAGGTCGACCTCGTCAAGCGGTCCGAGTCCGGCATGGTGACCGACCCGATCACCGTGCGCCCCGACACCACGCTCGGCGAAGCCGACGAGCTGTGCGCGAAGTTCCGTATCAGCGGCGTACCGGTGACCGACCCGGCGGGCAAGCTCCTCGGCATCGTCACCAACCGCGACATGGCCTTCGAGACGGACCGCTCGCGCCAGGTCCGCGAAATCATGACCCCGATGCCGCTGGTCACCGGCAAGGTCGGCATCTCCCGCGTGGACGCGGTGCAGCTGCTGCGCCGCCACAAGATCGAGAAGCTTCCGCTGGTCGACGACGCGGGCATCCTCAAGGGCCTCATCACGGTCAAGGACTTCGTCAAGGCCGAGAAGTACCCGAACGCCGCCAAGGACGCCGAGGGCCGTCTGCTCGTCGGCGCGGCCGTGGGTGTCGCCGGTGACGCGTACGACCGCGCCCAGGCACTCATCGAGGCGGGCGTCGACTTCATCGTCGTCGACACCGCGCACGGTCACTCCCGGCTGGTCGGCGACATGGTCGCCAAGATCAAGTCGAACTCCACGGTCGACGTCATCGGCGGCAACGTCGCCACCCGCGACGGCGCCCAGGCGCTCATCGACGCCGGCTGCGACGGCATCAAGGTCGGCGTGGGCCCCGGCTCGATCTGCACGACCCGTGTCGTCGCCGGTATCGGCGTGCCGCAGGTCACCGCGATCTACGAGGCCTCCCTCGCCGCGAAGACGGCCGGTGTGCCGGTCATCGGCGACGGCGGCCTCCAGTACTCCGGCGACATCGCGAAGGCGATCGTCGCGGGCGCCGACACGGTGATGCTCGGCTCGCTGCTCGCGGGCTGCGAGGAGTCGCCGGGCGAGCTGCTCTTCATCAACGGCAAGCAGTTCAAGTCGTACCGCGGCATGGGCTCGCTCGGCGCGATGCAGTCCCGCGGCCAGGCCAAGTCGTACTCCAAGGACCGGTACTTCCAGGAGGGCGTCGGCGCCGACGACAAGCTCGTGCCCGAGGGCATCGAGGGCCAGGTGCCCTACCGTGGCCCGCTGTCCGCCGTTGTGCACCAGCTCGCGGGCGGTCTGCGTCAGTCGATGTTCTATGTCGGCGGCCGTACGATTCCGGAGCTTCAGCAGAACGGCCGGTTCGTCCGGATCACGTCGGCGGGTCTCAAGGAGAGCCACCCGCACGACATCCAGATGACGGTAGAGGCGCCGAACTACAGCAGGAAGTAATACGCACGCGTGCTGAGGGGCGGCCCCGGAGTTTCCCGGGGCCGCCCCTCACGTGTGTGTCGGGGATACTGGAACGGCATACCAAGAGGGAAAGGCCACACACGTGACTGAGATCGAGATCGGGCGCGGCAAGCGCGGCCGCAGGGCGTACGCGTTCGACGACATCGCCATCGTGCCGAGCCGGCGCACCCGGGACCCGAAGGAGGTCTCGATCGCCTGGCAGATCGACGCCTATCGTTTCGAGCTGCCCTTCCTGGCGGCTCCGATGGACTCCGTCGTCTCGCCGCAGACCGCGATCCGCATCGGTGAGCTGGGTGGCCTGGGCGTACTGAACCTCGAAGGTCTGTGGACCCGGTACGAGGACCCGGAGCCGCTGCTCCAGGAGATCGCCGAGCTGGACGAGGACACCGCCACCCGCCGCCTCCAGGAGATCTACGCCGCCCCCATCCAGGCGGACCTGATCGGGCAGCGCATCAAGGAGGTGCGCGACTCGGGTGTCGTCACCGCCGCCGCGCTGTCTCCGCAGCGTACGGCCGAGTTCTCCAAGGCCGTCGTGGACGCCGGTGTCGACATCTTCGTGATCCGCGGGACCACGGTCTCCGCCGAGCACGTGTCGGGCGCAGCCGAGCCGCTCAACCTCAAGCAGTTCATCTACGAGCTCGACGTGCCGGTCATCGTGGGCGGCTGTGCGACGTACACCGCCGCGCTGCACCTGATGCGTACGGGCGCGGCCGGCGTCCTCGTCGGCTTCGGCGGCGGCGCCGCGCACACCACGCGCAACGTGCTGGGCATCCAGGTGCCCATGGCGACCGCGGTCGCCGATGTCGCCGCCGCCCGCCGCGACTACATGGACGAGTCCGGCGGCCGGTACGTGCACGTCATCGCGGACGGCGGTGTGGGCTGGTCCGGCGACCTGCCGAAGGCCATCGCCTGCGGCGCGGACGCCGTGATGATGGGCTCGCCGCTGGCGCGCGCGACGGACGCGCCCGGCCGCGGTCACCACTGGGGCATGGAGGCCGTCCACGAGGACGTGCCGCGCGGAAAGCGGATGGACCTGGGTGCGGTCGGCACGACCGAGGAGATCCTCCTCGGCCCGTCGCACACGCCGGACGGCTCGATGAACCTCTTCGGTGCGCTGCGCCGTTCGATGGCGACGACGGGCTACAGCGAGCTCAAGGAGTTCCAGCGCGTCGAGGTGACGGTCTCCCCGGCGGAGCACAAGCGCTGACGTTTTTGGCTGTCTGTACGGAAGGGGCCCGGACCGCTGTGCGGTCCGGGCCCCTTCCGTACAAGCGTCGTTACGCGGCGGACTTCTTGGCGGCCGAGAAGGCGGCGAAGGCGCCGATGGCGAGGAAGAGGAAGGTCATCGGTCCCGCCTCCTCCTTCCAGCCCGTCGTCAGCACGCTGAACTCCTGGAAGAACATCTCCGTCACAGTGACGGGGAGTACGTCGGACAGGGCGATCGCGAAGCCGAGCAGCTGGCCCAGGTAGACCGCGCCGAGCGACAGGATCGCGCCGATCACCGGCAGTGCCGGGTTGCTGCCGCCGACCTTGCCGGCCGCGAAGCCGATCAGGTAGCCGACGCCGACGGCCGCGAAGCCGATCTGGTACTCGGTGGCGCCGATGATGGCGCCGTAGATCCCGGCGGTGACGACTGCTGCGGCGAAGGCCGCCACGATGCCGAGGACGACGTTGTCGCGGGCCGGGGCGGGGGCCGGGGCCTGCGGGTAGGCGCCGTCGGCGAACGGGTTGCCGGACTGCGGCGGCGGCACGGGCTGGCTCATGTGAAAAATCCCCCCAGGGATGATGCGTGCGCACAGGTGTGCGGGAAATGACGCCGCAGGCTAGCAGTCCCGTACGACTGTGGGCCCCGGAATTGCGAGTCGCAGTGCCTTATCGGTGCCTGATGGCTGCCTTATAGGCGGTGGCTTGCTCCTGTGGGGGACGCTCCACGCGTGTCGAGGAGCAGCTGAGCCTTCACCGCGAGGCCCTGGAGATCGTAGGTGCGGTGGTGCTGGAGAAGGATCGTCAGGTCGGCGTTGGCGGCCGCCTCGTAGAGGGAGTCGGCGCGGGGCACGGGGACGTCCCGGACGCGCCAGTCGGGGACGTGGGGGTCGTGGTAGCCGACCTGGGCGCCCAGGTCCATCAGGCGGGTGGCGATTTCCTGGGCGGGGGAGCCCTGCTGGTCGGCGAGGTCCTGCTTGTAGGTGACGCCGAGGAGGAGGATGCGGGCGCCGCGGGCGGACTTGCCGTGCTCGTTGAGGAGGGTGGCGCAGCGCTGGATGACGTACTGCGGCATGCGGTCGTTGATTTCCTGTGCGAGGCCGACCATGCGCAGGGGGTGGCCGGGCGTACGGCTGCTGTGCGGGATGTAGTTCGGGTCGACGGGGACGCCGTGGCCGCCGACGCCGGGGCCCGGGCGGAAGGCCTGGAAGCCGAAGGGCTTGGTCTCGGCGCAGCGGATGACGTCCCAGAGGTCGACGCCGAGGTCGTGGCAGAGCACGGCCATTTCGTTGACGAGTGCGATGTTGACGTGCCGGTAGTTCGTTTCGAGTACGCCGACGGTCTCGGCCTCGCGGGGGCCGCGTGCGCGGACCACCTTGTCGGTGAGGCGCCCGTAGAAGGCGGCGGCCGATTCGGTGCAGGCGGGGGTGAGGCCGCCGATGACCTGGGGGGTGTTGGCGTAACTGTGCACCCGGTTGCCGGGGTCCACACGGCTGGGGGAGTACGCGAGATGGAAGTCCCGCCCCGCGCGCAGCCCGGAGCCCTCTTCGAGGATGGGGCGGAGGAATTCTTCCGTGGTGCCCGGGTAGGCGGCGGATTCGAGCAGCACGGTGGTGTGCGGGCGCAGTTGCGCGGCGAGGGCTCTGGCGGCGTCGCCGACGGCGGTGAGGTCGAGCGTACGGTCCGCGCCGAGCGGGGTGGGGGCGCAGATGACCGCGGTACGGACCCGGCCCAGCGCGGCCGGTTCGGTGACGGTACGGAAGCCTCCCGCGAGCATCCTGCGCAGGCCGGCGGCGGTGAGGGAGCCGTCGGCCGGGGTGCGGCCCGCGGCGAGTTCCGCGAGGAGGCGTGGGCCGGTGTCGTAGCCGATGGTGTCGATGCCGGCGGCGACGGCGGCCTGGGCGAGGGGGAGGCCGAGGTGGCCGAGTCCGATGACGGCGAGATCTGCGGGCATGGCGGTGAGCCGCGTCCTTCCCAATAGCCGGAGGGGAGGCAAGGCGCAAGCCCTGTGGACAGTTCGGGCGAGCGCAATGTCAGACTAGGCGTAAATATGACCGTTATGCGGCATTGCTTGCGGCTGTGGTGCGGGAGTGTTGTCCACAGGCGGTGGCTGAACCCGGGGAGCACAGACAGAATCGAGGGGGTGGGGATCTGATCCCGACCACCCCGACCACAACGGGAGGCAGCAGTGAGGACAGCGACACTGGGACCTGCGGAGCGCGCCGAGGCGCTCGCGGGGATGGCCGAGCGTGAACTGGACGTGCTTGTCGTGGGCGCCGGAGTGGTCGGTGCGGGGACGGCACTCGACGCCGCCACCCGCGGGCTCTCGACCGGTCTCGTCGAGGCGAGGGACTGGGCGTCGGGCACATCGAGCCGGTCGAGCAAGCTGATTCACGGCGGGCTGCGCTATCTGGAGATGCTCGACTTCGCGCTCGTACGGGAAGCGCTGAAGGAACGCGGGCTGCTCCTCGAACGGCTGGCGCCGCATCTGGTGAAACCGGTGCCGTTCCTCTACCCGCTCCAGCACAAGGGCTGGGAGCGGTGGTACGCCGGGTCGGGCGTGGCGTTGTACGACGCGATGTCGGTGTCCTCGGGGCACGGGCGCGGGCTGCCGATGCACCGTCACCTGTCGCGCAAGCGCGCGCTGCGGGTCGCCCCCGCGCTGAAGAAGGACGCGCTGGTGGGCGCGTTGCAGTACTACGACGCACAGATGGACGACGCGCGCTATGTGGCGACGCTGGTGCGCACGGCCTCGCAGTACGGCGCGCACGTCGCCAACCGGGCCAGGGTCATCGGCTTCCTGCGGGAGGGCGAGCGGGTTGTCGGGGCGCGGGTCCAGGACGTGGAGGGCGGCGGGGAGTACGAGATCCGGGCCAAGCAGGTCGTCAATGCGACCGGGGTGTGGACGGACGACACGCAGGCGCTGATCGGCGAGCGCGGGCAGTTCCATGTGCGGGCGTCCAAGGGCATCCATCTGGTGGTGCCCAAGGACCGGATTCATTCGTCGACCGGGCTGATCCTGCGGACCGAGAAGTCGGTGCTGTTCGTCATCCCGTGGGGGCGGCACTGGATCGTGGGGACGACGGACACGGACTGGGATCTGGACAAGGCGCACCCGGCGGCGTCCAGCGCCGACATCGACTACCTGCTGGAGCACGTGAATTCGGTGCTCGCGGTGCCGCTGACACGGGACGACGTCCAGGGGGTGTACGCCGGACTGCGGCCGCTGCTGGCCGGGGAGTCGGACGCCACCAGCAAGCTCTCGCGCGAGCACACGGTGGCGCATCCGGTGCCGGGGCTCGTCGTGGTCGCGGGCGGCAAGTACACGACGTACCGCGTGATGGCGAAGGACGCGGTGGACGAGGCGGTGCACGGCCTCGACCAGCGGGTCGCGGAGTGCGTGACGGAGGATGTGCCGCTCGCCGGGGCCGAGGGGTACAAGGCGCTGTGGAACGCGCGGGCGCGGATCGCGGCGCGGACGGGGCTTCATGTGGTGCGCGTCGAGCACCTGTTGAACCGGTACGGCGCGCTGGCCGAGGAGGTGCTGGAGCTGGTCGTCGGCGAGCCGTCGCTGGGCGAGCCGCTGGCGGCCGCCGACGACTACCTGCGGGCGGAGATTGTGTACGCCGCGTCGCACGAAGGGGCGCGGCACCTCGACGACGTACTGACGCGGCGTACGCGCATCTCGATCGAGACCTTCGACCGGGGGACGCGCAGCGCGCGGGAGTGCGCGGAGCTGATGGCGCCGGTGCTGGGGTGGGACAAGGGGCAGATCGAGAAGGAAGTCGAGCACTACGAGAAGAGGGTGGAGGCGGAGCGGGAATCGCAGCGGCAGCCGGACGACCTGACGGCGGACGCGGCGCGGCTGGGGGCGCCGGACATCGCACCGCTCCAGTGAGCGCCGTCGCGGAGAGTGGCGGCAGAGGGCCGATCTTGTAAAGGGGGGAAGTCGCGTGTGGTGTGGGGAGGTTCGGTGGAACCGTCCTCGCACGGCTGTGACCTGCGCAAGGTCCCTTTCGTCGGTTCTGTGAACGGCTCCCGGTGACCCGGGACCACGATCGGTCGCGCGGTGAGGGACAATGATGGCTCTGCCAGGGCGGGTTACTGCTTCCCCCTGGAACGCAGCCATCACGGGTCGCGGGCGTAGATCAGGGATCGCAGAGGGGACGCATGTCGGACGCGGAGCAGTCCAAGGACACCAAGGGACGTCTTCTCGCCGGACGGTACCGGCTCGGAGATGTGCTCGGCCGGGGTGGCATGGGCACGGTCTGGCGTGCCGTCGACGAGACGCTGGGCCGCACCGTCGCGGTGAAGGAACTGCGCTTCCCCACGAGCATCGACGAGGAAGAGAAGCGCCGGCTCATCACCCGCACGCTGCGCGAGGCGAAGGCGATCGCCCGGATCCGTAACAACGGCGCGGTGACCGTCTACGACGTGGTCGACGAGGACGACCGGCCGTGGATCGTCATGGAGCTGATCGAGGGCAAGTCGCTGGCCGAAGCGGTACGCGAGGACGGGCTGCTGACGCCGCGTCGTGCCGCCGAAGTGGGCCTCGCCATCCTCGACGTACTGCGCTCGGCGCACCGCGAGGGCATCCTGCACCGCGACGTGAAGCCGTCCAACGTCCTCATCTCCGAGGACGGCCGGGTCGTGCTGACCGACTTCGGTATCGCACAGGTCGAGGGCGACCCGTCGATCACGTCGACCGGCATGCTGGTGGGCGCTCCCTCGTACATCTCGCCGGAGCGGGCCCGTGGTCACAAGCCGGGGCCTGCAGCGGACCTGTGGTCGCTGGGCGGTCTGCTGTACGCATCGGTGGAGGGCACTCCGCCGTACGACAAGGGCTCGGCGATCGCGACCTTGACGGCGGTCATGACGGAGCCGCTCGACCCGCCGAGGAACGCGGGGCCGCTGGAAGAGGTCATCTACGGCCTGCTGGCCAAGGACCCCGAGCAGCGGCTCGACGAGGCGGGGGCGCGGGCACTCCTGATCGACGTGATCGAGGCGCCCGACAAGACGACCGAGCCGGAGCCGTCGCCCGAGGCGACGCGGGTGGTAGCGCTGCCGCCCGTACCGGAGGACGCGGCTCCTGCGTCGCGCACCAGGAGCGACGCCGGCGCGGGCGAAGGCGGCAGCGACCGGGTTCGCGGTGCGCTGAAGTCCGTACGCAACGCGGCGGCGGCCCAGGCGGCCAAGCAGAAGCAGGCGTCCCAGGCGCGGTCCCAGGCGCAGCAGCAGTCGCAGGCCGCGGCCGGGCCCAAGCCGCCCGTGCGGGCTCCGCTCACCGATGTCGTGCCGCGTCGCACGCTGGTGATCGTCGCGCTGGTCGCCGCGCTCGCGGTGATCGGCACCGTGCTCGCTGTCGCGCTGAACGGCGGCCAGAACGAGGGCGATCAGGGCAAGTCCAAGGAAGGGACGTCCGCTTCGAGCGGCGTCACGGCCGGCGAGGGCGCCAAGGGCGGGGACGAAGACAAGGAAACGGGCAAGGGCAAGGACAAGGACCAGGGCAAGGAAGAGGGCCAAGGCCAGGACCCGGGCAAGGGCGAGGGCGGCGGTCAGGACACCGGCGGGTCCAAGACGGACGACCCGCCGAAGTCGGACGGGCTGCCCGACGGGTACAAGAAGGTCAGCGACGACCGGTTCCACTTCACTATGGCGATGCCCGAGGGCTTCGAGCGGAACCGCATAGCGGGCCTGAACTCCGGCGGCATATACAACAAGGACGGCGGATTCCCGCGCGTCCAGGTCGACTTCAATGCCAGCCCGACGGACGACGCCCGCGCCGCCTGGGCGGCGGCGAGGCTCGGTGTCGCCGCGACCAGTACCAACTACAAGCACCTCGGGATAAGGCCCGTCGACTACAACGGCTATCCCACCACCGCCGACTGGGAGTTCGAGCGCGACCAGCAGGGGCAGCGGGTTCATGTGCTCAACCGCGGCTTCAAGGTGGACGCCCGTCACGGCTACTCCATCATGGTGAGCTGCAAGGCGAGCGAGTGGGACGGCAAGGAGTGCCGGACGCTGCGGGAGACCGCGTTCGACACGTTCAAGCCCAAGGACTGACGTACGGAGGGGCCGGGTTGCCAAGACCCGGCGGCGCGGTCGGGTCTTGCCCCGTATCGTGAGAGCTCGTGGACTGTACGCGACCGGAATTGACGGTTTGGTGCGGTCCTGGACCGGGGGAACAGCGCGCTCTGGGGAGGCGTCGTGGACGACTATGCGGGACGGGTGCTTGCCGACCGCTACCGCCTTCCCCTGCCGCCTTCCGATGAGTACGAACTGGTCGAAACCCGGGCCTTCGACACGTACAGCGGGCAGGAAGTCCTCGTCCGTCAGGTGCCGTTACCCGAGGTCGTGGACGCGGAGTTCCTGGACGGCGAGGGCGGCGGCGGGGGTGCGGCGCGGGGCGTGCGCCGGGCGGCCGGACGTACGACGCGGCGGCCCACCGATCCCGCCGTGCGCCGCGCCATAGAGGCGGCGCAGGCCGCGGCGCAGATCCCCGATCACCCCAGGCTGGACCAGGTCTTCGACGTCTTCGCCGAGGGCGGTTCGCTGTGGATAGTGAGCGAACTGGTGGCGGCGAGGCCGCTGGCGGCGCTGCTCGCCGAGAGGCCGCTGAACCCATACCGGGCGGCGGAGATCGCCGCCGATGTACTGACCGCGCTCAGGGTGCTGCACGCGCACGGCTGGACCCACCGGAACATCACCGTTCGTACGGTGCTCGTCTGCGACGACGGCCGCATCGTCCTGACGGGCCTCGCCGCCGGGGCCGCGGAGGAAGCGCTCTGCGGTTACGCCCCCGTGCCGGTGCCGGCGGAGCCGGCGGTGGATGCGGATGAGGACGACGGCAGTTGGGGCACGGCTGCCGAGCCCAGGAGCGCCGGTGCGCCCGGGCACGACGAGCTCTCGACCACCGGTGGCGTGGAGGCGGTGCCGTACGCCGGTGTCCCGCCGGGCACGCGCGCCGCGCTGCCCTCGGGGGGCGGTCGGCCGGGTGCGAATCCTGCCGCCGACGTCCGTGCCGCCCGCGCCGGGGCGATCGCGGCGTACCGCGCGGGTGCCCGTGCGGCGGCCAGGGTCAGCGAGGAGCAGCGGCCGGAGGGCACAGCCCCGCTCCCGGCCCAGCGGCCCGCGCTGCGCCCGGCCGGAGGGCCGCGTGCGATCAGCCCGTACGTAGACCTGGACGCCGACACCGGTACGGGTACCGGTGCTGGTGCCGCGACCGGCGCACGCGGGGCGCTGGGTGCCGGTGGCGGCTGGCACTCCGGGCCGGGCGGGCCCGGCGCATCGGCAGGTAACGAGTCGACGGCCTCCGCGGGCGGCCGTACAGGCGCCGGGGCCGACTTCGACGAGACCTGGCACGGCGCCGTACCCCGCTCAGGGGCCGGAGACGGATTGCGCGCCGACGGCCTGCGACACGCGCACCCCCGCGAGCAGGCCGAGGCATTGACGCCGACGCAGGGCTACGCGCAGGGCCAGGCGGTTGCGCAGTCCGGCACGCAGCGTGGCGTCCCGGCGCAAGCACGGCCCGGCGCTCCCGGCAGCCAGACGCAGGCCCGCACGTACGCGCAGCCGTTCGGCGGGCAAGCCGGGCAAGGCCGACGAGGCGAAAACGCCGGGCAGGGCGCACATGCCGGGCAGGGCGGGCAAGCTGGACACAGCGGGCAAGGCCCAGCGTCGTCTTCCGCCGCCGGGCGCTGGGACGAATACGTTGCCGGGGGCCACGTCCCCGCGCACCGCGGTCCCGCCAACCCGCTCGCTGCCGAGCGTGCCCGGCAGGCGCGTATCGCCGTCGTGGGCGCCGTCACCGAGCGCTGGGCGCCCGAGCAGGCGGGCTCCGTGCATGGGAACTGGCAGTTGGCGCCGCCCATCGGGCCCTCGACCGACCTCTGGGCGCTGGGCGCCCTGCTCTTCCGTACCGTGCAGGGACACGCCCCGTACCCGGAGGACAGCGCCATAGAGCTGGTGCAGCTCGTCTGCGCCGAGCCGCCCGCCTTCGCCGAGGAGTGCGGCCCGCTGCGGCCCGTCGTCGAGTCGCTGCTGCGCCAGGACCCGACCGAGCGGCCGGACTTCGAGGAGTTGCGCGGCTGGCTGCGTTCGCTCGTACGGTCCGCCCCCGAGCCTGAGGCCGGGGTGGACGTCGTTCCGCTGCCGTCCGTCGACAGCGCGCGGCTTCCGATCGTGCGCCGCCGGGGCGAGCTCGTACGCAAGCGCCGCGGCGGCTCGGCCGAGGCGCAGCACGGCAGGCACCGGCACAAGAAGGCCAAGGACAGCAGGAACACCGGGGCCGGCCGGGAGAACAGACGCGAGAAGGAGCCCCGGGCCGCCAGAGAGCCGCGGATCAAGGAGCCGCGGATCCAGCCGAAGCAGCGCGGTGGCCCGCGTTCCCTCGGCCGCACACTGCTCGTCGTGATCCTCCTCGGCCTGGTCGCCGCGCTTGTGTACGCGCTGGTCTTCATGCCGAAGGCCGGTGAAGGCAACGGGGAAGGCGACCAGGGCGACGCCAAGAACGTCGGTGACGAGCTGCGCACGAGCGCGCCGCCGACCCCCGGTCCCTCCGGAGGGACCGACTCCGCCGAGCCGCCCCCGCAGAAGACTCCGGACAAGACGCCCTCCTCGCAGCAGCCGCAGACCTCCGTCCCCGCCTCCGACGTCGCGAAGGGGTACGCGATCCGCAAGGACCCCGAGGGCTTCCAGACCGCCGTGGACAAGGACTGGGAGCGGCGGCCGATCAACGACGCGGGACAGGTCCGTTATCGCGGCGGCGGCTTCGAGCTGGTGATCGTCCCGGGCCGGGACACCGTCAAGGAGTACGGCAGCGACCCGATGGACTACCAGCTGAAGAAGGAGCGGGAGCTGCAGGCCGTCCGCGACTCCTCCTGGTCGACCTCGAACGGGCTGCGGCGTATCGACGTGGGCCGGCAGGTCATGGCAGAGGGCCAGTTCACCTGGCAGGACAGCAGCGGCCGCGATGTGTACGTCCGTAACCTCGCGATCATCGTCGGCGACCGGTACCACGTGGTCCAGGTGATCGGCCCCGAGTCGCAGCGGGACAAGGTCACCGAGATCTACGAACAGGCGTCGTCCGCCTACCGGGTGACAGGCTGAGCGCGCACCGGACAGGACAGGGATGACCACCGAAGGCAACGGACGCCTGATCGCCGGGCGTTATCGGCTCGGCGTGCGGCTCGGCCGTGGCGGCATGGGGACGGTGTGGCGGGCCACCGACGAGCTGCTCGGCCGGCAGGTCGCCGTCAAGGAACTCAATATCGACATCGGCGCGCACGAGGCAGGCCTGCCTGCCGCCGCCGCTGACGACGACGACGTACGGTCGTGGCGCGAACGCGTACTGCGTGAGGCCAGGACCGTGGCTCAGCTGGTCCACCCCAATGTGATCGTCGTGCACGATGTCGTCGACGACGAGGACACCAGGCTTTCGTACATCATCATGGAGCTGATCGACGGCGAATCGCTCGCCGACCGGGTCGCGACGAGCGGTCCCGTCGACACCCGCGAGGCGGCCCGGATCGGGCTCGCGCTGCTCGGGGCGCTTCGTACGGCCCATGAACACGGCGTACTCCACCGCGACATCAAGCCCGCCAATGTCCTGCTGGAAGCGGACAGCGGACGCGTCGTGCTCACCGACTTCGGCATCGCGCGGCTCTCCGGCGCCACGACGCTCACCGACTCCGGATCCTTCGTCGGCTCCCCCGAGTACACGGCGCCCGAGCGCATGGAGGGCGTCGGCGCGGGTCCCGCGTCCGATCTGTGGTCGCTCGGAGTGCTGCTCTGTACGGCGCTGAGCGGCGAATCTCCGTTCCACCGGGACTCGTTGGGCGGTGTGCTCAACGCCGTCGTGAACGACGAGATCCGGCCACCCGCCGCGGCCGGTCCGCTGCTGCCCGTCGTACGCGGCCTGCTGGAGCGCGATCCGGAGCGCAGGCTCGGCGTCGAGGAGGCGGAGCGGCTGCTGGTCGCGCACCTGGCGACCGGTGTGACGCCGGAGGCGGCCGCTCAGGTGCCGCCCTATTCGCCCACGCAATGGGACGTACCGCTCACCGCGCCGCCGCCGACGGCTGTCCCGATACTTGTTCCCGTCCCCGGCACCTCCCTTGCCGCCGCCGAGCAGGCGCGGCCACGGGTCGGCCGGATCCGGGGAGCGCTTGTCGCGGGCGCGCTGGTTGTCGCGATGGCGGGGGCGGGGGCGGCGACCGCGGTGCTGTTCCTGGGTGACGGCGGGGGCGGGGAGGGCGCGGGTGGCTCGAACGGCGAGTCCGGCGGACGTACGGACGCTGCTTCTACGCCGCCCACCCCTCCCACCCGTACCGTCACCTCGACTGCGCCGAGCGGGTCGTCGGTCCCGACCGCATCGGTCACCCCCACCCCCTCCTTCACGCCGCCTGCCGGGTACCGGAGGGTGAGCGACCCGGCGGGATTCTCGCTGGCCGTCCCCGAGGGGTACAACCGGTCGACCGACGACAAGCGGGTCTTCTACATCTCGCCGGACCAGCAGATCAGGATCGGCGTACGGCAGCAGGCCGCTGTGTCGAGGGGCCCGCTGGGCGCGATGCGGCTGGCGCACGCGAACGGGCCCGACACGAACCCCGGTTACCGCGACGGCAAGGTCACGCCGACCACGTACAACGGACTGACCGCCGCGCTCTGGGAGTTCACGTGGGACGGCTTCCAGCCGGAGGACGAGGACCGGCACACGTACGACCTGTGCTGGGAGGAGGGCGGGCTGATGTACGACGTGTGGGTGTCGGCGCCGGTCGGCCGCCAGGACGACGCGAAACGCCACTTCGACACGGCGCTGGATTCGTTCACCCGCCGGTAGGGGGGCAGGGGCGTGTCCGGCGGATCAGGCCTGGGCCGCGCTGAGATGGCGCCGCACTCTGAAGTCGGCCTGATCCGCCGGACACGCCCCAGGGGAAGGCGCCGCAGGCAACCCGCACCCCTGGCCCCGCTGGCAACCCGCCCCGCGCGTGCGCCAGGATGTGGGCATGACCAACGATGGGGGATGGGCGAACGAGCCCACGAGCTACGGGCTCCGGCCGCCGAACTCACCGCACGTGCCACCGCAGGCGAGCAACTACCAGCCCACCCAGGCCGCTTCGGCGCCCACCAGTCCCACCACCGCGCCCACCGTCCCCGGCCAGGACCGCCTCATCGGCGGGCGCTACCGCCTGGTGTCGCGGCTCGGGCACGGCGGCATGGGTACGGTCTGGCGTGCCCACGACGAGGTCGTGGACCGCGACGTCGCCGTCAAGGAACCGCGCGTGCCGGATCACCTGAGCGAGCGCGAGCGGCAGAACGTCTACCTGCGCATGCAGCGCGAGGCCCGCGCCGCCGCCCGGATCGACCACCCGTCCGTCGTGACGATGCACGACGTGGTCGTCGAGGACGGCAAGCCGTGGATCGTGATGGAGCTGGTGGCGGGACAGTCGCTCGGCGACCGTCTCCAGGAAGGCACGCTCGACGTCCGCGAGGCCGCGCGCATCGGCTCCGCGGTCCTCGGCGCGCTCACCGCCGCGCACGAGGCCGGCGTACTGCACCGTGACGTGAAGCCCGACAACGTGCTGCTCGGCCGCGGCGACCGGGTCGTCCTGACCGACTTCGGCATCGCGCAGGTCGAGGGCGAGCAGGGCCTGACCGAGACCGGTTCGTTCGTCGGCTCGCCCGAATACATCGCGCCGGAGCGGGTGCTTGGCCAGCGGCCCGGCCCCGAGTCCGACCTGTGGTCGCTGGGTGTGGTGCTGTACGCCGCCGTCGAAGGCATGTCCCCGTACCGCCGCTCGAACACGCCCGCCACTCTCCAGTCCGTGCTGTCGGCCGAGCCGCAGATGCCGGCCCGCGGTTCGGGCGCCTTCGGCACGCTCGTGATGCAGCTGCTCCGCAAGGACCCGGCCATGCGGCCCGGCAGCGCCGAGATCCGGCAGACGCTGGAGTCGGTGGAGCGGCCGCCGCAGGCCGTGACGCAGTTGTACGGAGGCGCGGGGACGACAGCCGGCGGCAGCGTCTGGGTGCCGCCGGTGCTCCAGGGCAGCCGGAAGGCGCAGTTCGGGTTCGGCGGCGGTGTGCTGGCGGTGGCCGTCGCGCTGGTGCTGATCTTCGCCAACCCGTTCAAGGGCGACGAGCTCCCGGAGAACTGGATAGTCCGTCCCGAGACCGAGGTGGTCGCTGCGGACATCGCCGTACCCGAGGACTACACGCGGGTGCAGAACGACGCCAACGACGGCGTCAGCTACAACGACCCGAGCGGTGTCTTCACCATCTCCCTGACGCGCGTCCTGGATTCGAAGGGCCTCGACGGCGTCGACAAGGAAGCGGACGAATGGGTTGATTACTACCGCCAGGGCGGTGAGAACAAGACCAGCATCCAGGACGTCAAAAGCGTCGTGAAGCCCGCCCAGCAGCAGGGCAAGGACGCCCGTGACATCGTGACCAGCTACCGCGACTACAGCGCCTCCGAGGGTGACCTCTACAACCGCTGGCACGAACGCCTCTACGTCAACGACAAGAAGACGGCGTACTGGCGGCTCACGGTCAGCATGCCCGACAAGGGCGCGGCGGCGAAGGACGGCGAGGAGCTCTTCGACACCGTCGTGAAGCATCTGCAAATCCAGAACCTGTGAGCCGGGTGGCGGCGACGAGCCCCTGATCAGGACTTATCTGCCAGTGGACACTGGCGCGGTGGTGTGGGCCTGGTGAAAAGCCGTTACCGACGGGTACCAAAAGGTTCCGATCGGGCCTACTCTCGCCCTCATGACGGACTCGAAGGCCCCCGCAGCGCCTGCCATCGGCACCAACCCGCTCGCCGCCGCCCCCGCAGGTGCCCGCACCGCGGCCGACGTGGTCACCCCCGAGGTGGTCGCGCAGCTCACCCGCGGAGTGGTCGGTTCCGGCCGTACCGCCAACCACACGCCCTTCACCGGGGAGAAGCTGGCGGACCTGCCCGAGTCCAGCCCCGAGGACGTCGCCACCGCCTTCGAGCGGGCGCGGGCCGCCCAGCCCGCCTGGGCGGCCACGCCCGTCCGGAAGCGCGCCGCGATTCTGCTCCGCTTCCACGACCTGGTGCTGGAGCGCCAGGCCGAGGTCCTCGACCTCATACAGCTGGAGACGGGCAAGGCCCGCCTGCACGCGCACGAAGAGGTCCAGGCCGTCGCCATCGCCGCGCGCCACTACGGGCGCAAGGCCTCCTCCTACCTCAAGCCCAAGCGGCGCACCGGCGCGATACCGACCCTCACGAAGGTCACCGAGCTGCGCCAGCCGCGCGGTGTCGTCGGCCAGATCGCACCCTGGAATTACCCCTTCGAGCTGTCGATCGGTGACGCGCTGCCCGCCTTCGTCTCCGGCAACGCCGTCGTGATGAAGCCCGACACCGAGACCGCGCTGACCGCCCTGTGGGCCCGTGACCTGCTCGTCGAGGCCGGCCTGCCCGCCGAGGTCTTCCAGGTGGTCCTGGGCGAAGGCCCGGTCGTCGGCCCCGAGGTCGTCAAGCACGCCGACTACGTCTCCTTCACCGGCTCCACCCGTACGGGCCGCGAGGTCGCCCAGGGCGCGGCCGCCCGTCTCGTCGGCGTGTCCCTCGAACTCGGCGGCAAGAACGCCATGCTGGTTCTTGAGGACGCCGACGTCGAGAAGGCCGCGGCCGGTGCAGTGCGCGCCTGCTTCTCCTCCGCCGGGCAGCTGTGCATCTCCATCGAGCGGCTGTACGTCCACGAGTCGATCGCCGACGACTTCGTTGCCCGGTTCGCCGCCCGTACGAAGGCGATGCGCCTCGGCACGGCTCTCGCGTACGGCGCCGACATGGGCTCGCTCGTCGGCGAGCGCCAGCTGGAGAACGTCAAGCGCCACGTCGAAGAGGCCGTCGAGAAGGGCGCCACGCTCGTCGCGGGCGGCGTCGCCCGCCCCGACATCGGCCCGCTCTTCTTCGAGCCGACCATCCTGGACGGCGTCGAGGCGCCGATGGCCGTGTGCGCCGAGGAGACCTTCGGCCCGGTCGTCTCCATCTACCGGTTCACCGACGAGGACGAGGTCGTGGCGCAGGCCAACGCCACCGCGTACGGTCTGAATTCGAGCGTCTGGACCAAGAACGGCAAGCGCGGCCACGCGATCGCCGCCCGCCTGCGCACCGGCACGGTCAACATCAACGAGGGCTACGCCCCGGCGTACGGCAGTGTCCAGGCGCCGATGGGTGGCATGAAGGACTCCGGTCTCGGCCGCCGCCACGGCTCCGAGGGCATTCTCAAGTACACCGAGGCCCAGACCGTCGCCCACCAGCGGCTGATCCCGATGGCCCCGGCCTTCGGCATGGACGACGAGAAGTACACGGCGTTCATGAGCACAAGCCTCAAGGCGCTCAAGGTTCTGCGTTTCCGCTGATTCACCCTTTCTGAACCCCCGGGTTCTCAATGAGGAGCGCCAATGTCACAGGAGAGCTCTGTCCGCAGCCAGGAGGCTGAGGACGATTCCGCGTACGACTACGACGTCATCGTCGTCGGATCCGGCTTCGGCGGGTCTGTCTCCGCGCTGCGCCTGACGGAGAAGGGCTACCGGGTCGGCGTCCTGGAGGCAGGCCGCCGCTTCACCCGCGAAACGCTGCCCAAAACCTCCTGGGACATCAAGAACTACCTGTGGGCACCCGCGCTCGGCCTCTTCGGCATCCAGCGCGTGCACCTGCTCGGGAACGTCATGGTGCTGGCCGGCGCGGGTGTGGGAGGCGGCTCCCTCAACTACGCCAACACGCTGTACGTACCCCCCGCTCCCTTCTTCGAGGACCGGCAGTGGGCGGGCATCACCGACTGGCAGGACGAGCTGGCGCCGTACTACGACCAGGCCAAGCGCATGCTGGGGGTGCGGCTCAACCCGACCATGACGCCGTCGGACGTACACCTCAAGGCGACCGCCGAGGCCATGGGGGTGGGCGACAGTTTCCACATGGCACCGGTCGGTGTCTTCTTCGGCGACGGGGCGGACGCCGACGGTCATTCAACGGCCGGGCACGGCAAGGAAGTTCCCGACCCGTACTTCGGCGGCGCGGGCCCGTCCCGCAAGGCCTGCACCGAGTGCGGCGAATGCATGACCGGTTGCCGCCACGGGGCCAAGAACACCCTCAACGAGAACTACCTCTACCTCGCCGAGAAGGCCGGAGCCGTCATCCACCCCATGACGTCCGTCGTCGGCCTCGCCGAACACCCCGACGGCGGCTACCGCGTGGCAACCGTCCCGACCGACGCCCGCCGCAAGGCCGAGCCCCGCACCCTGCGTGCCCGCAAGGTCGTCGTCGCAGCCGGTACGTACGGCACGCAGACCCTGCTGCACACCATGAAGGACCGCGGCGACCTGCCCCGCATCTCGGCCAGGCTCGGCGAGCTGACCCGTACCAACTCCGAAGCCCTCGTCGGCTCGCAGACCACCGACCGCCGCTACCGCAAGAAGCACGGCGCGGCCAGGGCAGACTTCACGCGGGGCGTCGCCATCACGTCCTCGATCCACCCCAACGCCAGCACCCACATCGAACCGGTGCGATACGGCAAGGGATCCAACGCGATGGGCGCGATGTCGATCCTCCAGGTCCCGTACGGATCCCGGCGGTTCCTCGGCTGGCTCGGAAATGTCGTCAGGCACCCGACGCTCGCCGTCCGCTCCCTCTCCAACCGCCGCTGGTCGGAGCGGACCATCATCGGCCTGGTCATGCAGTCCCTGGACAACTCCCTGACGACGTACCGCAAGCCGGGCGGCGTCGGAAAGGGCCTGCTCACGGCCCGGCAGGGGCACGGCGCCCCGAACCCCAAGCAGATCGAGGAAGGGACCCGGGCGGCGACCCTCCTGGCCGAGGAGATCAACGGTTTCGCCGGATCGAACGTCGGCGAGCTGATCGGCACGCCGCTGACCGCGCACTTCCTGGGCGGCTGCCCGATCGGCGCATCCCCGGAGCAGGGCGTCATCGATCCGTACCACCGGCTGTACGGACACCCGGGCATCTCGGTCGTCGACGGCGCCGCGGTCTCCGCGAACCTGGGTGTCAACCCGTCGCTGACGATCACCGCACAGGCGGAGCGGGCCATGTCCTACTGGCCCAACAAGGGCGAACCGGACGTACGCCCGGCCCAGGAGGCGGCGTACGAGCGCCTCGCCGCGGTCGAGCCCAAGTCCCCGGCGGTCCCGGCGGATGCCTTCGGCGCGCTGAAGCTGCCGTTCCTCGGGATGCCGACGGTTCCGCCGAAGAAGTGAGCGGGCCGAAGAATCCGAAGAGGCCGAAGAAGTAAGAGGGCAGGAAGAAGTAACAGGGCAGGTAAAAGGGGCTGCACTCCCCTCCGAGTGCAGCCCCTCTTACCGGCTTGTGACTACTTCGGTCAGGCCTCGGAACCGGCCTTGCGGCGGCGTACGACGAACATCGCACCGGCACCGAGCGCGACGGCCGCGCCGCCCGCCAGGGCGAACATCGGCATCGCGGACGAAGAACCGGTCTCGGCGAGGCTGCCGGTCACCGGGATCTCCTTGGCGCCGCCCTGCGGCTCCGTGACGTTGCCGGGCTTCTTGTCGGGCGTGGTGGGCTTGGGCTTGCCCGGGTTCTCGTTCTCGCTGCCGGGCGCGAGGACGGTGAACTCCCAGAACGCCATCGACTGGTGGTAGCACTCCTCTTCGGCGTCGAGGTAGCCGCCGAAGCCGAGGGCGAAGCTGTCGCCGGCCGGGGCCTTCGCGTCGATGTTCACGCGGAGCTTGAGGTCGACGACGTCCTGCGGGCCGAGCTCGGTCTTGCCCATGAACTCTTCGCTGAACGACGACCAGGTCTTGCTGTTCTCGTCGAAGAACTGGAGCTGGGCGTACGAGCTCAGCCAGTCGTTCTCGTTCCCGCTCTCCGAGTAGTTGTCGACGAACGCCGCCCAGTGGACCTCACCGAGCGCCGCGTCGGAGGTGTTGGACGCGGTCATCGTGAAGTTGTGCCAGCCGCTGCCCGCGACGATCTTGCCGGGGAGGCCGGAGATCTGCAGGTCCAGGGCGGAGTCGAAGTCGACGATGTCGCCGTTCTCGTCCTCGCCGAGGTCCGGCTCGCAGAGCTCGTCCGTGGGGTCCGTCGGGTCGGTCGGGTCCGTCGGGTCCTCGTCCTCGCCGGGATCCGTGGCCGGGTCCTCGTCCGAGGGGTCCTCGTCCGTCGGGTCCGTGGCAGGGTCCTCGTCGGCCGGGTCGGTGGCCGGGTCCGTCTCGTCCGTCGGGTCCTCGTCGGCGGGGTCGGTCTCGTCCGCCGGGTCGGTCGTGTCGGCCGGGTCTTCGTCGGCGGGGTCGGTGGTGTCCGCCGGGTCCGTGGTGTCGGCCGGGTCGGTCTCGTCGGCCGGGTCGGTGGTGTCGGCCGGGTCGGTCGCGTCCGCCGGGTCCGTGGCGTCCGACGGGTCGGTGGCCGTGTCCGGGTCCGTGTCGGCGTCGGGGTCGGTCGCCGTGTCCGGCGTGCTGGTGCTGGTGTCGGTCGAGGGGTCACCGTCGGCGTAGGCGACCGGCGCCGCGAGGAAAGCGGCGGGAGCCATGACGGCCGTCGCGGCCGCAATGGCCATGGCACGGCGAAGCTTCATGTAGACCTCAGAAAGTCTGGCGTACCGCGCACGAGGCGGTACGAGATGTGAGAGCCCGCCGTGGTGTGGGGGTGCACGGGTGGCCGTTGGTACGCATGGATGACCTGTGACCGGCGTAAAGGGTTGCGCGCACTCTCATGAATTTCTCATATGTCGTACGTCACACCGCGCCTCAATGCGAAGGGCCCCACGGACCGGAGTCCGCGGGGCCCCTGGCCGTCAGCACCGACGTCAGGGCAGCGCCGGTGCCGAGGGGCGGCGCCGGGGGGTTGCGCCGCTGGCTCGTGCGGTGGAGCAGGTGCAGTGGTGCGGTAGGCGGAGCACGTGGTCCGGGTGGTGCGCCGGTCGCCGACCCGGCGCACAGGGGGCGCTCGAGTGGTGTCGACCAATGGCAGTCGCGGTGCGGCGTGCGGGTGGGCCTGTCTCTGCATCGTGCCGACCGGCCGCGGCCTGCGCAACAGTTTCGACCACATCTGCAGGCGGCTGCAGGCGGCTGAAGGAGCCGCGGCCGACCGGTTCCGGGCGTCCCCGGAACCGGCCGCCCTACGTGACCGGGCCGCTGTCCCCTGCGGACCGGTCACACGCGCCGGGGCGAGGTCCCACGACGCACCTGCGGTGCACCGCACGCCCCGGCGTAGCCACGCGTGGTTCTTTCCTGCGAGACCGCCCCTGGCTGGCGCGGACACCGGGACCAACGAAGCCCTCGGGACCCGGTCACGCGCCGTACGGGTGAGGACGTGCCCGAACTCAGATGCGGTCAGATGCGGCCGCGGCACAGCTCCAGCATCGTCATGGCGAGCGCCGTGCCGGGCTTGCCGAGCGCGTCCCTGTAGTGGGCGAGGACCTCCATCTCGCGGGACAGGTTCACGCGGCGCCCGCCCGAGGTGATCCGGGCCTCCTGGATGACGGCCGAAACGGCCATCCGTTCCTGGATCAGACCGATGATCCGGTCGTCGAGCGAGTCGATGCGCTCGCGGGCGTTGCCGATGAGATCGGCCGCCTCGTCGGTGCGGGCGCCGGTCTTCTCAGTGGCAGTGGGGATGCTCATGTCCGTAACTCCTGAAGTGAAGGGGTACGGCACCCCAGGCGGCGACCCGGCCCGGAAAAGACAGAACGCCCCGGGCCTTGTCGGCCCGGGGCGCCTGCGAAGTCGCTTGTCAGTTGCTCAAGCAGCTCGGCCTATGGCACCGGTCGGACCGGGTGCCATAGGTAAAGAGGAAGCTCAGCTGCTTGTGCATGGCGCCCAGTATGGCCCGGTCCCTCCGGTCGGCCAATTCCGGGTTCGGATGGTGAGACAAGGGGAATGCGGCGCCGCCGTTAGAATCGACAACAACGACTCCCCTTCACCGCCGGAAGGCCGCCCCGTGCCAGCAGTGCCCCCCGCCGCCCCCGACGCCGTCCTCGTTGTCGACTTCGGCGCGCAGTACGCCCAGCTCATCGCCCGCCGTGTCCGTGAGGCCCGGGTCTACAGCGAGATCGTCCCGAGCACCATGCCGGTGGCGGAGATGCTGGCCAAGAACCCCAAGGCGATCATCCTCTCCGGTGGTCCGTCCTCCGTGTACGCCGAGGGCGCCCCGACCCTCGACCGTGAGATCTTCGAGTCCGGGGTCCCCGTCTTCGGCATGTGCTACGGCTTCCAGCTGATGGCCACGACGCTCGGCGGCACCGTCGACGACAACGGTGCGCGCGAGTACGGGCGTACCCCTCTCGCCGTCTCCAAGACCGGCTCCACGCTGTTCGAGGGCACCCCCACCGAGCAGTCGGTGTGGATGTCGCACGGCGACGCCTGCTCGGCGGCGCCCGAGGGCTTCACCGTCACCGCGTCCACGGACGTCGTGCCGGTCGCCGCCTTCGAGAACGACGAGAAGAAGCTGTACGGCGTGCAGTACCACCCCGAGGTGATGCACTCCACGCACGGCCAGCAGGTCCTGGAGCACTTCCTCTACCGGGGCGCGGGCATCGAGCCCGACTGGACCACGCACAACGTCGTCGAGGAGCAGATCGCCGCGATCCGCGCGCAGGTCGGCACCAAGCGCGCCATCTGCGGCCTGTCCGGCGGCGTGGACTCGGCGGTCGCGGCAGCGCTCGTGCAGAAGGCCATCGGCGACCAGCTGACCTGCGTGTACGTCGACCACGGTCTGATGCGCAAGGGCGAGACCGAGCAGGTCGAGAAGGACTTCGTCGCGGCGACCGGCATCCAGCTGAAGGTCGTCGACGCGCAGGAGCGCTTCCTGAGCGCGCTCGCCGGGGTCTCCGACCCCGAGGAGAAGCGGAAGATCATCGGCCGCGAGTTCATCCGCGTCTTCGAGCAGGCCCAGGCGGAGATCGTCGCCGAGGCCGGCGCGGAGGGCGAGGACGTCGCGTTCCTCGTGCAGGGCACGCTCTACCCGGACGTGGTCGAGTCCGGCGGCGGCACCGGCACCGCGAACATCAAGTCCCACCACAACGTGGGCGGCCTCCCCGAGGACCTGGAGTTCGAGCTCGTCGAGCCGCTGCGCCAGCTCTTCAAGGACGAGGTCCGGATGGTCGGCCAGGAGCTCGGCCTCCCGGAGGAGATCGTCCAGCGCCAGCCGTTCCCCGGCCCCGGCCTCGGTATCCGTATCGTCGGCGAGGTCACGAAGGAGCGCCTCGACCTGCTGCGCGAGGCCGATGCGATCGCCCGCGAGGAACTGACGGCGGCCGGTCTGGACCGCGACATCTGGCAGTGCCCGGTCGTGCTGCTCGCGGACGTACGGTCCGTCGGCGTCCAGGGTGACGGCCGGACGTACGGCCACCCGATCGTGCTGCGCCCGGTCTCGTCCGAGGACGCGATGACGGCGGACTGGACGCGGATGCCGTACGACGTACTGGCGAAGATCTCGACCCGCATCACGAACGAGGTCGCGGACGTGAACCGGGTGGTGCTCGATGTGACGTCGAAGCCGCCGGGCACGATCGAGTGGGAGTAGTCCCCGCTCAGCCCCCTTCAACGCCGACGCCGTCGCTCATTCGTTTGAGCGGCGGCGTTGTCGTTCCCATTGGGTGCGCCGACTTTGCACGCGAGACTCCGTCGCATGCGAGACGGTCCCGTTCGACATCGACATCGACCTCACCGCGATCAACCGCGGTCGGCCTGCCGGCGACTGATCACGCACACCTCTGTTCACCTCCGGTACCACGCGGTAGCTTCCGGCGCATGACTGAGACGCCCACGCCCGTGCCCGTCGAGCAGCTGGCCTTCGCGATGCCGCCCACCCATGCGACCGCCGCCGAGGAACGCCGGTACCGCAAGGAACGGCTGGCCGCGGCGCTCAGGCTGTTCGGGCGGTACGGGTACGAGGAAGGCGTCTCGGGGCACATCACCGCGCGCGACCCGCAGTACCCCGACTGCTTCTGGGTGAATCCCTTCGGTCTCGCCTTCGCGGACATGACCGTGAGCGATCTGATCCTCGTCAACGGGGAGGGCCAGGTCGTCGAAGGCAGCCGCCACGTCAACCAGGCGGCCTTCATGGTCCACGCCCAGGTGCACCGGGCCAGGCCGGACGTCGTGGCCGTCGCGCACACCCACTCCGTCCACGGCCGGGCCCTGTCCGCGCTCGGCGAGCTGCTCGACCCGATCACCCAGGAAGCCTGTGCCTTCTACGAGGATCACGCTCTGTACGACGCGTACACCAGAGTGTCCGTGGACGAGGAGGAAGGGCGGTGGATCGCCGGTGCGCTGGGCGCTCACAAGGCTGTCATCCTGCGCAATCACGGGCTGCTGACTGTCGGGGACTCGGTGGACGCGGCGGCCTGGTGGTTCATCTCGATGGAGCGCTCCTGTCAGGTGCAGCTCGCGGCGCGGGCGGCGGGCAGGCCCGTGCTGATCGACCACAAGGACGCGGTCGCCACCCGCGAGCAGCTCGGAAGTGATCTTGTCGCGTGGATCAACCACCAGCCGCTGTGGCGGCAGATCAGCCGCGCAGAGCCCGAGCTGCTGGTGTAGCTCGTACGGCTGGTTGCGCGCGGTCTGCTCTTCGTACGGCACAATTTCCGGACAGCGTGGGGGAGTTCTCTTCAACGGGTTCGAAAGACAAGGGCGGCGTTTTCCGTGGCGGTGCAAGAGGCGAGACAGAGCACGCACAGTGGTGGCTGCATGTGCGGTGACTGCCCGCACGGTGCGCGTGAGGGACACCGTCGCGCGGTGGCGGAATTCCTTGCCAAGCGGGACGGCCTGGCCACCGGCCAGGGGCTGCCCGCCGCCGTCGCGCACTCCACCGGTGCCTCGCGCCAGTGGGTGTCCGACGAGCTGACCCAGTCCGCCCGCGCGGTCGCCGAGCGCAGCCGCGAGGCGGGCGAGGCGTGGCTGCAATTGGTGTGGCGGAGCACGCTGTTCGTGGTGTGGGGCGGGGTGATCGTGCTCGTACTCGCGCAGGCGTTCACCGCCATCGGCGCCGGATGGACGACCGCGCGTACGGCGGGGATGCTGGCCGGGCTCATCACCGCCGCCCTGCTGACCGTCGCGGCACGCGTGCACCGGGCGCGCGGCGGGCTCCTCGCGCCGGTCATCGGTGAAGACAACCGGCTGTCCACCTCGCGGGCCGTCGCCGCGGCCTGGGTGCTGCTCGTCGTCTTCGCGGTGCTGGTCATCGCGATCCAGCTGGCCGGCGCGTCCGACCACGCCGACCGTGACGCGCTCATCGCGGGCCTCGAACTCGCCCGTGGCGTCGGCATGGTGACCGTCCTCGCGCTGACCTGCGGAATCGCCGTCCTCGTACGCCACGTGGTGACCGTACGCATCCTCGCGCAGCGCCTCCAGAAGGTACGGGCCGACCGCCCCCGCGCAGCCGACCTCCTCACCGACGACGCGGGCCGGGGCAGCTTCGCCGACGTCCAGTACGTCCTGGTGAGCGCGGTCGCCGTCGTCTTCGCGGCGGTGCGGCTGGCCCGGCGCCCCGAGCAGCTGCCCGACCTGCCGTGGGGCCTCGCCCTGCTGGTGGCCGTGTCGGCGGCGACGTACTTCGCGGGCAAGTACGCGGAGGGCGGGCGTCCGGTCATCCTCTCCGTCGTACGGGCCAGGGAGGCGGGCGATCTGGACGCGCCCATCCGTACCGGCGACGACATCGAGATCCGGGGCGCGGGATTCGTACCGCCGGGCGCGCAGACGCCCGACCGGCTGGCCAGGTTGGTCGTACGGATCGGCACGGTGCACGTCCATGTGCCGCTGATTCCGGTGTCGGGCGGCTTCTCCAACCCGACGGACACGGTGCTGACGGTGCCTGTGCCGGTTGAGGTCGAGCCCGGGCGGGTCGACGTACAGGTGATCACTGCGGCGGGTACGGAGACCGATCGGGTGACGATCGACGTCACTGACTGAGCCCGACTTGCGCCTGACTTGAACCCGGCTCGATCCCGGCTCGAACCCGAATTGATCGCTACTTGAGCCCGACCGGTGCGGCATACGTATGCCTCTTCGAGGGGCGCGGGGAAAATCAGCCCCGCGCCGCAAGGGCGTTTGGGAGAGGCGGACCACCATGGCTCACGGCGGCTATTCGACCGGCGGCATCATGACGGACATGGACGAGGGCCCCCGCGGGCCCGGCGGCTGGAAGGCGACCGCGAGCCGGTACGCACTGCTGCCGCTGCGGGTCTTCCTCGGTGTCACCTTCATCTACGCGGGCCTGGACAAGATCACCGACGACGTCTTCCTCTCCGCGAGCGGCACCGGCTCGATCGGCGAGATGATGAACGCGGTACGCGACAGCGCGGCGATCCCGGAGATGGTCGACCTGGCCCTGAAGAACCCGGAGGGGTTCGGCCTCGCCATCGGGGCCGGTGAAATCGCCGTCGGCCTCGGCACATTGATCGGCCTGCTCGCACGGCTCGCCGCGCTCGGCGGGGCGCTGATCTCGCTGAGCCTGTGGCTGACCGTGAGCTGGCAGACCGAGCCGTACTACTACGGGAACGACCTGGCCTACCTGATGGCGTGGCTGCCGCTGCTGCTGGCGGGTGCGTCCGTGCTGTCCGTCGACGCCGCCCTGGCGGCGCGACGGCGCAGGCCGTAACTGACCCAGGTCGCCGCGCCCGCGAGCAGCAGCCCGAAGCAGACCGCCGGAAGCGCCACGTAGGACGGGGTCTGCCAGGCGCCCGCGGCGTCACCGAGGTACGCGCCGGCCGTGCCCGCCATCACCAGGCCGATGATCAGCTTGCCGGGACGGAACTCGTGCCGGAAGCGGGAGCGTCGCCGCTCAGGACTGGTGCTGTGGTTCTCGCTGCTGTCGTTCTCACCGTGCGGCACGGGTCACCTCCACCTGTCCTACGCCTACTTCCAGGTGCAGCTCAAGCGTCCCGGCGGGCTTGGTGCCCTTGTCCATCGGGGCCTTGAGTGTCTTCTGCGTGTCCACACCGGTCCGGATGTCGATGTCTCCAGCGTCTTGCCGCTTCTCCCCGGGCAGCTGTACGTCGCCCAGGCCCACGTCGATGTCCGTCTCCACGGTCGCGCCCCTCGGTACGACGACCTTGGCCTGCCCGGCGCCCACCTGCACCCGGGTGGTGACCGTCCCGTCGGGCGGGATGCGTACGCCGCTGAGGTCGAGCGTGCCGATGCCGGACCCGAGTTCGTACACCGGCTGCACGGACGCGGCCGTCGTGGGCTTCCAGTCCGTACGCATCCAGTCCGTCGTGATCTCCTTCGGCAGCGCGGCCGACCCGGCCAGCAGCGCCGCCGTGACCACGGTGAGCAGGATCGTGCCGAGTCCCGTACGCCCGAGGAAGGCGCTGACCGCTATGCCGAGGCCGAAGACGGTGAGCGCGCAGGAGAGGCCGATCTGGAGGCTCGTACCGAACGGCTGGGCGTCCCACGACAGCCCGGTGCCGAGCCCGCCCGCGAGCACGGCCAGCAGGAACACCCGGCCGCCGATGCCGCGCGGCCCGCGCGTCGCCGGGTCGCGGCGCGGCTGCTGCGGCGGGCGGCCCGGCTGCGGGGACGGACCCGTGGCCGGAGGCGGTACGTCGTCCACGGCCGCGCCCTCGGGGCCCCACAGGTAACCGATGCCGACCGGGCCCGTCGTGCCGTCCTTGATGATCGGGTCCCGCCACCACGAGGGGGCGCCCGGAACGGGCGGCGCCTGCGTCTCGGGCGGCGCGACCGCCACGGCCTGTGCGGCCACCGGGTCGAGCGGGCCGGTCTCGGGGTCGGCGTGGCGGCGGCGCTGGGACCAGTACGTGGCGCCGGTGAGGGCGATCGACAGCATCACGGCGAAGCCGAGGACGCTGCCGTTGTTCAGCATCGACAGGAACAGGCCGCAGCCCACCAGGGCGAACAGCACGGCGACAAGTGTGGCCCCGTCGACGCGGCCCGTCAGCAGCCGGCGGGCCTCGTTCTCGTCCTCGCCGTCGAGCGGGATGAACAGCCAGGCGAAGCCGTAGAAGATCAGGCCGATGCCGCCGGTCACGGCCAGGACGCCGAGCCCGATACGGAAAATCACCGGGTCGAGGTCGAAATGCCGGCCGAGTCCGCCGCACACGCCGCCCACGACCTTCTGCCGCTTCATGCGGCGCAGCGGCGGCTGACCCGGGCCCGGTTCGGCGTCGGCGCCCACCGGGGCGGCCTGCTGCGCATCTGTCATGGGTCCATGGTGACGGGCGGTTCGGCGCGGTGGGACCATCGGCGACCCTGGACCATCCCTGATTTCGACCCCGAGAGGGCTTTTCGGCACGTGGCGCGGGATACGTAAGGGACACGTAGGGGGCCGACCCTGATGCCCCTGCCTACCCGTACATGTGACTATCGGGACATGCCAGTCGCCACGCCCCGCCGGGCCACCAGCTCCCGCGCCCCCGAGCCGGAGGAGCCGCAGCCGCGCAAGCTGTACCGCAGCGCCGAAGGGCGGATGCTGGGCGGCGTGGCGCGCGGGCTCGCCGGGCATCTCGGGCTGCCGGTGGTGTGGGTACGGATCGTCTTCCTGGCGCTCTTCCTCGCGGACGGCATGGGCGCGTTGCTGTACGCCGTCTTCTGGTTCGTCGTCCCACTGGGCGTGGGCGGCGTCGACGCGCCGCGATCGGTCTTCGAGACCACGCTCGACGGGCGCCGCAGGCTGCGTAAACCCGACAAGGGCCAGGTCTTCGCGCTCTTCGCACTGCTCGTCGGCGCCGTCACCTTCGTCAGCAACGTCGAGGTGGGCGGCAATGCCGGACGGTACATCTGGCCGACGCTGCTGATCGGCCTCGGCGTGGTCCTCGTCTGGCGCCAGGCGGACAACGCGCGCCGCGCCCACTGGATGGAGACCGGCCGCCGCCGCCGGATGCTGCAGATCGCGCGCGGCATGGCGGGCGTCGCCCTGGTCGGCATGGGCCTGACCGCGTTCCTGGTGGTACGCGGCTCCGCGGCGCAACTGGGCAACGTACTGACGGCGGCGCTCGCGGTGCTCGTGGGCATCGCACTGCTGGCGGGCCCCTGGCTCGTACGCATGACCCAGGACCTCTCCGAGGAACGCCTGATGCGCATCCGCGCCCAGGAACGCGCCGAGGTCGCCGCCCACGTGCACGACTCCGTCCTCCACACCCTCACCCTGATCCAGCGCAACGCGGAGGATGTGGGCGAAGTGCGCCGCCTGGCCCGCGCGCAGGAACGCGAGCTCCGCAACTGGCTGTACAAGCCCGAGGGCAACGGCAAGGAGGAGTCGGAGGAGCCCGCCACCCTCGCGGAGGCGGTGAAGCGCTCCGCCGCCGAGGTCGAGGACAAGCACGGCGTACCGCTGGAGGTCGTGGTCGTCGGCGACTGCCCCCTCGACGACAAACTGGGCGCCCAGATGCAGGCCGCACGCGAGGCGATGGTCAACGCCGCCAAGTACGGTGGCGAGGGCGGAGCGGTGCAGGTCTACGCGGAGGTCGAGGGCCGGACGGTCTTCGTCTCCGTACGGGACCGGGGACCCGGGTTCGATCTGGATTCGGTGCCTGGCGACCGTATGGGCGTACGAGAATCAATCATCGGCCGTATGCGGCGCAACGGCGGTACGGCGAGGCTGCGTTCCGCGCCCGACGGGGGCACGGAAGTCGAGCTGGAGATGGAGAGGGCGGCGGACGCATGACCGAGGCAACCGAGGCAACCGGGGACAGCGTGGAACGCAGGGTACGAGTGGTGCTGGTGGACGATCACCGGATGTTCCGCACGGGCGTGCAGGCGGAGATCGGCCAGACCGAGACGACGGGCGTCGAGGTCGTCGGCGAGGCCGCCGACGTCGACCAGGCGGTCACCGTCATCACGGCGACCCGCCCCGAGGTCGTCCTGCTCGACGTGCACCTCCCGGGCGGCGGTGGCGTCGAAGTCCTGCGCCGCTGCGCGCCGATGATGGGGGCGGCGGAGAACGCGGTGCGCTTCCTGGCACTGTCGGTGTCGGACGCGGCGGAGGACGTGATCGGCGTGATCCGGGGCGGGGCGCGCGGCTACGTGACGAAGACGATCACGGGTGCGGACCTGGTGGACTCCATCTTCCGCGTCCAGGACGGCGACGCGGTCTTCTCGCCGCGCCTCGCGGGCTTCGTACTCGACGCGTTCGCGTCGACGGACGCGCCGCCGGTGGACGAGGACCTGGACCGGCTGACGCAGCGGGAGAGGGAGGTGCTGCGGCTGATCGCGCGGGGTTACGCGTACAAGGAGATCGCGAAGCAGCTCTTCATCTCGGTGAAGACGGTCGAGTCGCATGTGTCCGCGGTCCTGCGCAAGCTGCAGCTGTCGAACAGGCACGAGCTGACGCGCTGGGCGACGGCCCGCCGCCTGGTCTGACGTACTGCCCTATTGCGGCTGATTACGGGCATCCATCAGGGCGAAGCCGAGGAGGTTGAGCCCGCGCCAGGTGGATGCCGATGCGGCCCGTTCGTCGTCGGCCGCGAGGCCGATGCCCCAGACCCGGTCGAGGGGGCTGGCTTCGACCAGGACGCGGTTGCGGGTGGCGCCGAGGTACTCACGCAGGGCGTCGTGCCGGCCGAACTTGGCGATGTTGCCGCGTACGACGATGCCGTAGCGGTGCTCGCGCCACGTCTTCTCGTCGAAGTTGCGGATCTGGCGGCCCAGGGCTTTTGCCTCGGCGGGATGCTTGGCGTCGAGAACCTTGGCGGCGGTTGCGGGATCGTCGAACAGCCACGCCTTGTGAGCCATCATGTAGTGCTCGGCGGAGCGGTAGGTGTGGCCGTCCTCGACGAAGTCCACGGGCCACCACTGGCTGAGACAGCCGGGACCGGCGGCGGCGCCGCGGGTGGGCCGGTGGCCCCAGAAGTAGAGATAGCGGAGGGGCCGTTCGGTGCTCTGTTCTGCTGCGATGGCCTCCTCTACGGACATGGGGAGCGCGGTGTGCCGGTCGTTCAACATTGACGCACCGTTACATACGGGTGCCGACAGCCTCAAGCGAATTGACCTCGAACCACACCGTTTTACCGATCCCGCACACACGCGGCTCCGCTGCAGCAGTCGCACCCAGTACGGCAGCCGCGGCCATCCGCCTCGGCCTGCGGCGGCGCCGGCACCGCGGCGGCGGGGGCGGGGGCGTGAGGCGCGCAGCAGGCCTTGCCCTGCCACGCGTCCCTCCCCTCCTTGACCGCCACCGCTGCGATCGCGAGCGCGGCGATCGGGTCGGCCCATGACCAGCCCAGGGTGGCGTTGAGTACCAGGCCGACCAGCAGTACGGCCGACAAGTACGTACACAGCAGGGTCTGTTTGGAGTCGGCTACCGCCGACGCCGAGCCGAGTTCGCGCCCCGCCTTGCGCTGGGCGGCCGACAGGACCGGCATGACCGCCAGCGACAGGGCGGCGAGCACGATGCCGGGGACGGAACGCTCCGCCTCGCCGGTGCCGGCCAGCGCCCGTACGACGTCGAACGTGACGTAGGCGGCCAGCGCGAAGAACGACACGGCGATGATCCGCAGCGTGGTCTTCTCCCGCGCCTCGCGCACGGCGTGCTCGCGGGCGGAGAACTGCCAGGCGACCGCCGCGGCGGAGGAGACCTCGACGACCGAGTCCAGGCCGAAGCCGACCAGCGCGGTGGAGGAGGCGAGCGTCCCCGCCGTGATGGCCACGGCCGCCTCGACGACGTTGTAGGCGATGGTGGCGGCAACCAGCATCCGTACACGGCGAGTGAGCGCATCGAGGCGGGCCGGCGCCGGGCCGGTGGATGTCTCCGCGCTCATGTCAGCAGCAGCCCTTTTCGTCGGCGTCGGCGCACGTACGGTCGGTCTCCACCGCCACCACAGCGGTGCGCAGGTCGTCCAGCGCGTGACCGAGGCGGGGGTCGGCCAGCTCGTAGCGGGTGCGACGGCCCACGGGCACGGCGATGACCAGGCCGCAGTCGCGCAGGCAGGCCAGGTGGTTCGACAGCCGGGTACGGGAGATCCCGAGCGCCTCGGCAAGGTCGGACGGATGGGCGGGCGCCTGGCGCAGGGCGAGCAGCAGCCGGCAGCGGATCGGGTCGGCGAGCGCGCGGCCGAACCGCACCAGCACCTCGACGTCGGAAGCGAGAGTCAGCACATCCACGACAGTACATGGATTACTGAATTCATAGAAGCCTGGATTCTCGCCATCTCTAATCTCTACCGCCTCCTGACCAAAGCCTTGGCATGATGCTCCGATGGAAGATCATGAGAGAACCGAGCCTCCCCTGGTGGCCGACGAGCGCGCCTCGCTGACCGGTTTCCTCCAATATCAGCGCGAGACTCTCGCCATGAAATGCGCCGGGCTGACCACCGGGCAGCTCAAGGAGAAGGCCATTCCTCCCTCCGGGCTGTCGCTGCTCGGGCTGGTCCGGCACATGGCCGAGGTCGAGCGGGGCTGGTTCCGGAACACGCTGAACGGCGAGGGAAGCAAGGCCCATTGGCCGGGTGGGAAGCCCGGCGAGTTCGCCGAGTTCGACATCGAATCCGCCGATCCCGACGAAGCGTTCAGGATCTGGCACGAGGAGTGCGCGCGTTCCCGCGCCATCGTGGACGCCGCCGAATCCCTTGACGCCACCGGGAGTTACCGCGACGAGGTGTTCTCGCTGCGCTACATCCTCACCCACATGATCGAGGAGTACGCGAGGCACAACGGCCATGCGGATCTGCTCCGGGAGCGCATCGATGGAACCACCGGTGAGTAGATCAGCCTCTGGCCAGTGAGTCAGACCCAATACGCACCCCATACGCATCAGCCGTACCAACTCCCAGGAGCACACGTGAAGATCACCGCCACCGCCATATCGCTGACCGTCGACGACGTACCCGCCTCGGTCGGCTTCCTCACCACCCACTTCGGCTTCCAGGAGGCCATGGCTGCCGACGGCTTCGCTTCGCTCACGCGGGAGGACGCGGTGAACGTGATCTTCCTGAAGCGGGGGATCGAGGTGCTGCCCGAGGGGTTCCGGGATCAGCACGCGGCCGGGGTGATCGTCGCGTTCACCGTCGACGACCTTCCGGCGGAGTACGAGCGGCTCAAGGGCGCGGGCGTCGACATCAGCATGGAGCTGCGTGAAGAGCCGTGGGGCGAGCGCCTTTTCCAGGTCACCGACCCCAACAGCGTGATCATCCAGCTCGTCGACTGGGTCACTCCCGCCGGGGAGTGACCCGCGTACCGCCCCGGGCCCGCCTACGCCGGCCGCGTCGCCCCCGCGTACGGCATCTCGTCGATCGGCGCGACGCGGACCGGGGCGCCGGGGCGGGGGGCGTGGATCATCTGGCCGTCGCCGATGTAGAGGCCTACGTGGGTGATGCCGGAGTAGAAGAAGACCAGGTCACCGGGGGCGAGTTGGGAGCGGGGGATGCGCTGCCCGGCGTTGATCTGGGTGTACGTCGTACGGGGGAGGGCGACGCCCGCCGCCTGCCAGGCGGCCTGCGTGAGGCCCGAGCAGTCGAAGGCCGAGGGGCCCGTAGCGCCCCAGACGTAGGGTTTGCCGATGGCTCCGTAGGCGAACGAAATCGCTTCTGAGGCCCGGGCGTTCGGGGCCTGGACCGGACCCGCGCCGCGTGCGGCGGCGCGGTCGGCGCGGGGGACGGCGGTGGAGTTGCCGTGGCCGTCCTCGGCGGCGTACTGCGCGCGCTGAGCCGCGGTCAGCCGGGACAGGAGGTCCTCGGCGGCGCCGATCTTGTCCTGGATCTTCGCCTTGCTCTTCCTCAGCACCGCCTGGTGGGACTTGAGTTCTTCGAGGCGGTCGTCCGCCTCACCGCGCAGCCTGCTGATCTCGCCGAGCTGCCGGCGGATCCCCGTGACGGCCGCGGACTGCCGGTCACCGGCCCGGTCGGCGATCGAGGCGCGCTCCAGGTACTGGTCCGGGTCGGAACTCAGCGCGACCTGCACGGCCGGGTCGATGGCGCCCGTCCGGTACTGGGCGGTGGCGAGCGAACCGAGCGCGTTGCGCGAGGCATTGAGCCGGTCGGTCCTGCGGGCGGCTTCGTCGCGCAGCTCGTCCAGCGACTCGCGGGCCTCGCCCGCCTTCTCCTTCGCGCCGTTGTACTTCTCGGTGGCGACCTCGGCGTCGTGGTAGAGCCGGTCGACCTTGGCCTTCACCTGAGCGGGGGTGAGGGCGGGCTCCGCGTGTCCGGCACCCTCGAAGGCGGTGGCGCTCGCGGCTCCGGCGAGGGCGAGGGTAGCGGCGGTGCGGGCGGTGCTGCCGGTGAGCGTGCGCTGCTTGGGCTTTCGGTGCGCGGCCACGAGGGCGTCCACGTCCTTCCGTCCTGTACGTCGTCCGTTCGCGTCCGGCGGCGGTCCGCCACAGGGGGAGCGGGCCGCCGCCGGACTTTCGGCGGTAGGCGGCCGACTGCCGCTCCGGGGAGGGGCGGCGGTGGGGAGCCGGTCACCTGGGAGGGACGCTAAACCGGAGGTCACGGGAGAGTGACGGAATAGCCGACAGTGACTGAATTAGGTGATGTGGTGATCGTGAGTGACAAGTGGACTCACGGGGGAGCGGGGTGTTCCCGTACTTCCGTGACCGATGTGGCGAATGAGGGGTACCTGGGCGCCGGGTGCTGCTAGGGCCATGGCTAGGCTCCGGCCCATGGACGTACTGATCAATGTCTTCGTCGGCCTGCACATCATCGGAATCGCCTCGCTGCTCGGCGGCTTCCTGACCCAGATGAAGGCCATGGGCGCGGGCACGGCCCGCTTCACCCCGGCGATGCTGCACGGCGCGGTGACGATGCTGGTCACGGGCGTGGCGCTGGTGGGGCTCAACCAGGCGGACGACCAGACGGTGAACAACCTCAAGATCGGGATCAAGCTGGCGATCCTCGTGGTGATCCTGGGCCTGGTGTACGTCAAGCGGGACGACGAGAAGATCGAGAAGGCGCTCTTCGGCGCGGTCGGCGGACTGACCGTCGCCAACATCTTCATCGCGGTGCTCTGGACCTGAGCCGACCGGGGGGCGGAGTGCCTGCGGGTGGCTCAGGTCCAGAGTCGGTGCGGGGCCGGGGGACTAGGCGGGTCGTACGCTGCCGTAGATCGGCATGTAGTAGATCGACTCCTCGCGGACGTACGCTCCGGGCTTCGGGGCGTGGATCATCTTGCCGTTGCCGATGTAGATCCCTACGTGGCTGATGTCGTCGTAGAAGAAGACCAGGTCGCCCGGCTTGAGGTTCTCGGTGGCGACGCGCGTGCCGACCTCGACCTGGTCCCAGGTGGTGCGGGGGAGGTCCACCCCGGCGGCCTTCCAGGCGTCCTGGGTCAGGCCGGAGCAGTCGTACGAGCTGGGGCCCGTGGCGCCCCAGACGTAGGGCTTGCCGATCTGGGCGCGGGCGAAGGCGATGACCTTCTCGGCCTTGGCGGCGTACGCGTCACCGGCGTCGGTTCCTGTGCCTGTTCCGGTCCCGGTGTCTGTGCCCGTACCTGTGCCCGTACCCGGATCGTCCTGCTGTGCCTCTTCCTGCTGGCGGCGGCGCTCCTCCTCGGCCTTCGCCTCGGCTTCCGCCTTGGCCTTGGCCTCCGCCTTGCGCCGCGCCTCCGCTTCCCGCTTCTTCTCCAGCTCCGCGAGCCGCGCCTTCTCCTCCGCCGTCAGCTGTGACAGCAGCTCGCGCGCCTCGCCGAGCTTGCGCTGTACGTCCTGCTTGGCTGTCTTGAGGGAGGCCTGCGACTCCGTGAGGCTCTCCAGGCTCTTCGACGCCTCGGCGCGCTCCTTCGACGCCTCCGCCTGCTTCTTCTCGAAGTCGGTGACATCTGCCTGCTGACGGTCCGTCATCCGGTCCATCATCTGGTTCTGGTCGAAGTACGCCTGCGGGCTGTCCGCGAGGAGCAGCGCGGCGGTCGGGGTGATCGCACCCGTCCGGTACTGCGCGGCCGCGTAGTTGCCGAGCTTGCGCCGGGCCTCGTTCAGCTTCTCGGTGCGCTTGGCCACGGCGTCGAGCAGGCCGTCGACCGACTTCCGCTGCTGCTCGGTGGCTTCCTTCGACTTGTTGTACTTCTGCGTCGCGGTGCCGGCCTGGCGGTAGAGGTCGTCGACCTTCTTCTGCACCTCTTCGACCGTCGGCTTGGGCTCGGCCGGGGAGATCGGCGCGACAGGAGCGGCCGGCGCAGCACCGGCGCTCTGGGCGAGCAGGCCGACGGAGGCGAGGGCGGCCGTCGATATGCCGAGGGCGGGCGCGGCGGTGCGTGTGCGATTGCGCGGTTTGCGATGCGACGCCAAGGTCGGCATCTCCTTCCGTGGACCGCCTACCGGGTTAGCTGTCGGGTTCGGGCGGAACGGAAGGCTGCCCTACGGTCCGTGGGAAGTACGTACCGATTCACCCCAGGTGGTGCGTGTGGGTCCCCGGTTCCGAACTGCCCTGTGGCAGCACGGATTCGGCGTGGGCCGCCCGCTCCGACGCCGTTCGCCGGTGGGGGTACGAGCCGCCCGTCGCTGCACGTTAGCCAACTCCCGTTACTACTGGGAAGTCTGATGTTCGAAATGCCCGATACATTTTCGTGACCTTTGTGGTCGGGGTGATCGGCGCGGGCGCTGCGGGCCGCCCCCCACCCACCCCGCCCGCCTTCGCGTGGCGGGGTGGTCAACGTCACACACGCCGGATACGGGTCCCCTCCCGCCCGAAGTGAGGGGAGCGGGGGAATCCGGGGCGGGCTGTCGGTGGTCGCGCCTAAGCTTGGTAGACGATGAGCAGCCTCTTTGACGACAGCTTCCTGGCCGACCTCCAGCCCACGGAGGAATCGGCCCCGCCGCCCCCCGAGGACACCTCCCCGGAGGAGGTCCCGCACGACCTCTTCGGCGGTGCTTTCGACGCGCCTCCGGCGGCCAGGGACACGTACTACAGGGACGGCGCCCCGCGCCCCGCCGTGGACGCCGCCGCGCTGCTCGACGGCCTGAACGAAGAGCAGCGCGCCGCTGTCGTGCACGCCGGGTCGCCGCTGCTCATCGTGGCCGGCGCGGGCTCGGGCAAGACCCGGGTCCTGACCCACCGGATCGCATACCTGCTGGCCAAGCGGGGTGTGCACCCCGGCCAGATCCTGGCGATCACCTTCACCAACAAGGCCGCAGGCGAGATGAAGGAGCGCGTCGAGGACCTCGTGGGCCCGCGCGCGGGCCATATGTGGGTCTCCACGTTCCACAGCGCGTGTGTGCGCATCCTGCGCCGCGAGTCGAAGAAGCTCGGCTTCACGTCCTCGTTCTCGATCTACGATGCCGCCGACTCGAAGCGCCTGATGGCGCTCGTCTGCCGCGATCTCGACCTCGACCCGAAGCGCTTCCCGCCGAAGGCCTTCAGCGCCAAGGTCTCGAACCTGAAGAACGAGCTGATAGACGAAGAGACCTTCGCGGGCCAGGCCGCCGACGGCTTCGAGAAGACGCTGGCGCAGGCGTACGCGATGTACCAGGCGCGGCTGCGCGAGGCCAATGCCCTGGACTTCGACGACATCATCATGACCACGGTGCATCTGCTCCAGGCGTTCCCGGACGTCGCCGAGCACTACCGGATGCGCTTCCGCCACGTCATGGTCGACGAGTATCAGGACACCAACCACGCTCAGTACACGCTCGTGCGCGAGCTGGTAGGGCCTTCCGGCGAGGACCGTGCGCCGGCCGAGCTGTGCGTCGTCGGTGACGCGGACCAGTCGATCTACGCCTTCCGTGGTGCGACCATCCGCAACATCCTCCAGTTCGAGGAGGACTACCCGGACGCGAAGACGATCCTGCTGGAGCAGAACTACCGCTCGACGCAGACCATCCTCACCGCGGCCAACGCGGTCATCGAGCGCAACGAGAACCGCCGCCCCAAGAACCTGTGGACGGAAGCCGGTGCCGGCTCCCTGATCACCGGTTACGTCGCGGACACCGAGCACGACGAGGCCCAGTTCGTCGCCGAGGAGATCGACCGGCTGACGGACGCGGGCGACGCGAAGGCCGGCGACGTCGCCGTCTTCTACCGTACGAACGCCCAGTCCCGTGTCTTCGAAGAGATCTTCATCCGGGTCGGGCTGCCGTACAAGGTCGTCGGCGGCGTCCGCTTCTACGAGCGCAAGGAGGTCCGGGACGTCCTGGCGTATCTGCGCGTCCTGGCGAACCCGGAGGACACCGTTCCGCTGCGCCGCATCCTGAACGTACCGAAGCGGGGCATCGGCGACCGAGCCGAGGCGATGATCGACGCGCTGTCGCTGCGCGAGAAGATCAGCTTCCCGCAGGCGCTGCGGCGCGTGGACGAGGCGTACGGCATGGCGGCGCGCTCGGCCAACGCGGTGAAGCGCTTCAACACGCTGATGGAAGAGCTCCGTACGGTCGTCGAGTCGGGAGCCGGGCCCGCCACGGTGCTGGAGGCCGTCCTCGAACGGACCGGTTACCTCGCCGAGTTGCAGGCCTCGACCGACCCGCAGGACGAGACGCGTATCGAGAACCTTCAGGAGCTGGCCGCTGTTGCCCTGGAGTTCGAGCAGGAGCGCGAGGGTGAGGAGCCCGGGACGCTGGCCGAATTCCTGGAGAAGGTCGCGCTCGTCGCCGACTCCGACCAGATCCCCGACGAGGACGAGGACGGGTCCGGTGTCATCACGCTGATGACGCTGCACACAGCCAAGGGCCTCGAGTTCCCCGTGGTGTTCCTGACGGGCATGGAGGACGGCGTCTTCCCGCACATGCGCGCGCTCGGCCAGACCAAGGAGCTGGAGGAGGAGCGGCGGCTCGCGTACGTCGGCATCACGCGCGCCCGCGAACGGCTCTACCTCACGCGGTCGACGATGCGCAGTGCATGGGGGCAGCCTTCGTACAACCCGCCGTCGCGCTTCCTGGAGGAGATCCCGGAGACGCATCTGACGTGGAAGCGGAAGGGTGCGCAGGTCGGAGCGGGTTCGGGCGCCGGCTCGGGTTCGATGTCCGGCGTCGCTTCGTCGCTGTCGGCTTCGCTGTCCTCGCGGTCGCGGTCCGGCGGTGGCGCTTCGGGGTTCGCGACGCGTCGGGCTTCGGACAAGCCGGTGATTGCGCTGTCGGTCGGTGACCGGGTCACGCACGACCAGTTCGGGCTCGGCACCGTGATGACGGTGACGGGGACCGGGGCGGACGCGCAGGCGACGATCGACTTCGGCGACGAGCGGCCGAAGAAGCTGCTGCTGCGGTACGCGCCGGTCGAGAAGCTGTAGCGGCGGCGGGTTGCCGACCGTCGACCCCCGTAGCGGGGGAGGGGTGGTTCGGTTTTACGTCGGGCTGAGGCCGTGGCTGCGGAGCCACGGAAGCGGGTCGACGGCCGAGCCGCCGCCGGGGCGCACCTCGAAGTGGAGGTGCGGGCCGGTGGAGTTGCCCGAGTTGCCGGAGTACGCGATGACGTCGCCCGCCTGGACCGAGCCGGAGCGGACCTTGGTGCTGCTGAGGTGGCAGTACCAGGTCTCCGTGCCGTCGGCGGCGGTCACTATGGCCATGTTTCCGTAAGCGGTGTTGTACTGCGTGCGGACCGTGCCGTCGGTCGCGGCCTGGACCGGTGTGCCGTACGAGACGGGGAAGTCGATGCCGGAGTGCACGGACATCCAGTTGACCCCGGCCTGGCCGTAGTACGCGCTGAGGCCCTGCTGCTCGACCGGCAGTGCGAACTTGGGGCGGGCGGCCTCCTTGCGGGCGGCCTCCTCGGCCTTGCGCTTCTTCTCTGCGGCCTGGCGGGCCCTGAGGTCGATGCGCTCCTGCGTACGGCTGGCGCGGTCGGCGAAGTCGTCGGCGTCCGCGCTGAGGTTGGCGAGCTGGGTGTCCAGCTTGTTGTTCACGGCCACGGGTTTGACCGAACCCGGGTCGGTGGCAGAGGCCGTGGTGGCGGTGCCCTTCTTCTCCTCGGGGGCGCCGGACCCGACGCCGCTGACCGAGGCCGCGGCGATACCGGCGACGCCCATCACGCAGGCGGAGGGCACGGCGACGGTGAAGAGGGCGGAGCGCTTGGCGGGGGTGCGGCGGCGGCTGCGGCTCGCGGAGCGACGGGCGGAGCGGGGGCCGACGGATACTGATGCGACGGGTGTGGCGGAGGCGAGTTCGCTTTCGTAGCCCGCCGGTTCGTCTTCCGGTTCGTCCCCCGGCTGGGCCTCGGGTGCGTCGTACGGCTCGGGTTCAGGCTCGTACGCATGACCGTACGGCTGCTCGTAGGCGTCGGGCGTGTCGTGGGTGCCCTGGGTGTCGTGCGCCGCGTCGTGCGTTGCCTTGTACGCCGCAGGTGCCTCGACCAGGTCGACCGCCGGGAACTCTGCGGTCTCGTAGGAGACTTGCTGCTGGGGCGGGATGGTGGCGTACGCACCGGTGTGGCTGGTGGTGGGTGCGGTGTGGTCCGTGTGGCCGGTGTTCCAGGCGGTGGTGTCGTACGCGCCGGTTTCGTACGCGCCTGTGTCGTATCCGGGCGTCGTGTTCCAGTGGCCGGTGGTGTCCGCGGCCTGCGTGAACTGCGTCGCTTCGTACTGACCGGTCTCGTACTGGCCGTTTTCGTAGGGGCCGGTCTCGTATGAGCCGGTCCCGAACTGACCTGTCTGATTCCAGGCGTTGGAGTCCCACTGGCCGGTCGACTGTGCCGGAATGTCCGCGGTTGTCTGATAGCCGACGGTGGCCCAGGTTCCGGTGGTGTCGTACTGCTGCGTGGCGTAGGCGTCGTAACTCGGCGCCTGGGCGCCCGTTGTGTCCCACTGGGTGGAGTCGTACTGACCGCTGTGCCCTGCCCCGTAGTGGCTTTCCGCGTCGGGGAGGGCGCCGAAGAGGGGGTCTGTCTGGAAGCTGCCGGTGGAGTAGCCGTCGTACCCGGCGTGGGCGTGCTGGTCGTCCACCAACTTCTCTCTCGCCTCGGCAAATCAGGACCTGTGGGGGCTGGGGTCCCGGGAGGGGCCCCAGAGGCAAAGCAGTGGCGCGACTGTACCCGGCGGTAAGGGACGGCGACAATCTTCGCCAGGAATTGAGGGCACCGGAATCGGGCATTCGGCCGTCTTTTGGCGGACGGCGGGCACAGCTTTGATCCTACGTTCGACCAGTGTTCGACTGTGGTTCAGGCGACCGAGACCGAGCCCGACGCTCCCGCCGCCGCGTCCTGAGTCTGGAGCGCCTGCCGGATGCCGACGGCGACCGCCGGGTGTACGGGCAGGGCGAGATGGCCGATTCCTGTCACTCGGACGTTCTGCACGATGAGGTCCTGGTGCGTGACGCAGGCCGTCTCCACGGGGAGCATCAACTGGTCGAGATCGCTCCAGAAACTCACGAACCGGGTGCGGCAGCCGGGCGCCGGCCTGCGGAGCTCTTCGATCACATCGGAGCCGGGGCGCATCTGCCGCACGATGGGGTGGGCGTTCATGGGTGGGGCCACTGTGGTGCCCGAGTGCGGGGTGCCGAGGGTGACAAGGGTGCGTACCCGGATGTCGCCGCCGAGCCGCTGCACGTAATAGCGGGCGATCAGGCCGCCGAGGCTGTGGCCGACGATGTCGACCTCGGTGTGGCCCGTACGCTCGCGGATCTCGTCGACATGGCGGGCGAGCAGCTCGGCGGCGGTGCGGATGTCGCAGGTCAGCGGTGAGTAGTTGAGCGACTCCAGATGGCGCCAGCCGTGCCGGGCCAGAGAGCGGCGCAGCAGGACGAAGACGGACCTGTTGTCCACGAAGCCGTGGAGCAGGACGACGGGCAGGTGGTCCGGTCCGGCCGTGGGCAGCCGGGAGGCTTCGGGCGGGACCGGAGCGACCGGCTCGGGGGGTGGGGCGGGGGAGTCCCGGCGCTCCTGGGCGATGCCCGAGGGGTAGAGAAACAGGTGCCCGGCGAGGATCGCCAGCTCCAGGGCGGTGGCTCTCAGGAGCGCGGCCGACAGCCGTATCCGGCGCAGACGGGGCGGAAAGAAAAACAAGAAGGGTAAGACCCTCATGGCCGACCTCCCGAACGGCACGCGGGGCGGCGGCTCTGTCCCCCCGTGGGCCCTCATGGGGTGCCGGGCCGAGACACTCAGCGGCCGTACCACCGCGCCGGGCGGCTGACGGCGCGGTGGTACGGCGACCTCGTTGCGGCTCCCCTTGCGATCGCCCCCGACTGCTGCTGTTGCTGCCCTTTGTGGCAGGAGCGACGCATAGCGAACATGTCCCACGTGTGATTTCCCCCTCCCTATCCACCGTGAAACGGCCGGTTGCGGGATGCTGGAGATAACGTTCGTTCACTTCCCCGTCCTTTCAGGTGCGGGGGCGCGTGCCAATGACGGCGCAGTCGGTACATGGAGGCAGTGATGGGTGTGACCGGGCCGATCCGCGTGGTGGTCGCCAAGCCGGGACTCGACGGGCACGATCGCGGGGCGAAGGTCATCGCGCGTGCGCTGCGCGACGCCGGTATGGAGGTCATCTACACCGGACTTCACCAGACGCCCGAGCAGATTGTGGACACCGCCATCCAGGAGGACGCCGACGCGATCGGCCTGTCCATCCTCTCCGGCGCGCACAACACGCTCTTTGTGAAGGTCATCGAGCTGCTCAAGCAGCGCGACGCGGAGGACATCAAGGTCTTCGGCGGCGGCATCATCCCCGAGGCGGACATCGCGCCGCTGAAGGCGCAGGGCGTCGCGGAGATCTTCACCCCGGGCGCGACGACGCACTCGATCGTCGAGTGGGTCAACACCCACGTCCGCCAGGCGGCGCAGGCGTAGGCGTAGGCGTCGCAAATACGGGAGGGGCTGGACACCGGAGGGGCTGGGCACTGGGAGGGGCTGGCTATGCCAGCCCGTGGTGTCCTCCCTGGGCGCAGTCCTTGGGGGAGTACGAGGACCGGGGCCCGTGCGGAGCCCCCACGCGGCGGCAGCCGCAAAATGTCACAGCGGGAAGGGGCGGGGCGGGGTGGCTCCGCCCGCCACGGGCTGCGGCACCCCCTGCAGCTCCGCGAGCATCGCCGCTCTGAAGCGCAACGTGCCGACCAGCCGCTGGAACGCTTCCGACCAGTACCCGCCGGCCCCGGGCGACGCGCCCTCCTGCTCGTCCGGCGTCGTCGTGAGTATTTCTAGGCGGCCCGCTTCGCCGGGGTCCAGGCAGCGCTCCGCCAGGCCCATGACCCCGCTGAAGCTCCACGGGTAACTCCCGGCGTCCCGCGCGATGTCGAGCGCGTCGACCACCGAACGGCCGAGCGGCTCGGCCCAGGGCACGGTGCAGACCCCGAGCAGCTGGAAGGCCTCGGAAAGGCCGTGCGCCGCGATGAACGCCGCCACCCACTCCGCGCGCTCCCCCTCGGGCAGCGTCGCCAGCAGCTTCGAGCGCTCCGCGAGCGATGACGTGCCGGGGCCGGTGTCCGGGGGTGTGGAGGGTGCGCCGAGCAGCGCCCGGGACCAGTCGGCGTCCCGCTGGCGCACCGCCGCCCGGCACCAGGCGGCGTGCAGCTCCTCCCGCCAGCCGTCGGCCACCGGCAGAGCGACGATCTCCTGCGGCGTACGGCCGCCGAGCCGGTGCGTCCACGCGGACAGCGGAGCCGACTCAACCAACTGGCCCAGCCACCATGATCGTTCGCCCCGCCCGGCCGGGGGCTTCGGCACGACGCCGTCGCGCTGCATGTCCGCATCGCATTCGTGCGGGGCTTCCACGGCGATGCGCTCGCCGCCCCTCATGCGGTCGGAGCGATCCAGGCTGACGCACGTAGTGGCACGGGCAGCCATCCGGGCCGCCAGGGCCGAGCCGGGCAGCGCGGAGAGCAGCTCGGCAGCGGTCGAGCGCACATTGCGGCTGCGGTCGGACAGGGCCTGTTCCAGGAACGACTCGTCCGCGTCGCAGAGGCCGGTGCGCAGCGAGTCGAGGAACATCAGGCGGTCCTCGGCCCGCTCGGTGGGCCACGTCGTGGCGAGCAGCGCGAGCGCGGCGCCCGGTTCGTGCGCCCGTACGGTGGCGAGGAGGCCGACGCGCTCCGCGAACAGGCCCTCCTCCCACAGGCGTCGTACGGCGGCGGCGTCCCGGGGGTCGGGCAGTGAGGCCCCCGACGCACCGCGCAGGGCGAACCGCCAGTCGGGATTGAGCCCGGCCAGCCACAGTCCGCGCGGCCCGGCGAAGGTCAGCGCGTGCGGCCGCAGGTCCGTACGGGCGCGGGCGGCGTCCAACAGTGCGGGCAGCAGGGCCGGTGGTGCCTGATAGCGGCGCCGGTTGGCAGCGGTGAGCCACTGGGGGAGCAACTCGGTGAGGTCGGGCGTCGTGCCACGACGCCCTCCGGCACCGGCTTGCGACGCCGACCGTCCGGCCAGCAGCTGGGCGAGGCGGCGCCGGGCGGCCGGGGGCAGCGCGGGACGCGGATCGCGGGGCGCGGGCTCGGGGCGCGCGGCGGCGGGCGCGGGGAGCAGACCGGCCCTGCGCCGTACGGTCTGGTGCGCCGCGGCGTCCAGCAGCGCGACCGGTGCTTCCTTGCCGGCGTCGGAGGCGGGCGCCGTCCGGCGATCGGTGCCGAGCAGGGCCACGGTGACGAGCTCCTCCCAGGCGATGGTTTCCCAGGTGGCGGTGGCGGTGGCGGTGGCGGTGGCGGGGGCGGAGGCGCCTGGGGCGGTGGTGCGTGCCGCGGTGGTGCGTGCGGTTGTGGCGCGCGTGGCGGCGCTGACGCCTGCCGCGGTGGTCTGATCGGCGGCGGTGGCGCCTGCGGTGGCAGTGCGCGTGGCGGTACGCGCGGTTGTGGCGCGGGTGGCGGCGGTGGCGTCTGTAGTGGTGGTGCGTGCGGTGATGGTGGCGTCTGCGGTGGTGGTGGCTTGATGCCACCGCCGCGCCCCAGCGGCTCTTGCGGCGGTCGTGCCTGCGGCGGCCATGCCTGCGGTGGTGCAGGCGGTTGTGATGCGAGCGGCCGCGGTGGTGCGTGCGGTGGTGGTGGCGCCTGCGGTGGTCGTGCCTGCTGTGGCGGTGCCTGCGTTGGTGGCGCCTGCCGTGGTGGCGCGGGCGGCGCCGGTGGCGCCTGCCTTGCTCGTGGCGGCTGCGGGGGTGCTGCCTGTCGTGCTTGTGGTGGTGGTCATCGGGGCCCTCCGTACGGTCAGGTGTCGATGAGCGGGACTGTTTCCGCCGAGCCTTCGGGCCAGGCCGTCAGTGGGGTGAAGCCGCGGTGGCCGCACTCGCCGAAGACCGTGACCGGGCCGCCGCCGGACAGGGCGGTGAGCTTCCACAGCCCGGGCCGGGACAGCGCCTTGGGGTCCACGGGCAGCGCTGCTCCTCCCTCAGAGCCCTCGGCCAGTTGCCAGCCGTCGCCGGAAGGGGCCGGTATGACGCCGCTCAGGGTCACCGGCCACGCCTCCAGCCATGGGTCGTCCTTCAACGCCCTCCCGTAGGCGCTGAGGGCTTCGGCCGTGCCCCGGCCCGGCGGTGGCGCGTCGATCGCGACCGGGGCCCCGAACCGCTCACCGACGTCGGCGCGGAGCTGCCCCGCCCCGGGGTAGTAGGTGAGCTCCGCGTCGAGCATCAGGCCCACGGGCAGGGCGATTTCGGGTGCGCGGCCTGCGACGCCGAAGGACAGCACCAGCGCCGTACGCCCCGATTCCTTGCCGTACAGCCATATGCGGCGCGTGACGAGCTTGCCGTCCGGGGTGTCGTACTGGGCCAGCACCAGCCAGCGGTCCCGCACCGGCGGGCCCGCTGCGGGTGCGGTGAGGCCGACGCGCGTCCGCACGGTCGCGGCCAGCGGCTCCGGCAGCCGGTCGCGGCCCAGCCAGGCCACGTCCAGCAGATGCAACAGCGCGCACTCCTCCAGCAGCCGCACGGGCCAGCCCGGCCCCGACGCCGGTATCGCACCCAATTCCCGTACCCGAGCGGCCAGTCCTGGCGCCTGCGCGTCGACCATGCGGGCGGCCGTCTCCTCCCACATCGCGTACCCCGTCTGCTCGGCGGCGGCGAGACCGCCGCGCAGCAGGTCCGTCAGCCGCTGCTCCAGCTCCGTGGCCCCCAGGGTGATCCGCTCGGCCCGGCGCTCTGCCCTGCGCCTGGCCGCCTCCGGGTCGGCCGCCCGGCCGGATGTCCCCTCGTCTTCCCCGGACTTCGTGTCCGGCGAACCCGCCTTGCGTCCGGCCCTCTCGCCGCGCGCCGCGAGCCACTCACCGGCCCAGTCGGGCATGTCCGAGTCCCGCACGGCCGGATCGTCCGCAGCCCACAGCAGCAGCAGTCCCAGCGCGTGCTTGCACGGGAACTTCCGGCTCGGGCAACTGCACTTGTACGCCGGGCTGCCGGCCGCCGTATCGACCACCGTCCGATAGGGCTTGTTGCCGCTGCCCTTGCAGAGCCCCCAGACGGCTCCTGAACCATTGCTCCCCGCCTCCGACCACGGACCGGCCGTGCCGAGCCTGCTTCCCGTCTTGCGTGACGCATCGTCAGGAGCCAAAGCCAGCACCTGTTCCGCAGTCCAGCGCACCCCCTGCTGATTCATGGGAAAGACGCTACGGGCCACCACTGACAATCGGCTCCCACCTGCGGTTTCGCCGCGTGCAGGCGGGCCGGAGCCGACGTATCATGACTGCACTTCGCCCCCTTGGCGGGCGCGAGGTCCTGAAGCAGAAAACCGGGGGGTCCCTCATGAACCGCATCGTCCGCTCAGCCGTCTGCGCCACCGCCGTCACCGGCCTCGCTCTCGGCCTGGGCGCCTGCGCCACGACCGTCGACGAGGTCGACAAGGCCGTCAACGAGACGTACGAAGTCACGTACGAGGTCACGGGCAAGAGCGTCGAATCCATCGAGTACGCGGGCGGCGAGGGCACGGCCATGAACCCGAAGATGGAGTCGGCCAAGAAGCCCACGCTGCCCTGGAAGAAGACGGTCACGCTGCGCGGCATCATGCCGCCCGCCGTCTCGCCGATCAGCATCGACGGCTCGGCCGACCTGACCTGCAAGGTCATCTACAAGGGCGAGACGATCAAGGAAGCGAAGGGCGAGAAGGCCATGGTCGCTGGCTGCGTCGCGGCCTCGCCGATCGCGAAGTAACCTCCGCGCTCTGCCATTTGGGCCCTGACCTGCGGCGACGGTCGATTGTCAGTGGCGTGGTGCACGGTGGATCCCACATCCGGGAAATCTGGAGGGGGATCCATGACCGTGCCCGAAATCAAGCCTGTCGACGGTGTCGCCAGTACCGGCCGCGCCGCCGGTGCGGACAGCGCCGAGGCCCTGCGGCCGCACGCCGAGGACGCGTTCGCCGACGAGCTCAAGGCGCTGGCCGCGGCCGACGACCGGCCGCGGCCCGCCAGATGGCAGCTGTCGCCATGGGCCGTTGCCACGTACCTGCTCGGCGGGACCCTGCCCGACGGCACGGTGATCACGCCCAAGTACGTGGGCCCGCGCCGGATCGTCGAAGTCGCCGTCACCACGCTCGCCACCGACCGCGCCCTGCTGCTGCTCGGCGTCCCCGGCACCGCGAAGACCTGGGTCTCCGAGCACCTCGCAGCCGCCGTCAGCGGCGACTCCACGCTGCTCGTGCAGGGCACCGCCGGTACGCCCGAGGAAGCCATTCGCTACGGCTGGAACTACGCCCGGCTGCTCGCGCACGGACCGAGCCGCGAAGCCCTCGTGCCCAGCCCCGTCATGCGGGCCATGGCCGACGGCATGACAGCGCGGGTCGAGGAACTCACCCGCATCCCGGCCGACGTGCAGGACACCCTGATCACGATCTTGTCGGAAAAGACGCTGCCCATTCCCGAGTTGGGGCAGGAGCAGCAGGCTGTGCGCGGTTTCAATCTCATCGCCACCGCCAATGACCGCGACCGGGGGGTCAACGACCTCTCCAGCGCGCTGCGCCGGCGCTTCAATACGGTCGTCCTGCCGCTGCCCGCGACGGCGGACGCGGAGGTCGACATCGTGTCGCGCCGCGTCGACCAGATCGGGCGCTCCCTCGATCTGCCGGCCGCGCCCGACGGCTTCGACGAGATCCGGCGTGTGGTCACCGTCTTCCGCGAGCTGCGGGACGGCGTCACGGCCGACGGGCGTACGAAGGTCAAGTCCCCTTCGGGCACGCTGTCCACGGCGGAGGCGATCTCCGTCGTCACCGGCGGCCTCGCCCTCGCCGCGCACTTCGGGGAAGGCGTTCTGCGCTCCGGCGACGTCGCGGCCGGGATCCTCGGTGCGGTCGTGCGCGACCCGGCGGCGGACCGCGTCATCTGGCAGGAGTACCTGGAGACGGTCGTCCGCGAGCGTGACGGCTGGAAGGACTTCTACCGCGCCTGCCGGGAGGTATCGGGATGACGGGTGGCCCTCTGCTGCTGGGCGTGCGCCACCACGGGCCCGGGTCGGCCCGCGCGGTGCGGGGCGCGCTCGATGCGGCGCAGCCCCGGGCCGTACTGATCGAGGGACCGCCCGAGGGCGACGCGCTGCTGGCGCTGGCGGCGGACGATGCGATGCGCCCGCCCGTGGCCCTGCTGGCGCATGTCACGGACGACCCGGGACGGGCCGCGTTCTGGCCGCTGGCCGAGTTCTCCCCGGAGTGGGTCGCGATCCGCTGGGCGCTGGGGCACGACGTGCCCGTGCGTTTCATGGATCTTCCGGCGGCGCACTCGCTGGCGCTCGCGGAGGAGACGGGGGACTCGGGCGAAGCCGATGCGGGCCCGGGGGAGGATCCGGCGGTCGATCCCCTTGCGGTGCTCGCGGAAGCCGCTGGATACGACGATCCGGAGCGGTGGTGGGAGGACGTCGTCGAGCACCGTGGGGGGGGCGGCGGAGGCGGCGGCGATCCGTTCGCTCCGTTCGGCGCGCTCGCCGAGGCCATGGGCGCGCTGCGTGAGATGCACGGCGACGGCGGGCACCCCCGCGACCGTGTGCGCGAGGCGTACATGCGCCTCCAACTCCGCGCCGCACGCAAGGAGTACGGCGCCGACATCGCCGTAGTCTGCGGTGCCTGGCACGTGCCCGCGCTCGGTGACAAGGTCGCCACCGCCACCGCGGACCGGGCGCTGCTCAAGGGCTTGCCCAAGGTCAAGGCGGAGATGACCTGGGTGCCCTGGACCCACCGCAGGCTCGCCCGGCGCAGCGGATACGGCGCGGGCATCGACTCGCCCGGCTGGTACGGGCACCTCTTCGGCGCTCCTGACCGGCCCGTCGAGCGCTGGATGACCAAGGTCGCCGGGCTGCTGCGGGACGAGGACCGGATGGTCTCCTCCGCCCATGTCATCGAAGCCGTCCGGCTCGCCGAGACCCTCGCCGCCATGCGCGGCCGCCCCCTCGCAGGCCTGACCGAGACGACCGACGCCGTGCGCGCGGTGATGTGCGAGGGCTCCGACGTCCCGCTCGCGCTCGTACGCGACCGGCTCGTCGTCGGCGACGTACTCGGAGAGGTCCCGGACGCGGCGCCCGCCGTGCCGTTGCAGCGCGACCTGACCCGGTCGCAGCGCAGCCTGCGCCTCAAAGCGGAGGCTCAGGACCGCGAGTTGGAACTCGACCTGCGCAAGGACAACGACGCGGCCCGCAGCCGACTGCTGCACCGGCTGCGGCTCCTGTCCATCGGCTGGGGCGAGCCCGCAGCATCGCGCGGGAGTACGGGTACGTTCCGGGAGAGCTGGCGGCTGCGCTGGGAGCCGGAGCTGTCGGTGCGGGTCGCGGAGGCCGGGGTATGGGGCACCACCGTGCTCTCCGCCGCCACCGCCAAGGCCGAGACACAGGCTGCCTCGGCCACCGCACTCGCCGACGTCACCGCGCTCGCCGAGCGGTGCCTCCTGGCCGAACTGCCCGACGCCCTCCCGGTGGTGATGCGGGCCCTGGCCGACCGCGCCGCGCTGGACGCGGACGTCGGCCACCTCGCCCAGGCGCTGCCCGCCCTCGCCCGCTCTCTCCGGTACGGGGACGTGCGCGGTACGGACACGGCCGCGCTCGGTGAGGTGGCGGCGGGGCTGGCCGAGAGGATCTGCGTAGGGCTGCCGCCCGCCTGCACGGGACTCGACGCGGACGGCGCGGCAGAGATGCGCCGCCACGTCGACGCCGTTCACACGGCGATCGGTCTCCTGGCCGAGCCGCCGGCGGGCGACCATGCCGACCTGCGCGGGCGTTGGGCCGGCGTGCTGCGCAAGCTGGCCGTGCGGGAAACCGTGGGCGGGGTGATACGCGGGCGGGCTGTGCGGTTGCTGCTGGACGACGGGCGGCTCGGGGAGGACGAAGCAGCGCGCTTCATGGGGCTCGCCCTTTCCCCGGGCACGCTGCCGGCCGACGCCGCGGCCTGGGTCGAGGGCTTCGTCGGCGGAGCGGCGGGCGGCGGAATGCTCCTGGTGCACGACGAGCGGCTGCTGGGTCTGGTCGACGCATGGCTCACCGGCGTGTCCGACGACGCCTTCATCGACGTACTGCCGCTGCTGCGCCGCACGTTCTCGGCGTACGAGCCGGGAGTACGGCGCACCTTGGGCGAACTGGTCAGACGCGGCCCGTCGGCCGCACGCCCGGCGAGAACGGAGGCCGGCGCACCCGGTTTCGGCCCCGGGCTCGACGAGGACCGCGCGGAAGCTGTGGTGCCGGTGCTGCGGCTGCTGTTGGGCGGCACGGATGGCGGGGGCGAGGTTCCGGGCGACGGGGCGAGTGACGTGGTGGATGACCTGGTGGACGACCTGGCGGGGGAGGCCCGATGAGCGTGAAGGGCAGGGACGTGGGGGCGGCACTGGCGGATGCGTCGGTGCGGGGTGCCTGGGTGTCGGATGGCGAGGTGAGCGGCACAGGGGGTGGCGTAGTGCGCGGTGACGGCGGTGGCCCTTTTGGGGGCGGTTCAGGAGGCAGTGGGGCTGGTGGGCCCGGCGGCGGTGGCGGGGGGTCGGAGCGGCTTCGGCGCTGGCGGCTTGTGTTGGGCGGCGGGGAGGGGGATGGGACCGGGTGCTCGCTCACCGGGCGGGACAGTTCCATGGACGGGGCGCTCGGTTCGCTCTACGGCGGCGGGCGCGACGCGGGGCGCAGTCGTTCCGCCGGGCTCGGTGCTTCCGCGCCGTCCGTCGCGCGGTGGCTCGGCGACATCCGTACGTACTTCCCCAGCTCTGTCGTCCAGGTCATGCAGCGGGACGCCATAGAGCGGCTCGGACTCTCGGCGCTGCTGCTGGAGCCGGAAATGCTGGAAGCCGTCGAGGCCGACGTCCACCTCGTCGGGACGCTGCTCTCGCTCAACAAGGCGATGCCCGAGACGACCAAGGAGACCGCGCGCGCGGTCGTTCGCAGGGTCGTTGAGGATGTGGAGAAGCGGCTTGCCACCCGCACCCGGGCCACCCTGACGGGCGCCCTCGACCGCAGTGCCCGCGTCAGCCGCCCACGGCACCGGGACATCGACTGGGATCGTACGATCCGGGCCAACCTCAAGAATTACCTTCCGGAGTACCGGACCGTCGTCCCCGAGCGGCTCGTCGGATACGGCCGGGCCTCGCAGTCCGTGAAGAAGGACGTCGTCCTGTGCATCGACCAGTCGGGGTCGATGGCCGCATCCGTCGTCTACGCGTCCGTCTTCGGCGCGGTCCTTGCCTCCATGCGCTCGATCGCCACCCGCCTCGTCGTCTTCGATACAGCCGTCGTCGATCTCACCGACCAGCTGGACGATCCGGTCGACGTCCTCTTCGGCACGCAGCTCGGCGGCGGTACGGACATCAACCGGGCCCTCGCGTACTGCCAGTCGCAGATCACGCGGCCTGCCGACACCGTCGTCGTGCTGATCAGCGACCTCTACGAGGGCGGGATACGGGACGAGATGCTGAAGAGGGTAGCGGCGATGAAGGCGTCGGGCGTGCAGTTCGTCGCGCTGCTCGCGCTCTCCGACGAGGGCGCCCCGGCGTACGACCGTGAGCACGCGGCGGCCCTCGCGGCGCTGGGCGCCCCCGCTTTCGCCTGTACGCCCGATCTCTTTCCGGAGGTGATGGCGGCGGCAATTGAGAAACGGCCACTGCCCATACCGGACATGGTGACTCATCAGTAACACAAGACTTGCGTAACCCCGGGAGTCTCGTGCAAGCATCACCCCCGTCGTTCCCTCCGTCGTTCCCTCCGTCGTTTCTGAAGGATTCCGGTCACTTTGACTGCCGTAGTCGCTCCACCCGCCGCTGTCCTGCGCGTAATGCGCCGGGCGGCCGGGCGGCGTGCGCTGCAGGTGGTGCTGGTGCTCGGGGGACTGCTGGCGCTCGGGTTCCTGTGGGGCGGGCAGGCGTACGCCGTCGAATCGCCGACGCCGGCTCGTGACGCGGAACCGGCCGTTGCCGGCGCTGTCGTGGCTCCGGTCGAGGAGCAGTCGACCCGGCCTGTGCGCGAGGGCGCCGAGGCCGTGCGTGAGGCCGCGGAGTCGGTGACTGTCGTGGCTGAGCCAGTGATTGGGGTCGCGCAGCGCGCCACCCGGGCCGTCGGCGAGGTGGCCGAACAGGTCGACAGGCGGCTGCCCATGAGCGAACCGCCCGCGGCGGAGCTGCCGGTGCTGCCGAAGGCGCCCGGGATACCTGGGGCGTCGGAGCTTCCCGCGGCGTCACCGGTTCCGGATCCGTCCTCGGACGGTGCGGAGCAGGCTGCGCACCTGGGCACCGGCGAGCGGGCGCAGCGGGGCGCGAGTGGGGACGTAACCCTGCCCGTAACGCACAAGGCCGGTGTGGCCGACAGGTCGTACCTGTCTCTGTACCTGGCGGGCGGTTGGGGCGAGTCGGTCCCCGACGGGCATCGGGATGGCTACCGGAGCCCGGAGGTTCCTCGGTACGGCCAGGCGCCTGTGCAGGCGCCCGGCGGGCCGTGCCGTGACGGCGTACGACCGGCGGCCGGTGACGTGAGCGCGCCGCGTTCCGGTGATCCGGCGGCAGCGTTCGCCGACGACACCCGCTTCGGACTTGTGCGCGGGGCCGCGCTTCCGGCGACCGCCGCACCGACCTGCGAACGACCTGACGAAATTCTCGAATTCCCCGGCTAGGGCAGACCGTCCCCCGCTCAATGACCTGCCGCGCGGGGGCGGGACAGGTCTGCCCGCCATCCGGAAATCTCCGGCCAGCCGAATGAATTCGAAGGATCTGACGCAAGCATGAACAAGAACATCCGCCGTTCCATAGCCGTCGCCGCCACCGCCGGTGGTATGTGGGCCCTCGGTACCGCTGCCGCGAGCGCGTCCGAGCTGCCCGTCTCGGTGCCGCTCTCCACGCCCGACACGGCAGTCGACACGGCAGCCGACGCTGTCGAGGAGCTCAAGGGCGTCGACGTCGATGTCGACACCGACGTCGTCCAGGACGCCAAGGCCGCCACGCAGGACGTTCACCAGGACGTGCGCGAGGTGCGTCACGACCTGCCCGCCGCCCCCTCCGTGGCTGACGTGCCCGACGCGGCCGACGCCCAGGGCGAGGTGGACTACCTCTTCGGGCCGCTCTCCGCGTTCGCGCCGGACCTTGAGCAGGCCCCCGACCGCGCCCAGGGTGCGGTCACCGCCGCCTCCCCGTTCGTGGACGCCGCCGCTCAGGACGTCCTGCCGCCCATCGCCGCCCGGGCCGTGAACAGCGCGCTGCCCGTCGCCGGCCAGGCGGTCGGCGACGCCGGCGGTCTCGCCCAGGGCGCTGTCGCCGATGTGACGCCCTTCGCGGGCGGCGTCGCGAGCGATGTCCAGCCGTTCGCCGGTGGCGTCGTCTCCGAGGTCGGCCCGTTCGCGGGCGGCGTCCAGGGTGCGGCCCGGCCGTTCGTCGACACCGTCGTCAACCAGGTCCAGCCCGTCGTGCAGGGAGTCGGCGGCAGCGCCGACAACCTTGCGCACGGTGTCGCCGACGACGTGACGCCGTTCGCCGGAGGCGTCGTGTCCGACGTCCAGCCGTTCGCGCAGGACCTGTACGGCACGGTCGACTCGACCCCGCTGGCCGGCAACGCGATCTCTGGCGCCCAGGGCACGGCGACCACGGTCACCCCGGGCTACGCGTCGTACGTCACCCAGGGCATCTGAGGCGAGGCATCCGTCGCATGACATCCGTCGCGTGACATCTGGCATGTGACATCTGGCATGTGACATCTGGCATGTGACATCCGGCGCGCGGCGTCTGCCGCGGGACGTCCGACAGGCGGGTCCGATGTTCCCCGGGCGGTCTCCATTGGGGTGGAGGCCGCCCGGCTCCGTGTCCACTGCTGTGTTCTCCTCCGAGCCCTGCCGACCTGTTCACATGTGTGATCTGTGACAGGTATCACCGCTCAGGTGTGATCTGCGATTTAGGGTCCTACGGCACACGGGGATAACCTGCGAGACGGACATGCCGCGTACCGGACACCGTGTACGCCTCCCTTGTGACAGTGCCGTCACGTTGCCCTTCGCGGCACGCCCATCGCATTCAAAGCAACGAACCGCGATCACCAGAAAAGGGACGGACGCGCGTGGACCTGTTCGAGTACCAGGCGAGGGACCTCTTCGCCAAGCACGGTGTACCGGTGCTGGCCGGTGAAGTCATCGAAACGCCTGAGGCGGCGCGCGAGGCCACCGAGCGGCTGGGCGGCAAGTCGGTCGTCAAGGCGCAGGTGAAGGTCGGCGGCCGCGGCAAGGCCGGCGGCGTCAAGCTGGCCGCCACCCCGGACGAGGCCGTCGCCCGTGCGACGGACATTCTCGGCATGGACATCAAGGGCCACACGGTCCACAAGGTGATGATCGCCGAGACCGCGCCCGAGATCGCCGAGGAGTACTACGTTTCGTACCTCCTCGACCGCACCAACCGCACCTTCCTCGCCATGGCGTCCGTTCAGGGCGGCATGGACATCGAGGAGGTCGCCGAGAAGACCCCCGAGGCCCTCGCGAAGGTCCCGGTCAACGCCAATGACGGCGTGACGATCGAGAAGGCCCGCGAGATCGTCGCCCAGGCGAAGTTCCCGGCCGAGGTCGCCGAGCAGGTCGCCGAGGTTCTGGTGACGCTGTGGGACACCTTCGTCGCCGAGGACGCGCTACTCGTCGAGGTCAACCCGCTCGCGAAGGTCGCCGACGGCCGCATCATCGCCCTCGACGGCAAGGTGTCTCTCGACGAGAACGCCGACTTCCGCCAGCCCGACCACGAGGCGCTCGAGGACAAGGCCGCAGCCAACCCGCTCGAGGCTGCCGCGAAGGCCAAGAACCTCAACTACGTCAAGCTCGACGGCGAGGTCGGCATCATCGGTAACGGTGCCGGTCTGGTCATGTCGACCCTGGACGTCGTCGCGTACGCCGGTGAGAACCACGGCAACGTGAAGCCCGCCAACTTCCTCGACATCGGTGGCGGCGCCTCCGCCGAGGTCATGGCGAACGGCCTGGAGATCATCCTCGGCGACCCGGACGTCAAGTCCGTGTTCGTCAACGTCTTCGGTGGCATCACTGCGTGCGACGAGGTCGCCAACGGCATCGTTCAGGCCCTGGCGCTGCTCAAGTCCAAGGGCGAGGACGTCACCAAGCCGCTGGTCGTGCGCCTCGACGGCAACAACGCGGACCTGGGTCGCAAGATCCTCTCCGACGCCAACCACCCGCTCGTGCAGCGCGTGGACACCATGGACGGCGCGGCCGACAAGGCCGCCGAACTCGCCGCGGCTGCGAAGTAAGGGACGAGGGACACCACAACCATGGCTATCTTCCTCACCAAGGACAGCAAGGTCATCGTCCAGGGGATGACCGGTGCCACGGGCATGAAGCACACCAAGCTCATGCTGGCTGACGGCACCAACATCGTCGGCGGCGTGAACCCGCGCAAGGCCGGCACGACCGTCGACTTCGACGGCACCGAGGTTCCGGTCTTCGGCTCCGTCAAGGAAGCGATGGAGAAGACCGGCGCCGATGTGTCGGTTCTCTTCGTGCCGCCGGCGTTCGCCAAGGCCGCGGTCGTCGAGGCGATCGACGCCGAGATCGGTCTCGCCGTTGTCATCACCGAGGGCATCGCGGTGCACGACTCCGCCGCCTTCTGGTCGTACGCCTCCAGCAAGGGCAACAAGACGCGGATCATCGGCCCGAACTGCCCCGGTCTCATCACCCCGGGCCAGTCCAACGCCGGCATCATCCCGGGCGACATCACCAAGCCCGGCCGCATCGGTCTCGTGTCCAAGTCCGGCACGCTGACCTACCAGATGATGTACGAGCTCCGTGACCTCGGCTTCTCGTCCGCCGTCGGCATCGGTGGCGACCCGGTCATCGGTACGACGCACATCGACGCCCTCGCCGCGTTCGAGGCCGACCCCGACACCGACCTGATCGTCATGATCGGTGAGATCGGTGGCGACGCGGAGGAGCGTGCGGCCGACTACATCGCGAAGAATGTGACCAAGCCGGTCGTCGGCTACGTCGCGGGCTTCACCGCGCCGGAGGGCAAGACCATGGGTCACGCCGGTGCGATCGTTTCCGGTTCTTCTGGCACCGCACAGGCCAAGAAGGAGGCCCTCGAGGCCGCGGGCGTCAAGGTCGGCAAGACGCCGACCGAGACGGCCAAGCTGGCGCGTGCGATTCTTGCCGGCTGACATCCGGTGCGCTGCTTTGGCGGCTGACGCTGGTTGATTCCGCTTTTGCGGTGGCTATCCAGCTTCGCGCTGACCGTGCGGGCCCGTACCTCCCTTGTGGGGTACGGGCCCGCACGCGTTCACTGGGCTTCCGGTGCCAGGCGGTGCGGGCCGCTCATGGGTTCCGCGCGGAGTTTGTCGCGCAGTTCCATGTCCTCCGGTGACAGGATCTGCGGGCCTCCCCTGACCGGGACGCCGCTGATCGGTCTGCCCGGGGAGGGCGGAGGCTCGTACCGCGTGGGGGCGTTGACCACCGTGAACGCCGTCGCTCCGACGATCAGTGCGGTGAACGCGAGGGCCGCTCTCGTCCAGAAGCTCGTCTTGCGCTCGCTGCCTGTCCGTACGGCGCGGGCGGGGACCAGCCCGATCTGTGGGACGGCTTGGTCCAGGGCGTGCAGGCGTTGCTGGAGCAGCGCGGACAGTTCGGCGGGTGTCTCCGCCTCGGCGAGTTCCGGCAGCCGTTCGATGAGCGCCGCGCGTGCGTTGAGGAGGCGGCTCGCGGCCGCGGGGGTGCTGGCCTCGGTCTCGGCCGCCGTATCGGGGAGGTCCAGGCCCAGTCCGTCGTACAGGAGCAGCGCGCGGCGGTGCGTGGGGCGCAGGCGCAGCAGGGCGTCGAGCAGCGCCCGGGTGGCGGGGTCGGTGGGGGGCCGGTCGGGGCGCTTGTGCGCGCGGCGCAGCCGGTGCCAGGGGGCCATCGCGTACTCGTACGCCGCTGCGCGCACCCAGCCTGCGGGGTCCCGGTCCGTCGCCACCTCGGGCCAGCGCTGCCAGGCGAGGTGGAAGGCGTACTCGACGGCCTCCTGAGCCAGGCGGCGGCGTCCGGTGAGGAGGTAGGCCTGGCGCAGGAGGGCGGGGGCGGCGCGGATGTACAGGGCGTCGAAGGCTTCGGCGGGGGTGCGGGCGGGGGGTGCGGGGGGTGTGGGCTCGGGTGCACTGGCGTCGGAGGTCGGTGCGGTGTCTGGTGGTGTGGTGTCGGGGGGCGGCGCGGACTCTGGTGGTGTGGCGTCCGGGGTCGGTGCGGTGTCCGGGGGCGTCGCGTCGGGGAGTGGTGCGGTGTCCTGGGGCGTGGTGTCGGTAGGTGGTGCGGTGTCCTCGGGCGGGGCGGTTTGCGGCGTGTCCGGGGGCGGTTCGTTTTCCGTGGGTGTGGTGGGCGCGGGAGCCGTGGATTCGGGGGCGGTGCCGTGCTGGGGTGTCTCCTCGGGTGCCGAACGGGCGGGGGGGTGTGTTTGTACGCCGTCCAGGCTGTGTTCGACACCCTGCGGGGAGCGCTCCTGCGCGTCCCCTCCTGGCGGCTCCGTGTCGGCAACGGCGGGGGGCTGTTTCTCCTTCTCCACGCTGATGGTGGACAGCAGTTTCGCGTACGCCGCGCGTTTGCGGCCCTTCGGATTCGTGCGGCCCGACTCCCACGAACGGAGCGTCTCGCACCTCACCCCCAGCTCGGCCGCGAGCTGCTCCAGGGACATTGCTTTCGCTTGGCGCAGCCTGCGCCGCTCCTTGGGGGAGGGAAGGGTGGCGGCCGAGGGGGTGTGGGCGCTCTGTGTCATGAGGGGCTCCCCGCAGCGCTGTACCAAGCAAAAAAGTACATAAACGTATATTGGGCGACACGGCAGTCATTCGCCTGTTACGCGGAATAAGCGCGTGTCGTTGGCAGCATGGCCGCGTGACTCAAGTGACTGGCCCTCTGTTGCTGTCCGTGCACAGCCGCTCTTCGGCGCAGGCCGCCTGTTTTGTACGGGGGGCCATCGCGGCGGGGCTCGGGCTGGGCTCGCTGGCCGCGGTGGTGATGGTGCTGTGGATCAGCTCGCCGTACCCCGACAGCGGGCCCGGCGCTGCTCTGCACGTCGCCGCCGGGCTGTGGCTGCTCGCCCACGGCACGGAAATCGTCCGGTACGACACGCTCTCCGGTGTCCCCGCGCCGGTCGGGCTGACCCCGATGATGCTCGTCGTGCTGCCGGTGTGGCTGGCGCACCGGGCCGCCCGGGATGCGCTGGAGCCGGAGGAGGGGCGCGCGAAGCCGTCGGCGGGCGTTGCCTTCTGGGGCGTGACGAGCGGGTACCTGGTGGTCGGTGCGGGCGCGTTGTTCTACGCGTCGGGCGGGCCGCTGCCCGCCGCGCCGCTCAGCGCCGCGCTCCATCTGCCTCTTGTCGCGGCGACTGCTGCGGCCGCTGGGGTCTGGACGGCCAGTGGGCGTCCGCGCGGCCCCCTGCCTCGCTGGGTGCCGCAGCGCGTGAGGGAGGCGCTTGCGCGCTCCCGGACCAGGGCCGCGGTTCTGGCCGGGGGCGCCGGGGTTGTGGCGCTGGTGGGCGGTGGCACGCTGCTCGTGGCGGCCTCTCTGGTGTGGCACACGGGGTCGGCGCAGGGTGCGTTTCTGCAGCTCGCGGGGGCGTGGTCGGGCCGGCTCGCGTTGATGCTGCTGGTCGTGGCTCTGGTGCCGAACGCCGCCGTGTGGGGCGCCGCGTATGGTCTCGGACCGGGCTTCGCCCTTGGTACGGGCGCCACGGCGACGCCGCTGGCCGTGGCGGGCACCCCTGCGCTGCCCCACTTCCCGCTGCTCGCGGCACTCCCGGGCGAGGGGGCGGCGTCACCCGTCGCCTGGGCCTCGCTCGCGGTGCCGGTCGGCGCGGCGGGCGCGGTCGCGTGGTTCACGGTGGCTACGGCGGCGCCTCCCTACGCCCTGCGCGAGGAAGCGTGGGGCTGCCGGGATACGGCGGTCACGGCGGCGCTGGCGGGCGTCGGCTGCGGGGTGGCCGCAGCGACACTCGCGGCGCTGGCCGGCGGGCCGCTGGGCGTCGGGGACCTGACGCAATTCGGGCCGGTGTGGTGGCGTACGGGCGCTGCTGCGCTGGTGTGGACAGTCGCACTCGGAGTCCCGGGCGCACTGACCCTCCGCGCCTGGCGGCTGCGCGCACGTGCGCCGCAGTCATGGTGGGGGCGGCGGGGTGCGCGGGCAAAGGAGGCAGGGGAGGGCGAGAGGACGCCGTGGTGGCGGAGGGGGAGCCGGGCAGCCGTGCCGAAGGCCGGTCCCTCTACGGAGGGGACGCCGCAGCGGCGAAGGACTGGGGCCCCGGCGGACACGCGCGCTCTGGTCGCTCATACGGCTGCTGTTACGCCCAGCGGGTCGGCCCCGTGGTGGCGCAGAGGCCGGAGTGCGGGGGATGCGGTTGTCGGTGACGGCGTGCCCAGTGCTCGGCGGCGTGGGCTGCGGGTCTCCGCGCAGGCTCGCAAGGCAGCCACCCCCGCTCCTGAGCAGTCGGCGGCGGGGCGGGGTGGGGGCCGCCGTGCGGGTGTTGGTGCTGCCGAGCCCGTGGGCAGTGGATCGGTTCGTGCCGGTCTCCAGGCGTCCGCTGTTGCGCCCGGCGAATCGTCCCCGTGGTGGCGCCGGGGTACCGCGGGTGCCGGTGTCGGTGATCCTGCGCCCGCTGCTCAGCCGCCCGGGGCCGGAGGGCCGGGGGTGGGTGGCGCCCAGCAGGCGGAGGTGGCTTCCGGTGCTTCCGGCAGGTCCTCGGCCTGGTGGTGTCCTGGTGGTGGCGAGGCCGGTCCCGGTGAGCGGGACAGTGGGCAGGTGCCCTCCCCGGGCGTCGCCGGGGCCGAGGAGCGCTGAGCGGCTACTCCTTCACGCCGAAAATCGGGCGCAGAGACTTCGGCAGCAGGTCGTTGCAGGCCACCTGTGCGGTTTGGGTGAGGGAGTCCTCCACGCACGTGTAGTAGTCGCGGTAGACGAGCTGCACAGTGAAGGTCGTCGCCACGATCGCCAGTGCCAGCACCGCCGTCACCAGGCCGCTCACCGCCGCCGTCGTCTGCGGCCTGTTGCCGGTGCCGGCACGCGCCGGGGGCCCCGCCGGAGACTGTCCCGCAGCCGCCTCCTGGCGATCGCGCGGCTTCGCGCGCAGTGAGCTGATGCCCCAGTAGAGCGCGAGCGCCCCGAGCAGCAGCGCCACCTCGGGCAGGTCGAAGAGGGCGAAGAAGAAGGCCCACATGCCGGAGAGCAGGGCGTAACGGGCACGTCGCTGCATGGGGTCCGTCGGATCCCAGCGCATTCCTGTGCTGCCGTTGCCGCCGCTCGGTCCTTCGGGGCCGCTCTGGCGTCCGCCGGGGCCGCCGAAACCGCCGCTCTGGCGCCCCGGCTGGCGCGGGCTCCACTGGCTGCCCCCGTTCGGCCGTTCCTCCGGCGAGGAGTCGGAGGAGCCGGAGGAGTCTTCAGGGTGCTTGCCGCCCGGCTCGTCGTTGGACGGCTTGCGCGGCTGCCACGGCTGGTCCGGCCTGCCCTCGGGCGGCGGCGCGAACGGATTGTCGTCCCCCTGCGGCGACGAGGGCGGGGTCGACGAGGACTGGCGTTCCCGCAGCAGCCACTGAGAACCGCCCTGTCCCGCATACGACTCGGACAGCGGCAGGCGGAGAGCCGCGCGGCGGCGTCGGTCCGTCATCTGGTGAACGTCTTCCCCTCAGACCCCGTGCACAGAGGGTCTTGTGTCGTCTGTTCCCGTCCGGAGACGGATTGTTTCCGTCCATAAACGGAACCTGTCCCCTGACGCTACCTCCCGGCCGTGCACCCGTCCCGTGGGGGCCGCTCGGTGTGCCGGTATCGTTGCCGACGGTCGGCGCCTTCGTAGAGTTCCCCGTATCGGGGGGCGTGATTCGTTCGTACGACCACACAAACCGCACCATCCGCGAGAAAGAGCCCCGCCGTGGCCTCCCCGCCGTCCCCGCCCTTCCCGCCGTCCGCCCGCACACCGGCCCGCCTTGTCGTCCTGGTCTCCGGTTCGGGTACGAACCTTCAGGCTCTCCTCGACGCCATCGGCGACGACCCCGCCGCCTACGGCGCGCAGATCGTGGCCGTAGGCGCCGACCGGGACGGAATCGCGGGTCTGGAGCGTGCCGAACGCGCCGGGCTGCCGACCTTCGTCTGCCGCGTCAAGGACTACCCCACCCGCGAGGAGTGGGACCTGGCACTGGCCGAGGCCACAGCGGCGTACGAGCCCGATCTGGTCGTCTCCGCGGGCTTCATGAAAATTGTGGGGAAGGAATTCCTCGCGCGCTTCGGCGGGCGGTTCGTGAACACCCACCCCGCCCTGCTGCCCAGCTTTCCCGGATCCCACGGCGTACGCGACGCTCTCGCGTACGGCTCGAAGGTCACCGGGTGCACCGTCCACTTCGTCGACGACGGTGTCGACACCGGCCCGATCATCGCGCAGGGCGTGGTCGAGGTGCGGGACGAGGACGACGAAGCCGCTCTTCACGAGCGGATCAAGGAAGTCGAGCGACGGCTGCTCGTCGATGTCGTGGGGCGCATGGCCCGTAACGGCTTTCACATTGAGGGACGAAAGGTAGTTGTCAAGTGACCGCCGAAGGTACGAAGCGGCCCATCCGCCGCGCGTTGGTCAGCGTCTACGACAAGACGGGTCTTGAGGAGCTGGCCCGAGGTCTGCACGAGGCGGGGGTGACCCTGGTCTCCACCGGCTCCACCGCCGGGAAGATCGCCGCGGCCGGGGTGCCGGTCACCAAGGTCGAGGAGCTCACCGGGTTCCCCGAGTGCCTGGACGGCCGTGTCAAGACGCTGCACCCGCGCGTGCACGCCGGCATTCTCGCCGACCTGCGGCTCGACGCGCACCGCGCGCAGCTGGACGAGCTCGGCGTCGAGCCCTTCGACCTCGTCGTCGTGAACCTCTACCCGTTCAAGGAGACCGTCGCCTCGGGCGCGACTCCCGACGAGTGTGTCGAGCAGATCGACATCGGCGGCCCGTCGATGGTGCGCGCCGCCGCCAAGAACCACCCGTCGGTAGCGGTCGTCACCAGCCCCGAGCGGTACGCGGACGTGCTCGACGCCGCCAAGGGCGGCGGCTTCGACCTGACGACGCGCAAGCGCCTCGCGGCGGAGGCCTTCCAGCACACGGCGGCGTACGACGTCGCTGTCGCGTCCTGGTTCGCCGCCGACTACGCGGCGGCGGACGACAGCGGCTTCCCGGACTTCCTCGGTGCGACGTACGAGCGCAAGAACGTCCTCCGTTACGGCGAGAACCCGCACCAGCCCGCCGCGCTCTACGCGTCCGGTACGGGCGGCCTCGCCGAAGCCGAGCAGCTGCACGGCAAGGAGATGTCGTACAACAACTTCACCGACACGGAGGCCGCGCGGCGTGCCGCGTACGACCAGGCCGAGCCATGTGTCGCGATCATCAAGCACGCCAACCCGTGCGGCATCGCCGTCGGTCAGGACGTGGCCGAGGCGCACCGCAAGGCCCACGCATGCGACCCGCTGTCCGCCTTCGGCGGTGTGATCGCCGTCAACCGGCCGGTCTCCGTGGCGATGGCCGAGCAGGTCGCCGAGATCTTCACCGAGGTCGTCGTCGCGCCCGGCTACGAGGACGGCGCGGTCGAGGTGCTCGCCCGTAAGAAGAACATCCGCGTGCTCGTCTGCCCCGACGCCCCGTCCGACGTGGTCGAGGTCAAGCCGATCGACGGCGGCGCGCTGCTGCAGGTCACCGACCGCCTCCAGGCCGAGGGCGACGACCCGTCGAGCTGGACGCTCGCGGCCGGCGAGGCGCTGTCCGAGGGCGACCTCGCCGAGCTGGCCTTCGCCTGGCGTGCCTGCCGCGCCGTGAAGTCCAACGCGATCCTGCTGGCCAAGGACGGCGCCTCCGTCGGCGTCGGCATGGGGCAGGTCAACCGTGTCGACTCCGCGAAGCTCGCGGTGGAGCGGGCGGGGGTGGAGCGGGCGCAGGGTTCCTACGCCGCCTCCGACGCGTTCTTCCCGTTCCCGGACGGGCTCGAGGCCCTGCTGAACGCCGGGGTCAAGGCCGTGGTGCAGCCGGGCGGTTCGGTCCGTGACGAGCTGGTCGTCGAGGCCGCGAAGAAGGCGGGCGTGACGATGTACTTCACCGGCACGCGCCACTTCTTCCACTGATTCGAAACGCACTGCACGGGAAGGCCGCGTCCCCTTTCGGGGGCGCGGCCTTCCCGTCGTGTGCGCAACCTCTGACTTCACAGGTGCCGGGAGAGGCACCACCGGTGGTTCGCTCTTCTCACGGCGCAGTTCGGTGTCCACGGGGGGTACCGAGGGCCGTGACGAGAGGAACCAAAGTGCACAAGTTCCAGGGGAAGGCCGCCGCGCTTCTGATCGCGTCCGCGGCCACGGTGGGAACCCTCGCAATGTCGTCGCCGGCGTCCGCCGCCACGTCGGGGCAGGTGGCTGTCGCGTCGCAGGATTCGGCGGCGCGGGCCGTGTGCAGTTCGTGGCGCACGATCAGGACCAGTCAGGGCAAGCTCATTTACAAGGAGTGCCGGACGAAGGTCAACGGCAGGTACTACTCCAAGGTCGACGGCCGGGTGGACGACACGCGGCCCGGCAACGGCCGCTGCGTCTACGCCACCATCAGGATCGGCTCGTACAAGCAGACCGAGCGTGACTGCGGCACCGGCTACAACAACTTCAAGACCGGCTGGAAGCGCGGAGCCGACGCCAGGGTGACCCTGGGCTGACCCGGCCGGCAGCCCCGGCCGGAAGGCTGTGACGGGCCCTGCCGGACGCCGGCGTCCGGCAGGGCCCGTCACACTGCGCCGTGTCAGCAGTGCGTGATCCAGCGGTGCGACAGCGGCGCGTACTCGCCCGTCAGATTGCCCTGGGTGTTCACCGTGGAGCAGCCGATCCGCGCGTCGCCCTTGACCGCCCGGTCGTCGCCGTACGCCTTGGGCCTCCAGTCGCGCTCCCAGTAGAACGCGAGATCGTGGGTCGTCCTCGACTCCTGGTCGTTATTGAAGACCGACCGCACATTCCGGGTGCGGCTCCACTCGCATGTCTCGCGACCCGAACGCCAGTCCTTGTCGTTGCCGCGCCAACTGCACATGAGCCCATTGCCGTTGCGCTCGCTGAAGAAGCACACGGAACCCGCCTCGCAGCGGTGGTATCCGTACGTCACAGGCTCCTCCCGCAGCGCGGTCGTCAGCGCGACAGCGAGCGCCGCCGCCCCTGTCGCCGCGATCGCTGCCATGTACGCCGGGCGCAGTCCCCTGCCTCTACGGAAACGGAAACGGGAACCCAGCCGGGGCAGTTTCGCCGAACGCGCCGCACCCGCCGCCTCTTCCACCCGGCGCAGCAGCGAGGCCGTGTCCTGCCCGGCCCGCTCCTCGTGCGTACGGGCGAGGCAGTCGGTGACGATCTGCCGCCACTCGGCGGGCAGTTCGGCGGAGAGCCGCAGATCGTCGGCGCCGCGTGCATAGCGGACCGCCGCGTCCCTGCGAGCCGCCGGCGTGCCGCCCGGCAGCGGCGGCGAACCGGTGAGCACGACGTGCGCGAGGACGCCGAAGGCCCAGATGTCGGCGGTGGGGCGGATCTGCTGGCCGTGCTCGCCCATCTCGGCCCAGAGCAGCTCCGGCGGTGTGTAGTCGGGTGTCGCGAAGGCCGCTGTGTAGGCGTGCGTACCGTCCATCTCGGCCGCCATGTTGAAATCACCCAGGCGTGCGGAACCATCCGCCATCAGCAGGACGTTGGCTGTTTTGAGATCACCGTGGACCCAGCCCGCGTGGTGGAGCTGGTGCAGGCCCTCGCAGATCTGGGCGAGCAGCGCGGGGCCCGTCGGCGGGCGGGGCGACCGGGCCAGCAGCTCGTCCAGTGACGTCTCGGCCTGTTCGAGTACGAGCACGGTGGCGCCGTCGAGTCCCGGCTGCGCGGCGTCGTCCACCGTCAGCGCCTCGTACATCCGGATCAGCCGGGGATGGCGGAGCCTGCGGTGCAACGCCAGCTCGCGCTCGGCGAGCTCCTGTAAGTGGCGCAGCTGCCGGGTCGTACGGGTCCCGGTCGGCAGGAACTTCAGCGCGGCCCGCCGCGGCAGTCCGACGCCCTGCCCGGGCCCTGCGGGCCCCGCGACGCGGCGTGCCGCGTAGACGCTGGCGAAGGCCCCGGACGCGAGGTGCTCGCCCACCTCCCAGCGCCCGACCCGGTAGCCCTTGGGTACGGCGACGGCGATGGTGGAGTGCGGCGGCCGGCCGGTCACGGCTGCACCTTCCCGGCCTGCCCGAGGGACGGGAGGCCGCGCAGATCGGTCTCCTGTACGAGGTCGAAGCGCAGCGCGAGCGAGACCAGCGATTCCTTCTTGCCGTTGAGGCGGGGTCCGCAGTCACCCGTGTCCGGGGCGGGCTTGAGACGCAGCTTCACCGCCAGGTAGTCGATGTTCCACTGCACAGTGGCCCGATTGGCCGACGGCCAGCCGGGCCGCAGCCGCTCGACGGCCTGCTCCATCGTCGGCAGCGGGGCGTGCGGCTCGCCGCGCAGCCGCGGCTCGCACAGTGCGGTCAGTACGGCGAAATAGCGCTTGGAGCGGTCGAGCGCGAACGCCGGTGCGGTGGCGGCTCCTTCGGTCGCTCCCGCCGCTTCCGCCCCTTCGCGCGGCCCGCTCGCGTAATCGTGCCGAGGCGCCCACACCTCGAAGCTGAGCAGGTCCCCGGCGGCGGGCAGTACCACCCGCGAGAACTCGAACGGCACGGGTGCGTCGAGTCGGCCCGGCGCCACCTTGATGTGCTCGCCGGCCCCCTCCGGGTTCTCGACGACGTACGTCTGACGGGCGCTGAGGTTGCTGAGTACCCAGTAGGCGCCGTTCGCCGTGATCTCCCCTGCCGACCGGGACACTCCGTCGTGCGCGATGGAGAGCCACTTGCCCCCGGGCGGGGACGAAGAGCGCCCGAAGCGGAGAGTCTCGCCCGGTTCGAGCCGGACCTGGTCTCGCGGTCCCGCGCTGTGTGCGGGCACCACAATGATGCTGTGCATCTCTGGTTCCTTCCCCCGATGGACCAGCCAGACAGCCTAGGGAGAAAAGAGCGGCCGGAGAAAGGCCGAAGGCCGCAATTCCCATAGGAATTGCGGCCTTCGGAACCCGTCAGTGCTGCTTTCAGAAGCGCGGGCGGTTGAACCAGGCGCCGCCGTCCTGCTTGCCGACGAACACGGCGATCAGGATCGCGAGAACCGTGTGCACCAGGCCGACCAGGACGAACGGGTAGATGCCGAGGATCGCGGTGATGATGCCGAACACCAGCGCGGTGATGCGGATGCCGTTGCCGCCGCTGCCGAACTTCACGGCGAGGAAGATCGCGAGCGCGCCCCACAGCAGGATCGCGATGGTCGCGGCCCACAGGCCACCGGTCGAGTAGTCGGCCAGCTGCTGGAACTGAACCTCGTCCTTGAGGGCCGGGTCGTCCTGCGCAGCGCCGATGGTCGCGGCGGAGAGACCGCAGAGGATCGCGCCGAGGACCTGGAAGCCCGCGATGACGTACAGCATGACGCGGGCGGCCTTCACGCCACCCGGCATCTCCTGCGGGACGCCGGGGTAGCCGCCGCCTGCGTAGGCCTGCTGGACCGGGGGCGCCTGCGGGTAGCCGTAGCCGGGCTGGCCCTGCGGCGGTACGCCCTGCGGCGCCTGCTGCGGGTAGCCGTAGCCGGGCTGGCCCTGCTGGGGCTGCTGGCCCTGGGCGTACGGGTTGTTCGGGTCGCCGAAGCTCATGGCGGGTTTCCTCCGTTGGAAGTGCTGGGGACGACGCGGCCGGCGCGGAAGGAACTGCACCATGACAAGCCGTCTGCCCCCCGCCGCTGCCCGCGGCACTGCGCCGATCATCGTCGTAGTTGTGTCGTTAATTTGTCCAGTCGGTATCCGTATGTGTTGTGCAAGTGCAACCTCACAGGCGCTCGCGGGCCGGTCTTTGGCGGCCGGATTGGAACCAGAGCGGGTCCATCCGCGAGGATGGGCGGCATGACCGCCCAGATTCTCGATGGCAAGGCCACCGCAGCCGCGATCAAGTCCGACCTGGCCGCCCGCGTGGCGGACCTCCTGGCCAAGGGCATCGTCCCCGGGCTGGGCACTCTGCTGGTCGGCGACGACCCGGGCAGCAAGTGGTACGTCGCGGGCAAGCACCGCGACTGCGCCCAGGTCGGCATCGCGTCGATTCAGCGCGAACTGCCCGCGACCGCCTCCCAGGAGGAGATCGAGGCGGTTGTACGGGAGCTCAACGAGAACCCGGAGTGCACGGGTTACATCGTCCAGCTCCCCCTCCCCAAGGGCATCGACACCAACCGCGTCCTGGCCCTCATGGACCCGGCCAAGGACGCCGACGGCCTGCACCCGATGAGCCTCGGCAAGCTCGTGATCGGCGAGCCGGGCCCGCTGCCCTGCACGCCGTACGGCATCGTCCAGCTGCTCCGTCACCACGGCGTGGAGATCAACGGCGCAAACGTCGTGGTCGTCGGCCGCGGCATCACCATCGGCCGCCCCATGCCGCTGGTCCTGACCCGCAAGTCCGAGAACGCGACCGTGACGCAGTGCCACACCGGTACGCGCGACCTGGCCGCGCACCTCAAGCAGGCGGACATCATCATCGCCGCGGCGGGTGTGCCGCACCTGATCAAGCCCGAGGACGTCAAGCCGGGCGCGGCCGTGCTCGACGTGGGCGTGAGCCGTGACGAGGAGGGCAAGATCGTCGGCGATGTCCACCCGGGCGTCACCGAGGTGGCCGGCTGGGTCGCCCCGAACCCGGGCGGTGTCGGCCCGATGACGCGCGCCCAGCTGCTGGTCAACGTGGTGGAGGCAGCAGAGCGAGCCGCTGCCGACGCCGACGCTGCCACGAGCTGAGCGGGAAGGAAGTGCCTCCCATGGGTGCCAGTACGAGCAGCCCGGACGACCCGGCGACCGCCCGCCGGGGCGACGCCGACGCGGTGCAGGACGCAGGCCCGGAGGACACGACCGCAGCCGGCTCCGTCGCCGCCCGTGCGGCGGCCCCCGAACAGCAGCCGCTCGCCCCCGGGTCGGGCGGCCCTGAGGGCGCCGCGCTTGAGGACGACGTGCCTCTGGCCGGGGACGCGGGGCTTGCCGGTTCTGCGGCCCACGGGCCGGACGGCCCCCGGTCCGACGGCTGTGCGGCTCCCGAGTCCGGCGGGGCCGGGCCTGAAGGATCCGGCCGCGAACGCGGCACGGCTCCCGCGCCCGCCGCGCCCGTCCGGTCGCGGCGCTTTCCGCTCTTCACCCGCGACACCGCACGCCCCGAGGGCGGCGGTCGCGCCGCGCCCGGGGGCGCGGCCGCGCCGGTCCGGCAGTGGCCGTTCCTGACCGTCCTGGGGGCGGTGGCGCTCGGGCTGCTGCTCGTGGGCGTCAACGCCTTCGGCATCGGCTTCCGGCTCGGCACGCTGCTGATCGGTCTGGCCCTGATCGCCGCCGCCGTGCTGCGCCGGCTGATCCCGTCAGTGGGCATGCTGGCGGTGCGCTCGCGCTTCACCGACATGGCGACGTACGGACTGTTGGGCATCGTCATCGTGCTGCTCGCACTGATGGCGCAGCCCAAACCGTGGCTGGAAATCCCGTTCCTGGAGTCGGCGGTCCGCTTCACCGTGCGCTAGAGGTCTGTCCCGTACGCTCGGATCGCTGTCATCCGGCCTCGCCGACCCAGCCGAAGCGTGAGAGGGATGTTCCGCCTCATGGCCAAGATCAAGGTAGTCAACCCCGTCGTCGAGCTCGATGGCGACGAGATGACCCGCATCATCTGGTCCTTCATCAAGGACAAGCTGATCCTTCCGTACCTCGACGTCGAGCTGAAGTACTTCGACCTGGGCATCGAGCACCGCGACGCCACCAACGACCAGGTGACCGTCGATGCCGCCAACGCCATCAAGGAGCACGGCGTCGGGGTCAAGTGCGCGACGATCACGCCGGACGAGGCCCGGGTCGCCGAGTTCAAGCTCAAGGCGATGTACCGCTCGCCGAACGGCACGATCCGCGACATCCTCGGCGGCGTGATCTTCCGTGAGCCGATCATCATGGAGAACGTGCCGAGGCTCGTCCCCGGCTGGACCAGGCCGATCGTCGTCGGCCGTCACGCCTTCGGCGACCAGTACCGCGCGACCGACCTCAAGGTCCCCGGCGAGGGCACCCTCACCATGACCTTCACCCCGAAGGACGGCTCGGAGCCGATCGAGCTCGAGGTGTACGACTTCCCGGGCGCCGGTGTCGCGCTGTCCATGTACAACCTGGACGCGTCGATCCGCGACTTCGCGCGCGCCTCGTTCGCGTACGGCCTGAGCCGGAATTTCCCGGTCTACATGTCCACGAAGAACACGATCCTCAAGAAGTACGACGGTCGCTTCAAGGACCTCTTCCAGGAGATCTTCGACGCCGAGTTCAAGGACCGGTTCGACGCGCAGGGGCTCACCTACGAGCACCGCCTCATCGACGACATGGTCGCCGCCGTCATGAGGTGGGAGGGCGGTTACGTCTGGGCGTGCAAGAACTACGACGGTGACGTCCAGTCCGACATCGTCGCCCAGGGCTTCGGCTCACTCGGCCTGATGACCTCGGTCCTCATGTCCCCCGACGGCAGGACCATCGAGGCCGAGGCCGCGCACGGGACCGTCACTCGTCATTACCGTCAACACCAGGCGGGCAAGGCCACGTCGACCAACCCGATCGCGTCGGTCTTCGCCTGGACCCGCGCTCTCGCCCACCGCGGCAAGCTGGACGGCACCCCCGAGGTCACGAGGTTCGCGGAGGCGCTGGAGCAGGTCTGCGTCGAGACCGTCGGGGGCGGCCAGATGACGAAGGACCTGGCGCTGCTCGTGTCCAAGGACCAGCCGTGGCTGACGACCGAGAAGTTCCTCGACGCGCTCGACGAGAACCTGCAGAAGAAGATGGCGGGGACTGAGTACGGCTCCGGGGCCTGATCCGCCCGGTCGGCCCGATCCGCCTGATGAGCGAACACGACGGCGCCCGTCCTCTCCCCCGAGGGAGGACGGGCGCCGTCACCTGCTCAAGCGTCATGGACGCGCCAAAGGCGATCAAGGGCCGGTTACGCCCTGTAGCACGGAGGTGACCATTCCGGCACCCCGCGAACACTGCGCAACAGGGGGGTTACGGGCGGATCCGGGCGGCGGCAGATGGGACACTGTGCAGGGAATTCGGGACCGGGGGCGCGCAAGGGGGCTCGCCAGAGTCCTGAATGCTCCCGTGCGCTCCCACCCGAGGAACTGACATCCTGGCTTTGCGCATCCCTCTGAGTAGTCCGGAGTAGTCCGGAACGACGCGGAGGGCGGGGCAGGGGGAGCACGAGAGCACGGGGCACATCAGGCACATATGGGGGGACAAGGGGGGAAGCAATGCCTCGTTGGAAAGCTCTACCGGAGGAACTCGACCCACAGGTCAGGGAATTCGCGAGCCAGTTGCGCCGGCTCGTCGACCGGAGCGGTCTCAGCATCGCGGCGGTGGCGGACCGGACCGGGTACAGCAAGACGTCCTGGGAGCGCTATCTGAACGGCCGGCTGCTCGCGCCGAAGGGCGCGGTTGTGGCACTGGCCGAGGTGACCGGTACGAACTCGGGCCACCTGACCACGATGTGGGAGCTTGCGGAGCGCGCCTGGAGCCGTTCCGAGATGCGCCACGACATGACGATGGAAGCCATACGGATCTCCCAGGCGCGCGCCGCGCTGGGTGAGTTCGGCCAGAGCCCCGCGCCCGTCAAGGGCGGCAGGTCGGCCCGGCGTACCGCCACGGACTCCGCCCCCGGACCGGCTGCCGCGGGAGTCGGAGCCGGTGCGAGCTCCATCGGCAGTCCGGGCCTCGGCTCCGTGGGTACGGGCACGGGCGGGCGTATGCCGGTCACCGCGCCGCCCGGCTCCGGCATACCGCCGCAGTCGCCTCCCGGCGGTTTCGGCGGCGGCTCCGGCTCGCCGGACGGCCGTCGCAGGCGCAGGAAGGTGACGATGTTCCTCGCGGGTGTCGTCGGCGCGCTTCTGGTGATAGCCGCGGCCGTGCTGCTGACCGATCTCGGCGGCAAGGACAAGGACCCCGTCGCGAACACCAAGCCCACGCCCAGCCCGACCACTTCGGCGCCCGAGCTGCCGCTCGGCGTCAAGTGCAGCGGCGACGACTGCACGGGCGAGGACCCGGAGAACATGGGCTGCGGCGGCGAGTTCGCCAGGACGACGTCCAGCGTGACCGTGGGTACCGCCCTCGTCGAGGTCCGGTACAGCAAGACGTGCGGGGCGGCGTGGGCGCGTATCACCCAGGCCACACCGGGCGACAAGGTGCAGGTCACGTCGGCCTCCGAGGCCGGTGACAAGGGCCAGAACGGCACGGTCAACGCGGACAAGGACGCGTACACGCCGATGGTCGCCGTCACCAAGGCCGCCGACGCGAAGGCCTGCGTCACCCTGACGACCGGCGTGAAGGGCTGCACCACCACGCAGGAGTGACCGACGAACAGAAGTTGGTGAAGCAGGTGGAGTAAGGGGGAATGCCCGCGCCATTACGGGGCAGGCGCACGGTATCCCCCCACGGGTGCACAGCCCCCTGTGCAGGCCGTCCGCGCTCCCCCCTCTGGCGCGGACGGCCGCCCGCTTTCGGGGGTATGTGCGCGGCACCACATGGGGCCGGGGGACCGGCACTGCCGGGGTCGGATAGCCTGACCGCTGGATATCTCTTCACGTCAAGATTTGCGCGATGTGCGGAGATGTCCCGCACCAGGGGCAGGGACCCCCAACCGCCAGCTGTCTTACGGAGATCGCCATGACCCGCACTCCCGTGAATGTCACCGTCACCGGCGCGGCCGGCCAGATCGGTTACGCGCTGCTTTTCCGCATCGCATCCGGCCACCTGCTCGGCGCGGATGTGCCGGTCAAGCTGCGTCTCCTCGAAATCCCGCAGGGCCTGAAGGCTGCTGAGGGCACCGCGATGGAGCTCGACGACTGCGCCTTCCCGCTGCTCCGCGGCATCGAGATCACCGACGACCCGAACGTCGGCTTCGACGGCGCGAACGTGGCGCTCCTCGTCGGCGCCCGCCCCCGTACCAAGGGCATGGAGCGCGGCGACCTGCTGTCCGCCAACGGCGGCATCTTCAAGCCGCAGGGCAAGGCCATCAACGACAACGCCGCGGACGACATCAAGGTCCTCGTCGTCGGCAACCCGGCCAACACCAACGCGCTCATCGCGCAGGCCGCGGCCCCGGACGTACCGGCCGAGCGCTTCACCGCGATGACCCGCCTGGACCACAACCGCGCGCTCTCGCAGCTCGCGAAGAAGACCGGCGCCACGGTCTCCGACATCAAGCGCCTCACGATCTGGGGCAACCACTCGGCCACGCAGTACCCGGACATCTTCCACGCGGAGATCGCCGGCAAGAACGCCGCCGAGGTAGTGAACGACGAGAAGTGGCTCGCCGACACCTTCATCCCGACCGTCGCCAAGCGCGGCGCGGCGATCATCGAGGCCCGCGGCGCGTCCTCGGCCGCTTCGGCCGCCAACGCCGCCATCGACCACGTGCACACGTGGGTCAACGGCACGGCGGACGGCGACTGGACCTCGATGGGCATCCCGTCGGACGGCTCGTACGGCGTCCCGGAGGGCCTCATCTCCTCCTTCCCGGTCACGACGAAGAACGGCAAGTACGAGATCGTCCAGGGCCTGGACATCAACGAGTTCTCCCGCGCGCGCATCGACGCGTCGGTGCAGGAGCTCAAGGAAGAGCGCGACGCGGTCCGCGAGCTCGGCCTGATCTAGTACGACCCTTTACGCACGGAGGTCCCGGCCCACTCGGGTGGCCGGGACCTTTTGCGTTCCCGCGCCAAGTTCCGCGCGGCGCCTTGCACTTCAGCTTCGGAATGTAGTACTTCTTATATATGAGCGAGCAGGTACACAACAGGCTGGCGATGGTCCGGGCCGAGCGCAAGGTGTCCCGGCAGGCGTTGGCCGAGGCGGTCGGGGTGCACTACCAGACCATCGGGTACATCGAGCGCGGGCAGTACAACCCGAGTCTCGACCTCGCCCTGAAAGTCGCCGAGTTCTTCGAACTGCCGGTGGAGGCGCTGTTCTCCCTCCGGCCGTTCCGGCCGCTCACTGATGAGGTCTACGGGAGGAAGCAGTAATGACCGCAGTTACGGGCGCGGGTGCAGGCACCGGCGCCAAGGGCACGCGCTACGACCGGCGCATGTTCGCGCTGATGAACCGGCCGGAGGGTGCCGCCCTCCACGCCACGGCGAGCCGCAGGCGGATTGTCGTCGGCGCCCATGTGCTGCTGACCGTCGCCTCTGTCGCGGCGTGGAACCTGGTCGTCTTCGGGGAGCGCCAGGTGTGGGCCCTCGTCGTCACGCTCGCGCTGCTCCTGCCCTGGTGCTTCGCGACCGGCGTGATCAACAGTGCCACCCGTGGCCTCCTGGAACTGCGTGGCCGCGTTCTGGACGAGCGGCAGCTCGCCGAGCGCGACCGGGCCCGCGCGCGTGCGCACCGTCTGACGTCCGGGCTGCTGCTGGCTGCCGCTCTCGGGGTCGGTGCGGCCGGGTGGCTCGGAGATGTGCGGGTCGAGGGGCTGATCGCGCCCGTGCTGATCGCCGTGCTTGTCGCGCACTGGCTCATGCCGCTGTGGGTGGCCGGCCTGATGGTGCGGGACGATCCCGCCGACACGTCTGTGGACGACTGAGTGAGCGAGTCGTACGCCTGAAGGGCCGAGGGGTGTGGCGACGCCACACCCCTCTGTCGTACCCGTCGCCTCTTCGCACCAAAATGACCCTTTTTGACCGATCGCGGTCGTGATACAGGGCACTTTCGGACACCTATTGCGCATGGTTCCCGGCCCCGGGGGGAGGGCTCCAGGCTGCTGGTTACAAACCGGCGAGGAACATAACGGGAACGGAAGGCAAAACGCGACGTGTCGGCACAACAGACCATCCATGTGGGCGGAAAGTGGCAAGCAGCCGCTTCCGGCGCCACGCGCGAGATCATCGACCCCGCGGACGCCAAGCCCTTCGCCGTTGTCGCCGAGGGCGGTGCCGCGGATGTCGATGCGGCCGTGGGGGCTGCCCGTACGGCCTTCGACACCGGCGAGTGGCCCCGTACCCCGGTGGCCGAGCGGGCCGCGCTGCTGCGCCGCGTCGGTGAGCTCCTCCAGCGTGACCGCGAGGAGATCGCGCTCCTGGAGAGCCGCGACGCGGGGAAGACGCTGGAGGAGGGCCGGGTCGACGTCGACTGCGTGACCGACGCCTTCCGGTACTTCGCCGACCTCGTGATGAACGAGAGCGGCGGCCGCGTCGTCGACGCCGGTTCCCCGGACATCCACAGCGTCGTCGTGCACGAGCCGGTCGGCGTCTGTGCGCTCATCGCGCCATGGAACTATCCGCTGCTCCAGGCCAGCTGGAAGATCGCCCCGGCTCTCGCCGCGGGCAACACTTTTGTGCTCAAGCCCAGCGAGATCACCCCCCTGACGACCGTCGCGCTCGTCGAGCTCCTCGTCGAAGCGGGCCTTCCCGCCGGTGTCGCCAACCTCGTGACCGGCGCGGGCGACCCCGTCGGCGCGCGCATGTCCGAGCACCCCGACGTCGACCTCGTCTCGTTCACCGGCGGCCTCGCCAGCGGCACGAAGGTGATGCAGGCCGCCGCCGTGACCGTGAAGAAGGTCGCGCTGGAGCTGGGCGGCAAGAACCCCAACGTCGTCTTCGCCGACGCCTGCGCGACCGAAGAGGGCTTCGACACCGCCGTCGACCAGGCGCTCAACGCCGCCTTCATCCACAGCGGCCAGGTCTGCTCGGCCGGCTCCCGGCTGATCATCGAGGAGTCGGTGCGCGAGCGCTTCGTCGCCGAACTCGCCCGCAGGGCCGCGAAGATACGCCTCGGCCGCGGCACGGCCGACGGCGTGGAGTGCGGACCGCTCGTGTCCGCGCAGCAATTGGCGAAGACCGAGATGTACGTCGCCTCCGCGCTGGAGGAGGGCGCCGTACTGCGCGCCGGCGGCGCGCGGCCCGGGCCGTCCGACGTACGGCCCGAGGGCGGGTACTTCTACGAGCCGACCGTCCTCGACCTGTGCCACGGCGAGATGCGCGTCGTACGGGAAGAGGTCTTCGGGCCGGTCCTGACCGTGGAGACCTTCCACACCGAGGACGAGGCCGTGGCCCTCGCCAATGACACCGAGTACGGCCTGGCGGGCGGCGTATGGACGGCGGACGCCGGGCGTGCGCGGCGGGTCGCGGGGCGGCTGCGGCACGGCACGGTATGGATCAACGACTTCCATCCCTACCTGCCGCAGGCGGAGTGGGGTGGGTTCGGCAAGTCGGGTGTCGGGCGTGAGCTCGGGCCGTCCGGACTGGCCGAGTACCGCGAGGCGAAGCACGTCTACCAGAACCTGGATCCGCGCCCTGTGCGCTGGTTCGCGGGCTGAGGGTTCTTCCCCACCCCATCCCTTCCCGCAGTGACATTTTGCGGCTGCCGCCGCGTGAGGGGCTTCGTCCCGGACCAGTGGCCGCACGAAAGAGGAGCACAACCCATGCCCGTATACGACTACGTCGTCGTCGGGGGCGGCACCGCAGGATCGGTGATCGCGTCCCGTCTCACCGAGGACCCGTCGGTCCGTGTCGCCGTCATCGAGGGCGGCCCCACGGACATCGACCGGCCCGACGTCCTGACGCTGCGCCGCTGGATGGGCCTGCTCGGCGGTGACCTCGACTACGACTACCCCACCACCGAGCAGCCCCGCGGCAACTCCCACATCCGGCACAGCCGCGCCCGCGTCCTGGGCGGCTGCTCCTCGCACAACACCCTCATCGCCTTCCAGCCGCTGCCGTCCGACTGGGACGAGTGGGCGGAGGCCGGGGCCGAGGGGTGGGACGCCGCGGCCATGGGGCCGTACTTCCACAAGCTCCGCAACAACATCGTGCCGGTCGACGAGAAGGACCGGAACGCCATCGCCCGCGACTTCGTCGACGCGGCCCAGGACGCGCTCGGGGTGCCGCGCGTCGAGGGCTTCAACAAGAAGCCCTTCCACGAGGGTGTCGGCTTCTTCGACCTCGCGTACCACCCCGAGAACAACAAGCGCTCGTCCGCCTCGGTCGCGTATCTGCACCCGTTCCTCGACCGGCCGAACCTCCACATCATGCTGGAGACCTGGGCGTACAAGCTGGAGCTGGACGGCACCCGGGCGACCGGCGTGCAGGTCCGGACGAAGGACGGCACGGAGATCCTCGTCGAGGCGAGCCGTGAAGTGCTGGTGTGCGCGGGCGCGGTGGACACCCCGCGGCTGCTGATGCACTCCGGCATCGGCCCGAAGGCCGACCTCGAAGCGCTCGGCATTCCCGTCGTGCTCGACCTGCCCGGCGTCGGCGAGAACCTGCTCGACCACCCCGAGTCGGTCATCGTCTGGGAGACGGACGGGCCGATCCCCGAGAACTCGGCGATGGACTCCGACGCGGGTCTGTTCGTACGAAGGGACCCCGAGAGCCGGGGCCCCGACCTGATGTTCCATTTCTACCAAATCCCGTTCACCGACAACCCGGAACGGCTCGGGTACGAGCGCCCCGAGCACGGTGTGTCGATGACCCCGAACATCCCCAAGCCGCGCAGCCGCGGCCGTCTCTTCCTGACCAGCGCCGATCCGTCGGTCAAGCCCTCGCTGGACTTCCGTTACTTCACGGACGAGGACGACTACGACGGCCGCACGCTCGTCGACGGCATCCGCATCGCCCGCGAGATCGCCAAGGCCGAACCGCTGGCGAAGTGGCTGACGCGCGAGGTGTGCCCCGGTCCCGACGTCACCACCGACGAGGAGATCAGCGAGTACGCCCGCAAGGTCGCGCACACCGTCTACCACCCTGCGGGAACCTGCCGAATGGGCGCTTCCGACGACGAACTTGCCGTAGTGTCACCGGACTTGAAAATCCGTGGCCTCGAAGGCATCCGTATCGCCGACGCATCCGTCTTCCCGACGATGCCAGCCGTGAACCCGATGATCGGGGTCCTGATGGTGGGGGAGAAGTGCGCCGAACTGCTTGCCGCAACCACTACACCGGGAGGTGATGCGTGATGACCGCCACTGAAAAAGCCACCGAAGCAACCACCGAAAAGACAACCGCCACCGAACCGGTCTTCTCCGTTCGTAATCTGTGGAAGGTCTTCGGACCGAAGGCCGACCGCATACCGGCCAGCAAGGAGTACGCGGAGCTGTCCGCCGAAGAGCTGCGGTCCCGCACCGGCTGCACCGCCGCCGTGCGTGACGTCTCCTTCGACGTGCACAAGGGCGAGGTCTTCGTCGTCATGGGGCTGTCGGGCTCCGGCAAGTCCACCCTCGTACGCTGCCTCACCCGCCTCATCGAGCCCACCTCCGGCGCCGTCGCCATCGACGGCGAGGACGTTCTCTCCATGGACAAGTCGCGGCTGCGCGAACTGCGCCGGCACCGCGCCTCCATGGTCTTCCAGCACTTCGGCCTGCTGCCGCACCGCTCCGTCGTCGACAACGTCGCCTACGGCCTGGAAATCCAGGGCATGGGCAAGTCCGAGCGCCGCGCCAAGGCCGCCGAGGTCGTCGAGAAGGTTGGCCTCGCGGGCATGGAAGAGCGCCGCCCCGGTCAGCTCTCCGGCGGCCAGCAGCAGCGCGTCGGCCTCGCCCGCGCCCTCGCTGTCGACCCGGAAGTGCTGCTCTTCGACGAGCCGTTCAGCGCGCTCGACCCGCTGATCCGCCGTGACATGCAGGAAGAAGTCATCCGCCTGCACCGCGAAGAGGGCCGCACGATGGTCTTCATCACCCACGACCTCAGCGAGGCGCTGCGGCTCGGCGACCGGATCGCGCTGATGCGCGACGGCCGGATCGTGCAGCTCGGCACGCCCGAGGAGATCGTCGGAGCGCCCGCCGACGACTACGTACGCGACTTCGTCCGCGACGTACCGCGCGAGCAGGTCATGACCGTACGCACGGCCATGCGCCCCGCCGACGCCGGCGAGGCCGAGACCGGCGCGTCCGTCGCCCCCGACGCCACTGTCTCCGACGCCATCGAGGCCGTCGCCCGCACCGGCGAGCCCGCCCGCGTCATGCAGGACGGCCGCTGCATCGGCATCGTGGACCACAAGGGGCTGCTCGCCGTCGTCGCGGGCATCGGGCCCTCGGACCCGAAGGCGGTCGCCGCATGACGGCGGCCGTCACCGCGCCCGTGAAGGACCGGGCAACGGCAAGCGAGAAGGGCCGGTTCGCCGCCCTTGTACGCCACCGGGTCGGCCGGAAGCTGCTGCCGCTCGCGGTCGCCGCGTTCGTGCTCGTACCGCTCGGGGTCGTGCTGTGGGGCGGCGGCAGCTGGCCCGCCGGCCTGACCGTGGACATCTCCGGGCCCCTCGACGACGCCAACGCGTGGGTCATCGACAACCGCGAGACCCACCCCCTCTTCCTCTACTTCCTCCTGCACCTCTCCAACACCGCCACCGACGCGGTCAACGCCGTCTACAACGGCCTCGACGCGCTCGGCTGGGTCGGCTTCGCCGTCATGGCGGTGCTCTTCGCCTGGCGCGCTGCCGGGCTCGACCGGCGCGGCGCGAAGACCGCGGGCATCGCGGTCGGCGTGTTCGCGGTGTGCGGGCTGCTGGGCATGTGGGACGCGACGCTGCTCACCATCGCCCTGATGGTGGTCGCGGTCGGGCTGGCCTCCGTGGTCGGCATCCTGCTCGGGCTCGCGGCGGGTCTCTCCGACCGCTTCAACCGGATGCTGCGCCCGGTGCTCGACACCATGCAGGTCATGCCGGCCTTCGCGTATCTGCTGCCGTTCGTGCTGGTCTTCGGCACGGGTACGCCCGCGGCCCTCTTCTGCACCGTCATCTACGCCGCCCCGCCGATGGCCCGCCTCACGGCGCTCGGCCTGCGCGGCGCGGACGCCGGTGTGCTGGAGGCCTCGGCCTCGCTGGGCGCCAGCGGCCGCCAGCGGCTGTGGACGGCGCGGCTGCCGCTCGCCCGCAAGGAAATGCTGCTCGGCCTCAACCAGACGATCATGATGGCTCTCTCGATGGTCGTCATCGCGGCCCTCGTCGGCGCCGGCGGTCTCGGCGAAGAGGTCTACTCGGCGCTTTCCACGGTCGACGTCGGCAAGGCGCTCGCGGCGGGCATCCCGATCGTGCTGATCGCGGTCTGGCTGGACCGTACGACTGCTGCGGCGGGCGAGCGCATCGGCACGTCCGTGCCGGGCGAAGGCTTCTCGCTGCTGCACGGCTGGCGAGCCTGGGCCCTGGTCGGCGCCGTCACTGCGGCCGCCGCCGTCGCCGGGCGTGCGCTCGCTTCGCAGACCTGGCCGGAGAGCTGGACGTACAACATCTCCACGCCCGTCAACAAGGCGCAGGACTGGATCACCGAGCACATCTCCTCCGGTGTCCCCGTTCTCGGCGGCACCGAAGTCTGGTCGGAGACCTTCACGCTGTGGGTGCTCAACCCGCTGCGCGACGGCCTGCTCTGGCTGCCCTGGTGGTCCGTGCTGCTGCTCGTCGCGGCGCTGGCGTGGCTGGTCGGCACGTGGGCGACCGCGCTCACGTCGACACTCGCAATGGGCCTCATCGGCGTACTCGGCGTATGGACGAAGTCCCTCGACACGCTGTCCCAGGTGATAGCGGCGCTCGTGGTCACCCTGGCGCTCGGCTTCGCGCTGGGTGTCGCGGCGGCGCGGGCGGGCCGGTTCGAACGGTGGATGCGGCCGGTGCTGGACGCGATGCAGACCATGCCGCAGTTCGTCTATCTGATCCCGGTGGTCGCCCTGTTCGGCGTCACGCGCGCGTCCGCCATCATCGCGGCCGTCGTGTACGCGCTGCCCGCGGTCGTACGCATCACCACCCAGGGCATCAGGGACGTGAACCCCTCGGCGCTGGAGGCCTCGCGTTCGATGGGTGCGAGCTCCCGGCAGCAGCTCTTCCAGGTGCAGCTGCCGCTGGCCCGTCCGGCGCTTCAGCTCGCCGTCAACCAGGGCGTGGTCCTGGTGCTCGCCGTGGTCGTCGTCGGCGCCCTCGTCGGCGGTGGCGCGCTCGGCTACGACGTGGTCAAGGGCCTCTCGCGCGGCGAGATGGGCATCGGCATGACGGCCGGCGCCGCGATCGTCTGCCTCGGCCTCGTCCTCGACCGCCTGACTCAGCCCGGCGCGGGCCGCTCCCGCGGCCGTAACGACAGCTGACCACCTCCCCCTCTGCCTGACTCCCCGCCAAAGAAAAGAGACACCCTCACCATGCGCATGAATACGCGAATACTCCGTACCGCGACCGCTTCCGCCGCCGCCCTCGGCCTGCTTGCCCTCAGCGGGTGCGGCGCCGCCGAGACCGGCAAGAGCGACGAGCCCGGCGGCAAGAAGACCGTGAAGCTGACGGTCCCGTCGTGGGTCGGCGCCCAGGCCAACACGGCCGTGGCCTCGTACCTCCTGGAGAAGGAGCTCGGCTACACCGTCAAGACCCAGCAGATGGGCGAGGTCCTCGCGTGGGACGCCCTGTCGAAGGGCGACATCGACGGGATCATGGAGGACTGGGGGCACCCCAAGGAGGAGAAGCAGTACGTCGACACCAAGAAGACCGTCGTCAAGGGCGGCGACCTCGGTGTCACCGGGCACATCGGCTGGTACGTGCCGAAGTACTACGCCGACAAGCACCCGGACGTCACGGACTGGAAGAACCTCAACAAGTACGCCAAGGACTTCAAGACCGCGGAGAGCGGTGACAAGGGCGAGATCCTCGAAGGCTCGCCCGACTACGTCACCAACGACGACGCGATCATCAAGAACCTGAAGCTGAACCTCAAGACCAACTACTCGGGCTCCGAGGCCAGCCAGATCACGGCCATGAAGAAGTACGCCAAGGCGAAGAAGCCGTTCCTGACGTACTGGTGGACGCCGCAGTGGCTGAACGCCGAGATCGACATGGTCGAGGTCAAGCTGCCGGCGTACAAGGACGGCTGTGCGGACGACCCGAAGAAGGTCGCCTGCGCCTACCCGAACACGCCGCTCCAGAAGTTCTTCAACGCGGACTTCGCGAAGAAGGGCGGCAAGGCGGCGGAGTTCCTGAAGAACTTCAAGTGGACGACCGAGCAGCAGAACGAGGTCGCCCTGATGATCGCGGACGAGAAGCTCTCGCCCGAGGCCGCGGCCGAGAAGTGGGTCAAGGCGAACGAGTCGACATGGAAGGCCTGGATGCCGAAGAAGTAGCTTTCGGCGCGCGGTGACGAGGGGCCTGTTTCTGGTAAACAGGCCCTTCGTCATGCGACGACGTACAGCACGGGGGACCACCGATGGACTTCATGTTCTATGCCATACCCGCGCTCATCGCCGCGCTGGCGCTCTTCATGGCGGGCAAGACCGTCGCCTCGCTGCTGCGGCTGAAAGCGGCCTGGCGCAGCGGGCTCACCGCGGAGGGGCGCTGCGTCCGTACGTACACAACGACGAGCCGGAGCGGCGACGACAACCGCCTCCGCACGACGATGCATCACGTGTACGAGTTCACTGTCCCCGGCGGAGACGGCCGCCCCGTCCGCTTCGAGGAGACGGACGGTCCGGGCACGGTCATCGAGGGCGACATCGTTCCCGTCCACTACCCGGCCGACCGCCCGGAACGGGCCACGGCGCTGTCGCCGGAGCGTGCGACGCGGGCCACGGTGGGTGCGGTGTTCGTGGTGGGGTTCTGCGGGGTGGTGACGGCGTTCTGCGTCTTCTTCGCGCTGACGTACGCGACGGTCTTCGACTTCTGAGTTCTGCTTCTGAGCGGTTTCTGAGCAGAAAAAGAGGCCCCGGCCGGACGGGGGGACCGACCGGGGCCGTACATGGGTGAGTGCGGATGGCGGTGCCACGCTCACGTAAAGATGAACGATAAACCAGTCCGGCTTGTTCCCGCACACCTGAGTCATTTGCGTCCGTCATCTGCGGAAGGCGTGGCGGCCCGCTCGGCGCCCGGGACCGCCGCGACCGGGGCCTCCCCGAACCGTGCCAGGGCCAGTGCGCCCGCCACCGCCACCGCGAAGCCGCTGATCGCCAGCCATGCCAGGCCCTCGCGCGTACGGTCGCCGAGCCAGACGACGCCCACCAGGGCGGGGCCGATCGTCTCGCCGATCACCATGCCCGCGGTCGCCGTGGTCACCGAGCCGCGCTGGAGCGCCGAGGTGAACAACAGGAACGCCGTGCCGCCGCCGAGCAGCAGCGCGTACAGGGCCGGATTGGCGAAGACCGCCGACGGCGCCGGGTCTTCGTTGATCAGCCGCACGGAGACCGACACCACCCCGAAGCCCGTGCCCGCGCCGAAGCCGAGGAGCAGGGAGCGGGCCGGGTCGCGGAGGCGGCCCGCCAGCGCGCCCGCGACCAGCACGGCGCACGCGACGCCGAGCAGGGCGTACGGCAGGGCCGGCGGGGTGTGGATGTCGCCCTCCGCGCCCGAGGAGAACCCGAGCGCCGCCAGGCCCGCGCAGACGACGGCCACCGCACTCCACTCGATGCGATTGAGGGGCACCTTCAGGACGCGGGCGGCGATCACCGCTGTGACCGCGAGGCTGCCGGCCTGGGCCGCCTCGACGGCGTAGATCGGGACGGTGAGCAGGGCGACGAGCTGGAGTACGAAGCCGAAGAAGTCGAGGGTGAGACCGGCGACGTAACGCCACTGGCGCAGCGCGCGCATCAGCAGAACGAGGTCGACGCCGCTGCCGGTGCCCGGCTGCACGGAGCGGGCCGCGGTGGCCTGCAGCACGGAGGCCGTACCGATGCAGACCGCCGAAGAGAGCGCGCAGATCATCCCAAGGATCACAAAAGCGACTTTAGATGGGGAGGGATCGTGCACCGGGTTCCGGCGGCGGGAGCGGGCCCTCTAGTCTGTCGGACGGTCTGGAGAGTGTGTTCGAACGACGGGGTAGGGGCCAGTACATGGCGGTAACACGGCGCAAGATGAGGTCCGGCACGGTGCTGCTCGGCGGCATGGGGGTGCTCGCCGCGACGCTCACGGCGTGCGGCTCGGAGCCCGACGAGCGGTGCGTCGACGCGATCACCCAAGAAGTGCTGCCGGACTACGAGTGCGACGACAGCAGCAGTAGCGGTCGGTACTACTACGGCGGCAGCGTCAGCAACGGCAGGGTCTCGGGCGGCAGCTTCGACAAGTCCGCGGTCGACACCGGCGGCTTCGGGTCCTCCGGCTCCAGCGGCGGCTGACGGATCGCAGGCGGCACGTACTGATGAAGCGTCACACGATCGAACCGCGCCCCGGCTGGCAGCAGACCGTCGAGGAACAGGGCCTGATCTATCCGCTGACCCGCTATCCCGACGGCTCTCTGCGCCCGTACTGGGACGAGAGCGCGTACTACGAGTTCTCGCTGCCCGAGGTCGAGGCGATGGAGGACGTCGTCGAGGAACTGCACGCCATGTGCCTGGCCGCGGCCGCGCACATCGTCGAGCACGACCGCTTCGCCGACCTCGGCATCACCGACCGGAGGCTGGTCTCGCGGATCGCCACGTCCTGGCGCCGGCGTGCCGAACTCCCCTCGATCTACGGCCGGTTCGATCTGCGGTACGACGGCACCGGCCCGGCCAAGATGCTGGAGTACAACGCCGATACGCCCACCTCCCTGGTGGAGGCGGCCAGCCCGCAGTGGTTCTGGATGGAGGAGCGCTTCCCCGGCGCCGACCAGTGGAACTCGCTGCACGAGCGGCTCGTCGACGCCTGGAAGCGGCAGGCTCCGCTGCTGCCGCCCGGTCCTGTGCACTTCGTCCACTCGGAGGGCGACGAGCTGGGCGAGGACCTGATGACGGTCGCGTATCTGCGCGAGACCGCGCAGCAGGCCGGGCTCGCCACGGAGGCGCTGTCGGTCGAACAGATCGGCTGGGACCGGCTTTCGGGCCGCTTCGTCGACACCAAGCTGCGCTTCATCCGCAGCTGCTTCAAGCTCTACCCGTGGGAGTGGCTGGCGACCGACCGCTTCGGGCCGCACGTCCTCAATACGCTCGACAACGGTGGCGGTACGGGCACTACGTGCTGGATCGAGCCGGCCTGGAAGATGCTGCTCTCCAACAAGGCGCTGCTCGCGATCCTCTGGGAGCTCTACCCCGGCCACCCGAACCTGCTGGCCGCGTACGTGGACGGGCCGCGCGAGCTGGCGGGGGCGGACGGTCCCGGGTACGTCGCGAAGCCGCTGCTCGGGCGTGAGGGGGCGGGGGTCACGATCCACGAGCCGGGCTCGCCTCCTCCGGCTCGGAGCCCCGGCGAACCCCCGGTCTGCTACCAGGAGTTGGCGCCGCTGCCGGACTTCGACGGCAACCGGGTGGTGCTCGGTGCGTGGGTCGTGGAGAACGAGGCGGCGGGGCTCGGCATCCGCGAGTCGTCGGGCCTGGTGACGGACGAATACGCACGCTTCTTGCCGCACGTGATTCTTTAGGCGGGGCGCGGTGCGGGTGCGGGATGCGGGCGGGATGCGCCGCAGGCTTGCGCCGCGCACCGCTTGCGCCGCACCGCACCGCCGCGCACCGCGCCCTATTTAGCGGACTCTGCCACCTCTCGCAGCCCCCACAACCGCCCCCAGCAGCCCTGGAAACCGCGCCTCCAGATCCGCCCACCGCAGCGTGTTCATCTTCGCCGTCCCCCGGTACCGCTGGCGTATCACGCCCGCCACCCGCAGCACCCTGAAGTGATGCGTCGACGTCGACTTGCTCACCCCCAGCTCCGCCGCTGCCGCTGAGCAACTGACCAGGCCCCCCTCGTCGAGCGCCGCGAGCACGCAGACGACCTGCAGCCGTGCCGGATCGGCCAGAGCCTGAAGCACGCTCTCCAGCCGTATCTCCTCCCGCGCCGGGTGCGCCAGCTCGCGGCCGGCGCCCCCAACTCCCGTGTTCTGCACGGCGGTTCCCCCTCTTCCTGACGTCTTCACTTTTCCGGGTTGACGCACTCTCCTTCACGAGGCAATATTGCGTGCACAAGCAACGCTTGCGCAAGCAATGAATATGGAGGATCTCGACATGGCCTGGATCTACTTGCTCATCGCCTCGGTTTTCGAGGTGATCTTCGCTCTCGGCACCAACGCCACCGAAGGCTTCACCAAGCTCGGACCGTCCCTGCTCACCGCCGTCGCAGCCGGCTTCGGCATCTTCTTCCTCAGCCTCGCGCTGAAGACGCTGGACGTCGGCGTCGGCTACGCGATCTGGACCGGCATCGGCTCCGTCGGCACCGTCCTCCTCGGCACGGTGATCTTCGACGAGTCGCTGAACCTCGGCAAGGTCGTCTGCTTCGTCGCCATCCTCGGCGGAATCATCGGCCTCAAGCTGGTCGACCGCAGCTCCGCCGAAGCCGAAGCGACAATCCCCGCAGCGACGGCGACGGTCCCCGAGCCGGTCCGCTGACGCGGCCCGCCACGACGACCGACGGGTGACCGACATGCCTCTGAAGATCGAGATCTGGTCCGACTACGTCTGCCCGTTCTGCCTTCTCGCCAAGAAGGTCCTGGATCAGGCGACCGAGGACAAGGACGTGGAGATCACCTGGCATCCGTACGAGCTGCGGCCGGAACCGACGCCGACCCTGCTGGTCGAGGGCGACTACCTCCAGACCATCTGGAAAAGCGTGGTCTACCCGATGGCGGCCCGCATGGAATCGCCGATCGTCCTGCCGGACGTGTCACCGCAGCCGTACAGCCGGCTTGCCTTCGAGGGCTACCAGTTCGCGCTGGAGCACGGCAAGGGAACCGAGTACAACGAACGACTCCTGACGGCCTTCTTCATAGAGGAGCGCGACATCGGCGATGTCGAGGTCCTCACCGAACTGGCCGCCGGACTGGGCCTGGACGCAGGGCAGTACCGCACCGCCCTGCAGACCGGCCGCTACTACGAGACACACCAGCGGATCCAGCGCCACGCACACGAGGACCTCGGGATCAAGACCGTGCCCACCATCTTCATCGGGGAGGGCCGCACCAAGGTCGAGGGCATGCCCCAACGCTCCTTCCTCACCAAGGTCGTCGACGAGGTACTCGCGGCAGAACAGCTCGCAGCAGAACACCCTGCGACAGAACAACAGCCTGCGGCAGAACACCCCGCAGCAGTACCGCTCCCCGTGGCCTGAAGGCCCGCCGCGCCGCACCCCCCCCAAGAACCCACATCACCAAGGAGAACCACGTCATGGCCTGGATCTGGCTGCTCATCGCCTCCGTCTTCGAGGTCGCCTTCGCCCTCGGCACCAACGCCACCAAGGGCTTCACCCGCCTGTGGCCCTCGGTCTTCACCCTGCTGGCCGCCGCCGGCGGCATCTTCACCCTGAGCCTTTCGCTCAGGACGCTGGACGTCGGCGTCGGCTACGCGATCTGGACCGGCATCGGCTCCGTCGGCACCGTCCTCCTCGGCTCGGTGATCTTCAAGGAGAAGATCACCAAGGAGAAGGTCCTGTGCTTCGCGTCGATCGTCGGCGGAATCATCGGCCTCAAGCTGGCCTCGGGCATCTGACCGGCCGGCTCCGGCCGGTGCTCCGGCTGGTGCTCCTCCCCGAGCAGAGCCTCCCGGCCGGGAGTGTCACCGCGCGCCCCCACCGCGCCTCCACCGCGCTCCCGCCACTCCGGCGCCCCGTGCCCGCACCGCGGCGCCGAAACCCAAGACGGAACCCCGGCCGCCAGTACCGATCCCCCGCCCGGCGGCCGGGGTTCCCACCCCCCTCTGCGAAAGCGATTGCGAGGAGACCATGCCTTCCCACGGATTCCTGGACCACCTCACCGACCAGGCGGCACTGCGACCGCACGGGACCGCCCTCGTCTTCCGCGAGGAGCGTGTCAGCTACCGGGACCTTCTGAGTACGGCAGAGAACCTGCGTAAGCAGCTCGCGGACCTCGGCCTCCCGGCCGGGCGGCCGCTCGCCGTCTCCGCCAAGAAGTCACCCGGCGCGATCGCCCTGGTCATCGCCCTTCTGATGGAGCAGCGGCAGATCCTGCTGCCCTCGCCGGAGCTCGGCGAGGACGTCCTGCAGACCCTTGGGCGGCAGGCCTCCTGCTCCCACATCCTGACGGTTTCGTACGACGCCGACGGCGGCGACCGTGCCACGGTGGAGGCACGGGAGGTGACAGGGCCCCCGGGCGCCGAAGGGTTCGTACTGCCGCCGACCGCCCAGGCATCGCTGTTCCTCACCACCTCGGGCTCGACCGGCACCCCGAAGATCGTCCCGCTGCTCGGTACGGCCGTGGACAACTTCCTCGACTGGGGCGCCGAACAGTTCGCCGTGGCGGCGGGCAGCGCGGTCCTCAGTTACGCCCCCCTGAACTTCGACCTGTCGCTGCTGGACATCTGGTCCACCCTCGCGGCCGGCGGCAAGGTCGTCCTCGTCGACCAGGACCGGGCCACCGATCCGGCGTATCTGCTCGGCCTCTTCGAGCAGGAGGGGCCCGAACTCGTCCAGGCCGTGCCGATGTTCTTCCGCCTGCTGGCGGAGGCGGCCGAGGCTGCACAGGTTGGCGGTCTGGTCTTCAAGCAGGCGCGGCATGTCGTCTTCACCGGCGACGCGATGCCGTACGCCCTGCTCACCCGGCTCGCGTCGCTCTTCCCCGCCGCCCGCTTCCACAACCTCTTCGGCTGCACGGAGACCAACGACAGTCTGATCCACACGGTCGACGTCGAACGGCTCTCCCCGGACGAGAAGATCCCGATCGGCCGCCCGCTCCCCGGTGTCGACGCCCTGCTGCTCGACGAGGACGGACGGATCATCCCCGGCGAGGGCACCGGCGAACTGCTGGTCGCCACGCCGTTCCAGACTTCCGGGTACCTCGAAACCGCCCGCAACGAGGGCGTGTTCGTGCCGCACCCGGACGGCGCCCACCTCGGTGCCTATTACCGCACCGGCGACATGGTCACCCGCCGCCGGGACGGTACGTACGTCCTGGAGGGCCGTAACGACTTCCACGTGAAGGTCCGCGGTGTGCGGACCAACATGCAGGAGGTCGAGCAGGTCATCCTCCAGCACCCGGACGTCCGGGAGGCGGCCGTGGTCGCCCTCCCCGACGAGCTGGCCGGCGTGAAACTGCACGCCCTGGTGCAGCGCCGGGAGGGCTCCAAGCTCGGCGGCCTGTCGCTGCGCACCCACTGTGCCGCGGCGCTCCCGCGCCCGGCCATCCCCGGATCGATCGTCGTCGGCGACGTACCGCTGCCGCGCACGCCGACCGGGAAGCCCGACCGCAACCTCATCAAGAAGAACCAGATCGAGAGGAACGCAGCATGAGCAGCAGAAGCACCAGCACCACGACTGACCAGATCACCGAGTTCGTCACCAGCCAGTTCCTGCCGGACGTCGACGCCTCCGAACTGGCCGCGGACTACGACCTGGTGGACAACGGCGTGATCGACAGCCTGGGCCTGATACGGGTCATCTCCTGGGTCTCGGAGACCTTCGAGCTTCCCCTGGACGACATCCCGATCGCCGCCGAGAACTTCCGCTCCGTCGAGGCCATCGACCGCTTCGTCACCGAGGCGAAGGCCCCCGTCGCGGCTCTCTGAGCCGTCACGCACCCCTCTTTTTCCGAATCACCCATCGACAGAGATCCGTTGAGGAGAGAACAGAAATGATCATTCGCGGTCTGACAGACGTCAAGCACGTGGAGTGGGGCAACGGCCTGAGCCGGCGCTTCCTGACCGAGGCCGACGGCATGGGGTACTCCCTCACGGACACCGTCGTCTTCAAGGGCACCGTCTCCAAGCTCCAGTACCAGCAGCACCTGGAGGCCTGTTACTGCATCTCCGGCAGCGGTGCGGTGGAGACGGTCGCGGGCGAGCGCATCGAGATATCGGAGGGAATGATGTACGCCCTCGACGAGCACGACGCGCATCTGCTGATCGCCTCGGAGAACGAGGACTTCCGCCTCGTGTGCGCCTTCGCCCCCGCCCTGCGCGGCGACGAGGTCCACTCGCTCAGCGCGGACGGCTACTCACGCTACTGAGCCGGTTCTTGTCCACACCGTTTCACCTCTTCTCCCTTCCCTCTTCCCCCGAAACTGCGCCGGCCCGCTCGACGGCGGGCGGGCCGGCGCTCCCCCCTTTGAACCTCTTCGACCCCTCATCCCCTAAGGACCGAAATGATCACGTGGACGGCCGAGCAGCAGGAGTTCCGGGACCTGATGGCCCCCCTGGCGGACGAGCTGAACGAGGGGCACATCGAGTGGGACGAGAAGGAGGAGTTCCCGTACGACAAGTGGAAGACAATCCAGCGCTCCGGCCTGCTGGCCGTGCCCTTCCGTGAGGAATGGGGCGGCCGCGGCGAGTCGCTGCCGACCACGATGTACGCACTGGAGGGGCTCGGCTACCACTCGCGTGACGCCGGGCTCAACTTCTCCGCCTCCACCCAGATCGTCTCCACCGGCATCCCGCTCCAGCGCTTCGGCTCCAAGGCGCTCAAGGACCGCTATCTGCCACGGATCCTGGACGGCAGCCTGATCGGCGCACATGCGATCACCGAGCCGGACCACGGTTCGGATGCGACGAACATCCGGTCGGTCGCGGTCAAGGACGGCGACGACTACGTCATCAACGGCTCCAAGATGTTCATTTCCAACGCCACGATCGCCGATGTCTTTCTGCTGTACGTACGCACCGGCGAGCCCGGCAGCCCGCTGGGCATCAGCGTCTTCCTCGTGGACCGCGACACCCCCGGCCTGAGCGTCGGGCCGAACATCAAGAAGATGGGCCTGCACAGCTCGCCGCTCGCCGAGGTGTTCTTCGACAACCTGCGGGTGCCTGCCTCGAACATGCTCGGCTCCGAAGGCGCCGGATTCCTCATCCTGGACTACGTGATGAAGCGGGAGATCCTCTTCTCCTTCTCCATCAACCTCGGCGAGATGCAGCACCGGCTGGAGCGCGTCGTCGCGTACGCCAGGAGCCGCGAGCAGTTCGGTCGGCCCATCGGCAAGTTCCAGGGCGTGTCGCACAAGATCGCCGACATGAAGATCGCGGTCGAGACCGCCCGCAAGTGGCTCTACGACACGGCCGAAAAGGTCGTCGCCAACAAGGACAGCACGATCGATGTCGCCGCCACCAAGATCACGGTGAGCGAGGCGAACAAGGCCACGGCCCTCACCGCCCTCCAGATATTCGGCGGCTACGGCTACCTCACCGAGCACGGCATCGAGAAGGACGTGCGCAACGCGCTCGCCGGAACCATCTACTCCGGTACGTCCGAGATCCAGCGCAACCGCATCGCGTCAATGCTCGGCCTCTGATCCTCGGGGCCCTTGCACGACGCACCACCGCATTGCTTCCCGCACCCGTACGAGAGTCCCCGGAGGGACGTGCCATGACCATCGTCACCGAGCAGAGCCCCGACACCTTCGAGTACCTGCTGCGGCCCACCTACTTCCTCGACCACGACACCCCGGAGATCCAGGAGTTCGTGGACCGCTGGGTCACCGACCGCGACGCCCCGGCCGCCAAGAAGGCCGTGGAGCTGTACTACGCGGTCCGCGACAACGTCTTCTACGAGGTGTACGACGCCGACCTGTCCCGCGAGGGACTGCGGGCCAGCTCCATAGCCATCGGCGGGCAGGGCTTCTGTCTGCACAAGTCGATCCTGTACGCCGCCGCCGTCCGCGCGGTGGGGATACCCAGCCGCCTCGTCTACGGCGACGTACGCAACCACCTGGCCTCCGACCGCCTCAAGCAGCACATCGGCGGAGACGTCTTCTTCCACGGCCTGACCTCGGTCTTCCTCGACGGCCGCTGGATGAAGGCCACCCCGGTCTTCAACAAGCTGCTGTGCCGGCTGTACGGGATGACCCCGCTGGAGTTCGACGGCACCGGCGACAGCCTCTACCACCCGTTCGACGGGGACGAGGGCGACTCCTCGCAGGCCATGCAGTTCCTGCGCATGCACGGCGAGTTCGACGACCTGCCCTACGACTACGTCATGTCGAACATGCGGTCCAAGCACCCGAAGTTCGTGCACGGCGACGGCACGGTGGCGGGCGGCTCGCTGGCCGCCGAGGCGTCCTGAGCCCCTACTTCCTCCTGGAGAACCGATGAGCAACGTCACCACCCCCACCGACGGCTGGCGGGCCCGCGCTCGGGTCGGCGTCGTCGTCCCGCACGCGGACGTCGGCCCCGAGTCCGAGCTCCAGGCGATGGCTCCCGAGGACGTCTTCATCCACGGCTCGCGCCTGCACTTCGGGGCGATGCGCCCCGGCGGCGAGATGGACCCGAAGATCCCGCACTCGCCCGTGTACGCGTTCATCGAGCCGCCGCACGTGGACGTCGCCACCGAACTGCTGGCCGCCTCGCCCATCGACTCGATCGCCATGGGCTTCACGAGCTCGTCGTACGTCGTCGGGGTGGCCGGTGAGAAGGCGCTGTACGAGCGGCTGGCCGAGCGCACCCGCGGCATCCCGATCACCGGCACCACCACGGCGGCCGTCACCGCGATGCGGGCACTGGGCGCGGAGCGCCTGGCGCTGGTCAACCCGCCGTGGTTCGACGACGAGCTGTCCGGGCTCGGCGCCACGTACTTCACCGACCAGGGGCTGCACGTCGTGCACCACGGGCCGTGCGGACTGCCGAGCAACCAGAAGGAGATCACCCCCGAGGCGCTCTCCGCCTGGATACGCACCGAGGTGGCGTCGTACAAGCCGGACGCCGTACTCGTCGCGGGCAACGGGATCCGCGCGGTCGGTGTCATCAAGGGCCTGGAGGAGGAGCTCGGCTTCTCCGTCCTGACGGCCAACCAGGTGCTCTTCTGGCACGCGCTCCACCTCGCCGGCGCCGCGGACGCGGCCAGAGAAATCACCTCGTACGGGCGACTCTTCGGGAGCACTGATGGCCCTCTTGCCGGCTGACGGCTTCGTCGCGCAGTTCATGACCCAGGACGGCGACCGTTACACCGAGCCGCTGATCTGCTGGCGGGAGGACGACACGTGCGTCTACGGCATGGTGCTGCACAAAGGATCCCTGCGCAGGGCCGAGGCCCTGAACGGCTTCCTGAACTACCGCACGGCGGAAGAACAGTCGGAGTGCCGCCTCCACGCCGTGGGCTGACAGCAGCCCGTACGGGGCGGTCGCTCTTTCTGCGAGGGGTGGTCTTCACCGAGGCGGCGGCGGACATGTGGGAGCAGCCCCTCCCTGCCGCCGAGGAACAGCACTTGGCGGGCGCTGTACCGCGGCGGATAGGGGAGTTCCGGGCGGGCAGGCACAGTGCCCGGGCCGGGCTCGCCAGGATCGGGCTGCGGCCGGAGCTGCTTCTCCCCGCCCCTGGCGGCGGGGTCCGCTGGCCGGCAGGGGCCGTCGGATCCATTTCGCACAGTGGCCGTTATTGCGCCGCAGCGGTCGCCCCGGCGGCGCTGGCGGCCGGGATCGGTTTCGACGCCGCCCAGCGGACCACCGTGACGGAGGTGATGGCCCGGGCGGTCTGCCGACCGGAGGAACTGGACTGGTGCGAGCGGGATCCGTACCCGGCCGAGGAGCGGGCGACCCTCGTCTTCTCGGCCAAGGAAGCGCTCTACAAGGCACTCCACCCACTGACCGGAGTGCCGCTCGGTTTCCAGGACGTGACCGTCACCGTCCCGGCCGCCCGGCTGACCTCGGGCCGCTTCTTCGCCCTGGTCCTGGCCCCGGGGCCGTTGAACGGCCTCAGGGTGCGGGGCCGCTACGCCTTCACCGCCACGGAGGTCCTCACCTCCGTGGTCCTCACCCACCACCCCACGACCGGCAAGGAGCCGACCCGATGACCACTCCCTCCTCCGCCTCCACAGCGGCCGCCGACGCCGACCCGCAGCTCGTCGAGTACGTGCGCCAGGCCGTCCGGCTCTCCTCAGAGCACGTGGCCCGTGGCGGCATCCCCTTCACCGGTCTCGTCGTCGGACGCAAGGGCGACCTGCTCGGCACCGGCGTCAACACCGTCAGCGAGGACCGCGACGCGACCGCCCACGCGGAGATCGTGGCCCTGCGCGCGGCGGCGAAGCAGCATGGTCTGCGGGCCGTGGCCGGGTCCACCCTGATCGCCTCGGGGGAGCCGTGCGCGCTGTGCTACATGGCGGCGCTCCACTTCGGCGTACAGCACATCGTGTACGCGGCGGACCGGCACATGGCCGCGCGGGCCGGCTTCGACTACGCCGACTCGTACCGCATCTTCGCCACCGACCCCACCCAGTGGCCCCTCAAGGTCACCGCGCTTCCCGTGGAGGGCTCGGAGCGGCCCTTCGACGAGTGGCGCGGCGTACGTCTGCACCACTGAACCGAACCGAATCCCACCACCGCACCGTACTGAGCACGAAGGAGCCGACCGCATGACGGTGAACATCAAGGTCTGGTCCGACTACGTCTGCCCGTTCTGCCTGCTGGCGGAGGAACCGCTGCTCAAGGCGGTGGAGGGCGAGGACGTCGAGATCGAGTGGATGCCGTTCGAACTCCGCCCGCACCCGGTGCCGACGCTGCACCCCGAGGGGGAGTACCTCCAGACCGTCTGGAAGCGGGCGGTCTACCCGATGGCGCACCGCATGAAGGTGGACATCAAGCTGCCGGACGTCTCTCCGCAGCCGTACACCGGGACGGCCTTCGAGGGCTACCAGTTCGCGAAGGAGCACGGGAAGGGCACGGAGTACACGCCGCGGATGCTGCGGGCGTTCTTCCAGGAGGGCCGGGACATCGGCCGGATCGATGTACTGACCGACATCGCCACCGAACTGGGCCTCCCCGCCGCCGAATTCCGGCAGGCGCTGGAGGACGGCACCTACCGGCAGGCGCACCAGGACGCGCTGAAAATGGCGGAGAAGAATCTGATCCAGAGCGTGCCCACGATCATCGTGGGCGGCACCCACCGCATCGAGGGAGTCCCGCACCCCGCTCAGCTCCGCAAGGCGGTCGAGGCCGCGAAGGCAGAGACCGCGAAGGCGGAGAAAGCTGCGGCCGAGAGCGCGGCCGCCGAGGCCGGAGGGGCACCCGCCGACTGGGGTGCCACATGCGGAATCGACGGATGCTGAGCGAGGCCGCCCACTGGCGTGACCTGATCGTGCTGACCGGCCGGGTCGGTCACGCCGTCGACAAGGCGATGCTGCGCCACCACGGCATCTGCCTCTCCGGCTTCTTCGCGCTGTCGGCGCTGAAGGAGACGGAGGGACAGCTGCTGCGCGTGCAGGAGCTGTCCGATGCGGTGGGGCTGACGCAGTCGACGGTGAGCCGGCTGCTGAACCGGCTGGAGGATTCGGGTCTGGTGCGGCGGCGCATCGGGGACCACGACCGGCGCGCAACCTATGCCCTGATTACGGAGGCGGGTCTTGCGGCGGTGGACGAAGCCACCGGCACCTTCGAGAAGGAAGTGGGAGCGGCTCTCGCCGCCGTTCGATTGAAGCTCTGACAACCTATGGAAAAAAACCGGATGTCCGGTATAGTCTCCAGGTGGGTAGTCACGAGGGGTGGGCCCGTGCGGTGCACGGTCTGCGGACTCGGTGACTGCCCACCAAGTCTTTGGTGACGAGCGGGGTGGGGGATGGCCATGTACAGCGATGACCGTCAGGCGCGGGACTCCGGGGCGTACGCAATACACGGACACGGGCACTCCGGCGGCCGTACGGGAGTGCTTGCCCCGACCGGCCGGGGGGCTGTGGGGCAAGGTCAAGGGCGAGTCCGGGGAGGGCTGGTCCCGGGTGCGATCCCGGGGGCCGTCCGGCCCACCGGGCCTTCCGGCCACGCGGCCATCGACCTGGAGGCGCTGCTGGCGGACGCGGTACGCGCCCCCGGCGGCTGCTCGGTGCGTTTCCTGCCCGAGCTGGAACGCCTCGTCGAGTCGCTCAACTCGCAGGCCCGGCTGACCACCGGGGGAGCGGCCGCCGTCGTGGAGCGGCTGCGTACGGCGCTCACCCGGCCGGTGCAGCTGCGCATGCTGCGCAGCGCCGTACCGGCGATCGCGCACATCGAACCGGCGCCGGTCTTCATCACCGGGCTGCCGGGCAGCGGGGCGGGGCTGCTGCACAATCTGCTGGCCGAGCACCCGGCGGTGGACGCCCCGACGCTCTGGGAACTGGCGGAGCCGGTCGCCCGGGCTGCGGGGCCGCGCGAGTTCCGCGCCCTGATCGGGCGCGGGCGGGCCGCGGCGGAAGCGGGCAGCCAGGCGCTGCACGGCCGGCCTGCCGGGCTGCTGCGCACGGCGACCCGTCCCGGCGGCTGCTCCTGGCTGCTCGGCAACGCCTTCCAGAGCGTGGCGTTCGCGCTGCCCTGGCGGGTGCCGGGATACGCGGACGGGCTGGCGGCGGGCTCCATGACGGAGGCGTACCACTTCCACCGTGAGCAGCTCCAGGCGATCTGCCACCGGATTCCCGGCCCGGCGCCCCTGCTGCGCGACCCCTTCCATGCGGGGCATTTGGGGGACCTGTTCGACGTATATCCGAGCGCGCGCGTGATCGTCGTGCACCACGACCCGGTGCGTACGGTGACCGCCACCGCCGGGATCAGCCACGCGCTGCGCGGCGCGGGCAGTGACGGCGGTGACCCGCGCGAGACGGGGCGCGAGTGGACCGGCCGTATCGAGCGCCAGCTGGTGGCGGCGGAGGTCGCGCGCCGCAGCCTGCCGGGCGGGCGCATTCTCGATGTGCGGCACGCGGATCTGGTGGGGGCGCCGACGGACGAGGTTCGCCGGGTCCTGGCGTTCATGGGGGTGGAGCAGGTGCCGGTGGTGGAGGGCAATGTGGCGGAGCTGGCGGCCCGGACCATGCGGGCAGCGAATCGCAGCGTTCCTTTCAGGCCGGCGGAATTCGGGATTTCGAGGGGCGCTCTGGCCGGCCGGTTCGCCTTTTACCGTGAGCGGTACGGTCTTTGATCCCCGCTTTTGATCCCGCCTTTGATGTCCGCTTCGATCTCCGCCTTGTTCCCCGCCTTGTTCTCCGCGGTCCACTGCATAAATGCTTGCGTAAGCATTACACTTGCCTGAGCGGGCGCCGATCGGCGCCCAGGGCAGGAGGTGGCCGCGATGGCCGAGGCGGCGAACGGCACGGCAACCCTTGTCGGCCTGGACCTTTACCGGCAGCTGACCATCCTCGTCGGTCAGGCGAGCGGCACGCTCGAAAAGCGAATGCTGAGAAGGCACGGCGTCACCCCGCTCGAATACATGGCGCTGTCCAAGCTCGCGGACGCGGGCGACGACAGCCTGCGCATGAACGACCTCGCTGAAGCCGTGGGGGTCAATCCGTCCACGGTGAGCCGGCTCATGGGCCGCCTGGAGGCCGGTGAGCTGGCCCGCCGGGAAATCTGCGAGGCGGACCGCAGGGCGACGTACGCGCGGATCACCGAACAGGGGCAGAGGGTGGTGCGCGAGGCCGCCGCCACCTTCGACGACGACTTCGCGACGGTGCTGGACGCTGCCGCGGTCGATTCCCGTACGGCGGCTCTGGTGGCGGTGCTGCGCCGGGAGTAGCGGACAGCGGACGCGTCCGCAGAGGCCGGCCCACGACGGACTGTCGGGGCCGGCTTTTTGTGTGCGTTTTTCTTTGGATCGCGGTGGAAAAAAAACCGGTGGACAGGTATGTTTTACTGAGTCGAACCGTCACCGAGGGGATTCGCGAACATGGCTGTACTGCTTGAGCCGCCGGTCGTCACCGCGCAGCACGACGCGCCGGCCGGGGAACTCATCACCCATTGCCAGGCCGAGGACGACCGCACGTACGAACTCTCCGCCCGATGGCCGCGCGAGCACGGCCTGTTCGGGCCCGTGCTGGAGCGCTGGCACAATCCGCTGCTGGCCGCCGAGATCATCCGGCAGTCCGCCCTCGCGGTCGCGCACACCGGCTTCGCCGTCCCGCAGGGCCACCGCTTCCTGATGTGGAACCTGAAGTACACGCTCTCTCCGGTCGGCCTGCGCGTCGGCCCCGCGCCCACCGGACTCACCGTCAGGATCGTGTGCCGCGACGTCAAGCGGGCCGGCGCCGAACTGTCCAGCATGCGCGCGACGGCCGACCTCTATCGCGGCACCGCCCTCATCGGCCGCGGCGAGACCACCTTCACCTGTGTCTCGCCCCAGGAGTACGAGCGGCTGTGCGGCGTCAACGAGCCCGCCACCGACCCGGCCCCCGGACTGCCCGCCCCGGTCTCCCCGCCGCTCGTCGGCCGGACCGACCCGGCCGACGTACTCCTCGCCCCCACCGGGACCGCCGGCGCCTGGCAGCTGCGCGTCGACCGCGCGCACCCCGTGCTCTGCGACCCGGCCGCCGACTCTGTCCCGGGCATGGCCCTCATGGAGGCCATGCGCCAGGGCGCCCAGCTCGCCGCCGGATGCGGCACGGTCCTCTCGCTCGACTTCGCCAGCGAGTTCACCCGGTACGTACGCTTCGACCGCCCCGCGCTGGTCACCGCCGAGGTCATCGGTTCCTCGCACGGCGGCGGCGTCCCGGTCCATGTGGCCGTCGAACAGGACGGCGAACTCGCCGCGTTCGGCACGCTGCAGCTTCAGCCGGTGCGTTCGGCGTGAGCGGAGTACCAGTGACGACCACCACCGAGGCCGCCGGCACCGCCGAGGCCGCCAACGGCCCCCGCATCCTGGTGACCGGGGCGACCGGCTTCATCGGCTCCGCCGTACTGCGCGACCTCGCTGCGCGGCACGGCGGGACCGGCGGGCAGGTACGGGCCCTGGTCAGAAACGTCCCGAGACCCCGGATCAGCCGGCCCGTCATCGACCCCGGCATCGAGTACGTACAGGGCGACGTGACGGACCCCGCCTCCCTGCACGGAGTGTGCGACGGCATCGACGTACTGATCCATCTCGCCTGCTACATAGGCCCCGACGAACGGCTCTGCACCGCCGTCAACGAGCAGGGCACCAAGGCCCTGCTCGCCGAGGCGGCCCGGGCCGGCACCCGCCGCATCCTGACCGTCTCCACGACCGCGGTCTACGGCGGCGGCCCGCACCGGAGCATCGGCGAACACGACGTCGCGCCCGCACCGGTGTCGCCCACCAGCCGCAGCAGGCTGCTCGCCGAGCAGGCCGTGCTCGCCGCGGGAGGCGTGGTCCTGCGGCCGGGCCTCGTCTACGGCACCGGAGACGAATGGGTCGTACCGGCCGTCGCCGAACTCCTCGGCCGGGTGCCCGCCTGGTGCGACGGCGGCCGTGCGCTGCTGTCCATGATCGCCGTCGACGACCTGGCCCGGCTGCTCACTGCGGCCGCCATGTCGTACGACCCGGTGCTGCCGCCCGGCACGGTGCACCATGCGAACCACCCCGAGCCGGTCTCCCTCCGGGACCTGCTGATCGAGCTCTGCCTGGGCGTGGGACTGCCGCTGCCGCAGGAGGACCTGACGTACGAGGAGTACCGCAGGCGTCTGGCAGCGGTGCCGGGCTGGGTGACCGAGCGTCAGCTCTCCCTGCTGGCCACCGATCACTGGTATCGCAGCTGCTCCGTGTGGCAGCTCGCCGGGTGCCTGCCGGGACCCGGGTTCCAGGCCCGTATGCGCTCGTACGCCCCCTGGTACCGGGCGTTTCTCGACCAGGCCCCGGCGACGCACCCTGTCCAGCGCACGCACCCTGTGCCGCCCACGCCCTCTGTCCCGCACAGCGCCGCACCATCCGTTCCGACCCGGATCGAGACTTCCGCATGACCACCTCCCCCCAACGGCTCCACCCCGCCCTCGCGCCGGCCGACTTCGCCGGACTGCGTCTGGGCAACCGCCTCGCGGTCGCGCCGATGACCCGCGTCTCGGCCACCGCGCAGGGACTGGCGACCGCCGAGATGGCGGCGTACTACACCGACTTCGCCCACGGCGGCTTCGGCCTGATCATCACCGAAGGCACGTACACGGACAGCGCGTACAGCCAGGGCTACGCCAACCAGCCCGGCATCGTGTCGACCACGCACACCGCCGCCTGGCAGCGCGTCACCGACCGGGTCCACGCGGCGGGTTCCCGGATCGTGCTCCAGCTCATGCATGCCGGTGCGCTGGCCCAGGGCAACCGGTTCCGGCCGGACACCGCCGCGCCCTCCGCCGTGCGGCCGCGCGGCGAGCAGCTGGCCAACTACGGCGGCGGGGGGCCGTGGCCGGTCCCCGTGCCCATGACCCAGGAGGAGATCACCGAGGCCGTCCGCGGCTTCGCGGACTCCGCCGCGCGGGCACGGGAGGCGGGCTTCGACGGGGTCGAGGTGCACGCGGCCAACGGCTATCTGCTCGACCAGTTCCTCACTGACTGCACCAACCTACGGACCGACTGCTACGGCGGCCCGATCGGGCAGCGCGTCAGGCTGATGCGCGAGACCGTCGCCGCCGTACGCTCCGCGACGGGGCACGGCTTCACGGTCGGCGTCCGCTTCTCCCAGGCGAAGGTCAACGACCACGCCCACCGCTGGGCGGGCGGCACCTGCGAGGCCGAGACGATCTTCACGGCGGCCTCGGCGGCGGGAGCGGACTATCTGCACATCGCTGGCAGCGGCCGGGACTGGTTCACCGCCGAGCGCCTGGACGACGGCCGGACTGTCGCCGCCGTCGCCCGTGAGTCCACCGGGCTGCCGGTGATCGCCAACGGCGGCATGCACGACCCCGACCAGGCCGCGCGGGTCCTGGAGGAGGGGCACGCAGATCTGCTCTCGGTCGGTACGGGCGCTCTCGCCAACCCCGATCTGCCGCGCCGTCTTGAGGGCCGCGCGGAGCCCGCGCGGTTCGACCCGGCGGTGCTCAAGCCGCTGGCCACGCTCGCCAACGCCCGTCGGGTGCGGGCGGGGCAGCCTCTGTGAGCATCCGTCACAACTGGCCGGAACCCCTCGTTGGAGTACGGCAGTTCAAAACCATCTGGTAGGTTTTTTGCTTCGGTGAACTACAGACGACTAACGGTCGATCGGGGTGTGGCATGGCGGAGCAGGAAAGGGCCAGGCGGACCCGCAACCGGCTGGTCGTCGCGGCGGCCGAGGTGTTCGACGCCATCGGGTACGAGCGGGCGACGATGGCACGCATCAGTGCCGCGGCCGGGGTGACCAAGGGAGCCCTCTACTTCCACTTCGCCACCAAGGACGAGCTGGCCAGGGCCGTTCAGGCGCGGGCCTGCGAAGGATCCGCCGAGGTGCTCGCCGGACTCGACCGGCCCGGAGCACCGGCGCTTCAGGTGCTCATCGATGTGACCCATGCCCTGGCCCGCCTGGTGCGGGACGACATGGTGGTACGGGCCGGCGTGCTGCTCTCGCGCGAGCGCGGGAGCGCCGATGCGGCCCTGGACTGTTACGCGGTCTGGCTCCGCTGTGTACAGGCGCTGCTGCTGCGTGCCGAGGCCGAGAGTGCGCTGCGGCCCGGCGTCTGCCGTGACGCCGTCACCGCTCTGGTGGTGTCCATGATCTGCGGGACGGAGTTCTTCGCCCGCAGGGACGTGCTGGACGCCGGGCTGGACCCGGCCCTGTCCACGGAGACGGATACGGACGCCCATGCGGATGCGGACACGCCTACGGGTGCGGGCCGCGACCGGTCGGACGGGGCGTTCGAATGGCTTGCGCGCATCTGGGGCCTTGTCCTGCCCGCGCTGGTGGATACCGGTGTGGGCGGGACACTGGACGCGTCGGGCAGGAAATCCGGCCCGTCCGCCGGCTGAGCCCCCGTTCGAGCCCCGGTTCTTCTTCTCCCTGTTCCTGCATCCATTTCCGCCACTGTTTCTGTCCCTAAGTGGCGGCGCTGCCCTCTGCCTTCAGGTGCGGCAGCATGCCCGAGACGGCGATGCCGGGCAGCAGTGCGCGCCACAGCACGGCAATGCGCTGGGGCAGGTCGGTCCGGTTCGTGTACAGCTGGGAGAACAGCTGCACACCGCTGTACGCCGCGACGAGCAGCTCGGACAGCTCCCCGGGGTCGGCGTGCGGCAGCAGCTCTCCCCGTGCCTTGGCCGCGTCGAGGTGCTCGCGGAAGGCCTTCACCCACAGCTCGTACGGCGTGGTGTCCTGCACGCCGAAAGAGGACTGCTCGATCGAGAGCCGCACACCCGCGCGCAGCAGGACGTTCGCCTGCAGTTCGCGCGCGAGGTACAGGGTCGTGTCGATGAGCGTCTGGAGCCCCGGTTCTCCCTGGGGGAGTTCGAGGGAGTCGCCCTGCGCCGACATCACGCCCTGCGCCAGCTCCTCCTTGGAGGGGAAGTGGAAGTACAGGGCTCCGCGAGTGACGCCTGCTTTGGCCAGGATGTCGTTGATGCTCGCGGTCGTGAAGCCGTGCTCCTCGAACACAGCGGCGGCGGCGTTGATGAGCGTCTCGCGCGTCTTGATCGCTCGCTCTTGTTTGGGCTTCGCCATGGATACCTCTCGAACGGGGGTAGAAAAAAACCATCCAGCCAGTATCTTATCAGTGTGCACCTCGCCCGCAGAGACTGCGGCGCTTGGTGATTTTTGCCTGTTCCAAGGGGAGGGAACTCGCTTGTCCAGCACGCATGCCACCATCGCCCACACCGGTTTCGAGCACGTTGCGCGGTCTGGTTTTCAGCACGGCTTCGGGGGGTTCGGGAACGAGAAGCTGACCACCATGGTTCCGAAGGAGTTCGTGCACCGGGCCGCGGCCGCCGAAGTATTCCTGACGGGCTGGAAGGACACCGGTGAAGACTGCTTCTCGGTGACCGCCCAGTGGCCCCGCGCGCACGCGTTCTACGGTCCGTCCTACGGCCTGCACGACCCGCTGCTGCTGGCCGAGACCATCCGTCAGACCATCCCGCTGCTGTCGCACGTCGCATACGGCGTGCCGTTCGGGCACCGGTTGATATGGCAGGACCTGCACTACACGCTCAAGCCGGAGGCGCTGCGCACCGCGGCCGTGCCGGCCGAGCTGGAGCTGCGCGTCAGTTGCCACAATGTTGCCCGAAGATCGGGGCGACTGGTCGGTATGCGAATGGAGTTCCTCGTACTGCGTGAGGGCAAGTTCCTCGCCAGCGCGACCGCCCGCTTCACCAGCCACGCCCCCGCCGTGTACCGGCGGCTGCGCGGTGGTTACGCCGATCTCGAGACCGCGCTCGGCGGCATGATTCCGATGCCGCAGCCGGTGGCCCCGCATCTGGTCGGCCGGGACCGGCGCGGTGATGTCGTTCTCGCCCCCGGCGGGGCCGAGGGCCGCTGGCGGCTGCGCACCGACGTCACACACCCGGTGCTCTTCGACCACCCCGTCGACCACGCGCCCGGCATGCTGCTGCTGGAGGCCGCCCGCCAGGCGGTGCAGCTCACCAGCGGCTCGGTACCGGTCGTCCCGGTGGCGATGAACACGGCCTTCACCCGGTACGCGGAGTTCGACGCGCCCTGCTGGATCGAGACGGAGCGCATGAGCGCGGACGGTCTGGGCCGGTCCCGCGTCCGTGTCACCCTCCGGCAGAACGGCGAGGTCCTCTTCGAGACCATGGTCACCACGGTCTGTGCGACCCAGGTGAACTGACCCCGGCGCGGGCGCGACCGCGCCCCGTGCGTTCGCTGTGACGCCACAGCGAACGCACGGCGCGGACTCGTTCCCAGCCGTACCGGCCGTCCCTAGGGGGTGCCCGCCAGCACCTCGCCGAGCTGCTGGAGGCCCCAGTCCAGATCCTCCTTGCTGATCACCAGCGGCGGGGCGATCCGGATCGTCGAACCGTGGGTGTCCTTGACCAGCACACCCCGGTCCATCAGCTTCTCGGAGATCTGCCGGCCGGTGCCGTGCGACGGATCGATGTCGATGCCCGCCCACAGCCCCCGGCCGCGCACCGCGGTGACCGCGCCACCTCCCACCAGCAGGCCCAACTGGTGGTGGAGGTGGTCGCCCAGCTCGGTGGCGCGCTGCTGGAACTCACCGGTGCGCAGCATCGCGATGACCTCCAGTGCCACCGCGCACGCCAGCGGGTTTCCGCCGAACGTCGAACCGTGCTCACCCGGCCGGTACACGCCCAGCACCTCGGCCGACGACACGACGGCCGACACCGGCACGACACCGCCGCCCAGGGCCTTGCCCAGCACATACATGTCGGGCACGACGCCCTCGTGCTCGCAGGCGAAGGTCTTGCCCGTACGGCCGAGCCCCGACTGGATCTCGTCCGCGATGAAGAGCACGTTCCGCTCACGGGTCAACTCCCTTACCGCCGGGAGATATCCGGCCGGGGGTACCAGCACCCCCGCCTCGCCCTGGATCGGCTCAAGGAGGACGGCCACGGTGCTCGGCGTCACCGCGGCGTCGAGCGCCGTCAGGTCTCCGTACGGGACGATCTCGAAGCCGGGGGTGTACGGACCGAAGTCCGCCCGCGCCTCGTGGTCCGTGGAGAAACTGATCACGGTCGTCGTACGGCCGTGGAAGTTGTTGCCCGCCACGACGATCTTTGCCCGGCCGTCGCGCACCCCCTTCACCTTGTAACCCCACTTGCGGGCCGTTTTCACGGCGGTCTCCACCGCCTCGGCCCCGGTGTTCATCGGCAGCACCATGTCCATGCCGCACAACTCGGCGAGCTGCGTACAGAAGTCGGCGAACCGGTCGTGGTGGAAAGCCCTGGAGGTCAGCGTCACTCTCTCCAGCTGCGCCTTGGCGGCGTCGATCAGCCGGCGGTTGCCGTGCCCGAAGTTGAGCGCCGAGTACCCGGCGAGCATGTCGAGGTAGCGGCGGCCCTCGACATCGGTCATCCAGGCGCCGTCCGCCGACGCCACGACGACGGGCAGCGGGTGGTAGGTGTGCGCACAGTGCGCCTCCGCGGAGGCAATGGCAGCGTTAGTGGTCGGCACGGGGTCTCCGATCGTCGAGAGAATCCATCCGGTGAGGGGCAGGGGATGGTGCCCCTTTCTATCGTCGCTCGCATGGCGGACAAGGAAACCTTCCGCGGCGGCGCGCCCGCTAGGGTGTGTACGCACGGCGACTGGCGTACGCGGAACGAACCGCGGGGAAGCCGTGCGCGAGAACCGCACGAGGTGCCGCCCGCCTGGGCACCCCGGGATCCCGACCGGACACTGACCGCTCGCCCCCGGAGGACGCCATGACGCTCCCACTCAGCCACCCCGCCCTGTCTGCGACCGACCCCGAACTGGCCGCCCTGGTCGGCGCCGAGGAACAGCTGCAGGCCGACACGCTGCGCCTGATCCCCAGCGAGAACTACGTCTCGCAGGCCGTACTCGAAGCCTCCGGCACCGTCCTGCAGAACAAATACAGCGAGGGCTACGCGGGCCGCCGGTACTACGAGGGCCAGCAGAACATCGACCAGGTCGAACGCCTCGCCACCGCCCGCGCCAAGGCCCTGTTCGGCGTCGACCACGCCAACGTCCAGCCCTACTCGGGCTCCCCGGCCAACCTCGCCGTCTACCTCGCCTTCGCCGAGCCCGGCGACACCGTGATGGGCATGGCCCTCCCGATGGGCGGCCACCTCACCCACGGCTGGGGCGTCTCGGTCACCGGCAAGTGGTTCCGCGGCGTCCAGTACGGCGTACGCCAGGACACCGGCCTCATCGACTTCGACGAGGTGCGCGACCTCGCCCTCAAGGAGCGCCCGAAGCTGATCTTCTGCGGTGGTACCGCCCTTCCCCGCACCATCGACTTCGCCGCCTTCGCGGAGATCGCCCGCGAGTCCGGTGCCGTGCTCGTCGCCGACGTCGCCCACATCGCGGGCCTGATCGCGGGCGGCGCCCACCCCTCCCCGGTCCCGCACGCCGACGTGATCTCCACGACCACCCACAAGACGCTGCGCGGCCCGCGCGGAGCCATGCTGATGTCCCGCGAGGAACACGCGAAGGCCATCGACAAGGCTGTGTTCCCCGGTCTCCAGGGCGGCCCGCACAACCAGACCACAGCGGCCATCGCCGTCGCCCTCCACGAGGCGGCCCAGCCCTCCTTCCGTGACTACGCGCACGCGGTCGTCGCCAACGCCAAGGCGCTCGCCGAGGCACTGCTCGCCCGCGGCTTCGACCTGGTCTCCGGCGGCACTGACAACCACCTGATCCTGATGGACCTCACCCCCAAGGATGTACCGGGCAAGGTGGCGGCCAAGGCCCTCGACCGGGCCGGGATCGTCGTCAACTACAACACCGTCCCGTACGACCCGCGGAAGCCCTTCGACCCCTCCGGCGTCCGCATCGGCACCCCCTCCCTCACCTCGCGCGGTCTCGGCACGGAGCACATGGCGGCCGTCGCCGACTGGATCGACCGAGGGGTCACCGCCGCCCGCACGGGCGACGAGGACGCACTGGCCGGCATCCGCGCCGAGGTCGCCGACCTCATGGCCTCCTTCCCCGCACCGGGCCTTCCGACGGACTGACCGCGGGCCGGCGCCTTGCCCCAAACCCCAACCTCCCTCACATATCGATGAGTTGATGTCGCGGTCCCGGCGGGTCTGTGCCCCGCCGGGCCGCGTCGCCACGCCGCACCAGCACGGTCCCGCCGAACCCGAGCAGAACCCCGGCTGCCAGCCCCGGTATCGACCACCACCAGCCGGTGCTGTCCCCGGCCCCCGTCGAAGCGGCCTCGGGCGGGGCAGCTGCCGCTTCTTCGGCTTCCTGAGCGTCGCTCCCGCTTGCCCGCGCTGCCGGCGGGCTGTCCAGGACGCCGAGCTTCTTCAGCAGTGCGCGCAACTGCGCCGGGTCTTCGGCCTCGTGCCAGCGTTCCTCGTCGGCGGACGGGTCCTCCGTCACCGTGCTGACCCATATCGGTCCGTCCGACTTCGGCAGGAACACATGGTTGACCCGCCACACGGACACGTCGTGGCTCAGCCAGGTCACCGTGACCTGGCGCCATGCCCCGCCCGCTTCCAGAGTCTCGGGGGCGAGCTCCGACGGCCGTTCGGCCACTCCTCCCGAGCCCCAGGGCCCGAGGTTCTTCCCCAACTCCCGGTAAGGGGAGGCGGTGTAGTAGAGCGAACTCGTCCGGCCGCTCTCGGGCGAGACCACCAGCACACTGGTCGGCCCGCCCGCCACGGCCTGCGATGCGCACAGCACGGCCGTCGTGAGCACCGCCCCGACAACGGCGGCAAGTCGTTGCAGCAGTCGCATGATTCCCCCATCCGACGCACCCGCACTGCCTGTCTGCACTGCGGTGTCACTTCTCATACACCGCTCGGTCCGCGCAGGTTCCCCCTCAGTCGGCGGATTCCGCAGCGGATTCCGAGGCGGTTTCCGCGAGGTCCACCGCGCGCTCCATCGACCTGACGCCTTCGAGCCGCAGCGTCAGATCCCCGGCCCGCTGCCAGACCAGCGTCGGCCCGGCCGACCTGACCTTCCGCGCGTACGGCCGGCCGTCCTCGTCCACCAGCCGCAGCGTCAGCCGGTGGCGCTCCGGGAACCACAGGGCCGTTTGCCCGTCCACCTCCGTGTACTCGGCGGGCACCGGTGTCGCCTTGTAGAAGACGGGGTCGATGGCCGCCCGGAACTCGTCGATCCGCACCGTCCGCCAGCACACCGACAGCACCCGCCGGTCACGCGACACGGAGGCCGCGACCGGCGTGCCCAGCCCGCGCGGCAGCACCGGGTCGAAGCCCGCCCGCAGCGCCGCCTCGGCCACCGTCAGCCCGCCCCGGCAGTCGGGCGCCCCGGCCCCGGGCGGCCCGGGCGGCGGCGAGGCCGTCGGGTCGTACCGCACGTCCACGCCGCCGAAACCGAACCAGTCCGCGACCGCGGCCCGCACCGGAGGCGTGAGCACCAGCACGATCAGCAGCCCGGACAGGGTGGCGGTCACCGTCCGCCACCTCCGCCGCGACCAGGCCCGCAGCCGCTCGCCGCGCCCCGGGGGCCGCGCCACCGGTACGGCGACCGCCTCCGCGACGATCTGCGCCAGCACCCGCTCGGCCATCGTCGGCCCGTCGACGTCCGGAATCCTTATCCGGCGCCCCAGCCCGCGAAGCTCGTCGGCCAGCTCATGGCCGGGCTCCGGCAGGTCCGCGTGCCGCCCGTCCCGCCGCGCCTCCTCTCGCCCGTCCCGCCGCCCCTCCGGCCGCTCCTCACTCATGCCCATCACCCCCTTCCCGCTCGCACCCCTCGTCCTGCCCGTCCCGCTGCCCCTGCTGCTCCCGTCCGTCCCACTCGTCCCGCATACCCGGCAGAATCCGCCCCAGCTTCCGCAGCCCCCGGTTCAGCCGCGACTTCACCGTGCCCCGCGGCCAGCCCAGCGCCTCCGCCGTCTCCGCCTCGTCCATCTCCAGCAGATAGCGGTACGTCACGACCTGGCGCTGGTCCTCGTTCAGCTCGTCCAGCGCCGCCAGGAGCAGCGCACGGCGCTCCTCCTCCAGCGCCGCCACCGCCGGATCGGCCGATTCCGGTATCAGCGGCTCGGCCGCGAGCAGCGCGGCCTCCCGTCCCGTAGCCGCCCGCAACCGCACCGCGGACCGCACTGTGTTTCTGGTCTCATTTGCGACAATCCGCAGTAACCACGGCCGGAAGGCCGAGCCGTCCCTGAAGCGCCCCAGCGACTGGTACGCCTTGAAGAAGGCCGTCTGCACCACGTCTTCCGCGTCCGCACCGGCTCCGAACGCCACGGCGGCCCTGAGCGCAATTCCTGTGTACGCGCGCACCAGTTCCGCGTACGCCTCGGGCTCCCCGGACCGTACGCGCGCGATCGCCGCAGCATCGTCGATGCCGATGCGGCCCCCCTCCAGGGTCCCCTTCCGCGTCCTCACACTCTTGATACACCGGAGAACCGAGCTGGGTTCCACACCTGAGAGAATGAGTTCATGGCCTCTGATCGTCCTCGCGTGCTCTCCGGCATCCAGCCCACCGCAGGCTCGTTCCACCTCGGCAACTACCTTGGCGCCGTGCGCCAGTGGGTCGCCCTGCAGGAATCCCACGACGCGTTCTACATGGTTGTCGACCTGCACGCGATCACCGTTCCGCAGGACCCCGCCGCGCTCCGCGCCAACACCCGGCTCGCCGTCGCCCAGCTGCTGGCCGCCGGACTCGACCCGGACCGCTGCACGCTCTTCGTCCAGAGCCACGTCCCCGAGCACGCCCAGCTCGGCTGGGTCATGAACTGCTTCACCGGCTTCGGTGAGGCGTCCCGTATGACGCAGTTCAAGGACAAGTCCGCCAAGCAGGGCTCCGACCGCGCGACCGTCGGCCTCTTCACGTACCCGATCCTGCAGGTCGCGGACATCCTGCTGTACCAGGCCGACCAGGTTCCGGTCGGCGAGGACCAGCGCCAGCACATCGAGCTGACCCGCGACCTGGCCGAGCGCTTCAACGGCCGGTTCGGCGACACGTTCACCGTCCCGGCGCCGTACATCCTCAAGGAGACGGGCAAGATCTTCGATCTCCAGGACCCGGCGATCAAGATGAGCAAGTCGGCGTCCACGCCGAAGGGCCTGATCAACCTCCTCGACGAGCCCAAGGCCACCGCCAAGAAGATCAAGAGTGCGGTTACGGACACGGACACCGTGATCCGTTACGACGCCGTCGAGAAGCCGGGCGTCAGCAACCTGCTCTCCATCTACTCCACGCTCACCGGCGCCACCGTCGCCGAGCTGGAGAAGAAGTACGAGGGCAAGATGTACGGCGCGCTGAAGACGGACCTCGCCGAGGTGATGGTGGACTTCGTCACGCCGTTCAGGACCCGCACCCAGGAATATCTGGACGACCCGGAGACGCTGGACTCAATCCTGGCCAAGGGCGCCGAAAAGGCCCGCGCAGTAGCCGCCGAGACCCTCGCCCAGGCCTACGACAAGGTCGGTCTCCTGCCCGCCAAGCACTGACCCGCCAAGCACGGAGCGGACGCCCGACAGGGCCGGGCACAAGGCCCTGACCAAGGACTCTGGCCACAAGGGCGCCGCGCCCGTCACACTGCACACTGGCAGCACCACACAGGACAGCACCACAGGACGTACCGGACTACGGAGGAGAACGACGTGGGGACCGTAACGCTCGGCGTTTCGATCGCGGTCCCGGAGCCGTACGGCAGCCTGCTCCAGCAGCGGCGCGTGAGCTTCGGGGATCCTGCCGCGCACGGCATCCCCACGCATGTCACCCTCCTCCCGCCGACCGAGATCGACGCCTCGCTGCTGCCGGCGGTCGAGGCGCACCTCGCCGCGGTCGCGGCGTCGGGCCGCTCCTTCCCGATGCGGCTGTCCGGCACCGGTACGTTTCGCCCGCTCTCCCCGGTCGTCTTTGTGCAGGTCGTGGAGGGCGCGGCGGCCTGCGCGTGGCTCCAGAAGCGGGTCAGGGACGCGTCGGGCCCGCTCGTACGCGAGCTGCACTTCCCGTACCACCCGCACGTCACGGTCGCCCACGGCATCTCCGAAGAGGGCATGGACCGGGCGTACGAGGAGCTCTCCGAGTACGAGGCGGAGTGGGCCTGCAGCGGTTTCGCGCTGTACGAGCAGGGGGCGGACGGCGTGTGGCGCAAGCTCTGCGAGTACGCGTTCGGGGGTGGCACGGCGGGTGTCGTGCCTGCGCAGAATTCACCGGTCGATGAACCGGCGGCGCCTTCACTGCGCTCCTGACACAGCGGGGCGGGCTGGATTCTTCAGACCGGCAGTCGCCTGAACAGCGGCCTCGGTACGTGGCGCAGTGCCGACATCACCAGGCGCAGCGCCCCCGGCACCCACACCGTCTCCGAGCGCCGTCGCAGGCCCAGCTCGATCGCCGCCGCGACTGCCTCCGGGGTCGTCGCCAGGGGTGTCTCCTCGCGGCCCGCCGTCATTTTCGACCGTACGAATCCGGGGCGTACGACCATCACGTGCACGCCCGTCCCGTGCAGTGCGTCGCCGAGCCCCTGTGTGAACGCGTCCAGGCCCGCCTTGCTCGACCCGTAGATGAAATTCGCGCGGCGGGCGCGCTCGCCCGCCACCGACGACAGCACCACCAGCGAGCCGTGGCCCTGCCCCTGGAGAGCCTTCGCACACACCAGGCCGGCCGAGACGGCGCCCGTGTAGTTGGTCTGCGCGACCCGGACCGCCGCCAGCGGCTCCGCCTCGTCGCGCGCCTGGTCGCCGAGGATCCCGAAGGCCAGCAGCACCATGTCGATGTCGCCCTCGGCGAAGACCTTGCCGAGCGCCTCTTCGTGCGACGTGGAGTCGAGGGCGTCGAAGGCGACGGTACGGGCGTCGGCGCCCAGCGCGCGCAGCCCCGCAGCGGCCGATTCGAGGGCGGGGGAGGGCCGCCCCGCCAGCCAGACCGTACGGGTGCGGCGGGCGACCAGACGGCGGGCCGTCGCGAGGCCGATCGACGACGTACCGCCGAGAATGAGCAGGGACTGCGGGGTGCCGAAAGCGTCCTTCATGGGTGAGCTCCTGGTACGTCAGAGGGAGAGGCGGCGGGAGAGGTCCGACGTGAACACGCCCAAGGGGTCCAACTCGGCTCTCAGCGCCCGGAATCGGGCCAGTTTCGGATACATCGGCGCCAGCATCTCGGGCCGCAGCCGGGAGTCCTTGGCCAGGTAGACACGCCCCCCGGCCGCCGCGACCTCGTCGTCGAGCTCGTCGAGGAACGCGCCGAGCCCCGCCAGGTTCGCCGGGATGTCCAGGGCCAGGGTCCAGCCGGGCATCGGAAAGGACAGCCACCCCGGATCGCCGTCGCCGAACCGCTTCAGCACGGCGAGGAACGACGGGCACCCCCGCCCGCCGCCCGTGCACGAGGAGATCCGCCGGACGATGCGGCGCAGGGCGTCCTCCTGCCCGTACCCGACGACGAACTGGTACTGAACGAACCCGCTGCGCCCGTAGAGCCGGTTCCAGTGCGGTACGCCGTCCAGCGGGTGGAAGAAGGCGGACAGCTTCTGGATTTCCCCGGTCCGGCGCGCGCGGGGGGCCGTCCGGTACCGGAGCTCGTTGAACAGGCCCACGGTCGTACGGCCGAGCAGCCCGTCCGGTACGAAGCGTGGCGCGGCCGGGAGCCGGCCGGGGCGGAACACGAGCGGTGACTGGCGGGCGCGCGCCGGGAGCGCGTCCAGCGGGGCGTGCTCCCCGCGCGTGAGGACCGAGCGCCCCGTCGAGGCACCGCGCGCGAGCAGGTCGATCCAGGCGACCGAGTAGCGGTAGCGGTGGTCGTCGGCGGTGAGCCTGGCCATCAGGTCGTCCAGGTCGCTTGCCCGTTCGGTGTCGACGCACATCAATGAGGTTTCGACGGGCAGCAGTTGGACGGTCGCGGAAAGGATGACGCCCGTCAGGCCCATGCCGCCCGCTGTCGCGTCGAAGAGATCGGTGCCGGACGGGACGGTGCGTACCTCGCCGTCGGCGGTGAGCAGGTCGAACGACAGGACATGGCGGGAGAAGGAGCCCGATCCGTGGTGGTTCTTGCCGTGGATGTCCGCGCCGATCGCGCCGCCCACGGTCACATACCGGGTCCCGGGCGTCACCGGTACGAACCAGCCGAGCGGCAGCAGCACTTCCAGCAGCCGGTGCAGGCTCACGCCCGCGTCGCACACCATGACGCCCGCGTCCGCGTCGATCCTGCGGATGCGGTCGAGGCCGGTCATGTCGAGCACGGAGCCGCCCGCGTTCTGCGCCGCGTCGCCGTACGCCCGTCCGAGGCCGCGTGCGATGCCGCCGCGTGCGCCGTGCGCGGCGCATTCGACGACCGCGGCCGCCGCTTCCTCGTACGAACGCGGCCGGATCAGCCGGGCGGTGGTCGGGGCCGTGCGGCCCCAGCCGGTCACTGAGACGGTGTCGACAGACATGACTCCGACCGTATCGCCCCGCCTGGCCCCGTATAGCCCATAAAGGTGTCAATTGCGTGATTGAGCCACCTTGTCGTGAATAGTGGGATTAACTGAAGTGGAGAGCGGGAGAGGGGTGACAGATGCGAGAAGCCGATCGCCGTCTGCTGTCGGCCATGCGGGACTGCGGTACGGACCCGCACGTCGCGGCCGCCGCCCGCGGGCTCTCCTGGTGCGGCGAGCACGGCGCCGTCTGGATCGCCGCCGGCCTGCTGGGCGCGGGCGCCGACCACGACCACCGCCGGGCCTGGCTGCGCGGTACGGCACTGATCGGCGCGGCACACCTCGCGAGCATGGCCGTCAAGCTGGCCGTACGCCGCGCCCGCCCCCAACTCCCCGCCCTGGAGCCCCTGGTACGTACCGCCGGGCGGCACTCCTTCCCCAGCTCGCACGCGGCTTCGGCGGCCGCCGCCGCAGTGGCCTTCGGCGCGCTGCGCCCCGGCGGCGGCAACATCGCGGCGCCGCTGGCCGCGGCCATGTGCGTGTCCCGGCTGGTCGTCGGCGTCCACTACCCGACCGATGTCGCGGCGGGCGCCCTGCTCGGCGGGCTCACGGCCGGGCTCGGGGCGGCCTGGATGACGCGGCCGCCCGCCGCGGTCGACGGGGGAGCAGGGAGTGTCTGAGCGCGGCATCACGGCACTGATCACCGAGCCCCTGCGCTCCCCGCCGGGAGACCCCGTTCGCCGCTCCCTGAGCATGTCCGGCGGGCTGCTGCGCACCGCGCGCCCCCGCCAGTGGGTCAAGAACACCCTGGTCGTCGCCGCGCCCGCCGCCGCCGGAGAACTGGCTTCCCGGCACACCCTCACCCAACTGGCCGTGGTCTTCGCACTGTTCACCGCTGCCTCGTCCGCCGTCTACCTTGTCAACGACGCGCGCGACGCCGAAGCGGACCGGGCCCACCCCGTCAAGTGCCGCCGCCCCGTCGCCGCCGGACAGGTGCCCGCATCCGTCGCGTACACCGCAGGGGGCCTGCTGGCGCTGCTCGCGCCCGCCGCCGCGATCCTGCTGTGCAATCCGATGACCGCCGCCCTCCTGACGGCGTACGTCGTCATGCAACTCGCGTACTGCATATGGCTCAAACACGTACTCGTCGTCGATCTGGTCGTCGTCACCAGCGGATTCCTGATGCGCGCGATGATCGGCGGCGTCGCCCTGCGGATCCCCCTCTCCCGCTGGTTCCTGATCACCGCGGGCTTCGGCGCGCTCTTCATGGTCGCCGCCAAGCGCTACTCGGAGGCCGTGCAGATGACGGACCGGGCGCAGTCGCCCGGTGCCACCCGGGCGCTGCTCGGCGAATACACCACCGGGTATCTGCGCTTCGTATGGCAGTTGGCGGCAGGCGTCGCCGTGCTCGGCTACTGCCTGTGGGCGCTGGAGAGCGGCGGCACCGCCAACGGCAGCCTGCTGCCCTGGCGTCAGCTCTCGGTGATCGCCTTCATCCTCGCGGTGCTGCGGTACGCCGTCTTCGCCGACCGGGGCACGGCGGGGGCACCCGAGGACGTCGTCCTGCGCGACCGGGGGCTCGCCGTGATCGGGCTCGTATGGGCGGCGATGTACGCCCTCGCCGTGGCCGACTTGTGAACCGGCAGACCTGTGAACCGGCAGCAACCAGGACACTGGATCTCGCGACGGAGGGTAAGCGCACCCCATGGACTGGCTGAAGAAACTGCCCGTCGTCGGCCCCCTCGTGACACGGCTGACGGTCACTCACGCCTGGCACACGTACGAGACACTCGACCGCGTCCACTGGACCCGGCTGGCCGCCGCGATCACGTTCCTCAGCTTCCTGGCGCTCTTCCCGCTGATCACCGTCGGCGCGGCGATTGCCGCGGCCCTGCTCTCCGACGACCAGCTGAACCGGCTGGAAGGACAGATCGCCGAGCAGGTGCCGGGCATCTCCGGGCAGCTCGACTTCGGATCACTCGTGGACAACGCGGGCACCGTCGGAATCGTCGCGGGCGCCCTGCTGCTCTTCACCGGCATCGGCTGGGTCGGCTCCATCAGGGAATGCCTGCGGGCCGTATGGGGGCTGGACGACGAGGAGGGCAACCCCGTCCTGCGCAAGCTCAAGGACGCCGGAGTGCTGATCGGTCTCGGCGTGACCGGGCTCGCGTCCCTGGCCGCCTCCTCCGTCGGATCGACCGCCGTCGACTGGACCGCCGAACAGCTCGGCATCTCCAGAAGCGGTGCGGGCGGCGTCCTGCTGCAGATCATCGCCATCGCCCTGGCCGTCTGCGCGGACTTCGTCATCCTGCTGTATCTGCTGACGCTGATGCCCGGTGTGCAGCCGGTCAGGCACCGGCTGTTCACCGCCGCGCTCATCGGCGCCGTCGGCTTCGAACTGCTCAAGCTGCTGCTCGGCGGCTATATGAAGGGTGTCGCCGCCAGGAGCATGTACGGCGCCTTCGGCGTCCCCGTCGCCCTGCTCCTGTGGATCAACTTCAGCGCGAAGCTGCTGCTGTGCTGCGCCGCCTGGACGGCGACGCAGCGCGGCGACGAGGAGGCCGACGGCGTCGAGGAGACCGGTGGCGGGGACGAGCCCGGCGGCGGGGACGAGCCGGCTAGCGGCGGGGACGACGACGTACGAGGGCGGGAAGGGGCCAGCGCCGGTTGACCAGGTACACCCCGCCGGCAAGCAGCAGCAGCGCGCCGCCCGTGATGGCGAGCGCGACGCCGGCGCCGCTCGAATCGTGGTCGGTCGAGGCGAGCTGCGCCTCGTTCTTCTCCGACGTGTCCGATCCCTTGCCCTTGGCGTCCTTGCCCGCGCCCGGTTCCTTGGCGGACGGGGCGCCCTTGCTGGTCTCCGCCGACTTCGGCGGCACCAGCTCGCCGACCGGGGCGACCTTGCCGGCCGCCGCGAAGCCCCAGTCGAGCAGGCGGGCGGCCTCCTTGTAGACGGCGTGCCCCTCGTTCGCCGACGGGTTCATGACGGTGACGAGCAGCACCTTGTCACCGCGCTGGGCGACACCGGTGAAGGTCGCTCCGGCGTGGGTGGTGTTGCCGTTCTTGATGCCTGCCATGCCCTTGTACGGCGAGATGCCGTAGTCGCCGGTCAGCAGGCGGTTGGTGTTCTGGATCTGGAAGCTCTCGCGCTTCTTCCCCTTCTTCTTCTCACCGGGGAAGGCGGCGCTCGGCGTTGCGCAGTACTCGCGGAAGTCCTTCTTCTGCATCCCGCTGCGGGCGATGAGCGTCAGGTCGTACGCGCTGCTGACCTGGCCCTTCGCGTCGTAACCGTCGGGCGAGACGACAGAGGTGTCCAGCGCCTGCAGCTCTTCCGCGTGCGTCTGCATGTCCCGTACGGTCTTGGACATTCCGCCGTTCATCGCGGACAGCACATGCACGGCGTCATTGCCCGAGCGCAGGAACACCCCGAGCCACATGTCGTGGACCGTGTAGGTGTGGTCCTCCTTGATGCCGACGAGGCTGCTGCCCTCGCCGACGTTCGCGAGCTCGGCCGGAGTCACCTTGTGGACCTGCCGCTTGGGCAGGCGCGGCAGGACCGTGTCCGCGAAGAGCATCTTCATGGTCGACGCGGGAGGCAGCCGCCAGTGGGCGTTGTGCGCCGCGAGTACGGCGCCCGACTCGGCGTCGGCGACGATCCACGACCGGCCGCTCAGCTCCTTCGGCAGCACCGGCGCACCCTGGCCGAGCTTCACCTGCGTACCGGGCCGGCCGAGCTGTGATCCACCGACCGTCGACATCACGGACGGTGGGTTCGGCTGCTTCCTGCCTGGGTTGTCGTCCGTCGCTGCCGCGTGCGCGGGCAAGGCGGTGAGAGCGGGCAGCAACGCGGCGGCGAGGACCGTCAGTGCGGTCTTTTTAACAGAAGACACGGACGAGAACGTACAGGGCGTGATCAAGGATGCCGACAGGGCGTGTGGGACCCGCCGTGAGCTCCGCCGGGACAGCCCAGCCCCCGGGCGGCGGGGGCCCGGGGACGGCGGTGATACTGAGCCTATGAAGCTCAGCCGCTCCGTCTCCTGGTTCCTGCTCGCCTTCGGGGTGTGGAGCTGGTTCATCTGGGTCACTTTCGCTCGGAATCTGTGGAAGGACGCCAGCGGGCTCGCCTTTGACGACGCGGGTGACCCGACCACGTACTTCTGGGTGCATCTGCTGCTTGCCGTTACGTCCTTTCTTCTGGGGACGGCCGTTGGGGTGATCGGGTTGCGTGGAGTGCGCACCCTTCGACGTGAGCGGAGCCGGGGATAACTGTGGGCATGGTCTTGGGTCTCCTCGCGGGTGCGGTCGTGGTGGTCGCCGTGCTGGGTGGGGCGCACTGGTACGTCTGGCGGCGGCTGGTCCGCGACACGACGGCGCGCGGCGGCTCTGCCCGGCGCGCGGGCACGGTCGCGGTGGTGGTGCTGCCGCTGCTGACGGTGGGTGCGCTGGTCTCGGGGCGGGCGGGTGCGCCGTTCTGGGTGCAGCAGGTGGTGTCCTGGCCGGGGTATCTGTGGCTGGCGGTGCTGATGTACCTGGTGATGGCGCTGGTGGTGGGGGAGGCGGTACGGCCCCTGCTGCGCCGGGGGTTGGAGCGGCGGTCCGCCCCTGCGCCTGCGGTGCTTCCCGAGGCGTTGGGGGAGGCCTCCAGTGGCTCGGGACGTGCGTCTTCCAGCGGCAGCGGCAGCGCTAGCGGCAGCGGTGGCGGTACGGACACGGTGACGATGCCCCCGACGGCTACGACGCCTGTGGCCCCCACAGCGCCCACGCCACCGGCCGGTGTTTCGCGGCGCCTGTTCGTTTCGCGAGTGGTCGGCGGAGGCGCGGCGGCCGCGGCTCTGGGGACGGTGGGATACGGGACGTACGGGGTGCTGCGCGGGCCCCGGGTGAAGCGGGTCGTGGTGCCGCTGGCCAAACTGCCGCGGGGCGCCCACGGGTTCCGGATCGCCGTCGTCAGCGACGTACACCTCGGGCCGATTCTCGGCCGCGCCCACACCCAGCGCATCGTCGACACGATCAACGCCACCCAGCCCGATCTGGTGGCCGTCGTCGGCGACCTCGTCGACGGGAGCGTGGCCGACCTGGAGTACGCCGCCGAGCCGCTCGCGCAGCTGGAGGCGCGGCACGGGTCGTACTTCGTCACCGGCAATCACGAGTACTTCTCCGGTGCGGAGCAGTGGGTCGAGCACGTGCGTGAGCTCGGGCTGCGGCCGCTGGAGAACGACCGGGTCGAGATCGCAGGCTTCGACCTCGCCGGGGTCAACGACGTCGCGGGCGAGAGCGAAGGACAGGGACCGGACTTCGTACGCGCGTTGGGGGACCGCGACCGTACGCGGGCCTCGGTGCTGCTCGCGCATCAGCCGGTCGTCATCCACGACGCTGTGAAGCACGGCGTGGATCTGCAGCTATCCGGCCACACGCACGGCGGCCAGCTCTGGCCCGGCAACTTCATCGCCGCCCGCGCGAACCCGACGCTGGCCGGCCTCGAGCGGTACGGCGACACCCAGCTGTACGTCTCGCGGGGTGCGGGGGCGTGGGGGCCGCCGGTGCGCGTGGGGGCGGAGTCCGACATCACGGTGGTCGAACTGGCTTCACGCCGGGCGTAGGCGCACGACCGCCGCCGGGCCCGGCCGACGGTCGGTCCGCCTGGCTGTCGGCCCGCCTAGCTGTCCGTCCGCGTTGCGGTCAGTGCGCCTTGTGCGAGGCCACCGTCTGGGCCATCCCCGGCAGGAAGTCCGTGAACAGCTCGTGCACTTCGCGTACGAGCGGACGCAGCACCCGGAAGCGGGCGAGCGCGACCCCGCGGGCGGTGAGGCGGGCGCCGCGTTCGGCCAGGCGGCGGCTGCGTTCCCGGTCCTCGGAGCGGTCGAACACCCAGTACAGGACGAGTCCCATCTGGGAGAGCCACATCAACTCCGGCAGGATGTCCCGGAGTTCCTCGGCGACCTTGGCCTTGGAGCCGGCCAGCACCTCCCGGTGGACGGCGATGGCCGCCTCGCGGGCGTGCTCCGACTCGGGGGAGAAGGGGCTCAGCGGGCTCTCGGGGTCCGCGGCGTTCTTGAAGAACTGGGCCGCGAACTCGTGGTACGGCGCGGCGATGTCCAGCCAGGCCTTCAGCACCCCGGCCATCCGCGCTTCCAGATCGGTCTCCTTGTCCAGTACGGGACGGACCGCCGCCTGGTGTTCGGCGGCGATCCGGTCGTAGAAGCCCTGGACGAGGTGTTCCTTGGAGCCGAAGTAGTAGTACGCGTTCCCTACGGAGACTCCCGCCTCCTTGGCGATGGCCCGCATGGTCGTCTTGTCGTAACCGCGGTCCTGGAAGAGCTGGAGCGCGGTCTCGAGGATGAGCGTGCGGGTCTGCTCGCTCTTGGGGGCCTTGTCTTCTTTCACGGTGTCCGAGCCTAACCGGGTACGGAGCACCGGTCGTCGCAGGGCGTTCCCCCGGCCGCCCCGGCCCCCGTCGCCTCGCGGTACTTGGCCGCCGCGAGCATCGAGACCCGTACGAAGGGGGCGCCCGCCGGGGTGGCGAGCCAGTGGGCTCTGGGCCGGTGCTCAGCCAGGGCCCAGAGGCACACGACGAAGGCGGCGGGCCCGGCGTAGATCTGGCCCTTGTCACCGATGACGGTGATCTCCCGCAGGGTGCGGGCGTGGTCGAGGCGCGGATACCGGCGCCGCGCCTCGACCGAGCCGGCCGGGACCAGGTCCAGCGGTACGAGCTGGCGTTGGCGCATCAGCCAGCTCCGCAGGTGGACGCAGAGGGAGCACTGGGCGTCGTACAGGACTGTCAGTCTGCTGACCGGGGTGCGGCCCATCGCGCTCACGCCCCGGCGGGACCGGTGGCGGGAGCGGCCCACGGGCCCTGACCGGCCTGGTCCGTCCAGCCCTGCGGCGGAACCGGCGGGACCTGCTCGCGCTCCATGATGCTCCGCCGCCGGATCTTGTTGAGGACCCAGACATTGCCGAGGTGCATGACGCCGAGGACGAGCAGGACGACACCGAGCTTCACCGAGAGCGCCTCGAAGAGCCCTCGGGCGTCCTCGACGGCGTCCGCCGCCTTGAGGTAGAGGGCGACGAACCCGAGGTTGACCAGGTAGAAGCCGACCACCAGGAGGTGGTTGACCGCGTCGGCGAGCTTCTCGTCCCCGTGCAGGACGCTCGCGATGAAGATGCGCCCGTTGCGGCTCAGCGTCCGCGCGACCCAGATGGTGAGCGCGACGCTGATCAGCAGGTAGACGACGTAGGCGACAACAGTGAGGTCCATACCCCACCCCTTCTTGAACGTGTTCAAAAGGCTGGCAGGAAGGAATCTAGACCTATTTTTGAACATGTTCAAGCACGGAGCCCGGGCGTCGGGGCGTACGGCGGTGGAGGTCGACCCGGCGGCGCTCGGGCGCGGCGAACGCCGACATTCGCCGACGTTCAGTCGTCGGCGTGGACGGGGGACTCGGCGGACGCCTTCGCGGCGATCCCCGGGATCAAGGAGGCGCACGTCATCGCGGGCAGTGCTTCCGTGCCGGTCAAGGTGCGGACGTCGGCCACGGAGCAACTGCGGGACGTATTACGCCGGTTGTACGAGACCGACGGTGTCAGCGGCACCCGGGCGACGGTGTCGCCGGAGAGGTTCTTCGAACGGCCGGTGACACCGCACGAGTCTCAGACGCTGAGCGAGCGGGCGTAGTTGATCTGGCCCATGATCATGTGGAAGGAGTGGGGACCGACGGCCGGGACCATCGTCGAGTGGTGCCGGCCGCCACTGGTGACCGTGACCTGGATGAAACCGGTCGTCTGCTTCTCCTTCATCAGGAGGAAGAGCAGCCCGATCAGGCAGAACAGGGCGAAGATGATCGCCAGCACGATCGCGACCGTCGGGATCTTCTCCTCCGTGCGCGACATGTCGGTCGCCGTCCACACCGCGCCCTTGAGCGGCATCGTGCCCGACGGCGTCACGATCCCGTCGTTCATGACGGTGATGTCACCGATCGACATCAGCGGCGCACCCCCGCCGCCCGCCGGAGCCCCGGTGTAGGGCATCGGCGTACCGTCGGCCACCGTCGGCTGCTGCGGATAGCCGTACCCGGGCGCGTTGTTGGGGTATCCGTAACCCGGAGTCGGACCCCACTGGTAGTTCCCGTTCGGGTCACCGTCCGCCGCGTACGGATTCGGATTCTGCTCGCTCATGTTCCCCGTGCTCCCCTCGGCGCGCCTGCAATACCCCTGATCCTGGCACACCATGGCGAAAGCCCGCCCCCCGTTCGCACCGGGGACGGGCCTTCGTACAGAAACAGCGCAAGCGCCAGGAGGAACTAGAAGCGGCGCGTGATCAGCGCACGCTTGACTTCCTGGATCGCCTTCGTGACCTCGATACCGCGCGGGCAGGCGTCCGTGCAGTTGAACGTCGTACGGCAACGCCACACGCCGTCCTTGTCGTTCAGGATCTCCAGCCGCTGCTCGCCGCCCTCGTCACGCGAGTCGAAGATGAAGCGGTGCGCGTTGACGATCGCCGCCGGGCCGAAGTACTGGCCGTCGTTCCAGAACACCGGGCACGAGGACGTGCACGCGGCGCACAGGATGCACTTGGTGGTGTCGTCGAACCGCTCGCGGTCCTCGGCGGACTGCAGACGCTCGCGCGTCGGCTCGTTGCCCTTCGTGATGAGGAAGGGCATGACATCGCGGTACGCCTGGAAGAACGGGTCCATGTCGACCACGAGGTCCTTGAGGACCGTGAGGCCCTTGATGGCCTCGACCGTGATCGGCTTCTCCGGGTTGATGTCCTTGATCAGCGTCTTGCAGGCGAGCCTGTTCTTGCCGTTGATCCGCATCGCGTCGGAGCCGCAGATGCCGTGCGCGCATGAGCGGCGGAAGGTGAGCGTGCCGTCGGTCTCCCACTTGATCTTGTGGAGACCGTCGAGCACACGCTCCTTCGGGTCGATCTCGATCGGGAAGTCCTGCCACTCGGCCTCGGCGGAGATCTCCGGGTTGAAGCGGCGGATCCGGAACGTGACCGTGATGTACGGCGAGGGGACGGCCGCGGGCTTCGCGTCGTCGACCTTGTCCAGAGTCGGGGTAGCCATCAGTACTTACGCTCCATCGGCTGGTAGCGGGTCTGGACGACCGGCTTGTAGTCGAGCCGGATCGACTCGGAGCCGTCGTCGCCCACCTCGCGGTACGCCATGGTGTGGCGCATGAAGTTGACGTCGTCGCGGTTCGGGTAGTCCTCGCGGTAGTGACCGCCGCGGGACTCCTTGCGCGCCAGGGCGGACACGGCCATGACCTCGGCCAGGTCGAGCAGGTTGCCCAGCTCGATGGCCTCCAGCAGGTCGGTGTTGAACCGCTTGCCCTTGTCCTGGATCGAGACGTTGAGGTAACGCTCGCGCAGCTCGCCGATCTTCTCGACCGCCGTCTTGATCGTCTGCTCGGTACGGAACACCATCACGTTGGCGTCCATCGTCTCCTGCAGCTCCCGGCGGATGTCGTGTACCCGCTCGCTGCCGGTGTTGCTGCGCAGGCGCTCGACCTGCGCGACGACGAGCGACGCCGGGTCCTCGGGAAGCTCGACGTAGTCGCTCACGGCCGAGTACTCCGCGGCGGCGATGCCGGCGCGCTTGCCGAAGACGTTGATGTCCAGCAGCGAGTTCGTACCCAGACGGTTCGCGCCGTGCACCGACACGCAGGCGACCTCACCGGCGGCGTACAGACCCGGAACGACCGTGGTGTTGTCCGCGAGGACCTCACCCCTGACGTTCGTCGGGATGCCGCCCATGGCGTAGTGCGCGGTCGGCTGGATCGGGATCGGGTCCGTGTACGGCTCGATGCCCAGGTACGTACGCGCGAACTCCGTGATGTCCGGGAGCTTCGCGTCGAGCTGCTCCGGCGGCAGGTGCGTCAGGTCGAGGAAGACGTGGTCGCCCTCGGGCCCGCAGCCGCGGCCCTCGCGGATCTCGGTGTAGATGGAGCGCGAGACGACGTCACGGGACGCGAGGTCCTTCATGACCGGCGCGTACTTCTCCATGAAGCGCTCGCCGTCCTTGTTGCGGAGGATGCCGCCCTCACCACGGGCGCCCTCCGTCAGCAGGATGCCCATGCGCCAGATGCCCGTCGGGTGGAACTGGAAGAACTCCATGTCCTCCAGCGGCAGACCGCGGCGGTACGCCGCTGCCTGGCCGTCACCGGTCAGGGTGTGCGCGTTCGACGTCACCTTGAAGAACTTGCCGGTGCCGCCGGAGGCGAAGATGATCGCCTTCGCCTGGAAGACGTGGATCTCGCCGGTCGCCAGCTCGTACGCGACGACGCCCGCGGACTTCTTGACCCCGTCTACGTCCTGCATCAGCAGGTCCAGGACGTAGAACTCGTTGAAGAACTCCACACCCTCCTTGACGCAGTTCTGGTACAGCGTCTGGAGGATCATGTGGCCGGTGCGGTCCGACGCGTAGCAGGACCGGCGGACCGGGGCCTCACCGTGGTTGCGGGAGTGACCGCCGAAGCGGCGCTGGTCGATGGTGCCGTCCGGGGTGCGGTTGAACGGCAGGCCCATCTTCTCGAGGTCGAGAACCGAGTCGATGGCCTCCTTCGCCAGGATCTCGGCGGCGTCCTGGTCGACCAGGTAGTCGCCGCCCTTGATCGTGTCGAAGGTGTGCCACTCCCAGTTGTCCTCCTCCACGTTCGCCAGCGCGGCGGCCATGCCGCCCTGCGCGGCGCCCGTGTGGGACCTGGTCGGGTACAGCTTTGTCAGCACGGCGGTGCGGCTGCGCTTTGTCGACTCGATGGCCGCGCGCATGCCGGCGCCACCGGCGCCGACGATGACGGTGTCGTACTTGTGAATCTTCATGGTGGTTGCCTCAGCCCCGGGCCTAGCGGATGTTCGGGTCGAAGGTGAAGATCACCAGCGTGCCCAGAAGGACGGTGAACACCGTGGCGGTGTACAGCAGGTTCTTCAGCCAGAAGCGGGTGTTGGGCCGCTCCGCGTAGTCGTTGATGACGGTACGCAGGCCGTTGGCGCCGTGCAGCATCGCGAGCCACAGCATGAGCAGGTCCCAGGTCTGCCAGAACGGCGAGGCCCAGCGGCCGGCCACGAAGGCGAAGCCGATCTTGGACACGCCGCCGTCCAGCACGAGCTGGATCAGCAGGTGGCCGAGGACCAGGACGACCAGAACGATGCCGGACAGCCGCATGAACAGCCAGCCGTACAGCTCGAAGTTCGTGCGTGTCGTCCTGGGCGTCTTCTTGGTGCGAACGCGGGGGGCTTCAATTACGGGAGCCGGGTTGTCCACGTCGTAGAGGCTCTCGCCCTCGACGGGACCGACTGCGGAAGTGGTCTCAGACATGTCTGCGTCAGCTCCCGAAGACTTCGCGTACGGCGTGGCCGAGCACGGGGTAGAGCGCGCCGGCCATCAGCACGATCCAGATGCCCATGACGGTCCAGAGCATCTGCTTCTGGTAGCGGGGGCCCTTGGACCAGAAGTCCACGGCGACGACCCTGAGGCCGTTCAGCGCGTGGAACAGGATGGCGGCGACAAGGCCGTACTCGAGCAGTGCCACGAGAGGGGTCTTGTAGGTGGCCACGACATCGTCATACGCCTCGGGAGAGACGCGGACGAGAGCGGTGTCGAGGACGTGTACGAACAGGAAGAAGAAAATGAGGACGCCGGTGACTCGATGAGCCACCCAGGACCACATACCTTCCCGGCCGCGATACAGCGTTCCAGCCGGCACGGAAAAACCCTCCGGGAGCGGGGATTGGGGCCATGCCGGCTTCTCTGTCGGTCTGGCCCGGCCGGGTACGGTCCACCGGCCCCGGCCATCGTAGCGACGACTTGTCGGTTCGTTCGCGCGGGGTCGACAGGTGTGATCAAAGTGGCAATCAAACAGCCACGGACGGGCTATCGGGCCGGTCAGGGCGGCCGGTGTGGCCAGGATGGTCAGCATTTTCCAGGAAATCAACGGATTTCTGAGGTTCGGATACGAGGTGGGCGAGCCGTCCGCGTGCCAGCCTGCGCAGTTCGTCGGCGGCGACGGCCCGCTCCTCGTCCGGTTCGTTGCCCAGCCGGGTGCGGATCCCGCCGAGCACCTGGTTGAGCTGCTCCTCCGGGCGCAGGCCGTCCAGGCAGATCACGAAGGCGTGGCCGAAGCTGCTCTCGTACGCGGCGTGGGCGGCGCGCAGCGCGGTGCGCGCGCTGGCGGGGGCGCCGTCGCGCAGGCCCGCGGAGGACTCGTCGGCCAGGGCGCCGGAGATCTCGTCGCAGGACAGGTCGTACGCCGCCTCGTCGGCCGCGGCGAGCAGGGATTCGAGGTCGGGGTACGGGCGGTGCGCGACCAGCCGCTGCGCCCAGCGGCGGCTGCCGCAGCAGGCGAGCAGGGCGGCTTCGGCGGCGCCGGCGGGCGCGGCATTGAACCGGTCGAGACCGGCTGCGACCGCCGGTCCGTGCTTCTGCTGGGGTACGGGCGTTCGACCGGACAGCGTGAGCTCCTCGAATGGGACCGACGAGAAGGGCGGTGCTGGTGTGCCGCAACGCTATCGACGGTCCGGGAGGGCTGTCCGACGGATGCGGCGATTTCACCCGGACGGGAGAGTTTGGGCACACATTGTGGAAGTTTGGTGGCCCATTCGGCATCGTTCGCCCAATGATGTCGCAATTCCGGGGCCCGCTGGCCGTGGCCGCCGTCTCCCTGTCCATCCCGCTCATAGCCCTCGCCGTACCGTCCAAGCCGTCCGCGCCGACGGCGGCACCGGCAGCGCCGTCAGCACCGTCCAAGACGGCGTCCCCCAAGCCGGCGGCGCCCTCGAAGCCGGCGGCGGCACCCTCCAGGACGGCGGCGCCGTCCGCGCCGGCGGGGCCGTCCAAGGCTCCCGGCGCCATCCCGTCGGTGCGGGAATACGACGCCGCGACCGGCCCCGGCTGGCAGCCCGGCCGTGGCACGCGGGTCGTCGTGGCACCGGACAACAGCCGGGCGCTCGCCGACGAGGGAAAGCTCCTGGCCCAGGAACTGAAGCGGGGCTTCTCGCCCGCCGGGTCCGGCCGCGCGGGTGACATCGAGCTCGCGATCGTGCCCGGGGGTGCCCCCGAGTCGTACACCCTCACCGTGCGTGACGGGCGTGTACGCGTCACAGGCGCCGACGAGGCCGGTGTCTTCTACGGGACCCGCACCGTCAAGCAGGCCCTGAACGCCGACGGCCGGCTGTCGGAGGGTGTCGTCCGCGACCGCCCCGCCAAGCCGCAGCGCGGGCTGATGCTCGACATCGCGCGCAAGCACTTCACCGCCGGGTGGATCGAGGACACCGTCCGCGAGATGGCCGACCTCAAGCTCAACCAGCTCGGCCTGCACTTCTCCGACGACCAGGGCTTCCGTATCGCATCGGACAGCCACCCCGAGGTCGTCTCCGAGCAGCACCTCACCAAGGCCGAGGTCCGGCGCATCGTGAAGCTGGCCGCGAGCCGCCACATCACGGTGATCCCGGAGATCGACTCGCCCGGCCATCTCGGCGCGGTGACGCGCACGCACCCCGGACTCCAGCTGCGCGACACCAGTGGCGTGGCGGCGCCCGGCGCCGTGGACATCGCCAACCCCGAATCGGCGCGGATCGTGGACGACCTGCTGCGCGAGTACGCCGACGTCTTCCCCGGCCGCTACTGGCACCTCGGCGGCGACGAGTACCAGGCGCTGATGAAGCGGGACCCCGAGGCGTCGTACCCGGGACTCGCCCGCCAGGCCGTCCGCTCGTACGGCCCCGACGCGAAGATCCAGGACCTGGCCACCGGCTGGCTGAACGACCGCGCCGAGACGCTGCGCCCCCACGGCAAGCGCCTCAAGGCATGGAACGACGGCCTCCACGCCGGCGGCGTCGTCAAGGCCGACCAGGACCGCGAGGTCGAGTACTGGACCGGCAAGGAGCTGGGCGCGCGGCAGCCCATTGAGTACCTGAACGAGGGACGCGACCTGGTCAACGCCAACGACGAGTACCTCTACTACGTACTCGGTGAGCCGAACACCTTCACCTACCCGACGGGCCGCCGCATCTACGAGGACTGGACCCCGCTCGTCCTGCGCGGCACGGCCCCCGTACCGGCGCGCTACTCGGGCCAGATCCTCGGCGGCCGCCTCGCCGTCTGGTGCGACCTGTCGAACGCGCAGACGCAGGAGCAGGTCGCGCGCGGCATCCACCTGCCGCTGCGCGCCCTCGCCCAGAAGACCTGGGACCCGGACAAGCCGGCCCTCAGCTGGGAGGGCTTCAAGGCGCTGGCCGAGCGTACGGGCTGAGCTGCGGAATCGTGATGGACGGCCCGGCCGGCGGCAGCGTATGTTCCGCACGCAGCCGCCGGCAGGCGTCCGCACATCCGTACGCCTCTGGGGAGGGGCGTCCCGGCGCTCTTGGGGGGCTGCCCAGTCATGCCGTGCTCGAACTGCGGTACAGAAAAGGCCACGACGGGCGAAGGGCTCTGCGACGGCTGCGTGATCGCCGCCGCCCATTCCGCGCCGCTGCCCCGCGCACCCGCGGTGCCGCTGTCCGGGCCTGCGGCGGTGCTCCGCTCGCCGGTCGGACTCTCCTACGCCGTGATGGCGCTGCTGGGCGCCGTCGTCGCGGCCGACTGCTTCTCCTTCGTCGTCCTGGCCCACTCCCGCGGTCAGTGGAGTGATCTGGCGTCGGAGGGCTTCTCCACCGTCGCCGCCGAGGAGATCGACCGGAGCCAGATCCTGGTGGTCTGGTCGTCGATGGTGTACGCCCCGGTGCTGGTGGCGACGGCCGCCGTCTTCCTCGTCTGGTTCTTCCGGGTACGGCGCAACGCCGACGTCTTCGCGCCGGATCTCCAGCGCAGAGGGCGGGGCTGGGCGATCGGCACCTGGTTCATTCCGGTCGCCAACCTCTGGATGCCGCGCGGAATCGCCGTCGACGTATGGGCGGCCAGCAGGCGCGATCCGTACGGACTGGAGACCGCGAAGAGGGAGCCGAAGCTCGTCCTGGACCTGTGGTGGACGGCATGGGTCGCGTCGCTGCTGTACGGCCGGTTCGCCAACAAGCGCTACGAGAAGGCCGAGGCGCCGGCCGACATCCGCGACGCGCTCGACCTGCTGATCGTCGCCGATCTGCTCGACATCGCGGCCGCCGTGCTCGCGATCTTCTTCGTACGCGCGCTGACGCGCATGCAGCACCTCAAGGCCACGGCAGGGCCCGCTGTTTCAACCGAGCCGCCGCTTCCCGGACCGGCTGGGGCTGTGATCGTCAGTGAGCGGCCTGTGACGTAAACGCGGCGCTGGACGCAGTCGGAAGGAGAGGGTCCGCAATAGTGCGGGCCAAGCAGTGCCTATGGAGGCATCGTGACCCTGGTGGAACTGATCGGCCGCGCCGATGAACGGAGCCTGGCCGCGAGTGCGGTCGCCTGCCTGGACCGCTGCCTGCCGCTGCTGGAGTACGTCGAAGGCGCCGGGCGCATAGGCCTCGACACCGACGAGGCGCTCAGACCCCTGTGGGTCGCGGTCGAGGGCGGCGACGCCTGGCTCGGCCAGCTGCGCAGGGTGGCGGCCGTCGTGCAGCGCGTCGCGGGTGCGGCCCCCGGCGAACTGGCTCCTTTCGCCATCCGCATGGCCGCGGCGGTCCCGGCCGCGTACCACGGTCCCGAACTGCGCGACTGGGCCGAGGACTGCTCGGCGGCGGTGCTGGAGGTCCATCTGCGGCTGGACGGGGTGGCGACCGGCAACGACGAGGCACGTGTGAAGGCGTACCGGAACGGTGAGACCGACGGCATCAGCCCGCTCACGGCCGGCGAACTGCGCCGCCAGGCCCAGCTCCTCGAAATGCTCGCCGAAGGCTCGGGCGGCGGCGGGCTGAACCATGCCCTCCAGCTCTCGAACGAGGGCAAGCGCGTACTGCGGGCCGCGGCCTCGCGCCGGGCCCGCAGCAGGGGCTGAGCGGCTCTGCCTCAGACGAGCAGCCACTTGACGACCGCACGGCCCTCGTCGGCGGCGCGCGCGTAGAAGGCGCGGAGCTCGCTGTGGCAGCCCGCGAAGTGGTCCCGGACTTCCGACGCGTCGTAGGGCTGCCCGTACAGCTTCGTCAGGTCCTCGCGCCCGGCCTGCCACAGCGCGTCGAACGACACTGTGGCCAGGTACGCGGCGGCCGCCGCCACCTGCGGCGGGGTGAGGACGACGAACGGCGGCAGCTGGTGGTCCGGGTAGGGGACCGGCCGCCCGCCGAGCACCGGCAGCTCCTCGGGGCCGGGCGGGCCCGGACGGGCCGGCGCACCCGAGTACAGGCGCTCGACGTCGAGGTAGTCCTTGTTCAGTACGGCTTCGGTCGCGGTCCGGCACCGGGCGCGGACGATGTCCCAGTCGTCGGCGAACAGTGCCCGCAGGTGGTCGGGATTGTCGCTCACGACCTCCTGGGGCACCGAACGCAGATGGAAGTAGAGGCTCAACTCGCCGCCCTGCCCGCGTGCTCCGCCAGCTTGGTGACCTGGCTGGTGAAGAGGTCCTGCGGGAGCTTCGCCTTCGCCGGTTCGGCGAGGTGGATGGTGAAGAAGGACGCCACCGTGTTGTCCTCGCGCACGAGCGTGAAGCGCATCGGGACCTGCGCGCCCTGAACCTCGCCCGTCATCACGAAGGACAGCGAGTCGTCGCCGGACTTCGCGTTCTGCTCCGGCTTCACCGAGACGTACTTGACCGTCGCGCCGCCGTTGTTGCCGGTCGTCGAGAAGCCGCCCGCGCAGTCGGTCATCGCCTTGCGGACGCCGTCGAGGGTCTGCTGGGCGCCCTCCCCCTCGTACGAGAGAAGGCCGGTCTTCACGGCCAGGCCCGGCGCGGTGGATGAACCATAGGTACGGCTGGCCCAGGCTTCGGCCTCGGGCGTACGGCCCGTGCCGGACGCCGTCATGTCGGCGAGGGCGGTGCACTCCGGTTTGTCGGCCTTGGGGCGCACGGCGGGGGCGGTGTTGTCCTCGGGCTCGTAGGCCTTCGCGTCGGCCTTGCCGACGAGGGCCGCCTTGAGCTGGGTCTCGGTCAGGACGGCGCCCCGAGGCTCCTTCGCGGGCTGGTCGGCCGCCTTCTCCGTCGCGGGGTTGTCGTCCTTGGGGGAGTTGGCGTCCGAGCTCGAACAGCCCGTCGTCAGGGCCAGCAGGGCGGCCGCAGCGGTGACGGCCGGGACGAGCGTGCGTGAAGCGAGGGTCTTCATGACTGCCTTACTGGTGAGACTTCGTGGCGCGAAGGGCCGGGGCCCCTCCTGAGAGAAGGGGCCCCGGTGATGTGCGTGACTTACGGGTTGAGGACCTTGCCGATCGCTGCGCCCGTGGGGGCGCCCAGCGGCGTAGTGCTGTAGTAGATGCCGGAGGAGGCGACGACGCCGTTCGTGCTGCTGTTGTCGAGCTGCAGGACGGTGCCGTTGCCCGCGTCCTCGCCGTCCGCGCCGATCGCCAGGTCCGCCCGGGTGAAGCCGGACAGGTCGGTCAGCGAGACCGCAGAGCCGAAGCGGTCGTTGGCCTCGGCCGCGCCCGGGACACCCGAGGTGTCCTGGGAGTACGCGACGGAGCCCGTGCCGGTCGGGCCGGTGGACGTGCCGAGCAGCAGGACACTCTGGCCCGCGTTGGCGTACGAGACGCCGCTGCGGGTCAGGTCCTCGCCGGGCTGACCGGCGAGGATGTCGCCGTACCCGTCGAGGTTGACGTCGCCGACCGAGACGGACGCGCCCAGGTCGTCACCGGTCTCGCCGCCGCCGGGGACGCCCGCGGTGTCCTGGTGGACGGTCTTGGCGCCGGTGGACGTCAGCCCGGTCGGGGAACCGAACACGGCGCTGACCGCACCGCCCTTGGCGGTGTGACCCGACTCGGTGGCGGAGGGCAGGCCGACGGCGAGGTCGGTGTAACCGTCGCCATTGATGTCGCCGCTCGCGAGCGAACGGCCGCCGCGCGCGGTCAGGATGCCGACCCGCTGGAGACCGGTCGACGAGCCCTTCAGCCACAGCAGGCGTCCGGCGCCCGCCGGGTCGCGGTAGGAGACCGCCACGTCGGCGTAGCCGTCGCGGTTGAAGTCGCCGCTCGCGGCGGACGCGTAGGAGACGGCGCCGGTGTACGCCGCCGTGTTCAGGTAACCGTTCTTCGCGGCCCCGGTCTTCGAGTCCCAGGCCCACCAGCGGCCCGGCTTGCCCGGGGCGACGGAGAAGACGTCGGACCTGCCGTCGGCGTTGAAGTCGCCGGTGGCGACGGTCGCGCCGAGTGCCTCGCCCGAGGTGCGGGTGGCCGTGTTGGTCCAGTACGAGGTGCCGGTGGTGAGGCCGGGGCCGTACATGACGGTGACGGCACCGGTGTTGACCTGCGTCGACGTGCCGTTCTCACCGGGGGCGCCGACGACCAGGTCGGCGAAGCCGTCGCCGTTCACATCGCCGTACGCCGACGAGGAACCGAAGCGGTCGTCGCCCTCGGAACTGCCGGGAACGCCGGGGCTGTTCTGGTTCAGGGTGCGGCGGGCCCCGGCGACCGGGCCGTCTGTGGAGCCGGGCAGCACGGTGATGGTGCCGTCGCCGCTCGCGACCTTCGGCGTACCGACGGCGAGGTCGGTGATGCCGTCGCGGTTGACGTCGGTGGTCGGGATCGCGGAGTTGCGTCCGGGGCCGACGGCGAACTTACGGATCGCGGGCAGCTTGCTGTACAGGTTCGCGCCCGGGCACACAGTGGCGAAGCCGTCGCGGTGGCCGGAGACGGTGTTCAGCGTGGCCTTCTGGCCCCGGGCGTACTTGCCGGTGTCGGCGGCGGCTTCCAGCGTGACCGTGCCGGTCGGGCTGACGCCGTACTGGCCGAGCTTCCAGGCGGCGACGCGCGCGGCCGAGTCCAGGGCGGCCTGGGTGGGCTTGCCCGACTCGAAGTCGCCGAGCAGCGCTATGCCGGTGGAGTAGGAGTTGAAGCCGTACGTGTGCGCGCCGAGGACGGGCAGGTCGACGCCGCCCTCACGGCCTTCGAAGATCTGGCCGCACTTGTCGACGAGGAAGTTGTAGCCGATGTCCTTCCAGCCGTCGTACTTCTCGTCGGGGCGCGGTGTCACGTGGTACGCGTACGTCGCCCGGATGATGGCGGGGGACTCGGCGCAGCTGTAATTGTTCGAGTCGACCGTGTGGTGGACGAAGACGGCCTGGACCTTCTCGATGTACTCGGGGTCGCTGTAGTTCGTCGCGAGCGACTTCTCCGGGCCCCAGCCTGCGCGCAGGGTCATCGGCGGCCGGGTCACGGTCGACGGCGGCGCGGTGGGGACGGTCGGCGTAGGCGACGGGGTGGCGGTCGCGGACTCGGTGGCCGTGGCGGTGTCCGTCGGCATGGCGGTCGCACTCTCGGTGGCCGTGGCGCTGTCGGTCGGCGTGGGAACGGCCGTCTCGGTCGCCGGATCGCTCGGAGTCGGAGTCGGCGTCGCAGCCGGAGTCTCGGTCGCCTCGACGGCGTACGCCGCGGTCTGGGCGTCCGCGCCCGGCGCCTTGGCTTCCTTGGCCGTCACGCCCGGGTCCACAAGGGTCAGTTCGAGCCCCTTGGGCAGCCCGGCGGTGGAGGTGCCGTCGGCCTTCAGGATGCGCGCCTCGACACCGTCGGAAGCCCCGACCCACAGCGGCTCGGACATGCCGGGCAGCTTCGCCTTGGCGTCGCGCTTCTCGGCCAGGTGCTGGTCGAGGTGCACCTCCAGCCACTTGCCCCACTCGCCGGTCTCGCGGCTGCGCGTACGCACCTCCGCCGTACCGTCGATCTCGGCGTCCGGGTCGGCCCAGGTGACGCCGACCAGCGAGAACGGCTCCGTACCTGTACGCGGAAGATCCCGCTTGGTGCTTCCGGTCCCCTTGAAGGCCAGCGCGTGCACCTCGGCCCTGCGCGGCTGGAGCCCGTCCTGCGCGGGATCGGCATCGGGATTGGCGATGGCGACGGTGACCGCCCCTGCACCGCCGAGTACCACTGCGCCGACGGTCAGCCATGCTCGGCGTTTCAGGCTCAGCGGTCTGTAGGCATGCGACTTGCGCGGCTCAAATCCCTTACCCCTCACGAGAGTTCACTTGCGGCACACCTGTCACAGGGGCCGCCTGTTGTACCCAGCGAGCCCTCCCACGCAAACGTCACACGGGTTGGCAGGGTTGTGGCGCAGATCACCGCACGTCAGGCCGCGGAGGGTTCCCGAACTTGGCCTTCGGTGTCGCAAGGGAGTCTGCTCTCGCCGTACGCCGCCGCGAAGTCGTCCGCTACATCGCGCTCGGCCTCGGCCATCGCCGTCGGTGGGACGTCGATCAGGCCGTCGAAGGGGCGGTCGACATCGTGGATGATGAGCAGCGACGAGGTCAGCAGCGTGGTGAGCACGATCAGCAAGGTGATCTCCGTGCCGCATTTTCTGCGTGGAAGGCAGAAGGCGAGCACGATCACCGTCACCGCGAGGGTGACGAGCATGAACCAGTAGAACAGCGGCGCAATGGCCGGAGTGGACTCTGCGATTCGGGTCTGCCGTGCCTCGGAGCGGTCGCGGTCTGCGGTCACCAGGATTTCGAAGACGGAGTCCTGCCTGTCCATCTGCTTGAGCTGCATGCGGAAGTCGGTGCTCCACCTGCTCGGTGTGGAGGATCCGTTGCCGTCCACCATCGCCGGCCACTCCCGGGAGTGCACCGCTCGCGCGTAGCAGACCGCGTCGGCCTGCAGGCGTTCGCGTTGGGCATCGGGTGCGAAGTCGGACACCTCGAAGAGGTGGTCCACCACGCCTGCCTCCGCGCGTGCGGCGTCCTCGGCATTGCCGTAGGACTCGGCGGCCAGCACCATCACGAAGGCCAGTACCAGCACGGCCAGTGTCAGCAGCGGCTCCAGGAAATCCCGGACGGTGAGCGCTTCGGCGTCCTCGCCCAGCAGTCTGTGGCGCAGCAGCCGGTTCGCTGCCATGCCCAGTACCAGCGCCAGCCCGACCACGACGAGCGTCGTCACCATGTCAGCGGTACCGTCGCCTCTCGCACGGCCTTAGCCCTGTCATCTCTCCGCCATCCTCCGTGGTCACCTCGTCGGCGATCACCTGGATAGCAGTCATAGGCCTGTCGCATCGGGCAACGCGAGCGTGTTCCGTCCGCAAACAGAGGGAGTAAACGATTCGCCGTTCACGTGCGGGTGACTTCAGGCCCGAGGCCATCGCCACCCCCCGGCTGGATCTCCTGCCGCTGAGCGTCGGGCACGCCGAGGAGATGGCCGTCGTACTGGCCGATCCCGGTCTGCACACATTCATCGGCGGTGCTCCCGCCGAACCCGACGCGCTGCGTGCGCGCTACGCCCGTATGGTCGCGGGCCCGCCCGATCCCGCCGTCTCCTGGTGCAACTGGGTCGTCCGCCTCCGTGGCGAAGCGGTTCTTGTGGGGACCGTTCAGGCCACCGTGACGCCCTACGGCGATGGAACCGTCGCCGAGGTCGCCTGGGTGGTGGGGACGCCCTGGCAGGGGAGAGGTATCGCGTCCGAAGCCGCCTCGGGACTCGTCGCGTGGCTTCGGGGCCGGGCGGTGGGGACCGTTGTCGCCCATGTTCACCCGGATCACCGGGCGTCCGCCGCCGTTGCCGCTGCCGCAGGGCTCGCGCCCACCGAACAACTGCATGAGGGCGAGGTCAGGTGGCAGTGGGCGAGCTGCTCAGGCGCCTGAGTTGCCTCAAAGGTTGTACTGCGGTGGAAGATTTAGCTGGATCCAGGGCGTGAGAACTGCCACATGCCCATCCGCGTGATGTTCCTGAAGCCCCTGGCGCTTGACCAGTGAGGGCGTGGACCAGCTGCGCCGAAAGGGCGTGGGGAACATGGCTGAGCGCGTGCGGGAGTTGGAGTTCCCTGTGGCCGGTGCGGCCGGCATGCGTGCGTACGTCGCCGAATTCGTCGCGTACCTGACGGAGCGGAACCGGCTGCCCCTCGACTACTCGGTGGCCAGCCTCCGGCTCGTCGACCTCGTCGTCGACGGCCTGCGGCGCAACGGGCCCGGGCGCGAGGAGATCGACGCGGTGCTGCAGGGGCTCGGGGCGTACACCGGTGAGGTCATCGTCCGGAGGGCCGGGGGCCGTTGGGTCGACTTCGGGGCCGAGCAGCGGGAGCTGTTCCGGCAGCCGGTCGGTGTGCGGATGCCCGACGGGCGGGTGTGGAATCCGCTGGGGAAGGTCGTCAACCGGTTCGAGGCCGGGTCGGAGGAGTCGGTGCAGCGGTTCTATCTGCTGCTTCACGGGCGTGCCCGTAAAGCCGTCTGCCACTAGGGCACTTGGCTCGAAAGTGACCTTCTGATGTGGGCCCGAGTCGGGACTGGCGGCGAAGCTGTGACGTTTCTGTGTCCCCCGGCGCAGAGCTATGGGGGGCCATGGTCGCCCAGGGGGCATGGGCACGGTGACCAGTGTCGCGTCGGCACGAAGAGGGACGTGTGGTCAGGGGCGGGGAGCGGCGTCGTACACAGGTGTACGACGTGGAACTTGGCGTTGCCGTCGAGCGGGCTCAACGGGGGGACGAGGACGGGTTCGCAGCGGCGTACCGGCTCGTGCATCCCGGGCTGCTCGGATACGTACGGGGGCTGGTGGGGGAGGACGCCGAGGACGTCGCGTCCGAGGCGTGGCTGGAGATTGCCCGGGATCTGGGACGGTTCCGCGGCGACGGGGCGGGATTCCGCGGCTGGACGGCGACGATCGCCCGCCACCGCGCGCTCGATCATTTGCGCAAGCAGAAGCGAAGACCGCGTACGTCCCTGATCGAGCAGGATGTGCTTGAGCTGCCCGGCAGGCAGGACACCGCGCTCGACGCCCTCGAATCGCTCTCGACCGAACATGCGCTGGCGATGATCGCCGCCCTGCCGCGCGAGCAGGCGGAGGCGGTACTGCTGCGCGTCGTTGTCGGGCTGGACGGGCCGGCGACGGCCCGCGTGCTGGGCAAGCGCAGCGGATCCGTGCGTACGTCGGCGTATCGCGGACTCAAGCGGCTGGCCGAGCAGTTGGCCTCGCGCGGGGCGGGCGCTGTGACGTCTGCGGCGCCGCGCACGCTGAAGGATGAGACATGAGTCGGGAAAGCGAACACGAAGCAGTAGATGCGGTGACAGAGGCAACGGCGGACGGGCGGGTCCCGGCGGAAGTCGAGGCGTTGCTGGCCGCCGTACGACGCCCTGGTGAGGCCGATGCCCAGATCCTGGATGCGACCCTCGCCGCCTTCCGCGAGGCGCGCGACACGGGGGCGCATGTGCCCCCGGGGCGTTGGTGGCGGGTGCGCAGGCGCGACGACTGGCGGCCGGCACGGCGGCGCGGCGCACTTCCGGTGCGGGCGGCGTTCGCGTCGCTCGCCGCGACGGTGACGCTGGGCGGCGTGGCGCTGGCCGCCCAGTCCGGGGCGATCCCGGCGCCGTTCGGCATCGGAGACGGCGGCTCGGGTGGCGGCGGGGCGGGTGCCCGGCCGGGCACCAGTGCGCCGGCGACGCCGGGAGTGGCGCGGGGGAGTGCGGAGGGCGCGACGGAGGGGCCGACGTCGCGCAGCCCTTCGGCCGCCGTGACGCCCTCGGGGCCGGCGCGTACCGCCCAGGCCCGGGAGGACGAGGCGCGCTGCGTGGCGTACCTGGCGGCGGAGGGGCGCGGCGGGGGTGCGGGTCCGGGTACAGGTGCGGGGCGCGGTACCGACACAGGTACGGCCTTTGAGCGCCTCGAAGCGGGCGCTGCGGACGCCGGGGTGACGGTTCAGACGTACTGCGAGGGGCTGTTGGGGGCGGCGACGAAAGTGCCTGCGAAGCCCTCCCAGTCCGCCTCCAAGGGAACGAAGCCGCCGGAGGCCGGGACGGGGGAGGACTCGAAGCCGGGTGGCAAGGGCGGGAGCGGAGCGGGAAGCCAGGGTGGCAGCCGCGGTCAGTGAGTGAGTGGGATTCCCCTCACCCTTCCCCAAGCTCTCAACTTCGTTCGAGCAGGGGAGACCCCATTCTTCCCGGCTGTGACATTTGCCAACAACCCGTCCCGGGTTGCAAAAGGGACCGCCGCCAGTCCGGAAGGACGACCGGGGCCGCCACCCCCCACAGGAGAGGCCCCGGTCGCCGTCCGTACGGACCGTGCGGCGGCCCGTACTTCTCTCAGCGCCGCGGGTGCGTTTTCTGTCACACCGCTCTGTGTCAGCATGCAGTTGCGCGTTGTACAAGACGTGGACGCGACCCCGTCGGACGTCGTAGCGTGCTGACTCGCGCTGGGTTGCGCGGCAGTGGTGACCAGCTGCGACTTTGGAACAGGTTGAGGGAGTGCTGGGGGACGACGCGGAGCTGACCGCCGCGGTGCTCGCGGCACAGGACGGAGACGAGAACGCCTTCCGGACTGTGTACCGCGCCGTGCACCCGCGGTTGTTGGGCTACATACGAACGCTGGTCGGTGACCCGGAGGCCGAGGACGTCGCCTCCGAGTCGTGGCTCCAGATAGCCCGCGACCTCGAACGGTTCAGCGGTGACGCCGACCGTTTCAGGGGCTGGGCGGCGCGAATAGCGCGCAATCGCGCCCTCGATCACATCCGGATGCGGGGCAGGCGCCCCGCCATCGGCGGCGATGAGACGGAGCTCACAGGCAAGCCCGGCGACTCCGACACGGCGAGCGAGGCGATGGAAGCACTCGCCACCGGTGACACGCTCGCCCTCATCGCCCAGCTCCCGCAGGACCAGGCCGAGGCCGTCGTCCTGCGCGTCGTGGTCGGGCTCGACGCGAAGAGCGCCGCGCAGACACTGGGCAAGCGCCCCGGCGCCGTACGGACGGCCGCGCACCGAGGCCTGAAGCGGCTGGCCGAGCTCCTCAGCGCGGTGGAAGCCGAAGCCGAAGCGGAAGCCGGCGCGGCGGCCCACCGCGGCGGCAATGCCCACGGCAGCGGCCACGCCGGCGGGTCCGTCGGTGACCGGCCGGAACTCGACGCCGTACCTCCACAGCGTGGCCCACGACAGGGCAGGGTGACGTCCGCCGGTGTGACGCAATCGTGCGTGCGGACGCAGAAGGACATGTGATGGCCGACGAGCGTTATGAGTGGCTCGACAAGAACACGGCGGAGCGGCTGCTCCGCGGAGAACCTGTCGGGCCTGTCGGCGACCACGCGCGCGCCCAGGCCGACCGCCTCTCCGCCGCCCTGGACGGCATCGCCCGCGCCGGCGGCCCCGAAGCGGGTGAACTCCCCGGCGAGGCGGCCGCGCTCGCAGCGTTCCGCAAGGCCAGAGCCGCATCCCCCGAAGCGATGCCCGGCATACGTATCGGCTCCTCCGCCGCATCCGTACCCCCCGGGCGCAGGGGCGGCGCCCCCGTCCGGTGGGGGCGTCCCGTACGCATCGGCCTGGCCGGTGCGCTTGCCGGTGTGGCCCTCGGCGGCGTAGCGGTGGCGGCCGGTACGGGCGTACTGTCGAGCCCCTTCGGGCGCAGCTCCGACCCCACGCCCGCCTCCTCCGTATCGGCAGCCGCGACACCGGATCCGCTCCTTTCCGGGTCACCCACCGGCGAACCCAGCGGCCCCGGAGAGAGCACGCCGGGCACCGGCACCCCGAGCGGGCCCGGCGAGACACCGGACGACAGCTACCCGGGCAGCGGCGACGGTACGGACCAGTCCGCCCCGGGAACGGACGGCGGCACGTCCACCACCGACCCGGGATCCGGCGACGGTGCCACAAGTGACCCCGCGGCGGGTACCGGTGGCGGCGTGGGATCCGGCGACCTGTACCGCAGGACCGTCCAGGCCTGCCAGGACTACCGCAGCGGCAACATCGCCGCCGACCGCAAGCGCCGCCTCGAAGCGGCGGCCAAGGGCTCCGAAGGCGTGGACCGCTTCTGCGACCGCGTGCTGGACGGCGCCGACGGGCGGGACGGCGACGGCGAGAGCGACAACGGCGACAGCGGCAGTGGCGACGGCGACAACGGCGACGGCAGCGGCCAGGGCAGCGACGGCGGCAGCGGCGACGGCGACGGCGGCAGTGGAGATGACGACGGTAGGAGCGGCGGCGGCCAAGGCGCCCCCGGCGCCGAGGGCAGCCGCGCCCTCCCGCCGATCTCCTACACCCTCCCGCCGTCCCCGACGGTCGCCCCCTCCACCACCACCGCGCCCACGCCGCAGCCCGGCTGACCTGCGGTTTTCTGATTCTTTCCGTACTTCGCCCGCGCTGGTGTGACGTTTTTCGAGCCGGTGACGCAGTAATGAGTGAGCCGACTGGTCATCGGCAGCGCGACGAGCCGGGGTTCCCCCCGTACCTTCGGCTCCGCGCACTAGGCGCGGGCGGGACACGTTCCCCCGGTCCCGCCCGCGCCACATCTTCCTCTTCAGACCGTCACTGGTGTCACCAGTAAATAACCACCTTGTCGCCGTTGCGCACCTGCGCGAACAGGCCGGCGATCTTCCCCTCGTCCCTGACATTCACGCAGCCGTGCGAGGCACCGCTGTAGCCCCGGGCCGCGAAGTCCGACGAGTAGTGGACGGCCTGCCCGCCGCTGAAGAAGAGGGCGTACGGCATGGGGGTGTCGTACAGCGTCGAGACATGGTGCCGGGACTTCCAGTACACGTTGAACGTTCCCTCACGCGTGGGCGTGTACTGCGACCCGAAGCGCACGTCCATCGCCGAGACGACCTTCCCGTCGACCATCCACGAGAGCGTGCGGCTCGTCTTGCTGATGCACAGGACCCGGCCCGTCATGCAGCGCGGATCGGGTTTGGCGACCGGGTTGGCGGTCGACGGGTACAGCTCGGCGCGCGTCGGCTCCTTCGTCATCCCCAGGAGCCTGTCCCAGGTGACGGTGTCCGTCGTGCCCGTGCGGTCCAGGCCGCGCTTGCCCTGGAAGGACGAGACGGCGGCGGCGGTGACCGAGCCGTAGTGGCCGGTGGGGGTGCGGTTGAAGTGGCCGATCTGGCGGAGCCTGGCCTGAAGCTCGCGCACCTGGGCGCCGTCGGCGCCGCGTGCGAGCAGCGTCTTGGGCTCGGGTGTGGGCGTAGGCGTGGGCGTGGGCTTCGGCGCGGCCTTCGTAGGCTCTGTCGTCTTCGTCGGCGACGGGGCGGGCGTCGCCTCGTGCGCCGCTGCCGGCAACGGCGGCTTCGTACGCGCGGCGCCCGCCCCTGCTCCCGCCCCGGCCGCCTGCGCCGTGCATCCCGCCGTAACGGCGAGCACAGCGGCCGTGGCGACGACTCTGCCTATGGGTACGTTCCGCTTCTTCTGGCGCATTTCGGCCCCCGGTCTTCCGTCTGTCCCTTAGGACTGTTTTCCGCTCTGCCCGGTTGCGTAAGCCACCGCATGATGGGAAGAGCGACGTTGTGAGCAAGGTCCCAGCCTGCGACTCTCCACCGGCCGCACGCCCGCCGCTACAGTCCGTCGCGAGGGTCGGTTAATTACCAGCCAGTACGTTCAGCGGGAGGCACAGCAGATGGCGCGCGAGTCGGAGTCGGGACTGCCTATTGAGCCGGTGTACGGGCCGGACGCCCTGGAGGGCTGGGACCCTGCGGAGAAGCTGGGCGAGCCGGGCTCCTACCCCTTCACGCGCGGCGTATACCCGTCGATGTACACCGGGCGTCCGTGGACGATGCGCCAGTACGCGGGCTTCGGCACCGCGACCGAGTCCAACGCCCGCTACAAGCAGCTGATCGCCAACGGCACGATGGGCCTCTCCGTCGCCTTCGACCTGCCGACCCAGATGGGCCACGACAGCGACGCGGCGATCGCGAGCGGCGAGGTCGGCAAGGTCGGCGTTGCCGTCGACTCGATCGACGACATGCGCGTCCTGTTCGGCGGCATCCCGCTGGACAAGGTCTCGACGTCGATGACGATCAACGCGCCGGCCGCGCTCCTCCTCCTGATGTACCAGCTGGTGGGCGAGGAGCAGGGCGTACCGGCCGACAAGCTGACCGGCACGATCCAGAACGATGTCCTCAAGGAGTACATCGCGCGCGGGACGTACATCTTCCCGCCCAAGCCGTCCCTGCGCCTGATCGCGGACATCTTCAAGTACTGCAAGGCCGAGATCCCGAAGTGGAACACGATCTCGATCTCCGGCTACCACATGGCGGAGGCCGGTGCCTCGCCCGCGCAGGAGATCGCGTTCACGCTGGCCGACGGCATCGAGTACGTCCGTACGGCCGTCGCCGCCGGCATGGACGTCGACGACTTCGCGCCGCGCCTCTCCTTCTTCTTCGTGTCCCGTACGACGATCCTCGAAGAGGTCGCCAAGTTCCGTGCCGCGCGCCGGATCTGGGCGAAGGTCATGCGCGACGAGTTCGGCGCGAAGAACCCGAAGTCGCTGATGCTGCGCTTCCACACGCAGACGGCGGGCGTGCAGCTCACCGCGCAGCAGCCCGAGGTCAACCTGGTGCGCGTCGCCGTACAGGGCCTGGCGGCGGTCCTCGGCGGCACGCAGTCCCTGCACACCAACTCCTTCGACGAGGCGATCGCGCTCCCCACCGACAAGAGCGCCCGCCTCGCCCTGCGCACCCAGCAGGTCCTCGCGTACGAGACGGACGTCACGGCCACCGTCGACCCCTTCGCCGGGTCGTACGTCGTCGAGAAGATGACGGACGAGGTCGAGGCCGCCGCCGTCGAACTGATGACGAAGGTCGAGGACATGGGCGGCGCGGTCAATGCGATCGAGCGCGGCTTCCAGAAGAACGAGATCGAGCGCAGCGCGTACCGCATCGCCCTGGAGACGGACAGCGGCGAGCGCGTCGTCGTCGGCGTGAACCGCTTCCAGCTGGACGCGGAGGAGCCGTACGAGCCGCTCCGCGTCGACCCGGCGATCGAGGCCCAGCAGGCGGAACGCCTCGCGAAGCTCCGCGCCGAGCGCGACCAGGCTGCGGTGGACGCGGCCCTGGTGGAGCTGAAGAAGGCGGCGGAGGGCACGGACAACGTGCTGTACCCGATGAAGGATGCGCTGAGGGCGCGGGCGACGGTCGGCGAGGTGTGCAACGCGCTGCGGGAGGTCTGGGGGATGTATGTCCCCACGGACGCGTTCTGAGGCGGGATGAGGGGCGTACCCGGACGGCTGATCCGGCGCGGATGCTCCTCGGCGGCGACGAGGACTGACGGGCGCCCCGCTGCCTGCCATGTGAAACACATGGGCGGAGTGTCGTATGTGCATGCGACACTCCGCCCATGCTGGGTGTAACCGATCTGCCGACCTACCTCGTCGGGCTCGTCCTGATCATTCTTCTGCCGGGGCCGAACTCCCTCTACGTGCTGTCCGTCGCCGCGCGACGCGGCATACGCACGGGCTATACCGCCGCCGCAGGCGTCTGGAGCGGGGACGCCGTCCTGATGGTGCTGTCCGCGGCCGGTGTCGCCTCGCTGCTGCAGGCGAACCCCCTGTTGTTCGGGATCGTGAAGTACGCGGGTGCGGGCTATCTGACCTGGCTGGCGATCGGGATGGTTCGGGCGGCCTGGTCGATGTGGCGCACCCGCGACGAGGTCACGCCGGACGCGGCATCCGAGTCCGCTTCCGCCGCGGCCGCCGCGGAGCGCCCGTACCGCCGCGCCTTCCTGATCAGCCTGCTCAACCCGAAGGCGATCCTCTTCTTCATCTCCTTCTTCGTGCAGTTCGTCGACCCGGGGTACGCCCACCCCACGCTGTCCTTCCTGCTGCTGGGCACCCTCGCGCAGCTCGCGAGCGTGCTGTACCTCTCGGCCCTGATCTTCGGCGGCACCCGCCTGGCCGCCACCTTCCGCCGCCGCAAGCGCCTGTCGGCGGGCGCCACGTCGGCGGCGGGAGCGCTGTTCCTGGGCTTTGCGGCGAAGCTGTCATTCAGCAGCGTCTGACCCGCTCCCGGCCGTGGTGTCGGCGAACGAGTGGTGCTCGTGTGCGACCACCCACCGCCCCTGCTCCTTGCGCAGCCCGACCGTGAGCCGCAGACGGCTCTCCGGACGCTCGGCGAGCTCCTTCGGAGTTCCGCACCGCAGCAGCGCCTGCGCGTAGGCGACGTCACTGCCGGCGGTCACGTCCAGGGACAGGATCTCGAACGCGGCGCCTTGTGCCTGCCACTCGAAGAAGGGCGGCCACGTCTCGCGGTAGGCGCCGATGCCGCGCACGCCGTCGTGGGGCGGCGGCACGTCGTACATCACGATGTCGTCGGTGTGGTCCGCGAGGACAGCGTCGATATCGCCACGGTGCACCGCTTCGGCCCACTGCTCGATCAGCGTCCGGATCTGTCCCTCGTCATCGGGCATTGCTCGTTCCTTCCGATGCCACCGTCCCTGTCAACTACCAGGGAGATTGATCGTCTTGTACTCCAGGAACGAGCTGAGGCCCTCGGGGCCGAACTCGCGGCCGACTCCGGATTCCTTGTATCCGCCGAAGGGGGCGGCGAACTCGATCCGGTACTCGTTCAGCGTCAAGCTCCCCGTGCGCACTTGGCGGGCGACGCGCATGGCCCGGTCCAGGTCGTTGGCCCAGACGCTTCCCGACAGGCCGTACTTCGAGTCGTTCGCGATGCGGACGGCGTCGTTGTCGTCGTCGAACGGAATCACGACGAGCACGGGGCCGAAGATCTCCTCCTGAGCGATGCGCATCGAGCTGTCGACGTTGGCGAAAATCGTCGGCTCGACGTACCAACCCGTTGGCTGGCTCGCGGGTCGGCCGCCGCCGACCGTGATCGTCGCGCCATCCTTCAGCCCGTCGGCGATGTAGTCCTCGACCCGCCGCCGCTGGCGCTCGGCCACCAGGGGGCCGACCTCGGTCGAGGGGTCGTCCGGATCGCCGACCCGCAGCGCAGCAGCCGCTTGGGATACGGCGTCGACGACCTGCTGGTAGCGGCTGCGATGAGCGAGGATCCGTGTCTGCGCCAGGCACTGCTGACCCGACATCATGATGGCGTACGGCATGAGGGCGGGCACCACACTGTCGATGTCGGCGTCCTCGAGGATGATGGCAGGCGACTTCCCGCCGCACTCCAGGGTGACGCGCTTGAACTGCTCGCCGCACAGCGCGGCAACCCGCCGGCCCGTGGCAGAGCTGCCCGTGAAGCTGATCTTGTCAACCAGCGGGTGCCGCACGAGCGCCTCACTGCTCTCCCGGTCGGCGGGCACGATGTTGAGGACACCGGGAGGCAGACCGGCCTCCATGGCAGCTTCGGCGAGCAGATACGCATCCAGCGGGGTCTCCGGCGCGGGCTTCAGCACGACGGTGCAGCCGGCGATCAGCGCGGGAGCAAGATTCACCATCGTCAGGATGAGCGGCACGTTCCACGGCACGATCTGCCCCACGACGCCCACAGGCTCCCGAAGGATCCGCGCGGGACCGCTGAGACCGGCTCGATCCTGCTCGAAGGGGAACGTCGCGGCAAGGTCCCGGAAGTAGTCCAGAACCATCACGGGAACGGGTGCCTGGAGCTGGGTCGAGAAGGTGATCGGAGAGCCCATCTCCGTGGTGATGAGCTGTGCGATCTCGGGGACACGCGTGCGCAGGTACTCCCCGAACGGACCCAGCGCATCCGCTCGCTCCTGTGGAGACATGCGGGGCCAGGGACCATCGTCGAAGGCGGCACGAGCCGCGCGTACCGCGCGGTCGATATCAGCAGGCTTCGACGAGGGAGCCGTACCGACTCGCTCCTCCGTAAAGGGAGAGATGACCTCGATCACGTCTTCCGAGGACGGCGTGACCATGTCCCCGCCAATGAACAGCCGGTCCTGAATCGTGCGGCTGCTCATGGCCGCTCCTTTCGTAGTGCCAAGACGCGCCCACGTGGATGGCCGTCGGGGCGCGAAGCAGCCAAGCCGTCACCGCGTGATGTCAGCCCTCAGCCGACCACGTCCGGGCCTCGGCCGCGCGCGGGCCTGCACCAGACGGAGGACCGATGCCGACAATGCGGCTCGTCGACGCCGCCCTCGTCGGTGTACGGAACAACGACCTGGATCGGTGGCGCGAAGGCCACCGCCAGGCGGGTTCTGTTCGAACAGAGGGAGTAGGGCCCTGCCGTTTTCCCGGCCGACCGGGGGAGTTCACCCACGAGTCGTGCTCGGTTCCTAGGGTGACGCGGACCCGCCACCAGTCAGCGGGGCGGAAAGACCTTGGAGCATCATGACGAAGGCCCGCAACCGATGGCCGAGACCGCGCGACGGGGAGAATTCCGCTGCCGCGCCGGACGGCGGCCAAGTGAACCAGGTCGAACTGGACGAGTGCCTGCGCGCATGCGCCGTGCACAGCGGCAAGCTCGTCGCCGGTCTCGACCGCAGGCGCATCGAACTCGCCGAGAAGCTGCGGCAGTTGCTCGCCACACAGGCCATGGCGCAGAACCCGGCGCCCGTTCCGGCCGCCTCCGGTGCCACGGCCCTGATCCGGCGTGCCACCAAAGGCGCCGCCGGGCCCGGCGACGCACTGGGCGGTGAGCTGCTCGACGCGCTGCTGGCTGTCGGCAGCAAGGCGCTCGAGTGCGGGTACGACGACGAGCTGAGGCTCGCCCTGCTCATCAGCGACACCGTGCTGACCCGGCGCAAGAACTCGCGCGCCGGCTGGCGGCTCCGCGCCCGGACGCTGGAGGCCATCGGGGACGAGGCCGCCACCATCGAGGCGTACGAGCGCTACCTCGCGCTGACGGACGACGACGGGTTCGGGGTGGCGCCCAAGATCGCCGGTATGCGGGCGGGCGGCCGGACGCAGGAGGAGCTGCTGCGGCTGCTGGAGCGCGAGTGCCCGGAAGCGGCAAAATACTCCGCCGGGCCCGCCACCGATGTCTGGGCCGAGGGGCTCGCGCTTCACGCGCGCGGGGAGTGGGCGCAGGCCGAGGCCCGGCTCGTGGGCGCACTGCTCGCCATGGAGCGGAGCGAAAGCCCTGTCCAGGATCTCCAGGAGACCGTAAGCCAGTACCTCGACCTGCGGATCTCGGCCGACGGGGGCGAAGCCGCCGGGCTGCGCGAGATCATCACGCTCTACGCCGAGCAGCGCAGGAACCGGATGCGGGGTCCGGTCCCCGACCCGACCTTCGGCGGGGTCGACTGGATCAGCCTCGGCGAGTTCCGCAATCAGATCGCCGGCAAGTCCATCTGCCTCATCGCCAACTCGCAGCGGGTGGGGCGTAGTTCGTTGGGGCGCGAGATCGACGCGTACGACCTCGTCGTCCGCTTCAACTCGTACAAGATCGACGCGACCGCGACCGGCAGCCGCACCGACCTCCACGCCACCATCCACAAGCACGGCTTCAACTGGGACCAGCCGGTGACCACGAGGCTCGTCTTCGGCGGCGTCTCCGGGGACTGGAAGCACTCGCTGCGCAACCGGCTCGTGCCCGGCGCCCAGAAGTACCTCGGCGACGAGTCGCTGCGCTGGCCCCTGCGCAATATCGGCAAGGTGGGCTCGGACGTGTGGTCGTCCATCCCCACCAGCGGCTTCAACATGCTGTGGCTGCTGGATTTCCTCGATGTCAGCCCGACGCTCGACCTCATCGGCTTCGACTTCTACGAGAGCGGCGCCTACCGCCTCCAGGAGGCGATGCGCATGCCCATCACCTCCGTGCACGAATACACCAGCGAAAAGGCGTGGGTCATGGAACGCGCCCAGAGCGTCAGCGACATGAGGATCTCCCTGCGATGACATCCACCACCCCGGCCGTCAGACCCGCCAACGCGCTCACCGGCAAGCGCCGCATCGCCTTCGCCAGCTTCGTCGACGAGAACTACCTGCCCGGCTTTCTCGTACTGCTGCGCAGCCTCGCCCTGTCGAATCCGGGGCTGTGCGAGGACTTCATCGTCCTGCACGACGACCTGAAGCCCTCCTCCGTCGCCCGGATACGCGCACTGCACCCGCGCATCGAGCTGCGCCGTGTGGACGCCGCCCACTACGACTCGTACGCCAAGGGCGACCAGGACAACTACCTGGTCCGCAAGGCGTACTTCATCCTCGACGTCTTCCGCATACGCGACTACGACACCGTGATCACGCTGGACACCGACATGGTGGTCCTCGGTGATCTGGGCGAACTGCTGAAATTGCGCGAAGGGCTGGCGGCCGTACCGCAGTTCTTCTACGGACAGCACAAGCTCAACAGCGGTCTCCTCGTCATCCAGCGCGAGTACCTGAGCGACGAGTTCTGCGCGCGCATCGATGCCACCGGCCGCAGCGGCGACTACGAACTCGACAAGCACGACCAGGGCATCCTCAACGCCGTACTGGACGGGGACTTCGTCCAGCTCGACGCCCGCTACAACTTCGTCAAGCGGCGGCTGTCCGGCGACCTGCCCGTGCCCGACGACACCGCGATCCTGCACTTCACCGGGCGGCACAAGCCCTGGCAGGGCGGCGAGGCGGGATACGGGAAGGCCGAGGAGCGCTGGCGCGAGTACGAGCTTTCCGACGCGCAGTTCCACGCCGCCTACCTTGCGCTGTCCAAGGGCATGCACCACGACCTGCTCGTCCACTTCGGCACCCCGCACGTCGAGCGCACCGGCGACGTGGAGAGCGCCCGCAAGGTCGCCGCGGCCCACATCGCCGCGGGCGAGTACCAGCAAGCGGTGGATCTGCTCGGCCGCGTACGTATCCCGGTGGATTCGGCCTGGCCGCACGAGGTGCTGGGCCACGCGCTGATGAGCGTGTCCCGTTACGAGGAGGCCAGGGCGCAGCTGCTGCTCGCCACCGCCGCGCCGAACCGGGCCGCCACCGCCTTCGGTCGGCTCGCCCAGATCGCCTGGATCCACGGCGACGACGAGGCGGCGCAGCAGCACGCCCTGGACGGGCTCCGGGTCGACCCGACGCACCGGGCCAGCCGCCTGATGCAGCGTCGTACGGAGGGTCCGCAGGCTCAGCAGGAGGGCGTTGCCGAAGAGCAGTTGGCGCACGTCGCCTTCTACATGGAGCGCCAGGGCAACGCGGGCGACAAGCTGCTGCCCGAGAGCGTACGGCTGGCTTTCGACGCCGACCCCGGCCCGCGGAAATGGCACTCCGTCCACGCCCACCGGCTCTTCGACGAGGCCGCCCTGGAGCGGGTCAACGCCCGGCGCGGCCTGGTCATCGGCGGCGGCGGACTGTTCATCCCCGACACCGCGCCCAACGGCAACAGCGCCTGGCAGTGGAACGTCCCGGACGCGCTTCTGAACCGCATCGACGTCCCCGTCATGGTGTACGCGGTCGGCTTCAACGCCTTCGACGGCCAGTCCTACCGGGCCGGACGCTTCAACGCCGCCCTGCGCGCCCTCGTCGAGCGCGCCTCCTTCTTCGGGCTCCGCAACCACGGCTCGATCGAGAAGGTACGCGCGCTGCTCCCCGCCGAGCTGCACGACAAGGTGCGCTTCCAGCCCTGCCCGACCACCGTGACCCGGCAGCTCGTGGACGGCTGGGCCGACCCCCTCCACCGTGAGAACACGGTGCTGGTCAACGCGGCGTACGACCGGGCGGGCCTGCGCTTCGGCCACGACTACGGGCACTTCCTCGCCGAGATGGCGAAGGCGGTACGGGCGCTCGGCGCCCACGCCGAGGTGAAGTGCGTGGCGCACTCGCTCGACGACGAGCGGATCGCCTTCGACCTGCGGCGCGAGCACGGCGTCTCACTGCCGGTGATCCCGATGTACGACTTCGACAACGAAGCGATCAGGGACACGTACGCCCGTACCAAGCTGGTGATCGGCATGCGCGGGCACGCGGGGATGATCCCGTTCGGCTGCGGAACGCCGATCATCAGCCTGATCTCGCACCCCAAGATGGCGTACTTCCTGTCCGACATCGAGCGGCCCGAGTGGGGCATCTCCGTCCACGACAAGGACCTGGGGGCGCAGCTCACCGAGAAGGCGCTCGGGCTGCTGGACGACCATGCCGCGGCTGTGGCCGATGTGCACGGCCGGCAGCAGGAGCTGTGGAAGGTGACCGAGGCCAATGCGGCGGATCTGCGGGTGATTCTCGGCAGCCCGGCCGTTTGAGCCAGGCCGTTCGACCGGACACCCCCTAGGCAGTGAGGGCGGGCCACTGGTCAGTGGCCCGCCCTCGGCGTCGTACTACGAGACCGGCCGTCAGCCGAGTGCCGCCCTCTTGAGCGCGGCCCTCTTGAAGGACCGGGCCCTGCGCGCCACCCGCCGCAGCGTCGCATTGCGCGGGACGAACGCGAACTGCTTCGGGATCGCGCCCGGCAGGGCGAGCGTCGTCAGACGGCGGCGCTTGAAGTAGCGCCAGGTGCTGCCGCCCAGATGCTCGGCGAGATAGCGTTCGGCCGCCGGCCGCAGGTCGGCGCGGATCTGCGGCTGCATCGCGAAGCCGACCGCCCGGACGAGGCCCGCCAGGTCGGCCGGGGCGGTGTGGTCGCCCACCTCCGGGCCCTCCTCCGCCAGGTCCGGGACCAGGGCGTCGACGATCGTGACCGGGACGCGGTTGCTGTTCTGGTACGGCGCCAGGCGCTCCAGGAGCCGGTCGGTGCCGGTCCGGGCCACCGGGATCGAGTAGAACGTGCTCGCCGTCAGCAGCGCCGTCGAGAAGCAGCCGACCACGAGCGCCGGCCGGATCCGCTGGTAGAGCACCTCGGCCAGCAACGGGTGGTCCAGGACGGTCAGTTCGACACCGAGGGACTCCGCCTCGCGCTCCAGCATGCGCGACCAGCGGGCCGGGGCCGTCGGGTGCGGCTTGAACACGATCCGGCGGTGGCCCCGGGCGGCGGCGCCGCGCAACATCGTGACGTGCAGCTCCTCTTCCTCCTCGGCGGTGAGGATCGAGAGCGCCGACAGGTACTGGCCAAGGAGCAGCGCCGCGTCCGCCGGCAGGTCCAACTCCCGCTCGGCGTCGGAGAGTTCCGTGAGGACCTTCAGGAACGCCTCCGTCGGCACGACCTCCGGCGTGACGCCGTACTCGCCCAGCAGCAGCGGTTCCAGGCCCGGCACCAGGTCCAGATGGAGCAGGCGGCGAACCCGCGTGCCCACCAGCGGGTCGATCTTGTTCCGGGTCGGGCCGTAGCTCATCAGGCCGTCGGCGTAGACGTCCAGCGGGGCGTCCGTGAACAGCTGGGTGAGCGCGAGTGCCGGGTTGACCTGGATGGACTCGACGATCAGCTCCACCGTGTCGTCGCCGAGACCCCACAGCAGCCTCAAGTGGCGTTCCCACAGCGGGATGTCGTCGGCCCGCGGCGCCCACGCGCCGGGGTGGAAGGGGGCGATGGTCTCGTTCCAGGACAGCAGCCCGTCGAAGCGGCCGCGCAGCCGCTCGAAGCCGGGCATCTCGTCGAGCGAGGGGGTCGTCTCGGGCGTCGTGGCGTTGTTGCTGACGAGGAGCAGCCGCCGGTCGGCCCGGCCGAAGCAGTCGCTGTCGATCGCGGCGGCCAGCGTCGCGGCGCCGTACAGCGTGGAGGCGAAGAAGATCTGTGTCGTGGGCATCAGGCCGCTGCCCCCGCCGCGATCACGGAACGACGGCGCAGAAGGCGGCGCAGGCGCACCGAACGCTTCATGTCCATCGAATCCAGTGCGTCCTTCAGAATGTCCTGCGGCATCCCCTTGAGGGCCGCCGCACTCATCGTCCGCAATTTCCGTGCCACGGCCGGTTCGAACCTTTCGATACTTCCCAAGTGGTGGGAAATGATGGCGCAGTACGTGCGTACCGCTTTCGGCAGAAGACGGTCCGCATCCGGGTCTTTCGCCGTTTCCTCGATGACCTGATCGAACGCGCGGATGAAATCGAGCTGCCGTACATCACCGATCTGTGTGAGCGAGGAGGAGACACCCCGCCGGTAGAAGACGCCCAGCGAGGCGACGGTGGCGAAGGATTCCGCCTCCCGGTGCAGCCGCCAGATCCACGGCCGGTCCTCGGCCGTCCGCAGGCCGTCCGTGAAGTGCAGCAGCCCCCGGTCGGCGAGCCGCCGGTGGTACATGCCGGCCCAGGCGTACGCGTAGTCCACGGACGTCGACCGGTCGGCGGGCAGGATCGCCTCGCGCGGCGACATGACGATGCCGCGCCGGCCGTGCGGGACGCGGTGGACCGTACGGGAACGGCCCGTGCACTGCACATGGTCCGTACGGACGAAGTCGCAGCCCAGCGTCTCCATGGTGGCAAGCAGCCCGGTGTAGTGGCCGGGGGCCAGCCAGTCGTCGCCGTCGAGGAAGGTCAGGTACTCGCCGCTCGCCGCGTCGAGGCCCGTGTTGCGGGCGGTGGCCAGGCCGCCATTGCGCTCATGTCTGACCAGGACCGCCCCCGGAAGGTCCTGTTCCGCACGCTGGAGGATCTCCGGCGTACCGTCCGTCGAACAGTCGTCGACGAGAATGAATTCGAAGTCGTCACGCGCGTTCGCGCGGAGACTTCGAAGGGTGTCGGGGGCGTATGTCTGCACGTTGAAGAACGGCACGATGACGGAGAGCTTGACCACCCCCGCGACGCTAGGGCGTACTCCGGCATTCGTTGCGACACCTGGAGAGATGCTGGGTGAACGAAGAATGGCGGAATGGTTAACCAGCCTGTTTTCCGGGCGCCGACTCCGATCGTCGATGTGCTGTTAACCCTTTGTTGCGGCTGAGTTGGGCCGTGAATCGGAATGCCTCCCTAGTTTCATCGATGTGCCAGCAAGTACCAGCAAAGCCCTGCGGATCGCCGTGATCGCCGATTCCGACACGCGATGGAAATGGGGCGCACTCACCGCCCGCCGCATCGCGCCGGAAGCCGAACTCAGCGGATTCCTGCTGCGCGGCCGCGCCACCCCCACACCCCGCCAGCTCGCCGAAGTCGGCGTACCGGTGGACGGAGTGCGGGAAGTGACCGCCGCGGAATTCATCGGCGAGATCGAGCACGAGTCGTACGACGTCGTCCTGCTCGCCCTCGTCGGCGGAGCCGTACAGGCGATGCTGCACGGCCTGGCGCCGCTGTGGCCCCAGGCCGCGAGACGTCCCGTCATCGGCACCGGCTATGTCGGTGTCGTGTACGAGAAGCTCGCCGACGGGCTGCTGCTGCGCCACGGCGCGGACATCGTGCTCGCCAACTCCCGCCACGACGCGGAGCGTTTCCGTGCGGTGTACGAGGGCGTGGGCGCGGATGCTTCGGCCGTGACGGAGGCGGCGCTACCGTTCCTCGGGGGAGCCCCTTACGAGGGAGCGGACACCGCCACGGCAGCGGACACCGCCACCGTCGTCTTCGCCGCCCAGCCCTCCGTCCCGCAGTCCCGCGCCGACCGTACGTACCTGCTGCGCCGCCTGGTCCAGCACGCCAGGCTGCACCCCGGCCGCGTAGTCCTCCTCAAGCTGCGCAGCAAGCCGGGCGAGCACACCACGCACATCGAGGAACTGCCCTACCAGAAGCTCGCCGCCCGCATGGAAGGCGGCGTACCGAGCAACTTCCGCCTCGTCTACGGGCACATGGGCGAGGTCCTGGACCGCACCGACCTCCTTGTCACGGTCAGCTCGACCGCCGCCCTGGAGTCGCTGCACCGCCGCATCCCGACCGCCGTCCTCACCGACCTGGGCGTGCGCGAAGTCCTCGGCAACCACCACTTCCTCGGCTCCGGATGCCTGACGTCCTGGGACCGGCTCGACGCCGGGCACCGGCCGCAGGCCGACGAGGAGTGGCTCGCGCGTCAGGGCGTGGCGGCGGACGGCTCGTACGAAACGGCCTTCGACGCCGTACGCAAACGGGTCACCGCACTCCTGGAGCGCCCCGGACTCCCGCCCCTGGCCCCCTATTACACCCCCGCCACCGCGCCGGGCTACCTCCCCGGCATCCTCGCCCGCCACCGCCTCGACGGCGCGGCGGCCACCACCGACATCACGGGCGTACGCCGCGTCGTGCGCGACGCCGTACGGGAAGTGGCGCGCGGGGCGTACCGCCACGGGGTGCAGCGCGTGGCCCCCGTCATCCGCCGCATGGGAGAACTATGAGCAGCCAGCCGCAGCCCCTCGAAGCCGCGACCACGACCGCGTCCGCGACCGTACGCCGCGTACTCGCCGTAATCCCCGCACGCGGCGGATCCAAGGGCGTACCCGCCAAGAACCTCGCCGCCGTCGGGGGCGTGCCGCTCGTCGCGCGCGCCGTCCGGGCGTGCCGGGGCGCCGGGCATGTCACGGACGTCGTGGTCTCGACGGACGACGCCGCGATCGCGGAGGTGGCACGCGGCGCGGGTGCCGAAGTGGTGCTGCGCCCGGCGGACATCGCGGGCGACACGGCGACCAGCGAGGCGGCCGTACTGCACGCAATGGACGCCCACGAGGCAATCCGGGGCGCGGCGGCGGACGTGGTCCTGCTGGTGCAGTGCACCAGCCCGTTCCTGACGAGCGAGGACATCGAAGGCGTCTGCGCGGCGGTGATCGAGGACGGCGCGGACACGGCGCACACAGTGGCCCCCTTCCACGGCTTCGTCTGGCGGGAGGACGCACCGGACAGCCAAGGCGTCAACCACGACAAGGCCTTCCGCCCCCGCCGCCAGGACCGCCCCCAGGACTTCCTGGAGACCGGCGCCGCGTACGCCATGGACGCCGCCGGATTCCGCGAGGCAGGGCACCGCTTCTTCGGGCGTACCGCGCTCGTACGCACCGACCCCGCCCGGGTCCTGGAGATCGACGACCCGCACGACCTGGCACGGGCCCGCGCTCTCGCGCCGCTCTTCGACGCACAGGCCACCGCCCTCCCGACGCGCGACGACATCGACGCCGTCGTCATCGACTTCGACGGCACCCAGACCGACGACAGGGTGCTGATCGACTCCGAAGGACGCGAACTCGTCGCCGTGCACCGCGGCGACGGACTCGGCATCGCGGCCCTGCGCAACGCGGGGCTCAAGCTGCTGATCCTGTCCACGGAACAGAACCCGGTCGTCGCCGCACGGGCCCGCAAGCTGCGTATCCCCGTACTCCACGGCATCGACCGCAAGGACCTCGCGCTCAAGCAGTGGTGCGAGGAACAGGGCGTCGCCCCCGAGCGCGTCCTCTACGCCGGCAACGACGTCAACGACCTCGCCTGCCTGGCCCTCGTCGGCTGGCCGGTGGCGGTCGCCAATGCCCACGACACGGTCCGTGGCGCCGCACGCGCCGTCACGACCGTGCCCGGGGGCGACGGCGCGATCCGCGAGATCGCCGCCTGGGTCCTCGGCCCGTCACTGTCCACCACTCCTCAAGATCCCCACCCCCACCCGTAACTCCCCCTCGTAACCCCCCAGTTACTCCCCCCGTTAGGAAAGCCCACATGAGCAGCAACTCCCGCCTCCGCGCCCTCGGTTCGAAGACCGCAGGCCCCGGCAACCCCGTCTACGTCACCGGCGAGATCGGCATCAACCACAACGGTGACCTGGAGAACGCCATCGCGCTGATCGACGTCGCCGCCGACGCCGGCTGCGACGCGGTCAAGTTCCAGAAGCGGACCCCGGAGATCTGCACGCCGCGCGACCAGTGGGACATCGAGCGCGACACGCCCTGGGGCCGGATGACGTACATCGACTACCGCCACCGCGTCGAGTTCGGCGAGGACGAGTACCGCGCCATCGACGAGCACTGCAAGAAGCGCGGCATCGACTGGTTCGCATCGCCGTGGGACACCGAGGCCGTCGCCTTCCTGGAGAAGTTCGACCTGCCGGCCCACAAGGTCGCCTCCGCGTCCCTCACGGACGACGAGCTGCTCCGCGCCCTGCGCGCCACCGGCCGCACGGTCATCCTGTCCACCGGCATGTCGACGCCGCGCCAGATCCGCCACGCCGTGGAGGTGCTCGGCAGCGACAACATCCTGCTCTGCCACGCCACGTCGACGTACCCGGCGAAGGCCGAGGAGCTCAACCTGCGGGTCATCAACACCCTCCAGGCCGAGTACCCCAACGTCCCGATCGGCTACAGCGGCCACGAGACCGGCCTGCAGACGACCCTCGCCGCCGTCGCCCTCGGCGCCGCGTTCGTCGAGCGCCACATCACCCTCGACCGCGCCATGTGGGGCTCCGACCAGGCTGCGTCCGTCGAGCCCGGCGGCCTGACCCGCCTGGTCCGCGACATCCGCACCATCGAGGCCTCGCTCGGCGACGGCGTCAAGAAGGTGTACGAGTCCGAGCTCGGCCCGATGAAGAAGCTGCGCCGCGTCGCGGGCGTCGTCGCTGCGTCTGCCCCGGCGGACCCCGACCGCGAGCCCGCAGCGGTCTGAGCGGTCTGACGGAAAACGGAAGCCGGTCGAGTCGCCGTGAACGGCACCCCCGCCACCCCCGTGCCCGACACTCTCGCGTTCGTCGAGAGTCCGGTCCAGCTCCTGAACGTCCTGGAGTGGGCCCACAACAGGACGAGCGACCTCACGGTCGTCGTCCTGTCACCCACCGACCCCATGACCCGCGGCCAGCTGCGGCGCATGGCGGAACTGGCCCGCGAAGCAGGCATGCGGGTGCGGTGGGAGGAGGCGCGCGGTGGGGCGGGGGCGCCGTTCCACACCATCGGCGGGCTCGCGGGCGCCCTGCGCCGGGCCCGCCGCATCGTCATCGGCGACCCGTTCTCGCGGTACGTACAGCTGCTGCTGACCATCACGCGGGCCCGGGACCTGGTCGTCGTCGACGACGGCACGGCCACGATGGAGTTCATCGCGCAGCTCGCCGGGGGTGAGCGCCTGGTGCGCTGGCACCGGCGCGGCGGCCGTCGCGGGCCGCGCGACCTCGTCTTCGGACCGGTGTCGGCGGCCGCCCGCCGCCGCCTCACCCCGTCCTCCGCACGGACCGTCGAGGTCTTCACCTCGATGCCGCTGGAGGAGGCGGCCCCCGGGATCACCGTCACCGCGAACGACTTCGCGTGGACCCGCAGCCGCTTCGGCCCGCCCCGCATCACGCGCGGCGCCGACCTGGTCGGGACCTCGCTGGTCGAGACCGGCGTCGTGGACCCCGACCGGTACGTCGAGGCGGTCACCACCCTCGCCCGCACCCACGGTGCCACCCGCTACTTCGCCCACCGCCGCGAGAGCACCGAAAAGCTGCACCGCCTGGCCGTCGAGACGGGCCTGGAGATCGTCCGCCCCGAGCTGCCGCTGGAGCTCATCGCACGGCGCGGCCCCATCGGCCGTACGATCCTGAGCTTCCCGTCCACGGTCGTGCACACACTCCCGCTCGCCCTCGCGGGCACGGGTGTACGCGTCGCGGTCTGCGACGTCTCACCGCAGTGGCTGCGGGACACGGCCTCGCCTCGCGCCCAGGGCTTCCTGTCGGGCGTCACGACGACGGCCCGCGACGTGCAGCGCCTCCCGGCCCTGAACTGACGGCCTTGGAGTAACCGGCCTCGAAGCAACCCCGTGGTTTACCCTTCGTGGGTAACGCCCATGCGCAGCACGGCCAGTTTGTTTTCCCCTATGCGGCTGAACTTTTGTTGATCGCTGGTTAGTTGCACCCCGAATGGGCCTACTCTTCCAGGGGTGAACCAGCTGATGTCCCGCGCGTCCGAAGAAGCAGACCGGCCAGAAGCAGACCGGCCGGAGGAGGCTCCGCTGCCCGGCGCTCTGCCCATGAGCCTGCGTGTCGAACTGATCGCCTTCCGCCGGGACTTGCACATGCATCCCGAGCTCGGCAACCAGGAGTTCCGCACGACCGCCGCGATCAAGGCCCGGCTCGAAGAGGCCGGCCTGGAGCCGCGTGTGCTCTCCACCGGCACGGGCCTGATGTGCGACATCGGCGACTGGGACGGCGTACGCCCCCTGCTGGCCATCCGCGCCGACATCGACGCACTCCCCATCCCCGACACGAAGACGGGCGTCCCGTACCGCTCCACCGTCCCCGACCGCGCCCACGCCTGCGGCCACGACGTGCACACCGCCGCGGTCCTCGGCGCCGGTCTCGTCCTCGCCGACCTGCACAGCCGGGGCCTGCTGCCACATCCTGTACGGCTGATCTTCCAGCCCGCCGAGGAAGTGCTGCCCGGCGGTGCCACCGACGCGATCGAGGCCGGGGTGCTGGAAGGGGTGGGCAGGATCATCGCGGTGCACTGCGACCCCAAGGTGGACGCGGGCCGCATCGGTCTGCGGCCGGGAGCGATCACCTCGGCCTGCGACCGCCTGGAGGTCTCGCTCGACGGCCCCGGCGGCCACACCGCCCGCCCGCACCTCACCACCGACATGGTCACCGCGGCCGCCAGGGTCGTCACCGACGTCCCGGCCCTGATCGCCCGCCGCGTCGACGCGCGCGCGGGGCTCGCGGTGACCTGGGGGCGTATCGAATCGGGCCACGCCTGCAACGTGATCCCGCAGCGCGCCGAGCTGTCCGGAACCGTTCGCTGCCTGGACCTCCAGGCCTGGCGCGAGGCCCCCGACCTGGTCCATGCCGCGATCGACGAGATCGCGAACCTGCACGGCGCGAAGTCGCAGATCAACTACATCCGCGGCGTCCCGCCCGTTGTCAATGACCCGGCCGTCACCGACCTGCTCGCCGCCGCCATGACCGCCAGGCGCGGATCGTACGCAATCGAGGACACCGAGCAGAGCCTCGGCGGCGAGGACTTCTCCTGGTACCTGGAACAGGTCCCCGGCGCAATGGCCCGTCTCGGCGTGCGGGCTCCGGGTGACACAGCCCGGCGTGACCTGCATCGTGGTGATTTCGACGTGGATGAGCACGCGATCGAGGCCGGGGTCGAGCTCTTCACCGCTGCCGCGCTACTCGACGGACACCGTTCGTAATCAGCCACGGCGCCTTCCGTTCACGACGATCCGATAACAGCTGTCGTACGGGCTCTTATCCGGCATCTACGCGCGTTACGATCGCCGCGAAACCAGCGCCGGCAGAGGCGCTTCGGTCAGGTTGAAGGAGCCCTCCCTTGCGCCGGGTAACCAGGATTGCCACCGTGGCCATTGCGTCCACGGCCCTTGCACTTTCCGCCACCGCGTGTGGCAAGACGTCGGACTCCGCGTCCGGCTCCAAGGAAGCCAGCGCCGCCATCGCGTACGACATCGGCGGCCGCGGCGACCAGTCCTTCAATGACGCGGCCTACGCCGGTCTGGCGAAGGCCGAGAAGGACCTCGACATCAAGGGCAACGACCAGGAGCCCTCCGAGGGCGAGTCGGACGCCGACAAGGTCCAGCGCCTCACCGAGCTGGCCCGCTCCGGCAACAACCCGGTGATCGGTGTCGGTTTCGCCTACGCCCCGGCCATAAAGAAGGTCGCGCCGAAGTTCCCGAAGACCACCTTCGGCATCATCGACGACACCTCGGTGACCGGTAAGAACATCGCGAACATGGTCTTCAACGAGGAGCAGGGTTCGTACCTCGCCGGCGTCGCCGCCGCCAAGGCCACCAAGACCAACAAGGTCGGCTTCATCGGTGGTGTCGAGGTCCCGCTGATCAAGAAGTTCGAGGCGGGCTTCGCCCAGGGCGTCAAGGACACCAACCCCAAGGTCCAGGTGCTCAAGCAGTACCTGACCCAGCCGCCGAACTTCGACGGCTTCTCCAAGCCCGACCTCGGCAAGGCCGCTGCCCAGGGCCAGCTCGACAAGGGCGCCGACGTGGTCTACCACGCCGCGGGTCTCGCGGGCTCCGGCTCGATCGAGGCGGCTGCCACCGAAGGCAAGTGGGCCATCGGCGTCGACTCGGACCAGTACAACCAGGCCGGTCTGGCGAAGTACAAGGCCAAGATCCTTACGTCGGTCACCAAGGACGTCACCGACGCGGTCTACAACCTGATCAAGTCGGTCGTGGACGGCAAGCCGCAGTCCGGCGAGGTCCGCTACGGCCTCGACAAGGACGGCGTCGGCCTCTCCGACTCCAACCCGGAGTACAAGAAGATGGCGGACCTCGTCGCCGCCGTCGACAAGGCGAAGGCCGACATCATCGCCGGCAAGATCAAGGTCAAGACCGCGCCGTAAGGCCGCTGGTCACGACATGATCCCGGGGGTCCGGTGAGGCGGTTCCCGCCGCCTCTCCGGCCCCTGGGCCGCATTCCCTGCTCAGTCTTTTCGATATTTGGCATTGCTACGCGCGTAGACAATCTCTCAGCACGATAGTTTCGCCGCGCCCTGCCTTCTGCCCCCGCTCCCGCCCTCCCGCTCCTTTCCGCCAAGGAGAGTGCGTCATCAACGCGTCCAGCCCGCCCCCCGCCGTAGAACTGCACGGCATCACCAAGCGCTTCCCCGGCGTCGTCGCCAACCACGACATCGACATCACCATCCGCAAGGGCACCGTGCATGCCCTCGTCGGTGAGAACGGTGCCGGCAAGTCGACCCTGATGAAGATCCTTTACGGCATGCAGAAGCCGGACGAGGGCACCATCACCGTCGACGGGGAGCAGGTCAGCTTCCACAGCCCCGCCGACGCCATCGCACGCGGCATCGGCATGGTGCACCAGCACTTCATGCTCGCCGACAACCTCACCGTCCTGGAGAACGTCGTTCTCGGCGGCGAGAAGCTGTACGGCATCGGCAACAGGGCCCGCACGAAGATCAAGGAGATCTCGGACGCGTACGGCCTGAATGTGCGCCCCGACGCCCTGGTCGAGAACCTCGGTGTCGCCGACCGCCAGCGCGTGGAGATCCTCAAGGTCCTCTACCGCGGCGCCCGCATCCTCATCCTCGACGAGCCGACCGCGGTGCTCGTACCGCAGGAGGTCGACGCGCTCTTCGCCAACCTCCGCGAGCTCAAGTCCGAGGGCCTGACGGTCATCTTCATCTCGCACAAGCTGGGCGAGGTCCTGTCGGTCGCCGACGACATCACCGTCATCAGGCGCGGCACGACCGTCGGCACGGCCGACCCGAAGAAGACCACCACCAAGCAGCTCGCGGAGCTGATGGTCGGCACCGAGCTCCCGTCGCCCGAGACCCGCGAGTCGACGGTCACCGACGTGCCGATGCTCCGCATCCAGAACCTCTGCCTGAACGCCGTCGACCCCGACGGCGTCGTGCGCGAGGTGCTGGCCGGGATCGACTTCACCATCCACAAGGGCGAAGTCCTCGGCATCGCGGGTGTCGAGGGCAACGGCCAGGCCGAGCTCGTCGAGACGATCATGGGCCTGCGCGACCCGGACGGCGGCGTCATCACGCTCGACACCGCCGACATCTCGCACGCGCCGACCCGCAAGCGCCGCGAGAGCGGCATCGGCTACATCCCCGAGGACCGCCACCGGCACGGCCTGCTCCTCGAAGCCCCGCTGTGGGAGAACCGCATCCTCGGCCACGTCACCGAGGAGCCCAACTCCAAGCGCGGACTGCTCGACCTGAAGGCCGCCCGCACCGACACCGAGCGGATCGTGCGCGAGTACGACGTCCGTACGCCCGGTATCGAGGTCACCGCGGCCTCCCTGTCCGGCGGCAACCAGCAGAAGCTGATCGTCGGCCGCGAGATGAGCCACGCCCCCAAGCTGCTGATCGCAGCACACCCCACGCGCGGTGTGGACGTCGGCGCGCAGGCGCAGATCTGGGACCAGATCCGCGAGGCACGCCGCGAGGGACTGGCCGTACTGCTGATCTCCGCCGACCTGGACGAGCTCATCGGGCTCTCCGACACCCTGCGGGTCATGTACCGCGGCCGCCTGGTCGCGGACGCCGACCCCGCCACCATCACCCCGGAGGAACTGGGCTCGGCCATGACCGGTGCCGCCACCGGCCACCTTGAGGCAGCCCCGGAGGACGAGGCCTGATGAAGAAATTCGACAAGGACCGGCTGATCCTGGGCCTCGCCGGCCCAGTGCTCGCACTGGTCGTCGCCATCGCGCTCACCTCGGTGGTGCTGCTCGCATCGGGCCGCGACCCGTTCGAGCCGTACACGCTGATGATCGAGAGCGCCCAGTTCGCCGACATCCAGGTTCTGATCCTCAACCAGGCCGGCACGTACTACCTCGCGGCGCTCGCCGTGGCCGTCGGCTTCCGCATGAACCTCTTCAACATCGGCGTCGACGGCCAGTACCGTCTCGCCGCGATGATGGCGGCCCTGGCCGGCGCCGCCGTCGAGCTGCCCGGCCCGCTGCACATCGCGCTGATCGTGATCGTCGCGATGCTGACCGGTGCGTTCTGGGCCGGTATCGCGGGTGTTCTCAAGACCCTGCGCGGGGTGAGCGAGGTCGTCTCCACGATCATGCTCAACGCGATCGCCACCAGCCTGATCGCCTGGCTGATCCTCACGGACAACTTCGGCGTGCAGCTCCCGGGTTCCAACGACCTGACCACCGGCGAGATCTCGGAGTCCGGCTGGTTCCCGAGCGTGAGCGCGGGCGCCGGCGGCGAGATCTACGGCTTCACGTTCGTGGCCTTCGCGCTCGGCGTCGTCTACTGGTTCATCCTCAACCGCACCCGCTTCGGCTTCGACCTGCGCGCCACCGGCGCCAGCCAGACCGCCGCCGCGGCCTCCGGTGTCGACGCCAAGAAGATGATCCTCACCGCCATGCTGATCTCGGGCGGCGTCGCCGGTCTTGCCGGTATGCCGACACTGCTGGGCGACACCCATACGTACAGCCTCAGCTTCCCGACCGGCATCGGCTTCACGGGCATCACCATCGCCCTGCTCGGCCGCAACAACCCGATCGGCATCTTCTTCAGCGCGCTCCTGATCGCCTTCCTGGACAAGGCGTCCGCCGCGCTCGACCAGCACGGTTACGAGAAGGAGATCGCCACGATCATGCAGGGCCTGATCGTGATCGCGGTCGTCGTCAGTTACGAACTCGTCCGCCGCTACGGGCTCCGACGCCAGCAGCAGAAGGTGGGCGAAGAGCTCGCCGCAGCCGCCCGCAAGAACCGTGAGGAGGTGGCGGCGTAATGAGTACAAGCACTGTCTCCGCCGTGAGCGCGGCGCCCAAGAAGAGCGCCCGCCGCAAACTGTCCACCCCTGTCGTCCTGCTGATCATCGCGGGCGGGCTCGCCCTGGTCTCTCTGGTCCGCATCATCAGCGGCGCCGACGACCTGACCTCCGTCGGCCAGGTCTCCGGCGCGCTCCAGCTCGCCATCCCGATCGGCCTCGCCGGTCTCGGCGGCCTCTGGGCCGAGCGCGCGGGCGTCGTCAACATCGGCCTCGAAGGCATGATGATCCTCGGCACCTGGTTCGGCGCCTACGCCGGCTACCAGTGGGGTCCGTGGACGGGTGTCGCCTTCGGCATCCTCGGCGGCGCGATCGGCGGTCTGCTGCACGCGATCATCACGGTCACCTTCGGCGTGAACCACATCGTCTCCGGTGTGGCCATCAACATCCTCGCCGTCGGCGCCACCCGCTACCTGTCCAACTTCACCTTCGACAAGGTCGAGGGCGGTTCCTCCAAGCAGTCCCCACGGATCGACTCGATCACCTCGGTCACCGTTCCAGGGTTGTCGGACTGGCTACGGGACCTGCAGGGCAAACACTGGTTCTTCATCTCGGACGTCGCCGGCGTCCTCGGCGGCCTGGTGACCAACCTGTCGCTGCTGACCATCGTTGCGCTGCTGCTGATCCCGGCCACCATCTGGATCCTCTGGCACACGGCCTTCGGCCTGCGGCTGCGCTCCTGCGGTGAGAACCCGATGGCCGCCGAGTCCCTCGGCGTCAACGTCTACAAGTACAAGTACATCGCCGTCGTCGTCTCCGGCGGACTCGCCGGTCTCGCGGGCGCCTTCCTGGCCATCGTCGCCACCGGCATCTACCAGGAGGGCCAGACCGGCGGCCGCGGCTACATCGGTCTCGCCGCGATGATCTTCGGTAACTGGATGCCCGGCGGAATGGCGCTCGGCGCCGGACTCTTCGGCTTCACCGACAGCCTCAAGCTGCGCGGTGGCGCCGAGAACGTCCACGCGATGCTGCTCCTGCTGGCGATCCTGCTGGTGATCGTCGTGCTCTGGCAGCTGTACAAGAAGAAGTACCTGCCCGCCCTGATCTCCGCCGTCGTCGCCGGGGTGCTGTTCACCTGGTACGCGCTGACGGACGAGGTCCCGAGCCAGTTCGTGGACGCCGCGCCGTACGTCACCACGCTGCTCGTCCTGGCACTCTCCGCCCAACGGCTCCGCATGCCGAAGGCGGACGGCATGCCGTACCGCAAGGGCCAGGGCAAATGACGGACGCCGCGGTCAAGGCCGACTGGGACGCCCTGAAGGAGGCGGCGCGCGAGGCGATGTCCCATGCGTACGCCCCCTACTCGGGCTACCCGGTCGGCGCCGCGGCCCTCGTCGACGACGGCCGCACGGTCGTCGGCTGCAACGTCGAGAACGCGTCGTACGGCCTCTCGCTGTGTGCCGAGTGCGGCCTCGTGTCGCAGCTCAACGCCACGGGCGGCGGCCGTCTGACGCACTTCGTGTGCGTCGACGGCCGGGGCGACATCCTGATGCCGTGCGGCCGCTGTCGTCAGCTGCTGTACGAATTCGGGGGCCCCGCACTCCTCCTGGAGACGTCGACGGGCATCCGTACGCTCGCCGACATGCTTCCCGACGCGTTCGGGCCACAGCACCTGGCATGACGAACCGGCCCTTCCGACACGGCATCATCCGGTCGGAAGGGCCGCTGCGTTTTCTCATCTCTATGCGCGTAGAAACACTCTCCGTACGCCGGAAGGAACCCACTCCATGGACGTCATCTCCGTCATCCGAACCAAGCGTGACCGGGGCGAACTGAGCCCAGAGCAGATCGACTGGGTCATCGACGCGTACACGCGCGGCGAGGTCGCCGACGAGCAGATGTCCGCCCTGGCCATGGCGATCCTGCTCAACGGCATGAACCGCACCGAGATCGCCCGCTGGACGGCGGCGATGATCGCCTCCGGCGAGCGCATGAACTTCGACTCGCTCTCCCGCCCCACCGCCGACAAGCACTCCACGGGCGGCGTCGGCGACAAGATCACGCTGCCGCTGGCCCCCCTCGTCGCCGCGTGCGGCGCGGCCGTGCCCCAGCTCTCCGGACGCGGCCTCGGCCACACCGGCGGCACGCTCGACAAGCTGGAGTCCATCCCCGGCTGGCGCGCACTGCTCTCCAACGAGGAGATGCTCAACGTCCTGGAGTCCACCGGCGCGGTCATCTGCGCGGCGGGCGACGGCCTGGCCCCTGCCGACAAGAAGCTCTACGCCCTGCGCGACGTCACGGGCACGGTCGAAGCCATCCCGCTGATCGCCTCCTCCATCATGTCGAAGAAGATCGCCGAGGGTACGGGCTCGCTCGTCCTGGACGTCAAGGTCGGCTCCGGTGCCTTCATGAAGAACATCGAGGACGCCCGCGAGCTCGCCGCCACGATGGTCGGCCTCGGCACCGACCACGGCGTGCGCACGGTCGCCCTCCTCACCGACATGGGCACCCCCCTCGGCCTCACCGCGGGCAACGCCCTCGAAGTCCGCGAATCCGTCGAGGTGCTGGCCGGCGGCGGCCCCCAGGACGTCGTGGAGCTGACCCTCGCCCTGGCCCGCGAAATGCTCGACGCGGCCGGCCTGAAGGACGCCGACCCGGCCAGGGCGCTCGCCGACGGCTCCGCGATGGACGTCTGGCGCCGCATGATCAGGGCCCAGGGCGGCGACCCGGACGCGGCGCTCCCCGTCGCCCGCGAGCAGCACATCGTGCGCGCCACCTCGACCGGCGTCCTCACCACCCTCGACGCCTACGGGGTCGGCGTGGCCGCCTGGCGCCTCGGCGCGGGCCGCGCCCGCAAGGAGGACAAGGTCCAGGCGGGCGCGGGCATCGAACTCCACGCGAAGCCGGGCGACAAGGTCACGGCCGGCCAGCCGCTGATGACCCTGCACACGGACACGCCGGAGAAGTTCGAGTACGCCCTCGAGGCGCTCGACGGCGGTGTCCTGACCGCCCCCGAGGGCACGGAGTTCACCCCGAACCCGATCGTCCTGGGCCGCATCGCCTGACGGCTTCGTACAGCTCCGTGCCGCACTGAACGGGACCGGTGGATCACTCCACCGGTCCCGTCCTGTTTTCCCGGGGAGCGCGCGGCGATGAGTTACGGCCGCCGCGCGGGTCTCCCTGGTGTGGATGCCCCGATGCCGATCGTTCTCGTCGTCTCCGGCCGCTTGACGCCGGGCGACGTACCCAGGCTGTGCGACGCACTCGACGAGCTGCTGCACGGGTCCGCGGCCACCGAGGCGATCTGCGACGTCGGCGCGCTCGCCGACGCGGATCTCACCGCCGTCGAAGCAGTGGCCCGGCTGCGCCTCACCGCGCGCAGAGCGGGCTGTCGAATGCGACTGCGCGGCGCCCCGCAGGAACTGCTGGTGCTGCTTGAACTCCTTGGGCTCGGCGAAGTCGCATAGGGGCCGTTCAGCGGACTGTACTTCTTTTGCGGCGATCACCCGATTGGCTATTTCCGCAGAAGCGCACAGCGGATGATCGTGCACGTCAGCGCCCTGACAGAGGTATATCCGGGCGCGATCCAAATGGCCGTACGGGCGAGTTCGGCGTGATTTTCCAACTAGCTTTCTGCCAAAGTGCACTCCTGATTTTGTCGCCCTGATTCAATGCCGAAATCCGCGGTTACTTTCTCGGCCAGTTCTATGGTCCACGTACGAAGAGAGCCGCACGTGCTGCAAAGAAGTTGGACTGAGAACAGCCAACTGACGGTTTTTCATCTGGTCCAGCCGGTCGAGGGGGGAGTCGCACGCGTTGTCACCGACCTTGTCCGGGCGCAGGCCGGCGAAGGTCTGCGGACCGTCGTGGCCTGCCCCCCGGGTGGTGCGCTGGCGTACGAGGCCGCCCAGGCCGGAGCGCGCGTACACACCTGGCCCGCCGTACGCGCCCCCGGCCCCCAACTGGCCAGGGAAGTCATGACCGCCGCCCGCCTGATCCGCGAAGCCCGCCCCCACGTCGTGCACGCCCACAGCGCCAAGGCCGGGCTCGCCGGCCGCCTCGCCGTACGCGGACGTGTCCCGACGGTCTTTCAGCCGCACGCCTGGTCCTTCGACGCCGTACAGGGCCGCGAGGCTGGCATGGCGCTGAAGTGGGAGCGGTACGGCGCCCGTTGGAGCACCCGCACGCTGTGCGTCAGCGAGAGCGAACGCCGGGCGGGGGAGGAGGCCGGAATCGCCGCCCACTGGTCGGTGATCCGTAACGGCATCGACCTCCGCCACTTCCGCCCCGACGAGGGCACGAGCCGCGCGCCCGCCCGCGCCGCCCTGCCGCTGCTGTCCGGGATGCCTGCCGGGGCGCCGCTGGTGGTCTGCGTCGGACGGCTGTGCCGGCAGAAGGGCCAGGACATCCTGCTGCGCGCCTGGCAGCGGGTGGCATCGGCGGTGACCGGCGCCCGCCTTGTGCTGGTCGGAGACGGGCCCGAACAGGAGCTTCTGAAGAGCCTTGCCCCGCCCGGCGTGCTGTTCGCGGGGGCGAGCCGGGACGTCCGCCCCTGGTTCCACGCGGCGGACGTAGTCGTACTGCCCTCGCGCTGGGAGGGCATGGCCCTCGCCCCGCTCGAAGCGATGGCCTGCGGCAGGCCCGTCGTGCTGTCCGACGTCAGCGGCGCCAGGGAGAGCCTGCCGCCCGGCCACGCGGCGCACTGTCTCGTACCGCCCGAAGACCCGGCGGCGCTCGCGGCGGCGCTCGCCGGGCTGCTGGCCGACCCGAAGCTGCGGGACGACCTGGGCCGCCGGGCCCAGGCCCACACACGGGCGGCCTGCGACGTACGGACGACAGCGGCAGCCGTCTCCGGTCTCTATCAGGAACTTCTCAGCCTGCCCCAGCCCAAGACGAGGACGCGCACCAAGCGATGACGACGGAGAGTGCATTCGCGCCCCACACCGACCAGGCCGCAGCCGTGCCGCGCCCGGCCGCCTCGATCCGTCCGCAACGGAGCGTCGCCCGCCACAGGGCCGCCCCGCTCCCCGCGCGCGGCATCCGCCGGCACGGACCCGTGACGGGACTGCTCGCGGCCGACGCTCTCGCGCCGGTCCTGGCGCTGGCGCTGGTGCCCGGACCGGCCTGGCCCGTAACCGCGTTCGCCCTGCTCGTGACGGGTCAGCTGGTGCTGCACAGCTGCCGGGGCCTCTACCGGCCGCGCCTGTCCCCGTCGGCGATCGCCGAACTGCCGACACTCTTCGTCCTGGCCTTGGTCCTGTGGTTCGCCGCCACCGAGGCCCTTATGGTGTACGACTCCCGGTATGCCATCGGCTGGACCGCACTGGTCGGCGCGGTCGCGGCGCAGGCGCTCGTCGGCTGTGCAGGGCGGGCCGTGGTCCGCGAGGCCCGGCGCAGGTCGGGCGCCCGGCGGCCGCAGTCGGCGCTCGTCGTGGGCCACGGGCAGGTCGCGCGGCGCGTGACGGCGGCGCTGTACGAGCGCGCCGAGTACGGGCTGCGCCCGGTGGGCCAGGTCGGGACCGCGCAGGTCCCGGCACACGGGCCCGCGCGCATCGCGGCCGCGCGGGCCGCACAGGCCCAGGCCGCGCCGCTGCCCGTCCTCGCCACCCTGGAGGACGTCAGCCGTGCGGTCGTCCAGAACACCGTGCGCCACGCCGTCTTCACCCACCCGCCCGCATCGGCCCCCGACACGGCCGCGCTCGTCGATCTCTTCGCCGAGCACGGCTGCCGGCTGTGGCTGGTCGACAGCACAGTCGCCGGGACGGTCACCCCCAGCCGTACAGCGGACACCGACCACCTGTGGGGATTCGCCGTACAGCCGCTCCGCACCGGACTCCACCGGCCGTTCGCACGCGCGGGCAAGCGGGCCATGGACGCCCTGCTGGCCGCCGTCGCCCTGGTCGCGGCAGCACCCGTCATGGGGCTCTGCGCACTCGCCGTACGGCTCTCCGACGGACCCGGCGTCATCTTCCGGCAGGAGCGCATCGGCCTGCACGGCCGGCCCTTCATCCTGCTGAAGTTCCGTACGCTCTGCCCGGCCAACGAGCACGAGTCCGCGACGCGCTGGAGCGTCGCACTCGACCGGCGGATGAGCCACGTCGGCAGTCTGCTGCGGCGCTCCTCCCTCGACGAACTGCCACAGCTGTGGAACGTGCTGCGCGGCGACATGAGCCTGGTCGGTCCACGGCCCGAACGTCCCTACTTCGTCAACAAGTTCAGCCACAGCTACCCCGGCTACCGGGCCCGCCACCGGATGCCCGTCGGCATCACCGGTCTCGCCCAGGTGCACGGACTGCGCGGCGACACCTCCATCGAGGACCGCGCCCGCTTCGACAACCACTACATCGAGACCTGGTCGCCCTGGCAGGACGTGTGCATCCTCGCGCGCACCGCCGCTTCCCTGTTCCGGCTCGGAGGCAGCTGAGCATGACCTTCGCATGGACCGTGGCGCCGGCCCTCGTACCGCAGGAGCGCACCAACCGGTGGTGGCCACCGTTCCGGCTCCTCCCGCTGATCGCCATCGTGCTGCTGCTGACGGCCCCGGTCGAGACCCCGGGAGCCGGAGCGACGGGCCGTGTCACCCCGGCCGACGTCGCGTCGGTCGTCGCGGTGGCCTTCTGCGTGGGGTACGCGGTGCACCGCAGGGCGCGGCCGCTGACACCGGCCGCCGCCGCCGTCCTGGGCATCCCCGCCGTGGGCTTCGCCGTGGCGACGGTCACCGCCGCCGACCCGGCGGCCGCCCTCCCAGGCTTCGTCCGCTACCTCCAGGTCTTCGTCCTGGTCCCGGCCGCCGTCGTGTTCCTGGTCCGCGATGCGCGCGACTTCCGGATCGTCACCTGGTGCGTGGTCGCGCTGGCGCTCTTCCAGGGCGCGACGGGGGTCTACCAGTACGTCACCGGGACCGGCGCGTCGTACATGGGCGCGGACGTCCGGGCCGTGGGCACCTTCGGCCCGTCCGACGTCATGGGGATGGCCACGGTGGTCGCCTACGGCCTCCTGGCCGCCATCGCCCTGACACTCCGTACGCCCGCGAACCCGCCCCCCTGGCTGCGCCCCTGCGCACTCGCGGCCGCCGCAGCCCTCGTCGTCCCGCTGGTGCTGTCCTTCAGCCGCGGCGCGTGGATCGCCACGGCGGTCGCCGCCCTCGCCGTGATCCTGCTGACCGGCCTGCGCCAGGCGGTACGCGCGCTGGCCGTACTCGCCGCCGTCGCCGTCATCCTCGTCGGAGGCCTGGGCATCGGCTCCGAGATGATCTCCCAGCGCCTCACCAGCATCACCCAGGTGACCGACGCCCCCGACCGGTCGGTCAACGACCGGTACATGATGTGGGCGGCGGCGGCCCGCATGTGGCGCGAGGAGCCCGCCACCGGGGTCGGCCTCAAGGGATTCCCCGCCCACCGCGACGGGCACGCGTCGATCGGCCTCTCCTCGGGCAGCGACACGGCGGGCGCGGGCCAGACCTTCCAGAAGCAGCCGCTGCTCTCGCCGCACAACATGTACCTGCTGGTGCTCAGCGAGCAGGGCCTGATCGGCCTCACCACGTTCGTGGGCAGCCTGGCGGCGGTCCTGCTGGTCGGCCTGCGCAGACTGACCCACTCCCGCGGGCGAGCCACGGACTGCGGCCTGGTGGCCGTCGGCCTGATGATCTGGCAGACCGTCGACTTCCTGTACGCCGACATCGGCGGCGCCTCGACGGTCCTGACCGGAGTGGTGCTGGGCCTGGCGGCATGGTGGGCGCTGGCGGAGCCGGACGAGGCGGTCACCCCATGACGCAGGAGGACCCCGGCAAGGTGCTGTGCGCAGTCCAGGACGAGCCGCGCGTGTCGCAGGCGGAGGTGCCGGACGCAGAACACAGTGCGGCGGCACAGGCGACCGTTCGACCCGCGAGGAGACGCCCCAGCGCGGCACTGCCCCCCGGCACGACGTCCGTACCCACCACGTTCCCGCGAAGCGCACAGCCTTCGGAGGCCACGACGCGGGGCACGGCGAACCCGCGAACGGACCGCGACAAGCCCCCCGCCGTTGCCGACACGAAGCCGCCGGGAGGGGACGTGCAGGGGCGCTCCCCGCAGGGTGTCGAACACAGTTTGGGCGGCGTACAAACACACCCCCCCGCCCGTTCGGCACCCGAGGAGACGCCCGGGCGCGGCACCGCCGCCGAAGGCACCGCGCCACGCCCGGCAGCTCGGCGGACGGAGTCCGGCGCAGCCGTACGAAGCCCGGGAGGCCCGCAGGGGCCGTGCGGCGCGAGTGCGGCATCCGAGATGGGGTCGCCCCAGCGCGGCACCGCCCCCGAAGCCACCGAGCCGGCGCCCGCCCCGCCCCCGGGTAGGACATCGCGTACCGCATCGCCCATGCCCACCCCGCTCCCGCGAAGCGCATCGCGTACCGCATCGCCCGCCAAAGGCACCAAAGCAGCCACCCCCGCTCCGCCGCAGTTGGGGCGCTTCCTCGTCCGGGCCGCCGCGGTAACCGCCGGGCTGACCGCGGTAGGGGCGCTGCTCGGGCTCGTGCGGGATCAGGCGATCGCCCACCTCTTCGGCGCCAGCGTCGACAGCGATGCGTTCCTGATCGCCTGGACCGTGCCCGAGATGGCGTCCACGCTCCTCATCGAGGACGCGATGGCGCTGCTGCTCGTCCCCGCGTTCAGCTACGCCCTCGCCCACCGCGCGCAGGGCGGCCACTCCCCGTCGCAGGACCCCGTACGCGCGCTGGTCGCCGCCAGCCTTCCCCGGCTGTTCGCCCTGCTGGCCTGCGCCGCCGGGCTGTTGATCCTGGCGGCGCCCTTGGTCGTACGGGCCCTCGCGCCGGGGTTCAGCGACCCCCGGCTGGCCGTGGACTGCACGCGCCTGACGGCGGTGACCGTGGTCACCTTCGGCATCACCGGATACTTCAGCGCCGCCCTGCGCGCGCACGGCAGGTTCGTCCCGCCGGCCGGCGTCTACGCCGCGTACAACGTCGGGATCATCGGCACGATGCTGGCCCTGCACTCTCTGTGGGGGGTGCGCGCCGCCGCGGCCGGGGTCGCCGTGGGCAGCCTGCTGATGATCCTGACCCAACTGCCCACCTTCGCCAGCCTCGTGCGGCTGAAGCACCGCCGAAGCGCCTTCCACCACCTCCACCACCTCCGCCACCTCCGCCGCCCAGGCCGCCCGCGCCGCCCCCGCCGGACCACCCCCGCCCCCCTGCTCGGCGCAGCCGTCCTCGCCCCGGTCGTACTCTTCGCGCTCAGCCGCCAGTCCCAGGTCCTCGTGGAGCGCTTCCTCGCCTCCTCACTGCCCGCCGGCGCCATCTCCCATCTGAACTACGCGCAGAAGGTCGCGCAGATGCCGATGACGCTGTCGCTCATGATCTGTACGGTGACCTTCCCCGTCGTCGCCCAGGCGATGGCCGACGGCGAACGGGAAAGGGCCCGCCGCAGGGTCGAACGCGACCTGGCGCTGGCCGGCGCGGTCGTCCTGCTCGGCACCGCACTCGTCCTGGGATACGCGCCCCAGATCATCGAAGTCCTCTTCGAGCGGGGTGCGTTCGACGCGCAGGACACCACGACGACCGCCACCGTCATGCGGGTCTACGCCGCCGGGCTGCTCGGACACTGCCTGACGGGCGCCCTGAGCAGGCCGTTCTTCTCCACGGGACGGCCCACCTGGTACCCGGTCGCCGCGATGGCCACCGGACTCCTGGTCACCGTCGCCGTCGGCGCGGCCGCGGTCGGCCGCTTCGGCGTCTTCGGCATCGCGGCGGCCAACGCCGCCGGCATCAGCGCGACGGCGCTGCTGCTGCTCAGCGGTCTCGGTTCGCGCGTGGTCTCCATCCACGTCCGGTCCGTCAGCGCCGCACTCGGGCGGCTGACCGCGGCGGCGGCGGTGGCGGGCGCGGTGGGCTGGACGACCGGCCCGCTGATCCCCGACGCCCTGCTGAGTGTGGCCGTCGGCTGCCTCCTCGTTCCTACCGCATTCGTCCTCACCGGAGTTGCCGTAAGAGCTCCTGAGGTCGTTCAAGCGCTGGCCCTCACCCGACAGAGGTTCCGTCATGGCTCCTGAAACGGCGACCCGTAGCGCCGCATCCCCCAAGCTCAACCCCCAGTCCCGGCCCGCCGAGGCCGGCCCTCCGCACAATGCCCCGCCGTGGATCCTGATGTACCACTCGGTGGGCGACCCGACGGACGACCCGTACGGCATCACCGTCGCCCGGGACCGGCTCGACCACCAGCTGGCCTGCCTGCGCCGCCGAAGACTCACCGGCGTCGACGTCGGTACGCTCCTGCGCGCCCACGCGGCCGGCCGCTCCCGCGGCCTGGTCGGCCTCACTTTCGACGACGGTTACGCCGACTTCCTCCACGAGGCGCTGCCGGTGCTGCGGCGGCACGACTGCACGGCGACCGTGTTCGTCCTGCCGGGCCGCCTCGGCGGCTCCAACGAGTGGGACCCGCTCGGCCCGCGCAAGCCGCTGCTGACCGGGGACGAGATCAGGGCGGTCGCCGAGTCCGGCATGCAGATCGGCTCGCACGGCCTGTACCACCGGTCCCTGACCGAGGCCTCCGACGACGTACTGCGCCAGGAGACGCACCACAGCCGGGAGTTGATCCGCGACCTCACGGGCACTGTCCCCGACACCTTCTGCTATCCGTACGGCACCGTCGACCGGCGGGCGGCCGACGCGGTGCGCGACGCCGGGTACACGTACGGCTTCGCCATCGACCCCGGCCCGCTGCTCGGCCCGTACGCCCTGCCCCGTACGCACATCAGTCACGCCGACCGGAGCGTCCGCCTCGGCGTGAAGCACCTGCGGCACCGCTTCGCCCGCCGGACCGCCCGGTGAAGGCGCTGCACATCATCACGGGTCTCGGCGTCGGCGGCGCCGAACGGCAGCTGAGGCTGCTGCTGCGGCATCTTCCGCTGCCCTGCGACGTGGTGACGCTGACGAATCCGGGCGCGGTGGCGGTAGGGCTGCGCGCGGACGGCGTCCGGGTCACGCACCTCGGAATGATCGGCAACCGTGACGTGACGGCGCTGCCGCGGCTGACCCGGCTCATCCGCCGGGGACGGTACGACCTCGTGCACACGCACCTGTACCGCGCGTGCGTCTACGGACGGATCGCCGCGAGGCTGGCCGGGGTCCGCGCGACCGTCGCAACCGAGCACTCGCTGGGCGAGGCGGAGATCGAGGGCCGCCCGCTGACGCCGGGCACGCGCGCGCTGTACCTCGGCACCGAACGCCTCGGCTCGGCGACCGTCGCCGTCTCCGCCACGGTCGCCGCCCGCCTGCGCGACTGGGGCGTACCGGCGGAGCGAATCCACGTCGTACCGAACGGAATCGACGCAGCGAGCTTCCGCTACGACCCCGAGCTCCGCCGCTCCACCCGCACACAACTGGGCATCCCCGCCGATGCCTTCGTGGTCGGCGGGGTGGGCCGACTGGTCCCCGGAAAGCGCTTCGACGTACTGGTACGCGCGGTGGCGGCCCTGCCCGACGCATGGCTGCTCCTGGCAGGCGAGGGCCCGGAAGGCCCCGCGCTGCGAACCCTGGCGACCCGGCTCGGCGCGGCACACAGGATCCGCTTCCTGGGCGAATGCGACGCGGGGGAGGGGGCGAGGTCCGACGACGCGCCGGCCGACCGTACGGGCGACGCATCAGCCGGCGAATCCGGCGTCGGCCTGCCGGCGGCCCGTACACGCGCCGCAGGAACCCGGGCCGGCGGCATCCGCACGGCCACAAGCACAGTGCCAGGCACCCGTACGCCCGACAGGACCACCGGCCCCGCATCCGCCGACGGTTCTCCCACCGACGCGGCCCGGTGCGGCGGCTGTTGCGACGCAGTGGGCGCCGCCCTAGGCAGCAGTGCCCCGCGCAGCCGTATGCCGGACAGGGCCGCCCCGTACAGCCATACGTGCGTCGCAACCGGCCCGGCAGCGGCCGACGGTACTGGTGCCGACGCCTCCCCGGGCAGCAGTGCCGTCCGCAGCCGCACGCCCGACATGGGCACCCTCGTCGCACCCGGTAAGGCGGCCGCCGACGGTACTCGCGCCGACAGCGACCGGTGCAGCGGCTGTTGCGACGCAGTGGTCGGCGCCTCCGGCAGCAGTGCCCCGCGCAGCCGTACGCCGGACAGGGCCGCCCCGTACAGCCATACGTGCGTCGCAACCGGCCCGGCAGCGGCCGACGGTACTGGTGCCGACGCCGCCCCCGGCAGCAGCGCCCCCCGCAGCGGCATCCCCCGCGCCGCCCGCGCGCGCCCCCTGTCCCCCCGCATCCCCGCGCTTCTCTCCGCGATGGATGCCTTCGTCTCCGCGTCCCGCGAAGAGGCCTTCGGGCTGGCCGTCGTGGAGGCGCTGGCCGCCGGGCTGCCCGTACTGCACAGCGCCTGTCCGGCCATCGACGACCTCCCCGCCGGTCAGTCGCCGGGAGCCCGGCGCATCGGCGGCGATGCCGGCGAGCTGACGGCGGCCCTCCAGCAGCAGCGGCAGCAGATGCGGACGGAGGGCGACGTACGCCGGTTTTCGCCGCCCCCCGTCGTCAGCCACTACGACATCGCGCGCAGCAGCGAACGCCTCATGGAGGTCTACGCGCACGCGCTCGCCAGCACGACCACCCCCTCAACCAAGGGAGCATGCCAATGACCGAGTCGCCCGAGCAGCAGCCCGCCGCCGCCCCCGGACGGATCAGCCGGCTCCTCGCGAGGATCACCCCCCTGCCCCTGTGCGCAGTCCTCGGCGCGGCGTGCGGTGTTTCGTACGGCGTCCTCAAGGCGCCCGAGTACGCCGCCACCAGCTACGTCGTCGCCGTGCCCGCCCAGAACGCCGAGCCCGGCTCGGCCCTCGGGTACGCCCAGGCCTACGGCCGTATCGCCACCAGCGACTCGACCATCGCCTACGCGCGCGGCGCCGCCGGAGTACCGGACACGCACACGCTCCGTACGCACGTACAGACCGAGACGTCTCCCGATTCGCCGATGATCGCCATCACCGGCACATCCACCAAACCGCGCCAGGCGGCGCACATCGCCAACGCCGTCGCCAACGCCGTCTACGTGAGCAGCAATCACATCTCCAAAAACACCGGAGTCAAGCTGCTGGTCTTCTCCCCGGCCATCACCCCGACGGAGCCGGCCTCCCCGTCCGTCCCGATCGGCGCGGCCGTGGGTACGTGCGCCGGCGGTCTCATCGGCGGCCTTGTCCTCCTCGTACGGCCGCGCCGCACGCACCGCGCGCGCGGCACCGCACCGGCCTCGGTACCCGCACCGGCCCAAGGCCAGGACCAGCACCACGCACACAACAACGCCTCCTCCTCCGAGCGGGAGCTGGTGTGATGGCCGCACGTCAGGAAGGGCTCGCCGTCACGCTCTGCCGCGACCCCCGGCGCTTCGCCGAGCTCCAGGCGGAGTGGGACGCGCTGCACCGCCGCTGCGCCACCGCCACGCCGTTCCAGAGCCACGCCTGGCTGCACTCGTGGTGGCTGTCCTACGGGACGAACGGGCTGCTGCGCGTCGTACTGGCCCGCCGGAACGGGCGCCTGATCGGTGCGGCGCCGCTGATGCTCGTACACCGCCCGATGCCGCTGCTCGTCCCCATGGGCGGCGCGATCTCCGACTTCTTCGACGTCCTCGTCGACGACGAGGACGCGAAGAGCGCGATCATCGCCCTGGAACGCGGCCTGGACCGCGCCGCCCGGCAGGCGGTGATCGACCTCCGGGAGGTACGGCCGGGCGCGGCCGCCGAGCTGCTGTACGACACCTGGGCCGGAGCCCGGCGCCGCCTCACCGACTCGGTCTGCCTGGAACTCCCGGCCGAGCCCATCGACGAGCTCGTCAAGCGGTTGCAGACGAACCGGGCGCAGCGCGTACGGGCCAAGCTGCGCCACATCGATGCGCTGAAGATCGAGAGCCATGCGGTGCGGGAGGCCGAAGTGCCCGGCGCCGTCGCCAATCTGCTGCGGTTGCACAAGCTCCAGTGGCGGGGCCGTGGCGTCAACGTCGAGCACCTCAGGCCGCGCTTCGAGGAGCACCTGGCGCGCGCCACCCGGCGCATGCTGAGGGACGGCGACGCCGCGGTCACGGAGTTCCGGCTGGCCGGCGACGTGGTGGCCGTCAGCATGACGCTCCAGTCGGGCCGGCTGACCGGCGGCTATCTGTACGGCGCCGACCCGGGGCTCAGGGAGAAGAAGGTGGACGTGTCGACAATGCTGCTGCGCCAGGAGGCGCACCTGGCCGTCGGCACCGGCCGCAGCGTGCTGAGCCTGCTGCGGGGCTCCGAGCCGTACAAGAACCAGTGGCGGCCCGAGACGGTCACCAACCAGCGCCTGCTGCTGGCCCGATCCGGCCTCGAACCCCTGATGCGTCTGCGCCGGTTGCAAGTGACCGCGCGCGACCGGGTCGCGGAGAGCGTGACTACTTGGTTCCCGGCCGCGCGCCACTGGCGTGGCCGCCTGAACGACCTGCGGGCGGCTACTGGGAGGGGGAGGGCCGGCCGGCCGGCAAGCGGAGCTTCACGCAGAACTTGAAGTCCGTCACCCACTGTTTGAGCCAGTCGTCGAGCTTCACGGGCACGCACCACTCGTCGGGGTTCGGCTTGTGCGCGGGATTGTCCGGCTTGGGCTTGTCCGGCTTCGTCCCAGGGGGACTGGGTACGGGCAGAGTCGGCGTGGGCGGACGTGTCGGCTCGGGCGGAAGTGTCGGTGTCGGCGACGCGAACAACTTCGAGCGGAACACCTCCGACGACTCCGGGTTCTCGTCGCACTGCCAGACGCCGTGCGGACAGTAGTCCGTGATCGTCTGGTAGAGCGGCTTGTGCCGGTCGATCCAGTCGAGCATGCGGCGCATGTACTCGGGGTTGTCACCGTTGCGGAAGAGCCCCCACTCCGGATACGAGATCGCCTTGTGGTGCTCGGCGGCGAAGTCGACCTGCTTCTGCAGCCCGTACGGATCTTTCACATGGTCGTCGAAGTTCTTACCGGGAGGCTGGTCGTACGAGTCCATGCCGATGATGTCCACGACATCGTCACCGGGATAGCAATCGGTCCAGGGCACCGCGTCCAGCCCCCGGCTCGGAGCGAAGTCGAAGCGGAATTTCTGGCCGGGAACAGACCGCATGGTCTTGACGATGCGCTTCCAGTACGCCTTCCACGCCTCGGGGTCCGGCCCGCAGCGGTGCGTGTACGTCGTGCCGTTCATCTCCCAGCCGAGGACGATCACCGTGTCCGGCACGCCCAGATCCACCAGGCGAGTCGCCAGTGTCCGGAAGTGGTGGTCGAAGCTGCCCTCGGAGCCCGACTGCAGCAGGTCGCGGACCTCGTCGTCGGAGACGCGGGCCTCGTTCCGCTCCATCATGGGCACATTGAGTACGAACATCCGGTCGTCCGCACCGCGTCGCCAGTCCGCCCACGCGTCCAGGAATCCGGGGAGGCCTTCGATGTTCGACCAGAGGTCGCCGGGCAGGTAGGTGTGACCGACCTTCACCTCCGTGCCGCCCAGCCAGCGCGACAGCTCGGCCATCCGCTCGATGCCGGCGGGTCCGTAGTCGAGGTACGCGCCGAAAGCGGGCTCACGGCCGGCAGGGGGAGTGGGAACGGGAGCCGGGGGTGGCGGCTCGGCCCCGGCAGGCGTCGCGCCCGCCATACCGAGAACACCACCGGCAGCGAGGACGCTCACGACAACCGTCCCGATGCAGGTGCCGGTGAGACGGCGCCGTCTGGGCATGACTCCTCCTAGGACCTGTCGCTCGTACCGACCTATACGACAGTAGGCAGGAAGTCCTATTAATGGGCCGCCTGAGTGCTCGTCAGTAGGCCATTGGCGACACAGAAGGCATCCATCAGGGCCGTTCGGGTGAATCGTGGGCAGCTCACGGAGTAACAAAGACCATGCGGCGTCGTTGATCCCTGTGTCGCATGGAAGTGAGTTTTCGCAGCGGTGCAGCCCAAGGCCGGTCAGGCCTTGGGCTGCACCGTTTTGTGGCGCGGAGGGGGCAGGTCCGGATCGGCACCGGTTGAGAAAGTGAACGGCAGCGCACGGACGCGGTTGTCGAAATTCGAGTCGACCAGGTCCGGGATTCCCACCGCCCGCAGATCGCGCGGCCTGGTGAGCAGCTCGTGGAACAGGGCCTTCATCTCCTGCCGCGCCAGATGTGACCCCAGGCAGTAATGCGGCCCGCCCCCGCCGTATCCCAGATGCGGGTTCGGGTTCCGCGTGATGTCGAAAGCATCGGGATTCGCGAACACCGTTTCATCGCGATTGGCCGAGGTGTAGAAGAGCACTACCTTCTCGCCCGGCACGAACACCCGCCCGCCCAGTGTGCATTCGCCGACGACTGTCCGGCGGAACTGGATGATCGGCGTCGAATGGCGGACGATCTCCTCCATCGCACCATCGGCGTACTTGTCGAATTCGGACGCCAACAGGGCGCACTGCTCCGGGTGTTCGGTCAGCAGTGCCAGCCCATGGGCCATAGCATTGCGCGTCGTCTCCACACCGGCGACCAGCAACAGCGAGAAGAAGGCGCCGAGTTGGCGAGACGAGAGTGCCTGCCCGTCGACGTCCGCGCACACCAGGGCCGAGATGAGATCGTCCGTGGGGTTGCGGCGGCGCTCACGGGCGAGTTTCGCCATGACGAGCTGCATATGGGCCAGGGCGCGCAACCCGCGCCCCGGCACCCGGAATCTGGCGCGTACGCCGCGCTTCACGCCGATGTTCTCGGACGCGTGGTCGACGCGGTGGGCGATTTCCGTGCGGTAGCGCTCGGGGACCCCCATCAGGTTGCAGATGACGTCGAACGACATGCGAGAAGCGACGGAAGCGACGAAGTCGTGCGGCCGCTGGGCGATCATCTTGTCCACGACGCGCCCGGCGACTTCCCGTACGTCCGCCTCCGCCGCGGCGAGCAGGCGCGGCGTAAAGGCGTGGGAGACGATGCGGCGCATCGTGGCATGCTCGGCGCCGTCCATGTTGACCATGGAATTCCCGAACACCGCCTTGGCCCATGCGGCCGGCTCCGGCGTGGTGACACCTGGTGCGCTCGCGAAATGCCGCGGCAGCCTGCTTGCCTCCCTTACGTCGGCGTACTTGACCAGCGCATAGAAGCCCTTGCCCGCGCTGCGGGAGGAGCCCGTGCCCTCCCCGAAACGCATGGGGGTGTCGAGCCGGCGCAGCAGCGCGAAGGCCGCCAGACGCTCGGGGCGCGGCAACTGCCAGAACAGCGGGTCGGCGAGATCGACACCCCGCACCCGCCCAATGTGCCCCGCGGACGCCTGCACATGGATGTTCATTGCTTTCACCCTCCTGGATTCCGGACGGCCATGCTGGCCCAAGCCGTACGGATTCTCTGCTCCTTCTCCGCGCCGCATTGCTGCGGACGGGGGAACTTTGCACTGGTTCAGCCATCCGGCTCGTTCTTGCAGGGCGAAAGAGCATCCGTGAATCAGAGAGGGCGTACGTAGCAATGAAGTTGACCACCCGCGGTTCTGTAGCGGCACTCATGGCATGCATGGCGGCGGCTGTGGCCACCCCTGCCGCCGCCGAGACGTCGGTGCCCGCCGGCCAGCCGCTGACGAGCCGCCTGCTGCCCGACCACGCGTCGTTGCCCCCCGTGCCGTCCGCCACCAACGCGCTGCCGGACCACATCGTCGAGGCCCCCATGAACAAGCCGCTCGGAGAGGGCTACCTGGACACCGCCGCTTCGGGACTGAGCCAGTTGTAGCGTCGCGGTGTCGTTGTCAGCACCGGATCGTCAGGGGTGTACGGCATGGGCCTGATCAAGCACAGCAGCGCCACGACCATGCGGCGACGGGGCTTTTCGACTCGCCGCACAGTGCTGCGCACGGTCTTCGCGATCGGCATGGTCGCGGGCACTGCCGGGGCGCTTGCGCCGATCCTCACCAAGGATCCGGAAGCCGGGCCCCGGTCGTGGCCCGGGCTCGGTGCCGGAGCGGGACCGGGTGCCGGAGCGGACGCGGCGAACGGATCGGATCCCGCGCCGGGGCCGGAGCTGGAGCGGTTCGCCGAGACGTACCGCGGCCGGCACATCCAGGGGACGGCGAGGAGGACCGGCGGCTCCGGCCGGTCCGGCCGTGCCAGAGCTGTCCCCGCGATGCCGAGCGTCGAGGTCCTCATCGACGGTCGGCCACTGCACGTCATGAGGCGGGCCGACGGCAGCTATCTGAGCGTGGTGAACCATTACGAGTCCTTCCCGACGCTGCACGACGTCGCGCGCGCCGCCGTCGACGCCCTGGGCGACGCCCAGCTGTCGATGTCTCCCACGCACAGCCTCTGAACCGGGAGGGCAACACCGGTGTACACCCGAAAGAACCAGCGGAACCTCACCCGTACGGAGAAGAGACGCCTGGTCAACGCCATCCTGGAGCTCAAGCGCTCCGGACGGTACGACGAGTTCGTCAGGATCCACGGCCGGTACTACGTCACCGATGCCGAGGAACGGCAGCGGGCCGCCCATATGACCCCCTCCTTCTTCCCGTGGCACCGCAAATTCCTCCTCGAGTTCGAACGCGAGCTGCAGGCCGTCGATTCGGGGGTGTCGGTTCCGTACTGGGACTGGACGACGGACAACACCCCCGCCGCGTCGCTGTGGGCGGACGACTTCCTCGGGGGCGACGGCCGGACCGGCGACCGGAAGGTCATGACGGGGCCGTTCGCCCACGCCAACGGCAAGTGGAACATCGAGACGCGCGTCTCCGACAACCGCTTCCTCACCCGCAACTTCGGCAACCGCCCCGCCGACCCGGTCACGCTGCCCACCAGGGCGGACGTGGTCGCGGCGCTGCGCGACCCGCTGTACGACTCCGCGCCGTGGGACTCCACCGTCACCACGGGCTTCCGCAACAAGATCGAGGGGTGGGAGGGCGACGGGGGCGCCAGGTGGCTCAATCACAACCGGGTGCACCGCTGGGTCGGCGGCCTGATGCTGGGCGGCACCTCTCCCAACGATCCGGTCTTCTGGCTCCACCACGCTTTCATGGACCTGCTCTGGGACCGATGGCAGAAGGCCCACCCCCAGTCCGGCTACCTGCCGCGCGAGAAGCTGCCGGCATCGGATCCCCAGGCAGGGCGCGTCTTCGCCCTCAACGATCCGATGCCGCCGTGGAACGTGCCGCCCTCGCAGCTCCTCGACCACTCGCGGCTGTACCGCTACGTCTAGGGGGTGCCCCCCTAGACTTCGAGGCGCTCCGGAAGGTCGAAGAGCGGGAACCAGCGCTTCGTGTCCAGGAACGACGTGATCCCGCTGACCCTGCCGTCCACGATCTCGATGACCATGAGCGCCCAAGGGTCGAAGCTGCCGTCGCCCGACTGGCTCGGGTGATAGTGCGCGAACGCGGGCGTGCCGTTCGCCACGACCGGGACCAGCTTCGAGCCCCGGCAGACCTCGCCGACGCCCAGCATCCAGCCGACGATGTTGTCGTGGCCCTGCAGCCACAGGTCGTACGGCGGCATGGACAGCGTGGCGTCCTCATGGAGCAGCGCCGTCAGGGCCGCCATGTCGTACCCCTCGAACGCCGCGACGTACCGCTCGAGGAGCTTGCGCTGCTCCTCGTCGAGCGGGTCGGCGGTGTCCGTCTCGCGCGAGCCGTGCTCGGCGATCGTCGCACGGGCCCGCTGCAGCGCGCTGTTGACCGAGGCGACGGTCGTGTCCAGCAGCTCCGCGACCTCGCTCGCCTTCCAGGCCAGCACCTCGCGCAGGATCAGCACCGCGCGCTGCTTCGGCGGCAGATGCTGCAGCGCGGCGACAAATGCGAGCCGCACGGTCTCGCGGGACACGGCGGTTTCCGCCGGGTCGGCCACGGACGGCAGCACCCGCCCGTCCGGCACCGGCTCCAGCCAAGTGATCTCGGGGCGGGAATTGAGCGCGGCCTGCGCCACCGGCGTCGCGGCGGTGAGGTCCATGGGCCGAGCCCTGCGGTTGCCCGCGTTCAGCATGTCCAGGCAGACGTTCGTCGCGATGCGGTAGAGCCAGGACCGCAGCGACGACCGGCCCTCGAACTTGTCGAAGCTGCGCCACGCCCGCACCATCGTGTCCTGCACGGCGTCGTCCGCCTCGAAGGCGGAGCCCAGCATCCGGTAGCAGTACCCGGTCAGCTCGACCCGGTGCTTCTCCAGCCTGGAATCCAGGTCCTGCGTCTCTACGACATCGCTCATCGAGTCCACCCCACTCGCCGTTGCCACCAGCCCTTCGGAAGTTACCGCAGGCCACTGACAATCGGAGTGGGAACGGGCGGCTCTCAGCTCTCAGCGAGCCGCCGCGCCTCAGTGAGCCGCCGCGCCGGCACCGGCCTCCGCCGCTCGACCCTGGCCGCCCGGGTCCCGTACAGCGTGATCGATACGAGCACCGCGACCAGACCGAGCAGCACCGTGCCCGCCCAGCCCCCGGCGTGGAAGGCGATCGCGCCGAGCGTCCCGCCCGCGCTGCTGCCCAGGTAGTACGCCGACTGGTAGAGCGCCGATGCCTGCGCGCGGCCGGTCTTCGCCGTACGGCTCACCGAGGACGACGCCACCGCGTGCCCCGCGAAGAACCCGGCGGTGATCAGGACCAGGCCGAGGAGCACCAGGGCCAGCGCGTCCGAGAGGGACAGGAGCAGCCCCGCCGCGGTGGTCGACACCGCGAGATACAGCGCGCCGCGGCGGCCCATGCGGGCCACCAGCTTTCCGGCCGCGGCGGAGGAGACCGTACCGACCAGGTAGACGAGGAAGACCGAGCCGACGACGCCCTGCGGGAGGCTGAAGGGGGCCTCGACCAGCCGGTAGCCGATCACCGTGTAGACCGCGCCGAAGACGGTCATGAACAGCGCGCCGATCGCATACAGCCGCATCAGCAGCGGGTCGGCCAGATGACCGCGGACCGTCTTCGCCAGCGCCCGCGGGTTCAGCGAACCGGGCGCGAAATGACGGGCCTTCGGCAGCATCAGCCGGAACACCACCACGCACACCACGGCCATCAGGCCGACCGCGGCGAGCGCCGCCCGCCAGCCCCACAGCTGGGCCACCCAGCCGGTGACGATGCGGCCGCTCATCCCGCCGATGGAGTTGCCGGCGACGAACAGGCCGATCGCGCCGACCAGCGCCTTCGGCCGTACTTCCTCCGCGAGATACGCCATCGCCGAGGCCGGCAGACCGGCCAGCGCCGCACCCTGCACGGCGCGCAGCGCCACCAGCCACTCCAGGGAGGGCGCGAAGGGCACCAGCATTCCGACCACGACGGCGATCACCAGCGAGGCCGTCATCATCCGGGCCCGCCCGAAGCGTTCGGAGAGCGCGCTGAGAGGCAGTACGAACAGGGCCAGCGCACCCGTCGCGGCCGAGACGGTCCAGCTGGCGGCGCTCGCGCTCACACCGAAGTCGCCGGAGATCAGCGGCAGCAGGGCCTGGGTGGAATAGAGGAGGGCGAACGTCGCCACTCCGGCGACGAAGAGCGCGAAGCTCATGCGGCGGTAGCCGGGGGCGGAAGGGGCGAGACGCGAGTCGGCGTCAATGACGGAGTCGGCGCCCACGTGGGTGGTGGACGCCTTGGTACTGGCAGGAGGCATGCATCGAACGTAGGCCGGGCAGCGTCATGCGTCCAATGCACAGACCGGCAATAATCATTCCCATGGTGCATAACCCGAGCTCACGGCAACGCCTGTCACCCAGCAGTTACGAAGAAGACATCCAGCAGGTACTCGCCCCGCGGCTCACGTACTTCGCCGCGGTCGCCCGCCACGAGCACGTCACGCGCGCGGCGCACGAACTCGGCGTACCGCAGTCGACTCTCTCGCGCGCCATGGTCAGGCTGGAAGAGGACCTGGGAGTCGCCCTGTTCGCGCGCAAGGGCCGCACCGTCTCGCTCACCCCGGCCGGCCGTACCTTCCTCACCACCGTCGAACGCGCACTGGCCGAGGTCGAGAGGGCGGCGGATTCGGTACGCGCCGACGCCGACCCGGCGACCGGCAAGGTCGCCTTCGGCTTTCTGCACACCATGGGCTCCGAGACTGTTCCGGGACTGATCCGGGCCTTCCGCGCCGATCATCCGCGCGTACGGTTCCAGCTCGTCCAGAACTACGGCGAAGCGATGATCGAGCGCCTGCGCGCCGGTGACCTCGACCTCTGCCTGACCTCGCCGGTCCCCGACGCCCCCGACCTGGTGGCCCGGCGCCTCGATGAACAGCGGCTGCGCCTGGTGGTCCCCGACGACCACCGTCTCGCCACCCGCAAACGCGTCCGGCTGGCCGAGGCCGCGGACGAGACCTTCGTGACGCTGGAACCCGGCTACGGACTGCGCCGTATCACCGACGACCTGTGCGCCGAGGCGGGCTTCAAGCCGAAGGTGGCCTTCGAGGGCGAGGAGGCCGAGACCCTGCGCGGCCTGGTGGCGGCCGGGCTCGGGGTGGCCCTGCTGCCGCCGCCGGCGGTGGCCCGCCCGGGCGTCGTGGAGCTGACGGTGACGGCTCCCCGCGCGGTACGGGAGATCGGCGTCGCCTGGCTGGACGGCCACCCGGACACGCCTCCGGTGGCGGCCTTCAAGCAGTTCCTGCTGTCCCGCAGGGGCCGCCTGCTCCCGGAATGACCGCGGCGGCGCTAGCGTCGACCCATGTCGACTACGCCTCCTTCGCACCCGGACCGCTACACGGTGGAGATCAAGCCCCGCGCGGCCGACGCCGACGGCCACCCCAACCACGGAGCAACGCTGCGCACGGCGGTGGTGGAGGCGACGGGGAGGACGGGCGAGAGTGGCTACCCGCGCTACGAGGGGGAGGGGGTGCAGGCGGAGATCGACCCCGAGACTCGTACGGTCGAAGCGATCACCTTGGACGGCGAGGAGCTGCCGTACGGGTGGGTGGCGGAGTTGTCGGGCGGAGCGTGAGGGGCCTTTCTGTTCCCCTACCGCTGCAGCGCCCGCCCGAAGCCCACGGCCAGCGGCATCCGCAGCCCCAGCGGCGGCGGCGCCGCCAGCGCATCCGCCACCGGCCGTGCGTACCCGCGCCCGAACAGCGCCCCCAGCACGAAGTCGGACGCCAGTGCCAGCACTTCCGGCCGGTGCTGGCGCAGCGCATGGCCGTCCGAGTGGACCTCGAAGCGGCACGTGTCGCGGTTGACCTTCTTGGCCCGCGCCGCCAGCCGGTACGACAGCTCCGGGTCCGTACGTTCGTCGTTGGTGCCGTGCACGATCAGCACATGCCGCCCCGCAAGCTGCTTCACCGGCTCCGGCTCCGCCGCGACATCGTCCTCCGGCAGCCACGGCGCCACCGCCAGCACCGAGTTGACCGCCGGGTGCCCCGCCGCGTGCAGTGCGGCCCGCCCGCCCATGTCGATCCCCGCGAGGCACACAGGTACGTCGCCGTAGCGCCGTACGACCTCGTCCGCCGCCCACTTCGCATCCGCGGCGAGCTGCGCGTCCGCCCCGTTCCAGCCCCGGCTGCGGTACCGCACGACATGCGCGGCCAGCCCGTCCGTGCGTCCCGCCCCGGCCAGGCTCCTGGCGAGCGGCAGTGCGCCGGCGTAGGCGAAGGGGGACGGCTTGCGTGCCGAGAGGGACTCGCCGGCGGGAAGCAGCAGTACTACGGCGTTGACGCTGCCCCTGCTCCCGTTGCCCCCGGCAGCCCCGTAAGCCCGTCCGAGGCGGGGCTCCGGAAGCGGGATTGCTTGCTGTGCCATGACAGAACAGTCTCAGAAGCCCAGGTGTACTCCACCCGTCCGCACGGTCACTGTTACGTATCGACAGGAGGTGATCTACGCGCGTAGGCATTAGAGTGCGCAGATGACGAGCGAGACCCCGAACACCCCGACCGCGGACCAGATCCGCCGCGCCCCGAAGGTGCTGCTCCACGACCACCTCGACGGTGGTCTGCGGCCCGGCACGATCATCGATCTCGCCCGCGAGGCGGGTTACGAGGCACTCCCGGAGACCGACGCCGACAAGCTCGGCATCTGGTTCCGCGAGGCGGCCGACTCCGGATCCCTGCCCCGCTACCTGGAGACCTTCGCGCACACCTGCGCCGTCATGCAGACGCGTGACGCGCTCATCCGCGTCGCCGCGGAGTGCGCCGAGGACCTCGCCGAGGACGGTGTCGTCTACGCCGAGATCCGGTACGCACCCGAGCAGCACCTCGAAAAGGGTCTGACCCTCGAAGAGGTCGTCGAGGCCGTCAACGAGGGCTTCAGGGAGGGCGAGCGCCGCGCGAAGGCGAACGGCCACCGCATCCGCGTCGGCGCCCTGCTGACCGCCATGCGGCACGCCGCCCGCGCCCTCGAAATCGCCGAACTGGCCAACCGCTACCGCGACCAGGGCGTCACCGGCTTCGACATCGCGGGCGCCGAGGCGGGCTTCCCGCCCACCCGCCACCTCGACGCCTTCGAGTACCTCAAGCGCGAGAACAACCACTTCACGATCCACGCGGGCGAGGCCTTCGGCCTGCCGTCGATCTGGCAGGCGCTCCAGTGGTGCGGCGCCGACCGGCTCGGCCACGGCGTACGCATCATCGACGACATCGAGGTCGCGGAGGACGGCAGCGTCCAGCTGGGCCGCCTCGCCTCGTACGTGCGCGACAAGCGCATCCCGCTGGAGATGTGCCCCACGTCGAACCTCCAGACGGGCGCCGCGGACTCGTACGCCGCCCACCCGATCGGCCTGCTGCGCAAGCTGCACTTCCGGACCACGGTGAACACCGACAACCGGCTCATGAGCGGTACCAGCATGAGCCGCGAATTCGAGCACCTGGTCGATGCTTTCGGTTACACGCTCGACGACATGCAGTGGTTCACAGTCAATGCGATGAAGTCAGCATTCATTCCTTTCGACGAACGACTCGCCATGATCAATGACGTGATTAAGCCCGGATATGCCGAGCTGAAATCCGAATGGCTGTTCCGTCAGACCGCCACGACCAGCGGTTCTTCCTCGTTCGGAGGCTGATCGCACCTATAGAAAAGCGGCCGGGAAGTGCATTTCCTGGCCGCTTTTCTGTGTTTGCAGGCGGCATGATTGCCTGGCTAGCTTGCAGAGTCGCTCACAATCCCCGTCGCAAGGACATTTCTTCCATGAAGCAGTCTGCTGCCAAGACTCTCGGCGTCGCCGCCCTGGGTGCCGCCTTCGCCGCTGCCGCCGCCGGCAGCGCTACCGCCGCCCCGGCCGCCCCGGCGGTCCCGGACGCACTGAGCACGGTGACCAGCACGGTGCCCGCCGGGATGGTGACCGAGCTTCTTCCCCCCGGCGCCGCCGAGGGCCTGGCGGTCGGCCAGCAGAAGCTCGGTCAGGGCCTCTCCCACGTTCCTCTTGTTCCTCTGCAGGAGCCGGGCCTGGTCGGCGGCCTTCCCTTCCAAGGGCTGCCCGTCATCGGAGGCTGATTCACCGCACAGGTGTCACCCGTACACGGCACGCAGAAGGGGCGCCCACCGGATTCCGGTGAGCGCCCCTCGGCGTCGGAGTGCGGGATTGCGCACGGACTGCACGGACTACCAGGCGGTCGTCGCGGTCTTCTCGCCCGGCAGGAACACCCACAGCGCCAGGTACAGCAGGAACTGCGGGCCGGGCAGCAGGCACGAGACCAGGAAGATGACCCGCATCGTGCTCGCGGAGGTACCGAAGCGCCGTGCCAGCGCAGCGCACACTCCGCCGATCATTCGGCCGTTACGGGGGCGGACAAGGGCGGTCATGGCGGGCTCCTCGCGAGCTGGTCCGGGGGTCACTTCCGGTGTGCCTCCCGATGCCTCAATACTGCTCCCGGCACCCTCCGCGGGGCGTCGCTCTACGGGGCGATCCCGACCCTGGGAATCGTCGGGGTACGCCCCTGAGACACCTCGTCCGCCCTCAGTGCCCGGCCTCGCCCCCGCCGCTGCCGGCGTCGGCGCCGCAGCCGCGCCCGCCCCGCCGGTACGACCGTCAGGTGCGCCAGCGCCACCCCGGCCGCGTTCAGCAGCACCGAGTCGACGTCGACGACCTGGCCCGGCACTCCGGTCTGGAGCAGCTCGATCCCGAGCGAGACCAGTGTCCCGGCCGCGACCGTACGTAACAGTGAGGCCACCGGCGAGACGAACAGCCTGCCCCCGGCCATCGGCAGCAGCACGCCCAGCGGCGCGAGCAGCAGCAGCCCCTCGCAGATACGGCGCGCGGCCTCGGCGGGGCCGAGCGCCAGGTCCGCCTTTATACCGGCCAGCGGATGGAAGTTCGGCGCCGTCATCCATGGAACGTCCAGGGGCCGAAGCGTCAGCCACCCGACGAGCAGCAGATGCGCGAGGAGGAGGAGACCTCCGGCGACGCGGAAGCGAATGATGACGGCGCTGCCGTCCGAGCCATGACGCACGCCCCACAAGACGCGTCTACCGGCGGGATCGGTTCCGCCATCTTCCACGGCGTGCGGAACCACAGTGCGAGGTGCCACCGAGCCACAGTGCCGCCGTTCAGCGCGACGGGCGGATCTCACCCACCGTCGGAACGGCGTCCGGCCGGTCCTTGAGCGCCGACGTGCACTGATAGCCGCGCGCAGGGTCGTCGGAAGGCCCGCCGAGGACCACGGCCCCGTCGGACCCGGACGCCGCACTGTCCGCGTACGTACAGACAATCTGCGCCAGCGCGTGCGTGGGCAGATCCTCCGGCTGGCTGCTCAGCCGCAGCGCGTTCTTCGCATCGCCCTCGCGCGGACCGGAAACGGCCAGTGTGTCCCGTACGACCGTGGTGAAACCGGCCTGCTTCTCCTCGGCCGACGGATCCCTCTGGAGCTCGTCGAGGAGCGTCTGCGCGACCCGCACCCGGTCCGACATCAGTTTTTCCTCGGGTATCCGCACCGCCCGGTCCACCGAGACCAGTTGCGCCCCGCAGACGAGGTACACCTCGAGCGGAATGCCCGGCGTCGACTGCGTGGCGATGTCCTCCGGCGCCAGCTCGCACGGCACCCTCGACGGGGCAGCGCCCGCGTCGACCGGCACCGACGTCGTCCGGATGCCGCAGCCGGCCAGGGCGGCGCAGAGCACGGCGAGGCCCGTGACGGAGCCCAGCCGCCTGCGTCGCGTCACGCTCTCCGCGGCTGTCACTGCTCTTCGCATTCCTCCCCCTCTCTCACGCCGTCGTCCTCTCCCTCGTCCGCCGTCTGCGACACATCGAGCGGCAGCCGCAGTACGAACACCGCGCCACCCTCCTCCGAGTTGGACGCCGTGATGTCGCCGCCGTGAATGTGCGCGTTCTCCATCGCGATGGACAGTCCGAGGCCACTGCCCTCGGAACGCGGCCGCGACGCGCTCGCCTTGTAGAAACGGTCGAAGACATGCGGCAGTACGTCCTCGGGGATGCCCGGGCCGTGGTCCCGTACCTCGATGACCAGCTCGTGATCGACGGGCCGCACCGACACCCGTACCGGCGAACCGCCGTGCTTCAGCGCGTTCCCGATCAGATTCGCCAGGATCACATCCAGCCGGCGCGGGTCGAGCCGCGCCATGATGCCGCGCTCGGCGTCGAGATCCACCGCGTCCAGCCAGGCGCGGGCGTCGATGCAGGCGGTCACCTGGTCGGCGACATCGACGTCGTCGAGGACGAGACGGGCCGTACCCGCGTCGAAGCGGGTCACCTCCATCAGGTTCTCCACCAGGTCGTTCAGGCGCCGCGTCTCGCTCACCACCAGATGCACGGCGGGCGCGATCATCGGGTCGAGGTTGTCCGCCTCGTCCTCCAGGACCTCCGCCACCGCCGTGATCGCGGTGAGCGGCGTCCGCAGTTCGTGCGACATGTCGGCGACGAAGCGGCGGCTCGACTCCTCCCGCGCGGTCATGTCGGCGACCTTCTTCTCCAGCGACTCGGCGGTCCTGTTGAACGTCCGTGACAGATCGGCCAGTTCGTCCGTACCCGACACCCGCAGCCGGGTGTCGAGCTTCCCCTCACCGAGGCGCCGCGCCGCGTCCCCGAGCCGCTGCACGGGCTTGAGCACCGTCGTCGCCGCAGCCTGCGCGAGCAGCGCGGAGCCGAGGAGCGCGAGCGCGGTGGCGATCGCGAGGGACCAGGCGAGCGAGTTGAGGTCGGCGCGCTCCTGCTCCAGGGAGGTCAGCATGTAACCGGTCGGCCCGCCACCGATGACCTTCGTACCGGCCACCAGGAACGGCTTGTCCTTCGGGCTTATCCGCAGCCAGTACAGGTGGTACGCATAGTCGTTCGCGTCCGTGACCTTCTGCTTGCGGTTCACCGCATCCTGAAGCTCCTGCGGTACGTCTTCGAGCGTGAAGGCGTCGATGTCGGAGTTGCCGACGATCGGCTTGCCCGCCGCACGCTCGTCGACGAGCAGCACGCTGTAACCGGGGCCGCTGCTGGCCGCCATCTGCGCGGCCGCGGCCTGGAGTTCGGACTGCGTCGGGCGTATCGGCAGAGTGGCAGCGCGGTTCTGCATCTCCTGCCGGAAGTCGTTCAGCGCGGCGTCCTGCGTACGCGTCAGCACCGCCTCGCGGTTGAGCCAGTACGCGATGGCGGACGCGGAGACGGCGGCGGTCAGCGCCACGAGGGCGAACACGACGACGAGCCGCAGCCGCAGACTGGTCCAGCGCAGCCCCGCCAGCAGCGCCCGCCTGGGGGCGGCACTCACGAAGGTGTGTCCAGCCGGTAACCGACGCCCCGGACGGTACGGATGAGAGTCGGCGACGACGGTACGTCCTCGACCTTGGCCCGCAGCCGCTGCACACAGGCGTCGACCAGCCGCGAGTCGCCGAGGTAGTCGTGCTCCCACACCAGCCGCAGCAACTGCTGCCGCGACAGGGCCTGCCCGGGTCTGCGGCTGAGCTCCAGGAGCAGCCGCAGCTCGGTCGGCGTGAGCTGCAGGTCCTCGCCGTTCTTGGTGACCGTCATGGCGGAGCGGTCGATGGTCACATTGCCGAAGACCGCGGCGTCGTTGGCTTCCCGCTCGCCGCGACGCAGCACCGCGCGGATGCGGGCGTCGAGCACCCGGCCCTGCACGGGCTTGACGACGTAATCGTCCGCGCCCGACTCCAGGCCGACCACGACGTCGATGTCGTCGCTGCGCGCGGTCAGCAGAATGATGGGCAATTGGTCGGTACGCCTGATGCGCCGGCACACCTCGAATCCGTCGATGCCGGGCAGCATCACGTCCAGCACAATCAGATCCGGCCGCTGCTCGCGCAGCAGTTTCAGGCCGTCCTCTCCCGTCGCCGCGGTGGCCACTCGGTGGCCCTGGCGTGACAGCGAGAGTTCGAGGGCCGTGCGGATGGCGTCGTCGTCCTCGATCAGCAACAGGAAAGGCACAGAGGTCATTCTGGCCCATGGGGGAGGAGTACTTCGACAGTTGGAGCCCTCCCATTGCTGTGACAGGCCTGTGACAGTCGGCGGACACCGCGATGAAACTGCCCCGGCAAGCTCATTGGCACACGGACAGCAACGGACAGCAACGGATTCCACCGACGGGGGGCGCAAGATGAACGCACTGCACAGCACCACCTCCAGCGCAGTTGTCACGCGTCTCCACGACGTCACGAGGAACACCGAGAAGTCCGGTGCGGTAGGGGGTACCTCCCTGCTCGAGCGGAGCCGAGAGCTTGGGGGACTGCGGGGGTGTGCTCGCGGCACCGGGCGTCAGCGCACGCAGACCATGCATGTGGCTGCGGTGCTCGACGCTTCTGTGGGGGGACACGGGGGCCAGGGGGGAACGGCGTACGGGGAGGTCACCGGGGAACGGACTTCTGTGTCGGAGGCGGAATTCACCGCCTACGTCCAGGAGCGCCGAGCCTCCCTGTACGCGACCGCCTACCACCTGACCGGCGACCGCTTCGAGGCCGAGGACCTGCTGCAGAGCGCCCTCTTCTCGACGTACCGCGCCTGGGACAGGATCAGCGACAAAGCTGCGGTCGGCGGCTATCTGCGCCGCACTATGACGAACCTGCACATCAGCGCCTGGCGCAGGCGCAAGCTCAACGAGTACCCGACCGAGGAACTGCCGGAGACGGCGAACGACACGGACGCGATGCGCGGCACCGAACTGCGCGCCGTGCTCTGGCAGGCGCTCGCCCGGCTGCCCGAACTCCAGCGCACGATGCTGGTCCTCCGCTACTACGAGGGCCGCACCGACCCGGAGATCGCGGACATCCTCGACATCAGTGTCGGCACGGTGAAGAGCAGCATCTGGCGGTCACTGCGCCGGCTGCGCGAGGACGAGGTCCTCAGCTTCGGCCGTGACGAGGAAGAGTCCTTCGGCGAGCTGGTGGCCTGAAGGTACGGGGGGACACGGGGGATACGGGGGAGGAACGGCCGCGGTCTCGGGGGAGACGGCGGTCGGTACGGGGGAAAACGCAGCAGGGCTGGACGGGCCGGGGGGGCCTGTTCGGCCCTGCAGTGCGTTTACGCGGGGCGGTGCGGTGGGGGGTGCCGGTGCGGGCCGCTGCGCAGGGCTTCCCCTACCCGCCCCTTCTCGAAGTCCTCACACGCCGTACGGACTGGATGTTCCAGCCGTACGTGCCCCAGGCCGCTACGCCGGCTCGTGTGTCGCCGGGGTGCGGTGGCGGCCAGCTGCTGCGGCCGCCAGGCGGCCCAGGGCCTCCTCCTTCGCGCAGGGGTGCGCCCCGAGCGCCGCCTGACGCTCCACGATGCCGCGCTCTGCCCGCATCAGCCGCCAGCCCCTGCGCAGCAGGAACGGTACGGATTTGCGGCCCTCCCGCAGATCCCGGAGCAACCGCCGCCGGAACGTCGTCGCCGGACGCCCCCGCAGACACAGCGCGTCCGCGAGCACGCCGAGCTCCTCGCAGCGCGCCACAATGTCCGCCGCGAAGATCCCCTCGGCCACGAAGAGCGGGGTGCGCTCGATGTCGAGCGATTCCCTGTCCACGCGGGCGCTGACGGAAATGTCGTACACGGGGACGGTCGTGCGTCCCGTACGGCACAGTTCCTCGATCGACGCGACGGCGGCGTCCGCGTCCCAGGACAGCGGAGAGTCCCAGTCGATGTCCGTACTGCCCGCGACCTGCGGAAGCGTGGGGTCGTCGCCCTCCTTGTAGAAGTCGTCGAGGCGTAGCACGGGCAGACCCGTGCGGGCGGCGAGCGACGACTTTCCGGAGCCGGAGGGACCTGCGAGCAGGACGACGCGAGTGGGTATGGGGGATGAACTCACGGGACACAATCATGCGGCATCGGGAAGGCATGAGACGACCCCGCCGGTCGGGGGACGGCCCGGCCGGCGAGGTCGTGTCGGTGGGGACTCCGCTCAGTACGCGGAGCCGGACGCGCCCAGTGAGCCCGTCGGGTGCCAGACCGTCTTCATCTCCAGGAAGGCGGTCAGGCGGTGGGTGCCGGGGTCGGCCGCCCAGTCCACAGGCTGTGGACGGAAGGCCCGCTTGAGGTTGTCCGCCGCTGCGATCTCCAGGTCGCGGGACAGCTCGCTGTCCGCGCCGGTGAGATCGATCGCGTTGACGTCCTGGTGGGACGCGAGCGGGGCCGCGATCTCCGACGTACGGCCGGTCAGGATGTTGACCACACCGCCCGGCAGGTCGGACGTGGCCAGGACCTCGCCGAGGGAGAGCGCGGGCAGCGGGGACTTCTCCGAAGCGACGACGACGGCCGTGTTGCCCGTCGCGATCACCGGGGCGATCGCCGAGACCAGGCCCAGGAAGGACGACTCCTGGGGGGCGAGCACGGTGACGACGCCGGTGGGCTCCGGCGTGGAGAGGTTGAAGAACGGGCCCGCGACCGGGTTCGCGCCGCCCACGATCTGGGCGATCTTGTCGGTCCAGCCCGCGTACCAGACCCAGCGGTCGATCGCCGCGTCGACGACCACGGCCGCCTTCGACTTGGACAGGCCCTCGGCATCCGCCACTTCGCGTACGAACTGGTCCTTGCGGCCCTCCAGCATCTCCGCGACGCGGTAGAGGATCTGGCCCCGGTTGTACGCCGTCGCGCCCGACCAGCCGCCGAACGCCTTGCGCGCCGCGACAACCGCGTCACGGGCGTCCTTGCGGGAGGAGAGCGGGGCGTTGGCCAGCCACTTGCCCTTGTGGTCCTGCACTTCGTACACCCGGCCGCTCTCGCTGCGGGGGAACTTTCCCCCGACGTACAGCTTGTAGGTCTTGAAGACGCTCAGACGCCCGGCGGCGGAGCCGCTTTTTTCGACACTGCGCTCAGACATCGAGGTAGGCCTCCAGACCATGGCGGCCGCCTTCGCGGCCGAAGCCCGATTCCTTGTATCCGCCGAAGGGCGAGGTCGGGTCGAACTTATTGAACGTGTTGGCCCAGACGACACCGGCCCGGAGCTTGTTGGCAACGGCCAGGATGCGGGAGCCCTTTTCCGTCCAGATCCCTGCCGACAGGCCGTACTGGCTGTTGTTGGCCTTGGCGACGGCTTCGTCGGGCGTACGGAACGACAGGACCGAAAGCACCGGGCCGAAGATCTCGTCGCGCGCGACGGTGTGCGCCTGCGTGACGTTCGTGAAGAGCGTCGGCGCGAACCAGTAGCCGGAGGACGGCAGATCGCACGGCGCGGACCAGCGCTCGGCGCCCTCCGCCTCGCCCGTCTCGGTGAGCGCGGTGATACGGGCCAGCTGCTCGGCCGAGTTGATCGCGCCGATGTCGGTGTTCTTGTCCAGCGGGTCGCCGAGACGCAGCGTCGACAGGCGGCGCTTCAGCGAGTCGAGCAGCTCGTCCTGGATCGACTCCTGGACCAGCAGGCGCGAGCCCGCGCAGCAGACCTGGCCCTGGTTGAAGAAGATGCCGGTGACGATGCCCTCTACGGCCTGGTCGATGGGGGCGTCGTCGAAGACGATGTTCGCGCCCTTGCCGCCCAGTTCGAGGGTGACCTTCTTCGACGTACCTGCGACCTGGCGGGCGATCGCCTTGCCGACGGCCGTGGAGCCGGTGAAGGCGACCTTGTTGACGTCCGGGTGCTCGACGAGTGCGGCGCCCGCGTCCCCGTAACCGGGAAGGATGTTGACGACGCCCTTGGGCAGGCCCGCCTGGCGGCAGATGTCCGCGAAGAAGAGCGCGGACAGCGGGGTCGTCTCGGCGGGCTTCAGGACGACCGTGTTGCCCGTCGCGAGCGCCGGGGCGATCTTCCACGCGAGCATGAGGAGCGGGAAGTTCCAGGGGATGACCTGGCCCGCGACACCGAGGGGCGCCGGGTTCGGCCCGTACCCCGCGTGGTCGAGCTTGTCGGCCCAGCCCGCGTAGTAGAAGAAGTGCGCGGCGACGAGGGGAAGGTCGGCGTCCCTCGTCTCCTTGATCGGCTTGCCGTTGTCGAGGGTCTCCAGGACGGCCAGCTCGCGCGAGCGCTCCTGGATGATCCGGGCGATACGGAAGAGGTACTTGGCGCGCTCGGCGCCGGGCAGCGCCGACCACTTCTGGAAGGCCTTGCGGGCGGCCTTCACCGCACGGTCGACGTCCTCGGTGCCCGCCCGGGCGACCTCGGAGAGGACCTCCTCGGTGGACGGCGACACGGTCTTGAAGACCTTGCCGTCGGCCGCGTCGGTGAACTCGCCGTCGATGAAGAGGCCGTACGACGGGGCGATGTCGACGACGGACCGCGACTCGGGTGCGGGTGCGTACTCAAAAACAGATGCCATGGTGATCAGTCCACCGTCACGTAGTCGGGACCGGAGTAACGGCCGGTGCTCAGCTTCTGGCGCTGCATCAACAGGTCGTTGAGCAGGCTGGAGGCGCCGAAGCGGAACCAGTGGTTGTCCAGCCAGTCCTCGCCCACGGTCTCGTTGACCAGGACCAGGAACTTGATCGCGTCCTTGGTCGTGCGGATCCCGCCGGCCGGCTTCACGCCGATCTGGATTCCAGTCTGCGCCTTGAAGTCGCGTACGGCTTCGAGCATCAGCAGGGTGTTGGAAGGCGTGGCGTTCACGCCCACCTTGCCGGTCGAGGTCTTGATGAAGTCCGCGCCCGCCAGCATCCCGAGCCACGAGGCCCGCCGGATGTTGTCGTACGTCGACAGCTCGCCGGTCTCGAAGATGACCTTGAGGCGGGCCCTGTCGCCGCACTCGGCCTTCACGGCCACGATCTCCTCGTAGACCTTCAGGTAATGACCGGACAGGAAGGCTCCCCGGTCGATCACCATGTCGATCTCGTCGGCCCCGGCGGCCACGGCGTCGCGGACGTCCGCGAGCTTCACCGGCAGCGCCGCGCGGCCCGCCGGGAAGGCGGTGGCGACCGAGGCGACCTTGATGCCCGTACCGGCCAGGGCTTCCTTGGCGGTGGCCGCCATGTCCGGATAGACGCAGATCGCGGCGACCCTGGGCGTCGTACGGTCGGTCGGATCCGGGTTGGCGCCCTTGGCGCACAGCGCCCGGACCTTGTCCGGGGTGTCCGCGCCTTCGAGCGTGGTCAGGTCGATCATGGAAATGGCCAGGTCGATGGCGAACGCCTTCGACGTGGTCTTGATCGAACGGGTGCCGAGAGACGCGGCGCGTGCTTCGAGGCCGACGGTGTCTACGCCGGGCAGCCCGTGCAGGAAGCGGCGCAGCGCACCGTCGGACGCCGTCGCGTCGGCGAATGCGGGTGCAGGTGCGGATGCAGTGGTGGGCATGGTCACTACTGCAGCATATCTACGCGCGTAGCGACCTGTACAGCCCCGGCCCCGAACAAGGCGGTGTGACGTGAGGCAGAATCGGGCCCATGACAAGCAGCAGCCCCGGCCGGCAGCCCGGCGAGCCCACCGAGCCGACCTACGCCGACCGCGTCTTCCGCTCGCCCGGCGCGCTCGCCGGCGGCGTCCTGGTGCTCCTGCTGGCCGCCTGGGTCGGCGGTGACGCGCTGATCCGCGGGGAGGGGCGTACGCCGTGGGTGGCGCTGGCCGGTCTGTTCTTCGCCGTGCCGCTGGTCGTCGCGTACACACTGCGGCCCGCCGTCTTCGCCAACGACGACCGGCTCCGGATCCGCAACCCGTTCCGTACGATCACGCTGCCCTGGGCGGCGGTCGACGGCGTGCGCGCCGGGTACTCCAGCGAGGTGCTCGCGGGCGGCAAGAAGTACCAGCTGTGGGCCGTGCCCGTCTCGCTGCGCCAGCGCAAGCGCGTCGCCCGCCAGCAGGCCAAGCAGGCGCACGACGACCCGTACGGCAGGACGTCCGTGACCGCCGACGTCACCGACGCACAGGCCCGCAGGGCGCCCGCCGACCAGACCGTCGAGGACCTGCGCGAGCAGGCGGAACGGTGCGCGGCGCGGCCGACGGCTCAGGGGGACCCGGAGGTCCGCTGGGCGTACGAAATCATCGCGCCGTGTGTCGTGGGCGCGGTGGCGCTGACCGTGCTGCTGGCCGCCGGCTGATCGGGCTGATCCACGGCGGGCCCGGCTCTACGGCGGGCCCGGCCAGATCAGCAGCATGTACGCCCCGAACCACACCGACGACATCACCGCCCCGCCCACCACCAGCACCCCGATGAGCCGCCTTCTCGCCCGCGTCACCGCGAGCGCGACCGGCAGCAGCAGGGGGAAGCCGGGGACCAGGAAGCGGGCGCGCGGGAAGTAGACGCCGCCGCTGCCCAGGACGACCAGCAGCAGTACGCCGGTGAAGACCAGCAGCGGCAGCGGCAGGCGCTCGGCGGCGCACAGCAGGAACAGGACGACGGATGCCAGCAGCACCACCGTCACCACCACCAGGAACAGGTGCGGCATCGACTTGTAGAGCAGGAGACGCCGCATCTCGCGCAGGGTGTCGGCCCCGCCGTCCCACTCGTTGAGCCACAGCTTCTGTACGGCGAAATAGCCGTCCCAGCGGCCGAGGCGCAGGCCCACCCAGGCGACGTAACCGCACCAGCCCAGTGGCGCGGCCAGCCCGGCCACGAGCACGGCGGGTTCGAGCTTGTGCCCGCGCCGCCACGACCGCCACAGCGTCACCGCCGCCGTCACCGACACGGCCGCGGCGAGTGCCACGCCGGTCGGGCGGGTCAGCCCGGCCAGTACGGACAGCGAACCGGCCCACAGCCACCGGCCGGTGAGGACGGCGAACAGCGCCCATGCCGTCAGCGCGGTGAACAGCGACTCCGTGTAGCCCATCCACTGGACCACTGCGGCGGGCATCGAGCCCCACAGCACGACCAGCAGGGTGCCCACCCGGCGTCCGTGGAGGCGGTCGCCGACGGCGAAGATGCCCCAGGCGGCGACGAGCGAGAAAGCTATGGCGAGCAGCAGTCCGACGCTGGCGCGCGAGCCGGGCGTGACGCCGGCGACGGCTTTGACGATGACCGGGTAGAGCGGGAAGAACGCCAGGCTGTTGCTGTTACGGGTGGTGCCGAGGGTGGAGTCGTATCCCCGGTCGGCGATCTGGAGGTACCAGAGGGAGTCCCAGGACGTGGCGAGCGCGGGCCACAGGCCGTGACCCCTCAGGTGGGCCCATTTGGCGAGCACCAGCACGCCCAGCAGCCGTACGGCGACGTAACCGACCAGTGCGGGAGCCGCCCGCCGCAGTGAGTACGCGATCCGCTCCCGCGCGCCTTGGTGCGGGCGGCGGTCGGCAGGGACGGCCGGCCAGGGCCGTCGGGTCACCGGGGGTGCGGTCGGGGGCACTGCGGCGCTCCAGGACTCGGCGGGGGATACCGGCCACCCTTCTCCGTGTGATCGGGGGAGGGCACTGGGCGCTGCGGCGACTGCCGTATGTAAATCACTCGTACGGGCGGGCCGGTTCCCGACCTGGGAAGCGACCCGCCCGTACGAATGCAGTGGTGTCAGTGATGCCAGTGGTGTCAGATGCCTGCGGCGGCCGACAGATCCCGCTTGATCGCCGCGAGGATCCCGTCCGCCCGCTCACGGGCGGGTGCCAGCTCGCTCGCGTCGGCGACCGGAACCACGGTCTCCAGGTAGCACTTGAGCTTCGGCTCGGTGCCGCTCGGCCGTACGATCACGCGGGCCTTCACCGCACCGTCCAGCTGGTAGCGAAGCCCGTCCGTGGGCGGCAGTCGGTCGGTGCCCCGCGTCAGGTCCTCGGAGCCGGTGACCCTGAGCCCCGCGAGCGAGGTGGGCGGCTGCTCGCGCAGCCGGCTCATCGCATTGGCGATCACCGTCAGGTCCTCGACACGCACCGACAGCTGGTCGGTGGCGTGCAGACCGTGCTCCACGGCGAGGTCGTCGAGCAGGTCGAGGAGCGTGCGGCCCTGCTCCTTGAGCTCGGACGCGAGCTCGGTGACCAGGAGCGCCGCCGTGATGCCGTCCTTGTCGCGTACGCCCTCGGGGTCGACGCAGTAGCCGAGCGCCTCCTCGTAGCCGTAGCGCAGGCCCTCGACGCGGGCGATCCACTTGAAGCCGGTCAGGGTCTCCTCGTACGGCAGACCGGCCGCCTCGGCGATACGTCCCAGCAGCGACGACGACACGATCGACTCGGCGAACGTGCCGCGAGCGCCCTTGTGCACGAGGTGCGCGGCGAGCAGCGCGCCGACCTCGTCGCCGCGCAGCATCCGCCACTCGTCACTGCCGGGCACGGGCACGGGGACGGCGACGGCGCAGCGGTCCGCGTCCGGGTCGTTCGCGACGATCAGGTCGGGCTCGGCGCGGCGGGCGGTGGCGAAGGCCAGGTCCATGGCCCCCGGCTCCTCCGGGTTGGGGAAGGCGACCGTGGGGAAGTCCGGGTCGGGCTCGGCCTGCTCGGCGACGAGCACGGGCTCCGGGAAACCGGCGCGGGCGAAGGCGGCCGTCAGGACCTCCTTGCCGACGCCGTGCATGGCCGTGTAGACGACGCGGGCGGTGCGGGGGGACCCGTTGGTCAGGACCTCGTCCGTACGCGCGAGATAGGCCTCCAGGACCTCCTCGTCGAGCGTGAACCAGCCGTCCTCGGGTCGCGGTACGTCGGCGAGCGCCCGTACGGCGTCGATCTCGGCGGCGATCTCGGCGTCGGCGGGCGGCACGATCTGCGAGCCGTCGCCCAGGTAGACCTTGTAGCCGTTGTCACGGGGCGGGTTGTGGCTCGCGGTGACCTCGACGCCGGCGACGGCTCCCAGATGCCGTATGGCGAAGGCCAGGACGGGAGTGGGCAGCGGGCGGGGCAGGAGGGCTGCGCGCAGCCCCGCGCCGGTCATGACGGCGGCGGTGTCGCGGGCGAAGTCGGCGCTCTTGTGGCGGGCGTCGTAGCCGATGACGACGAGGCCGCCCTCCTGGCCCTTCGCCCTCAGGTACGCGGCGAGGCCGGCGGCGGCCCTTATGACGACGGCGCGGTTCATGCGCATCGGGCCGGCGCCGAGTTCGCCCCGGAGGCCTGCCGTGCCGAACTGGAGGGTGCCGGCGAAGCGCGCGGCGAGCTCGTCCAGGTCTCCGGCGTCGATGAGCTTGCCGAGCTCGTCCCGGGTCTCGCTGTCCGGGTCCTCGGCCAGCCAGGCCTGCGCCCGTGCGACCAGGTCCTGCTCCTGCTGCACGATGTGGTCCACCTCTCGTGTGGGTGCGATCAGATTCGCCTAGCGGCGGGCTTTCCCACCCGCCCGCCCATATTCCGGGGTTACTACCCCGTACCCGGTCGGCACCGCACCGGTGCCTGCGGCGCAACCTGCCCCTTCCCGAACTGAGGCTCCGCCCCAGACCCCGCTCCTCAAACGCCGGAGGGGCTGGTATTTCAGCCCGTCCGGCGTTGGAGCACTTGGGAAGGGGCGGGGTGTGGAAAAGCTCCGCCCGGGCTTCGTCAGATGCGGCGCAGGACCTGAGCCAGGAGTTCGCCCATGCGGGCGGCCGAGTCGCGGCCGGCCTGGAGGACTTCCTCGTGGTTGAGCGGTTCGCCCGTCAGGCCCGCGGCCAGGTTGGTGACCAGGGAGATGCCGAGCACCTCCGCACCCGCCTCGCGTGCGGCGATGGCCTCCAGGACCGTCGACATGCCGACGAGGTCGCCGCCCATGGCACGGACCATGTTGATCTCGGCCGGCGTCTCGTAGTGCGGGCCGGGGAACTGGACGTAGACGCCCTCCTCCAGGCTGGCGTCGACCTCCTTGCACAGGGCGCGCAGACGCGGCGAGTACAGGTCCGTCAGGTCGACGAAGTTCGCGCCGATGATCGGCGACGTGGCCGTCAGGTTGAGGTGGTCGCTGATCAGGACCGGCTGGCCGGGGCGCATGCCGGGACGCAGGCCGCCGCAGCCGTTCGTGAGGACGATGGTCTTGCAGCCGGCGGCGACAGCGGTGCGTACGCCGTGCGCGACGGCGGCGACACCGCGGCCCTCGTAGTAGTGCGTACGGCCGAGGAAGACCAGGGCGCGCTTGTCGCCGATCTTGTACGAGCGGACCGTACCGGCGTGGCCCGCGACCGCGGGCGGCGGGAAGCCGGGCAGCTCGGTGACGGCGAACTCGTGCTCGGGCGCGCCAAGCGCCTCGGCGGCGGGCACCCAGCCCGACCCCATTACGAGGGCGACGTCGTGGGTCTCGGCGCCGGTCAGCTCGCGCAGGCGGGCGGCGGCGGCGTCGGCAGCCGCGTGGGGGTCGGCGAAGCCGTCGGCGGGGGCAGGGGTAACAGATGCGTTCACGCCGACGAGGGTAACCGCTCCTGCCCTACGCGCGTAGATGTCACTGCTTACGGTGTTCTGATTGTTGCCTTGGCGGATCGAACGAATACCCCGAAAGGCCGAGGTCAGAATGGTCCGGACAGGTCAGCAGGGGCGCTTGCGGAGTTCCATCACATAGTCGTGCGGCGCGCCCGCCGACTCCGCCGCATCGGCGATTTCGCCCAGGTACCGGGCCGAGGGCAGCCCGCCCTCGTAACCGTTCAGCACGTACACCCAGGCCGGCTCCTCGCCCTCCAGCGTGTGCACCCGCACCCGCATCCGGCGGTAGATGTCGAGTCCGACACCTTCCCAGCGGTCCATGGAGTCCTCATCCATGGGAGCGATGTCGTAGAGCGCGACGAACACCTGCGAACGCGGGGCTTCCACGATCGTGGCGAGCGCGCCCTCCCAGCCCATCGACTCGCCGCCGAAGGTCAGCCGCCAGCCGTTGAGCCAGCCGGTGCCGCGCAGCGGTGAGTGCGGGGCGCGGCGCGTCATCAGCCGCGCGTCGAGGTTGCCGGCGTACGCGGCGTAGAGCGACATGAGGTCGAGGGTACGGGAGGGGTCCGTGCGACGGGGCCTCAAGAGGTCACGGCCGGATGGAGGGCCCCGGGGCGAAGCATCTTGAAGCATGCGGGACAATGAAGTACGTACTGCATTCCCCCCGGGCGATCCCCGGATCCCCGGCCGAGCGGGCAGGCGGGCCGGGATTGACAATGCGAGGCGGACTTTTTCGTGACCCGGATCGTGATCATCGGTGGCGGACCCGGCGGTTATGAGGCAGCCCTTGTGGGCGCCCAGCTCGGCGCGGAGGTGACCGTCGTCGACAGCGACGGTCTGGGCGGGGCGTCGGTGCTCACCGACTGCGTGCCGTCGAAGACTCTGATCGCCACGGCCGAAGTGATGACGACCTTCGACTCTTCGTACGAGGAGTTGGGCATCATCGTCGCCGACGACACCCCCCACATCGAGCAGGCGGCCCGCGTGGTCGGCGTCGACCTGGGCAAGGTCAACCGACGGGTGAAGCGCCTCGCCGTCGCGCAGTCCCACGACATCACCGCGTCCGTCACCCGGGCGGGCGCCCGCGTCCTGCGCGGCCGCGGCCGCCTCGAGGGCCAGCAGGGCGCCGACGGCTCGCGCACCGTCGTCGTGTCGTACGCGGACGGCAACGAGGAGCGCCTCACCGCCGACTCCGTACTGATCGCGACCGGCGGCCACCCGCGCGAGATCCCCGACGCGCTCCCCGACGGCGAGCGGATCCTCAACTGGACGCAGGTGTACGACCTGGACGAGCTCCCCGAGGAGCTCATCGTGGTCGGCTCCGGCGTGACCGGCGCCGAGTTCGCCGGCGCGTACCAGGCCCTCGGCTCACGCGTCACCCTCGTCTCCTCCCGCGACCGCGTGCTGCCGGGCGAGGACCCGGACGCCGCCGCCGTGCTGGAGGACGTCTTCCGGCGCCGCGGCATGAACGTCATGGCCCGCTCGCGCGCCGAGTCCGCCAAGCGCGTCGGCGACCGGGTGGAAGTGACGCTGTCCGACGGGCGTGTCATCTCCGGTACGCACTGCCTGATGGCCGTCGGCGCCATCCCGAACTCCGCGGGCATGGGCCTGGAGGAGGCCGGGGTCCGGCTGAAGGACTCGGGTCACATCTGGACCGACCGGGTCTCCCGCACCAGCGCGCCCGGCGTGTATGCGGCGGGTGACGTCACCGGCGTGTTCGCGCTCGCGTCGGTCGCGGCCATGCAGGGCCGCATCGCGATGTACCACTTCCTCGGCGACGCGGTGACTCCGCTGAATCTCAAGACCGTCTCGTCGAACGTCTTCACCGACCCCGAGATCGCGACGGTCGGCTACACCCAGGCCGACGTGGACGCGGGCAAGATCGAGGCACGCTCGGTGAAGCTGCCGCTGCTGCGCAACCCGCGCGCCAAGATGCAGGGCATCCGCGACGGCTTCGTCAAGATCTTCTGCCGTCCGGGTACGGGCATCGTGGTCGGCGGCTGTGTCGTCGCCCCGCGCGCGAGTGAGCTGATCCATCCGATTTCGATCGCGGTCGACAACAATCTGACCGTGGAACAGATCGCGAACGCGTTCACGGTGTACCCGTCCCTGTCGGGTTCGATCGCCGAGGTCGCGCGCCAGCTGCACACCAGGAAGACGTCGGGCGAGGCGTAACGGCCTCGCGGCCGGACCGTAGTTGCACGGCAGACACCCGGCGCGTGCCGCCTATATCACTTCCCGGCTCGCCGTGCGAACAATTTCTGTTTTTCGGCGCAAACTGCTGAGAACTATCGGCCGCTCAGGTTACTGTCAGTTTCGTGTTCGCTGCAGAACGTCGCCAATTGATCCTCGAAATGGTGCGTGCCAACGGGGCAGTTTCGCTCCGTGAGCTCGCCCGCGTCGTCCAGACCTCCGAAGTGACCGTACGGCGGGACGTGCGGGCGCTCGAGGCCGAAGGACTCCTAGACCGCCGGCATGGCGGTGCGGTATTGCCGGGCGGTTTTACGCGGGAGTCCGGCTTTCCGCAGAAATCCCATCTCGCGACCGCGGAGAAGACGGCCATCGCCGACCTCGCCGCGGGACTCGTCGAAGAGGGCGAAGCCATCGTCGTCGGCGCCGGGACAACGACGCAGGAGCTGGCAAGACGGCTTGCCCGGGTCCCCGGGCTGACCGTCGTCACCAACTCCCTGCTGGTGGCCCAGGCGTTGGCCCACGCCAACCGCGTCGAAGTCGTCATGACCGGCGGCACGCTGCGTGGCTCGAATTATGCGCTGGTCGGCAGCGGGGCGGAGCAGTCCCTACAGGGTCTGCGCGTCTCCCGGGCCTTCCTCTCCGGAAGCGGACTGACCGCGGAGCGCGGGCTTTCCACCTCCAACATGCTGTCGGCGAGCGTCGACAGGGCGCTGGTGCAGGCCGCCGCAGAAGTGGTGGTCCTCGCCGACCACACGAAGCTCGGCACCGACACCATGTTCCAGACGGTGCCGACGGACGTGATCACGCGCCTCGTCACCGACGAGCCGCCGCAGCACGACGACCGTGCCGCCACCGAACTGCAGGCCCTGGCAGACCAGGGAGTGCAGATCGCCGTCGCCGGACCAGGAGCAGGGGCGACGGGACCGGGGGGTGACGGCGTCCCGACCGGACGGCAGTCCCGCCGGGACATGCCGCTTCCCGGCCAGCGCCGTACGCACCCGGGCGGCCCCGGGACCGGTGCGCAACTGCGCAGCGCCGGAGCCCTCGCGGAGCAGCAGGCGGGACCCGCCGAGCGCGAGCGGGCGCGCGTCGCCGATCTGCGCCGCCGCTGAATGCTTACTTCTCCGCCCGCAGGCCCTTCAGGGTCAGCGTCAGCAGCCGGTCGGCCAACTCCGGATCGTCGGGCGCCTGTTCGGCAGCCAGCGCGATGGCATTGGTCAGCTGCATCAGGTCCCCGATGGAAACGTCGGGCCTGACCGCGCCGCTCTTCTGAGCCCGTACGAGCAACCGCTCGCCGGCCTCCCTCATCGGCGTACTGCACCGAGCCAGCGCCGAACTCTCGTCGCGCGAGGCCGACATGAGCTCACGAGCGAGCCCCCGGTACTCACCCGCATGAGTGATGATGTCGCGCAGCCACGTCACGAGCGCCCCACAGGGCGCATCGGCATCGGCCAGCGCACGTGAATGAGCCAGCAGCTCGTCCACCGCACCCTGGAAGACCGCGCTCATCAGCGCGTGCCGGTTGGGGAAGTGCCGGTAGAGGGTGCCGATGCCCACCCCGGCGCGGCGTGCGACATCTTCGAGCGAGGCGTCGGTGCCGTGCTCCGCGAAGGCGATACGGGCCTCGGCAAGCACCCGCTCGTAGTTGCGGCGTGCGTCGGCGCGCATGGGCCGTGCCGAAGGCGTCGACGCCGCCGTCGGCGTCTGTGCACTGCTGCTGGTCGCCATCGCGCCGCCCTTCTCGTACCGGCTCTGACTCCAGGATGCCATTGCGCAAACGGAGGGCCCCGCCGGTACTCCGGCGGGGCCCTCCGTCACGTACGCACGTACAGCCGGACGTCAGTCCTTGATTTCGCAGATG